>NZ_RZNY01000002.1 GCF_003994475.1 Paenibacillus anaericanus | reverse complement strand
ATTCATTATCGAATTCTCTTATCGAGGTGTCCACTTTTTATTCTAGTTCTAAACCTACATCTAAATACCGGAAAGTCCCCACTTTTCATCATATCCCGCTCTTTTAATTGTACTTTATACATCTATTCACCTGTCGTCTACCTAACCACATTAATAGGTGTACTTTCTGCAACTATCTCCTGATTGCGTCCGGCTTTGTCTTCCAATATAGAGTATTAATTATCGAGCTTATAGTCTTTACCTATCAATTTGATTGTATTTATGTATTTCTAACATGACATGAATCATGATATAGTAGTTTCATTAATCGAAGCGTATTGCTACTTATTTACAGCGCTTCGTCCATGTTCGTCGAATCCTTCAGTGGGGTGATTATTAATGAGTAAACAACAGACAATGTATGAGAAAATTTGGAACAATCATGTGATTTTTCAGGAAGAAAGCAAACCTAGCATTTTGTATATCGATTTGCATCTTGTACACGAAGTAACTTCGCCACAGGCATTTGAAGGTTTGCGTTTAAGCGGACGTAAAGTACGTCGTCCAGAACTGACATTTGCAACTATGGATCATAATGTACCAACGAAAGATCGCTTTAACATTAAGGATCCTATCTCCAAACAACAAATTGATACGTTATCTCAAAACTGTCGTGAATTTGGTGTAACATTGTATGATTTGGATACAGTTGACCAAGGTGTTGTACACGTAATGGGACCTGAGCTTGGTCTGACACATCCAGGTAAAACGATTGTTTGTGGAGATAGCCACACATCAACGCATGGTGCGTTTGGAGCATTGGCGTTTGGGATTGGTACGAGTGAAGTTGAGCATGTAATGGCTACACAATGTCTACAACAGGCTAAGGCCAAAACGCTGGAAGTGCGCTTTATTGGCAACCGTAAACCGGGAGTAACTGCTAAAGACCTTATCCTTGGTTTTATTGCACAGTATGGCACTGACTTCGCTACGGGCTACGTTATTGAGTATACGGGTGAAGCGATCCGTGGTCTGACAATGGAAGAACGGATGACGGTTTGCAACATGTCAATCGAAGCTGGAGCTAGAGCGGGTTTGATCGCACCGGATGAGACAACATTTGAATATCTACGTGGTCGCCAGCATGTGCCACAAGGAGATCAATTTGATGTTGCTGTCGCAGAGTGGAGAAAACTTACAACAGACGAGGGTGCTCAGTTTGATCGGGTAGTAGAATTCGATGTAGATTCACTGATACCACAAGTAACCTGGGGCACAAGCCCAGGAATGGGAACGAACATCAATGCAACTGTACCTAATCCGGTAGACTTTGAGAGTGACAATGAACGTAAAGCAGCTGAGAAAGCTCTAGAATATATGGGTCTGACACCAGGAACACCGATGACTGACATTGAGATTGATTATGTGTTTATCGGTTCTTGCACAAATGGACGTATTGAGGACCTACGGGCTGCAGCAGAAATTGCTAAGGGCTATAAAGTATCTGAGAAAGTAACGGCAATCGTCGTTCCTGGATCGGGTCGTGTTAAGATTCAGGCAGAGGAAGAAGGCTTAGATAAAGTCTTTACTGAAGCTGGATTTGAATGGCGTGAGGCTGGTTGCAGTATGTGTCTCGCGATGAACCCTGACGTACTAGACCCAGGACAACGCTGTGCATCTACATCAAATCGTAACTTTGAGGGTCGCCAAGGCCGTGGAGGCAGAACGCATCTCGTCTCTCCTGCGATGGCTGCAGCAGCAGCGATTAAAGGGCGCTTTGTAGACGTCCGTGATTGGAATGTCCAAAGTGAGATCGTAAGCTAACCAAAGCGAAGAGAGGAGAATTAACCATGGAAGAATTTAAAACACTTACTGGTATTGTTGGCCCTGTTGACCGCGTCAATGTGGATACCGATGCAATCATACCTAAACAATTTCTTAAACGTATTGAGCGTACTGGATTTGGACAATTCTTGTTCTATGAATGGCGTTTCGACACCGAAGGCAATGTAAATCCTGAGTTTGAACTGAATAAACCACGTTACGAAGGAGCATCAGTGCTCGTCTCACGTGTTAACTTTGGTTGCGGATCTTCGCGTGAGCATGCACCTTGGGCCATTTTGGATTATGGATTCCGTTGTGTTATTGCACCGTCCTATGCGGACATTTTCTATAACAACTGCTTCAAGAATGGTATTCTACCGATCGTCTTATCGGAGGAGCAAGTGGAAGATTTGTTCCAACGTACAGCTGAACACGATGGATATCAATTGACAGTGGATCTGGAGAATAAAGTATTGACTGATCAATACGGTCTGAGTATCGCATTCGACCTAGACGAGCATCGTCGTCAATTCCTATTGCAAGGTTTGGATGATATCGGTCTTACGCTTCAACATGAGGACCTGATCACAGCATATGAGCAAAAGAGAGCCGCTAATGTGGTGTCTGCTTAATCTAGCTTTATAGTAAAATCAAGCCCATCTAGTTCACTTATTCTAAGTGAGCTAGATGGGCTTTTTTGTCGCCTACGTCTAGTTCTATTTTTATAGTCGAAAGCTAGTAGAAGATTGGCTGAAATCAAATACTATATAGTATCTGATTTCAGAAGGAGGTAGACAGAAATGAAACATGCGGAATTGCACTTTGAGCAGGTAGTTGGGAGTACTAGAGGTTATTTTGTAGAGGAAAATCCGATAGGGATCAACTTATTAATTCATCTGAAAAATGAAGGAGATAGACTACTTCAATTAATTGTAACGCTAGTGAATGCAACAATTACTACAATCGATGTAGAGCCTCATTCCGAATTTGCATTTGGAGTTACTAGTGTTCAAACGATTGGAATCGCTGCATCCAAGTCACCAGATATTGGTACTCCCATCGGGAAAGGTACCCTAATTCTCATTCCGAATTTTTCTGAGATGAATCTGTCCTAGATTTAATTTAAGAGAATTTCTGGGAAATATTGAACTATAGTTTAAAACTATCTAGGCTGTATTTACTATGTATAGAACATTATTGAGTAAGACGATAAGGTGAAATTAGCCCTATTGTCTTACTTTGTCTTTCTATGAAGATATAAGGCTATGAGAAAGTTCTATTTTCTGATACTATGGAAGTAATTAGCAACATTTTGTCCGTTGGAAGCGTTTAATAGATTAGAATGAGCTGTGTTGTCGAAATTGCTGAGTATGCCGGTCATCATCCGGTAAATTACAAGAATGATAGGAGTATGATGATGAAGAAAATCGGTTTTTTCTTGACACTAATTGTTTTTTTGTTAGCTTTTCCGCGCTTAGGATTTGCGGCTTCTGCGGATACTCACATTTACTTGGACGGTCTGGAACTGTCTCAGCCTAGTAATGCTCAGGCAGGTAATGTTAAAGGGAGCGTTATGGTCCCTATCCGTGTCATTGTCGAAGGCCTGGGATATGATGTGGGCTGGGAGAAGGCAAGCGGAACTGTGACGATTAAGCAAGGTGATACGGAGCTTAAACTATTAATCGATAAGGACCAGGCATTAGTTGGTGACCAGAGTGTCACACTAGCGGCTGCGCCTTTCTTGTTGAATAACACAACGATGGTCCCTTTACGTTTCGTCAGCGAATCGATGGGCCTTAAAGTGAGCTGGGATAATAAAGAGAAGTCTGCATATTTATATAGTCCTGAAGGTGGAGCGGCCGGAGAAATCCTGCCAGGAAAGGGGACATCCCTTCCATCCGATAGCGGCGAAACTATGGTGAATAATCCTGAACAAGAACAAGGGAATGGATACATAACTGAGACAACTGCCCATATTAATGGAGTAAGTTTCTCAGACAATAAATTGATGATTGCAGTTGATCGTGCGGTTCAACCGAATGCATTCGCTATGTTTGGACCTGATCGAATTGTGGTAGATATACCTATGGCTTCTTTTGGTGAGACCTTTGCACTGGACTCAGCAAATAAAGGGGAACTTCTTGTAACAGATAACCCAGCAGTTTCAAAAATACGCTATTCATTATTCGACAGTACTACTTCTACGATTAGATTTGTAATTGATCTGAACTCCAGTAGCCAATTTGCGATTACAAATGCTGGTGATGGTTTGGTAATCATAGATTTAGCAGGACAATCTACTAGCCCTAACCTGCCAACGGAATCTAACGGAACACGTGTGGTATTGATTGATGCCGGACACGGTGGGTCTGATCCGGGTACAAGTAGTCCTACCAGACTGGAGAAAGACTTTAACCTAGCGATAGCTCTGAAGGTAGAAGCACTGTTGAAATTAGAGCCTAACATTACCGCTGTCATGAATCGTAGTGATGATACGACCTTAACGCTCAAGAATCGGCCTAATTTAGCCAATAGTATAAAGGCGGATATTTTTGTTTCTATACATGCTAATAGTGTGGATAAATCAGTTAAAACCAATCCTAGTGGTACAGAAACGTATTATACACGTGAGGACAGTATAGCCCTTGCAAATGTGATTCATAAGCACTTAGTACAGGCAACAGGACTTAATGATCGCAAGGTTCGTCAAAAGAATCTACTCGTTACCCGTGAAACAACGATGCCAGCAGTGCTTTTAGAATCTGGTTACTTAAGTAACTCATTTGATGAGGCCGTCTTGTTTGATCCGATTGCTCAAGATCGTATTGCTGCTGGGATTGTAGCAGGAATTAAAGAATATTTTGGCCTATAATAAATAAGACAGGCAACAATGATAGACCAAGAGGGGGTTATACGGAATGAAAAAAATAGGAATAACATTAATTTTAGTTCTTATGATGATAACCGCAGTCGGTTGCGGACAGAAGCCTCTAGCGAGTTCTGAGGGAAATGAACAATTACCGGACAAGATAGTAAATGAACAAGAGCCTCAACCATCAGCCCAGCCAGATTCTAGTCAAGGATCATCGAATGGGGGTCAGAGTGAACAAGTTGTAGCTCCCGTACCTCAGGTGTTAAAGATTAAAGTGTATTATACGGATGACGACATCATGGATTTGAAAGAGATGGAACAAGAGATCACGGTAGAGGATGCTAATCCGAATTCCAAATATAGTGAAGCGTTCAAAGCTTTACAGAAAGTCAGCGGTAGCGGTGTAATATCATTATGGGAGAAAGTAATATTGAACACGGCTTCGTTTGCGGATGGTGAAGTAACGGTTGATATTCAGTTACCTGATGAAGCACGGCTTGGTTCGGGCGGCGAATCACTTGCGATCGATGCGCTAAAGGCAACGTTCTTCCAATTTGAAGAAGTGAAGAAGTTGGAATTAACGGTTAACGGAGATAAATTGGACAGTTTAATGGGGCATGTTGAACTTGAGCATCCGATGACTAAATAGTAATCAAGAATAAACCATCTCAACGCTTCGGCTGGAGATGGTTTATTTAATTTATTATAAAATTGTAACTATTTCAACGAAATTGGCATAATTACGCAACTTTTAAAGGACCCATACGTCTAATATGTCGTCTGGCAATGTCGAAGATAGCAAAAACATCCTTCTTCTCGTCAGACAAAAATACTAGGATGGTAGGGGTGTGAATGAAAAAAACTGGTCTAATGTTGTTTATGTTGATTTGTATGTTTGCTTTTCCGGGACTGGGACATGCTGCTGGCAGTACAAACATTTACCTGGATGGAAAGGCGCTGAACTTGCCTAAGAACGGTGAAGTTCAAAATGTGAATGGTAATATCATGATACCAATTCGTGTCGTCGTGGAGGAGCTAGGATTTAACGTCAACTGGGAGAAAGTAACGCGCACGGTAACCATAAAGCAAGCTGATACAACGCTGAAGCTGGTTGTGGGTGAGAAAACGGCAACAGTAAACGGCAATAAAATGAATTTATTGGTTGCACCGATCCTGAAAAGTGATACTACGCTCGTTCCACTTCGCTTTATTGGCGAGCAATTTGGATTAACAGTTCATTGGGATAATGCGGCGAAAACTGCATATTTAGTTACCCCAGGTGACAATAATTCGGGAGGGGATGTTGATCCAGGTAACGGCGGAACGACGGAACCGACTCCTCCTACAACTCCACCGGTAACCGATGAAAATTTGGCATCCATAGGTGGTATAAGTTTTAGTGACAACAAACTTATGATTGCTACGGATAAGAATGTAACACCGAATATATTCAAAATATCAGGACCCGAGCGGATCGTAATTGATATACCTAATACGAAGTTTGCGGATACATTCTCAAACATACTAGATTCTGATAAAAATGGGTATTTAGACGTGGAAGGTTATCCTGCTGTTTCCAAGATTCGTTATTCATTGTACAGTAACAGTCCATCGACTATTAGATTCGTTATAGATTTGAATCAAGCTCAAAACTATAAGTTGACCAATGATAATGATGGTCTTGTCATTATCGATCTAAATAGTGATTCTACCAGTAGCGGTAGAAAGTTGGTTGTTATTGACGCAGGCCACGGAGGAAGCGATCCGGGAGCCATCAGTGTAACGAAGAAGAAAGAGAAAGATTTCAACCTAGCGGTTACCTTGAAAGTGGAACAACTGCTTAAGAAAGAGACCCAATTTGACTACGTTCTTACACGTAGTGGTGATACGTATCCATCGCTGAAGGATCGGGTGAAGATCGCAGAGGATATGAATGCAGACATCTTTATTTCTATTCATGCAAATGCTGGTTCTGCTACAGCTAGTGGCGTTGAAACGTACTACACGCGTAAAGAAAGTCTTGCACTGGCAAATGTAATGCATAAGTATCTGGTTGCGTCTTCAGGACTTACGGATCGCAAGGTTCGGACCAAGAGTTTGCATGTTACACGGGAAACGACGATGCCTGCTGTCCTTCTGGAATGTGGTTACTTAAGCAACCCTAAAGATGATGCAATCTTATTTACTGAATCTTTCCAGAACAATGTAGCTGAAGGCATTGTAAAGGGTATCAAGGAATACCTTGGTATCCAATAAAATGTTTCGCGAAGGAGGAGTCATCATGAGCAAAAAGTATTTGGTTTCCGGGATGTTGATTCTTTTGTTGGTCTTGAGTGCAGGATGTGGCCAGAAGCCGCAGGCTTCGCCTGGTAACTCTCAGAATAATGCTACGGATAATGCTACAGAGAATGCGACAAATAGTACGACAAATAACGGTGTTAGCGATCCGACTACAGCATCACCAGGAAATTCACAAGAGAATCAAGATAAACCTGTGGATAATAGCACGACGAAAACGATTGATTCTTATTACACCGACGATCAGATGTTAGAGTTGAAGAAGGTTTCCAAAGATATTTCTTATTCAAGTGATACTGAGAAGTATGAAGCTGCTTTGAAAACACTCCAGAATAGTAGTAGTACAGAATTGTTCGCTCTCTGGGAGAAGGTAGTGTTCAAATCTGTTAAGTTTGAGAACGGAGAACTTACAGTGGACATCACACTTCCGGATGAAGCACGCCTTGGGGCAGGAGGAGAATCATTAGCTCTAGATTCATTGAAGCAAACCTTGTTTCAGTTCTCCGAAGTGAAGTCGATTGAACTCCTAGTTGATGGAACCCAAGTGGAAAGTTTAATGGGTCATGAAGAGCTTGAGCATCCGATGACAAGAAATTAAGGAAAATTAGAGGAAAGAGGTCCCTTACCGTCGAATATGGTAGGGACCATTTTTTTAAAAGGAGAGAAAATAATGTCATCATTTAAACGCAGCTTTACACGAAATACGAAAAAAGCAGTTTCTACCATGCTCGTTACGGCTATGTGCCTTAGTGGCGGTGCAGCGGTATTTGCTGATCAAGCTACTACTCCTACGGCTCAAAGTGTTGCGGCTGTATCGATATTCAGTGATGTTAAAGACGGATTCTGGGCAGAAAAGCATATTTATAAACTTGCGGCTGAAGGAATCATCTTAGGAGATGCTGGTAAATTCCGCCCAAGTGATAGTGTAACTCAACAGGAAGCGATCACAATGGCGATTCGTTTCATGAACTTAGATTCAAAATTAGGTAATGGTGAGGGCTCGCCTACTGAACTTACAGTAAGTAAGTATTTCAAACCTTATTTGGAACTTGCTGTATCGCAAAATCTGATTAATAAGAGTGAAGAAATTGCAGCTACAGGCGCTAAGGAATCTTGGGGTGAGAAAAAGGCATCGCGTGAATGGATAGCAAAAATTCTGGTGCGTGCTTTAGGTAAGGAAACAGAGGCAAAAGCTTCAGCTGGTCAAGCTACCGGATTTGCGGATCATGATAAGATTACAGCATCAGCGCGCGGTTACGTTAATGTAGCGGTCCAACTGGATATCACTAAAGGTGTCGAAGGCAACAAATTCGATCCACTCGGTAAGGTTACAAGAGCGCAGATCGCTACGTTTCTAAGCCGTGGAGGAGATCACTTTAATCCAGGTTATAGTAATGTTTATGAAGGCATCGTGACGGAGTTGACAGATAGTAAAGTTACTCTGACAGCGAACGGTAAGATGAAGTCATTTACACTAGATAACCGCAGCGTATATTTCACGAAGGACTCAGAGCTTAAGGCGACGAAAGCTGAACTGAAGCCATATACGAAAGTATTAATTGTCGATAAAGTAGGTTCTGCTGTTTATGTTGAAGTGGTAGATGCTAAGGCGCAGCTTGAGAGTACGGAAGGTACCTTGTTACGGATGTTGAGTGGTAACCGTATGTTGTTATTGGTAAACAATGATTCTGTTACCTATACTTACGATGATAATACGGCATTCATGGATCAGAACGGTAATGCCATTAAGGCGGAGAGCCTTACACCGGATAGTACGCTTGTAGTTCAACGCGAAACTTATTCAGGGGCTAATAAGCCGATTATCGTTCAAGTGAAATCAGCTATTGTGAACAAAAGTGGTAAAGGTACTATAAGTAGCGTAAATGTTACGGATAAAACACTGAGTATCAAAGATGCTTCTGGTAACACAGAAACATTTAAGTTCGATGACAGCGCAGCCGGAACAATTGTGCGGTATCAAAGTCAGATTCTTACCCTTGGTGAATTGAAGGCGGATATGGCTGTGAGTTATGTAGTTAAGAATAACGTACTGGATTCGATCGAAGTTTCTCAAGGCGTGGAACGTACGGTTACAGGAACTTTGATTAGTGTTGAAGGCAATTCTCTCTTATCTTATAAGAATGCCAGTGGATACCCTGAAGTGAAATTGTTGGTTGAGAAGCCGAAGGTTGTCATCAATGGAATTAATGATGCGACATTGGCGGATTTGATCGCCGATTTGAACGGTGGGGATAAAGTGGAATTGACACTGGATCCACAAGAACGGGTAACCCAAATTGTTGTACAGGGACGTCAGTCCGAAGTGCTCTCGGATGCTGCAGTTGTTAATTATGACTCAAAGTCAAAGACGCTAACGGTTCTGGACTCGGCTAAAAAGCCACATGTTTTTGTAGTAAATGATAAATCTAAATTGGACTACAACTCCACTGCACCAACTCTTTCAGGTATTGAATCACTTTTGACTAAGGACCGGAAGATCAATATTACTCATATTGGGGACCGAGTGTTGTCTTTACAGGTGATTTACAAATATGAAGGAACATTTTTAGCAGCCAATACGACAACGAAAATTATTACAGTTCAGTTGGCCGATGGGAAGACTGTAGCTGTACCTTATCAAGGTTCGCAACCATCAATCGAACTATTTGGTAAGAGTAATGCAACTGTCAATGATATCAAACTTGGCGATCCAGTAACAGTCATTCTGAGTGCTAATCAGGATACGTTACAGACGCTTGCGATCAAATCGGTGGTTCAGTTTGAAGTATCTTCAGTAAATACAGCTAATAGCCGCATTCGTGCTGTGTCAAATGGACTAAGTAGTGAATTTTATGTGAATCAGGCGACATTGCTTGACGAAAATGGTAATGTTATTAAGCTCTCCAATCTGGAAGCAGGACAAACGATCAATGTAACCTTTAATGGTCAAACTGCAGTTGCAGTTCAAGTGGTTAAGTTAACACTAGGTAAAATTCAAGCGGTAGATGGTTCTAATCTAACCTTGAAACCGTATAGTGGTGGTACGGAAATCTTCTCACTCTCCGGAGGAGTAAAGGTGTTGCGCGGAACCTCAGTAAGTACGGGAATTACTAGTCTGACAACTTCGGATCATGTAGAGGTTCGTAAGGCTAGCGATGGTGGCCTAGTAGTTAATGTACTAACGGTACTTGAGCGTAAAGTATCAAGATATGATGCGAATAATAAAGAGATTTTAGTGATTAGAGCGTCTCTGTCAGACAACAATTTTAGGTTCACTGTCACACCTGAAACATATATTCATCAAGGTGATACGACATTATCCGTGCAATCTCTTAAGGAAAATGATAAAATTGTTTTATATTTCAACGGTGACAAACTGGTTGAGGTCGAAAAACAATAATCATTTTCGTAGGAATAACCGTCTTGATGCGGGATTTTTCCCGGATTGAGGCGGTTATTTATACGTTAAAGGAAGTTGGGTGGAGACATGAATGCCGCGGATGTCCGCCATATCTTGGATTGTATAGGCGAAATGTTCCCGGATGCACATTGCGAATTGTTGCATAGTAATGCTTTCGAATTAACGATTGCTGTACTGTTGTCTGCGCAATGTACCGATGCGACTGTGAATAAGGTGACGGTGGATTTATTTCAAAAGTACAAAACTCCAGAAGACTACGTCTCCGTCCCGTTGGAAGAGTTAGAGCAAGATATTCGTCGTATCGGTCTGTTTCGCAGTAAGGCCAAGCATATACAGAAAATGTGTATGATACTGATCGAGGAATATGGAGGTGACATTCCAAGTGAGCATGATAAGTTGGTATTGTTACCGGGTATTGGACGTAAAACGGCCAACGTTGTTGTTTCCAATGCATTTGGTGTTCCGGCAATCGCTGTAGACACTCATGTGGAACGGGTGAGTAAGCGGCTGGGACTTGCGGGTTGGAACGATACCGTATTAGAAGTCGAGAAGAAATTGATGAAGCGGATCCCGAAGGAAGAATGGACGCTTACACATCATCGGCTTATTTTTTTCGGCAGATATCACTGTAAGGCACAAAACCCACAGTGTCAGATCTGTCCGTTGCTTGATGTTTGCCGCGAAGGCAAAAAGCGTATGAAAAGGTCACAAGTCAGAAAAGATAGAGAAGCGTGACAAAAAAAGATAACGATAGTAGAGGATGAGATTCCATGAAATGCATTTCCGTATACACTGATAACTTTGAACTATTTTCGGATGTTTTCGAAAAAGTGATTGAAATTGAATTGCAGGAGAACGATGAGCGCGAGATTGATGGTCTTACCGTCAGCGATTCCGGCGATGTGCCTGAGCATTATTTGGAGCGGATGGCTGTTAAACCAGAAGTTGTCGTCATGAAGGATAAATCTAGAGGCATCACTATTTTACAGCATGGTAAAGTGTTTGAAATATTGATTCCATCAGAAGCTGATAAAGCTGAAGCAGCGTTGATGTAATATTCGAAAAATAACCAGTTCCTGGGATGTGCTTCCGAGGACTGGTTATTTTTTTTGTCTATTTTTTTGTTTGAACGAATTGTCTCAGAACCCTTCCATGTATCTCCAAGGTAATGTAGAATGATTGTATTTCCTGAAGAATTAAATAGAAAATACATATGCAAACTTTCGTGCCGCATTTCACCGTAGTAGCAAGGGAGGAGGAGAATATTCGATGAAAACGATTACAGATAGTCAAGATCATTCATTGCAGATGCTGCTCGACCAGCTTAGTGAATTGTACAACCAGTGTGGAGATGACACAGCTTGGCGGGAAATAGATGATCTACAGAAGAAGTTGTCTGCGGGTGAATTGACACTATCCTTCTGCGGTCATTTCTCGGCTGGGAAATCAAGTCTAATTAACTCATTGTGTGGGAAAGACGTCTTACCGTCAGCGCCGATTCCTACAACTGCGAATGTCTCCGCGCTCCGTCATGGTCTACCTCAAGTTCAATTAACCCCAGTAAGAGGGGAGAGAGATGAAGGTGAGCGAATAGTCTCAACCCAGTTAGGCGATTTAGAGAAGTATTGCCGGGATGGAGATACATATTCAATGATTAAGCTATGGGACGACATCCCACTGTTAGGTGAACATGGTGTCCTATTGGATACTCCTGGTGTTGATTCAGGTGATGCCGCTCATGCGCAAGTTACGAATTCAGCCCTGCATTTGGGTGATGTCGTGTTTTACGTAATGGATTATAATCATGTGCTGTCAGAGAGTAATCTTTCATTTGCCAAAATGTTGGCGGACTGGGGTAAACCACTCTATTTGGTCATCAACCAGATCGATAAGCACCGTGAGCAGGAAGTATCATTTGAAACTTACAGGGAATCTGTTGAACAGGCTTTCGAATTGTGGGGGATAGTCCCTACAGGTGTTTTGTATATTTCATTGAAAGATCTCAATCATCCTTTAAATATGTTGTCGCAATTAAGAGCGTGTATTACGAATTTATTAATTGAACGAAAGTTATTACTACATTACAGTATCGCTTGTTCTATTCACCATGGGGCGGAAAGCTTCTTGAAGCGTTGCGAAATAGCTGAAGAAGATGAGAGGGAGGATTTACTGTCGGAAGTTGGTGGTGTTGAGGTTCTTGAGGCGCTGCAAATGGATTTAACTGCTCTGGAGGCTAGGATAGAATCAAACGATAACTTGTTGGAGGCATCGCGCAGGGAGTTTACCAAAGATCTGGATCGACTGCTCGGAAGTGTACATATTATGACCCCTTCGCTTCGGGAGGCAGGGGAACTTTATTTAGCTAGTCGCGAAAGTAACTTTAAGACGGGACTATTGTTTAGTGGTGGTAAGACACAAAGAGAGAAAGATCGAAGACGGGATGATTTTTTGTCCAAGCTGCAGGAGGGAACATCTGCAC
Organism: Paenibacillus anaericanus; assembly: GCF_003994475.1. Taxonomy (GTDB): domain Bacteria; phylum Bacillota; class Bacilli; order Paenibacillales; family Paenibacillaceae; genus Fontibacillus; species Fontibacillus anaericanus. The sequence goes on along the minus strand of NZ_RZNY01000002.1, from coordinate 419,190 downwards.
AGGTTGACTGGCATGTTCGAGATTTACTTCGCAAATTTGGAAGAAGCCATGATCTTTGGAGCACGGAATGGGAATCCGTGATGGATGCAGCGTTGCCGCAAGCGGAAGAGGAATGGATCGCAGGCCCGGCCCAAGAGGGTGCGCTGCTCTCTGGGCAGTACACGCTGCGTTATGCAGCAGATGTAGCAGCCGGCATTGCCGGGCGCTATCGCCGCGCTGCGCTCGCGGTAGCCGAGCGGCTGCTTGCGGAGGAACTTGCGCCGCGCGTAGCTACTACGGCGCAGGACCTGGCCGCTCAGCGCGCCGCATTGCTTGCGCGATCTAAAGCGGCGACGCGGTGGCACGCGCTTGACGCTGCCGCCAAGGAGCGCGCTGCGCAGCTGCATGCGCTGCTCGGCGCAGCCCCGGCCCTCACCCCCGGCACCCTGCCGGAGGTGGGGGAACCGCCTGCGCTGGCCGCGCCGCGCACGGCGGCCCCGGCGCCGGAGGCGCTAGCCGTTGCCGCAGCTGCGGCAACAAGCCCGCAAGCGTCGCACGCGCTTGCGCCGGCAGCGCCAGCCGCGGCCATGCACGGCCAGCAGCGATTAGCGGCTGCGGCCGAAGTGCTGGAAGCCGCAGCTGAGGTACTTGCCCCGTACCCGGCCTTCGGCACCGGGGTCAAAGAACTTCGAGCACGCGCGGTCCACTTACGCGGTGGCAAGTTTACGGTTGCGCTGTTCGGTGCGTTCAGCGCGGGTAAGTCCTCCTTCGCTAATGCTTTGCTAGGATCGGAGATATTGCCTGTATCACCGCATCCAACTACGGCAGCAATCAACGTGATCATGGCACCTCAGAATGGGATGCAGCATGGCCAGGCGAAGATTGTTTTTAAGACGATAGAAGCGATGAAGAGCGATCTGATCTATTCATTTGAATCACTACAGCTCGGTACATGGAAGGAACAGAGTTGGCTGTCTCAAGTGTCCAAATTAAAGATCAGTGATGTGCCTCCTTTAGGAAGGGCCCACTATAGCTTTCTAAAGGCAGCAGCTTCCGGTTGGACAGAATATGTCTCTCGCTTAGGAGGTCAGGACATAGCTAGTTTAGAGGGTTTCGTCTCCTATGTTTCTGATGAGAACAAGGCTTGCTTTGTCGCTGAAATTCAATTGTATTACGCTTGTCCTTTGACAGATCAGGGGATGGTCATTGTAGATACGCCAGGTGCAGACTCCATCCACGCGCGTCATACGAATGTGACTTTTCAATATATGAAGAATAGTGATGCTATCGTATATGTAACTTACTACAATCATGCGTTCTCCCGGGCGGATCGTCAGTTCCTAGCCCATCTTGGAAGAGTGAAGGGGAGTTTCGCATTAGATAAAATGTTCTTCATTGTGAATGCAGCTGATTTAGCCGCAACACCTCAGGAACTTGATGAAGTCATAGATTATGTGAAGGATGGACTTCGTGGAGTAGGTATCGAATCACCGCAAATTCATGCTGTTTCAAGCCAGATGGCTCTGGAATCCAGAAGTGTAAATGGAGGGGCTTTAGATTCTACTTCAGGGTTTGCAAAGTTTGAGACTGCATTCTTTGAATTCATAGGTCAAGATTCTGCTGGCCTCGCCTTGGATGCGGCGCAAAGAGAATTCAGTGTGCTAATGGACCGTGTAGTGCAGTGGACAGCTACCTTGACACAAAGTAAGGAGGAGCGAGAAATTCTTCTAGAACGGCTTCAAGAGAGCCGTAAGAGCTTTGTAACTGAGTTGGGTGCTTTATCGCAAATGACTTGCGATATGGAGATACGCCAAGAAGTAGAAGAACTGCTGTATCATGCTCGGCAAAGACTGCGTTTCCTAGCAGGTGATCTGTTACTTGAATATTTCCACCCCACATTACTCCAGGATGATGGCAGTGATATAAAGCGGAAGTTTACTTCAACATTCCATGGTTGGCTGGCTGGGTTATCTCTGGAATTGGAACGAGAAATTCAGGTTACCTCGCTGAGAATGGAGAAGAAATGTGATACTTTGCTCAACGTGGTATATAACGCCTGGTTGGATGACTTAAAGGGGAAAATGGATATCATTCCGACTTTTGTTACTCATCTTGCTGTCACTTGGACATCTCCTGAGGCGAAGGAAGGATGGCTTTCACAGGTACTCGATCCGAGTGCTTACTGGACTTATTTCAAGAATCCTAAGGCTTTCTTTGAGGGAGGTGGTAAGCAAAGACTTCGTGAAGCCGTAGAGTCCTCACTCGAGATTAAAGTTAAAGAGGTTGTGGAGGAGGCAAGCCAGAGCTTGATTAACTTGTATTGTGAGGAGACGGCAACAAGGTTGTTTGCGCTGACACGATCTTTAGAATCACAGTGGGATGAATGGGAATCAGGTATTGGCAATCTTACACTTTCTCCAGAAGGAGAAGAATCGTGGGGAATCGTGATGGAACGGCTTCACTCCTTGAATCTTACTTTATCTGCGAATAACCGCAACATCACAGAATAGATTAAGGAAATCAAATAAAATACAACATGATTGTTCTACTGGGAGGGAAATACATGGACGTACTAAGGCAACTTCGAGGATTTTACAGGGAAAGGCTTAATTATTTGATCCTGTCCATACTGTGTCTGGCAGCCGCTACGGCGCTTGGGCTCGTGTATCCTCAGCTCTTGAGGAAGTTAATTGATGATGTAATTAAACCAGGAAATTATGGAGATGTATTATGGATTGCAATAACGGCCGTATCCGTTGTTGTCGTGAAAGCTTTATTGCAGTTTTTGCACGGTTTTTTTGGCGGGAGACTCGGTAATTTCCTTGCTTATCGGTTACGAAATGCTTGTTATGAAAAATTACAATTTTTATCATTCCGCTACTATGATACGGCAAAAACAGGGGATTTGATGTCAAGGCTGACAGGGGACCTGGAAGCGATTCGTAACTTTGTTGGATTTGGATTTGCACAGATTCTAAATTTGGTGCTCATGGTTGCATTTGGTTCGACCATGATGATGACTATAAGTTGGAAACTCACCTTGCTTACGATGATTACGATTCCGTTCTTGGCCGGAGTCGCTTTAAAATTTGAATCCAAAATTCACCCTGCATTTCAGGAAATGCGTCAGGCTCTTAGTTCATTAACGTCGGCAGTACAAGAGAATGTTATGGGTGTACGCACAGTTAAGTCATTTGCCCGAGAGCCGTATGAAATGGAGAAGTTCTCTCATCGCAATGAACGATATAAGGATAATCAAATCTTTGCAGCGATACTTTGGAGTAAGTTCTTTCCGGTAATGGAGCTACTCGCTTCAATTAGCGTGGCAGTCCTACTATTGGCTGGAGGAACGTTTGTCATCAAGGGGGAAATGACTCTTGGCGAATTAGTAGCCTTCTTTAGCTTAATTTGGTACATCATAGGTCCTATGTGGGGACTTGGGTTCCACATTAACAACTATACTCAATCTAAAGCATCTGGTGAACGGGTGTTGGAGATTCTGAATCAGCAGATTGATGTGAGAGATAAACCGAATGCTACTGTTCTTGATCCACTAAAGGTGAAAGGATTCGTAGAATTTGACCATGTTACATTTGCTTATGGAAACAAGATGCCTGCAGTGACAGATATTGATTTTAAGGCTGCCCCTGGCTCGGTTATCGGTTTTCTCGGGGGCACGGGTTCGGGGAAATCAACAATTATACAGTTACTGATGCGGGCCTACAATGTGAACGAGGGCAGTATTCGCTTGGATGGGCAGAATATCTCAGATATCAGCGTACATAGTCTACGAAGTCAGATTTCAACGGTGTTTCAGGAGACGTTCTTATTCTCATCCAGCATTCTGAATAACATTTCCTACGGAATGAACAATGTAACGATGGACGATGTTGAAAGGGCCGCAAAATTAGCCAAGGCGCATGAGTTTATTATGGAGATGCCTGATGGTTACGATACAGTAGTTGGAGAGCGTGGTATGGGATTATCGGGTGGACAGAAACAACGAATAGCCATTGCTCGGGCATTACTCAAGAATCCTAAAATTCTGATTCTAGACGATGCAACAAGTGCGGTAGACATGGAGACGGAGCAAGAAATTCAGTCAGGATTCCAAGAAGTTATGCGGGGGAGAACTACATTTATTATCGCTCACCGGATATCTTCACTACGGCATGCTGATGAAATTCTCGTACTAGATGAGGGAAACGTTGTACAACGAGGTACGCATAAAGAACTAATCCAAGTTCCCGGGCCATACCAAGAAGTCTATCGCATTCAATACGCAGATCATCTAGCTAGAGCAACCCGCACTGAAGGGGAGGCGGAATCATCATGAGTATTCAAACTGAAACGAATAAGAAACATCAATCTAACGTCAAACATAATAAAAAGATAGAAGAAAGATTTATCTACCAAGATGATGAACTCATCGATAAAGGTTTTGATTGGAAACAGTTCCAGCGATTGTTCGGCTATATGAAGCCATATGCGAAGCAACTTCTTCCATTGGTTGGTCTGATGACGATCCTTGGCACAATCACTAAACTGACGGTACCTTTTCTAACGAGTCTTGCCATAGATAAAGCGATCGCACCAGCCGATGGAAATACGAGCCTAAAGTTACTTTACATTTTGTCTGCAGCAGTGGTGGTATTGTATATCATCCAATGGGCAGCTAGTGTTTATCGCATCAAATACACGAATATTATTGGTCAAAAAGTCATTTATGACGTTCGTTCGGATTTATTCAAACATATTCAGAAGCTATCATTTAACTTTTTCGATAAACGGCCAGCCGGTTCTGTACTGGTAAGGGTAACGAATGACGTCAATTCACTGCAAGAGCTGTTCACGAATGGTGTCGTCAACCTCATGATCGATTGTGTTCAGTTAGTCGGGATTGTCGTAATTCTGTTGCTCATTAATTGGAAGCTAGGACTTGCAGTAATGATTACGGTACCGATTATGTTCCTGATCTCCACTAAACTGAGACAGAAGATTCGGATCGCCTGGCAGGTAGTTCGGATGAAGAACTCGCGAATAAACTCTCACCTGAATGAGTCGATTCAAGGTATTCGCGTAACTCAGGCATATACACAAGAACAGGAAAATATGAAGTATTTCGATATGATGAATAAGGAAAGTAAGAAATCTTGGGATAATGCGTCCGCGATGAACCAAATGTTTGGCCCGCTTATTGAAATAACGGGGGGAATAGGTACCTTCATATTATTTATGCTTGGGGTTTATTTGATTCAATCGGGGGAATTAACGATCGGCTTACTTGTTGCATTTAGTAACTATGTAGGTAATTTCTGGGATCCGATCAATCGACTGGGCCAAATGTATAACCAACTGCTTGTTGCCATGGCATCATCAGAACGGATCTTTGAATTTATTGATGAAGAACCAAGTATTACGGATAAACCGGGAGCGCTACCGCTGCCTACGATCCATGGTGATGTACAGTTCAAGCATGTTGTCTTTGAATATGAAAAAGGGCGTCAGGCTCTTAAGGGAATTGATTTGAATGTTCAACCAGGGCAATCCATCGCTTTAGTTGGTCATACGGGCTCGGGTAAGAGTACTATTATTAATTTGATCAGTCGATTCTACGACACGACAGATGGAGCCGTATTAATCGACGGACACGATATCCGCGATGTTACGGTGCAGAGTTTGCGTAGTCAAGTTGGGATCGTGCTGCAAGATACGTTTATTTTCTCCGGAAGTATCCGGGATAATATTCGATTTGGTCGGCTGGATGCCACCGACGAAGAAGTGGAGAGTGTAGCGAAGGCAGTGGACGCTCACGACTTCATTATGAAACTTCCAGGAGGTTATAACACGGAAGTTGAGGAACGGGGAGGGGCGTTATCCATGGGACAAAGGCAATTGCTTTCCTTTGCTCGCGCGCTACTAGCCAATCCACGAATCTTGATCTTGGATGAGGCAACCGCCAGTATAGATACCGAGACAGAGCTTAAAATTCAAGATGCCTTGAAGGTGCTTCTAAAGGGTAGAACCTCGTTCATTGTTGCCCATCGTTTGTCAACGATCCGTAGTGCTGATAATATCGTCGTGTTGGATCATGGCGAGATCAAGGAATCGGGTACACATGATGAATTATTGAAACATGGTGGCATTTACTCAGGTTTGGTAGAGGCACAGTTTCGGTTTTTGTAACCTTTTGTCGAATAAAGTGTGAACTTAATGAAAGACTATTGCATATTTCGTGAAAATCCCTGAAAATAGAGTGAGATTATTATCACTATATTAAATTGATGTTAAATAAACGCACTCAAATTCAGGGGGGATACGGGTACTCATGTGGGGAGCTCCTTTATCGAAAAACGCTAAAAGCATGATGCTGCTTGGTAGCGGTGAACTGGGTAAAGAGGTTGTGATCGAAGCACAACGTCTTGGAGTCAGAACGATCGCAGTTGATCGATATGAACACGCGCCAGCTATGGGCGTTGCTCATGAATCGTATGTGATCGACATGTTAGATGGAGAGGCTCTGAAATCGCTTATTGTGAAGCTATCGCCGGATATTATTGTTCCGGAAGTTGAAGCGATTGCTACGTCGGTTTTGGTTGAGTTGGAAGAGGAAGGTTTCACTGTTATTCCGACGGCTACGGCAGCACTACTTACGATGGACCGTGAAGGGATTCGTAGACTTGCAGCGGAAGAGTTAGGATTGCCGACGGCCAGATATGCATTCGCTAACAGTTTAGAGGAATTAGAAGCAGCGGTTTCAAACATCGGTATTCCGTGTGTGATCAAGCCTTTGATGAGTTCATCAGGCAAGGGTCAAAGTGTATGCCGGAAATTCGAAGAGGTTGGGGAATGCTGGAATAATGCTCTGGAGGGGGCGCGCGCCAAGAAGTTGCGTGTCATTGTTGAATCCTTTGTCCCGTTTGTCAGTGAGATTACTTTGTTAACGGTGAGATCAGCATCCGGTACGATCTTCTGTCCACCAATCGGTCATATTCAACAAGATGGGGATTACATCGAATCGTGGCAACCCCATTTTCTAAGTGATCAGCAGCTTACCGATGCGCAAGACATTGCACGTAAAATTACAGATTCTCTCGGTGGCTTTGGCTTATTCGGCGTAGAATTATTTCTTACTGAAGATGGAGTCGTATTCAGTGAAGTATCACCTAGACCACATGATACAGGTATGGTAACTATGGTTACTCAAGATTTATCCGAATTCGCTCTGCATGTTCGGGCTATTCTAGGATTTCCAATTCCGTCCGTTGAATTGCTTACTTCAGGTGCATCTGCGACATTAAAAGGTGACCGTGAAGGCGAAGATTTCGTTATCGCAGGTTTGAATGAAGCATTAAGTCTTCCAAGAACGCAAATCCGTGTGTTTGGTAAGTCGCTATGTAAACCTGGGCGCCGTATGGCAGTAGCTCTAAGCAGTGCACAGGATGTTGAAACAGCTCGCAGCCGCGCTAAACAAGCGGCAAGTCTACTTAAGGTGGTATGGTCCAATGAGTAGTCAAGTCTGTGCTCCAGCATTAGTCATTCGAAATAGCAGTTGTGATGATGTGAATGACATGCTTCCGCTAATGCGGCAGCTCTGTTATCCAACAACACCGAGTGTGCTTAAGGAGCATCTTTCCATGCTGGATAATCATCCTTTGCAGTGCAGTCTGGTTGCTGAGCTTGATGGGAATGTAGTGGGTACGACATTCTTGAAGCTGTATCAAAGCCATGATATGAAGAAACCAGTATCGCAAATTTCTGCTATGGTGGTGGATGAGGAATACCGAGGTACGGGAATTGGTAAACGATTGCTTCGTGCGGCAGAATCATGGTGTAAAGAACATGACAGCTCACAAGTGTATCTATCTACGGGTGATCGTAACAAATCAGCTAAAACATTCTATGAGCATTTAGGTTATACTTGCTCGGGCTACAGACTAAGTAAGGTTATGTCTTAATTTGAAACGGGTACGATCCTTATGGATCGTACCCGTTTTTACTTAGTTAGTATTCAATTGGCGGCATATATTGGATGCTGGTCATGTGGAGAGGAGTTTCGGTGACGGCAATAATGATTACGATAGGTTGATAAATCGCCCCGGAATACAAGCTTCAGGAACACACAAGTTCCCAGATCTGAAGGTGTAGTTAACGCAGCTGATTTCTCAATTAGGGTAACACCACTATTTTGAAACACGCTACTTACGAACTGTGAACAGAAGTACGAATTTTCTCCTCCAAGTTCCATGTTGAGAATAATCCCTAGAATGCCAAGGAAATTGTAGCTGTATAACTCATTGTTCTCTTCAAATTTTTGTACATAAGCTCTCATTTTATTGTAGGTTTCTGTACTGACAGTACAACTATAAACAGCACACGTAGCCTTCTCAAATACACCAGTATGGATGTTCTCTCTCACGAATCCGCCATATACAGGAATAAGTGGATGCTTCCTTCCGAAACTGTACACTTTCCGTAATTGCGAGTCAAAAGCAATAGACGCATGATTAAAAGGAGCCTTGGTGTACAGACCTATCATTTTTGTCACAATGCTGCGTGGATTACTTAGTAGAATATAAATTTGCTTCTTATCATCCATGTTCTCAACCGCCATAAAATTTATTGTTAATATACTTCCATTTGATATTACCATGGTATGTCACTTGGGGGAATAGCGAAACCGACTCAGGAAGGAAAATAATACTAGACTAAAGTCCAAGTTGACAATTGGACGTATTTACTTTTATAGGACAATACGATAGAATCGGGGGGAAATTAGGGGGATTTATTGCAGATCTATGCTTAATGGGGAGAGGTTGCATATGATATATAAATTGATACTAGTGGACGATGAAGAGGACGTAAGAGAAGGATTGCTGGGACAAATTCAGTGGGAAAGTCTTGGCTATCAGGTGATGGATACTGCGGAGAATGGAAAGGAAGCCGCGGAGATGGTAGAGAAGCATCATCCCGACGTGGTAGTAACTGATATTCAAATGCCTTTCATGAACGGTCTTCAATTATCAGAATGGATTCGCAATCATTATCCGGGAACAAAGATCATCATACTCACCGGTTACGATGAATTCGAATATGCACAAAAGGCAATTCGGCTAGGGATTGATGAATACGTGTTGAAACCATTCTCTGCTGGAGAGTTAGTGGAAGTGCTGGAGAAGGTAAAGGATCAGATAGATGAAGAGATGGCCGACAAGGAAAATGTGCAGCTTCTCACGGAACATTATCGCAAGAATCTGCCGATTCTCCAAAGCTTATTTCTCTCTTCCCTAATGTCACGCAGACTTCCGGAACCCGAAATTCGGGAGAAGAGTCAGCATTACGATCTTGATTTAGATGGCCAAAGCTATATGGTATCGGTAATCAGTATTGATTCTATGTCAAGAGTAAGCAACGCTTTAGTAGGTTCAGCGCGTTCGAATGAATCGGCCTCACTGCGAGAAACGCATGATACTCAACTCCAATTATTTGCAGTGCTTAATATAGCGGAGGAAATTGTAAGAAGGAATTATACGAATAAGGTTTTTATTCATCATGATGAAGTCGTATTACTTAGCATTAGTGAGGATACGCGCTCAGAAGATGCGGCGAACCGAACGTTTCAGTTGGTAGAGGAAATTGTGTTTAGTGTTGAGCGTTATTTGAAATTAACTGTGACAATTGGTGTGGGTTCGGTTATTTCAGATATAGGAGACATATTATCTTCGTATAAAGAAGCTCAACAAGCATTAGATTATCGGCTAATTCTTGGCAATAACAAGGTAATTTGGATTGAAGATGTGGAGTCAAGGAAATGTGCGCCTAGTTCTTTTGATGAAGTAAAGGAGAAGGAATTGGTTCGGTGTCTTAAGTTAGGAAGTGACGAGGAGTTACTAGATCTGTTGAATGATCATTTTAGTGGTCTACTTGATGGACGTGTATCCAATCAGGATTTCCAAGTATATTTGTTAGAGATGTTAACGGTTGTGATCAGAGCTGCCAAGGACATCCATGTGGACCTGGATCAGTTATTCGGCAATAAGGTTTCTATCCTGGGGCAGTTTTCTAAGTTTACACATGCGGAAGAAGCGAAGTCGTGGTTTATTGATGTGTGTATGAAGATAAAAAATGATATCACATCCGATCGTCAGACTAGTTATAACAAGCTGGTGACTGAAGCACGCGAATATATATTGTCGAACTATGGGGAAAAAGAGCTTTCAATTACGAAGGTCTGCAATCATTTACATATTAGTACAGGATATTTTAGTAATATTTTTAAAAAAGAAATGAAAATGACATTTGTAAGTTTTTTGATGGGTGTGCGAATGGAAGCGGCACAGGACTTATTACGAACTACGGATTTGAAAGCGTTTGAAATTGCCGAGTTAGTGGGATTTGTGGATCCGAACTATTTCAGTTTTTGCTTTCGCAAGAAATATGGAATATCTCCTAAAGAATACCGAAGTGGAGCAAAAGTCCAATGAGATTTTGGAATGTAATTTCCAGATATCTAAAAGGTTTTCATTTTCGGAATATACAAGTTCTCATTTCGGTCTCCTCTATTACGATCACTGTGATAGTTGTCTTACTAGTTAGTATTATGTTGTTTGATCGATTCTCGAAGGCTGCGGAGGAGAACACTTTTCTAGGGCTAGGGCAAACAATTGAACAGGTTAATGCAAATCTGGAATTGTACGTTAGCGGGATGGAGGATGTTTTTGATGTCGTAGAAGAGAAGATTAATATGGCATCCGATGTCTCAAACAAACAACTCGGTGAGCAATTGGATACCATTCTTAACACGAGAGATGACTTGGTTTCAATGGCACTGTTTACTGAGGAAGGTGATTTGGTACGTAACATGCCCGAGATTCCGATGCGCCAGAACACGAAGCTAACCGAACAACTTTGGTTCGAGAAGGCAGTGCGGAAACAGGGAACTCTTCAATACACGCCACCGCATATTCAAAACTTATTTAAATGGCAATATCGCTGGGTTGTTTCCATGAGTAAGACAATATTGTATCAAGATGACGCTAGATTAAAGAAGGGTGTTCTCGTCATTGATATTAACTTCCGTACCATTGATCAACTCAGTCAAAGAGTGAGCCTTGGTAAAAAGGGTTACGTATACATTATTGATTCCATTGGAACCATTGTTTATCACCCCCAACAACAACTAATTTATGCCGGTTTGAAATATGAGAATATGGAATCTGTGCTGAATTATACATACGGTAGTTATCTTGACTATGCGGAGGGAGAGCAACGGATAATTACGATACAAACGGTAGTTCCGACGGGGTGGAAAATAGTCGGTGTGGCCTATGCGGATGAGTTTTTGACGACTACAAAGGAATTGAGCGACTTTATTATCAGGGTCTTAATGTTAGTGATCGTTGTTGTGCTCATAGTGAATATTTATATCTCAGCCAAAATTTCGCAGCCCCTTCGTAAGCTAGAAAAGTCGGTCAAGATGGTGGAAAAGGGTGACTTTCAAACGAATGTTTATGTCAGTGGAGCCTATGAGGTGGAACAATTATCCAAGCGATTTAATCTCATGTTGCGGCGGATTCGCGAGCTCATGGACCAGATCATCCAGGAGCAAGAGGCAAAACGAAAGAGCGATCTAGACGTGTTGCAATCTCAGATTAATCCGCACTTTCTCTACAATACGTTGAATTCTGTTACTCGCCTAGCAGAGATGGGGAAGAGCGAGGAAGTTGTCACAACAATTACGTCGTTATCACGGTTTTTTCGTATCAGCTTAAGTAAAGGCAGTCATATTATTACGGTCCAAGAGGAACTAGAGCATATCCGGCATTATCTGATTATTCAAACCATCCGTTTCAAGAACAAGTTTGAATATGAAATTGTAAGTGATGAGGGAGTTAATGATTATCTGACGCTTAAGTTGATCCTACAACCACTAGTTGAAAATGCGATACATCATGGTATCGAAAACTCACCCGATAAGGGGTTTATCGGAATTTACGTTAAATCAGAGGGTGACAATCTAGTCTTCCGAATCAAGGATAATGGTGTCGGAATGTCTGCAGAAGCTGTCGAGAAAATATTTAGTAATGTCATGAGGAATGGGCCAGGCTCCGGGGTGGGCGTACGTAATGTGCAGGAGCGAATATCGCTGTATTACGGCAAGTACTATGGATTGCATTTTGAGAGCGAGCAAGAAGAAGGAACCACCGTCACAATTACAATTCCAATCGTTAAGCTAGAGAAGGAGTTGTCGGAAGGGGAGGAGTCATGAGGAAGATAATAATGTTCGGTGGCAAGGGGATTACTCTAATCGTTCTACTGACTTTAATCCTCTCTGCCTGCACAACTTCAAGGAGTACACAAAACGCAGATAAAATTATGGTTGTAGATATGATCGTTAAGCTGGATCGGGGAGATTATTGGAATACGATTCGAATGGGAGCCGAAGCTGCTGCCAAAGAATACAACATCAATTTGAATTATTTAGCCCCTGATAACGAGAACGATTATAGAGAGCAAATTGCATTAATGGAAGAGTCGATTGCGCGTAGACCTGACGTTATTGTGCTCGCAGCTAGCGATTATGAGGCTTTGGGTCAGGTTACAGACCAGACTTCTTATTATAATATTCCGGTGATTTCAATGGATTCAGAAGTGGCATCAGCGAAAGTGAAAACCTATGTTGGCACTAATAATTATGAAGCCGGGCAAAAAGCAGCTGAACGCTTGGTGGAATTGACAGGCAAGTACAGTCAAATCGGGATTGTTAATTTCGTACAAGGAGCTAGAAATGCAGATCAACGCGAGGAAGGTTTTCTTGATTACGTTGCCAGGTTCCCAAATGTGCAAGTGATGGACATTCAATACTGCGGTTCAGATGAACTTTTGGCCTACACACTGACGAAGGAGATGTTGGTTAATTATCCCCGTTTGGATGGCATCGTCTCTCTAAGTGCGGAATCTTCGATTGGTGCAGGTAAAGCTGTAGTGGACATGGGCTACGCTGGCAAGGTTAAAATGATTACCTTCGATAACCCTCCCGAGATGCTCGAATTGTTACAGGAGGAAACAGTTCAAGCGATGGTCGTGCAAAATCCGTTTAATAATGGATACATGGCGATTGTTGCCGCTGTAAAGGCTGCGCATGGTGAGCGTTTAGATGGTAAGATTCCTACCGATACGAAGCTGATTGATCTGGATAATATGCTATGGCCTGAGAATCAGAAGTTGTTGTTTCCGTTTGTAAAATAGAACGGAGGGGAAAGAACGGTGAAAACAGTCGCTCCGCATGCCGTTTGATCTTTCGATCGCTATTGTAGTTGTATTGTCATTATCATATAAAACCTAAAAGGGTTACAATCCAACTACAAATGCGAACGCTTTGCTTCTCCAGATTCAAACGGCCCGCTCCGCTTTTCTTTCACCGGTCTTTTAGAGGGGGTGAGAAAAAAACCAGTTGCAAGCAGTGCAAGGTAGGTATCTCTCTATATTATTTCGACAAATTATGCGGCCGATGAACCTTGATTTAGAAGGTTATCGGTTTTTTTTGTGTACCAAGGTAGATACTCCTTGTTCGTAACATTCAGAATACATTCAGGGCGATACGATATATTTTTTGAAATAACAGGAAATTCCAACACTATTCGATTAAGTTCTGTTTCTTCCAAAACAAGGGGTAGGTCTATCAAAAATCGGGTATAGAAATAGAGTAGTAGTGTGATTAACCTTAATGATGAAAAAAATATAATATACTGGAAAAATGCCATCCTTTGGTTTATAGTGGGAAATATAATGTGACTTATTTCCTAGTTTGTTACATAAAGACCTATGTATTAGGGTTAAATCATTATATTTTTTAACTTTGTTGTGGGTATTCAGATCAAAAATATACATCAGGGATTAGGGGGACAAAAGGAGTGATGAAGCGTGTCATTCTTTGTATATGTATCATTCTATCACTTTGCTTGTTTGTCTATTACAGGGAGCACAAGTTGCCTGCGCAACAAAATATAGCGACTAACTCGTCGTTTGATCATAACACGGGGGACTTTGAACCCCAGAAAGAGCTAAGTTATTTGTATCAGTTTATTATAAACAAGCTATCTGGCAGTCATGGTGTTTTTACGAATTATCAGGATACGGATCAATCTGCAGAGGTGGCGACAGGGCATGAGGTATTGAGTGAGTCGGCCGGCTTACTACTACGTTATTATGTATTGACTAATCAGCAGGATGCCTTTGAGAAAGAATGGATACGCACTAAGCAAACTTATGATCGAACAAACGGGTTTAGCTATCGGTATAGTCCTAAGCTTGATAAGAACTATTCTGTTAATGCAGCAGTGGATGATCTGCGAATCATTCGTGCGCTTTATGAGGCTGGAAGTGTATTCAAGAATAAACACTATGTAGCGGATGCTGATACATATGCTAAACGTTTTTACAAGCACAACGTCAAAGATAACCATGTTTATGACTTCTATGATAATCAATACAAGATAACCAATAGTTTTATCACTTTATGTTATATCGATTTAAAAACACTTCAGCTAATCTCGGATTCGACACAAGTAGGAGAAAAGACCTATATAAATATGTTGGATATTATCCACAACGGGTATATATCGGATAGGTTCCCATTCTACGAGACTCGTTATCAATATGATAGTGGTTCCTACAATTCAGATCATATTAACACGGTAGAATCACTCCTGACGATTCTTGCACTTTCCGAAGTGAAACAGCAGAATCCATCGAGTATTAGTTATCTTAAAGAACAAGTAAAGCAGGGTAAGTTGTTTGGACAATATACCGTTGAGGGAGTTCCTACGAATGATATTCAATCCACTGCGATATATGCAATTGCAGCAATGATTGGTTCCGAGCTGGATGATCGAGAGCTTTATGAAGACAGTATCCAACGTATGATTCAGTATCAGGTTCAGGATTTATCTAGTCCCCTTTATGGTGGTTTTGGGGATGTCGATACACTCACAGCATACTCCTTTGATAATTTAATGGCTCTATTAGCATTTGTTTACTAAAGAACTTATGAGGGAGGAAGACATGCTTCATGACAGGCAATAAAGTCAAATTATTCAGTCAACATAGACTTGTGGCACTTCGTCGCTATGGAACGCCGGCCTCATTTGCAGCAATCGGAGTATTGCTGATTACGATCTTCGCATTATTCAGACCACCTTATATTGGAATGGCGGATAATGGTGATTATTTCCGTATCTTATACGGCAATGGCTTGTATTTTAATGTTCCTGATTATGACAATCAATATTTTAGTTACTTTATTAAGAACTTTGGGATTTTTCAATATTATAATGAAAATAGTACAGATATCTTCTCGTCACAGTCTTTATTTATCCAGTTTGCCGTGTGGATAAACAAGCTTTTCATTGATCAGAAGATATTTGATATACGCGTTCAAGCAGTGATATATGTGGTTCTTTACACGGTGGCAATCTATTTGCTAGTAGAAAGCCTGACTTGGAAAATGCCAGCTAAATATGGTTATCCTATTGCGCTCTTGGCTATTTTTATGTTTGGTGACACAGGGTATACGACTTATTTCAATTCTTTCTTTGGGGAAAGCATCGTGTTCATCATGCTGTTGTTTATGTTTGCATCAGGTTTATTACTCTATCGAAATCGGTACAACGATTACGTAATGCTGGCCTTGTTCACCCTCAGTGGACTCTTACTAACGACAAGTAAACAGCAAAATGCTCCAGTGGGTGTCATTATTGCCTTTACAGGGATCATGCTCATTTTTATTCGTAAGGGAAGGACATTTCGGATATTGATGACTTCCTCACTTCTGATTTTACTTCTTGCAGGGGTTAGTACTTACTTATTCATTCCGAAAGAGTTTGTGAATATTAACAAATATCATGCCATGACACGTGGGATCCTCATGGAATCGCCCAATCCAGAAGAGACATTAGAGTCCTTTGGTATAGACAAGCAATATGCCATCTTGGATAAAAGTATTTATTATGCAATGAATACGACAGTGGACGTTGACTCTGAAATATTAGAGAAGAGCTTTTACAGTCATTATGGGTTCGGGTCTATTTTGAAATATTACATCACGCATCCAGCTCAAGCTGGCAGATTACTCGATTTGGGGGCAAAAAGCGCATTTGTTATTCGTCCTCCAGCTATGGGTAATTACGAGAAATCGGTTGGAAAGCCCCCGGGAGCGCAAACAACGTTTTTTTCGGGGTACAGCCTAATGAAAAAGGCTCTTACGCCAAGAACGTTTGGTTTTATCGTTGTTTGGATGGTTTTAGTCATCGGCTTATATTCACCTTCGTTTATCTCAGCGATTAAGTCCAGGAATATGAGGAAAGCCGCTCGGTTTCCGCTCATTATAACGTTCATTTTGTTTGGCTTATCTGGCATATTAGTATCGATTATTGGGGCAGGGGACGCTGATATGGCTAAGCACGTTTTTCTTTTTACAGTCACCTTTGATCTTGTCACCTTTTTGTTGATAGCTGATATCATCCGTCATCGTTTGTTGCGCATGGATCAAGATTAAAATTGTGCACTTTATAGTATCTTTTGAGGCTGGTAAGGGGGTATGAATATGCACGTCAAAATAATGATAAGGACGCTCATCGTGACTCTCGTTGTCATTCTGGGGATTCCTCTATCATTCGTTCATGCATCAAAACCAGAACCTGCACATGTCTTGATTATCTATGACAGCTTGGCAAAAGGAACATCAAGAGAAGGAAATATCGAGGCACTGCAAAGATTGCTTGCATCTTTTGGGGTAAAGGTTACTGAGACAACCATGGATAACTACAAAAAGGGAACCTTAGCGAAGTATACGAGCGTTATAGCGGTTCGAAATGCGAATGAACTCACAATAAGTAATACAGACTATATTCAAGATTTTGCATCCTATGAGGGTGATTATTTACATATTGGAGTGCAACTACCTAGTAAGATTCAAACGGAGCTTAACCTGACAATTCAGAATGCAAATGAACAATTCGTTAAACTATCGATTGGACAATTTTCTGAACCAACAATTCATGTGAGCCACATGCCTTATATTGTACAAGCTATGGGGAGTATCCAATATGGTAGCATTTCATCTGAGAATAACGATATGGATACACCCTATGCGGTGAGGCATGATGGTTTGGCATATGTACCTTACTATGAAAAGGGGAACTTGAGTGAAATAGCCCTGGCCTATGTGTTAAAAGATTGGCTGAGGGTTACTGAGCAAGGGAAAACCTATCTATTGTTCAAAGAAGTTTATCCTTTTTCTGACTTACCGTTATTGGAGAAAATGGCAGATAAGCTCTATAGTGCAGGTATTCCATTTATTGTTAGCGTTAGGCCTGTATTTCACAACACGGACTATCCTGCAATGCAGCGCTATTTGGAAACACTAAAGTATGTTCAATCCCATAACGGAAGTATCCTGGTTAACACCCCCGTAGTCTCGTCGACAATTCAGGAAATTGGACCGGAACTTAAGGCTCAGATGGAATTATTTGTGGATGTTCTGGCTGATTACGAGATTGCTCCTTTAGGATTAGGGGCAGAAATGTATTGGACCTATGATCAGCAATATTCTGAGTATGGTATGGGGAGCTTCGACTCAGCTGTTCTATTCCCCAATGAAAATATACGTCATAGATCCCAATCAGATTCGTCCAAGTCGTTCTCGTCTTCTGTTTATACGATACAATTGGATTTTCTCGAGCAGTTTGAGCACACCGGTAAGGTCATTGAACGTTTTCCGATGAGTACAGCTTTGGTCTACAACTTCTTTGAAACCGAGGCTGAGCTGGATCAAAATGTCCAGGCGTATATCGATAGCTGGATCACGTTTGATGATTATAAATCGGTGCCTCATAACGTGCAGACACAAGCTAATACCATTTCTACACATAATGGGATGTTCGAGATTAATGGTCACAGCGTTGATTTGAACAATGCATATAGGACTGTAAGTCCGGAATATTCCTATAAGCCAGAACCCGAGAAGAGCTTTGAGACATTGTTTAGCATACAGAATAAGATTTTTATCGTGTTAATCTTATTGACACTTTTTGCTTTTGGAATAATGTTCATCATCGGTTATCGACTATATAAACGAAAATATTTAAATCGAAGGAGATAACAATGACAATTGCAGATATTCTCATGCTTATCTCGGTAATCTGTATCTGGTCTCTGTTGCTTGTTAATGTGGTACTCATCATTGCCGGTTACTTATACTACATTCAGAACGAGAGAGATCCTATACCGGAATTAGAAGGAGAAGCACCATTTGTTTCTATTATGGTGCCTGCTCATAACGAAGGGATAGTCATTACTCGGACGGTTGAGGCGTTGTTAGCATTGGATTATCCCCATGATCGTTATGAGATTATTGTGATCAATGACAACTCTTCGGATAATAGCAGTGTGCTGCTTAGCCATTTACAGATGAAAAATCCAAATCGTAATTTAATCATTATTAACACGGATTCAGTTACGGGAGGAAAAGGTAAATCCAATGCACTAAATATCGGATTTGCGCAGAGTAAAGGCGAATTGATCGCGATTTATGATGCGGATAACACACCGGAGAAAAATGCGTTAAGATTCCTGGTGGCCGAAATCGTCAAGGATCAAACGTTAGGTTCTGTCATTGGTAAGTTCCGAACTCGTAATCGTGATGCCAGCTTGTTAACGCGATTTATAAATATTGAAACTTTATCATTTCAGTGGATGGCGCAAGCAGGTCGGTGGAAATTGTTCAAGCTATGTACTATTCCTGGTACCAATTTTATTATTCGTCGTCATATCTTGGAGCGGATTGGCGGGTGGGATATACATGCGATTGCGGAGGATACAGAGATCAGCTTTCGTATCTATATGATGGGTTATCGTATTAAGTTTCAACCCAAATCCGTCACTTGGGAACAAGAACCTCAAACCGTAAAAGTCTGGTTCAAACAAAGAACACGATGGGCGAAAGGGAATATCTACGTTATTGTAAAGAACTTCAAATTACTATTTGATCGTTCAGCAAGGAACATTCTGTTTGACATCATCTATTTTCTATCTATTTATTTTCTGTTGCTTATCTCGTTGTTAATGTCAGATCTGCTGCTTATTCTACATGCTCTAGGTTTTGTTCATACGACGCTGGCTAGCTTTAGCTCATTTCTATGGATGCTTGCCATTATTATGTTTATTGTAGGAACCTTTATTACCGTCATGACGGAAAAAGGCGAAATGAAACTCTCTAACCTTTGGATTATCATGCTTATGTATATTTCTTACTGTCAAATGTGGATTGTTGTCGTAGCGTATGGGCTGTATACATACCTCAAGGATTTAATATTTAAACGAGAAGTTAAATGGTATAAAACCGAACGCTATTAAAAGGGGGACGAAACTTGTGATCAGACGATTAATTGTAATATGCATAACCTGC
Organism: Paenibacillus anaericanus; assembly: GCF_003994475.1. Lineage (GTDB taxonomy): Bacteria > Bacillota > Bacilli > Paenibacillales > Paenibacillaceae > Fontibacillus > Fontibacillus anaericanus. Next base: position 399,746 of record NZ_RZNY01000002.1, on the reverse strand, counting down.
CTATCCTTGATATTCGTGCAGCTTAGCCAGGTAACGGTGGCGGGAGCAGAGGCATCTGATGCACAAACCTATGAGATGTCCCTAACGAGTACGAACTTATCCTTATCAGGGGCGATGACATCTAAACAGCTGTATTTTCAAGTTCCAGACTACTGGAAAGTGAATGACGTAAAATTCAACTTGGATTATAAAGCATCTCCTTTAACGCTAAATGATCAGTCAAGTGTGACATTGAAGATAAACGGAACTTATCTACATTCATTCAGACCTATAATCAACGAGGATCAAAAGCAGCATTTATCCGTCACCATACCTACCGAACTGATCGTGAAGGGTGCGAATGAACTTTCCATAGAAGGATCCATTCAAACAACGAACACAAATGATGAAATCTGTTCGCGGGAAGATTGGCAAGATAATTGGCTGCAGATCTTTAGTACCTCAAATGTTGCTGTACAGCATACAAACGAGGCGATCAGAGGCATTCATAACTTCAATCAGTATTTTACGGGACTAGATATCGCTAATGCTAACCAAAATGCGGTTGTTGTGCCCGAGCAGAGCGATGCCGCTGAGCTGGAAGCAGCAGCCTACGCAATAGCGGGATTTGCTAAATCGAACAGTTTGGAGAATAAGGCGATTCCTTTGCTCCCGTATGGTTCATATCTTTTAACAGGTAAAAAGGCTATCGTGCTTATCGCTTTATATGATCATTTGCCGAATGATGTTAAGAATTTGTTGGACGGCCAAGACTTAAGTCAAACGGCATTAATTCAATTGGTGAGCACGGATAAGCAGCCAACATTGGTCATTACATCACAAGACGCTGATTTATTAGTTAAGGCTGGTCGATTGGTAGCTAATCAAGCCTTATTGGGGCAATTAAACAATAATGTGAAAGTAATAGATAAGGATACCAATGTAGCCACACCTACTGTAGAAGTGAATAGAAATGTGGTATTGACCGACAATGGTGATAAACTCACAGGCTGGAGACATCAAGAAAAGTCTTATTTTGTGTCATTACCTGCAAACCGGAGTATTGCTGAGGCTAGCAAAATTAGTGTTGATTTTCGATATGCTCAAAATCTTGATTTTGAACGATCAATGATAACCGTACTTATTAATGATACGCCAATCGGGAGTAAGAAGCTTACTACAGAGTTAGCGGATGGAGACAACTTAACCTTATCTATCCCACAGAATTTAAATATTTCAGGTAATTTCAGTGTGAAGGTCGCTTTTGATTTGGAGCTGAAGAACGGTAACTGCTACCGAATTGACGACCAAATGCCTTGGGCATTTATTACCAAAGACACGCTATTAAAGCTGAACACAACAGAAAAGACAGATTTATTATTTAATAACTATCCGTATCCTTTTATCCGTGATGGTAATTTGAATCGGGTTGCCGTTGTTTTGCCAACAGAGCGTGATCAATATACGTATCAGAGTATTTCCAATTTGTTTAACCTGTTGGGTCAATATATGGAGGGAAATGAAGGGGAAGCTCGCTTTTACGAGGATAAGGCGGTTGCAAGTGTTTTGAAAGATCGTAATATTGTTGCGATTGGTACTTATAAGGACAATACGCTAATTAGAGACTATAATAACAGCTTCTATTTTCAATATGCTACAGATGGTGCCGGCTTTCAATCTAATGAAAAAATGAGTATAGATTCCGACTACGGCAAACGCATAGGGACACTGCAGTTAATGCAATCCCCTTTTGAGGCAGGACATGCATTATTGGCTATCACAGGTGTCAGTTCCGAGTACTATTATTTAGCATCTCAGTTGGTTGGAAGCCATGAGGGCATGTGGAAAATCTATGGAGACGGTGCGACAGTAGACAAGGACGGTACCATACAGGCGTATCGCTTTAAGAAGCAAGCTAATCCAGAAGAGACCACAATGTTGGATAAAGTAATTGAACGAGGTGATGTACTAAGTTTTATGGTAGTCGCCCTACTGATTCTGGTGTTGGTTCTAGTTTCGATGGTACTAATGATTCGTAAATATAGAAAGAAACGGGGGTGATGAAAGATGATGAAGCGATATCAAAGCAGTGTCATATCAGACGTTGCCTTCCTCTTGTTGTTAATAATCTGCTTTGTATGTGTTGTGTTCACCGCGGTTGATCCCGAACTGTATATTCAAAACTTCATCTTCCTGAATGTAGCCTTCTTAATCTCAGTCATCACTTATTTTTCTAACCTGACGGTTGGTCTAATCCTGAATTTTGTGTTTATATTCGGTTGCGGGACCTTTACCCTATATCAAAGTATCGTTGAAGGAGTAGTTCTAGGAGGCCAGAGTTATTTTTGGTTGATTATCACTCCTTTACTTACCGGTGTAACGTGGGCGCTTACCCGGGCCAATAAGCAACTGCAGGAAGAGAAAGAACAATTACAAAGAGAAAACGCCTCATTAGCTACGATGGACGTAAATACAAATTTAAAAAATAACTTATCCTTTCAAAAGGATGCTACGGTGTTCATGGCTCTTTCTACCCGGTTTAAAATACCAGTAACACTACTCATCATTAGTGTGCGATACTGGGACGAAATAAGACGAATGACCAGTGAAGAAGAAATGACATCAGCGATGTATGATATTTCAACAATAAGTCAAACAAGTATTCGTACGAATGATTCGTTATATATTTTCGATAAAGATAACCCGACATGGGGATTAATACTCTTCACAGATCGTGAAGGTGCAAATGTGGTTATCGACAGATTGACGCAGAATATCATAAATTTGAATAACGGAGAATATGGAGATAAGTATAAGGTTGAACTTAATCTTAAGATTGGTGCTGTAGAGTATGATCCTGAGTCTATACCTACACCGCTCGATTTTATTGTGGAGGCAAAAAAACAACTAGAGTACGACGTATAGAACTTTTATATGCTTGTGTAAGTTTCTTTATACAGAAAAAGATTAATAGATTATGAGTATGGAGGTACACAATGACGATTAAATATTCGGTTGTCGTTCCGTTGTTTAATGAAGAAGAAGTGATTAATGAAACGTATAAGCGCTTGACTACTGTCATGCAGCAGACCCGTGAATCTTATGAGCTTGTATTTGTTAATGATGGCAGTAGAGATCGAACCGTCGAAATTGTGGGAGATTTATGCAGCAAAGATGAGCATCTTAGATTAGTAAATTTCTCAAGAAATTTCGGTCATCAAATCGCAATAAGTGCTGGTATGGATTATGCCCAAGGGCAAGCCATCATTGTCATCGATGCAGATTTACAGGACCCACCTGAAGTCATTTTAGAGATGATCTGGGAATGGAAGCAAGGATATGATGTGGTATATGGTAAACGGTTGGTGCGCAAAGGTGAGACTATCTTTAAAAAAGCCAGTGCGAAGTTCTTCTACAGATTGTTGAGAAGTATGACCAGTGTTGATATTCCTGTAGATACTGGGGATTTTCGGCTGATTGATCGTAAGGTTTGTGATGTGCTCAAGGGATTGAAGGAGAAAAACCGCTTTGTACGTGGTCTGGTCAGCTGGGCTGGATTTCGCCAGAAGAGTGTTGAGTATGTGCGTGAAGAGCGCTTCGCAGGAGAAACAAAATATCCATTTAAGAAAATGGTGCGTTTCGCGCTAGATGGGATTACTTCGTTCTCCTATAAACCATTAAAGTTGGCTAGTTATATTGGTATGGCACTTTCTGTAGCTAGTTTTGTGTACTTAATTATCGTGTTATACCAGAAGTTATTTACGAATACTACAGTCACAGGTTGGTCCTCTATACTTGCGGCCAATCTATTATTCAATGGTATTATTCTAATGATACTTGGAGTGATGGGTGAGTACATTGGTCGTGTCTATGATGAATCGAAAGATCGACCTTTATACATCATTTCCGAGACTAAGGGATTTGCGAATGAGCGGTATATGGTTGGAAGTAATGAACGGTAATAAATGGAGTGAAGATTAAGTATTGTGAAGATAATTTCAGCTTGATTTGTTATGATTTTCCTGTGGTCTTCTGACTGCAGGTCTTTTTTTTGTGAAGATAGTGTAATGAAATCGTGAAAAGGTCGTATTTACATATGAAATTACTTAGCTAAGTAATAACAGCAAGGAAGGAGAAGTTAATCCGATGCAGGAACGCGTTCTGCTTTTCCCTGTGAAAGAAGAAGTTTCAGTCAGTGAATATCAATCTGAGAGTTTGGAGTTCGCTGTAATTTTTGAGACCTATTATAAGAGGATCTATAACTATATAAGTTATCGGGTGAGTTGTCGTTATACGACAGAAGATCTGACAAGCCAAGTATTTGTTAAGGCGATGACGAAAATAGATTCATATTCTCCTAAAAAATCGCCGCTAGAAGTTTGGATGTTTACGATCGCCCGAAATGTGGTCAACGATTATTTTAGAGCTCAGAAGAGACGAAATATTTTCTCGATTGATGTGATCAAGGAACTAGTGTCAAGTAAGAAGGACCCGGAGAGTTTGTTTATATTAGGTGAATCTAACGATAAGCTTCAAATGGCTCTAAATACTTTAAATGCGAGAGAGCGAAATATGGTGGCACTTAAATTTGGAGCCAATTTATCCAATATTCAGATTTCTGAATTAGTAGATTTGTCTGAAAGCAACGTCGGGGTAATTCTTTATCGCACGATGAAAAAATTAAAAGTTCAGATCGAAAACGAAAGTGTGGTGGATTCGAAATGAGTAGAAAAAGTGTTGAACAACAATTTTCTGCTGAGATAGATGCTTATTTAAATAAGCGTAAACTACCTGGAAACGCAGATTGTGAAGAATATAATGAGCTGTTTGAAATCGGCAAGAATTTAGCTGACCGTGACTTCAGTAAGAGCAGCAACAAAGCCGATGTGTTAGATCGGGTGATGATGACTAATAAAGCTAATCGAGGAGATGAGCGGATGAGAAAATCTAGCAAAATGAAGCGACCTATAATTGCTGCGGCAACGCTGGCTGTAGTTAGTATAATGAGTATTGGGATTATGAAGCCGGCATTTGCTCAAGAGGTATTGGATAAAATCGTTCAAACGATATCGCTAGGTCATATTACCGTGGAACAATATGAGTATCCAACAGGGCCCATTTCTATTCCAAGCGAACTGGAAGGTAAAGTATTCGATCGTAACGGAAATCCTATATTAGAAATGGATAATGAGAACCCTGAAACCATCTATAATGCAAATGGTGAAGAAGTTGTCGGTTTTGCCAATGGCGAAGTCATTACTAAAGCACAGCAGGAGAAACTAGACAAAGAAGATAAACCAGAAATTCTTGTAGTTAACGATCCTAATCAATTAAACGACTATACCCGTTTTAATGTTATTTTGCCTACTTATGTACCAGAGGGGTTTTCATTTGATAGAGCAGAGTTTTACAAAGATGACGATGGATCTGTAAGTGACTCTAAGTATATTGATTTATTCTACACGAATGAGGAAACGGGAAAATCTTTCTCGATGCAAAATCGTTTTGCTGATGAAGAGACGGCTTATATACGATCAACTGATGGATCGGTTGAAGCGATCAAACTTAATGATCTAGATGCTGTGTTAGTGAACGGAAAAAGTATTGATTGGGAAAAAGATGGTGTACTTTATTCGTTATTTGGTAAGAAATCTGGACTTGACCGTACTGAATTAATTCGGATCGCTGAATCGATTCAATAGTAAGAAAAGTTAGGTGGACCAGGCAAGGATAAACTCCTTGTGTGGTCCATTTTTGCGTGGATTGCTACTTTTTTAAGAATAATGCGTATCTACTATGTTTGAACTATAATGAGCATATACTAGAACCTGACATAAATAATTATAGCTGTTAGGAGGTCATGTGGATTGAAGAAGATAACTACCGTAGGTATGACTATAGCGCTACTAGCTACTATGATAGTAGGATGCTCCAGTGATGGAAATAGTGTAAGTGGTAGAGATGGGGGATCGACTCCTAAAGTTGGTGTTGCGATCTATAAGTTTGGCGATACGTTTATGAAGGGAGTTCGTAAGTCGTTCGAGAAAAACTCCGAGGGGATTGCTAAATTGGATATTGTTGATAGTGAAAATTCACAACCCAAGCAGAATGATCAAATTGATGTGTTCATTTCCAAAAAAGTAGGCGCTCTAATTATTAATCCAGTTGACCGTACAGCAGCAGGTGTCATTATTGATAAAGCAAAAGCAAGTGGCACACCCGTTGTATTTTTGAACCGTGAACCACATGCTGAAGATATGAAAAAATGGGATAAAGTTTATTATGTTGGTGCGAAAGCAGAACAGTCCGGAACGTTCTCGGGGGAGATTATAGCGCAATATTGGAAAACGCATCCGGAGGCTGATAAGAATGGTGATGGAGTTTTGCAATACGCGATGTTGAAAGGCGAACCAGGGCATCAGGATGCAGAGCTGCGGACGCGGTATTCGATTCAAGCCGTTGAAGATGCTGGAATCAGAGTTGAGAAAGTACAAGAAGATACGGCAATGTGGGAGCGAGATAAGGCGAAAGAAAAGATGGCATCCTTCCTAGCAGCTAAAGGTGACAAGATCGAAGCTGTATTTGCTAATAATGATGACATGGCATTGGGTGCTATTGAAGCTCTAGAGGACGCGGGGTATTTCTCAGGGGACAAATATATGCCCGTTGTTGGTGTAGACGCTACAGCACCAGCTCTCAAAGCGTTAGAGCAAGGTACAATGCTTGGGACCGTTCTCAATCACGCTGAGAACCAGGGGATAGCGGCTGTTAAATTAGCATCCTTACTTGCTAAAGGTGCAGAAATTAATAAAGACACGGTAGGATTTGAGATTTCTGATCAGCAATACATTTGGATTCCTTATCAAAAAGTAACGAAGGAAAATGCAGCTAACTTTAAATAAGATAGGATCCGTTACGTATTTTTACCAATAATTTCGTATGCATAATTGTACACATTATGTTAAAATGTGAGCAGCAACCCATATAGTGGTTGGTAAGCTAAGGGGGCGAATCATCATGAAGAAATGCAACACGAAACGTATCGCAGCCGGTATGCTATTCTCTGTTTTGGTTACTTCATTAGTAGCAATACCTGTATCTCAGGTTGTTGGTGGTGGAACCGCCTATGCAGCTTCAACGAAGGAATCGCAGCAATTGGCTACTGTATATGCGCGAATTCAGAAAGAACATGCTACAGAAGTTGTCCAAATGGTTAATCAGGTGCGAGTTAAAGCAGGGTTGAAACCATTGGTTGTTCACACGAATTTATCCAACATGGCGAAGAAAAAAGCAATTGAAATGTACCATAGTAATTATTTCAGTCATACTTCTCCTAAATACGGTTCTCCGTTTGATATGATGGATGCTTTTAACATTTCATATCGGTACGCAGGTGAGAATATTGCCATGGGACAAAAGACCGCAAAAGAAGTCGTAAATGAATGGATGAATAGCCCCGGACATAAGGCGAACATTCTAAATGCGAAATACGGTTTAATTGGGGTAGGCTATTATAATGGATATTGGGTACAGGAGTTTATTGGAAAGTAACATCAAACTTATCATTTAACGAAGTGGTTGGTCCTCTATTGAAAAAGAAGAGGGCCAGCCACTTTTTCGTTTGTGAGGGTATGGAGTGGAAGTATAGACAAAGAAAGAAGAGGGCTAATAGCCCTCTTCTTTCCTTACTTTATATGGGTTATGTAGGGGTCGAACCTACGACCTGCCGATTAAGAGTCGGCTGCTCTACCAGCTAAGCTAATAACCCGTGTTTTTTTCTCAACGAAAAATAGTATATCGCATCTGGATTGAAAAAGCTAGTCCTTTTTTTGTGGAAAATTTGCTTATTGATTTAAGAAGTTTTATGTTATTTACATAAGTTTGACAAGCAGCATGAGAATGGAGGATCATGATGAACTCAACTTCCCGGATTTGGACAACGACTGGCCTGATCTCAGGCGTGTCAACAGTGTTACTGTTATGCGGTTTTCTCTATGCGGTTAAAGATATAATGAATCCCTTAGGCGCACCGATTTTCGATGAGCAGACACGACAGGAAAGTGTTTTGCCGACACCTGAGATAGAATCGGTTCTGGATGTGACGGCGATTGGCGATTCTCTTGCCAAAGGGACAGGTGACGATACAGGAAATGGTTATGCGCGAAGAACGGTTCAAATATTGAAGGAACGTGGAGACCAATCTAAATTAGTGAACAATTTAGGTATTAACGGATTAACAACGGCAAAACTTATACCACTATTGGACGAGAAAGGGGTTCAATATGTGTTGAAGCAGTCGGGTGTTATTCTGCTATCTATCGGTGGGAATGACTTGTTTCAAGAAACTGAGAAATTTCAGAGTGGTGGAGAGCTTCCAACCGAGATGGAACTTGAAAAATCAGTGACGGAAGCAAGTGAGAATTTCAAGCAGATCGTGAAGAAACTCGTTGATATTAACCCTGATGCACAGCTTGTATATGTAAGTCTATATAATCCTTTTGCCGATTTGGAAGGTATAAAGGAAATAGGCAATAAGGCTGTGACCCATTGGAATAGCTTGGCTATGCAAACAATGAGTGAATATAAAAGGACATTAGTTGTGCCTACATACGATTTATTTTCAAATAATGGCCCCCTTTATTTGTCGGGTGATCATTTTCACCCAAATGGAGAAGGTTATCAATCCATTGCAGAACGTATTGTTCAAGGATTAGGTAAGAGTGTAGTGGAATGAATGGGTATAAGGAGTGAGGACAATGACGGCAAATAATAGGGTTGTAGGTGAACAGCAACAAACCGTTTTGTCGGTGCAGCATATAAAGAAAAAGATCGGAAAGAAATGGATTGTTCAGGATGTAACTTTTGAAGTAAAGGCTGGAGAGATATTTGGCTTTTTGGGACCTAATGGTGCAGGCAAAACAACGACAATAAGGATGTTAGTTGATTTGATCCGGCCAACAGAGGGGAAAATTCAGATCTGTGGATACGATGTTCAAAAACAACCAGAACAAGCTCTGGCTTATGTTGGCTCTATTGTGGAAAATCCTGAGGTATATACCTATTTGACAGGCTGGGAGAATCTAGAGCATTTTGCGCGAATGATGCCTGGAGTGTCCACAGCACGCATTGCTGAAGTAGTTGACACTGTAAGGCTTGGCGCACGGATTCACGATAAAGTAAAAACATATTCACTCGGGATGCGGCAGCGGCTTGGGATTGCTCAAGCTCTGCTTGGACGACCTAAACTACTTATTATGGATGAACCAACGAATGGACTCGATCCTAAAGGAATTAAGGAATTACGTGTCTTTATTCGTAAACTAGCTGAAGAAGGAATGGCTGTATTCGTATCTAGTCATTTGCTCAGTGAGATTCAATTACTCTGTGACCGGGTGGCTATCATTAGTCAAGGACGCGTGTTGGCAGTCGGAACGGTGGAGGAATTAATCGCGGATGGCACGAATTATGTTGTATGGCAACTTGAACCTAGGGCTGGGGGAGAGGCTTTACTCATCGCGGATGGAGTGCGTCTTGTTGAAGATCCGGATAACGTTCTCGATGTAGCGATCCTTGCGGGCATGGGGGATCATGCTATTGTTACAATCATGTCTCCAGATCAAATTGCAAATCAAGTGTCGCGTTTGGTCAAGCAAGGCATCTCAGTGGAGTCTGTTCAGAAGATCAATCCTACTCTGGAACAACTGTTCTTGGAAATGACGGAAGGTGAAGGAATTGAATAGGATGATACCCTTGGTCAAGAATGAAATGATCAAGATGATCAAGAAGAAACGCTTCTATGTTATTCTATTAGTCTTGGTCGTGTTAGTGCCTATGTTTGCTTATGCACAGCTTAAGGTTTCCATGAACAGTCAGGAGAAATATGGGGATGATTGGCGTAGACAGGTTCAACAGGGGATTACAGATAATCAGAATTCGCTTGGAAGTGATCGTGTACCGGAGGAATGGAAGAAATATCGCAAAATTTATATTCAGCAAATGAAATACTATTTGGAACATGATATTAACCCACAACAAACGGGTGGCGTATCGTTTACACGCGAATTTTTGAACAATGCAGCTACGTTGTTTATTCCACTTCTTATCATGGGTGTTGGTTCTGATATCGTTTCATCCGAGCGCACAACTGGAACGGTGAAGATGCTTCTAACAAGGCCTATCAGGCGGTGGAAAATACTGCTGAGTAAGTTAATAACCTTACTTATGTTTGTCTCGCTTATTGTTGTGTCTGCGTATGTCATTTGTTACTTGATTTCAGGACTGTTCTTCGGCTATGGGGGTTTTAATATGCCCGTACTCACAGGATTTGTGCTGAATGGTGCAGAAGTAGATATTTCAGGAGTACATGCGGTTCCTCAATGGGAGTACTTATTAATGCAAGCTGGTTTAATTTGGTTTGTTAGTATAACTGTCGCCATGCTTGCTTTCATGGTTTCAGTACTCGTTAGGAGTACGGCAGCTAGTATTGTGATCATGATGGCGGCACTCATTGCAGGAAATATCCTGACGAATATGGCTTCCGCCTGGACAAGTGCGAAATATTTATTTATGGTAAATTTGGGATTAACTAATTATTTAGCAGGCTCTCCCGCTCCAATTGAAGGGATGACACTAGGTTTTTCATTAATGATATTGGCTATTTGGGCGGTTTGTTCATTGTTTGTTTCATTCCTTGTCTTTACGAAACAGGATATCTTGAATTAGAATGGACAAGGGTAACAAAACACTTGTTTGCATTTAAAAAATAAAAATTGCTACATAAAGAAGCATAAAGGGGGAGCATGAATGGGCGAACAAATCGATTTGTTCGAAGGCGGGGCTTCCGGGGACGTGTCTGGTGGCGCTGCTTCGGGATACGACGCGGACGACATTCAGGTGCTCGAAGGGCTTGTCGCAGTACGCAAACGTCCAGGTATGTACATCGGCAGTACGAGCTCGTCGGGACTTCATCACCTGGTATGGGAAATTGTTGACAACGCTGTTGATGAGCATCTTGCAAAATACTGCTCCAAAATCGATATTTCTTTGAATAAAGATGGTTCGGTAACGGTATTTGACAATGGCCGCGGTATTCCAACTGAGATGCATAAGACCGGTATTCCTACACCGCAGGTTGTATTTACGATCCTGCACGCTGGTGGTAAATTCGGCGGTAACGGTTATAAGAAATCAGGTGGTCTACATGGCGTCGGCGCTTCGGTAACGAATGCGTTGTCCGAATGGCTTGAGGTAGATATTTATCGTAAGGGTAAAATTCACCGTCAACGTTTTGAATATTGGGTAGACAAAAAAGGCATCGAGCATGTTGGAGAAGCAGTTGGTGGTCTGGAAGTGATCGGGAATACGAACCGGAGTGGCACCAAGGTAACATTCAAACCGGATATTCGTGTATTTCCGAATGGAATTGGGCTAAATTATGATACGCTAGCAGAACGTTTACAGGAGATTGCATTTCTGAATTCGGGTCTGAAGGTGACCTTGAAGGATGATCGTTCTGATCGGTCCGACGAGTTCTTCTATGAAGGTGGAGCCAGTCAGTTCGTTCAGTTTCTGAATGACGGCAAAGATGTGCTCCATGATGTAATTCATTTCTACTCCGAACGGGACGATATCGAGGTGGAGGTCGCCCTTCAATATAATGCGGGGTACACCGAGACATTGGCATCATTCGTAAACTCCATTCCGACTCGCGGCGGTGGTACACATGAAACGGGCTTCAAAACCGCATATACTCGGGTTATGAACGATTATGCTCGTAAGAATGGTATCCTGAAAGAAAAGGATAAGAATCTGGAAGGAAGCGACTTGCGAGAAGGTATGATGGCTGTTATCAGCGTCAAGATGTCTGAGGTGGAGTTCGTAGGCCAGACTAAGGACCAACTCGGCAGTTCTTCTGCTCGTAGTGCGGTAGATGCAATCGTATCAGAGAAGATGGCACTGTTCCTGGAAGAGAATCCTCAGGTGGGTCAATCTTTAATCAAGAAATCCGTTCAAGCTTCCAAAGCACGCGAAGCAGCTCGCAAGGCTCGTGATGAAATGCGGACCGGCAAGAAACGGAGCGAGAGCTCCAATCTTGGAGGTAAGCTAACTCCAGCGCAGTCGAAGGACTTTACACGAACCGAATTGTTTATCGTGGAAGGAGATTCGGCGGGGGGGTCAGCCAAGCAAGGACGGGATTCAAAGATCCAAGCAATCTTACCACTCAAAGGTAAGCCGATGAATCCAGAGAAGGCGAAACTTGCCGATGTTCTGAAGAATGATGAGTATCGGGCAATTGTTGCTGCGATTGGTGCAGGTATCGGAACGGAATTTGCCGTGGAGGACTGCAATTATTCTAAGATTATCATTATGACGGATGCGGATACAGATGGAGCTCACATTCAGGTATTGCTACTTACTTTCTTCTACCGTTATATGAAGCCGTTAATCGATGCGGGGCGTATATATATCGCTCAACCGCCACTTTACAAGATCACGCGTCGCTCTGGCAAGCTAGAGACGATTCGTTATGCATGGAGTGACGAACAATTACAGAATTATTTGAAGGAATTTGGCAAAAACTTCGAGTTACAGCGGTATAAAGGACTTGGAGAGATGAATCCAGATCAGCTATGGGAAACAACGATGAATCCTGAATCACGGACGTTGTTACAAGTGCAGATCGAGGATACAGCTAAGGCCGAGCGCCGGGTATCTACGCTAATGGGTGATAAGGTCGATCCACGTAAACGTTGGATTGTGGAAAATGTAGATTTTACAGAGTATGAGGAATAGAAGGTGACTTGATTTGAGCATGTTAGAGAACTTTTTGCCGGCCTATTTAGAAGAAGTCGTAGGTGATAGATTTGGTCGGTATTCCAAATACATTATTCAAGACCGTGCCATTCCCGATGTGCGCGATGGTTTAAAGCCTGTGCAACGGCGGATTCTATACGCCATGTTCGATTCCGGCAATACACCGGACAAGCCTTATCGTAAATCAGCCAAGACCATCGGGGATGTAATGGGTAATTATCATCCACACGGTGACTCTTCGATTTATGACGGTATGGTGCGGATGGCACAACCGTGGAAGATGGCTCATGTTCTTGTTGATGGTCATGGGAACTGGGGTTCTCAGGATGATGACCCAGCAGCAGCAATGCGTTATACGGAAGCTAGACTTTCGCCAATAGCGCTTGAATTGTTGCGTGATATCGACAAACGAACCGTACCATTCAAAGATAATTTTGATAATACAACGATGGAACCAGTCGTATTGCCGGCTAGGTATCCTAACCTGCTTGTTAACGGGGTAAGTGGGATTTCTGCGGGCTTTGCTACTGAGATTCCGCCTCATAATTTACGTGAGGTAATCGATGCTTGTATAGCTGTGATGGAGAAACCGGACATCAGTATGGAAGAGATTCGGACTTTCGTCAAAGGTCCGGATTTTCCAACAGGTGGTATTATTATGGGCGAAGACGGGATTCAGGATGCCTATGCATCTGGCAAAGGCCGTATTTATATTCGTTCAAAAACGGAGATTGAAACTCTTCGTGGGGGTAAACAACAGATTGTTATTACGGAAATTCCGTACCAGATTGTCAAATCTCGTCTTGTTAACTCGATGGAGAACATTCGACTAGAGAAAAAGGTCGATGGGATTGCTGAAGTTCGTGACGAGAGTGGTCGAAACGGGTTGCGCATTGTTGTAGAACTCAAGAAGGATGCCGATGCACAGGGGATTCTCGCGTATCTGTTCAAGAAGACGGATTTGCAAGTCACCTACAACTCCAATATGGTTGCTATTGTGAAGAAGGCACCACGTCAGCTTGGACTGAAAGCGATCTTGGATGCCTATATCGCCCATCAACGAGAGGTAGTAACCTTCCGCACACAATACGATCTAGAGAAGGCAGAGGACCGCTCCCATGTACTGGAAGGCCTTGTGAAGGCACTGAATATTCTGGATGAGGTAATCGCGGCAATTAAAGCTTCGAAGAATCGACAGGATGCACAGAACAATTTGCAATGGATGTTCGGGTTTACGGAACGGCAGGCGGATTCAATCCTTACTTTGCAATTATATCGTCTTACTAATCTGGAGATAACTGCACTGCAGAAGGATCTAGATGAGTTACAGAAGAAGATTGCCATTCTACGCGGTATTCTTGACAGTGACAAAAAACTCGTCGCCGTCATTAAGAAGGAATTGCTCGAGATTCGAGATAAATACGGAATTGATCGTCGCTCGGTTATCCAGGGTGAAGTGGAAGAGCTGAAGGTGAATCTGGAAGTTATGGTAACGCAAGAGGATGTACTTGTTACCCTCTCGAACGAAGGTTACATCAAGCGAACTAGTATGTTGTCATTCACACGCTCTGGTGGTGAACGTGAAGGTTCAGGTGTGAAAGATGGAGACTACATCAAGCATCTGCTGGATGTTGATACGTTACAGAACGTGTTGATCTTCACGCAGAAGGGACAATATTTCCTTCTTCCTGTGCATCAGATTCCGGAATTTAAGTGGAAGGACAATGGTACGGCTATAGTGAATGTCATACCGATGTCCAAGGAAGACCGCATTGTCAGTGTCATCCCACTACGGAATTTTGAAGAGCCGAATTTGAGCCTTGTGTTCGTTACCAAACGTGGCCAAGTGAAGCGGACGGAGCTGGGGGAATACGAGACGAAGCGCTCTGGTGCTATTGCAGCTTGTAAAGTTGCAGACGGAGACGAAGTGATACGTGTAACGGTAAGCAGTAATACACAGGATATTTTACTTCTTTCGCAGCAAGGGATGGTCATTCGTTTTGCTGAGTCAGAAGTGAACTCCATGGGCCGTGTGTCTGCGGGCGTAAGGGGAATTAGTCTCAAAGATGGTGATGAGGTAGTAGGAGCCCAGTTAGTCGAAGGGGATGAAGGTGAACTACTTGTCGTCTCGGATCTAGGCTATGCCAAACGAAGTTTGTTATTGGATTATCCGGTGCAAAGTCGTGGCGGTAAAGGGGTTCAAAGCTTTGAATTCAAAGAAGGCAAGCGTGTGAAACCAAATGGTAGCCGCATGATAGATGTGTTTCATTGTAAGGAACCATTGACAATCATGGCAGTGACCAAGGATGGTGGCAAACACCTATTCAGTTCTGAATCGGCACCACTAAGTGAGCGAAAATCCATTGGTAAAGCAATTGCACCTGTCGATAAGAATGATGAGATCGTTGAATTGTTAGTTATGTAATGATAAAAAGCTTCGGTAACGGCTCAGGCCGTAATACCGAAGCTTTTTTGTATTATTTCAACTGGGTGTATATATTCCAACTGCTTACAAGATGTCCTATGGCGAATAGCAATGCTGGTACAAGGAATATAAATGAATGAAGCCAAATTCCAAGAAAAATAAAGTACAAGGCTGGAAATACAGCCATAGGAATAGGGATGAATCCTAAAGGCTTAAATAATTGATCATACTCTCTACCTTTTATAAAAAAGTAAATCCAGCATATATAATAAATTACGAGGCATATACCCATTAAAACAGTCATGAAATTGATATTTTGTTCTGCAATTTTTTTACCAAACACAATGGGAAGAGTAAGACATGCTATACGACCAACTTGTTCAAGTATCGTAAATATAATAGGTGAAGTATGTAAGTAATTTGGTGTATTTTGCGGTGGGAGAAATGCCAATAAAACATTAGGCAGTAAAATGAATAGAGCCACTAAAAACCCCGTTATATGTAATCCCATCTTGATCTAGCCTCCCTCATTCCGTAGTTGAAATATAGGCATCCTTCTGTGTTTGTTGAAATTTGATATTTTTCTTTCCTTTAACTTGTATAGCTTTCTTTGGACATTTGGCTACGCACTTCATGCAAAACTGGCAATCAGAACCGTGAATAAATACTTGATTAACCTTGCGAATATTTTTAACCGGGCATTGTTTCGCACACATGCCACAATCAATACAATTTGATGGAATGGTTTCGAGTTTAAGCATAAGCCTCATCGATATCCAAGGAAGTCGTGTTTCTCTGGATAATAAAGAGATACATTTCGATCCTTTAAACTCAGATTTCCATGAAAAGTTACCCGCCATTGTGTTGTGGACAAAACGATGTACCTTTTCACTTGCATATTTAAGCTTTTTCAGGTCCTTATCTTGATCGAAATCAGAATCAACCATGTTATTTGGCATACTTATTTCACATGCAGAGGTAGGGATATATCCTTTTTTGGTGAGTAAAGAGTAGAGTGGCGATAAAATATGAACCGAATTATTAAGTGTAACTAATACATGTACAAGTGTCCCTTTACTATAAGGCAGTGATTTTAAAAATCTCCATATAAAAGGGGACACGGATTGAGAGTTAGCCGGAAATGCAATACATAGTTCATTCGCTGGTTCAAGTGAAATATATCCCTTTTCAATAAGTTTTAAAGACACTTGAATGCCATACGTTTCAAGCGATTTCACAGCCTGGTTAACAACAAATTGCGTGTTGCCCGTACCGGAAAAATAATAAAAATCGATTTTCTTACCCATGGTCTGTCTCACTGTGTTCTGTAGAGATCAATTCCAGTGATTGTACGGTTTCCTCGCACCACTGGGCGTAAGTATCCCAAACTTGTTGACCAAAGGCCAACACCATGAGAATTTGTCTGTGATTGCTATGTACATCTATATTTTGTTTAAGCTGTGTTTCAAACTTTTGAAATAGCTCTCGTTGTTTACGATGGTTTATTTCAAACTCTTTAATATGATTGATCATACTGCTTGATGTAGATGCATTTGAAAAATATAGCTTGAGCAAAATTTCATAGCGTATCAGCTCTGTTTCTACGGGAACTTTAAGCCATTCCTGTAATTCTTGTCGTCCTTGATTGGTGATGGAGTACTTTTTGCTTTCCTTGCCACTATTACTGGTCTGATCTGAGGCAACAATGAGGCCCTCCAACGTAAGTCGTTTGAGTTCAGGGTAAATTTGACCAAAGCTTTCGTTCCAAAAGAATGACAATCGCAGATCTATAATTCGTTTTATTTCATAACCAGATAGATCCTCTTCGTTTAAAAGCCCAAGTATGACATAGCGGGTTTTGTTTTTATTCGTTGCCATTTTATCACTCCGATCTAATAGATATATCTTTTAGATATAATTGCATGTAAATAAAAAATTGTCAACTTTAACCAATCATCCGCGGTACACCGACAACAGAGTACGATAAAAACCCGCATTTATATAGCGCTCATGCGGGTTTACACAAACTTATTGACAGATTCTTTTTGAAAGATACTATATAGATGAATAGATTTCCAAATTTTACATTAGGTGAGTTGATGAGATGAAGTCGATCCCCAATTATCTATCGTTTTGTAGAATATTGTTTTCTCTAGCTTTATTTGTGGTTCAACCATTAAGCATAGTCTTTTATGTGATCTATATTGCTTGTGGGATAAGTGATATGTTGGATGGTTATATCGCTAGAAAGAAAGGAGTAGCAAGCCTGTTTGGCGCAAAGCTAGACAGCATAGCCGATTTGATCATGCTCATTGTGTTATTCGTTATACTATATCCAATCGTGAATCTTACAAACCCTATAATAATTTGGATTATTGCTATTGGTATGACTAGAATAGTTTCGATGATTGTAGTTCTGGTGAAATATAAAACCTTTGCAATTCTTCATACATACGGAAATAAAATATCTGGGCTCAGCCTGTTCATATTTCCACTATTGCTTCCCTACATAGATGTTAGTGTTCTAATCAATATAATTTGTATTGTAGCAAGCCTATCGGCAATTGAAGAGTTAATGATTCATCTGACGTCATCCAAACTGCAAGTAAATAAGCAAAGCATATTCGTGAAATGAGCTTAAAGGGAGGAGATAAGGTACTAGATCACTGTCATGATGTTAAAAACTAACCACTAGATAAAGCCGATCCGAAATTATCTTTTCGAGTTAAATGATCGATAAATGCCCCGATGACTGAATCGATGTACATATCCTTACGATGGACGAAACCTACGCTTTGTCGTGGTGTTGGCTCGGCTAACGGGATCATAGTAATTCTTGTGTCTCGTAAGGTAGCAGCATACGATGCAGGAAGTACAGTGCCACCAATATGATGTGCGGCCATCTGCCATTGGGACTCCATAGTAGATAACTCCATTATAGGATGTAGTGTGGTACCTATTCCGGTACAAGCTGTATCCAGCATTTGACGCACCAGAAATTTATGTGGAAATAAAATGAGCGGAATCTCAGAAAGCTGCGCCAACTGGATTTGTTGTAAGCCTGAGAATGGATGCAAAGAAGAGACGACCAGTACCAATTCTTCATCATAAAGCGGGGTACTGACTAGCTGCTCGTGTCTCAATGGTAGAAACACGATACCTAGATCGAGTTTGTTGTTTAGCAGACCTTCACAGGTTTCGGCGGTAGCTAGTTCGGTTATCGTCAACTCAACACCAGGAAATTGCCGGTGAAAAGAAATAAGTGTATTCAATAAGAGGTGATTCCCTGAACAGCCGATGGTCAATTTGCCACGCTTCACCCCGGCCAATTCATTAATTTCTAATTTTGCCTGATCTAACTCATGAAAGACGCGCTGGGTATGCTCCAACAGGATTTGGCCTGCTTGGGTTAGAAAGTTCTTTTTACCTGAACGATGAAATAAAGGCGTACCTAGTTCTTGTTCAAGCAAACGGATCTGCTGACTAAGCGTTGGTTGTGAGATATTTAATTTGTCCGCGGCTTTGGTGAAGTGCAGTTCTTCGCTTACTGCCACAAAATATTCTAGAAGACGATGTTCCATTCAATAACAGCTCCGATCATTGTTCGTGACTATCATTATAATTGATATCATTATATTGAACAATGAATTATGAATGTATATAGTATTAATAAAGTGACAGAACGTGGGAGGAAATGAATGATGAGTGAATTACATATTAACCTAAGTGAAAGTTTGAAAAGTAAACCAGCAAGTGATGCGTTAGGTTTCGGTAAATATTTTTCCGATCATATGTTTATTATGGATTATTCTTCTGAGGATGGATGGCATGATGCGCGGATCATTCCTTATGGCCCGATCTCTTTGGACCCTTCGGCTATGGTACTTCACTACGGACAAGAAGTATTTGAGGGGATGAAGGCATACCGGACACCTCTTGGAGAGATCGCGATGTTCCGTCCTGATATGAATTTGAAACGGTTAAATAACTCCTGTGAAAGAATTAGCATCCCACAAGTAGATACTGAGTTTGTGCTTGAGGCCATCGCTCAGCTTGTTAGAATTGATCAGGAATGGATACCAGACGGGGAAGAGAATGCACTCTATATACGGCCATTTATTATTGCAACTGAAGCCGCACTAGGAGTTAGAGCTTCTAAGCAATATATGCTAATGGTCATTCTGTCTCCGGTAGGTGCATATTACCCTGAGGGGATTCATCCGGTTTCTATTTATGTAGAGGAACAATACGTGCGTGCCGTTCGTGGTGGGACTGGTGAGGCGAAGACTTCAGGGAATTATGCATCAGGTATTAAGGCCCAAGAAATAGCGAAGACGAAGGGCTTCTCTCAAGTCTTATGGCTAGATGGGAAACAACATAAATATATTGAAGAAGTCGGTAGCATGAATGTGTTCTTTAAGGTGAATGGTGAGATTCTCACCCCAGCACTTACGGGAAGTATTCTGCAAGGCGTAACAAGGGACTCCGTAATCACTTTACTCCGGGAGTGGGGATATACGGTAGTTGAACGTGTGATATCCATAGAGGAATTATTTGAGGCCAGCCGTCAGGGATTGCTTGAAGAAGCCTTCGGAACGGGAACTGCAGCAGTTATTTCTCCTATTGGCTCGCTGAGCTGGGGAGACAAGAATACAGAGATTTCCGGCGGAGTAACAGGAGAACTCTCCCAAAGACTCTATGACTCAATTACAGGTATTCAGCGCGGCAAACTCGCAGATCCATTCAACTGGGTGTACACAGTTAAATAATTATTCAATATTTATTCCACAGCAATATAAAATAACAGCCTGCTGCAAATATATGAGATTCTTTTTAAACCCATAGCCTACAAAATAATCTGAGGATATGACCTCTTCACTAACCTCTTCATTTCTAAAGAAGGGTGGGCATGGGTTTAATAATGAATCTGACCTCGTTAATTCCATTCTGCTTGTAGTTATTTGATATTGTTCAATGTACTCTTTGGTTTGTAATTCGGCTGGAAGAGAATCTGTCAAAATAACATCGCTATTCACCAGTGTAGACTCTAGATCTGAATAGAATTTATAATTTCTAAGATCGGCATTCAGTTCATGCTCCTTGGCGCATACATGATGATAATCAAGATCCATCACTTTGGATACGCTTGCCCACGATTTACAAATGTTACTTGCTGGGCCGACATAGGTATATTTGAGCTCTCTATAGTTCTCTTTCATTTGAGAAATAGAATATAGGTCTGACAGAATCTCACAAGGATGATGATCAGAACTCATCGCATTTATGATGGGAATCGAGGCATGCTTGGCAATCTCGCGAATAGTTGAAGTGTCAGGATGCCGAACAATAACTCCATCTCCCCAGTTTTTCAATGTACTGAATTACATCCTCTAACGACTCCCTTTTGTCTAGACTTTCAGAGGGGAATAAGATACATTCACCTCCTAAATCTCTAATTCCTTTCTCGAATGTTATTCTAGTTCGGATACTTGACTCAGGAAAAAATAGAATAAAGGTTTTGCCGCTTAATAGGTCTGTATTTCTATTTCTCAGGTCAATTTGGTTATGCAGTTGTAATCTGTTTGTTATATCAAACAAGTGTAATATTTGCTGTTGAGTTAAATCGTTAATGCTTACTAAATTCATGAAATCAGCTCCTTTGAATGGTGGTATTTCCAACTAGGTTAACTGAGTAAGGATGGCGTAGTTTCTTTCTCACGATCAATTATCTAGTAATTACTATACTCGATTTATGGGTTATTTTGGAACGGAGAAGGAATTTTACTTTGAGATGGCGAATTGTTTATGTCATAAAGTATTAGTGATGAAAGAGGGTGAGCGTAGTGCATACTGTGGAATTTGCCCGATTATTGGATATTTTGATGAAAGATTATCAGAGTCATATGGAGGTGAATCTGGCTCCAACGTTAACAACTTCGCAATTGGCCGTACTTGAGGTACTGGAACAATTGGGTAGTCAGAAACCATCCGATTTGATCCCATTTCTCTCCACGACTCCGGCTGCTGTAACCATGTTACTTGATCGGATGGAACGTGGCGAATTGATACGGCGTGATCGTGACGATACCGATCGTCGTATTGTGTGGGTGTCGATTACGGCGAAAGGTCATGAGGAAGTACAGCGTGGAATCGGAATCCGTACGGATCATCTGAACGGGGTATTAGACAAAATCTCAACACATAATCAGCAATTGCTCGTTTTTTTGATGGGTAAGATTACGGGTGAGAAATAGTTTTGATGGGATTTGTCCATAAGCTCGAGGATTGATCGATAAGCACGCTTTTGAAGGGAAGGGCAAGCATGGCAAGAGTTCTCATCATAGAAGATGATGTTGAAATCAATCAGCTAATACATATTTATTTGGGCAAGGAAGGCATCGAAAGTGAGCGGGCGTTTGACGGTCAGCAGGCAATGATATGCTTGGATAAAGGTAACTATGATCTAGTAATCCTTGATTTGATGTTACCTATAATAGATGGGTTCGAAGTGTTGAGACGACTCAGAGAACGCAGTAAAATACCAGTCCTTATTCTTACGGCCAAAGGGGAAGAAACCGATAAGATTATTGGACTTGGTTGTGGCGCAGATGACTATGTCACTAAACCATTCAGTGTGTTTGAACTTATAGCTAGGGTTAAGGCACATTTGAGGCGAAATGACTACTATAAACCATCGCAAGATGTGGAGAATATATCTTGCTTGCAAATAGGTGATTTAATACTGGATCGTGAGCAATGCCTCGTGACCAAGAAGGGGGTAGCCCTTTCTCTTACAGCGAAGGAATATCAACTGTTAGAGCTGTTCTTGAGTCATCCGCGTAAAGTATTCACTAAGGAAAATTTATATCTAAATATATGGAATGACCAAATTATCGAGGGTGACAATACGGTTATGGTTCATATCAGTAGGCTGCGTAGTAAAATTGAAGACGTTCCAGAGCAACCGACAATTATCGTGACGGTAAGAGGGATCGGTTACAAATTAGGAGACTTATGATTAGCATCATAATGGCAGTTCTAGTGACTTTGCTGCTGAGTATTGGGATAATGTTATGGCACACACGTAGGCGATTACATACGGTTGTTACGCAACTAAGTCAGGCAAGAGATGGTAACCCCAATCTGCGTATCCGCTCGCACTCACGCGATGAATCTTTTCGACAGTTAATCAATGAAATAAACGAATTAATTCACCAACTTCAAATGACAGAGACTGGTTTTCAGAAATCGGAAAGTGCGCGAAAGAAACTAATAACTAACATTTCTCATGATCTGCGAACACCTCTAACTTCTGTGCTTGGTTATTTGGAGGTACTGCGTAAGGACAGCAGTATTAGTGTGGTTGAGCGTGAACAATATATGGATATCGTATGGAACAAAGCGAATATGTTGTATGAACTTACGGAATCATTTTTTCAACTGGCAAAACTGGATGACGACGAAGTGGATTTAAGACGAGCGGAGATCAATTTGTCCGTTATGGTGAAGGAGATATGGCTCTCTTATGCATCTCAATTTGTAGTCGCAGGTACGGAGCCAGTGGCCAGTTTTCCGGTCGAGGAACTGTTTGTAAATGCTGACAGGACTTCTGTAGAACGCATTATTGGTAATTTAATATCGAATAGTTTGAAATACGGTGCAACGGGTGGAGTCATTGGACTATCCCTGTCTCAAAAGGAAAATGAGGTACTCATTGAAGTGTGGGATCAAGGACCGGGAATAGCGGAGGGAAATTTACTACATATTTTTGATCGCTTATACACGGTTGACTCCTCTCGTAGTGGTCCATTTGGTGGAAGCGGGTTAGGACTAGCTATTGCTAGGAAATTGGTAGAGAAACATGGAGGGGAATTGTGGGCAACATCACTACCTCATGTGAGGACATCATTCTTCTTTACTTTACCTAAGTCACGGTTCATTCCATAAGAATTAATTTAAGATAGATGTAAGGTAACTGAATGAAGAAGTTAAGGATGAGGCTGTAAGATAATAGCATCATCCTTTTTGATTTCAGAATTTGGAGGTTTTGAAATGAAATATGTACTTAGAAGTAATGGATTAACTAAGAAGTATGGCGACAAAATGATTGTCGAAGATGTGAATCTAGAGGTAGAACAAGGAGATATATACGGTTTTCTTGGGCAGAATGGAGCGGGGAAAACGACGGTATTTCGGATGCTTCTTGGCTTGATTAAGCCGCTTAGAGGTACTGTTGAATGGTTCGGTGAGAATCCTTCAACAGCGTCTTTCAACCGGATCGGTTCAATGATTGAGACGCCTGGTTTCTATCCGAATTTGACGGTTTGGGACAATTTGGATATTCATAGGCGAATGTGTGGAGTTACGGATTCGTTCGTGATCGAGGAACATTTAAAACTGGTTGGTATGGAGGGAATGGGGAAACAGAAGGTTAAGAAGTTATCTTTAGGTACGAAACAAAGACTGGCAATCGCTAGGACGCTGTTACATCGACCTGATTGTTTGATTCTGGATGAGCCAGTAAACGGATTAGATCCCATTGGAATACGAGAGACACGCGAGTTACTGCTGGAATTAAGGAATAAAAGGTCAATGACGATCATGATTTCCAGTCATATTCTGGGGGAAATTGGACAAATGGTAAATCGAATCGGAATTATTCATGGCGGAAAGATGATTGAACAGCTTGATTACGCCGAGCTGCAGCGTAGAAATCGAACGTATGTCGAGATTCGGGTGGACAACGATGGAAAAGCAACTTGGATTTTGGAACAACAATTACATATTAAAGATTATACGGTATGGGAGAAGGGACGCATCCGCGTATATGAGCGGTTGGAGGATACGGGGATGTTGAATAAGACTCTGCTGGATGGCGGCGTCATCGTAAGTGAAATGTCGCTTTGCTCCGAAACATTAGAAGATCATTTTGTTAAACTGACGGGGGGAGTACAGAAATGATTGAGGTGTTGTATTGCGAGTGGAGAAAATTGAGAAAGTCTGCAGCTTTTATAGCTACAGTGGGTCTCGCGTTGTTATGTCCGGTTTTATTTTTTATAATTAAAATGTCTGATAACAATTTCGAGGCTATAGTGACGCAAGATTGGAATTGGGCGTATTATCTCGACAATGAAAAATCGCTCTCTGTTCTTATGGCAGGCCTAGTGTTAATTGCAGTTATCTCTTCCTACAGTTGGGTTAGGGAACATGGCGATAATACACTTAATGTTCTATTTACCTATCCTGTGCATCGATTGACTATTATTGCATCGAAATTAATCATAATCGCGCTATTTCTACTTGGATATAATCTAGTCGATACACTTATTAGTCATATGTTGATTATGCTTGCAAAAGGGGAGTGGATTCCGGGACATATTATCGTTGATAACATGATCAATTTATCGCTATCTTATCTTTTTCAAGTAGCTCTTATTCCACTATTTTTCCTCCTAAGCATGATAAGCAAAAATATAATTTTGCCCGTGGTAACCTCCATCATCTTTACGTTTGTGATTTTTGCCTGGGGAGAAAGTAGCTATCTGAACAACCTTCCTTTTGGAGGCCCCTTTTTTCCATATTTGTGGTACGATGATTCGGTTAAGGGGCTATCCCTTACTCAGGTGTTATGGGAGAACGGCGCGATTATGGTCGTATGTCTCGGCGTGATAGTGCATCAAACTTTGAGAAGAGATGTGCGGTAGGAATGGGATTTAGGGGTGCTAAATAACAAAAAGGACTGAGCAAGGGGGAGCCCCTTGTCTAGTCCTTTTTGTACTTTACATGATACTTATAGTATTTATTATTTAGCTTTGGGTTAAAGCTTTCGTATACAATTCCTCTTCCCAACGATTCCAAGGAAGCTCACGAGGTGGAAGAGAGATCAGCTTCACATGTTCTGTGGTTACCGGATGAGGGAAACCAACATAAAGCGACCAAAGAGCAATTTGTTGACCAGGTTTATTCTGAGCTACTCCGTATTTCTGATCTCCATACAGCGGGCAGCCGATCGCGTTCATTTGAACGCGGATTTGATGAGAACGCCCCGTAAGTAGTTCAACTCGTACCAGAGTAAGTTCATTGTCTAAGCTAGAAGCACCTAGTACTGAATAATCAAGGATTGCCTCTTTGCTACTAGGTGTCCCTTTAGGAACAACAGATACCGTATTCGTACGTTCATCCTTCAATAGATGATGAATGAGTCTCCCCTTAGCCTGAGGTGGTGTACCACGGACTACAGCGACGTAGATCTTATCGAAGTTGCGGCTACGTACTGCTTCCGACAACCTCGAAGCTGCCTTGGATGTCTTAGCGAATATCATGGCTCCGCCAACTGGTCGATCTAGACGGTGTACCAGGCCAAGATAGACGTTGCCGGGTTTCTGATACCGCTCTTTAATATCTGCCTTCAGCAGATTAAGGAGATCGGGATCCCCACTTACGTCCTCTTGTGTAGGGACATTTACCGGCTTCTCTATACCAAGTAGATGATTATCCTCAAACAAAATCTTCATTTGCGGATGACCCGTTGTAAAGGAATTGTCGGACTGCACCGTCTATTCCTCCCAGCGGCCAAGAATACCACATGGAAGATTAAGACCTGATTTCGTAATAGGTAGGCCTAGCTCACCAGCGGAAATACGTCCGCCATATTTCTTCTTGACCGTCATGGATAGCATGTTCTGTAATACGGTTGGTGAAATACCGGTCGTATAGGAGTTGATGAGGAAGAAGAGTGGTTGATCCGATAAGATGGAGAGGCAAGATTCCACAAACGGATAAAGACTCGATTCCAGCTTCCACATCTCACCATTCGGTCCACGTCCGTAAGATGGAGGGTCCATAATAATAGCGTCATAGCGGTTGCCCCGCCGCTGCTCTCGTTGTACGAACTTGAAGACGTCATCTGTGATGAAACGGACGGGTTTGTCTTCGAGACCGGATAGAGCAACATTTTCCTTAGCCCATTGAACCATGCCCTTAGCTGCATCGACATGCACGACCGAAGCTCCGGCGGAAGCAGCAGCTACCGTAGCACCACCTGTGTAGGCGAACAAATTTAGCACCGAGATCGGACGCTTAGCAGCGGAAATCTTGTCCATCATCCAGCGCCAGTTTGCCGCTTGTTCAGGGAACAGACCGGTATGTTTAAAGCTGGTCGGACGAATATAAAACTTCAGGCGGTCATAAGATACCGTCCACCGTTCTGGAGTTTGTTTTTTCATATCCCATTGACCACCACCTGATGAACTGCGGTGATAGTGGCCATGAACATCATTCCACTGTCCGCTCGCTTCTCCATGTGGCCAAATAATTTGTGGGTCAGGTCGGCGTAGAATCACATCATTCCAACGCTCCAGCTTCTCACCGTCTCCAGTATCAATGATTTCGTAATCTTTCCAATCGTTAGCTACATACATTAATTTAAACCTTCCTTCCATATAAAGAACGGCCGGGCCGTTCCAATAGGGCGATCCCTTAAGATCAAACCATTCGGTTGTTATTGTACCTTATTTTTCGTACAGCATGCCAGTATAACGCAACTTCATTTGCATTGGCAATGATAAACAGTAAGATTTACTGTAAATCATACTGTTTAAAACGTTGAACTTCAGTTCTACTTCGTAAATACATAGTAATCTTGTACCTGTAGGATCTGAAATCCAGCCGATTCGTATAGTTTTTGAGCATTGGGATTGCTTAATGCCACTTCCAACCAGACATCATAACCCTCGTTACGCTCTCGATCAATGACTTGGCGTAAAGTATCGCTACCGATGCCTTGCCCTCTCACTGCGCTAGAAATAACAAAGCCGTAAATCCAACTTTCCCCTTTATCTCGGATCACCCTAATTTTTCCGACGGGCTTCTCATCCTTGATGATCATGTCATAGCGAGAGTAGTTATCTTGTAGACTCACTTCGGAATACTGGGTAGCGGCTTCTTCCGGAGTTTCTCCAAACCCCTCGACATCGAGTTGTATTAATAATTCCCGGTCACTATCCACAGATGGACGAAGATAAACTTTAGCCAGATGGGGGGGCAGAGTATCCCCTGTCGGATTATATTTCATTTGGTACTCCGAACAGGAGAACTGACATGATATCGTACTTAAGAATGCTTTGGCTGCATTTGAATTACTCGGGGCGTTAAGTAGTATCTCTGCATGATTATTGATCGCCCAATCGTCCAATGCAGATCGCATGACATCGGAGAAAATGCCCTGTCTACGGTGATCTGGATGTACCATCCCGCAGATTTCTAATTTGCTACCGAACGAATATCTTCCCAGAAAGGCTACAAGAGTACCATCTCGATAGATAGTCAGATCTTGCTTGTCTCCCTTAGGACGGATGTTTAAGATATCCCAGTTCAGTTTTAGCGTAATCCCGTCATGCTTTTCACATAAGGATTGTAACTGTCTAACTTCTTCCCAATTTACTGTTGTTTCCATATGTATGATCACTCTCCCTATCTATCGATTGTATCTTACTTATCAGAGATACGACAATGATAATTGACAAATGGGAAAGAGGAGATGTAGCCTTTAATACAACAGTAAATTTCGGGGGGGCAAGCAGGATGAATCATGTATTCGAAATGAAAAATATAACTTGGCTTCGTGATGGTAAGAAGGTTCTGAGTGACATTAATTGGAGTGCTGAGGTGGGGCAGCATTGGGCCTTATTCGGACTAAACGGATCAGGCAAAACGACACTTCTAAATATGCTTAATGGATATATTTGGCCAACGACAGGAGAAATCAACGTTCTGGGTCATAGATTTGGTGATGTCGATCTAAGAGAGCTTCGTAAATCAATCGGGTGGGTTAGCTCCTCTCTTCAAGAGAAACTACACGGGGGAGACAAAGCGCAAAATCTTGTCGTAAGCGGTAAGTATGCGTCCATTGGTCTCTATGACAAGCCAAGCGAGGAAGACTATGAGCGTGCCATGATGCTGATGAAGCAGTTACGATGCGGACATTTGATAGATCGCTCATATGTTACCTGTTCTCAGGGAGAGCAGCAGAAACTGCTGATCGCACGGGCATTAATGTCTTCGCCAAGACTGCTAATTTTGGATGAAGCAGCAAACGGCCTTGATTTTATTTCCAAGGAAGAACTACTGGATAGTATTGACGAATTAGCCCATCAGAATCATGCGCCGCATATGCTATATGTAACTCATCATACAGAAGAGATTCTACCGATATTCACACATACATTACTTCTTCATCAGGGTGAGGTATTTATGAGTGGATTGACACGAGATGTATTGAATGAGGAGTGCTTATCGGAATTTTTTGAGTTACCTGTAGATGTAAGTTGGAAGAATGATCGCGCCTCGCTATCAAAAAAATAAAAATAGTGTTCTGGAGTTCTGTTACCTTTTCCATATTGTTCCGTATTAAATCATAATGCCGATACGACAACAGGGCAGTAATTTTACTGGGGGGATATGAAATGGAGACAGGAACTAGTCAGAATCCGAAGAAAAATAATAATGTAGGGCGCATTGCCACAAGTATTGGGGTTGTTCTTGTACTGGCCATAGTGGGGATGAGTAGCGTCACCCAAATACAATATGGGCATGTAGGGTTGTACAAAACGTTCGGTAAATTGAACGAAAATGTTCTAAAACCTGGTATTCATTTGAAACTTCCATTTATCCAATCTGTGATTCAGGTGAATACACAAGTTGCCAAGACAGAGACGGATACGACAGCTTCATCTAAGGATTTACAGCCCGTATCAACACATGTTGTTGTGAATTTCTCGGTTAATGAAGATTCGGCTTATAAGTTAATGAATAACATTGGGAGTTCTTACGACACCATTGTAATTAATCCGGCCATTCAGGAAATTGTAAAAGAGGTAACAGCAAGATATCAGGCGGAAGAATTGATCTCCTTACGTGATAAGGTAGCCGGTGAGATTAATGAAGAACTAACCAAGCGTTTAGCTGTTTATGATCTGAACGTTCGCGAAGTGAACATTGTTAATTTCAACTTCTCTGAAGCGTTTAACCAGTCGATTGAAGCGAAGCAGGTTGCACAGCAGCAGGCCCTCAAAGCCAGCAATGATTTGAAACGGATTGAGATTGAAGCACAACAGAAAATTGCTCAAGCCCAAGCCGAAGCGGAATCCTTGAAATTAAAGAAACAAGAAGTTACGGCTGAACTAGTTCAATTGAAACAAATTGAAGTGCAAGAAAAAGCAGTAGAGAAATGGGATGGACATCTACCTACAGTAACGGGTGGAGCCACACCATTTATCGACGTTGAATCGCTGACCAGTGGTAGCACAAGCATTCCTAGCACTACTCCATAAATTTATTTTTATAGTTTAGGGGCCACCAAGTGTTTTAGTTTGGTGGTCCTTTGCTATAGGAAGGATCTTTGCGTACGAGATGACTTATCCAATACACAGTGGGAATGAGAAATTCAACTGAGAAGAGTAGTGGAGGTAAACCTCCAATCATGAATTGATTGAGTTCGGGCTGCGACCTAGCGAAATAGATGGACAAAATACAGCAAAATGCAGTGCTAGGCAGACATAGCGGTCTGGGGTCTGTCATACCTGTAATATGAGTTAAGCAAATCACTGCTATGTATAAAATAAAGCTGATTTTGACGTAGAGACATATTAACCACAGAATCATGAGTACTGGATCCAACGTCTCGATAAAAGATCCGGCACGCATGGAGCGAATCAACTCCAAGTCGGGATACGTAAGATTGCTCGCCAAATCAGGACCGAAAATGAGCAATATGGGAATGAGATGAGCCATAATTATGATGAGTGAAGTTAATGTGGTACTTAGTAGGGTGCGATACGTCTTTTCAGGTGATTGTAAATATGGAATGACTAGAAAAAGGAATGAGAATGCTCCGAAAAGGGTGGTCATATTAAAAGCGCCAGCCAAAACCTGATGTAAATTAAGATGAGTGAACATAGCGGGAAGCCTATTGTATTCGACTTCTCGTTTTACTAAAACGGGGAAGATCAGAAACGCACCTATACTGATAATAAAAATTCCCTGAGCAGCGCGGAAAATAGTAGGTATACCCGAGCGAATCGCGTAAACGATACAGAGCCCGAAAGTACCAACAATGACCCATTCCGGTGTGCCAGAGAGATACACGAGAATTAGGAAGTCAGCTAACTCACGCAGATTGCTTGTAGCTAGAATTAATGCAACGATAATAATGATGTACATAAATATGAGATGTGGAACCTTGCCTACTAATTGATGTCCATATTGGGCAATAAATTGATGGGGTCTAGCTAGGGTTACTTTGTATGCAGGATAAATCAGAAGCAAGGTGGCAACTCCTCCAAGCAAACTCCCAACAGGAGTGGAGAATTGACCCTGATCTATAAAAAGACCCACAAGGAACGCGACGAAAGAACTTACAAGATACAAAGTGAAGAGCGAAAAAACTTGGAAATGTTGTACTTTTAACATGTAGTTCCCTCCTCTAATCAATTCCCAGGAATCCAACCCCTAAAGTAATCGCTACAAAGCTTTAATGCAAGCGGGATATTGTAGCGATATTGAAAGACATATTGTACCTCTAGCAATATTAGAAAACACAAAGAAATGATGAGAACGATCCGAATGGATCTTGGCTCCTTGCGTTGTTTACGCATGATGTACCATTCAAGGAGCATTATCAAAGCAAAGGTCAAGCCGATCATAATCATGGGGTTCAACCTCCTGGGTTAATACTTGCTCTTTTCTTTTATAGAGTGGTAAGCACCACCTGTTCTTAGAAGTTCAACTTTTACGACCACATTAATGGGTAGTTCACCAGCATACTGTTCACGCCAGTGAGGTTGTAGCTTCTTCCACATAGCCGGGTATCTCCAATCCAAAATTTCACCTAGCCTAAATACATCGGCTTTCGCTTGTCTTGTCTTGGAAATAGCGCTCTCGATTCGTTTCTTTATTTTGGCGTCTAATTCTTTCTGTAGTAGTAGCATCGAATCTTCCTTCTCTAAATCAATGCTCGATTCGGAGGAGAGAACATAAGCTTCAGCTTTACTGCTAATGGTGAAGGCTGCACTATCAGCTTCAATTCTAGGTCTTATTTTTGTTTTCATCTTTTCTAAGTAGAAGCTTACCTTTTTGCCATCTGTGGGTGATTCGATACTCACGACCGATGTTTTGATCTGTGATAGAATCCAAAGTGAAGCTCTCATCTCGTCATTATTCATTTTGGGTGAAACCATAGCTCCATCTCTGAAAATAACCGCACCACCAGTCCCCATCCACTTTTTTCCCTTTTCATTTATGAGACCGGGCTCATTAGTAAATATGATCTCTGGAAGTAGCGCGTCTCCCATTCGATAACGTGCAACTAAGAAATCCCTTACTGTTGTATCCACGGCAACTTCTTCATCAATATACGAGGTTAGTATGGTGGAGGCGAATCGTTCGAAAAGTCCTGGTGTATTAATAATCTCAAGAACCTTACTCTCTGTTGCGAATAAGTTTGAATTAATGTGAAAAGCTGGTTGTCTTTTGACAAATTCAAGGACGGGATCCATTCCTTTCTCAGCAAATTTTTTGCCGATCACAATAATATGTGCTTGACCAAACGCAATTTTACGAGATAAATCACTTTGGACTTTTCGAAAAGCATCACTTATTGTTTCCCCATTCTTCGTGATATAAGTATAGGGGTCACCGGATGATGCACTACCTCCCCCTGATTGTCCAGGGATCATTTGATTCGGGAGTTGGAAGCCGAGCGTTAATTGTGTATCCTGTGAATCCTCAACGGTGTCGACCAGCATAATGGTCACAAATGCTCGGTCATTGATTTCCATGGAGGACCAGCAGCCCGTGAGTAGCAGTAGTTGAGTCAAGAGCAGACAACACGATATGGACCTGGTGTATTTGGAAATCATTTCTTCTCCTCATTCTGAGATGCCCAGCCACGAGAGTTATTTCCCTGTCTCCGTTTATTGTTAGTGATATAAGGCGGTCTGTGTTGAATAGCCCACCAAGGAGGGCGAAACAAGGTATCTAATAACGCTCCCTTGTTAAGAGGGACCAGTGGGGATAAATAGGGCACCCCAAACGATTTTAAGTTAATTAAGTGAATATAGAAAATAATGAGACAGCATGCAATGCCATAAAGACCAAAAATTGCAGCACATATCATGATGGGAAAACGAAGCAATCGGAATGAAAGTCCGAGAGCAAAGTTAGGGATGATAAAGGAGGCAATACCCGTTAGCGAGACAATGATAACCATAGCCGCAGAGACAATCCCAGCTTGAACGGCCGCAGTTCCAATAATGAGCGCTCCGATAATCGATACGGCCTGTCCGATAGATTTAGGGATCCTGATCGAAGCTTCACGAAGCGCTTCAAAGGAGATCTCCATGATCAAAGCTTCAAGTATAGCTGGAAATGGGACGATTTCTCGAGAGACCGTGATTGTTGTTAGTAGCTTTGACGGAATCATTTCGGGATGAAATGTTGTCACAGCAATATAGATTGAAGGTAATAGCAAGGAAATGAAGAGAAAGAAATAACGGATCCAGCGTATCCAGGTAGAAGCAATGAAACGTTGATAGTAATCCTCGGATGCTTGCATAAGCATGACCATAGTAACCGGTGCAATGAGCGCACTAGGCGTTCCGTCTACGATGATCCCGATGCGTCCCTCAAGCAGTGAACTGATGACGGCATCAGGTCTCTCAGTATATTGGACTTGTGGGAAAGGCGAGAATGGAGATTCCTCAATTGTTTCTTCCACAAATGAAGAGGTCAAAACCCCATCGATATCGATATAAGATAACCGTCTCTTAACCTCTTCCACTAGTTCTGGTTTGCATATCTCATGGATATAAACTAGTGCGATACTTGTTTGAGTTACTCGGCCAAACTTCAAGATTTCTGATTTGAAATTAGGACTCTTTAATCTTCTCCGAAGTAGTGTAATATTTACACTCAGATTTTCATTGAATCCTTCTCTCGGTCCGCGAATGGCGGTTTCGTTGGGTGCTTCTTCAATTGATCTTTTGTCAAAAGAAGCAGCAGGATACAACATCATCCGATGGTCCCCGTCGACTAGTAGCAATACACTTGCATCCAGTACACCAGAGACTCCTTGATTGGAGTCAATAGTCATTTTGCTCTGGGAGACATTAACGGCTTGATCTTCAAAAATGTACTGGAACAATTTACTTGGTTCTTCAGGTGCAAGAGTAATCAAAGTGTTCAAAATGCTATCAGAAATCATGACTTGATCTGTCATGCCATCCAAATAGATGAGGGCACAGGCATGTCCTGATTTAAGGTTAAATCGACGATAGATAATATCAGAACAATTTGTGAATTGTTCTTCGAACCAATGAAGGCGGTCCTCAAGATTGTTATCTTTGGGGAGGGAAGGGACATGTTTGGGATGTGAAGAAGGTATTTGCTCCGACTTAGCTAATTTAGTTTTATCTGATCGGGATTTCTTCAATTTCTGTCTCCACCAAGACATGATGTATATCTCCTCTCCATTGAACATGGTTTCCAATAATAAGATTAGCGGAATAACGAAAGATTATTCTGGAGTATAGATCATTAGACATGCTTGAGAGTTATGATTAGTGCCGATAGGATCATTCATTCGAACAAATAGGGTGTTTAGAACTATTAATATTCTATAAATATGATTCGATATTATAGGTATAGATGTAATAACTGACAATAATAAAAGGAGGGAACCATAACTTGAGAACCGATACTATGGACCTTATTAATGGTGATCGTCTGAAATCAGATGCATTTAATAAAGTAGGTCTACATGTTCTCCCTAAGGGAACAATAATACATAGTGAGGAAATTGCTTTATTAATCAGGCAAAGTATTCATCATGTGGATATCGAACCTCGTGATCATTCTGAATCTCGTCTCCCTGCAGAGGGTGATGAGTTTAGTCAACGTTTAAGAGAAAACTTTGATCTAACTATACAGGGGTATCAGTCCATTTTTTTAGAGGCATTAACCACCGGTAAGTTTAATCAGACAATGGTCGATGATAAGTTGAAACCCTTCTTGGAAACGATTGATGACCGTAAAGATGTCGTCTCGCTGTTGTTGATGTTAGGCCGTGATGATGTCAACCTATATAATCATTCTTTGCAAGTTGGTTTATTATCCTACTACATAGCAAGTTGGCTTGGTTATTCCAAAGATGAGATATACAATATTAGCAAAGCGGGATATTTGCATGACATCGGGAAAAGCCAAGTTTCTCAATCTATCCGAAATCATGCCGATGAATTAACAGGTGAAGATTTAGAAGAGATGAGAAGACACACACAATATGGCTATGATATTATTCGTAGTTCCATGGCAGGTGATGATACTACTGCTCTTGTGGCTCTTCAACATCATGAACTTGAAGACAGAACAGGGTATCCACTAGGGATAGGGAAGAAAGAAATCCATCCTTATTCGCAGATTGTTGCTGTGGCGAATGTTTATGTAAAACTAACTTCATCAAGTATAGGGAGACCAAAGCAAAGCTTAATTGCAGTGCTTCGTGAGGTATATGGACTTGGTTTTGGTAAGTTAAATGAGAAGCCAGTTCAAGCTCTTATTCACAACCTATTACCCAATTTTATCGGAAAAAACGTACTGCTCAGTAATGGAGAAATGGGCACCATAGTATTTAATCATCCTACAGACATCTTCAAACCATTGGTTAAGGTGAACGATTTTTTCCGTGATTTATCAAGGGAAAGAGATATCGCAATCGAAGAAATTTACTTGGAATAGTAATGAATAACATATGTGATGAGATGGCAACCTAATATTAGGTTGTCATTTTTGTTAAAAAGGGGTAATAAACCACTGTGATCTTAATCGCTATGTGTAATGGTGGTCAGAATCATAACAAATGAATCAACAAGAACATACTAAGGAGGAATTGATGTGAAGAAAAAGTCTTTAGGTTTTATAATACTATTGGCAATGGGTTTAGTGTTGTTATCGGGGTGCAGTACTAATGAACCGGCAGAAAACCAAACAACAAATGAAGGTACGAACCAAGGTACAAATCAAGGAACGAATGAGGGTACGAATCAAGGGACCAACGAAGGCACAGAAGTTGATGTCGTAACTACGGCATCCATAGTTAACGATGAAGCAGCTTTTTTAAAGGCGATTAGCAAAGAAGGAACGTGGATCATAGCTACACTTAACGATCTAACAATCGATAAAGATCTTGTATTAGAAGGTGAATTTACAAATAAAGATGCTAAGGCTCGGAAAATAGCGCTATATACACAAGATGAAAATCGTACCAAGACGGCTAGATTTACTTTAACAGCACCAAAATTAACAATTAAAAGTGAAAACGCCAGTTTTGTAGGTGGAACTTTTGTTGGTGATATCTATGTTGAAGCGAATGGTTTTACAGTAGATGACGCAAAGATTGAAGGTAATGTTTATTTTGCAAGTGAAGAATACAAAGCTTCACATCAGATTACAAATAATGGATCTGTAACAGGGAAGACTGAAGTGAAAAAATAAAGAATGAGATAAAATACAAATAAGAACGGGGCTTTGAGGATCATCTCAGAGCCCCGTTTTTTTTGCCATTAAATAATTGAATTGACCGGTTTCTCGGGATTATGTTATTGTATGAATAGCCAAATCTTATCTGAAATAACACTTATTTTGTCTTGATTTTTTAACAGATATCCAGTGCGCGTTCTGAAATACCTAATGACCGCTAATAACAATTAGCGGTCATTTTAATTAAACCCTCCTATACCAAAAAATGAAAGGTGACTTTATAAAATGATGATATATAATCGTCTTGCAATAATGATGCCCCCATTTCCCTAGCTAGGCTTATAATCTTCTTCCAGTTCTGAGATATAAGCTCGTAGGAGGGCGAAACTAAAATGAAAAAATATGCAGCACCATCTTTACTTTTAATGATTGTTCTTGTGGCTTTTCCACAAATTAGTGAGACAATCTATACACCGTCTTTACCAGATATTTCTGCAGCACTCGGTGTCTCAAACAGTTCTGTACAGTTTACCTTAAGTATATATTTTATCGGATTTGCTTTAGGTGTTTTCTGTTGGGGATGGCTTTCTGATATTATCGGACGGAGACCTGCTATGTTAGGTGGCCTCATTGTATATGGTATCGGAAGCTTGATGTGTTTTTACTCTGGATCCATTGGTATACTTCTTGTCAGCCGTTTCATACAAGCATTTGGAGCAGCAACAGGATCGATAATTACACAAACGATTCTTCGTGAAAGTGTTTCAGGAAATAAACGACATGCTATGTTTGCTCAAATATCCGCTGTAATTGCTTTTACGCCCGCAGTAGGGCCACTTATTGGCGGATGGGTTGACCAGGCTCTTGGATTTAGAGCTGTTTTCTTTACGCTTGTGGTCATGAGTGTTTTGTTGTTTATGTATGCCTTTTTAAAACTGCCTGAAACAACTGATGTTTCTGCAAGAAAAAAGGTTAATATTCTACCTATTATTAAAAGAATGGTGTTATTACCACGTGTACTGGTATTTGGCTTACTAATCGGCGGCATAAATGGGGTTTTATTCAGCTACTATGCTGAAGCTCCGTTTATATTCATTGACTACTTTCAAATATCACCTGGTATATATGGTTTTCTAGGTATCATTGTGGCCTTGGCCTCGATAGTTGGCGCAATGATTTCAAAAAGTTTATTGAATGTTTATGTGCCAGAAAAAATTATTCATATCGGTTGCCTAGTTATGACTATAGGGGCTTTGCTATTAACTTTTGCAAGTACTTTAGTAATGCTGCCTAATATTATAGTTATCGTTTGTATTTTAATGAGCATGTTTGTCATGTTAATGGGGGCAGGTATTGCTTTGCCTAACTGTCTAAGTCTTGCCCTTGTCAAGTTTCAAGATGTTATAGGAACAGCAGGTGCGATATTTAGCTTAGGCTATTACTTGCTAGTTAGCTTAACGACATGGGGAATGAGCTTTCTTCATAATGGTTCATTGGTGACGATGCCTATATATTTCTTAGTTGTAAGTGGCGTAATGTGGTTTTTGGGTAAAAAGTTTATTGTAAGTGAATAGTTTGTTTTGGAGAAGTAACTCTTTGAAAAGAAGCTTTCTTATTGTGCTTAAAATGGAGGAGTAAACGGGGCTCTTACTAATTTCAATCGACCTTTGAGATCATAGTTTAATAAATTGGCAGTCTAGGACTTTATTTTAAGTATCTGGGCTGCTTTTTTTTATATCATTATGTTGCGCTCTTATTCAATTATCCTTACAGACAGGACTGAGTAATGTATATTCATATTACGATATTAAATTGAACTGAAGGAGGGAAGCTGCGTGAGTAAAGTAATTACTAAGTATTATGACTATGGGCAAGAAGAGATCGATTATTTAAATAGCGTGGATGAAACACTTGGAACTGCTATGAAACGACTTGGTAAGATTGAGCGTGCCATCATTCCCGATTTGTTCACGGCACTTGTATATGCGATTGTTGGACAGCTGATTTCAGTGAAAGCCGTTCGCACAATCTGGGCTAGAATGCAGGAGCGTTTTGGTGAAATATCGGCTCACAATTTGGCCATGCAGACCGCCGATGATATTCAGGGATGTGGCATGACAATGAAGAAAGCAGTGTGTATTCATCAGATTGCTCAAACTATTGCACAAGGTGACTTTAACTTGAATGAGTTAAACGAATTCTCAGATCAAGAGGTTATTAAGAAGCTTACGATGCTAAATGGAATAGGGAAATGGACGGCTGAAATGATGCTCATCAATTCTATGGAGCGCCCTAATATTGTAAGTTGGGGCGATATTGCCATTCGCCGAGGAATGATGAAACTTTATGGATTGAACTCCCTTAGCAAAGAACAATTTGATCAATATTGTCTACGATATTCGCCGTTTGGTTCTGTGGCATCTATTTATTTGTGGGAGCTTTCATTTGAATGAATGGAGCAGATAAACGATGAATTTAAATACATATCTTGACAAGTAAACGACTGTTGACCTTTAATATAGGTAAACAGTCGTTTACTTATATCCATGAAGGAGAGTACGAGTACGATGACAACCAAAGAAAAAATATTAGTGGAAGCACTTCGTTTATTTTCTACCAGCGGATTTGAAGCTGTTTCGGTGCGGGATATTGCCGGTGCAGTTGGTGTTCATGAGAGTAGTTTATATAAGCATTACAAGAACAAACAGGATATTTTTGATACTATCATTGATAAATCCGCACAGAGAATTCATGCGATCCACCAAAAGCTTGCAGTTCCAAACCCTGAGCATAGCACTCTTGCCCAAGAGTATAAGGAGATGTCATTAGAAACTTTAGGGGAAATATCTAGCGAGCTGTTTTTATTTTATTTAAGAGATGATGTGGTTGGACAGTTTAGGAAAATGCTAACGATAGAACAGTATCGAAATTCCGCAGTGTCTAATATGTTCAAGAAAATATTTATTGATGATGCGTTACAATTTCAATCCGCGATTTTTAAGAAATTTATGGATGCAGGTACTTTTGTTAAAGGTGACCCCTATATAATGGCACTACATTTCTACTCACCAATTTTTCTCCTACTATGTAAATACGACTCCACTAGTGACAATGATTTAGAAGCTTCAGGTTTTATAAAAAAACACATCGCTGAGTTTTCAAGCCATTATGCTGTCAATCCGGAGGACTGAAATTGTGAAATCGTCAATAAAGAAGGGGAAGAGACGGATGATATTATGTATTGCTGGCATCGCCCTGGTATTGATCGCAATATTTCTGCTTATACAATATATCCAGTGCAGCATCGAAGTGAAAAAGGCTAACATAAGGCTTGAAACCTATGGAGCACATACCATTAAGTTAAACTATGGTGATATGACCTATGTAGATAAAGGAACGGGAGAAGAGGTCATTTTAGTTGCTCATGGAATTAGCGGAGGATATGATCAGGGATTTGAGACTGTAAAAGATAAAGTAGATCAGTACCGAATTATTGCTCCTTCACGGTTCGGCTATCTAGATAGTGCTAGCCCACAAGACCCTTCACCAAAAGCTCAAGCTTCTGCTTATATAGAGCTACTGGACCAGTTAGGAATCGACAAGGTATTCATACTTGGAACTTCAGCAGGAGGAACCATTGCAATACGTTTTGCTTTGGATTATCCAGAGAGAACGAGAGGTTTGATATTGTACTCATCTGCTGCACCTTTCTTGGAAAAACCCGAGAGCTATAGCGAATATTCAGGTCCTCCATCGTTCATGTGCAATGATTTCCCTATGTGGCTACTACGACCGTTATTCAAACCACTTATGGGTATGGAACAGGATACGATTTATAGTATGCTGCCTGTTAGTCGTCGCCATGATGGGATGGTAATGGATGCCTCGATTACAAATCCCGATATGGCACGAAATTTTGATCAGTATCCAATTGAAGACCTGAAGGTTCCTTCGTTAATTTTACAGTCTAAAGATGATGCTCTCGCAAGCTATGAGCAGATAAGTAAATCCCTTTCACGCTTTCCTAACTCTACATTTATTTCCTTTGAAGACGGCGGGCATTTAATGGTTGGGCATGAGAGGGAAGTGGCAGAGGCGTTTGATGAATTTATTAGAAACAGTAAGGAGTAACACAATGGAAAAAACAATAAGAGAACAGATCATGGAATTAGCAGAAGAGGAATATCAGAAATTTTCAGCGGCACTGATCCCGAACATTAATAATGTATTGGGAGTTCGAATACCGTTACTGCGCAGCCTAGCAAAGCAAATTGTAAAAGAAGATTGGCGCACGTATCTTGAACATGCGGAAGATCATTATTTTGAGGAAGTCATGTTACAAGGTATAGTCATTGGTTATGTTAGAACAGATATCGAAGAATCGTTACGTTATGTCGCGGATTTCGTACCCAAAATTGATAATTGGTCGGTATGTGATAGTTTTTGTGTGGGGTTAAAAATCACAAAGGCGAATATGCCACGAGTTTGGGAGTTTTTACAGCCATATCTCATGTCGAGCAAAGAATACGAAATACGTTTTGGCGTGGTTATGCTGCTTGATTATTACATTGCAGAGGAATACATCGATAGGGTTCTAGAGTGTTTGGATAGTATTAATCATGAGGGGTATTATGTCAAAATGGCGGTTGCCTGGGCAGTTTCCATCTGTTATGTGAAGCTGCCCGAGAGAACCATGACTTTTTTGAAAAGCAACGCACTAGACGACTTCACTTACAACAAAGCCTTGCAGAAAATAACGGAGTCATATCGGGTGGATCAGGAAACAAAGAAGATGATTCGGAACATGAAGCGGAAATAGTTAACGGTAGCATTTTGCCCAGAACCATGACATGGCTGGGCCTAATCATTTAAGCCCTTTCCACCTAGGATTTGCTGCACATATTTTTCAACCCTTGACACTCTGGTTTTGGATTGTTTGGGTTCAGAGAAATAATAAAGGTATGCTCTTTGGCGTCCAGGCGTCAAGGCTTCAAAGGCCGGTTTCAAATCAGGGATTTCATCGAATTTATTCTGAAGTTCTTCAGGAATTATCAATTCTGCATTCTTTTTAAAATCCACTTTCAAACCGGCTTTTTCAACTTCAATGGCTTCATAAATATAGGCTTTTAAGATGGGTTCTATTGCTTCTATATCTTGAACATTGGTGAACCGAATCTGGCGCCCCGCCTGAACCTTTTCCGTTTGTTGGATTAGAATACGATAGGTATCATGTAACAAGGAGCCTTTGATAAACAGTATTGCACAATATTCTTTAAATCCATGTATTAAAACGATGTTATTGTTCTGAAATGTGTAACAAGGGACACCCCATTTCAATTCTTCGGTCAGCTTACAGTCAAGAACAATCAATCTCAATTTCTCGAATTCTGCCTGCCACTGTTTGGCTTTACTTAAAAATTCATCAACCTTAGGATTCATTTTACTATTTATCATCAAGGAACATCGCCCTTCATTACTTAATCTATTAGGTTTAATTGTACTTTTAAGTAATAGTGATTTCCACTAATAAGCTTCAACAACCACTTTTTTATGTTTGACGTTCCCTAGATAAACGATTAAAATGCAATTAAACAATGTATCACATGCGATTTATTTGCAACAGGAGTGAATTCCCGATTGACAACTATTTATGATATTGCAAAGAAAACAGGTTATTCGCCCACAACAGTTTCTAAAGTATTCAACAATTATACAGATGTGAGAAAGCAGACTCGTCAGGCTATTTTACAAGCTGCTAAAGAGCTTGGTTATTTGCCTAACGCTCATGCACGTACATTAACTACCAAGAAATCTTGGACGATTGGTGTACTATTTGTTGAATCCTCAGGTATCGGAATGCAGCATCCCTTTTTTAGTGCAGTCATCGAGAGTTTCAAACAAGCCGTCGTGAACAA
Source organism: Paenibacillus anaericanus (assembly GCF_003994475.1). Lineage (GTDB taxonomy): Bacteria > Bacillota > Bacilli > Paenibacillales > Paenibacillaceae > Fontibacillus > Fontibacillus anaericanus. The sequence continues at coordinate 358,082 of NZ_RZNY01000002.1, read as the reverse complement.
AGGATATGCTCTAATGTTCATTTCCAAAGATGTCGGTGGGAAACAAAGCGGGTACTTGGAGAATTGCAAGATCAGAGGTGTAGATGGTGTAGTTGTCGTGCTGTCGGATTATGAAGATCCTTATTTCAGAGAGCTTCTGGACAGTGATATTCCATGTGTCATTCTGGATTATGAAACCTCACAAGCACATACCGTTTATTCTGACAACGAAAGAGGTAGTTATCTGGCCGTGGAGTATTTACATTCACTAGGCCATCGCAAAATTGCCCATATTTCAGGAGGGACTAATACCTTTGCTGGCTCCAAGCGTGAACAAGGGTATGAACTCGCGATCTCTAAGCTGAATTTAGAGAAGCAGGATTCGTATATAGTCAACGGCGGGTTTTTCTCAATTGAAAGCGGCTACGCGGCAATGATGCAACTCTTGGATTTAGAGGATCGACCAACTGCTGTGTATGCGGCGGGAGACCATTTAGCACTGGGTGCAGTGAGGGCTGCAAAGGAGCGAGGACTTCATATTCCCGAGGATTTGTCTATCATTGGATTTGATAATATTGATCTATCTCAATATATCACTCCTGCATTAACAACAATTGGACAAGATACAGCACTTTTGGGAAATGAGGCTGCACAAATTCTGATCCGGTCTATAGATAACCCTTCAGATGTGGCTGAATCCATGATGTTACCTGTACGATTAGTCGTTAGGGATTCGTGTGGTATTGTTAACCATTAATTATTAGTTCCAAGAATCAAAAAAAGAGAAGAAAAAATTCCGAGGAATATTTTTTTAGGAATTTTCGAAACCGGTGTCGGACTATATGGGACAAGGAGTTGTTCGATTAATGAAGCAAGTTCAAATGATCGTAACTGCAAAAGATTCTGGTGAACGTTTAACAGATAAGGGGAGTGTCCCTGTTCTAAGCCGAACTTCAGGAGAAGTGGCGGATGTTGAACTAGATCTCAGTACGAAGTATCAGAGTGTAATTGGTTTTGGTGGCGCATTCACGGAATCTGCTGCTTATACCTTGTCTCGTGTAAGTGCGAAGAATCGGGAAAAAGTCATTCGCAGCTATTTTGATCCCACGGAAGGACTAGGATATTCCATCGGGAGGGTACATATTCATAGCTGTGACTTTGCGCTTGGAAACTATACGTATGTGGCCGATAACGATACAGAACTATCTACTTTTGACATATCACATGATCATCAATGGGTGTTACCGCTTATTAAAGATGCGATGAAGGTCAAAGGTGGATCGTTCACCATGCTTGCTTCTCCTTGGAGTCCACCGGCATGGATGAAAACGAATGGAGAAATGAATAACGGTGGCCAACTTAAAGAAGAATACGCGCATGTTTGGGCACGTTATTTCACCAAATTTATCGAAGCTTACGGGAAGGAAGGCATTCCAATCTGGGGCGTTACAGTGCAAAATGAGCCTGCGGCAGTGCAGACATGGGATTCCTGTATTTATAGTGCAGAAGAAGAGCGTGATTTCATTAAAAATCATTTAGGTCCGATCATGCACAGTGAGGGCTATGAGGAAGTTAAAATCCTGATCGTGGATCATAATCGCGACATTATTGTTGATCGAGCATCAGTTGTACTGTCAGATCCAGAAGCAGCTAAGTATGTCTGGGGCACAGGGATACATTGGTATGTGAGCGAGGATTTTGGGAATGTTGGTAAGGTGCATGAACTGTTTCCTGACAAACATCTGTTACTTACTGAAGGATGCCAAGAGGGTGGAGTTAAGCTTGGTGAATGGTTTACAGGTGAAAGATATGGCAGAAACATGATTGGAGATTTGAACAACTGGATAGAGGGGTACTTGGATTGGAATATTGTACTTGATGAGATGGGTGGACCTAATCACGTAGGCAACTATTGTGATGCGCCAATTATAGCGGACACGGTTACAGATACGATTCATTATAATAGCTCTTATTATTACATTGGACATTTCAGTAAGTATATCGCACCAGGTGCCGTACGTATTGGTCAAACATCTAAGATTAACAGTTTACAAAGTACTGCGTTCTTAAATCCTGATGGCAACATCGCAGTGGTAGTGATGAATGAAACGGATGATGTTCAAAAAGCCACTTTAGGCCTAGAAGAAAGTAAGTTAGAGGTAGAGTTACAACCTCATTCCATTGCTACTTATATCATTACAAAATAGGAGTGAATACACATGACTAAGTATTATTATGAGAATAATTCATTTGTTATCGAGCAATTTCATCAAGCCAAACCGTTCTCCAGTTTCTTACCGGGGATGGCGGGATTAAAGGGTATTCCAATGTGGACGTTCTATGTCAATCGGGGCCAAGCGGTATGTAGCTTTGGTATTCGCGACAAAAACTCCGCCATCATGGAATTCTCCCCTGCGAGCATTACGTACAAGAATGTAGCAGCCAATGGATTTCGGACTTTCATCAAAATACTAGGAAAAGATACTATCTACGAACCATTTCAATCGGCACGTCCTGATGCAGAAGCTTCTCGCGTGATGAGGATCTCTCCGAATGGACTTACAATCGAAGAAACTCATACGGGATATGGATTGAAGACCGTGGTCAATTACTTCAATTTACCTAATGATGATTACGCTGCTTTGGTCCGCCAGGTTGAAATTGTGAATATCGGCAAAGAACCAGTTCAACTGGAACTAATGGATGGAATGCCGGAAATTCTTCCTTATGGTGTAGAAAATAGCGGATTTAAAGAGATAGGTAATTTGTTGCGGAGCTGGATGGAAGTCTACAATCTTGAGAATGACATTCCGTTCTATCACGTCCGTTCGAGTACAGCAGATGAGGCACGAGTAAGTGCAGTGACGAGTGGACATTTCTATCTATCATTCACTGGAGAAGGCAAACGCATTGCACCGATCGTTGATTTTGAAGTTGTGTTCGGTGGCAATACCTCGCTCATGTATCCCGACCATTTTGCGATGACTTCACTTGCTGAGCTTAAGGAGCAGCCACAATACCCTGTCAATAAAGTACCTTGTGGTTTCAGTGGGGCCTCACAAAGTCTTGCTCCAGGGGAAAGCCTATCCTTGAATACGATCATCGGTCATGTGAATGATATTGAGAAAATCAATACCAAAGCAGATCTTCTATGCTCTGCAGACTACATTTCTCGCAAGCGAGAAGAGGCAGAGAGTTTAGTTGAAGAACTGACGACAGATATCGCTACGCAGACATCATCTGAATTATTTGACGCGTATGCTAAGCAGTCCTATATGGATAATTTCCTCCGTGGGGGTTACCCGTTTATTTTTGATAATGAAGGTGAAGGTTTCGTTGTACATCTTTACTCACGCAAACATGGTGATTTGGAACGGGATTACAATTTCTTCTCCATAGCACCGGAATACTACTCTCAAGGTAACGGGAATTTCCGGGATATGAACCAGAACCGCCGTAATGATGTGTTCTTTAACCCTAAGGTAGGAACGTTTAATATTAAAATGTTCTATAGTCTGATGCAGGCCGACGGATATAATCCACTTAGCGTGCAGGGGTGTAGTTTTAATGTTAAACCTGAGAATGAAGGTAAGCTACAAGAATGGATCAGAACTGCAGTAGCAGATCAGCACGAAGAAGTGCTGAAAGTGTGTAATGGTAAATTTACTCCGGGTAAAATTGTTAATTTCCTTGCGGATCATGAAGTTCAGCTGAATGTAACTGAAGAGCAATTACTTAGTGGTGTACTAGCTCTTTCACAGCAAAATTTTGAAGCTGGTTTCGGCGAAGGCTTCTGGAGTGATCACTGGACTTACAACATGGACTTAGTAGATGGCTACCTTGATATATTCCCAGACAAGAAGGAAGAGCTGTTGTTTGCAGACGAGACTTATGCTTTTTATGATAGTGCTGCTTACGTTCAACCACGTTCCAAGAAATATGTTATATTGCAGAACCAAGTCCGGCAGTATGATGCATTGATCGAAGACGAGGAAAAGTTAAAACGGCTTGGACGTAAAATGAACGATACGAACTGGTTACAAACCGAAGGCGGCAAAGGGGAAGTGTATCATACCAACCTCTTTGTAAAAATGGTTTCATTGGCGCTAAATAAATTCTCCACTCTAGATCCTTATGGTATGGGCGTCGAAATGGAAGCGAATAAACCAGGGTGGAATGACGCAATGAATGGACTTCCTGGGTTGATTGGATCCGGGATGAGCGAGACTGTTGAATTGAAACGAATGGTGACCTTCTTATTGGAAAGTATGAAGGAATACGGCGAGAAATCTATTCGCTTACCTGAAGAAATTGCAGATTTGTTCGAAGCGGTTCATCAAGCCGTTGTGAACTATCAAGATGGCAAGACAGACTCGTTCACTTATTGGGATGTGGTGGCCTTGGCACGTGAAGCTTATCGGGAACGCATTCGTTTTGGAATTACGGGAGTGGAGCGGGAGGTTTCCTTGAAAGTGATTGAGGAAGGCTTCTCAGCATTTGCAGTTAAAATAGATGAAGGTATTTCGAAAGCCGTTGAGCTTGGTGATGGAATTGTTCCAACCTACTTCCGTTTTGAAGCTACAGAGTTTGAAAGGGTGGTAGACGCGAACGGGAATCCAGAATTGAGTAGCAATGGACTGCAGAGAGCCAAAGTGAAGAGCTTTGAGGTTTATGCTCTGCCACATTTCTTGGAAGGTCCTACGCGTTGGATGAAGACACTGAATGATCCACAGCAGGCCAAAAATATTTATGACCGGATTAAGAAATCGGGGCTGTACGATAAAACGACCCAGATGTATCAGACATCTGTTAGTTTAGATTCAGAGTCTCATGAAATTGGACGTATGCGTGCTTTTACGCCAGGCTGGCTTGAACGTGAATCGAATTTCCTTCATATGTCCTATAAATATTTGTTAGGACTATTGAAGGCAGGTTTATATGAGGAGTATTTCGAGGACTTGAAGACATCACTTGTACCTTTCCTTGATCCGGCAGTATACGGACGTAGTACCCTAGAGAATTCCTCATTTATTGCAACGGGAAGTAATCCTGATCCCGAGGTGCATGGCAGAGGTTTCGTAGCTAGATTAAGTGGATCTACAGCAGAATTCCTCAGCATGTGGAGAAGTATGATGGCCGGCAAGAACGTATTTAAGGTACGTGAGGGACAGTTAACACTTACACTTTCACCAATATTACCAAGCTGGTTATTCGATGAGTCGGGTAAAGTATCCTTTAACTTCCTAGGAAGCACGCAAGTAACATATCACAATGCTCGCCGAGCAGATACGTTTGGTGACAATGCTACGGTTATAAGTAGCATGAAACTGATTAAACGTGATGGCACGTTTGTGAATTATGATGGAGCTGTTATTCAAGGAGTAGATGCAATAGCCGTACGTGATGGAGAAGTATCAGCGATCGAAGTGAACATGGAATAGTATGAAGTAATGAAGTAATATCAAGAATAACAAAAGAGACCTAGCAGCGGCTAGGTCTCTTTTGATTATTCACTTGGATGGCTAAACTGCCATTCGATTCCGAATTTATCTTTTAGACTACCATAGCATTTACTCCAGAATGTTTCTTGAAGTTCCATGCCTACCTTGCCGTCTTCTTTCAGTTTGTTAAAGAAAGATTTAATATCATCCGTATTATTGGTGACAAGGGCTAGGCTGATATTATTTCCTTCTACAAAAGGCATACCTGGGAAAACATCAGAGAACATGACGTTACTACCGTTGATGTTAAGTCGTGTGTGCATGACAAGTTCTTTTGCTTCGTCTGGAAGGGGATATTCTGGATTAGGTGGCGTTTCTCCAAAGGTCATAATTTGAGGTTTAGCGGTTTCAAAGACCTGAGCATAATACTCCACTGCTTCACGACAGTTTCCATTAAAGTTAATATAAACATCAACAGACATTTGCTTCATCCCTTCGAGTTTAAATATAAATCATTTAAGATTGATTTATTTTAAAATTGTATCATTAACCTTTGGAAAATCCAAACAGCTTCAATTACAATTTGAATTGACTTACTAAGCTGTTTAGTTCTTTAGAAATTCCCGACATTGATTGTGAAGAAGTCGTAATTTCTTCGCTTGAAGCAAGTTGCTCTTCCGTCGATGCAGCCACTTGCTGTGACATATCCGCAGTCTGTTGTGCGATATGACCCATGTTGGCAATCGAAGCGGCAACTTCTTCCGAGCTTGCGGCAAGCTGCTCGGTTGCTGCAGCAGTCTCTTGGACTCTCGTCGACACGTCTGTAGTCGATAATACGATTTCCTTAAACGCTTGTTCTGCATGCTCAACAGATAATACTCCTTCTTGAACCTCAGCAAGACTTTGGCTCATCGCAGTAACAGAAATCAGCGTATCTTGTTTAATGGATTCAATCAATTCAGTAATATTATGTGATGCTTCATCACTTTGAGTGGCCAGCTTGCGGATTTCTCCAGCAACAATTGCAAAGCATCGACCGTGTTCGCCTGCTCGTGCAGCCTCGATATTAGCATTTAGCGCAAGTAAATTTGTCTGAGCAGAAATTTGTCCGATTAAAGATGACATCACATTAATTTGTTCGGATTGTTGTTCAAGCTTATGAATGGTTTGACTTGCAATTTCTACTGAATCACTCAGCTTCTTCATTCGATCGGAAACGTCGAGGATTCTTTCAGAGCCAATAGTCGCTTGGGATGCGGCGTATTGAGACAATTCCGCCACCTCTACGGCTGACTCAGCAATCCGTCCGACACCCTGTGCCATTTCATCAATTACCTTGCCGCATTCCGAAGCAGCGTTAGCTTGTTCTTCAGAACCAACGGCAACTTGTTGAATAGATTCCGCCACAAGTCGAGCAGCTTCTGAGTTCTGCTCCGAACTGTAATACATTTGTAGAGATGCAGTGGCTATTGAGTTTGATGAGTCTTGCATTTGCTTAACCGATAACTGCAAATTGGCAACGGTTCGGTTGACGGCTTCCATCATCGTGCCAAACTCATCTTTGCGATTAATGACCATAGGTTTAACTGTCAGATCACCCGCAGCAATAAGATTCATTGTTGCAGTTGTAGCGATTAAGGGTTTGGTTAAATTCCGGGTAAGCAGCCATGCGAGAACTAAAATTATAATCAATATGGCAATCCCGATATAAAAAATGATCGATGCCGTGCTAACGAATAAAGCTTGGCTATCCTGTTCACTTTGCTGGGCTCCATTATGATTTATTTGGATTAAAGCATCGATCGTTACTCTCATTTTATCAAAAGTTACACTGATTTCTTCAGCAATCTTAGTTTGTTCTTCGGCGCTATTCTTTCCCGAGAATAGGGAGTCCATGAGCTCCTTATATGTTGCCCAGACATTGGTGAGTTCCGTATACAATTTCTTGTCTTCTTCTGTGAAAGTGGTAGATTGATATTTCACGATTCCATCATCAATTTGGAGAAATAGAGAGTCAATCCTAGTATTCAACTGCTCCAGTTCCTGTGTGTCTTTTGTAAGGGACTGTTTTAAATAGCTACTTTCATATTGTTCCAAAGATAAGTTCACTTGGTCGATCGTTTGAATTCCGTACATCCAACGAGTTGTTACGTCACTCGTGAAATCTCTCATCTTCGCCACTTGTGACAACCCCATATAGGCTAATAACACTACAAATATTAATACAATTGAAAATGATCCGATAAGCTTGCTTCTGACTGAACGCATATTGTTCCCCCTGATAAAGTAGATAGTTTGTTGTATGAATAACCATATATAATTTGAGATCACATCATTAGTTAATCAATTTATGGTCCTATGGGTATCACATTTTACTATCGGTAACTGGATAATAAATATGAATAGGACTTTTATCATTAAAACGAACGAAGTTTATCGAGGTTATGTATCTTTCTATAGAGTGAGAAGTGACATTAGTTAATTCAAGGGGATATAGCAAATGGAGGGTTTTGGAGGAGCGTGACTCAAAATAAAGAAGGGCCCCTGGAATGAATGTCCAGAAGCCCACTTATATTTATTTGATTCGTTTACCGAGGATAACAAGCAACCAGATTATTCCTGCACCTAGAATCGCATGACCTAATCCAGCGATATGTGGCAAGAAGCTAATATCCTCACCGTTAATTTGTAGCATGCCTCGAGTAGCCATAGTCCCGATCGTAATCAGCAAACCAAAGTTATAGACATAGAAAAATGCACCAAAGGATTTTGCTTCGTGTACATTAAATAACTTGGCCAAGATCAGAGTAATGATAAAGAAGATAAATCCTAACACCAAAATGTGAGTGTGAAGGGCAACTAATACGGTGTCCCCTGTGAAATCATTCATTTTTGTAATTTCGCGGTAGGCAACGCCTGCCAATAAACCAAGAATCACATAGAAAAAGGAAGTATAATATAATTTTTTCATGATCATGTCCCCTTTAAGATTATTGTTAATATTACTTGTTATCGTAAGAGTATCATCCAAATAAGAACGCAGTATGAACAAAATATTACAAGGTGAATACTATCACAAACTAAAGAAAATTTAAATAATATTCAGCGGAGGGATCAAACTATGTGTTTTAAAAATTTTACATTTAAAACAACTGAAATAATTCCTAGAATAACAAAGGAAACAACTAACCCGATAAGTTGACCTAGGGGTAATTCAATACCTAATTGGGTCTGCATAATAGTTTGTCCAATTACGCAAAGGCCAACGATTGTTAGTGGAATCAGTATCACAGGAACCAATCTGTAACCATAGCTATTTCTATTTAGTAGAAGAATTCCGCAGTAAACAGCAGATGGCAGAATAACGCCCAGATCAATGACAAACGTTGGTTCTGTTGTATAGATTTCAATAATCTCCATGGGTGCTCCTGTTATGATCGTTGGAATGATGAACATAAGCCATACTAGAACAGAGCATCCGGCAACGATGAGAAATATTCCAGTTCCTTTTAATGATCTCCCAGCTAGTTTCTCAGGTAGTTTGATTTCGGCGAAGATATACTTAAGTTCTATTATAAATAAAAATAACGTTGCTGAAAAAAGTAACAGATATAAAATAAATATCCGATTATATGTAACCCCAAAAGCAAGGCAAGTAGAATAATATAATAAACCTGCTAATAGTCCTGTATGTATTAGTTTCACTCTACTTCCTTTATTAAATAAAAATGTGGTTACACCAAAGAGTAACGCAACAAGGATCATGACGATATCTGTCCCTTTTGATGTTCCAACTTTTAGAATGGAATTGTAAGCATAAATTCCATCCCCATATAAAGTTACGGAGTCTCCATAAATATTCTGCACGACGAATGGTTGTCCTCCAGTGGTGTAGAATAAGCCAATAGAACTTACGATCAAAGTTAGTATGGTTATTATCAAAGATAGTGATTTTATTGCTTTGATTCTACTCATATAGTTCCTCTCCTTTTTTTATATGAATACAATTATCCATTAATTTCTCCAGCACTCGGGTTGTTGCCGTTAAATCGTCATTGTTTATATCTTTAAATAATTTCTTTGTTAGTTCTTCTCCGTACTTCTCATTTTGACTAAAATAATCAAAACTCTTCTTAGTTAACTGCACATTTAATGCTCTCGCATCCGAATTTGATTTGTGGATGGTGAGATAACCTTTACTTTCGAGAGGTAATAACATCTTTTTAACATTTTGCCTCGTCGTGCCGGTAAACTCGGAAATTTCATTTATGGCGGGGGACTTATTCTCCATATTAAAAATCATGATCATGAGAAACCATTGTTTCAGTGTTAAATCATCGAATAATTTATCACCGGTAATTTGAAGTTTATTTGCCAGTAACAGTATGCTGCCAAATACATATTGCTGTTGTTGTACATTTCCCATAGTTGATTCTCCTCCTATTTGTTCAATAAGCAACCTATTGCCTATTTTATGCAACTGGTTGCTTATTTGCAGTGAAATTTGTCTCTAACTTAGCTTTATATGCAAAAGACTTGCGGCTATAGTAGAAGAAAGTATATATATGGATGGAAAGCTTGATTTTATGGAATATGTTGTTGAAAGGGATGAGGGAATGATTGAAGGCATGATAGAACGTTATTGGCCTATGTGGAGTGGCACGATACAAAAGGGAGCTAGTGGATGGAACAATACAACGTATTTTATCAAGAATAAAACCCGAAGCTGTGTGCTTCGTATTTATGATACCCATCAGGATCGAGATAAAGTTGAGTTTGAGCATGCGGTATTAGAATCTTTACAAGAGGCAAAGCTGAACGTTAAAGTTCCTGCACTGGTTAGAACACTTATGGGAGAGACGATTGTAAAGGTGGAAGATGGCAGTGGTAAATATGCTTGTCTGTTCGAATATATAGAAGGGAAGTCTCCGGTGGAGAGTAGTTCCATGATGATCTATTCATTCGGTGAAGCTGCAGGGGAATTATCAACTGCACTTGCCAAGATCAATCCAGCGGGAACTCCAGCTTATCGGCCGTATTATGAATTGCAGCAGTCGTATCCAAATTGCGACCGAGAGGTAGTCTTAAACTTTTGCGAAAATCCACCGGAAGCGTTCATTGATCTCCGCCAGAATCTACATACTTTAGGAGAGACTTACGAGGACATTTGCAATTCTCTATCAGGTCTGGCGAAACTTCCGAAGCAACTTGTTCATGGTGACCTTAATGAATCAAACCTACTGGTAGACTCGAAAGATGTTGGTAAAGTAACTGCACTGCTCGACTTTGAATTTTGTACATGGGATATAAGGGCGATGGAACCGGCTGTTATCATCTCGGGATTCCTCGGGCATGAAGAAGAAAGGGAATCCGTACGGCAATTTTGCAGTGCTTTTGGTAGAAAGATACAGTTATTACCGGAAGAAATTGCTGCGATCCCCGTGCTTATAACTCTGCGTATAGTTGATGTGTTTCTTCATTTTATGAGCCGTTATTTTAATGGAACAGATGAATCTAGCGTGCTGCGACAACAGGTGCAGATGTTAACTATCGACCTTAAGAAACTTTCGCATAGCAAGATGTGGATGGAAGAGGAGTTGAGGCTGCTCATGGATGACCGTTATCTGAGTGAGCCAACCTATAGTACTGGAGATGAACTGTGATGAACAACGTTATTGCTAATCGTCGCTTAGGTAATCAGCGTATTATTGGTTCGAAGCTCGTGAATCCTGAACAGGTAGTTAAAGAACTTGTTGCGATGCAAGCGCAGGATTACATGCAGGCTGTCTGGGCGATCGGTTTACGTACACTTTCTACTACTTTAGCGGATATTGAGTATGCCATAGCTGAGCGGAAAATTGTTCTGACTTGGGCGCTGCGAGGTACGATTCATTTTGTCCCCCCGGCAGATGTAAAATGGTTGGTTCAGCTTTCGGCCTCGCGTGTTCTGGGGCTGGGGAAGAAAAGGTTGGTACAGTTGGAAGTGGATGATAGAACTCTTGCGCGATGCAGAGAAATCATATATGGAGCATTGAAAGGACATCAACAGGTGACTCGCACTGAGTTGCTGCAATTATTAGAGGAGGATGGTATTACAACAACGGACCAACGTGGCTATGCAATATTATGGAGTTTAACGTATGAGGGTTTGATTTGTTTTGGTCCTAAGAATGGTAAACAGCAAACTTTCGTTTTGCTAGACGAGTGGGTTCCGAAAACACGAGAGTTGTCTTTAGAAGAATCGATAGCTGAGCTTGCATTGAGGTATTTTACGGCACATGGACCTGCAACCATTCAAGACTTCGCTTGGTGGGCAGGAATAACGCTTACAGATGCTAGAATAGGCCATGAGGAAGTTAAACGCAAGCTTCATTCCGAATATATAGATGGAAGTCAGTACTGGATGTCCCAAGATGCAACTGTTCAAATATCCGAAGATTCAGGTGTTCAACTGCTTCCGGGATTTGATGAATATATCCTTGGTTATAAAGACCGCGGTGCAGTGCTTGCGCCTGAATATGCTCCCTTGATTGTCCCAGGCAATAACGGGGTGTTCCAACCGACCCTTGTCGCTGGTGGTGAGGTTATCGGTACATGGAAACGAACGATTAAGAAAAAAGGGGTTGAGGTTGCCGTTATTCCGTTTGAGCATCTTGGTGAGCGAGAAGAGACGGTGATTATGGCTGCTGAACGGTATGCCGAATTTATGGGGGTTCCGTTATCGAAGCTTGTTTTTGACGAGAGGGACCAAATATAAGATATAAGAAGAGATGGTCTTTTGAAGACTATCTTTTTTTTGAATTACAATAAATTTCTGTTTACATTAGGTCAGACCTAGGGTTTATAGTTAGCGTATAAACCAATGGATTGGAGTGTCGTAATGAAAGAGTATATAACCATTAGTGAGCTTTCCAAGCTCATGAATGTATCGGTTCATCAAATTCGTTATTTTGAAGAAAAGGGAGTTCTTTACCCTGCATATACGGACACGAATCAATACCGCATGTATGGCATTCCTGAAATTTATCAATTATCTCATGTTCTGCTGCTCCGCAAACTTAATATACCTGTTCAACAAATTAAAGAGTCTGTTATGTCGTACTCCACCGAGGATTATCGTCACCTTTTAGAAATATCACTAAGAGATATTGAAGCTGAAATTGATCAATTAATTCAACTGAAGCAATTTATTCAGAGGACGCTTAAAGAGCACAATGAAACGCAAAACACGCCCAAAGAAAATTACGAAGTTAAATACGTGGAAACTCGATTTATGAACAAGTGGATTGAATTTAGTGAAGAAGAACAAATCAATGCGAGAAATCTGTATGAAAAAAGAGGGCACTTAACTAACTTATTTGAATCTGATCTACATTATTTATATGCGGACGATAAAGTTACCCTGTGTTTTGAATCTAATGAATCAACAGACATGCGTTTGGAAAAAGGGAAATACCTCACTAAAAGGTTCCTTGTAACAGAAGAAAACGATATTTTAGAAGAAATAAACAAGCTACATGAGGCTCAAACGGAAAAGCAGTACGCTTCTTTAGGGCCAATTGTATTGATTGAAAGATCGTACCTATCCATGTTTGATAATCATAACCTTATCTATGAAATACAAGTAAAAATCAGTGAGGTATGAATATGAGAAATATAGTCATCGTCCCATATCAAAGAGAAGATTATGAAAGTATTTGCCGCCTGTTAGTGAAGTCATTTCAAGGAAAGTTTCATTCACTGGTCCAATTAGATGATGAGGATATTATCAAATTACTCAGCAAGATTTGGTTGAATGAATCAGAATGCGTATCAGAGAAACAAATGGTAGTGAAGGAAGATGGGGAACTGGTAGGTACGATTTTTTTGAAATGGAAAGATGAAAGTTCACCCCCAAAGATATCAACTAATTACAATTCTAGGGCTCTTTTTAAACAATTCGGGTTCATCACTGTTTGTAAATTTATAATCGGAATGGGTATGCTAGAGTACAAACCTCAAGAGCAGGAATGTTACATCGAACACATTGCCATTCATTCAATGTATCGCAATCAAGGGATGGGCAAACTTGTACTAACTTGGGCTAAAGATTTCGTCCAGCAGCATCCTGAATTTGAGGAATTGACTCTGTTTGTGTCAGGTAAGAATAACAATGCGATTCATTTATATGAAAAGGCTGGATTCCATATCGAGAAATCAAAGTATAATTTTAAAAGACATCTTTTCTTTCAAGAGCCCCTTTGGCACTTAATGACGTGGAGAAGCAAAAATGCTGGGGGTGAGGCAATTGAAAAAACGTTCTAAATATATACTAGCTGCAACGATTATTTTTGTTGCTTCTCTTGGATTCCTATTCATACAGCAAAATACTTTTAAAATGATTGAACAGAAAATAGAAATTCAAACTCCGAATGGTGTTTTAAAGGGTACGTTAGCATTACCAACAGATTATGCTGGGGAAATAGGTCTTGTGGTGTTTGTTCATGGAGATGGTGAGATTAATGATACTTATGATGGTGGATATAAGCCTTTGTGGGAAAAGTTGGCTTCCGTTGGGTATGCATCATTATCTTGGAGTAAGCCAGGAATTCATGGTTCTGAAGGGAATTGGCTAGACCAAAGTATGGACGATCGTGCCGAGGAAGTTATTCAGGCGATAAACTGGGCCAAATCTCTACCTATGATTGACGATACAAGAATCGGTCTATGGGGGGCAAGCCAAGCGGGTTGGGTCATTCCGAAGGTTGTCAAAGAGGAGAGAGAAATCGCCTTCAATATTCTTGTCTCACCTGCTATAAATTGGATCTCCCAGGGAAAATACAATACAAGCAAAAGTTTGGAAAGGGAAGGATACACTAAAGAAGAGATAGAAGAAGTAGAACAATATGATAATCAAGTTTTAGATCTATTGAAGTCACAATCTTCTTATGAAGATTATCTATTAATGGCAGATAAAGATAGACTGATTTCAGAAGAAAGATGGAGTTTTATTAAAAAGAATTATCAATCGGATGCCACAGAGGAGCTTAAATATATTAATTCACCCGTTCATCTCGTCTTAGGTGGTCAGGATATTAATGTAGATGTTAACAATACGGAGCTTATGTATCGACAAAATGTACAATCTGATCTTTTATCCGTATTCATATTGCCTGATGCAGATCATTCCATGCTAAAAAAGGATATAGCTACTTCTACATGGCGCACTTATCTGACAGCTATTTTCTTTCCTAGAAAACTTTCTGATGACAAGTATCTGAGTGATTTAACTCAATTTGTTTCGCAAATGGCACACAAACCCGGTATTTAACTTTTTAATCAATGAGATGTTTATTAGGGATTTACAATGAGCGTAGGAGTAGGCTGAACGAAGCCTATTCCTCTTTTTTTGTATATCTTTAGTTTATCCATCATGATCTAGTATTTTTCAACTTGTGCAAGGAAGCGCTTACTTGGGACAATAGATATGTAATAAGCGGATACGAGGAGGGTATTTATGAAGAAAATTAAACCAAACTATTTCTCAAGAAGCCAGTGGAAGAAAAAGTGTGCGTTGCTGGCAGGTTCAACGCTGTTGGCTGTATCGTTATTCGCATTTGCAGATCAGGTAGAAGCTGCTCAGCCGCATTCATCCTATTGGTACCCGAACACTCTTCTAAAGTGGTCTCCGGACAAAGATCCTGATGCCATATATAACCGAGGATCAGTAAAACTGCAGGAGGGACGTGTGACCGGAGCCAAGGTGAATGAGCATGCCAAAGTGGAGCCGAAAGTGATTGCTTTGTCTTCTATGTATTCAAGTACGAGCGGAGCGCCTTCTCAAGGGTCGGAACAGTTTCATACGTATACGTTTAGTTACTGGCAATATATCGATAAACTAGTGATGTGGGGAGGCTCGGCTGGTGAGGGATTGATTGTACCGCCAAGTGCAGACGTTATCGATGCTGCTCATAAAAACGGCGTTCCGGTTTATGGAACCGTTTTCTTGCCGCAAACCGAGCATGGCGGTAAAATCGATTGGATGCATGACTTACTGGCACAGCGTGAGGACGGTTCATTTCCGGTAGGAGATAAACTCATCGAGGTAGCGAACTACTATGGCTTCGATGGCTGGTTCATTAATCAGGAGACTCAAGGGGGAACGCCGCAGGATGCCCAGAACATGGTGAAGTTCCTGAAATATTTGCAACAAATAAAAGGTCCAGAGATGGAAATTATTTGGTATGACTCGATGGTTGACGAAGGTCCAGTCAAGTGGCAGGGCTCATTAACTGATAAGAACAAAATGTTTTTTCAAGACAAGGAACAGCGCGTCTCAGATAACTTATTTATCGATTTTCGCTGGCAGTACAAGGATGAGAAGAACGGAAAGTATGATTACATTACACCTTATTTGAATTCGCCTGCGAAAGCGAAAGAGTTAGGCCGCAGCCCGTATGACTTATATGCTGGTATCGATGTAGAAGCTAAAGGATATGAAGGCAGTTATAACTGGCCAATGTTATTCCCAGATGGTAAAGCGGCGACAACATCACTCGGAATCTATCGGCCGGATTGGGCATTCAATAGCTCAAAGAATAATGAAGAATATATGGAGAAAGAACAAATATTTTGGGTCGGAAATAATAAAAACCCAGAGCAAACAGACCTGCCGGAAGGTGCAGATCCCCTTTCATGGAGAGGAATTGCGCATGATATTGTAGATAAGACCCTACTGACAGGCTCCGAGTTTATAACTCACTTTAATACAGGCAATGGCCATATGTACGCCGTTAATGGCAAAGTTATGCGCGATACGGACTGGAGCAACCGTAGCTTGCAGGATATTTTGCCAACTTGGCGCTGGATTACGGAAACCGTAGGAAGTGGAAGCCTTAAACCAAGCTTTGATTTTAGTAAAGCATACTATGGTGGCAGCTCATTGAAAGTGGAAGGTGATCTAAAGAAGGGCTCCTCAACCCATCTAAAGCTGTACAAAGCAAATATGCCAGTAGAAGCAACAACAGAATTGTCTGTTATTTATCAGGCTAACTCCGATGCGGGTAAAGTAAAGATAGGTGCCGCATTTTCTGATGCGCCTGACCAATATGTATTTTTTGAACCGAAGAAGTGGGAAAAAGTAGGAGAGGATGGGGTCTGGAGACAAGGAAGCGTTCCATTAGATCAATATAAAGGACGTAAGATCGTAGGAATATCGTTGAAGTTTGAGGCGACGAAGGCGAAAGCGGATTATGTTGCCCATATCGGACAGTTATCTGTAACAAGTACGATGGATCAAGCTAACGCCAAAAAGGTGAAGGCTGTGACAGCGTTGACGGTAACGGAGAATGAGTTCCGTGACGGGATTTATGGGGACGCCCGTTTAACATGGAATGAGCCCGAAGATCATTCTGATGTGTTATATTATCAGGTCTATCGTGTCCAACCGGATGGTAAATATAATCTGATAGGGACGACAGGTAATAACGTGTATTATGTACCTGAAATGAAGCGATTGGACAAAGAATTATCTACGAAAATGGTAGTAATTCCAGTGAGCCGGCATTATCAACAAGGCAAAGGAGCGGCTGTAAGCTTCAATTGGCCAAAGTATCCGCAACCGATCGCGGCTTTTGAAGCGGAACAAACCTTAATAGCTCCCGGCGACACGGTTCAATTGACGGATTTATCTTCCGAGGTAACGGAACAATGGAACTGGAGCTTTCCAGGTGGTGAGCCGTCGTCCAGCACGGAGCGTAATCCGAAAGTTACTTATGGAGAAGAAGGCAATTACGAAATTACGTTAACAGCCAAAAATAGTGTTGGTGAAAATGTGTTGAAGAAGAAATTGATTACCGTAACTAAAGAAGCGGCAAACGGCATCGTTAACTTGGCTCTTGGCAAGACGGCGAGTGCTTCTAGCTTTGTAAATGAGAACGAAGGTCCGAAGTTTGCACTTGACACTGATGACAAGACGAAATGGTGCGCGGTGGGCGACGCTCCGCATACATTGACGGTTGATCTTGGTACTGAGCACAAAATTAGCGAATTTATAATTAAACATGCAGAAACGGGCGGCGAACCAGCGGCGTTTAATACCCGTGAATTTAAAATTCAGTATAGTAGTGACGGAGAGAAATGGATCGATGCGGTAAGTGTCAATGATAATACGAAAGGCGTAAGTAAACATGCGATCGAGTTGACTTCAGCTCGTTATGTGCGCCTCGTTATTGCAAAACCTACGCAAGGTGGAGACACGGCAGCAAGAATTTACGGTTTTAAAGTAATGGGGTTGAAATAGCCCATAGCGAATAGGGTGTTTCCTGGGCTAGATACTCATTATGTATATTTATAACAGGGGGGAAGTGGCTTATAATGCACTTCCTTTTTGTTTTTTAATGGGAATAGATATCGATATAGTTGGTTGGAAATGGTGTCTAGAAAGATGCTAGAGGCAGGATTTACCTAACAAATGTAGAATAAAGACTTACAGGATTGGCAATTACGGAACAGGTTCCGACCTCTTTCGATAAATTATTCTTAAAAGTGGGGAATTAGAAATGGCACTTATTGATGTAATCAAATATGAAGGATCCCCGGATGTATTCGCATGGAAACATCCTGAAGCAGAATTAGGGACATGGACCCAACTGATTGTGAATCAGTCCCAAGAGGCGATTCTCTTCAAAGATGGTAAAGCACTTGATTTATATGGCGCTGGACGTCATACGTTAAGCACAGCTAACATCCCGATATTGAACAACATTATCAATTTACCGTTTGGAGGAGAATCTCCGTTTGCGGCTGAAGTTTGGTATGTCAACAAAGTGAGTTCGCTCGATGTGAAGTGGGGAACCGCTAACCCGATTCAATTACAAGACCCAAAATATAATATCATCGTGCCTGTGAGGGCTTTTGGTCAGTTTGGTATTCGCATTGAAGATTCACGCAAGTTTTTGCTTAAGTTAGTAGGGACAATGCATGAGTTCAATCAAGCGAATTTAGTGAATTACTTCCGCGGCTTACTTATTATGAATATTAACTCGATGCTTACATCGTATCTGGTTCAGAAGAGAATTAGTGTATTAGAGATTAATGCCTTTATCGGAGAAATGTCCACTCATTTCGAGTGCATTATTGCTCCCGTACTAGCGGAATACGGCATTCAAGTTCTTAATTTGTATATTCAAAATGTGAATCTTCCCGAAGATGATCCTTCCGTCATACGGTTAAGAGATGCTTTGGCACGTAGAGCGGAAATGGATATTATCGGTTATACATATCAGCAAGAGCGCACATTCGATACTTTGGAAGGCGCAGCGAAGAATGAAGGAAGCATGCAGTCCGGCCTTATGGGTGCGGGTATTGGAATGGGTATGGGATATGGAGTCGGAGCTCCTTTAGGCAATGAAATGTCTCAAATGTCAAAAGTAATTAATACGGGGGACAAGTCTCAATTTGATATCTGTTCAAGTTGTCAGCATGCAAATCTTAAAGAATCCACATTTTGCAGTAGTTGTGGTAAACCGTTAGCTGATTTAACTAAGCAAGCAACAAAGGATACGGTTGCTAAGTGTAATATATGTGGATTACCACTACTCGAAGGCTCGAAATTCTGTGCGGGTTGTGGTGATAAATATTGCGCTTGTCCGAAATGCGGTGCAGATAATACAGAGGATAGCCTGGAATGTGTCAATTGCAAAGAAACTTTGCCTAGACGGTGTCCGAAATGCAGTCAGCTAGTATCGAATGAAACTAAATTTTGTGGGAATTGCGGTGAAAACCTCGTTCTAAAATGCAGGAGTTGTCAGCATGAAGTGAAACCAAATCAGAAGTTTTGCCTGGAATGTGGGTGTAACCTGCTAGATGGGGGTAACGCTCAATGACAATAAATCGGTATGGGACAAGGATTACATTGGTCTTATACTTAGTGGGATTGGTCTCTACATGGATTGTTTTTATGACGCTTTTAGATAACAGTAATTCTTTGGGATCATTCTGGATTTCTCTCTCGGCTGTACTTTTAGCTGAAACGCTTTTGTGGCTATATGCCAGTTATTTGTTCCCTAATCTAGATCGTGTTAAGCGTAATTTACCTGGTTATCTGGGTTTAGGTGTTGTAATCTTGTCCTATTTGATAGTAGTGTTCGTTTATTCATTCTTTACTAGATTTTCCGATCTTGCTTTGTCAGGATATATATTGATTCATTCTATAACCCTTGCTTGTACAATCATCGCTAGCGGACTGATCCTGCTATATCTAAAATCTACTATGGATCATGAAGAAGATACGAGGTCACAGCTTGTAAATTTGCATGAGATTGAATCCGCTTTGAAAGAAGTACAACTGATGATTAAATCTATGAAAGATCCACAGGTCAAAGAGATGGAGTCCATCATTGCGGCGTTGATTGAGAAGGTTCACTACAGTGACCCGGTTATACCAAGGTCCATCTTACATATGGATCATGAACTGATAAATCACATCTATCTATTAGAAGAAAAGGTTACGGGTATGGCTTCTGGTAATCAAGAACATTCATTCAAAATGATCGTTCATCATCTCCATGATCTCACACGTCGTCTTGCCCATCGTAATGAACAGGTGCTACTAGCGAAATAGGAAGTAAAATTCAGGAGGTTTATCGATTGAAAAAAGTAATTGCTATATTGATGATGATGTTCTCTGCATTTTTCTTACTCATGTTTTTAATCATGACACTAGTGCTGTTATCGGAGTTTTCCTTAAGCACATTTATTTTCTTAATCTTCATATTATTTATTCCTGGTGGTTTATTGCTGATTGGAAGTATCAAGCTATTAGAAAGTTCCAAAAAGGCGGCAACCCAACGTTCTGCACAGAATCTATCCTGGCAGTCTACCCAGTCAGATTCAGGTACATCCTTTAATCCGTTTGACGCTGCATCGGTAAATGACTTCGTGCAGGAGCAACTGAAACATGGAGATACCAAAACTGTAAAGACTTCAAACGGATCAACCCAAACGGTATTTACTACTACTTCTTCAACGACCTCTTCTTCTTCAGATGTAGATGGTCAGCAATTTAATGAAGTATTTAATTCGTTCTTTGGTGGTCAGGGTGGTTTTACTGCTGGTGCAGTAGCTCCTAAAGATCCCGTGTCTGTTGACTGCTCAGGATGTGGTTCCAAGACGACTGTATATCCGACACAATCAACGAATTGTGAGTTTTGTGGTACTGTAGTGCAATATCAGGAAAAGTAAAATTCACAAGTGTATGCTTAATAAAAGGTCATAGGATTTAACGGTGTTGTAATAATACCCGTTAATCCTATGACCTTTTTCATTATTTTGTCAGCTCCTGAGTCACTACGGTCCCTTTTTGTGGCATGGCATCCGCATCCGTGTCTTGAAAATAAAGAGGAAGACCTTCGGCTAAAATGGGATGGAGGGTTTGAAGTGGGTTTTGCCGTTGATGATGAATGTGTAAATGAGGTTCCGAAGTAGAGCCGCTGTTTCCGACTCGACCGAGTACATCTCCCGGTTGCACATCATCTCCAACCTTAACCGTAACGCTATCTTTTTTTAGATGATTGAGTAATAGATAGGTCCCCGTCCTCTCCATTTGCAGGTAAACATGATTCCCTTCCATGGAAAGTACATCTTCCGATCCTGGCATAATATCAGCTTCGTCGTCGTGAGCTGCAATGACGGTTCCGAAAACGGGGGAAAGGACTTCTTTATTCCAGATGCCATAATCTTCGAGATGGGTACTCCCTGTATTATAAGGTTCCATGACTAAGTCATATGCCCATCGTTCAGACGGCCATATCACGTGAGGTAAGTTGGAATGGATAGAGTCACCACCCCAGCCCACTACGGTTGGTTCAGCTAACGGCCAGTTAACAGTGATAGCAGGCTCAACTTTTTGAACAAGGGCCGGATACGGAAGTTGGACGAGATTCATAGTCAATACAAGATGCAGTGCAAAGATCGCACTTACAAGCAAACCGACAAGTGTGTTCAAGATATTTTTCTTTTTAAAGATAAAAACGACGAGTAGAATCAGATTCAACAGAATACCTGCCAACCCTAAAAAGGGAAATACTAATTTAAGAGCAAACCAGGCATATGCACCTGGTAAGCCATTAATCCCATATACTACAATCCATGTTAGAACAATGACGGCGATGAGTGAAATATTAATAAATATGTATTTCTGTGATTTTTTAACGTTTTTCATGGGTAGCTCCATTCATCAGTTATGGATGTTCTCCTCTAATATGACGAATCAAATTGGATAACCCATGCAATTGTTATTTGATTATTTCATAGTCTCTCTTCAGAATGGACATCATGATTCCGTCCTCTAGTTTGCCTTTGATTAAATCCCGCTCCCTAACTATTCCCTCGTGTACAAAATTAAGCTTCTTCAGTACTTTGACAGATGCATCATTACCAGGTGTTATTGTAGCTTCAATCCTGTTTAGATTCATAGTCGTAAATCCATATTCAATAACTGCTCCCAATGCTTCTGTTGCATAACCTTTACCCCACTTAGATTGAGCGATATCATAACCGATTTCTGCCCGTCTAGCTCCATCATCAAAACTCCCCATGTTGCAGGTTCCGATTAATTGGTTGGTCTCTTTTAAAATAATTCCCCACGTGATCTCTTCATTTTCTTCTAGTTCGTTCTTAAATCTAGCAATAAATTTAAGTGCTTGTTCTATGGATGTTAACGGGTGAAAATAATCAAACTTTGCTACTTCTGCATCACTAAGCACTTCATATAATTGCTCCACATCCGAATCCTCAACTAACCTAAGGAGTAATCTATTCGTTTCTAATGTTGGGAATGGTACAAAACTCTTGTTTATCATCGAGCTCACTCTCCTTCTCAAAGAATGTTACGTCCATTTTATGTGGTCAGTCTATGTAAAATTTAACATCAGGGTTGGAGTTCGCCAAATTCGGCAGTTAAGAAAATTAAATAAAGAGCTGTCAAAACAGCTCTTGAAATTTCATATTCTCTCCATTAAACAATCGACTTGCTAGTCATTATTTAAAATGTGATCTGTTGCCATCATTATTGTATTTAACGAACTTAGTGTGGGGTAATACCCTATATCCGCTAATTTATTATTTACAGAATAATAGGAGTTTTTTTCGCCAGTGGGAGAGGATCCCGGTAAGTTCTCAATTTGATAAATTAGATTGTATTTATGTTCGAATAACTCAATGATTTCAAACTTGGAAATGGGAGCGAGGCTATATACATCAAAAACATCATTAAGATCATGTTTAAAAATTAGTTTGTCAATTAATGCAATCAAATCTGTAGGATGAATGTAATCTCTGATCATGTTGCTATGGTTCGTGATAAATACTTGGTCCTTTTGTACACAAGTGATTAATTCATTTAGGAAGTAGGGGGCAGTTAAGTCAGCAAATTGGCTGAAGAATCCAAATACTCTTAAATCAACAACGTTATATTCAGCATAGGAACGGTGTTTTGCTTCTGTATAAATTTTGGAAATTGAGTAGAAATCATTCGAAGAACTATGATTTACATTTAATTTATTATAACTATTACGATCGACAGGCATGCTAAAATCTGATCCGTAAACCGCGCCACTACTAAAATATAGATAAAGTGTATTCTTATTATGTTGTAAATAATCCAGCACCAAATTATCAAATTGTTCGGTTAACCTAAATACCATAGAGGGATCTCTTTTTAAAATAGAGGGGTTACCAATACCAATACAATTGATGATTACATCATAACTATAATTGCTAAATTCCTCTAAGCCTCTTACGGTTATATTGCCAGGATCATTAGTATATAAGTTGATAAAGTTATTCAAAGCATCTATTTTTCGTGCAAAAAGATGCAAATGAAACTCACTACGCTTATTCATTTCAAAGATAAGGTTCTTCGCAATATGTCCCGTAGACCCTAGAATCGCAATTTGCATTTTACTTTGCATGGTGAGATAACCAGATTGCAACATCAAGGATCAGGTCCTCTTGACCAGCGATGATCTTTCTTTTTCCAAGCTCAAAGAAAACATCTTTAGGATCAATATTGTATTGTTTAGCAATTCTCTCCACAGGCTTTGCGAAGCCAGAGAAAACCCCTGTAAGTCCACTAATCACGCTTACTGAACTAATGTGAGGGGGGGTACAAAATAAACTTTCAGCTTGATCCGCGAAATCTAATAATCGATAAAGATCGATTCCGGTTTGATAACCCATTTTGTGCAATACGGCAACTAACACTTCCAACTGGGCATTGCCTGCACCCGCTCCAAATCCCCTTGAAGTACCATCAAGTATGGTAGCTCCTGATTCTACTGCAGTAATTGAATTAGCAATTGCCATGCCTAAGTTATTATGCGCATGAAATCCTACAGGGATATCTAAATGATGAACTAAAGCTGTGATTTTCTCATGTACATCAACAGGTAAAGAGGCTCCGGCTGAATCCATAATTATAATTGCCTGTGCGCCATAGCTTTCCATTTTTTTAGCTTCTTCAACTAATACTGCTGGGGATGCCATATGGGACATCATTAATACACCGAATACTTCTTTTTCCCTATTTCGTGAATATTCAATATGACGTTTTGTAATATTTGCCTCTGTGCAGTGGGAGGCGACCCTAACAACATCGACGCCAATATCTAGAGCGTTGTTTAAATCTTTATTTATCGTTGCAAACCCTGGTATTACGTGAATACCTAACTTGGTATTTGTAAGTCTTGCCCGGCACTGCACTAGAAGTTCGGTATCTGACACTAAACTCTTACCCAGTTGTAAAGAGGAGGCTCCTAAGCCGTTACCATGACCAACTTCTAATATGGGTATTCCAGTATGTTCAGCATGTTCGGCATAGAACAGAATATGATCCATTGTGAGTTGATGTTGAACAGCATGAGATCCATCCCTAAGGGTTGGATCACTAATTAACAGATGATTCATGGTAACCTCCTTTGTTTGATCTTTTCTTTGCAAATTCCTCTGCCACTGAGATGGCAGCACAATTAATAATATCGAGATTTCCAGCATACGGAGGGAGGTAATCCCCATACCCCTTAACCTTAATCATTACGATCATTCTTCCATTTTCGATGGTAGGAGAGATGATTAATTGATAACCTGGAACATACATTTGTATGTCCAGCACAATTTGATCTATGAATTCTTGAAGTTTCATAAGATCTGGCTGATCCACAATGGCCATAATCGTCGTTTGCATATCAATACATGGATTTGCAGGATTTAAATTAATAATTGCCTTAACATCGTTACATCCAGAAAATTTACCAATTGCCTTCTCTGTAGTTTCAATGTACTCATCTAAATTATTTCTTGTCGCTAGTCCAGCACTCATTGATGAAATACTTGAAACGACTTCAATGTATTGAATATTTGTTTGTGTTTGACCAATTGCATAGGCCAAAGGAATGGCAGCTTGCCCTCCACACGTCACTAAGCTAATTTCAGTAAAATTCAAACAAGGCTCCAAATTTACGGCGGGAACACACATTTCTCCTATATTTGAAGGAGTTAAATCAATGGATATTTTACCCATTTGCTTGAATATTGGAGCATGTATGTTATGACCATTCGCAGATGTAGCGTCAAATACTAAATCAAAACTGTCTGAATCCTTAATTAGTGCATCAATACTGTCGATAGAGGTCCTTACTCCTAAACTTTGAGCTATTTGTATACCATGAGAATCATGATTTCTACCTACAAAATAAGTACAGTCTAAATAGTTTGATCTTCCCACTTTTACAAGTAAGTCCGTACCTATATTGCCACTTCCTAAAATAGCTACATTAAGTTTATTGTTATCATTCATCGTCCAATCTCCAATACACTTTAGTCGTAGTTTCGGATCTAATCGAGACAGTTGCCAGCATATTCATCTCTAGACAAGAAGGGATACATGTCGTCGTATGCCATGGATTGCATCGTACCATCCTCTAACTTTCTCGAAGCGACCCTTGGGATTAGTAACTGTTCAGGAGGAGTTATAACTTCACAAATCATGGATCCTTTATAATCAATTAGTTCATTGATTTTTTGATCCATTTCATCTAAATTCGAAATCTTTATATATCCCAAACCAAATGTATCGGCTATTTTAGCAAAACTTGCGAAGCTCAAACCGGATTCTGCACTTTCCCCAATCATTCGTCCTTCCATAAAATTAATTTGGGTATGACGGATGAGTAGATACCCGTTGTTATTAAATAAAATGAATTTCACAGGTAGTTTATTGTGGTTAATCGTTTGTAG
Source organism: Paenibacillus anaericanus (assembly GCF_003994475.1). GTDB lineage: Bacteria > Bacillota > Bacilli > Paenibacillales > Paenibacillaceae > Fontibacillus > Fontibacillus anaericanus. Next base: position 332,388 of record NZ_RZNY01000002.1, on the reverse strand, counting down.
CTCTTGGAGGTTCATCTGAAATGAACCGTCACCCGTCACACAGTATACTTCCCGGTTATTCCTAGCAACAGAAACTCCGACGGCTGCAGGCGTGTATCCCATTGTAGATAGACCGCCAGTTATAATATGCCTTTGTCCAATTTTCACTTTGAAGGCTTGAGCATGAACATGAAAGCATGATCCTGTATCCACAACAAAGGAGGCATCTTTATTCACCTTTTCAGAGAATCTTGTCATGAATCGATATGAATTAATTCCTAGTGAATCATCGTTATATTCTGGCAAATCAACGGGATATCTCAACTTCCATGATTGAGTTTGGTTGACCCATTCAGAGAAGTGAAATGAATGATCTTGTAAGGCTGTATTCATGGCTTCAAAAAATCTCTTGGCGTCCTCTTGAATACGAATATCAGGGATAATCGATGGCTTAGATAATTCTCTCTCATCAATATCTACAATGATTTTTTTTGCCTTTTTGGCAAATTCTTCGTAATCATAACCTATCAAGCCAATACCTAATCTACATCCGACATTAACTAACAAATCGCAATTTTGAATCGTGAAGTTTGCGGCTCGATCACCGTATGTTCCTGGCCTTCCAACAAATAATGGATCTGAATGATCGATCAGATCCATTCCCAATCTAGAAGTTAACACAGGCATGTTCATTTTCTTCATAAAATCATATAAGCTTTGCGTTGCCCCAGCCATTCTTACTCCTGCTCCAATTAACAAGCAGGGACGTTTGCAAGCTTTAAATGCTTCAATAATGGTTGCAATTTCTTCATTAGAAATATGCTTGTGCTGGATAGTTTCAGATGGAACGAAATCCTCATACAGATCCGGATCGAAGCTAGCCCCTTGAACATCTACAGGGATTTCTAAATAAACAGGACCTACCCTGGGGCTTTTAGCAATGTGAATGCACTTTTGAACTTCATATTTCACCTTGGAAATATCGTCTAGCATAACTGCATACTTCGTAATATGATTGAAAATAGGGAGTGAATCAAACCCTTGCAGAGGAAATTGGCGAGGACCCTTAATCTTTGCTAAAGATACTTTAGAATTACCAGCTACTATGATCGAGGGTGAGGAATCAATATAAGCTCCTGCTACACCTGTAATCGTATTTAAAGCGCCAGGACCAGCAGTTACATAGGCGACACCTAAGTTACCTGTATATCGGCCATAGGCTTCTGCAGCCATAGCGGCTGCTTGTTCGTGGTGACAGCATGTATAAGTTTGGCCCTTATGTTGATATAAAGCATCGGTAAGATGCATGATCATTCCACCTGTAACGAGAAAAACGTTTTCCCCTCCAGCTTCATAAAGGGCATTCGTTACATAATCTGCGACTCTCATCTCCATTTACACCCCATTTTTCACTACTGTCGATTTCACGGACTTTGAAACTCTGGTTCATCATATTCATTCTTGACAGTCTTCGTGCTAGGATTGCGCTTAGGATTATGTTTTGGTTTTTAAAATGAGTTAAACACTCTATAATCTATATGAGCATGATAGATGAGAGGATAAACAATGAACAAAACCATAGGGATATTAGCGCATGTAGATGCGGGAAAGACAACATTCTCGGAACAACTACTTTATTATACAAAGAGTATTAAACAGCGAGGGCGGGTAGATCACAAGGATTCGTTCTTGGATAGCCATCAAATCGAGCGGCAACGTGGCATCACCGTGTTTGCAGATCAAGGTATGTTCACTTATGGAGATTCAAACTATTATTTGATCGATACTCCTGGGCATATTGATTTTTCCCCTGAGATGGAACGGGCGATTCAGGCGATGGATTACGCCATAATGATCATTAGTGCTGTGGAAGGAATCGAAGGCCAGACTGAGATCGTATGGGAGCTCCTGCAAAAACATCAGATCCCTTGCTTCTTTTTCATTAACAAAATTGACCGTGTAGGGGCTGATGTGGAGCAAGTGGTGCAAGATATTCAAACGAATTTCACAAGGGATGTATGTAACATTTCGGTTTCTTTGTCTGAAAATGGCGTGATGAATCAGGAACTGACCGAATTTATAGCCGAGCGCGATGAATCTCTTCTGAATCACTATATGGAGGAAGGCTACAGTAAAGATAGATGGCTGGGCATGATGCAACTCTTGATTCAAGAGAACAAGATTTTCCCTTATGCATGTGGTTCCGCTCTTCAAGGGATGGGTATAGATGATTTCCTACAGAAGTTGGATCAGCTTACGGTAACCAATTATTCGAACGAGGGATCGTTTGCTGGTAGAGTCTATCGGATTCGTCATGATGATCTCGGGACAAAAATTACTTATATTAAAGCGTTAAGTGGAACGTTAAAAGTTAGAGATATCATGAATTACGGTGATCCTGAGAACACGGTGACCGAAAAAATCACAGGCATCCGTATTTATAACGGACGTGAGTTTAAGGCGGTGGACACTGTAGGGGCGGGTGAACTTTTTGCAGTTACAGGTTTGTCTATGACCACTGTCGGTGATGGAATAGGTGCTTTACAAGAAAGAGCTACCTACGAAATGGTGCCTACTTTAAAATCTAAAGTCATTTTTGAACCCTCTGTTAATGTGAAAGAAGCTTTAAAATATTTTAAGATTCTGAATGCCGAAGATCCTTCTTTGAATGTGACCTGGGAAGAAAGTTTACAGGAGATTCATATTCATGTGATGGGGAAAATTCAGCTTGAAGTGTTGGAGCAGCTTGTTAAGGAGCGGTTTAACTTAAATATTTTGTTTGATAAGCCGGAGATTCTATACAAAGAAACGATTGCTACGGAGGTAATCGGGTACGGTCATTTTGAACCGTTAGGCCATTATGCGGAAGTGCATCTTCAATTACGTCCAGGTGAGCGAAATAGTGGAGTGTCGTTTCATAACGCCTGCCATGCTGACGATTTGTCGGTCGGAAACCAGAATCTAGTTCGCCATCATATTTTCGAAAGAGAACATCATGGTCTTCTAACGGGATCACCTTTAACAGATGTAATCGTAACTCTATTAAACGGAAGAGCCCACAATAAACATACAACTGGGGGGGACTTTAGAGAAGCAACTTACAGAGCTTTGAGACAGGGGTTGGAACAAGCGGACAACCTGCTTTTAGAGCCTTATTACAATTTTAAAATTAAAGTTGATTTGGATCATATTGGCCGTGTAATATCAGATATTGAGCGGGCACATGGAAGTTTTGAGGCGCCCCGCAGTGAAGGGAACAAGGTGATTCTTACAGGAAGAGTACCTGTAGTTACATTTATGGATTATAACAGCCGATTAGCCTCCTTCACCCAAGGTAAAAGTTCGCTCAGCTTAACCTTTGCCGGTTATGAGCGTTGCCACAATGAACAAGAGGTCATTAATGAGAAAGGCTACAATAAGGATGCCGATGCTGAATATATTTCCTCGTCCATATTTTGTGCTAAAGGCCAAGGTTATACGGTGGGTTGGGAAGAGGCAGAGTCGAAAATGCATGGTTTGTAGTAGGGAAGGTGCAATTCAAGGTGCACCTTTTTATACATATTTGAGGCTCAACCTCATAATCAGTGTTTGACGTATTCAGACATCAATCTAACGGAACCAGTGGATTATATTGAGTTTTGAGGGTCAAAACAAATTCTAACGGAACTGAAAGACCTTATTCCTTCCTATGATGCTCTAATTGCATGAATAATGATGAAATAACGTTTGCTGGTTCCGTTACAATCCAGAATAGTGAAATAAACCTCTAATAACGTCGCTGAGTTCCGTTACAGCGGATTCGCAATCATTTTCGAGTGAGGGTCAAAATAAAGGTAGAAAGGAAAATCACATATTGGATACTATATTAATTGTTGAAGATAACGAGGACGTTAACTTCATGCTGGCCGAAGCGCTAACTGATGCGGGTTATAGAGTAGAGTCGATTTATACTGGGACTGACTGTATAGACATAATTCAGAGTCAAAAGTTTGATTTGATTTTACTAGATATCATGCTTCCGTATAAAAGCGGTGATCAAATCCTGAAAGAGCTTCGACTTTTTTCGGAAACTCCGGTCATTATTATTTCGGCAAAGGATATGGTCGGTACAAAGATAGATTTGTTAAAGTTAGGTGCAGACGATTATATTACCAAACCTTTTGATTTGGGCGAAGTCGTAGCTCGGGTAGAATCTAATTTACGACGAATACATAAGCAAGGATATGTAAATGTAAACAATAGTCTTCAATATAAGGATCTGTCACTGGATGATAACGCCAAGCGAGTGGCCGTAAATCATGTGGAAATTGAATTGACCGCTACGGAATATATGATATTGGAGCTGCTTATTAAAAGCAGAGGCAAGGTGTTTACTAAATCGAATCTGTACGAATCCATATGGGAAGAAGAATACCTCGGTGACGATAACGCAATAAAAACTCATATTAGCAATTTACGCAACAAGTTGAAACAAGTAAGTCCTGATACAGAATATATTGAAACCGTTTGGGGATTGGGTTATCGCTTATACAAAGAATAAATTATCTGTTTCTTGACCTTTGTTTTTCTCCCCTTAACCTTTTCTAAACCAATGGATATTACACTAAATCTAGAAAGGGCAGGTGAGTATATATGAAAGAATATGTTTTGAAAACAAACAGCCTAACGAAAAGCTACCATGGTACTTTTGCGCTGCGTGATGTATCTCTAGTTATGGAACCTGGCAAAATTTATGGTTTAATCGGGCAAAATGGCGCTGGAAAAACAACACTCATGCGTATTGTGGCGGGGCTTTCGTTTCCTACTGATGGCAATATTGAACTGTTTGGTCAAAGTGGTGAAAAGGCTTTACAAGCTGAAAGAAAACGACTTGGTTGCATGATCGAGTATCCTAGCATAACTCCAAATATGACGGCGAGAGAGAACCTCACACTTCACAGGATTATGAGGGGCATCCCAAGCGAAACTATTGAAAACGAGTTACTAGCGTTGGTAGGGCTGAGCGAAACAGGGAAAAAGAAGGCAAAGAACTTTTCGCTTGGTATGAAGCAGCGGTTGGGTATTGCCATTGCCCTGCTCGGTGATCCGGAACTAGTTATTTTAGACGAGCCGATCAACGGACTTGATCCTTTAGGTGTAGTGGAGATACGTAACCTGTTGATAAAGCTCTGTGAGGAACGGCAGATCACCATCCTCATATCCAGTCACAATCTACCAGAGCTATATCAGGTTGCGAGCGACTACTTCATCATCCACCAAGGGATGCTTAAGCAATCCTTGACCCTCGCAGAGCTTGAAGAAAACTGCAAGCACCATATTCTTATAAGCTGCGATCAACCGGAAAAGCTGGTGAGCGTTATGGAATTGCAACTGAAAACGCTGAACTACAAGGTCATGCCGGATAAGAGTGTTAAGCTATACGATTATTTGGATAACAAGGAATTAGTGGCGAAGGTGATCTCTGAAAACGGAATTTTTGTTACTAATTTTTCTGTTGAGGGAGATACGCTTGAAGACTATTTCATTTCTGTTATTGGGGGTGACCGGAATGCTTAACTTGATTCAGGCTGATTTATATAAACTGCGTAAATCAATGGCGATTAAGATTTTATTTGCAATCACAACGTTGAGTGCTATAGCAATGGCGAGTTTAGCCTATTTGATGGCACAGGGTCAGATCGCTCAGGAATATACGGGAATCGGTTTTATGTTCTCTGATGTAAATATGATCAGTATTCTCGGTGCTGTTATTGCAGGGGTATTTATCTGCGGGGATTTCGATAATAAAACAATTCATGATGCCATTTCAAGTGGGAGTAGCAGGGTTACTGTTATTATTAGCAAAGCAACGGTATTCTCTTGTGCACTGCTGTTCATCCTTCTTCCCTATGTCATTGTAACAGGCATTGCTCTAGGTACTGGTTCCAAATTCGATATGGGTGCTGTATCTGTGGGATTTCTTAATATACTTTCGAAAGAATCCGGTATAATATTCAGTGCATCGATAATATTCAAAATGGTAGCAGTTGCACTTACACTGATGATTGTATATATGGCGCAACTGAGTATATGTGTACCACTTGCTATGGTGCTCAAGAAGCCGGTGCTGGTGATTTCAATTTATTACGGGTTTTCAATACTTTGTGGCAAGTTGGCGAGCTTAAGTAACAGTTCAGCAGTATTTGATAGATTTTTTTCTTTTACACCATTTGGCGGAAAATACACCTTTGTAACGTTTGATACTGGAGCCGGTGAACTGATCAAGGCAATTGTTGTTAGTCTGGTATTTATAATCGTCATGCTTGCGCTCACATATAGCATTTTTAGAAGATCGGAAATTAAGTAGTTGAAAGGTGGGTGGAAATCTTGGCAATTGTCTTTGGAGTTATTTGTGTCTTACTTATTGCGTACCTTGTTTGTCTTCAAAGGCAATTGCGCAATATAAACCGCCAACTCGGCGAACGATTAACCACGCCAAAAAGGCAGCCCATTAGCTTAGAATTCCTAAATCTTAATAGTCAGTTGAATAGGCTAACGATCAATATTAACAAATACTTAAAAGAAGAAGAGAATAGACGACTTGATAGTATCCGCGGGGAAAAACACTTCAAGGAGCTTATTGCCAACATTTCGCATGACTTACGTACACCTCTTACAGCAATCAAAGGTTATCAGCAACTTATGGAAAAAGGAATGCTTACGGATGATCAACATCATAAGTTACAGATTGCGCAGAAGCATGCCGTTAGGTTGGAACATTTAATTGAGCAATTCTTTGAATATTCTTATCGAGTAAGTTCGGAGCCCGTATTACATATTGAAAGAATCAATCTCACAAATCTGGTGTCAGAGTGTTTGGCACAATCTGTTTCCGTATTTGAGGAACATGATTTGACTGTACAGCTTGAAGAGACAACTCCCGTATTTGCTTGTGTGGATAAGGAGTTGACCATAAGAATCATTCAAAATCTGATACGAAATTGTACTCTTCATTCCGCAGGTGCTATTGAAGTAAGCCTGCTTAGTGATAACAATGCGGTTATGACATTCACCAACCCTGTAAAAAACAATGCTGTAATTGATGTTTCAAAGTTGTTTGACCGCTTTTATACAGCTGATAAATCAAGGGGAAACAGCACCGGTCTGGGACTGTCCATCGTTAAGCTGTTAGCGGAACAAATGGACGGTAGTGTGAGTGCGGCATTAACAGACGGATCGCTTACTATTCAGGTGAAGTTAGCTTTGTGTAAAGAATCTTAGGAACTTATTGCGTTCTGAAGTGTAATTCAGGACTTTGCTTTGTGAATACTGACATACCAAACAGTAGTAGACTTGGACGAAAAGTTTTGTCCAAGTCTACTACTGTTTTTTTTATCGTTATAGTTACCTCTCCCACGTATTACTCGTCTATCCGAGAACAAGACTCCAAAAATCTTTACACGCCCTTTTTTCTTGAAAATATTCAAATCAAATTCCAAAAGAACACGAAAAAAAGAGCTTGACTTTAAGTTGAGGTCATACTGGGGATTGACACCCGTATGCATAAACATACGTTATCCACGATCATTACTGACAAATTAATTTAAGCCAGTATTGAACTTAATAATTTAATTGATGAAACGCTATGCCTACAACGATATCAAGAGGGTGTCGTCAAATTCGGCGCCTCTTTTTCTGAATAGGTTAATTGATTTTACGATTTTTGTAGTTTCATATGATGTGAAAACATGCTAATCTGGATTGGTCATGTTTCTTATTTTATGTGGAGGTGCTTTTTCATTATTCACAACACTAGAGTCCCTCATAAGGTTAAAGTATTATTAACTATTTATCTAAAAAAGCTCAACAAACAATTACCTGATTTACTTAATGGGTTTTATTTATATGGTTCAATTTCATTAGGAGCGTTTGTTGAAGGTTCGAGCGATGTTGATTTTATGGCTGTTATACAAAGAGATCTATCGGAAGCGGACATTGCCATTCTCAAACAAATCCATAAAGAGATTCAAAGCTCATATCCTCAGATGAGTTTAGATGGGATTTACATAACAAAGGAAGATATTACGGGGTTAGATACAGAGGCCAAGACCTGTATTTACTTTAACGATGGGGAGATTCAAGGTACTAAAGAGCTTCAAAAAAACTCAATTGACGTATTCCAGTTTTATAATTATGGAGTATGCATCCTTGGAAAAGAACCTTCACAATATAACTTTTCAATTGAATGGAACCTATTAATGAGTCGTATGCAGGATAATCTTAATTCTTATTGGGTTAACTGGAAAAAAAGAGGCGAGAGGTTTCTCTCTGTCCAGTATTTTGATTTGCTGTTTAGTGTGAAATCAATTGAATGGGGAGTCCTGGGAGTTTCTCGTCTATACTATTCATTTAATGAACAAGGGATAACATCCAAAGTTGGTGCAGGTGAATATGCAATCAATAACGTGCCGGAAAGATGGCACAAAATTATAAATGAAGCGATGAGATTACGTTTGGGGAATCCAAAATCGTATTATAAGTCTATTTTCGCGAGACGAAATGATGCATTGGCGTATATGGAATATATAATAAATGAAAGTAACAAGCTGAGGTTTGTAGAGTAAATAATCACCAAATTTCTAACTATCTAATGCAGGCGGCTATAGGGTCGCTTGGACATCTGCCTGATCTTCATATATTTATAAACTCCATTTTCTTCAAGTAGCAAACCTTCAAGTCTTTGGAGGTTTTTTTTCGTTTAGGTAAACGTGGAATTTTACATGTGATGAGTATATTCAAGAAACAGATGAGGATTTTCTATTCTAGGATGAAATTTCAAATGATATTATCATCATGAATTAACAAGTAAACAAAAAAGGGGAGTGTTTTTTAAATGAAAAAGCTTCTGAAATCGATTCCATTTTTGCTCGTTGTAATGATGCTCGCAGTAGTAGTTTCAGCATGTGGTAAAAGCAGCAAAGTTGACGTGGGGATCGTATTGCCTACTAAAGATGAACCTAGATGGGTGCAAGATGAGCAAAGATTTAAAGATGCTTTGAAGGATACGAAATATTCGGTTGAAATTTTGTTTAGCCAAGGTTCCTCCGCCAAAGAGAAAGAAAATGTAGATTCTCTGATTGCAAAAGGAATTAAAGTACTTATCATTTGTCCTCAAGATGGCGATGCAGCAGCAGCAGCCGTAGAAGCAGCTCAAAAAGCAGGCATCAAAGTCATTTCTTATGACCGTTTGATAACAAAGACAGATGCAGTTAATTACTATGTAACTTTTGATAGTATCGCAGTAGGTAAAGCACAAGCACAGTATTTAGTTGATCATGCCAAAGGCAATGGCCAGCCATTGTACTTATACGCTGGTGCCGCATCTGATAATAACGCGTTCTTGTTCTTCCAAGGTGCTTGGACGGTACTTCAACCAAAAATCGCTGATGGCACTTTCAAAATAGCTAACTCCAGTGAAGCTGTTGCGTTGAAAGATACAGCAGAATTATCCCGTGATCAACAAAGTAAGATAATCAGCCAAGTGACTACAAACTGGGATGCAAACGAAGCTAAAAACAAGGCGCAAACACACTTAACAGCTGCTTCGGCCGACCAAAAAGGCGATGTAGCGATCTTAGCTCCAAATGATGGCACGGCTCGTTCGATCGCTGACGTATTCGGTTCGGATAGTGCAATTAGCAGTTACGTAGTTTCAGGGCAAGATGCTGAGAAAGCATCCATTCAATACATCATTGACGGTAAGCAATCGATGACGGTATTCAAAGATGTACGTAGTCTTGTTAAAGATTCAATTGGAATGGCGGTATCCATTTTGGAAAACAAAACACCTGAAACTACTGGTTCTTATAACAACGGTAAAATTGATGTGCAAGCCAAACAAACTGAAGTTATTACTGTCGATAAAGAAAACGTTAAAGCGTCACTTATCGATTCCAAGTACTACGAAGAAAAAGAATTCACTGGTCTATAATCGCACATAACCATAGTTTGGACGGAGTAGTGATAGATACGTCTATCACTATTCCTCGATTCTACGACTTGTTTTGTTAAGGAGTGCAAGCTAATTATGAATCCATACATTTTAGAAATGAACAATATTTCCAAAGAATTCACAGGCGTCAAAGCGCTCTCCAATGTAAATTTCAAAGTGACTAAGGGTGAAATCCATTGTTTGATCGGTGAAAATGGTGCGGGAAAATCAACCTTGATGAAGGTTCTTAGCGGAGTATATCCTCATGGAACATATTCGGGAGATATCGTATACGAGGGTAGTGTCCAAAGTTTCTCGAAAATTAGTGATAGCGTCAAAACAGGTATTGCTATCATTTATCAAGAACTTGCCTTGTTCCCCGATCTCACTGTATATGAAAATATTTTCGCAGGGAACGAAGTTAAAAAGGGTTCATTAGTAGATTGGAATCAAACGATTGTACGAGCTAAAGAGATGCTAAACAAAGTGAAGCTTAACGTTAACCCTGAAGTTTTGATCAAGGATTTAGGTGTGGGTAAACAGCAGCTTGTAGAAATCGCTAAGGCATTGAGTAAAGACGTGAAGCTTCTTATTCTGGATGAACCGACGGCTGCACTAAATGAGAACGATAGTGAGAACTTATTAGAGCTACTAAGAGAATTGAAAAGACAAGGGATAACCTGCATCATGATTTCACATAAGCTGAAAGAAGTGATTGCGATTGCAGACCAAGTCACTGTTCTACGGGATGGGCAGACGATTTGTACGTTAGACGCTTCTAAGAATGAAATATCTGAAAGTGTAATTATTAAGAATATGGTCGGCCGTGAAATCGATGATATTTATCCAAAGAGAAATACAAAAGAATTCGGCAGCAATGTGCTTGAAATCCAAAACTGGACAGCATATGATCCCAAGCTTGGACGGGAAGTCGCAAAAGACGTGAATCTGCATGTGAAAAAAGGTGAAATCGTCGGCATTGCAGGCTTGATGGGTTCTGGACGAACGGAATTAGCTCAGAGTATTTTCGGAAATCCGAAATCTTATAAATTGCGTGGCGAATTATTTATGAACGGTGTCAGAAATACGTTTAGAAATCCCAAAGACGCGATTAATGCGGGAATCGCCTATGTGACGGAAGATCGAAAAGGTGATGGTTTATTTTTGATTCAGGATATTAAGCAAAATACATCCGTTGCTAATCTTAATGCGATTTCTGCGAAAGGAATTATCAATAACAATGAAGAGGTCAAAATCTCTAATGAATACAAACAGTCATTAAATATAAAAGCACCTTCTGTGGAGCAATTGGTTGGTAATTTAAGTGGAGGGAATCAGCAGAAGGTATCCTTGGGCAAATGGTTATTCGTTAATCCAAGCTTGCTTATTCTGGACGAACCTACGCGCGGCATAGACGTAGGGGCTAAATATGAAATTTATACGATCATGAACAAATTGATCAGTGAAGGGATGAGTATCATTATGATTTCATCCGAACTGACTGAAGTGTTAGGTATGAGTGATCGGATCTACGTTATGGCTGAAGGAAAAATCAAAGGTGAACTACCCGTAAATGAAGCGGATCAAGAAAAAATAATGAAGCTTGCAACGCAATAGGAGGAGTACCGGTGAAATTACTTAAGGAAGCGAAATCGTTGATTGCTGTTAATATTCGAGATTATGGGATGTACATTGCTTTGTTTGTTATTATGGCGACTTTCTCAATCATGACAGATGGATTATTTATGTCATCACGGAATATTAGTAATTTGATCGATGCTACGGGTTATATCGCTGTCTTGGCAGTTGGAATGACGCTAGTTATTGTAATTCGGCATATCGATTTATCGGTCGGATTTGCGGCTGGGTTTATGGGAGCCATTGCAGCTATCCTACTTACTCAGTTTGGAGTTCCATTTTATCTCACGATACCGATTATTTTAGTGCTTGGAATTATCATCGGCTTATTTAATGGGTTCTTAGTTGCTCAAATGGGAATTCCGTCGTTTGTGGCTTCTTTAGCAGCGATGTTGATTTTCAGGGGGGCGTTACTGCAAGTCACTGAGAAAACCGGAACAATAAGTATTAAGGATGAGCATTTTAACGCAATAGGAAATGGATTTATTCCTGCTCTCGCCAAAATAGGCCAATTGAACTTGCTATCTTTGATTATCGGCGCCTTGATTATCGCCCTGTTCATCTACTTTGAGTTTTCTAAGCGGAAAAATAAACTCAAATACAATTTTGAAGTCATTTCGAACGGTATGTTTGCTGTAAAAGTGGTATTCATATCCGCCATCATAGCTTATATCACTTGGATTTTGGCAGGTTATAACGGATTTTCTTGGACGATTGTCATTGTATTGATCGTAGTTGTGATATATCATTTCTTGACGACTTCAACCGTAATTGGGCGGCATATTTATGCTGTTGGAAGTAATCCCGAAGCTGCGAATTTAAGCGGGATAAGCGTAAAGAAGATTACGTATATTGTTTTTTGCTCGATGGGAATGTTATCAGCTCTGTCAGGTCTCCTATTCACTGCGCGCTTGCAATCGGCAACAACAACTGCGGGTACATTATTTGAACTTGATGCGATTGCAGCTGCTTACGTAGGTGGCGTATCCGCTGCTGGTGGGGTTGGTAAAGTTACAGGCTCCATTATCGGAGCAATCGTAATGGCATCACTTTCTAGTGGGATGAATTTACTCGGAGTAGGAATTTCGTATCAGTATATGATACGCGGAGGCGTGTTAGCTGCTGCAGTTATCTTCGATGTTATGACACGTAAACAAAGAGCATAGATCAAGTTTTGCCCAGTTATACATAATACACCGGAGCGCATGTTAGTAGCTCTCAGGTGTATTTTTGTTTGCTCTGAGCTATCGTTTCAAGCACTATTTCCAATCATTTCCTCAGCAGTATTACAAGAAGATCGAGGGTAAATGAAAGCATCAACACTCATACTCTAGCATGTGATTCCTACAGTTGATCTTTCCAACTTCTCAAGCTGTATCCTAAGTATATAAGAATTAATACCTGCATTAGTCCTAGAAATATTGTATATCCCTCCGATAGGAATACTACTTTAATACTATTTACATAAAGTTACATAAAATATATATTATGAGAATGAAAGCAAATGATTTGCTTTCTGAATGCTTAGGGAATGAATTTTCATATGTTTGATTAGAAGGAGGGATAGAGAATCATAATTGGCGAAAATACATTCATGATCTCATCATGATAGACACAGATGTATACCGAAAATTAAATTAGAAAAAGGAGAGAATACCATGCGATCATTAAAAAAACTAGTAGTAGGATTAACATTTTTCACTCTAATTTTTGGATTAACATCTTTGGGATCTCTTATTTCGGCATCTGCTGCTGGTAATGAAGTTAGTCTTATAGATTCCCAAATAACCAGATTCTATAAGTCTGGATTTGTTGGGTTCAATGGCAATATTGAGGTTGAAAACTTAGGGCCAACGAAAGCTGTAACTGTTCATTATACAACCGATGATGTCACTTGGTATGATACAAGCGCTTCTTATGTTGGTCCCACAACAAGTTCAAAGGAGAAATGGAGATTTGAAATTTCCACTAGTAATAGTACAACGGAACATTCTGAATTGAAAGACCTCAATTTTGTTAAGTTTGCAATTAAATATGATGTAAATGGGCAAACATACTGGGATAACAATGGTTACGCTAACTATTATAATACGCCAAACAACTACTCCCCAACTAGCATTATTTTGGGTGAACCAAACTTGCTTAACTCTCATGCTTATCTGATAGGTGATACTTTCGATGGTAGTATATTTGTAAAAAATGTGAGCCCAAATAAAACAGTAAAAGTAGTATATACTACTGATAATTGGGCAACAACTCAAGAAGGATATGCATCCTATAATGGTTCTGCTAATAATTTGAATTCAGTAGAGTTTTGGAATTTTAACTTTTATGTTCCAAATGCGACAGAGGTTAAGTATGCCATTTCGCTTACAGCAGGCGGTCAAACCTATTGGGATAACAACTACGGAAATAACTTCACGGTAAACTAATACCTGTCCATTGTTAAATAAGCAGGATCACAAGCGGTATTCCGCTGGTTGATCCTGCTTTTTGCTGTTACGTCATATCACAAGAATTTGCGAAAATAGGTACTAGATCACATACAGGTGATACCAGAGGATCTATTGATATGAAATTAGAAAACTTCGCTTATAGAGTGTTAGATACTTTTTTCGTAATACTTTTCATACTCTTGTGTAACGACTTCCTCACTTAAGCTCGGGTAGGCTAATTCTTCAGATGTGATACATAAACCGGCACAAATGGTGGCCAAGCCCATACATTCCTCCAAAGATTTATTGTGCAAATATCCATACAGAAATCCAGAAAAGAAACTGTCTCCAGCGCCGTTTGCATCCTTATACGGGTAATCCGCAATAATGCTGCTATTACTCCAAACTCCGTCTTCCGTCAGGCTGGTTGCTCCTTTTTTGCCATGAGTACAAACGATCAGTTTCGTACCTTTGTGATGAAGAGTCTCCATAACGCTTCTGTAATCTTCTAAACGATCTGAGCTCATAAATATATAGTCAGCGGCCTCGATAAAATCATCATGATATCTCTCTGTACCATTATAATCATGAAGGTCCGTCCAGATCGGTTTACGATATTTCTGACACAAGCCGATCAATTCCTTGGTGTAACTGATAATATTCAGCACTACGAGATCACACTGGCTAATAAGTTCTTCAAGTTTGATCAAATCTAGGGGAGGGTGCTCGGAGGACTGCGTGACAAAGATAGATATTCGATTCCCTTCTTGATCCATTAGATTCACGTGGCGTTCTGTTCCCTTAGGATCAATGTCGTATTGAAAATTTACACCAGCCTGCTGGAGAGTCTTCGTAATTCTATGCCCATAGGGATCATCGCCAATGATGGAATGTAATACACAAGGGACGTTTAGTCTGCTTAGATTAATTGCTTTACCCGCACCGGTTGACCCTATGGTTTCATGAAAAGGAGCATAATGGATCGTTTGCGGCACGGGTTGTGGAAGCTGGGGTAAGGAAATAATGGAATCGTAGGTTGTACCACCTAAAATGAGTACGTTTAACATAATCTAGTTCCTCCTTATAATAGGGTTGCACCCAAGTGCAGAGCTAAGCCTTTGATTTCTTGGGATAGTTTGGTATTCACAGGATAAATGCTTTCTATATAAGCTAAAATGTGAAGAGCAGATTGGGGGATCTTATCATATCCCTGGAGCATCTCACTTAAATGGACGGAAAAGTCAGGAAATCTTGACTCAACTCTTCGATCATTACTATATGGATCAAGATCAAAGGGGAGTTCTGCTTTATGTAAATGTAATGTAGCGATGACTTGCCCCATGGCATATGATTCGATAAATGTTCGTGCAGACATTTTCTCTCCTCTAGCATATCTGCAAAGACCTACATATAGGTTAGTTACTGCTTCATTCAGAGGAAAGTCCAAAGAATCAGGGCGTTTGCTTGAAACCGGTTTATCTAGGGTAGCAATCTGCGGTACATAACCTGGTTCACACCAGACAATTCTACCACCATGGCAAGGAATATGATCCAATTCACTTTCTTCGAATACAGCAAATTCACCGTAAATTCCATCCTCAAACATGATCTTCCAACCTACATCTGCGTTACGAAACTGATAGGAGAGAGGGCAGACATGGTTCAACCAGTCCAGATCATTGATAAAACGGTCTTTGAAACCAGGTTTGGTAATGACAAAGAAGTCAAGATCAGAATAAGCATCCAGTCGATTTAACTCCGTTCCAACGGAGCCTAGACCTAGTAATAGCAAGGTTTGTTCCGTCTTACTTAAACTCTGTCCGATCGCATCCAGTCGATCTAGTAATTGATCCTTATTTATCATGGAATTAACCTCCCATTTTATGACTATGTAATTTGATTATATATTAGATAATCATTAAATCAATATGTATTTGATAATTATCTAATGCATTGACGAAGCATGATTGGATCAGTTATGATGAATAAGATTTTTACCAAATTCAATCAATGAATAGAGGCAGTTATTCATGAGAAATACAATTAACATCCGCATTAGTACTCCGATGGAGTTCATGAATTCATTATTTGCGTTAGGAACAGATAAAGGATTTATTGAGATGATTCGTGCATTTGATTTGGAGCCAAACGATGAAATCACAGGGATGCTTCAGAAGATGGGCAAGACACTTTCCCATTATATTCAACAAGAATTAACGTACTTTTTTGATGCGAGTGGATTGGGGTTCATTTTTTATAAATACATTATCCATAATCCCACTTTAAGTAAGGTGACTGACGTAGTAGAGAAGATCCAGCAGGATACGGCTGATGAATTTGTGTTTCGAATTATTGAAAGTGTATGTAAAAACACGTTGCCGGCGAAAGGATCACAGGCATATAAGGCTCTGCTGGGGAATAAGTCAGGGCTTTTGGAGCTGCTTGGTGTTACTAAGGTTCAGGATGAACATAGAAGAGTCAGGGTAGTTGAAGCGCTGGAGAATCCTGAAGAGATCAAACAGCGATTCACTTTGTTATTGAGTCGATTCTATGCGGTAAGTTTCGCACCTTTTGAAGCTGACATTATCCAGTGCATTGAAACGGAACAACCACGATATGAGGTTATGTTAGCGGAAACGCCAGAATTATTTATTAGGCAATTTATGAACTTGGATGATCTGAAAGATCATTCGGCGGGTTATATAATTCATTTGAGCTTCTTCAAATATGTAAGCTGTCATGCTTACTCTTCTTATAAGGAGGACATAGCGGATTGGTTTGTTGTAGGTATTTATTCTTACCTATTGTTTAGTGAATCTGTTGTATCAGAGAGACAAGCACAATTTTTCAAAGTACTATCGGATGTGAACAGAATAGGAATTATTCGTCTACTATCTGAACGCCCATGGTTTGGTCAGGAGTTAGCGGAAGCGTTGAATATTTCACCGCCAACTGTGTCCTATCATATTAGCTTTCTGCAGCAAATTGGTGTGGTTAAGTTTACAAGAACAGATAATAGATTCTACTACTTTCTTGATCGTTCTAGGTTGTTGAAGCCGCTTGAAGATTTTATGAAGTCCTTTGAGTAATGTTGAGTTATAAAAAAAACCGTCGGAGAGCATGTAGCAGCTCTCCGACGGTTTTTTTAGTAAATGCAATATTCCTTATTCCTCGCTTACTTCTCTATCAGGTAATTGTGAAACATAGCTATCTGATAAGTGAAGGAGTTCTAGCGCTCGTTCGAATTCATCTTCTGTTGCTGTGAGTGGCCTAATACCATCACCAGATAATGTATAATGTTGGCCGTCATCAAACCCGCTACCTGATAAGAAGAGCTCTTCGTTATTAACGAAGGATCCCGTTGGCAAATAATAACGTTGAGGAAGGATGTTGTAAGTCGATTGATTCAATAGGTCTTGACCAAAATGAATATGATCATCAAGTGATACACCCAATAAGTTGGACACGGTAGGCATAATATCTACCTGCCCGCCTAATTGTTCTTTCACGCTTGAAGTTGTAACACCCGTTGATGAAATGATTAATGGAATGTTAATCAACTCGCGTTCCGTATATTCGTGACCAAGAATCTCTTCCAGTAAGATGTGATCATCTTCTCCAAGTGAGAAAATAGGAAGTCCTCGATGATCGCCGTACAACACGATTAAGCTATTATCCCATACACCATTTTGTTTGAGTTCATCGATAAAGAGGCCAAGCGCATAGTCAGCGTAATTTTGTGCGCGAATATAGTTTCCGACTAACGTTCCTTCGTAACGTTCTGGGAGTACCATTTTGTATTTGTCCTCTGGAATTGTGAAAGGATTATGCGCTGACATCGAGATTACATGTGAATAGAAAGGTTGATCATTCTTATCCATTCTAGCCAGTTCCGCAGCAGTTTTCTCATATAGTACTTCATCAGACGCTCCATAGAAAACGGTATCTTCTTCACCGAAGTAACTCTTGTCATAGAAACGATTAAATCCTAATGCGATGTAAAGTTCCCCACGGTTCCAAAAATCAACTTCATTTGTATGGAACGTAGCAGTATCATAACCCTGCCCTTGAAGCAGTTTTGGTAAGCTTGGAAGCTCTTTGGGAGCGTACATCTGAGTAGCTGGGCCATCAGGTGGAACATAGAACGAAGTGTTCACCATAAATTCGGCGTCAGATGTATTGCCTTGACCAACCTGCTGATAGAAACGCGGGAAATAATAACTGCTTCCTGCCAGCTGATTCATGTTAGGTGTAATTTCTTGTCCATCAATGGTGAGATTAACTAAGAAGTTTTGGAAAGACTCCATTTGAATAATAATGAGGTTCTTTCCTTTGGCCGCTCCATATAAGTTTGGTTGATCTGAAGGCTCTATCCCCTTCGTTTGATCAATAACCGCCTGTGTAATTTCAGCAACATCAATAGGCTCTTCCTCTTGATCGGCGATCAGCGCATAGGCTTCATAATTGAGAATGCCCATCTGCTCTGCTTTAACCGTTTCATTCATACTTGCCCGGTTAGGGAAAATATTTAACGAACAGATCACGACGGAAATACAGAACAAAGAGGCAACCACTTTACGATTAGTTTGCCTTGACATCGCCCTCTTCCAATCGAGCGCCTTCTGACGTTTAAACATAACATAGCTAATAATAACGATATCCAAAAAAATGAGCATGTATTGTGGATGAAGAACTGAGAAAATACTCTTCTTTACGGCTCCAACTTGCTTGACCTGATCTAAAACTTGAGAGGTAGCAATAATTCCAAAATGATTATGATATACAATTAATGAGAAAAACAAGACGGTAATCAATAAATTGACAAGCATGTAAATCGCGAGTTTTCGCTTTGTAGCGAACCATTCAATCAAGCAGAATACGAGGAGAACAAATGGAATTTCTTTCAGCCAAGTGGTCCAAGTAGGTCCGTCTTCAAATAGAAAATACCAAGCAAAATAACTTTTTGCTAGCATGATGATTGAAAAGAATAGTATGGATTTTTTGCTGAGTGTACGAGGTACTGTTAACGACATGCTTCTGCGCATCCTTTTCCATAAGATTAGTTCATTTTATTACTAGATGACTTCGAAATCAACTAGACTTGGGGATGAAATAAAGTATCTTACGTGACTTTTTCCAGAGTTTTCTGAAAACGTTCAATTTATCAGAATATTTGCAAAAGGAGTCTCAGAGGATCATGAGGAATATAATTACACATCAATAGTATTACAAGAATGAAGAGGTGATGTTGATGAGAGACTCTATGAAATTATCTAAGTCACAATTATCGGCACTTGAGTACATTACTTTGTACGCTAAAGGTCGTAACGAAGAAGCAGAACGAACCATTCAGGAAGTTCTATACATGTCAAATATTTCAGGGGAGACCTATGAATCTGCCATTATTAAGTTGAAGTCAAACGCTAGGATCGCCTTACATTTTCATCCAGATAGATTAGATTCGAATATGAAGAGCGTTGCTGAAGGATTGCTAGAACAAGGGATGTATAAGAGTCAATTTGAAACATTAATATCTAATGGCAGTGTATCGGCGTATCCAGGTGGTGCACGTGACCTGTGGGAGAAGAGGATGTTTGGCGGAGCATATGACTTGGAAAGTATAATGAACCAACGTCCCAAGTACGGAGCGCTCCATTTGATGTTACATCCTGATGGCCCAGCTCCAAGCTTTGGGTCATGCTATTTTCTTTTAAAAACTGGAGTATCATCTCGCTCTACTTATACTTATCTGGACTCCCATCTAGAACCAAAGGAAAAAGGAACTTATGCTGAATTTAGTGATATACTAGCCGCACTGCTGAGCGATGCCTTTACAAGAGATTGCACTCTTGGCGAAAAGAATCTAACACCGCGGAGATTAATTGATCATTTACTGAATCAGCTTGATAGACCCATCTCTGATCCTTCAACTGTAATGCCTGTTCGCACGTTTAACCAATACATTGAAGCCCAGGTTCATGGTGATATTTCTCTTAAAGAAGATGTGGAAGTACTTGTTGCGGATCCTTCATTCAAGGGTACACATGTTGGGCGATTATTAGAACAAATATGCTCACAGTATTCAATTGATCTTTATTGGCATAGGGGATCCAGGTTGAGGGTAGACGAAGTTCCGGATGATTTCAGGGGGCCATCGATGCCTTCCTTGGCGAAACGTATTGCACAATCAGATTATATCGATGCAAGCATTATTGGGGCAGCAGCAGTGGATTTAAAACGAAACCCAGAATCTTGGAGTGATCGTGGAACATCTAAAGACACGCTTCAAGAACTAAAGCTCTTGTGGCATGTTGTAGTTAAATATGGAAAACCCCAGTTAGGAGAATGATTATGATAGTTCTAGAGAATAAAGACTATTACAAAGCGATAGAGCCGTTAAGTTATGTGGGTATTAATACGTTATTTGCTGAAGCGGTAGTTGAGCAACGCATTCTGGGTAAGATTTATGTTGATTCTGTCCAGGAACCAACAGCCTTTTATGTGGCACACCCTTATGGGATGTCGTTGTTATTCGGTAATTCTGACAATGAACAGTTTAATCGTGATCTATATGAATATATTAATAATCAAGAATCAAATATCCGCAAATCAGAATGGTTGCAGGTAGATCCGGCAGGAACTTGGGCTGACAAAATAGATTCCATGACGACTCAATTAAACGAACAGCAGATCATCATGAAAAATACCAGAGTCAATTTTAGTTTTAATCTAGAAACTTATCACCAAATGAAGGAACAGTTACGTCATCATGATCATGAAATCATTCAAATGACGAAGGACATGTTTTTGTCCCAAACGGGTGGAGTGATTCCTAGGTATTTTTGGCGGGATGTCGATCAGTTCCTTGCGGTAGGTATGGGTTATAGCTTGGTATGCGAAGGTGAAATCGCATCTACTGCATTTTCTGCTTTTCGGAATGAACATCAATTGGAGATCGGAATTGAGACTGCAGAAGCACATTATGGGAAGGGTTACGCGTTATCTGTATGTTCAGCCCTAATCGAATATTGCCTAGATCATCAATTGGAGCCGGTTTGGGCATGTCGATTGGATAATGAGGGTTCCTACAAACCGGCTCAAAGACTTGGTTTCGAACCAACACTAAACATTCCCTATTATCGTCTAGAATGCAGGGGAAGCATTGATTCTAACTAGTAAATTCGGGTTAAAATAGAGCATAATAAATCCGACAGAATATTAGGTGGGTGTAATGATGAGAAGTGAAGATCAAATTAAAAGCAAAATTAATGAGCTACAGATGACAATGAACAAGATGAAGACAGCAGATAATCAAGAAGTAGTAGATCAACTTCAGATAAGAATAGAAATGCTAGAATGGGTTCTGAACGCACCAACTGCGAAATATCACGTGTAATTCATTTTTACAACAACAATCCCTCCAACGTTATCGCTGGAGGGATTATTCTATTTTCATATCTCCTGAAAGTTTTAAATGCAACTGTTCTCTTTATATCTGATTCTTATTTCTTGATAGGTACTGCTGGTACTGCATTATCGGTATCCGCTGTGGAAGCTTCGTGTTCAACAATTTGCTCTTTGTATTCCTTCAGAAGTTGGTTAAGCGCTGACTTGATCATGATCCAATCTTTGGATTCTACAGCTTCTGCAAGTTCAATTTGAGCTTTGATCAAAGAAGAGAGCTGGCTGGGCACTGAACTTATAGCGGTAGCTTGTATAGTAATAGCATCACCTGTGGTTTCAGAAGCAGTTACTACTAATGAGGCTTTAATATTTTCTGCTTCAATAGCTTCCAGAGCTGATCCTTCTACTAGAGGTGTATCATTAACAGAAGGTGTGATTACAATAGACTTGTTCAAAGGAATTGCCACAATGTCTTTGTCTAGTGAAACGGCGGCAGTAGAAGCAACTAATTTCAAATCAGAAGCGAAGAATTCACCTTGTGTAACAAGCTTCTTATATTTATCCAAGGTTGACTCCCAATCGCTAACTGTTTCTGGGGCGTATTTTTTCGCTAATTCTAGTGGATCATTAAGGTTGAGACTCATCATTTTAGTTGTAGCGACTGTATCCAATTTAGTTACTTGACTAGAGATGATTTCTCTCGATTTTTGTCCTGTCTCAGCATTGGCAACAACAGGGGCTCCGATAGCTGACAGTAATAGGGCGGACATAGCAACGTGCTTGAATATCAGATTGTGCTTCATAACGTAACACTCCTTGTAATTTGGTTTGTCTTACAGTTATCAATTTACAGAATAGGTGTGGCACAATATTGGTGGATTTGTGGAAAAACAATGGCAATACACTTTCAGTGCGATCACCTTTGGTATAATCACTAAAGAGAAAACACAGGAGGTACGCTTGATGAACAAAGATTATCTCATCGCTGTCGTGGATGATGACGAGAATATACGCAATTTGATTGAAGCCTATTTGCATAAGGAGAATTACCGGACCGTAGGTTTGGCTAATGCAGAAGAAGCTTGGACATTATGGAGAACAAATCCCCCGAGTATGTGGGTTATGGATATTATGCTACCTGGAATGGACGGGTATGAATTGTGTAGACGTATCCGAAATGAAGCGGAGGTACCGATTATTATGATTTCCGCCAAAGATAATGAGGTGGATAAAATACTCGGTCTGGAACTGGGCAGTGACGATTACTTAGTCAAACCGTTCAGCCCTCGTGAACTTGTGGCTCGCATTAAACGACAACTGGAGCGATGGAGTAAAGTAAACAATCCCGAAGAAAAGGTAGTTGTAAGTGAAGCTTCGCCTACTCAGATTGACATTGGAGAACTTCAGCTCATGCTTGAGCAGAGACGCGTTATTTGGTACGGGGAAGAAGTGGATCTGACGAGTAAAGAATTTTTGATGCTGAAAGTGCTTGCTGAACATCCGAACCGTGCTTTTACAAGGGACGAGCTTCTGACATCTGTCTGGGGCGAGGATTATTTCGGCAGCGACCGCGCTGTTGATCATTTGATTAAACGGATGCGTAAAAAAATAGAACGTCTACCTGTCGAGTCGGTGTGGGGGCATGGTTATCGAATGAGATCAGTTAAGGGGGAGTCATCCAATGAAACTCACACACCAAATTAACCTTGCCTTCGGTTTGTCGCTGGCTTTGATACTTTCCATTACGGGTGTAATTATCCATTACGTGCTACTTGACCATTTCATTGGTACGCAGAAGGAAGACATGAAAACATTGGGAGCAGCAATGTCAGCCACATTAATAGAGACCAATTCCACCCCATCAAGTATAGGTGAAACTGTGGAAATGCAGTCTTCTTTGATCCCTGTTGCATATGCGGGTATTGAAGCAATCGTTTCGGATGAGCAAGGAAATATTGTTTCGGGAACATTGCCAGTAAGCGATGCGATCTCAATTGAGGCGATACCCCTGCAAGGTTCGATAACCGCTTCTACCAGTCTGCAGAGTATTTGGGACGGCAATGATAGCCAATATCTTGTAGAGGTAAAATCAATACCGCAAGGGAAGCTCACGTTATTTACACCGATGAGCAAGATTAAATCTATTGAGCGGGCGCTGCTAGGTCGACTGATTCTTGTGTTTGTCGCAGTCGGAGCTATTATGTTCCTTCTCAGCTTGTTTATTACTAAGAAACTAATTCAACCGTTAATGAACTTAAGAGAAGAGTTAAAGAAAGTAAAGGATCGACAGTTTACTGATGTGAAGTTGATTCAAGCCAGCGGAGAAATAGGAGCCGTTGCGCAAACCGTATTTGAAATGGCGGACGAACTCAACAAGTTCAATCTGGTGCAGAAGCAATTTTTTCAGAATGCGTCACATGAACTAAAGACTCCGCTAATGTCGATCTCGGGATATGCAGAAGGAATTAGGGACGGAATTTTCGAAGGAGAGAACATTCGCAAGGGATTAGATATTATATTAAATGAAAGTGGTAGATTAGGAAAAATCGTAACTGAAATGACGTTACTTGCGAAACTGGACAGTGAAGAGGATATTTTCCAGCCCACTAGGGTGCGTCTAAAGGATCTGTTGACGGAAACGGTTGAACGCGTTAATCCAATGTTGGTGAAAAAGGGACTTAGCCTACACATCAACTGCCCGCAAGACGAAGAGTTGATTATTATGGCAGACAAAGATAAGATACTGCAAGCATTATTGAATGTAGTAACTAATGCCGCAAGATACGCGAATGAACATATTTATGTCACCGCAAGTATTGATAATGGGCGTACTAAATTAACCGTATCGGATGATGGGCCGGGTATTCCGGAGGAAATACTTACTACTCTGTTCCACCGATTTGTCAAAGGCAAGGATGGTGAGTCTGGACTTGGACTCGCCATCGCCCGGGCAATTGTTGAGCGTTGTGGGGGCCTGATTCAGGCAGATAACCGTAAGGAAGGTGGAGCCGTAATTTCATTTGGCTTCCCTGTTGTATGTCATAAGTGACTCAGTGAGTTTTATTATAAAGAGAAAAGGACATTTCCGGTAATGGGGCCGGGAATGTCCTTTTTTTGCCTACATGAATAATGATTTTATCGCGAGCACAACGGATCCAATCATGACGAGAACTCCGCCTACCTTACACATGAAATAATAAAAGTCGCTTGGCTCAGCATCATTCACCCAAATCCAGCGTAGCGAGAGAAGAAACTGGAAGTTTTGAAATTTCTCATATCGGAATCCACACCAACCGTAAATTAGGAGGAAGAAAGATAAGATAAAGAAGGGAAGACTACCTTGTTTAGTATGGTACTCAGGATAAGCAGCGACAACGAGTTCGCTAGGATAGTATTCCTCGTCGCCTTCTTGGAGAATCCTTTCACCGTTAACGTATAAAGATATCTCTGGGACGTATTCCTTCTTTTCGTCATAAGCCATAAAAAATCCGGATTGATCAACAACTTCATATGTATGTCCACTTGGGTAACTTACCTCAAATGTATTGCCGGCTACACTTTTATAATTAAGAATAGAATATTCCTCATTATTGATCGACACTTTCCTGTTCTGGTCATTGATACTGACTTCGACGGACGGGGCATCTGATCTGGCGTGGTATTTTACCATATTATTATGTGCATTCTCTTGTTTGTACTTATGTTGGTTTATATAAAATATGGATTCAGAGAAATAAGTATTGGCTAAAATAGTAATGAGAACTGTCGAAATTATGATACAGAGTATGATTAACACAATGCTAATTTTGTTTCTTTTGGATAACTCCAAATTTACAATAGCGGTTCATCCTTTCGACTGTAGTATAGTTTATACGCTAAACGCAGGGGGATAGTTGCATACAATTCTACCCTGCACCACCAACCACTACATGTTATGATTAGCGTGCTGGGATGAGTCGACTTTTCAAAACTTTCGTGGAGGGATCAAATTGTCTAGACTGTTAATTGTGATGGGGCAAATATTCATGGTGTCTGGAGTTGTATTGGGTATTGTGCTCGGGATTCTAGTCGATGGGTTTCATTGGATACCTACCTTATCATGGTGGATCAGTGGGGCTATTTCGGGTATCTTATTTATTGCCCTTGGGATGATGCTGGAGTTGCTAGAAGAAAACAATGAGTTCCTGAGAGAAATACTACATAGAACAAACGTTGAAACGCCAACACCCCCGATGACAAAATCACGGGGAAATTCCAAATCGTCTTTGAGTTCACTAAGTGGGTATAAAATGAGCTCGCACGAGTAAACAAGCAAATGACCGTTCTGGTGATCAGCCAGGCGGTCATTTTCATAGGTATCTATTAACAGGGTTAAGATACTTCAATATTGTACGAAGTAATTTCTTTGATTTTTGCATTTTTTGCTGAACTGCTGAAAATATATACATCACAAAAAGCGTAACTTAGGTTCTCAAATCTTAAAATACCGTGAGCTGCACCCGTGTTACCGTGCGTTAAGATGTTAGTGATCTCGAGTTCTATAGCCCCTATATTGTTCATTTGCTTCAGCTCTTCGGCAAAATTAGATCTCCCTTGGATAACTTTATCACCGATGAGATTCCATTTCACATTATCCGTGATATTCTCGAGGATAAAGCCTATATCGTTTCTAGCAAAGGCTATGTTGAAATCCTTAAGTAATTGTTTCTTTGGTGCGTTTCCACAATCTTCAGCACATATGATTTGAATTTCTCTTATGTCGGACTTATTATGATCCATATTTCCCACGCCCCTTTTATTATAGAAATCCTAGGTCGTTTCATTTTAGCATAGGATCAAAATAATAAACAAAACGATATCCCCGCCAGTATTCTGGAGAGGGACATCGTTATGTCTGGATAGCTATTAAGATTAGGAGTTCAGGCGTTTGAGATTCTCATTGGCAATACTGAGCAATGCCGAATATAGTGGCTGTACATTGAATTTCTTCCCGAATTCAAACTTGTAGGCAGCAGTCTGTAAATTGTTGCTCTTGTGATAGGGTGAGGTAATGTAGTGAAGGGTGACTTCACAATCATCGAAGCCGGTGCCTCCCGTTTCCATAGCAACCTCATAAATCGAGTTAAGGTGGATTGATGCAACACGAGTCTTTTTCCCAGTAACTCCTTGGTGGTCAATTAGAATTAATCTGTCATCCGTAATTATGAACGCGTCGCGGATCAGTTTGAAGCCCATGTGAATTTGTTCATCGGGCATAAGATAAGCCCCGTAGTGGCTCTTTAATTCGGGAATGGACACTTCTGAATAATTTCCCATCAAGCCGCTAAACAAGTTAGCCATCGTTTTCCCTCCTGATTGTAATATCACCCTAATGTTCAATTTACTTTTGGTACTACTCATTTGATATTCTTTGAAAGTAAGGATTATTCGGCTTTTTTTATGTTCTTTATCTAGTAAGCGAGTTCCTAAAAAAAAGACTATTATACGGGTGGATTTGTCGGATTCCATTCTTTGAATTTAGTAATAAACTATATCAACCTTTGAAAAGGAGTGATATATTTGGCAAACAGTGATGTACGTCTTACACTTTGGTCCGGCAACAATTTTTCAGTTCGAAGAATCATTTTTAGACGTGGAGGAGTTGCGGTTCGTGATCTGGGAGCGTTTCGGTTTAACAACGTTCTCTCGAGTTTCCGACTCAGAAATGTGGTTCAAAGCTCTGAAGTAACGCTAGTACTTTTTTCGGGAATTAACTTTCAGGGAACATTCCGTGTATTCCGTGGGAGCCAAAGCGTGGCGAACTTGAGTAATTTTAACTTCAACAATGTCACATCTTCGTTCATTTTGGTAGGCCGCAATCTTACGAATAATGAAATTTCCCAAATTCAAAGCAGTGGTAGACCGCCACGGGACATCCTCGTCATAAGACAATAATGCTTGCTAGAAGGTGCCATGGAGATAGTTATTTAAGTCTCAGTATTGTGGAATATGTAATCTGAGATGGTAGGATCGAATGAACAACTAAAATAGCAACTCGTTCCTCGTCAGAGGGGTGAGTTGCTTTTTCTCTATTAACCATGTGTAGCTGATGAGGTTACAAAGAAGGAATGTAAAATTTTGTATTGACCTCATTGGTGATACAGTACATAATAAAACTGAACATCGTTCAGAACGTCATTCAGTTTGTGGGAGGGGTTTGTGATTAAGAAGTCTGACGAGGCTAAGCAAGCGATTATTAGAGCCACCACAGATTTGATCATGCAGAGTAACGGAAATATGGATGAAATCACTACAAGGATGATCGCAGAAAAGGCCGGTGTTGGTGTTGGGTTAATTAACTACCACTTTCAGACCAAAGATAACCTGGTTGAAGTGTGTGTACAGAAAATTATTGATGATGTAACAGACAACTTCAGACCCCAGCTGAATTCAAACTTAAATACTAACGAACGCTTGAAAAGTGTGGTGAAAATGGTAGCGGATTTCTTAATGGGAAATCAAGCATTGTCCAGAATTTCAATTTTGGCCGATCAAGCTCGTCCCGCTGTAAATGACAATACAATGAAGACGATAAAAGGTCTTACTGCAGTCATAGTAAATAGTGATGGTGTTCTCAGAAAGAGTGATAAATTTTCGGCATTTGCTCTAACATCAGTACTTCAGTCTGCTTTTTTGAGGAAAGACATGACTACAGAGATTTGTGGGTATGATTTCAACATGAAAGAGCAACGTGATTCGTTTATTGATCTGATGGTGGACAAACTATTTGGGAGTGGTGATACAAATGAATAGAAAACTAGGGCTATATTCATCTGCTGTAGCTGCACTATGTATCATCCTATTTCTGATTGGGCTCTTCTTAAAAAATGATCTATTGAACTACAGTACTTGCCTCATTTTGAGCTGGGCCTATGTTCTGACATGCTGTTCATACGCCAGTTATGCGACAAAGGATAGAAGAGCTCTTGCTTTCGGAGGAGTGGCCATCGCCGTGATTTATTCTGTTTTTACAAATTTGGTTTACTATACTCAGCTAACTACGGTGGCTTATGCAACAGCTGATCATGTTGTCCTGGATGCAATTTCGTTCACATCTGGTAGCTGGTTATTCGGGTTTGACATCATGGGGTATGGGTTGATGGGCTTATCGACATTTTTGATCGGGCTTACAATAAAGGTGGTCAATAAGAAGGATCGTATCATGAAAGCAATGATGTTAATTCACGGTGTGTTTTTTCCAATTTGTGTGCTCATGCCAATGCTTAATATTTTCAAAGCAGGTGGGGATGACAACTCGGGAATTATTGCGCTACAATTTTGGTGCCTTTATTTTATACCGATTATGATTTTGTCTGCTATACACTTTTATCGGCTGAAAGAAGAGGCTTCAGTTTGAATTGAGACAGACGTAATGCCACACTGACTCGAAGGTTAATCAGCATACAAAGGTAACTCTTACCAATCGGGGTTACCTTTTTCAGTCTTATTAACGAAATCACGTAATGTAAAAGTTGTGTACAGCAACCTTACAAATAAGTATTATAAATCTATTAAGATTGGAATATTGATCTTGGTCATGGGTAGGAGGGATTATAATCAGAACTTTAGTGATTAGCGACATACATGGCTGTTATGATGAGTTTAATGCATTGCTAAAAAATGTGGATTATAAGCCCGAGCAAGATAAACTTATATTAGTAGGGGATTATGTTGATAGAGGTTTAAAGAGCAAAGATGTAGTAAAGCAAGTGAAATCGTTAGTAGAAGAGTGGGGTGTCATCGCTCTTAGAGGCAATCATGATCAGATGATGGTGGATGCACTTGACAAGGAAAATGAAGAAGATGATGCACGGTGGATAAGAAATGGGGCTTTTCAAACCGTTGAGAGTTATAGTAATCTAGATCTTTCCGATGAAAGCTCTGGAAGGGACTTATATATAGAAGGAAAAGAATTTATTAAGAATAATTATCCCCATCATCTAGAATTTCTGAAATCGTTACCTCTGTATTATGAAACGGATCGTCATATTTTTGTGCATGCTGGAATTAATCCAGAACATGAGAATTGGAAAGAAAGTCAATCATTACGCGATTTTATTTGGATAAGAGATTCATTCTTTAATCATGCAACCAAATTAGATAAGAAAGTTGTATTCGGTCATACTCCCGCAGTTAATCTTCATGAGTCGGCAGATGTTTGGTTTAGTCCAATCGGAGACAAAATAGGCATTGATGGTGGCTGTGTGTTTGGTTATAAATTAAACTGCTTAGAGATCAGTGAAGAGGGAGATTATAAGACTTATTTTGTGAAGAAGAATGAGGAAGAAATTTCGGATCATAAATAAGGCTATAAACCATAATCAGTGCTTGCAAAGGCAGATCAGAGCGGAGAGGGCGGAATTGTCCTGAAGAAGCGGAGCGTTCGGCTAAAAGCTTTCCAGAGGAAAGCTACTTCGGAAGCATATGCTTTGCCTCCAAATTTATACCACTATAGCTATATAATCAAACAAATTTGGAGGCAACAGCGATCGTAAGGATAATCCGTCCGCGTAGCGGTCATCGATCTACACTATACATTTTTTCAATCATTGACTTTGGTGCTAAGCCATAATGATTAATGAATAATTCAATATTTCAACTACTACTAGGAGGAACACATATGGCTAAAATTTATTCACGCACATTAATTGAGAATATAAAACTTGAGATGATAAATAGATTGGGATTGAAACAGGTTTATTTTAAGGAACAAATCGGTGATGACTTGATTTTTGAAGCGACGGGGTTTGATAGAGGGACACAGCATCGGTTTTGTCTGAGATCTAAGACGGGGACGATCGATGAATTTGTTGCTGGGAAATGGATGAAAGTACGAGGTTTTACGATTAATAGCAAGTAGAATCTCAATAAAGAATATTACAATGAAAAATCCCCCGCAAAGGGGGAGAAACTATTATTGCCCGCTCGAAGAATATTCTCTTTCGACCTTACAGATCTTGACGGAGTAATTTTCGTACCATTCTTGTTTGCCTTTCTCTTGAGCAACCAGGTGCGATTGATTCTTCTTCCAGTTACTTATTGCCTCTAAGCTATCCCAATAGGAAATGGTAATGCCAGATCCTGAATCATCCCTTACACTTTCTACTCCTAAAAAGCCGGGTTGCTGGGATGCAAGTTTATCCATTTTGTCAGCCATTGTGCTATAACCTTGGTCCCCTGAAGTACGTTGACTTGAAAAAATGACTGCGTAACAAGATCTCTTTGTTCCATGTACCAATTTTTCCAAAGTGTTAATCTCCTTTTAAGTTCAAACTATGTACCTAGATTGATTATATCTCTATAACATAGGTGATTAAAGGTGAATTAAAGAATTGAATTAGAAAGTATGAATCAAGTTGACATGGAAATTAACATCACTTATTATTAGTTAGAAATCTAACGATTGCGAGGTTGCTGATGGATATGGAAAATACTCTGCAGTATCAGGTGCGTGCCATTGGTCATAAAACAAAGAACTATGCAGATAGAAAGCTAGAGGCATATGGTTTGACGTTCGAACAAGCTAAACTGCTTGAATATGTGCACCATCATGAAGAGAAGGGTGTTTCGCAGAAGGATCTAGAACGAGCATTTAATCGTAAAGGTTCTTCCATCAGTAGTATCGTATATAATCTGGAGAAGAATGGGTTTATTGAGCGAAAGACCGATGTGAAGGATGAGCGCAGAAAAATTATTAGCCTGCAAGAAAAAGGGAGAGTTCTTATCGAAGATTTTGATACTTTCTTCGCTCAAATGGAGAACGTTATGATGAAGGGATTAAGCGATGAAGACCAGGAAAAGTTATTTGCGCTGCTCAAAACGGTCAATTTAAATCTTGATGAACAAACAAATTTAATGTAATAAACTCATCTATTTCGATATTTAGTTAGATATCTAACTATATGTCGAACGATCCGGAGATTCCTTTCAAGAAAAGTTGATATCCAGTTTAAATTCAGTTTATAAAGAGCGATTATATTGTAGATGCACGAAGGAAAAGGAGGGTATTGGAAACTGATATGAGGAGTGGATGACGATCAACATGTATTCTTGTGAAATAAGTTAGATATCTAACATAATTTAGTTAGAAGTCTAATTAATAAAGCTTAGCAACAATTTATTTTTGAAAGTAGGGATAAACATGGAACAGGCCATGACTGAATCAAACGAAAATATTTATTATTTTGAAAAAGCTCCTATTCACAAAACAATTGCTCATTTTAGTATTCCCATGATTTTAGGGATGTCAGCAAGTGTCATCTATTCCCTGATAAATGCGTATTTCATCGGGTTTCTGCATAACTCTGAGATGTTAACGGCGATCACGCTCGCCTTTCCGATTATTGGGATCCTTATGTCATTTGGTAATCTGATCGGTGTAGGTGGGGGGACTTATATATCTCGGCTTTTAGGGGAGAAGGATTATAAAAGTGTGAAGCAAGTTTCTGCTTTTTCCTTCTATGGTACTCTCCTCTTAGGCATCGTTATATGTCTGGTTAGTATTCCGTTTATTAGTACCATCGTAAATGGATTAGGTGCTAGTGCGACCTCCTTTCTCTATACAAAGGATTATGTAACCATTCTGCTCATCGGAGCACCTATTATTATGATAAATTTCGCGCTGGAACAAACCGTTAGATCCGAAGGGGCAGCGAAAGTATCTATGTATGGCATGATATTAAGTGTGATTATGAATATCCTATTGGATGCGATCTTTATTTTTGGGCTTGATTGGGGGATGAAAGGAATTGCCGCCGCCACTATTATTTCTAACCTCGTAGCTGCCCTGTATTATATGCAGTTCATTCATCGTAAAAGCACATTTTTAACGTTGTCTTGGAAGGCATGTCGGGTAACTTTGGTTATGATTCGTAACATCCTAGGCGTCGGTATTCCAGTCTTTTTACTCAGTGTGTTTATGTCCATAACCGCGTTATTCTTTAACCATTTTCTCGCCATTTATGGAGATACATCTGTAGCTGCTTATGGAATATCTTCTCGGCTTATGCAAATTCCCGATTTTATCATTATGGGACTAAGTGAGGGTGTTGTCCCCGTGATTGCTTATTGTTTTACCTCAAATAAGAAACGTATGAAACAAATTATTCTGTTCACTTCAGCTGTTATTATTGTCATCGCTGCGTTGAGTAGCACGATCTTGTTCTCCATATCAAATCATTTCGTCGGGATGTTTACGATTGATCCTGAGTTGATCGCGATCGGTAGTTTCATTCTAAAAGTAACCGTCTTCTCATTATTCTTGACGGGATTCACCTTCTTAATCAGTGGTATCTTTCAGGCTACGGGACAGGGCATAGCTGCGCTCGCTATGGCTGTTGCACAGGGAAGTATCCTCATTCCAACATTGTTTGTAATGAAGCATTATTTTCAGTTCCATGGTGTAATATGGTCCTTAGTTATTGCAGATTTCATGGCCTTAACGGTCGGTAGTGTGCTCATCTACTTGTTGCGGAAAAGACTTAATGTTGCGCCAGAGATAGAAGTAGCAGAAGGATGAAATGCAGGCATACCAGCCATTTAACTAAAATAAAAACGCCCAAACAAAATTGTTCGGGCGTCGTGAATTCAAACACTCACTGTTTTATGTTGACATCTCTTGCATACCGTCAGTTTAGTGCCATTTTCCGTTAGAAGTGTATATAGTAGTTTGATGCGCTTTGTTTTACAAACAGGGCATGTTCCTCTTCCTCTGGAAGGTAATTTACTTAGTGCTTTTCCTCTATGATTTTTTGACATATAAATTAGCTCCTTCTATACAATTATTTGTGCCTACTAAGTTTATGTAGATTATTTTTTGAATAGACTTACTACGCGAACAAAAAAAGGCTCAAAACTAAAATCAGCGGTTGTTTGACCCTATAGTGGGAAGCAGCGTTACGTTTTGGAGGATGTTGCCATCACTGTTAAAGGAGGATTTCTTGAATTGGACATTATAGGGTAGAAATCCTCCTTTAAAGGTGAACGCTTCGCTTGTTCACATTCCTCCAAAACTCCACTGTTGTATTCGTCTTTGTCAAACACTGATTTTTAGATTGAACCCTAAAAAAGCCCAAACAAGAATGTTTGGGCTTCTGTAACATCAAATTCACTTTAATACTCTGAAATCTCTTGCTAACAGTAATTAAAATTCATGTACGGTTACACAAAGTTGAATAATTACTCCAAATGGATCTCGGACAATGGCATATCCTGGACTAAAAACATTGGCTTCATAAGGTACTAATATGGTGACTCTTTCATGTTGTATAAGTGAGTCGTAGAGATTTTTAATAACGATTTTGTCTTGAGACTGAATACATAAAGATGAACTATTACCTAGTTGCCAAGGCATTGTAGAGTCCATTGATTCCTCAGCAAGCATTAGCTTATTCGTACCGATTTGTAAAACGGAATGTGTAATATACTCCTCTTGACCTTCTTCATAAATAAAATTAGGATTCATTTCTTTCATCTCTTTATAGTTTTTCTTAAAAAGAACAGTCGCTCCTAAATATTTCTTATAAAACTCAATAGCAGCGGCGCCTTGACCATTCAACGATAGAAATGGAATTACTTCAAAATTCATTTTATTGCCTCCCAAACAAATTTTTATTACACTAACAAGTATATAGAATAAAGGTGACAAAAATCGGCACCATTAAGAGGTCTTTTTATGAAAAAATCAGAACGTTTAAATCAAATGCTACGGTTTATCAATCAAAAACAACGGTTTACGTTGCAAGATTTAATGCGGGAATTTCATATTTCTAAAAGAACTGCATTACGAGACATTTCTTCGCTAGAGGAGATTGGTGCACCCATTTATGTGGAATACGGTCGGTATGGAGGTTATTATCTACTAAATCAAATGACATTACCCCCGATTTCTTTTAACAGCCAAGAAATTTATGCGCTTTATTTTGCAATGCAGGCACTAAGCAGCTTTTCAGATCTACCTTTTCAAGTATCGTTTCATTCAATCCATGAGAAATTTATAAACGCATTAGCAGAAAAACAACGTGAGCATATTGAAAGAATTAAGGACCGGGTAATCTTTCGAAACACAGAGCAAATCAAAGAAAGTGAACATTTAGAAACTTTATTGCTCGCTGCTATTAAAAATGAAGTGTTAAATATCAGTTATCAAACACCTCAACGAGAAGGAACTCGTAGCATTCAGCCAATCGCTATTTATGCAATGAAAGGATACTGGTACTGTCAGGCTTATGATGTAACTAAACAAGCTTATCGCGTTTTTCGCTGTGATCGCATTACTTCTGTGGAAATAACGGACATCGAACCAATAATTGACTTACAGGAGATTCATGTTCACAATGCGCATTCGCTCTGGAAACCTTCTGAAAAGGCTGTTGAATTCAAGTGTTTAATAGATCAAGATGGGGTAGAGCATTTTCAACAGCAACAGTTCCCATCTATGGAGCTAATCACCGAGAATAAAAGTAACTATATTGTTGGTTGGTATGAGCCAAATGAACTTGAGTTTATAGTTAAATATCTTGTTAGCTTTGGTAAGTCCATAAACATAATAGAACCTGCTATCTTAAAGGAACATTTAAGAAAGTACTATAAAGATGTACTGGATAATTTATAGAACATGAGCTTGAGAATAGTAGAAAGTTGTTCTCAGTGAATATTATCTATGCTACACTCGGATTATCATTTTTTTCCAACAAAAGGGGCTGTCCAGATGACGACATATACACTTAGAACAAGAACAATAGAAGATGTACAAGAATTTATTAATTGGACTTTCGAAGGGATATACTCATTTTATGATAATAATATTCAGGAAGAGAAAATCGCAGGATTCTACAATAGTGTTGATTCAGAAAGAGCATTTTCTGTAATAAATGAACATGATGAGTTAATAGGAAATTGTGAGTTTTATGATGTTGGTGACGATGGAGAAGAGATTTTAGCAGTAGGTGTTCAGATGAAACCCTCACTAACAGGAAAAGGAACGGGTTTTGATTTTGTTAACACTATTCTTGAACAAGGAAGAGTTGAATTAAAATATAATTATTTAGAATTAGCGGTTGTGGATTTTAATCAACGGGCTATGAGATTATATGAAAATATAGGATTTAGAAAGATTGGAGAATTTGAAAATAACATACGAGGCAATACATATCAGTTTATAAAAATGGCTAAAGATTGGGCGTAAGACATCAATTGTTCCTTTATAGAGTAATGAACAGATAATAAGAATCTCAGACTAATCCCAAATATAAAAACGCCCAAACATCAATGTTCGGGCGTCTGTAACATCAAATATTTACTGTTTTATAACGACATCTCTTGCATACAGTTAATCTATCACCATTTTGAGTCATAAGTGTATATAATACTTTGATGCGCGTTGCCTTACAAACAGGACATGTTCCTCTTCCTCTGGAAGGTAAGTGATATAGTCCTTTACCTCTAAAATTCTTCGACATTTAAATCTCCTTCTATGCAGTTTTTTGCAATTTTCAAGTTTTTGTAGACAATCTTCCGAATGGACTCACTGCTCAAACAGAAGAGTTCTGATAATTCATCAATACTTAATCCATCTTTGTGCTTTTTTGAAATCTCATTATTTCGGAAAGTGATCTCCTGTCTTGAACCACTTTTCTTACCCCAATCGGTTCTCACATTTTCCAATTGCGGAATATATACTCTCTCGCCATGAACATAGTTTTGAATCTCTCTTAACAATTCGGGAGGAAATATATCTTTAGCATTTTTATAATTCAATAAATAGACCTCCATTAGTGCTAATAAAAGGATGTTATCGCTCGAAAATCATGTCCGTCCAGAATTCAAACGGAACAAAACCATTGTTCTCACAAGCCGAAATCGCGTCATAACAGTCTCTATTTAAATAAATATAAAGTGTCTCGTCAGGGCAATTGTTGAACAAATCTATAATTGTCTTACTTAACAGGTATTTACCAATACGGCTGTTATTATATTCAGGACTTACTGTGAAGTTATCAATCCATACTTTCTCGGAGTCCTGAGTTACAATAATACCAGCCACAATATTACCCTGAACATCGGTAATAAACTTTGAATTTCGAATAGTGAAATCTTGTTCTAGCATTTCTAGAAATTCATCATGAGTACAATTTGTGAAATAGCGATAGTTGTTAGTAGATGCATAGTAGAAGTTTGTAACATCATCTAGAAGTTCAAGCGAATAATTAGTTTCTGATAAGCCCTCATCGAGATCAGTTACTTGAGGAAGGGGTAGACTCCCATCCCTTTTCATATACATTCTATATTTTGGTTCATATCCGTTTCTAACAATGGTAGGAATTAAATAGTGGGAAAGCGTAGGATAATATTCAATTTCACCATATTCAAGCGATTGAATGATAAACTTTTTCGAGTCATCTTCTTCCACAAACCATTCTTTAATGTTCGGAATAGATTGTTCGATAATTTCAAACCGTTTATCCCAATTGGATGGAAGAATTAACGTTGCTCTTAAAGTATCATCCCCCTCACTTAAATGATAAAGATGGTATAGACAATACTCATCCCCGATGTAATCAATCAAATAAATTCCTTTGTCACTGTAAAATTTGTATCTATCAAAATCATGCAGTGGCATTTTTACAAAGGGTAACATAGGTATGAAATTCTCTTTAGCATGTTCAATCTTTTGAGCAAACTCACTTATTGTATCTGAAGTAATTCTTTTAATCGTTTTCACGTGGACCACCTCCGGGATATTTTGGAAGGAAACTTTCTATTGTTATTATCTCAAGCGGCTTGTTGAAAAGACAGGTAAAAAACAGTTGCACTCAATTTTTACCTGCATTAATAAGTCAAGACTTGTTATCTCGTCTGCTTGCGGTGAAACGTAGAAAAAGGAGCCTTCCTAAAAGTAGAAAGATCTACTTTTGAGGAGCTCCTTTTTTGCATAATCACAAACCTAAATATCCTTAGTACGGAGATTTTTAAATTCTTTTGGCGTGACGCCACTGTATTTCTTGAATACTGATGAGAAATATTGTGCACTTGAAAATCCGAGTTTGGAGGATATTTCTGTGATTGAGAATTCTGTATTACATATATAATTCATGGCTTTATCTAATTTAGCAATACATATGTAGTCTTTTACCGTTATGTTGACATATTTTTTAAAAATTTTCGATAGATACCTCGTTGTTACGTTACAGTTCTGAGCTACATCATCAAGTGAAATATTATTTTCCATATTTTGATTAATGAAATGGATAGCTCGAATTGCGATGGGATTATCTACGCTATACACTTTGCGAACACTCTGTTCAATCTCGCGAGAAAGTAGAAACAGCATTTCGTAAATATAAATATTAGCCAGTGGTACGTGATACACACCTGTTTCATTATTCGTTTCTTCGCAAATTCGCTCAACACACGATAAAAGCTGATCCGTAAATGAATGAAAAGTATAAGCACTATGTCCATCTGTCATATAATGCAAGAACTTTATGCTTTCATTGACTTTTTGGTCTGTAGCTATAAAGCACTCCGGAGAAAAATGAATTTGTAAAAAAACTGCTGGTTGATCCGACTTTACATGAAAAGAGTGAATCATATGAGAGAAGATGACCATTAGCTCACCCTTGTGAACGGTAATCGCTTCACCATTTACAATGATGTCGCATTCTCCTTCTTTCATTAAACAAATCTCCACATTACTATGGCAGTGGGGTCCAAAGAAATATCCTGGCTTCAGCGTGCGCTGTAATGCATTATAGATCATGTTTTGTTCTAGCCCATGATATAGGAGTTCAACATCTCTCTTCACAGTAATCCCCCCGATAGTGTTCTAAAGATGATCATGATTTCTGATTGTTTCTTATTTTGCAGGGTGGTCATATCCCTGTCAAGTGGACAGATAAAAAATAAAACTATTCAGTACGTGCCAAGTTACTTAATCAAATTCTGAATTTAGTTCCGTATTTCAAACAGTTCGTCTGTTTTGGGTTGCTTTTTGAAAGCTAATAAAAGCACAAATTGATAAAATCAAAAAAGTAATATGTTGTGGAAGTCATCCTATATATCTACTAAAGTTTCAAATGATTACTCGGAAAGGAGTCTAACACCCTAACATCCAAAGGAGCAGAAGTGTTTTTTTATTACAGCAATTTTGCAAACGCTTACTTATCATGTGAGGTAATTTTATTTAATAGCCTAATGAGGGGGAATGATTTGGTGCGGAAAAAAAATAAAAAAATGATATCCAAATTATTTATTTGGATGATGGTTTTGTTAGTAGCTTCAAGTCAGTTGATGATACTGCCAAGTAGTACTGCTTATGCTACAGCAGGAGAAATTGGTGATTTGCCGATTTTAGCACAAGAAAAAACGATCGAAAGTATCCCTCCGATCAAGATTGAAACATACGTTGGTGAGCAACCAGAACTCCCTTCGGTAGTGGAAGCAGTGTACAGTGACAACACCACCACAGAAGTTATAGTGAGCTGGGAAATGATCGAACTTTCTGACTATGCGCAGGAAGGGACTTTTAACGTAGAGGGCAGCGCAGAAGGAACGAGTGTTAAAGCTGAAGCTATAATTACTGTGCTAGAAAAGAGTAAGGCAACTACCGGAAATGTAGATATAGATACATTCCTAGATGATTTAAAGAATAATGTTCCAGATGATCAAGAAGTTGTATCCTACACGAATAATTATCAGTCTATGGAACCGGAAGCTATGACTTTCGTCAATGGATCTGGAACAACTTCTGTAAATAACGGATTGACAGTAGCGATTAGTAATTTAGGAGGTAGTGGAGCTGTAGCAACTTGGGACAAAGCTCCATGGTTGTCCGCGGGAATCATTGATACAACGATGCGTTATACAAGTACAACCCAAGGTAATATTGGTTTTGTTCTAGGATCTAATGATAGTAAACAAGGATTGTCTATCCGTTATGATGCCCAAACGGATTGGGTTATTCAGAGTCCGGATGGTACAGGGGACTGGGAAACATTTAATGGACCAGAACTCAAAATGGATACGGATTATCACATTCAGATCGGCTTCAGTGGTACAAAGCTTCTTGTCAATGTTGATGGTGTGACTTATTACAATAAGGATACAGATTTATTGAGTCAGTTGTCAGGATTAGGCCAGATAGGTCTGTATAAGCGCTATGCAACAGGAGAAATTGCCATCAAGAGTTTACGTATTGAAGGAGTAGGGACGAAGGAGAAACCTTCGAACATTGTTGATTATGTTCAAAATTATGAAGATCCGAGTTATACCCCTCATTGGTCAGGGTTAAATGCAACGGTCGTGACGGATCTAACTACGGGGAATAGAGTTCTCTCCCTCAAAAAAGGGTCAAGCGAACGAGGCGTGGATTTAGACTCACCAGAGATTCAACAAGGTACACTTTCGTTAGACTTCAAACTGATCAATCCAGACAAACTGGGTAGTGGACAAGGATTTGCTTTTGGTTTCAGAATGAATGATTCAGCTAGCATCTTCAATGAACTCGGGGTTGATCCAAGTAGCTGGATCCCAGAGGCCAATGCGGGTTGGGGAACTAAGCAAGAGATTCCTTATCCGATTCAAGGGCGCTGGAACAATCTCATGTTCAATTTTAATGGTAAGACGATAACGGTATATATGAATAAAAAGTTGATTGGCGACATTACCTTTGATAAATTTTCTGAAGCAGCTGGGCGCTTCGGTCTTCGCATCAGAAGCACTGTAGAACTACAGATCGACAATGTACAGTATACGAATCAGATCATTGAACCAAAACAAATTGTACAATACAGTAATGATTTCGAAGATGGGATTAAGGGTACTTGGAATGGTGCTGATGCTACTATTATTACAGAAGGCAGTAATCGGGTATTAAAATTTTCTAATATCAATGGCAACGTAATGAACATGGATGCACCGTCCTTACAAAGTGCGACATATATGTTGGATGTTAAACCTGCAACAAAAGTTATCGGATTTGCAATTGGCGATGGTGCTATTGTTAAATATGATGGTTCGAAGTGGGTGTTGTTGAATAAGGGTGGGGACAGCACTGATTTTGTCGCTTCTGATGCTAACAATTCGATTCCTTCACCTTATATCTGGAACAAAGTTGGTCTTCAGTATTCCGACTCATCCGTAACCTTAAGTATTAATGGTGCTAAATTGCAAGCCAACTTACCGGCAGGACAGTTTGGAGAAGGGCGTTTTGGAGTATTTGCCCAAGATTTCATTTATATCGATAATGTTGTCTTTACTGAAGAATTCTTCGATATGAATACGTCTTCTTCACATACTGATAAAATGAGCTATGAAGAATATTATGAAGGCGATTCGATCGTGAATTGGGAAGGGATTAATGGAACAGCGCAAGTTTCAAATGGATATTTGCTAGGGACAATTGACGCGGGAATCATTGCTGTCAATAAAGATGTAACTCCAGTACTTAACGGCATATATCAAGTTAAAATGCAGTCCGATGGAGTTGCGGGGATTAAATTAGGCAATATCGCGATTTATGAGGAAAGTCCGGGGAATTGGAAATACAAGCTGGATGGTAGTAACGCTGCCATTGCCATTGGCAGTGCTGTAGCACTTGCATCTAATAAAGATTACACGTTACGTGTACAAAAGATTGAGAACGAACTGAGTCTATATGTGAATGGAATTATGGTTGGCAGTGTAACTGTAAGTGGCTATACTTCAGGATCATTTGGAATTTATAACTCTGGAACCCAAG
This sequence comes from Paenibacillus anaericanus, assembly GCF_003994475.1. Lineage (GTDB taxonomy): Bacteria > Bacillota > Bacilli > Paenibacillales > Paenibacillaceae > Fontibacillus > Fontibacillus anaericanus. The sequence goes on along the minus strand of NZ_RZNY01000002.1, from coordinate 291,185 downwards.
CGATCCAGGTTAAGATTGACGCAATCACTGCAGAAGAGATTCGAGTGTATGCGCCAGATTATTCTACGCAGAACTGGGGTCCGCTTGATAGCAGTAAACCAACGGTGATCTCTAATGGAAATAGTCAAATTCAACTGAATATGCCAGGAGTTTCATTAGCAGTGGATAAAGATAGCCCTAAATTCGCTGATCAGATTGTAACTTTTGATTATCAAACGAATGTGTCCGCTGGAGCAGATGGTGGACGATATGGGTTCATATTAAGAGGTTCGGCAGCGGACAAATATGTAGGGGTTGTTCATGATATTAATGGGAAGTGGAAAATCTCAGCAAGTAACGGAAATGAGGTGTCCTTCCCGAACATTTATCAGATGAAAGAAAATACAAACTATCATATTGAGCTTCGTTTGGTAGGAACTACGATTAGTCTCACCATTACCGATCCTGATGGCGTAGCTACGGATATGGGTTCCGTATCTGAAGAATCGATGACCGTTGTGCCAGGTTGGTTTGGTCTTCGTTCTTGGTATGGAGCGAAGACTATGACGGTGAGTAATTTGAAAATTGTAGAGCTGGAGTCACTACCTAAGCTGAAGCTGGCGCAAGAGACAGATACGATTGAGAAAGATGGACTGACAGTTACGGTCTATAAAGATTTTCCAGGCATTGTAGATTATCAAATTGATAATCACATGCTACAGGCTGACGTGGAGCAAACGAATAGCTTGAAGATTAATAATAAGGATTATGTACCACGTACAGTGTCGAAGAAAGAGAGCGATAGTAAATATCTGTACACGATGACATTTGATGAGATCGGCGTTGTGATTGATGGGCATCTTGAGGTCAAGGCGAACAATGTAGTCCGTTTTGAAATCGATAAAGTTTCCGAAACCTCAGATTTCTTAGTGCGTTCGATCCAAATGAACAATTCTCTGATTCATGTGAATAGTTCGATGAAAGATGCAACGTATGCATGGAGCAAGTCAAATGGTGAGTGGCATGGAGTCTCAGAAGAATTAGTTGATGATTTGTCTCTTATGAAGCAAAGCGGTACATCCGGTATTACGATGGCTATGGTAAGTGGAGATGGCCTTGGTGCATCTGTAGAGGACAATGTAATGAGCGGTGGTAATAAATTAATTATCACCACAGAGAAGAAACCACTTGTCAATAAAGTAACTGTGAAGCCAGGCAGTTGGACTTATCGCCATCTTCAAAGCAGTGAGACTGAAGAGTTGCCATGGTATGAAGTGGTCGTAACTGGAGAACGCAATAACGACGGAAAAACGGATTGGCAGGATGCGGCTGTTGCTTACCGGACGGAAATTTACGTTGAGCCGTTTGGTGCGCAGGATATGAAGAATAATATGATGTACATTGCATTCAACTTTGCAAGCCAAGCGAATGATCCGTTCTTGAATACTTTGGATACAGGTAAAGTTCTGTATAACTATACAGACGGATTTGGACAGATGATCCTTGATAAAGGTTATCAGGCGGAAGGGCATGATGATGATATTCCTTCCTACTCCAATATTGGTGTAAGACAAGGTGGATTGGAAGATTTCAACTATTTGATTGATGAGGGAGATAAGTACAACCTAAGCGTCGGTGTGCATTTGAATGCAACAGAGTACCAGCTGGATGCCAACGAACTGGATTACTCCAATTTAACTGGGGCTACAGCTAATGGACCGACGACGGATAAGCTCTCCAAAGGTTGGGATTGGATCGATACGGCATATTATGTAGATCAAACGAAGGATGTCCTGAGTGGTGAACTGAAATCACGTTTCACAAATCTATATAATCTCACGAAGGATCCTAATGATCCAAATGATCCTACGTTGGATTTCTACTATATAGACGTGTATACCGGCAATGACTACAACGCTTTTAAATTGCTACAATATGCTAATGACCTAGGAATTAAAGTTGGAACAGAATTTTCTGGTCCGATGGAGCCGGGTGTCGATTTTGTACACTGGGGGCCAGACTTGGGATATCCAAATAAAGGGAACAAAAGTGTCCTTTCTAGAATGGTGAAGAACAATCTGGATATTTTTGTAGGGAACGCTTTATTTAAAGGACAAAAAATCCCGGGTGTGACCACTTGGGGGGATTCCAAACCAGATGTACAGCAGGGTGTAACGGTATTCTTCAATGAAGTATTACCGACGAAGTATATGCAACTTTCGGTGTGCTGAAATATGATGAGGATCAAGTGAATTTTGATAACGAAGTAGTTTCTAAGAGAAATAAGTCCACCGGTATGATTGAGTTGTCCAAGAACGGAAAGCTGATCTCTTCTTGGAAAGATACGGGGACGACTACCGATGAATCAGTGCGTCATACAGGTGAGGCTAACTCTTTAATTCCATGGGTTTGGGATGTTAAAACAAATGACACCTTAGGCGTTAACGATGGTGCGAAGCTGTACCACTGGAATACAACGGGTAACGCGACCACTTGGGAATTGACGGATGATTTTAAAGATGTGACTCAGTTTAAAATGTACGAGTTGACCCAACAAGGTAAAGTACTAATCGATACTCTTGTTGCTCAGAATGGATCTCTTACTATTAACAAGGCAAAGAAAAATACGCCTTATGTATTGTATCCAGCAACTGCTGACGCTTTAACTTTGGTTCCTAACGCAGGTAATTGGGGAGAGGGCAGCCTGATCAAGGATTTTGCCTTCAATTCAGAGCTGTTTAATGTTTCAGGTTCATGGACAGTTGATGATCCAAAGAACATTGCAATTAAGACGGTGCAAGGTGATGTTGAGTATGATATTACCAAGGAAATGAACAAATCGAATTGGAATCGATACGTAGAGGTCGGAAGTAAAGCCGGTGTATTATCGCAGGAGATTACCGGACTGCAGCCTGGTCAGGATTACACCATCGGGGTGTGGACCCAGACTGAGAAGGGAAGAAAATCCTCACTTCAGGTTACAGTTAATGGTAAAACCTATTCCAATGATGTAACTGGGATGGATGGTCTTCATAAATCATCTTTCAAGTACGTGGATACGAATTGGCAAAGAATGAATGTTGAATTCAAGGTTCCTGCTGGCGTTACTACCGCCACAATTAAGCTTGTAGCTGATTCGGGAGAGGGAACTGTACAATTTGATGATGCTCGCATTTGGAAGCATACGACAGTAGAGAAGGATCCTACGAATAAGGGCTACGTTGTATATGAGGATTTTGAAAATGTGTACGAAGGTTGGGGACCTTTTGAGTATGGTGGTGGGGATAGACAAATTCATATTACAACCGATCAAAGTAATTCCCATGACAATAATCCAATCGTTCAACCATCTGAGAACAAAGTGGGTCCAGTTATGACTTGGGTTCTGGATGGAGAGAATTCATTAAAAATTAATGAAACAGATGTTGGTAAATTAATTAAAACGAATGAATCCAGCGTGAAATTGCAACCAAATACAGAATATGATTTAGGCTTTATTTACACATTGGAAAAATATGCAGATTATGAGGTTTCTGTACAATCACGCTCCACAGGGGGAATTGTGCTTAAGGAAACACTTAGTACTTTAGCTAATCCTGGTAATAAAGCTGGAGAAGATGGGAGTTATAATCTCTTCCAGAAAAACTTTACAACAGGAGATCAAGATGATTACCAAGTAATTTTCAAAATGGTGTCCAAAGGTGCAGGTAGTCCTACTTCTGATTATGCCTTTATTCTGGATGATTTCTACATTAAAGCAAATGATGTGGATAATTCAAAAGAGCTTCTTCAGCAAGCGATAGACGATGCCCTTACATTGAAGAGTTCGGATTATACATCTGAAACATGGACAAATGTGGCTACAGCTTTGGATCAAGCTCAGAAGAGTCTCAATGATCCAAGCGCTACGGTAACTTCACTAGATGCGGCGCGAGTTGAACTAGAAAATGCAATAAAGGGTCTTGTATCAGTAGTTAACATTATAGCCATTGAGGATATACAGGTTGAAACGGAAGCTGGCTCTGCACCGACACTGCCGGCAGAAGTAACCGTGACCTTCAGTAATCAAACGACACAGAAGGCTACAGTTGTATGGGAAGCGATTGATCCTTCTCATTATGCAAAGGCGGGTACTTTCCAGGTGAAAGGCTCGGTCATTGGGACTGACATTAACGCAATTGCAACTGTAAAAGTCAAGGCGAAGGACAGCAGCAATCCGGGTACGAATCCAGGAACAGGATCAAACCCGGACACTGGATCAAACCCAAGCACTGGTACGAAACCAGAGACTACTCCAAATCCAGGCACAGGAACGAATAATGGGTCCGATAAGGATAACGAAACGGGAACCAAGCCGGAAACGGGTATCAACAAGCCTAAGGAATTTGTGGATACAGTCGGTCACTGGGCGAACAAGGATATTGAAGCTCTTGCGAGCCGAGGCATTATTAAAGGCATAACCGAGCAGAAATTCGCGCCAGATATGACCATAAACCGTTCTGAAATCGCAGCGATGCTAACACGAGCTCTTGGTCTTAAGGCTGGTGGCTCAACATCATTTAAAGACGTACCAGAAGACAAGTGGTACAAGGATGATGTTAGTGCCACAACGGATGCAGGCTTGTTTAAGGGGTATGCAGGTAATTTGTTTGAACCTATGAAACCTCTAAGCCGTGAAGAGATGGCTGTTATAATGGTAAGAGCGCTTGAAATGAAAGGGAAATTGCCAGAGGTCTCGGATACGATGCAGCAAGTACTTTCTAAGTATAAGGATGCGGATCAGGCTGGAAGTTGGTCCAAGGAAGCATTGGCTATTTGCATTGAGTTAGGTCTAATGCAAGGAACACCTGATCAAAAACTCAATCCGAAAAGCAATCTGATCCGGGCTGAGGCAGCAGTTTTGTTTAACAGATTATTGACATATCTGGACTAGGTAAATGGGGACTAAAGAATTAGAGGAATATCAAACAATTTAGAGGGTCTGAATTTGATCCCCTACATGGGACCCGAGCCTTGGATGAAAATCTAAGGCTCGGGTTTTCATTTGTATCATTTTTATTTATATGTTGCATTGTCGTAGAAAAGGCTTAATAAGTTAGCGTCTATTTTAATTAAGTTAATCATTTGTACAATGGAAATAGAAGGGAAATTAGTGTTACTGTCGAATGATAGCATATTGAAAAACCATATCATTAGGAGGTTAATTAGATGGCAGAAGGTCAACGTATTTTAGAATGGACTTTGGTATCAGAGTGTCCCATCCCCGAAGATATTACAGATTTGTTGGTGACCGGAGAAGTTGCGGTTGCTGCATATAAAACCTTCCGAGACAACGCAATTTTTACTAATAAAAGGTTGATCGTAAAAGATGTTCAAGGTCTTACAGGCAAAAAAGTGGAGATATACTCATTGCCTTATTCTTCTATTAATATGTGGTCCACTGAGAACGCAGGGAAGTTTCTTGATGTTAATGCTGAGGTTGAATTGTGGACACGGGCGGGTCATATCAAAGTGAAGTTGCAAAAGGGAGTGGACATCCGCAGGTTCGATAAGCTAATCGCATACGCGATTTTAAAGGACTGATTCCGTTAGAGTTGTATAAAGGCATCAGAGCAAGTCTTCTGGTTGGAGACTTGCTCTTTTTGTATTATTAATCTTTGGGAATTTACCCAGTTCTTTTGAATGTTTTTTCTGAGTTTTTATTGCTTTACTATCTATTTCTTTATTTAATTTTAAAGTACATAGCTTAACAATTCTATTTAGTATCCCTGTAGGCAGTTTAGCCTTAGGGGGACTTGCTGCGTTCGGCTATTACCACTGGGTTATGAAAATGGGGAAAAAGCTAGTAAAAAGAAACTTTCTTTTTGGAGTTATTTTGGCATTAATAACATGATTGGTATTGAGTATGGTGAATATATGATATGAGGGTCTCACTTTTGAACCAGGAAGTACCATGAGTACTTTTTATTTAGTAGTACAAGGTTTAGATTTTATACTTGGAAGTTTGATTGGTGGAAGTTTGATAAGTGATAGTAAAAACCACTGTCAATCCTGTCAACGAGCTAATTTAAAAGAACTTGATCTTTTTGAGATTGATGAAGTGGATTACGACTCGATCATGGTTGATTTAAACAAACTGATAGTATTCAACAACAGAAACTAATCGATAATGAGTTATGTGAGAATATTAGATTGAAGATGAATTCGAGTTGTTTATACTTCCTGCGGTGCGTATTATAGAAAAGGAAACAATATCAGCTCCTTATCTATATAAAGTTGTATATTAATCCACAATATATACAAACGAAAGGAAGATTATAATCACAATGAATTCCTTGGATATAAAGGGAAATTGGAAAAGAAATATTATTCTTTTCTTAGGCAGTCAAACGATATCCCTCTTTGGTTCGTCCCTTGTTCAATTTGCGATGATGTGGTACATAACACTAACAACTGAGTCAGGTATGATGATGACGCTGTATATCATTTGTGGCTTCATACCGACATTTATTCTGTCACCAATTGCCGGGGTGTGGGCAGATCGCTACAATCGGAAAACACTAATTATATTGTCAGATGGATTGATCGCGACCGCTACATTGATTCTCGCTATAGTGTTCATGATGGGATATGATGCGACTTGGCTGCTCTTTGTCATGGCTGCTATTCGTGCAATGGGGACGGGTATTCAGACTCCTGCAGTCGGAGCAATATTACCGCAAATTGTACCCAAGGATAAGTTGATTAAGGTAAACGGAATAAATGGGAGTCTGCAGGCGGTCATTATGTTTATATCCCCAATCATTAGTGCTGCATTATTGACCATGGCTTCGATTGAAATGATTTTCTTTATAGATGTCGTTACTGCAGCGCTTGCGATTTTTACCTTACTCATCTATTTTAAAATACCAGTTCATAAGAAGGCAGTTGAAAAACAAACAACAAGCTATTTCGATGATTTGAAGCAAGGTTTAACGTATATTCATAACCATGATTTTCTGAAGAAATTCTTTTTGTTTTTCGCAGTGTTTTTTGTCTTGATGGCACCTGCTGCATTTCTAACACCACTACAAGTTATACGTAGCTTCGGCAATGGTGTATGGAGACTAACAGCCATTGAAATCGCATTTTCGATCGGTATGATGGTAGGTGGAGGGATTATTGCTTCCTGGGGAGGATTTCGTAACAAAGTTCATACCATGATGTTCTCAAGCCTTATTATGGGGGCATGTACATTTGCACTTGGTGTTGTTCCAGTGTTTTGGATTTACTTGATTTTCATGGCGATATTTGGAGTCGCGATGCCTATGTTTAATACCCCAATAAATGTCCTGCTGCAGGAAAAAGTGGATGAAAACTATATGGGAAGAGTATTTGGGATTATTGGGATGATATCAACCTCGATGATGCCGATAGGAATGCTCATTTTTGGTCCCATTGCCGATGTGATTCAAATAGAATGGTTGCTGGTCGGAACAGGATTATTTATGTTGCTATTATCAATTTTCTTTGGACAAAACAAGGTGTTAATCGAAGCAGGTAAACCATTGTTGAAGGAAGTGGATTGAGCGACTATTTAATCTCAATGACTGAGTTTTTCATTTTATTTGGGGTATGCTAAACTCGATGATAACATAAATTACCTGTCGAAAAGATTACGAAGTGAATACACCAAACCTTTATTTAGATGTTCTATAGCGATAAAAACCAATGTACAAAATACTAAAGAAAAAATAGGAGCTATGATGACAGAAAAAAATACAGTAATAGGATCAGGATGGGACTTCGACAACAGTTATGCACGTCTACCGGAATCATTTTTTGCGAGGCTAAACCCAACCCCGGTACGTGCACCGAAGTTGGCTGTTCTAAATGAACCGTTGGCAGCAAGCCTCGGATTGAACGTCCAAGCACTACAAAGTAGTGAGGGAATAGCGGTGCTGGCTGGCAACCAGATTCCCAAAGGTGCTGATCCTCTTGCACAAGCTTATGCAGGACATCAGTTTGGGTATTTCAACATGTTAGGAGACGGCCGGGCAGTACTGCTTGGCGAACAGATCACACCCCAAGACAAACGGGTGGATATTCAGCTTAAAGGTTCAGGTAGAACGCCATATTCCCGTGGTGGCGACGGTCGAGCGGTACTTGGACCGATGCTGCGCGAATATATCATCAGCGAAGCCATGCACGCGCTCGGAATCCCTACCACCCGCAGCTTAGCCGTGGTTACGACTGGCCAATCCGTTACGCGCGAAAATGAGCAGATCGGTGCCATACTGACTCGCGTGGCGGAGAGCCATTTACGCGTTGGAACCTTTCAATACGCATCACAATGGGGGACAACAGAGGATCTTAAGGCATTGGCTGATTATACAATTCAAAGACATTTTCCAGAAGTAGACGCAGATGAGAAGCGCTATTTATCTCTACTTCAGGCAGTGATCCATCGCCAAGCCGTACTGATTGCAAAGTGGCAGCTCGTCGGATTTATCCACGGGGTGATGAATACCGATAATATGGCCCTTAGCGGAGAGACCATCGATTATGGGCCTTGCGCTTTCATGGATACGTATGATCCAGCTACGGTATTCAGTTCCATTGATAGTCACGGTCGCTATGCTTATGGTAACCAGCCATATATTGCCGCGTGGAATCTCGCGAGATTTGCTGAAACCCTAGTGCCGCTCCTGGATGACGACGAGGATCAGGCCATCAAGCTGGCCGAGGACTCAATTGCAGGTTTTACTGAATTGTTTCACCGTAACTGGTTAGCGGGAATGAGGTCCAAGCTGGGGATATTTAACGAAGAGCCGGGGGATGAAGCCCTTATTGAAGGCCTTCTTGGTATAATGCAAAAGCAACGTGCGGACTACACCAATACCTTCCGAGGCTTATCATTGGATAAACCAGAAGATACGGTTCTGTTTGGCACCACGGAATTTGCCCAGTGGTATGAGTTGTGGCAGGAGAGACTGCGCAGGCAGGAGGAACCTAAGGAATCCTCCCATCAGTTGATGCGGAGCAGCAATCCTGCGGTAATCCCGCGGAATCACCGGGTAGAAGAGGCCCTGGAAGCTGCGGAGAAACAAGGAGATTACAGCGTGATGGAGAGGCTTCTTGATGTTCTAATAAATCCATATGCGTACTCTCCCGAACAGGATGATTACTGTACACTGCCTGCACAATCATCACGTCCTTACCGAACTTTCTGTGGTACCTGAGAGTAGCACAGGCAACAAAGTGGACGTTCGATTTTTATAATGTAATTATGAAGAAATTATGAGTTTCATTTACTGGAGTCTTATTTCCACTCTCTATCTTTTAGAAGATGGGGGGTGGATATTTTTTTAGCTGCGATGACTCATATGTGAGAAGTTATCTATACTTTTGGGATCATTTTATAGTAATGTTTTTGTAAAGATTGTTATTTATTTGGATATGGGGTGAATTAGGTATGGAGCCAATTATTGAAGTGACGGGCTTAAGCAAATCATATGGCAAGCTGCAGGCAGTCAAGGATATCAGTTTTTACGTTGAGAAAGGGAAAATGTTCGCATTTTTAGGTCCAAACGGAGCAGGGAAGTCCACAACGATTGATATCATTTGTACGTTTCTAAATCCAGACTCTGGAACGATTACCATAGATGGATACCATTTGGGTAAAGACGATGCTAAGATACGCTCCGTCATCGGCGCTGTATTTCAAGACGGATTACTAGATTCTTTACTGACAGTGGAAGAAAACATGAAAATCAGGGGTGGCTTTTATGGGACGAAAGGCACGAAGCTAGCTGAATCCGTGCAAAAAGCTGCTGAGGCAGCGGGAGTAACAGAGTTCATGAATCGTCCCTATGGAAAATTGTCAGGCGGTCAGAGAAGACGGGCCGATATTGCGCGCGCACTTGTACATACTCCAACGATTCTAATATTAGATGAACCCACAACTGGGCTGGATCCTCAAACAAGAAAAAATGTGTGGGAGATCATTAAAAAACTGCAAAAAGAAAATAACATGACGGTATTTCTAACCACTCATTATATGGAGGAAGCGGCGGATGCGGATTATGTAGTCGTGATCGACAATGGCAGTATTGCGGCAAAAGGAACACCAACCGAATTAAAGAACAGGTATGCCAGCGATCAATTAAACTTATTTACTGGAGATATCGAGACTTTAACTGCGTTCCTGACAGAAGCACAAATCGAATTTTCCCAAAAAGTCGATAAAATAACAATCAATATTCCATCCACATTGGATGCTTTTCCGATTCTTGAACAATGCAAACCATACATAACAGGATTTGAAGTTTTAAATGGAACGATGGATGATGCTTTTATCGGTATAACAGGAAAGGAGCTTAGACAATGATTGGATTTGCTAAACGAAACCTTCTCCTCTTTTTCAGAGATAAAAGTGCCGTTTTCTTCTCACTTCTTGCTGTGATCATTATTATTGGACTATATGCCTTATTTTTGGGCGATGTATGGGCGAGTGAATATAGTGAAGTAGCTAATATTCGCTTTCTTATGGACAGTTGGATTATGGCGGGGCTTTTGGCAGTGACATCCGTAACGACAACCATGGGTGCCTTTGGCACGTTGGTCAGTGATCGGGAGAAGAATATTATCAAGGATTTCAATTCCTCACCTGTAAAAAGAAGCAGCATTGCTGGTGGATATGTAATTAGTGCATTTCTTATCGGTTGCATCATGAGTGTTGTAGCTCTCATATTAGTAGAAATTTATATCGTGGCAAGCGGTGGGAAATTGCTGTCTGCAGTGGCATTTGGTAAGGTTTTCGGGCTCATTTTAGTTTGTACCCTTGTAAATACAGCCATCGTCTTTTTTGTAGTTTCCTTCTTTAAAAGCAATAATGCATTTGCTACAGCAAGTACCGTAATCGGTACACTAATCGGGTTTATGACAGGGATATACCTCCCCGTCGGAGCTTTACCGGATGCCGTACAGTTCGTGATCAAAATCTTCCCTGTATCACATGCTGTAGCGATTTTCAGACAGGTCATTATGGATGTACCCCTTTCTGAAGCTTTTGCTGGAGCGCCCGCTGAGTCTTTGATCGAATTTGAGAAAATGATGGGTGTTACCTATTACTTTGGCGATTATGAGGTAACGACTTGGATGAGTATTCTAGTCCTAATCGTGACATCGGTGGTCTGTTTTGGACTGGCAGTTTTGAATATGACACGCAAAAAGAAATGAGGTACCCGCTTTGAAAAAACAAACCGGATATGTTTCAGAATATATCGAAATCAACGGGATAGAGCAATATTTATTGCATTATAGCGTTGATCCAGAGCTTCCAGTCCTTTTGTTTTTGCATGGGGGTCCAGGGATGGCGGAGTCAACCTTCGCTTACGCTTTCCAAGAAGATTTATCGTCGCTCTATAGCGTTGTTCATTGGGATCAGCGCGGCGCAGGAAAGACCTTATCTAGAGTGAAAGGCGATACAGACTACCCCACTGTCGATGAGTTGCTGGCGGACTTGCACAAGATCGTTCTATACCTCAAAAAGAAATACAACAGACAAAAAATCGCGATTTTAGGTCATTCCTGGGGAAGCGTTCTGGGGACATTGTTTGTGACAAGACATCCCCAAGATGTACTGTATTACATAGGTGCCGGCCAATTGATAGATATTGTAGAGAATGAAAAGATTGGTTATGAGAAATTAAAAGAATTGATTATGAACGCAGGAAATAAAAAAGACCTGACGCGTCTTGAAAAATTAGGTACCTATCCAGAGAACAATTACGAAAAGCCAATGATTAAAAAAATTCAAATGGTCAGAATGCTGCAAGGGAAATACAAAATCGGAATGAAATTCGGCCCGATTCTGAAGACGTTACTTAAAAGTCCTGTTTTTCGGTTATCAGACATTTCGAGTTTACTGAAAGGTATGAATAACAATAAGAAAATATGGGATTTTTTGTTTTCCAGCAGCTTGTATGAGGTAAGCCGGGATTATCAGGTGCCTGTATTTTATGTTCTTGGAGAGAGCGATTTCCAAGCTCCACATACAATAGCCCGGCGTTACTTTGATACGATTCATGCATCCGAAAAAAAACTGTTTATCATTCAAGATGCAGGCCACTTTATGATGCTTGACCAACCCAAAGGATTCGCTGATGTCTTGTCTGAGATCTGTAAGCTTTAACCCAGAGAGGATGAAATACAATGGAACAATGGGAATATAAAACGATAAAGTTTGCGACTGGAGGCTTTTGGGGAGGGAAAGTAGATCAAAATGAATTTGAAGATAGATTAAATCTACATGGACAAGAAGGATGGGAACTTATTTCGTGTTTTGATACTAGCCAAGCACAAGGGGCATCAAAAGATATCATTGTCGTGTTTAAACGAAAAAAATAGCGCCCCAGCAAATTTATTATAAGGAGGTACTATGAGGAAATTAACGTTAGGTATAGTAGTTTTGGTATTTCTTGCCCTTATGAGTTGTTCGAAAAAGGAAAATAGTTCAGACAATGCAAACTTGAATGACAATCCGATAGAATCTATTTCAAGTAAGGAAGATCAAATTAGTGATGATGATCACGATTCCATTGTGAACTTTGGAAAAGCTTTCGTAAACCTGTATACCGGAGCGGTTGCAGAACAAGAAACAGTATCCTTTGAAAACTACATTTCAAATGAAAATCTCCTTAAATTTACTAATAAAATGTTGGAATTAGAACAAAAGCAAGAATTGGTAGGTGGAATCGGTGTGAATTTCGGTTTAGAAAATGAGTTTAAGGAAGCAGAGTACAAGAAACTTGATGAAGATCTTTACTATTTAAGTTTAACTTTTTCAAACCAAGGGTCTGGAATGAGTTGTAAACTGTTAGTACAATCTGACAACAAGTCATTCAAAATTGTTGATTTGTACTTTGGAAACAAAGATGGTGTGGATACTATTGCAACAGGTCACCCTGCGGTTAGAAAACTTGATAATCCAAAATTATGGGATGACCAAACTTGGGTTGATGGTGTTTTTGAAAAGCTTGAAAAAATATGAATCCGAATTGAACTCTTGAGTATGAAGCGGAGTGTGGACACAAACCACACTCCGCTTTTTGCGACTTATCAGAAATGGGATTGTGGAAGCAAATCCGTTTTCGACAGGGCCCGCGAAGAGCCCGCGGGACACATTGCCTCTGATAGCTATGGTTCAAATTTTGGTGAAACTAATTTAGAGATTTGCAGTAATAGTTTTGCTTCTCATCATAAACATATCCATTCACCATTAACACATTAAATCTCCTAGTTTCCAACGGCAGGTCATCAATAGTTTCTCACCGTCCAGTTCGGCTGTCAGCGTCCCATCCATCTTATTCATCAGACTTTTGGCGATAGAGAGCCCAAGCCCCGATGCTTGAGAAGATCGGGTACGGTCTGCGGTATAGAATCGGTCAAATATGAGGTTGACATCGCTTCCAGCTAGTTCCTTCGCATCGTTTACAATCGTCAAGTCAGCCGTCTCCTGCTGCCTTTTGAAACTAATTTCTACATGCCCAGTCGTATGCTTGACCGTATTGACCAGCAAATTCTCGACAACTCTCCGCACAGCCGATTCATCGGCGTATACGGACACATTTTCCTCAGGTAGTCGTATATCAGGTGTAATGTTGCGTTCGTTGAACGAATCGTAAAATCCGACCAGAATTTCTGAGAGTAGGACAGTCATCCCGAGCTTCTCTGTTTGAAGGGGATAATCTAGTGATTCGATCACGGAAAGCTCGAAAAAATCGTTCAGTAGTGCCTGAAGCCGCCTCGTCCGATTTTTAACAATAGCAACGTATTCGAGCTTCTCCTCAGGTGTAATTGACTCAGCCTCCAATAGTTGAATATATCCGAAGATGGAGGTGAGTGGTGTACGTATATCATGAGATATATTCGCAACTGCCTGACGAAATTCTTGTTCAACTCGTATTCGATGGACTTCCGATTGGACCAATAAATTGGATTGACGATTGATTTGCCCCGCAAGCGCTTCGAGCTTCTGGTCGAATAGTGCTACGTCAATTTTTTTACCAGTTGCACGCTCGTTGTAGCAGTACAATTGCTCCGTCATCCGCCCTAACTCCCGCCTTAGCATTAACAAACGGACAAGCAGGAGAGCAACTGCCGCAAACAATATGATTGTCAGGATAAGAAACACTCTCCCACACCTCCTATGTTATTTAATTTCCTTTCTACGGAACACGAGCATCCCGAGCGTCCCGGCAATGACAAACGTCAACAACGGTACGAGCAGGAGGGCTGGCACATCTCCACTGTCGATCAGGGGCTTGCCGATATTGCCCACCAGTTTGAAGATAGAAAAGTCGTATAATGTAGCAAAGAATGCGACCTTCGAACTTAGGCTAGCCATAATTGTATCGATCATAAGAAAGAAAATCATGGAGAAGCCAATCGTTTTTCCACTGTCGACAAGTATTACAGTGAACAGAGCCCCAATAGCTGCGTAGCCTGCTGTGTACAGTAAGGTCAGGCCGAAGGCTCGGGGTATGAAAAGTACTGTACTTTCCACTGGTAGTTGACCAAAGCCCGAAAGAAGTGTGACTTCGACCGTGCTGACTATCGGAAAGACGAGAGAAATCGCCATGGATCCGACTGAGAAAACGATCAATTTTGCCGTGAACAGTCGCCCTCTAGTGTTACCCGAAGATGCGATCGTCTTCATTACCCCTGTGGAATATTCGTTGGAGATGAAGATTCCGGCCAGTATTGCAACTCCGAATTTAATAATGTAGCTATTACTTGAAATAAATGTAGTCAGAAATTCAGCTCCCGTGATCTGAGGCACTCCGCTGGACCGATGATCAAAATAATACAATAGGGGGTACGCAAGAGAGAGGACTGAAAGAGCGAACAGCAACGACCAAAACGATCTGTTCTTACGGAGCTTGAAAAACTCAACTCTGAGCAGATTATACATGCAGATTACCTCCAATCCGCTTTGTAAAATAACTCTCCAAGTCTTCGCCCATGGGCATAAATTTCTCGATCTCCAATCCCGCGGAGAATAATGCCGATGATACTTTGCCCGGCTGCTCAATGCGGCTATACAATTTGATGGATCCATCCTGCATCACTTCGAAATCAGCCGTACCCAGCTCATTTTGAATGACCGTTGTTGCCATGCTCGGATTATCCACTTTGATATACACATACTGCTGACATTTCTCGTCCAATTCCTCGGCAGTGAGTTGTTCAAGCAAACGACCGTGATGGATAATGCCATAATGGCTTGCCATCAAATGCAATTCGCTCAGAATATGACTTGAGATCAGGATCGTAATGCCGAGCTCGCGGTTTAGCCGCTTGAGGAGTTCGCGCATTTCGACGACACCCATGGGATCTAACCCATTGGTCGGCTCGTCCAGAATCAGGAATTCTGGATCTCCCAGCAAGGCGATTGCAAGACCTAACCGCTGCTTCATTCCTAGCGAGAAATTTTTTACTTTCTTCTTGCCGGCTCCCTGTAGTCCGACCTGTTCTAGCATCCTGTGAACGCAATCTTTGCCTGGGATGCCACGGAGAATCCGGTTCACTTCTAGATTTTCGCTTGCAGTCATATGGGTGAACAATGCGGGGCTCTCGATAATCGAGCCCACCCGCTTGCGAGCCTGGATCAACGCCTGCTCTTCACTGGCTCCGAACAGCTCAATCGTTCCCTCGCTTGGAAAAGCAAGTCCGGTCACAATGCGGATCAATGTTGATTTGCCGGCTCCGTTTTGCCCAATAAAACCATAAATGGAGCCTTTGCGGATAGACAAATTGACTTTGTCCAGAGCTGTAAGGCCTTTGAACCTTTTTGATAGTTGATTTGTTTTTAATACATATTCGTTCATCGTCGTCTTGGCCTCCTTTATGTGATAGACCAAGTATAGAAATGAAAACATAAGAAGAGCTTAAGTCAAATCTTAAGAATGTCTTAAGGCTTAAGCCGATAACCCATGCCCCATATCGTCTCGATAAATTCACTTCCCGGAGCGGCCTTAGCTAGTTTGCTGCGTAAATTGCTCATATGGACGTTGACTGTATTGTCGTCTCCGCAGAATGGCTCTCGCCAGACACTTTCGTACAAATTAGATTTCGTAAACACTTTCTTCGGGGCTGATAACAGCAACGAGACAATCTCAAACTCTCGAGCTGTTAGTGCGATTTCTGCGCCATCTGCTGTAACCGACATAGCGTCTCGATCAAGTACTAGTCCCTTATGCCTCTGCACGGTAGGCAAAGCTGGTTGAGCGATCCGTGCATACAAACGCAGATGGGAATCGATTCGCGCAGATACTTCCGCGACATCGAAGGGTTTCGTAATGAAATCGTCTGCGCCCCCGCGCAGGGCAGACACCTTAGTATGGGGTTCACCCTTAGCTGAAATGATAATAACCGGCATATCGTCCCGTCGGTCGAACTGTTGGAGCAGTTCTTCACCCGTCATGCCAGGTAACATCAAATCGAGTAGCAACATACTCCATGGACGCTGCTCCAGATAGAGAAGGGCCTCCGTTCCCGAGTATGCGGGTTGGGGAATGTAGCCGCTTTTCTTAATAATGCTGCACAGCAATCGGCTGATGTCATTGTCGTCCTCAGCAACGAGAATATGTATAGGGATGTTCATTTAATCTCCTCTATTTACCTATAATTGGGCATCATAGATGCTCCCTATTAGTTATGATAGCAGGTTTTTGTCCCTATATCGAGATGTGTCTTCTGGGGGCTACCCTCTCCATAATTAATGTGAAGTCACCTTTTCAACCCAGTGAGCTCTATGTGAACGAGAACTCGGATTTCGACAACTAAATAAAAGTTCATGGATGATGGATGTTTGTGGGACTAGATTTGGTTGTGGCTACTTGGAGCTGATGGAAACGACCCATTTACCTCACAGTTATTGACTGCTATTCGTGGAATTGGTGTTCAATCAGAATATATCTTTCATAAAGAAGGGAGCACGGGGTTAGCATCTATTACAGTAGATGCTTCTGGGGAAAATCATATTATCCTTTCTGAGGGGGGAGCTAATGGATTCTAACTATAAATAATATAAAAGAAATCTATGAAGTGTTAGATACTGCTGATATTGTACTGCTTCAAAATGAAATAAATTTGGATACCACGAGATATGTGATAGAAGAGTCCCATAAGCGACTAGAAACTACTCTTATCGTACCATTCTACTCGCATTAACTTCATGCACACTTGTTCTTCATCCGTATTCCGGCAAGGCTCACATACGTTAAACCCCAACTTACTGACACTTGCCATAGATGCATAATTATGTGGGTGTGTAAGAATATAAATACAGTCAACACCAAGATGTTCATAACAGATATTGATGAGTTCGGGTAATGCTTCTGATACATAACCCTGTTTCCAATAGTCTTTCCATATATCATAACCAATCTCGACTTGGGAAAGCTTTTGATCCCAATAGTGATAACCGCATGTTCCTATAAATGCATCGGTTTCTTTATCGAACATACCGTAACGAAGATTGTCTTTTCCATCGGGATATTTATAATGCTCAATGATACCTTTTGCTTCTTCCCAATCACAGGGTGGCTCACTAAAATAATTACACATCTCTGGGTCAGAAAATTGTCTGTAGATAGCCTCTATATCGTTTATGTGTAATAAGCGGAATTTCATTCGTTTCGTTTCAAAAGGTTCTGATAACCTCATATAATCACCTCAAATTGTTCTCATTACATTTACATTTATTTGCTGAAGGGCTTATTTCATTTCTTACTACAGCACATTGAACAGATGCATCCAATCCATACTTTACTATAGCAGGATTTATACCCATATTCTACGAATCATATTAATCCTGCTTGGAATCGTTTCGTTGTTACTTACTTTTATCATTGTATTTCGGAATCCTGGGATTAGGGATTTAATCTATTGGGGAAACATGAAGCGAATTCGTACATATATTTACGGTCTCATGGGTGCAATAATCATTTGCGCGCCACTCTTGATACTCTATCAATACATTTCTTTAGCGGATAGAGGCGGATCTAGGCAAGGTTTTGCTTGGTTTTACATTATATGAGGGTTTGATCTGTGCTTTTGTAAGAATGAAGCATGGCGTGTTAGCGTCAACGATCTTTCACGGTATGGCGATTTTTATGTTGTCCTCTGGGTTGTTCTAGTCATTCGTATTTACTTTGATTCTATTATTTACAGTTACCTTCAAGGCATTAACTCTATAGGCTATTGACTCTAGTACTATGCTATAGTTTATGGTGAGTAGATAGTGTTTAAGTTGTCTATGAGAAGGTGAGATTTATGCTAAAAATCGGGGACTTTTCTACTCTGTCCAAGATAAGCATCTACATGCTGCGCCACTACAATGAAATCGGTTTGCTCATTCCGGCACACATTGATGAATTCACGGGGTATCGCTATTACAGCGAAGAACAACTTTCCGTTGCGAATCGAATACAGGCATTAAAAAGTATGGGATTGGGATTGTCCGTTATTAAGGACATTTTATCGGAGTATGATGATGAAAAAAGCCTCAAAAGATATTTAATGCTTCAAGCATCCCAAAAGCAGGAAGAAATAGTCTCTATGCAAAAACAATTGTTACTCCTTCAGACGACCATAAAAAGCCTTGAGCAAAATTCTCCACTTTCCAAATTCAGCATTGCTATCAAGGAGCTTCCTAGAAGGAATGTGATAAGCTACCGCAACACGATTGCCACCTACGAGCAAGAGGACATATTGTGGGAGAAATTGTGTTCAGAGATTGTAGCGCAGAATGTCCAGTTAGGCAATCCGCGCTACAACATTGCAATATTCCGCAATGAGGGTATTGTAGAACATGGAATTGACGTGGAAGTGCAAAGGGTGGTTGTGGGCACATATCAGGATACAGATACCATACGGTTTAAGAACGTTGACCCCGTAATTGCGGCTACACTAACCTATAAAGGCGGGTATATTCAACTGAAAGAAGCCAATCAAGCGATTGCGAACTGGATTTCCGACAATGGTTATGAATTTAATGGTCCCATGTTTAATATCTTACATGTTTCGCCGGAAACCGAACCCGATCCGGAAAATCTGATTACCGAAGTTTGCTTCCCAATAAAAAGTATATAAGTACTTGCCAGATTTAATCGCTGCACTATATAGGGTAGCGATTTTTTGCTGTAAGAAATTCATTCCCTCCTATTGACTCTAACACAATGCGATACTTTACCCTTAAATCAAGACAAAAAGGGGGAATCAAATTTGGATGCAATTTCAGTGAGCCATCTGTCAAAAGTCTATAAGAGCGGCAAAAAAGCCCTTGACGATTTAAGTATTAAGGTTCAAAAAGGGGAGATATTCTCTTTATTAGGGCCGAACGGAGCAGGAAAATCAACGCTAATCAATATTCTTACTACCTTTCTTCAACCGACCTCTGGAAAGATATTAATTATGGGTAGGGATGTATGTAAGGAACAAAGGGCGGTGCGTCCACTCATTGCTTGCGTGGCGCAAAAGGTATCTATTGATAACCACCTAACTCTAAAGGAGAACATGCTGTTCCAGAGCCGATTATACAAGCTGGATGACGCAACTGCTAACAAGCGGATGGATGCGCTCATTACTGCATTTGGATTAAAGGAATACGAAAAGCAAAGAGTTACTGCGTATTCCGGCGGAATTAAACGGCGATTGGATATTGCCATGAGCATGATGTCTTATCCCCAAATTCTATTTCTGGATGAACCGACTGTGGGGATGGATATTGAATCCCGAAAAGCCATGTGGGACACTGTGAAGAAAATCAAGGATGATTTTGGCACAACTATTTTTCTCACTACCCACTATTTAGAAGAAGCAGATATGCTAAGCGATACGGTCTGTATTATACAGGACGGTCACGAATTGGTGCAGGATACGCCAGAAAATCTCCGGCAACATACCCACCTAAATACAATTCGGATTGATTTGGACGGTTCAGAGAATCAGCAGGATTTTGGAAAATGGATTTCAGACCTACAATTTGTCAGAGCAATACGGCAAGAACAAAATACAGTTTATGCCAACACTCAAAATGCGGCGCAGGATTTTCACATCCTCAATCAATTACTGGTGGACAAGAAAATACGGTATTCCTCAATCGGAATCATAACGCCAAGCCTTGATGATGTTTTTCTGTCACTCACGCAGAACAAAGGAAGGGGTGTTTAAGATGCAAACTTTCAATCTTTTTTGGAGAAGTATCAAGTGGCGTTTCCAAAATCCAGTAACCATCATCATGACTTTGATTCAACCGCTTATATGGCTTTTACTGTTTAGCACAATATTTAGAGGAAATGAAACAGAAGGGAATTATACGGCCTTTATCCTTCCTGGAATACTGCTAATGGGTGTGCTTTTCAGTTCCGGCATAAGCGGAATTGCAAACTATTCATTGAAAACAGGGGGAAGCTATTATCGAATTATGATTTCGCCTGCTAAGAGAAGTTCCATTATATTGGCTCATATTATAGATGCCGCCGTATCGACGTTTATCCAAATTATGATTTTAATGGGGATTTCTTTTTTGATGTCGGTTCGGATAACATCAGGTGTAAGTGGAATGCTTCTCATGGCGATGCTGCTGTTCTTAACTGTAGCGTTCGTATCAGCTATTTCATATGCGCTAAGTCTTAAGCTGCCCGATGAAAATTCCTTTATCGCACTTGTCAATACGGTTACCTTACCATTATTTTTTGTCAGTTCGGCACTGATACCATATGATCAATTACCGAGTGGATTCCGTATTCCTGTAATTATTAATCCGTTTACCCATGTAATCAATAGCTTGCGGATGTTGGTATCAGGGGACTTGATAGACTGGATGCAATTGTTATTCACAACAGGGATATTATTCATTCTATGCATTGCTAGCTTTGTATTGGCTGTTCATGCTTTAAAGAAGGATATTCAATAATTTTGTTCTATTAAAGCCGTAGTGGGAATGTCCATTTTTTCTAGCTTTCTATTCTTAAGCGCAGTTATAATGTAATAGCATTTCAAATCATCGTAGCCCTATTGTTTGAAGGAGGATTTACAATCACATGAAAGAGAAGCTAAATAACCTTCCTTCTTCGCCGGGAGTCTATCTTATGAAAGATTCCCTCGGTGGGATCATATATGTCGGCAAGTCCAAGAATCTGAAGAAAAGAGTGCAATCGTATTTTTATCAAAACAAGTCCCATACTCCAAAGGTAAAGAAGCTTGTACAGCATGTGCGTGATTTGGATTACATGGTTACGGATACAGAGTTTGAAGCATTTATGACAGAGTGCGAGTTAATTCAAAAGCATAAGCCAATGTACAATAGGAAGATGAAAAACCCGCTTGCTTACACCTACATTGTGATACAGCGAACGGGCGGATTACGTCGAATAGAAATAACCAACAATCCTATGTCCGATAATCCGGAACAAGTACATTTTGGACCCTATACAGCTAACAAGAATGCAGTGGAAAAAGCGATTCAAGGAATTGAAGAATGTTATAAAATTGCCTGTAATCATTCTTTTTCTGCTAATACGAATACTCCTTGCTTGAACTATTCATTAGGATTATGTCTAGGGATGTGTATAGGGGGAGAAGCAATTGTTAAATACAATTTGATCATGGATCGCCTGATGGGTTTGCTTGGTGATACGGATCGAAGTTTGTACGAAGAAATGGAACAAAGCATGCTAGATGCGGCTGAGCAATTCGATTTTGAGAGAGCAGCGAAATATAGGGACTATATTGCAGCAGTGAATTTCCTTCTGAACAAAGAGAAGGTGATTGGCTTCACTGAGGAAAACCGCAACATTGTGATCCTTGAGTATTTAAGCGAAGATAGGGTCAAACTGTTTCTCATTAAACGAAATACGGTTCTTTTTAGCGAAAAATACACGGTTAATGATTCTGTGAACGAGGAGCAAACTGCAAGAGTCAAAGCGTTGATTCTGCGCTATTTTGAGGTGGAAAGTGCATCACTCTCTAGCAAAGTTACCCGAGATGAAATCGATCAAGCGCAAATTATTTACAGTTATCTACAAGGCAGTTCATGCCATTATCTTATCATCCCTGAAGTATGGCTAATAGCAGAGGATCATACCGATCTGAATGCGGCGCTTGGCGATTTATTCTTAAGAGCTGAAGTTGATTGAATAACTATACAACAATTTATGCTATCACCAATAATGCTGTTTTTTTTGAAAGGATGTCCTACCATTCTTAATGGATTTTGGGACATCCCCTGATTACATTTCTAAGAGTAAATTATCTGTGGCAAATCATGTTTTCTCATCGTAGCTATTAATCATGCCGTTCTTTTCTCTGTGAAATAGTACAGCATGGCTAGAATCGGCAGACTCATTCCTAGCAATACGGTCAAAATCCAGCCCCCGTAAGCGTAAGACCAGGCGCCTATGAATGATCCAAGGGCTCCTCCCACGAAGAAAATGGCCATAAACAATCCGTTTAGCCGGCCTCTCGTTTCACCTCCCAGTGAATAAATGGCACGTTGACCAAGTACAAGACTTCCCGATACCCCCATATCCAGCAGAATGGCAGCAATAACTAGCAGGATGAGAGCCGTGTTTGAATTGCCTTGAACAAGATAGGACACTACAAAAGCCAGAAATGCAATAGTAATTGCCAGACCGCTCATCAAACGAGACAAACCTCTGTCAGCCAATCTCCCGGCAACAGGTGCGGCGACAGCTCCAGCGACACCGGCAAGGGCAAACAAAGCAATGCCTTGCTGTGATAAATGAAAGTGATCGGTTAACCGTAAAGAAACGACTGTCCAAAAAAGACTGAAAGCCCCAAATAAACAGGCCTGATAAATCGCCCGGCGGCGTAAAATAGGCGTTGCTTTTAAAAGGGTAACTAGTGAGCCTAATAATTGACCATAATTCATGGTAGGTACGGGTTTGCGTTCAGGAAGAGCACGGGACAATAGTATTGTCAAAAGAGTTATCAGCACCGCCGAGAGCGTAAACACTGCCTGCCAACCCCAAAGATCAGTGATAAAGCTCGCAATCGGCCGGGCAAACATGATTCCCAGTAGCAATCCGCTCATTACATTGCCTACAACACGGCCGCGCTGATTTTCAGAGGCTAAATAGGTGGCATATGGCACCAGAATTTGAGCGGCTACTGATCCAAGCCCGATCAATAGGGACGCAGCTAGAAATATCAGCGAATTGGGAGCTAGAGTTGCTGCAACCAATGCGCCAACAACCATAATTAATGACACAACAGTCAGACGCCGATTCTCGATAATATCGCTGAGCGGAACGATAAAGAGCAAACCCAAAACATAACCTACCTGAGTCAATGTCACAATTAAACCTGCTGATCTGGGGGAGAGACCCATTGCGATGCTAATAGGCCCTACCAGAGTTTGAGCATAATAAAGGTTGGCAACGATAATACCGCATGATACTGCTAGCAACATCATGATCCAATTGGGAGTTGATTTACTTTTAGACTGAGCCTGTGTTTCTTTAACAGCGGATGTAATTTCCCGTTCGAGTTCCATGTATATTCCTCCTCATTATAAATACTGTACGTACAGTTCAATAATTTATATTCATATAATATACTGGTCGTTCAGTATTGTAAATAGTTTTTTTCATTTTCTTCACCGTTAAATATTTTGTATAATGTACGTATAGTATTTATCTGAACATCGTACTGCTGACTCATTAATAAGGAGGAATTACTTTGAATACCAAAAGAGGGCGTCCCCGTAACGCGGAAGCCGAAAAGGCTGTTCTTGCCGCTTCCTATGACTTGCTGCTGGAGATCGGCTTCGGGGCTGTCACGGTTGATAAAATTGCCGAACGGGCTCAGGTCAGCAAAGCCACCATATATAAATGGTGGGCCAATAAGGCTGCCGTTGTTATGGATGGATTTATGTCTGCGGCTGCCGCAAGGCTACCCGTACCCGATACGGGTTCAGTATTTAACGATATATTAATTCATGCTACAAATTTAGCCCAATTTCTGACAAGCCGGGAAGGTAAAATAATCACGGAGCTGATAGGTGAGGGACAATTTGATCAGGGGCTGGCTGAAGCTTACCGCAGCAGATACTTTAATCCTCGTCGTCTTGAAGCGCGGCTTCTTCTGGAACGGGGAGTTCAACGGAAAGAACTGAAGGAAACGCTTGATATCGAATTAACTATCGATCTAATTTACGGGCCTGTTTTCTACAGACTTTTACTAACAGGTGAACAGATAGATGATACGTTCATTAAGAATTTGGTGACCATAGCTTTTGAAGGTATACAGTCTTCCTAGAATTTGGATAGAAATAATCAAATTGTTCGAGAGACCGTGGGCCTCCATGCCCCTCACCAGCACACTGGTAGAGGGGCATTTTTGTTATGTCTAGACAGGTTTATTTTTGATTAGGGTATTGAATCAAGGCCTTTCGTCCTATAGATAGATTTAAATTAATTGAATATAATTCATTGGGAATATTATGTAAATAGAAGGAGGGAAAAGAAGAATTTTGTCGACTTATGGGAGAACTGATACATAGAGGAGATTTTGATAATGGCTAAGATTTTTGGTTTATTGACTACAGCAGCATCGATTTTTATTGCATTACTTTCTATATCTTTATTTAATTTTAAAGTACATAGCTTAACAATTCTATTTATTATCCCCGCAGGCAGTTTAGCCTTAGGTGGACTTGCTGCGTTCGGTTATTACCACGGGGTTATGAAAATGGGGAAAAAGTTAGTAAAAACAAACTATCTTTTTGGAGTTATTTTGGCATTAATAACTATGGTTGGTATTGAGTATGGAGAATATATGATAACCTATGTATCTGCTGATAATGTGGTTAATCATAGATTGCAAGGAGAACATATTAGTAATTATTCTCTAAATGATAGTAACGAGCCATTGACGTTTTATAATTATTATTCCAATAAACTCGACAATTCTAGTGTATCGATCTCGTCAAGAAGTAATGTGAATGGGGGCCTTACTTTTGAATCGGGAAGGACCATGAGTACTTTTAATCTAGTAGTACAAGGTTTAGGTTTTATACTTGGAAGTTTGTTTGGTGGAAGTATGTTAAGTGACAGTAAGAACCACTGTCAATCCTGTCAACGAGCTTATTTAAAAGAGCATGAACTTTTTGAGATTGATGAAGTGGATTACGACTCGATCATGGTTGATTTAAACCAATCCATACATGATGACAATGTTTATCGATTTTCTGATCGTATCCAACAACAGAAACAAATTGATAATGAGTTATGTGAGAATATTAGATATAATTTTAAAATAGGGCAATGTCCTAAGTGTCAAGAGGGCTACTTAATTATCAGGCACAATAAAATAAAGGATGACGGTACATACGAAGAAGTTTTGGAACAAAGGAAAGTAACTTATCTAAGTAGAGGAATAGTAGCAGACATATTGAAGACCATTGGAAATACGGAGAAAGGCAGTAGCGTTCATTTCTAGCAATTTGATATATCCGAGAAGGGGATTGAATCAAGGTTCTCGTCTTATAGATAGATGACCATTCCTTTTGTTCAATACAGGCATATCATAATTCAGTACTTTTTATTAAAGGAGCTGAAGATGTGCCTGCCATAACCAAGCGTTTATCAAGCAGAACAAAAATAAATATTTTGATACCTGCAAATAAGAAAGATAAAACCTCCTCCTATAAAGTCGTATGGAAAGGACCTGTCAATAGAGCCTCTGGTCTTGGAATAGCCAGTAGAGAGTACGTTAAGGCTTTGAGACAGCAAGGGGTGAATACTACGGTTAGAGAAGTGAGAAGCCGAGAACCCCAAACTTCAAAGAAGCAAAAGGTGTTAATTTATCATTACTCCCCAAATACTCTCAATATAAGGAAAGAAAGAGAGCAGTTCAAGACGATTATCATTAACACCGTCTGGGAGACAACCCGTATCCCTAGCCGATGGATCAAACCGATCAATCAAGTTGATGCCGTATGTGTCCCTTCACTACAGAACAAGCAGGCGATGCGTAATAGCGGAATTAGAATTCCCGTATATATTGTTCCTCATGGGGTGAATGCTCGGAAGTTCACTCCTAGAATGAAGAAACAGCCTTCAAAAAAAACAAATGATAAATTCGTTTTTATATCTATATTCGGATTTCAGCACCGTAAAAATCCTGAAGCATTACTTAAAGCATATTGGGAAGAGTTTACTGCTACCGATAATGTCCTACTGATCATCAAAACTAATGGATATGCATCTTATGAGAATGAACGCTGGATTCGCAACCGAATACAAGCTTACAAAGATAGGCTAAACATTCGTAAGAGTACAGCCCCTATTCAGATCATTGCCCAACATTTAAATTCTAATTCTCTTAGAAGCATTTATGCGCAGGGGCATGCCTTTGTTCTTCCTACGCGAGGCGAAGGAGTGGGTTTGCCGTTTCTAGAATCGTTAGCCAGCGGCGTCCCTGTAATAACAACTGGATGGGGGGGGCATATGGATTTCCTAACAAGTAATAATTCATTCCTAGTTCAATATAAAATGCGCCCCCCGATCATCGGCATGAATCGAAAATCATCAATCTCACGCCAATTTCGCCATTTGTTCTCGGAAAAGGGACAGTTGTGGGCGGAACCGGATATTGGAAGTTTAAAAATGCAGATGAGAAAAGCCTATGAGAATCCTCTATTATGTAAGTTGAAAGGGCAACGAGCTCGGCATGACGCGCTAAATTTGTCTTGGAACCGTGCGGGATTTTCATTAAAGAAGGCTATAGAAAAAACGATCAGGATTAAGTAATTTCTTATTTAATGGGTATAGCTGAGTTGCGGATTATGAGAACCTGTCTTTGGTGGGATAATCGTGTGAATCAGTTATTTATAGAAGCTCCCGCAGTTTCGTGCTATGGGAGCTTTTTATTCAGAGATCGTATTATTCCAGACAAAAATTGACCAAATAATAGGATTGAAGTGAAACATGGGTTGTATAAGGTAGAGATTGTTCAATTTTATAATGCTGATAACGGAAAACATATTGGTGATGATAAAATAAATATGATATTGAATTTTATGAAGATATCAGATGTTGGAGCTAATGCAGATAAAGTAATATGGTGCAGCTATATCTAATACATACATTTAGATGATGCTAAGGAGATGAGTGCATGACAGGAAATGCCAATGCCGAACAAATCCAGATTATCGAATATGATCCTTCCTACGCTGGGGCGGTCGCTGAGATGTGGAATCGTAGCAACGAAAGCTGGGGCGGAGGTGCCAACCAGAGAACTGAGGACACCGTGCGCAGAGAGATGGAGATTTCGTCCAATCTTCATGTGTTTCTCGCGGTCAAAGGCAAAGAGGTAGTGGGCTTCTGCAGTTTCGCTCACTATCGTCATGACGAAGGGGCCTTGTATGTACCGTTGTTAAATGTGCGTCCGGATTATCATGGCTACAAGGTCGGTCGTAATCTGATATTAAATGCCGTCCGCAAAACAGTCGAAGCAGGCTGGCCACGGCTAGATCTATTCACTTGGGCGGGGAACACCAAGGCTGTGCCGATGTATAAGAAATGCGGGTTCTTCTGGGAAAAGAATGAAGATTACGTCCATCTGATGAACTTCATTCCAACCGTTCTGCAAACTGAAGCGCTAGCTCCTTATTTTGAGGAGCTGGATTGGTACGCAGACAGCACCCGGGAACTCCCTATTCAGCCGGATGGTCGCTCGGAGCGTGGCTTTGATTTCTTTGATTACACTTGGCAAAAGGGAGAACTCTCCTTACGTGCAGAATTCGAGAAGACTGGTCGTGGGCTAACCGCTCTTGATACGCCCGACTATGAAATATCCACTGAGATTGACGATCATGATCTAGTGTTCGGTCCCACTTACAAGATTCGCTATTGCATCAAGAATCGCTCGGCATCTGAGCTGGCAATTGAGATCAAAGGACAGAACGATAAAAATATCCGTTTTGCTCTATCTGCTGCTATAACTCTCGCTCCAGGAGAAAAGGTCATTGTCGAGGGTGATTTTGAGCTTGATTCGGTTCGTGAGGAGCAGAACGATAAGAAGACCCACCCCGTTGTTATGAGTAAATGGATAATCGGTGGCAAGCGAGCAGAGTTTCGCATTGGCGTCGCTCCTAAATTTCCAGCCAAGATGAAGATAGAGTTGCTAACTCGGGAGCTGTATTCGGGCCTTTCGGCCGAATTGTACCTGAACGTAGAGAATAATTTTACCTCGGAAGCGGAGTTCGCATTTGACTTGCCGGAGGATGAATTCTTGGAATGGGCAGATCGTAAGGTACGCCTCACAGTTCCGGCGAAGAGTAAAGCTTCTGTCCCGGTTCCCTTTACCCTGCGGGCATTCGGACTATATTCACGAGATGTTGAAGTGATAGCCGTTCCGGCTGGACAGAAGGCGGTTTCCTTCACTAGCAAGTTGTCCGTCTTAATGAAAGGAACGTATGGCCGCTTTGGTGGGCAAGTCGGGGATCAATGGGTCGCCGTGAACGGCGCATTCTCCCTTCATCTGAGCAAGATCGACAATGGAATATGGATTGAATATCCTGGTTCTAGCCACAATTTCTGGTGGACCTATCCGAAGCTAGGCAAACCGTTCGCAGAAGAATTCTCCAAGAAGCACGCCAAAGAAGTGAAGATCTATTCGGAAGGGGAGAGCCAGGTTCTCGAAGCCCTCTACGAATCGGAAGAATTCCCAGGGCTGGAGATAAAAACAGTGGCCAAGTTGTTTGCAAACGGAATCGCTGAGTTTCATCACGAGATCTACAATACCAGCAGCAAAGCGCTGGAAGAGAACGTGTATTTGCTGACGAATTTTGGATTCTTTGGCAAGCGGCTAATCTTGCCATATCAAGGCCATTTCGTAGACATGGAAGATGCTTACTCCGGTGACCCGAGTCATTGGGACAGTGCACAGATCACAGAGAACTGGCTGTTCTGCAAGGAACAGAACGTCACATGCGGAATCTGCTGGGACCCTTCTCTGAAGCTGCTTCGCCCGGAATACCCGCTTGGACTGGAGCATAATCTTGGCCGAATATCCGCCGGAGATATTGTACGGACAAAGACGACTGTGTTTGCTCTGAACACCTTCACTAAGTGGTCGGACTTCCGTTCCTTCGCCCGGAAACAGCGGAATTCTGTCATTCCAGTACTGGATGATCATCTTGAATTAACACTCGGCGGTGGAAATCTCTTTGCGGCGGGGCCCCTTCATGCAGAACTAATTGAACGAAAGATGATTCCACTCGCTGGAAGTCTCGAACTATCTGTGCAAAATGATGGTGGTGCAGAGTTGAAGGCCGCTGACATTGAGTTGCAAAGGGAGCAGGATTTGCGCTCCGCGGGATTTGAACTCTCTGCCGAGGAAACGGCATCGCCGGGACACCGCGAATCCGGCCGAAAGGTCCGGATTGTCTATTGCGGAGAAGATCGAGTTCAGGAGCGATCGGGTCTCTGGTTCCCTCAATCGGAAACGACCGTCACTTGCGAGATGATAGAAGGACCTGCTGGTCCCATTTATACGGTGAGCAACGGAGTTCTCTCTATAGGCGCTGACCCTGAGTTCGGGAGTTTCGTTCATTCCCTAAAGTATCATGGAGAAGAATGGCTGGACAGCTCCTATCCGGAAGCGGTACCGCGTTCCTGGTGGAATCCTTGGCATGGTGGACTCAGCGTGGGAATTCCAGGCATGGGTGGATTTAGTCGGTTGCAGGAGCCAAGAACTGTGGATTGGGCGGAGCGGATTGATGCTCACGGCAATGTCTGGAAAGGACTACGAATAACTACTTCCATCGAGAAACAGGAAGCGAACCGGGGAATTACTATCCATCAGCATTATCTTATGCTCCCCGGTGTCCCTGTTCTTAGTGTGATGCATTCGGTGACTAACGGAACTGGATTGGTCCTGCCGCAGTATTCGTTATCGGAGGATAGTTACTTCAAGCCTTCAGCTGTCTTTGGCGAAGGATGGATGGACCTTCCCGAGGAAGGCAAGTTCCTCCTTGGGAAGGTCGAGACCCATCTTGATTCCAAGGGGATCATGCGAATCGGTGCGGCTTCGCGTAAGGATCTGCTGCATATTGTGAATAGTTATCCCAATCAGAAGGCTTCGGTGTATGTAAACAATAAAGTGTTCACTCACGGTGTGAATCATCATCTTCCACTTCTGAGTGGAGAAACCGCTTGGACACAGCCGACATTCCTGATCTTGGGGGAGATTGCTTTAACACCAGAGGATGTTCGTGGACTTTTGAAGCTGACCTTTGCCAGTCCAACTAACGAAAAGGAGTCTACACATGCCGATCATTGACATTCATATTCATCTGTCGGACATCGATAGCTTTCATCAAACAGCGATTGATCAGTCCAAAGTCGATTACACCGCTGCTGGCCTCAAGGCTGAGTTTGACAAGAATGACGTCGTTCTCGGCATTGGAATGGGGGTCACAGAGCAGATAAAGGGTGCCTTTCCTGACTCCACTTCACCCAATCCGATGGGCCTTGACTTGGAAGACAGTGTTCCCCCGTTCTTAATGGAATGCGTTGGCATCAATCCGAACAAGCTCATAGGAAAGCAAACCCTGGAGGAGTTGGACCGAATCGAAGCACGGTTGCAAGCTCCCGAGGTAGCGGGAATTAAGTTGTATGCCGGGTACTATCATCATTACGTCTATGACAAAATCTATACACCAATCTATGAACTGGCTGCTAAGTACGGCATGCCTGTAGTCATTCATACCGGCGATACGTACTCGATGAATGGATTGCTCAAGTATTCGCATCCACTTACCGTAGATGAATTAGCCTACAAACAGCGCGGCGTGAACTTTATGATCTGCCATCTGGGTGATCCCTGGGTGATGGACGCTGCCGAAGTGGTTGCCAAAAATCCGAACGTCTATGCCGACTTGTCCGGCCTCGTAGTCGGTGATCGGCCCCATTTTGAGCGGTTTATGAACGAGCCCTTATTCATGGACCATTTTCGCCGGGCGCTGGTGTACTCCGATCATTACGAAAAAATGCTGTTCGGAACCGATTGGCCGCTTGCGCCAATTGACCTGTATGCGGAATTCATCCGCAGGCTTGTGCCTGAGCAGCATCATGAGAAAGTATTTTACGAGAATGCCTTTGGGCTGTTTCCACGCATTCAGCAGCGGATTGCGGAGCTCTGAGAGAAGTGGGAGCAGCACAGTATAGTTAGGCACAATGAAGCATAAATAAACAAGCCATCCCCGTAGGTAGTGCGAAGGGGATGGCTTGTTTATTGTGGGGTCATAGCCATGAGATCAGAATTCATCTTTCATCTTATATTTCATTATAGCAACCTTGGCTGTAAATAAGCGTCTAAGCTGTTATACATTTTCCAATAAAAAGCAAAGTGCAGTGTAACAGAGGAGATATTGTGAAGTGATTTTGTCAGTTATGCAAATCAGTGCTTCACGGTATGTAGCTTTGTCAACAAATTTTGCAGGAGGAAATACTCGATGAAACAGCGACTCGGTAGTATTTAAAGTAAGAAAGAAAAACGAAATGGAATAGGTGCGTTTATTGCAGTCTTAATGGTGGTCGGAGTGGCAGCAATACTAGCTGCCTGTACAAAATTGAACGCTCAATCTCCAGACCCGGCGTTCAAACCAGGTACAATCTATTCTTACAGCTCTAACGGTGAACAAGTTATAGCACATGACGCGGGGAATGCGTATTCGATGGACGAGAATGGAAATGTCTCTGTCTCCTATCGGGATGGGAAGGTTGAGGCCCAAACTCCTTTAAAACTTGATACGACTGGAACTGTTCTTGGGATGGGGAGAGCGGATACTGGATTTTATATTTCCGAGGATAAAACCGCTATAGTATACGGATTTGCAGATGGGAAGTCATCCCCGCTTCATGTATTAATCAGTGACGACATAGGAGAATCGTGGAATAACTACACCATAGAAGGCGCAATGGGTTATGATGCAAAGTTCATCGGGTTTACAGACAAACAAAATGGCTGGATGGTATCAGGGGGTTCTGCTGGTGTGGGACGTTCGCTGAATTATGTATACCAGACCTCTGACGGCGGGAAGACATGGAAGGAGCTTGGGAATCCAAACGATTTATATGCGGAACGTTTAACCGGGGCAGGTTTTGCAAGCAAGGATATCGGGTTCTTGGGTTTTAGATATTATGAAGATAATGGACCTGTTATTTATTGGACCAAGGATAGCGGGCAGACATGGGAAAAGCTCGCGGTATCCCTTCCAGAAACCTTCAATGAATATCAAAAAACGCCGCTTTCACCTATTTTGGGTGGAAAAGAAGGATTATATCCCATTCTGCTCAGTAAAGAGGGGAACACAATAGGTACCATTTACCTCTCGAGTAAGGACAATGGCCTGAAGTGGACGTATGATTCATCGTATGATCACCTGAGTGATTCTAAATAAGAAAAAAACAAGAGATAAGCGCATCATTTCATGCGAAGGTATATTAATTTATCTTGAAAGATACAAGGAGACAAAGGGTTGCTGGAGAATTATCCAGCAGCCTTTTTGTGACGTATTGTTATTTTTTACAGAAATTTAGTTTACAGAATATGGACTTCAATATATGATAAATAAAGACGATCTAATTAATTAGAATGACTTATAAAATTAGATCGTGTGGTTATATTCTAAACATATGGAGGGAAATAAAAGTGCATTCCAAATCATCCAATTCAATTCCATTAGTCAATATTTCAGTCGAGCAGTCTAAATTACTTAGCAGTGCTAAGCGAATCCAGATCATTAGTTGTCTACAAAATTCGGCCAAGACGGCAAAACAGGTTGCTGTAGAGCTACAACAATCCCCAGGAAGTACTCATTACCATATCAAAAAATTGCATGAAGGTGGACTTGTCGATCTTGTGGACACACGGACGGAGGGGGGGATCGTTGAGAAATACTATTTGGCTAAATCGAAATGGTTTAACACGAATGGCAACCAATTCATTGATCCATTATTGGCAGAAGATTCAGACTCAGACGTATCTTCTCGAACGATGCTAAGTTTACGATTATTTCTCACACCTTCGCAGCAAGAAGAACTGACTTTAGAATTCAAGGAATTATTAGAAAAATGGGTTGGAAGTACTTCTGAATCAACTAGTGAAGATGTTAAAGAGTTCGCGGTCGGGATAAAAATGTTGTCTGTTGATTAATTTTAGAAGAAAAAAATATAAAGATAATAGGGGATATTACGTGGATATTTTTAGAAACAGAAATTTTTCCCTCATGTTTATTGGCAGAATCCTAACGAATATAGGGGATAGTTTATACGCTGTAGCAGCCATGTGGCTAGTATATGATCTAAGTAGTTCAACTTTATATACGGGATTAGCAGGTTTTCTATCTATTATACCGAAGATCATTCAACTACTCTCTGGACCGATCATAGACCGTATTTCCATCCGTGGAGTGCTAGTATATAGTCAACTTATTCAAGGGATAATATTACTTATCGTTCCTATTGCATCCTATTTCGGTTTTTTATCTGTTGGTTTAGTTTTGATCATTACACCCATACTTACAACTTGCAATACTTGGGTATATCCAGTACAGATGTCTGCTCTCCCAAAGATTTTGGAGAAGAGACAACTAACACAAGGTAATTCACTATTTTCAGTTGCATATCAGGGGATCGACGTGGCATGTAATGCTGTATCTGGTATTCTTATTGGTATATTGGGTGCGGTATCTATATATCTTTGGAATTCAATTGGTTTTTTTATCGGTGCAATTATATTTAGTCAGCTTCGTATTAAGCCTACAGCACGAATCCATTCCGAGACTAATTCTTCAGTCAAGACTACAACTCATATGAATCGATACTTCTCAGATTTGATGGATGGGATACGGTTGCTGGTTAGAACGCCGCTTTCCAAGCTTCTTTTTGGTGTCATTATCATCAATGCGGCTGGAGGAGCGACTTTCAGTGTGCTCCCTATGTATAGTGATTATCTTGGTGGTGCTGGTATTTATGGGATTTTACTGATGGCACAAGCACTGGGAAGTCTGGTTGGTGCTCTGTGTGCTCCCTTCTTAAAACTCGAACGAATACGTTTGGGGAGGTTATATTCTCTCGCTTACATACTATCAGGAATAGCTTGGTGTCTCAGTATTTATAGTCCTTGGCTTTGGGTGACCATCCTTGTTTATGGCTTAGCCTGGTTTCCAGGAGGAGCCGTTAACGTAATTATTAATACTGTCGTACAAAAGGGGGTACCACAACAATATTTAGGTCTTATCTTTTCAGCAACTATGGCACTAAGTGGAATTGCATTACCTTTAGGTAGTCTTATAGGTGGTACTTTAGGTATTTGGCTAAATAGTGCTACGGTAATTTCCCTGTGTGGAGCAGCAGTTCTTTTAGTAGGATTATATTGGTCATTCGATAAAGTTTCTCGCAACCTCCCTGCCACTGAGCATATTGATGAAGGATTTTTCAATTTCTCTCGTAAGTCTGATAAGTCTGATATAACGGGGATCCAAGCCTGATCTTTCTAAACTTACATTGACATTACTCTTGTGATTTCGAATCAACGAGTGGACAGAATCCAGGGTTCGTCGCACATAATAGTTCGGTAAATCGAGGCTGGAGCTTGGCAAGCTCCTTGAAATAACTACTGATAATATGATTGCCGCTAACGGATCCATTCTGGAAAGACAGCGATGAGAGGGTCTGAACATGACTGTAATAGTACTTTTTGTCCCGATTGGGTAGTTTGTAGATGGATGGGGGAGCATGTGTTACGATGTCAAAGGGATTGGCGATGCGGTAGCTATTTGGCACATACTTGGAAAAAACTTTCGCAAAGGCTGGATCGCCTACACGTGGGGACCCATATGTAAACAAGTTGGGTGAGGTATAATGGGTATTGGCTGCAATATCTATAGCACATAATGTAGCTAGTGCACCTCCGAGACTATGCCCTGTAATGTATAATGTCTTACTAGGAGATAACTTAGAGAGTGCAGAGATAATCTCACTGCGAGCTGAAGAATAGATGTCTGTGAAGCCGCGATGCGTAAGACAATCTTCTTTGATATATTTGAATCTCTTTTGTGAGGCGATGAGGTTAGATATCCAATTGGGAGTAGAGCTGGTTCCTCGAAAGGCAATAATAATCTCTTGCGGAGATTCCAGAATAAACCCGAAGGATTCCCATACGTTGTTGATGGATTTTGCTTGAATAGTATCACAGACCACATAATTCAATGGAACGACGAACGAGCCATCCGAATTCGAAAATTGTGAATAGGTCTGCCCGCAGATTGCGGCTAGGAAGATAGCCCACTGCTCTTCACCGGTTTTATTACCCATGTAAATCCCGCCCTTCTCTCCTACACTATATTAGTGGGATGAAGGAGAGATTCCTATAAACGAGAAGTTACACCATGACTACATAATAATGAAGGAGTTTATAAAAAATGAGTGATCTAGAGCTTAAGAAAAATGAAATTCTATCGTCTTTTCAATTTCGACATGCAACGAAAGATTTTGACCCAGATAAGAAAATAAGTGATGCCGACTTTCATTACATATTAGAAGCAGGTCGTTTATCTCCAAGCTCATATGGTTTTGAACCTTGGAAATTTGTTATTATGCAAAACCAGGACATTCGAATTAAGCTAGCGGAGTTTGCAACAGGCGCTAGAAGGCAGTTACCAACGGCGAGTCATTTCATGGTCATTCTGTCGAGATTACCTAATGATATGGTCGCAAGCTCTGAATATATTAAAGACATGATGGAGAATGTCCAGAAGCTGCCATCCGATATTGCACTGGGGAAGCAGACAACGTATGATCATTTTTTGAAAACTAGTTTTGCAGTTGAAGATGATCCGAGAGTGATGTTCGAGTGGGCTTGTCGCCAAACTTATATTGCATTAGGTAACATGATGACTGCTGCCGCTTTGATTGGAATTGATTCTTGCCCAATTGAAGGGTTTAACAGAGCGAAAATAAACGAATTATTAGTAGCAGAAGGAATCATGGACCTCGAACATTTTGGTGTTTCTGTTATGGCTGCTTTTGGATACAGATTACATGAGCCATCGGAAAAGACACGTCAATCCGCGGAGCAAGTGGTTGAGTGGGTGGAATAAGGCGGATTTGCATTAAATTTTAACATAATTTATTCTTAGGTAATGAAGTATTAGACCGATGATTACCAAAAGGAGATATTATGACGGAGAAGATAAATATAGGATGGAACTTTGACAACAGTTATGCTAGGCTGCCGGAATCTTTGTTTACAAGGCTAAAGCCTGCTCCTGTACGATTACCTAAGTTGATCATTCTTAATGATGCTTTGGCAACATCTCTAGGGTTGAATAGTCAAGCACTGCAAAGTATTGAGGGTGTAAATGTGCTTGCTGGTAACGAAGTTCCTGAAGGCACGGTGTCTCTTGCTCAAGCTTATGCAGGACATCAATTTGGACATTTCACCATGTTAGGAGATGGCCGAGCAGTGTTACTTGGTGAACAAATCACTCCAAGTGGCGCGCGAGTAGATATTCAGCTTAAGGGTGCTGGAAGAACGCCATATTCTCGTGGGGGGGATGGCCGAGCCGCACTTGGGCCAATGCTTCGCGAATATATCATCAGCGAAGCCATGCATTCGCTTGGTATTCCTACCACCCGTAGCTTGTCGGTGGCAACTAGTAGTGACTCGGTAATCCGGGAAAACGAGCAACAGGGTGCTATCTTGACCCGTATAGCCGCCAGTCATTTACGTGTCGGTACCTTCCAATACGCCGCAGCTTGGGGTACGATTGAGGATCTCCGAGCTCTGGCTGATTACACTTTGCAGAGACATTATTCGGAAGCTGACACTGATACAGATATGAACCGTTATTTTATTCTGCTTCGAGAAGTGATTAATCGTCAGGCTGAGCTAATTGCCAAATGGCAGCTGGTCGGCTTTATTCACGGAGTGATGAATACTGATAACATGGCACTTAGTGGAGAAACGATTGATTATGGTCCTTGTGCTTTCATGGATGTTTTTGATCCTGAGACGGTATTCAGTTCTATTGACCATCAGGGTCGTTATGCCTATCGTAATCAGCCGGGTATTGCGGCTTGGAATCTCGCGAGATTTGCTGAGACGCTTCTGCCGCTGCTACATGACGATCAGGCGCAGGCTATCAAAATTGCCGAAGAGGCAATTGAAGATTTCAAAGAGATCTTTTATCGGAGTTGGCTCTCAGGTATGAGGGCGAAGCTGGGCATTTTTAACGAAGAACACCAGGATGGATCTCTTATTGATGGTCTTCTTGAATTGATGCACAAGTATCGTGCAGATTATACGAATACCTTCCGTGCCTTAACTTTAGAGGAGTTGGAAGATTCGGATCTGTTTGAAACACCGGAATTTAATCAGTGGCATGAGTTATGGCAGGTAAGATTGGGCAGGCAGAAGGAATCGAAAGACGCTTCGCAGCAGCTAATGCGCAGTAGCAATCCGGCGATAATTCCGCGTAACCACCGGGTAGAGGAAGCGCTAGAAGCGGCGGTGAATGAAGGAGATTTCAGTGTAATGGAGCGTCTTCTTGGAGTTCTCTCGAATCCATACGCATACGCTTCGGATCAGGATGACTACTCGACACTGCCTGCGGTTTCTTCAATACCTTATCAAACTTTTTGCGGAACCTGATTTGGATTAGGAAGACGTTAACGAATGTACATTCGTTAATGTCTTTTTTTTTTTGGTCATGGCGAGTGAGTAAATTGTATGAATCGGGCATTCCGCTATAGTCAAATAGTTGCCCTGACTTAGTCGAATTTATCAAATAGGGACACATTTTGAAATATTCGACAATATTTACGCTTTTATGTGTTTTCATGTCGAAAGTCATAGCTTTCTGATTCTCGAATTAGGTATAATTGATGGGCTAAATAATGGAATGATCTGTAAGTTAAAAATAATTGTGAGGGTTATGATAATGACAAATGATAAGGATTGTAAAAACTTGGTTCATTCTCCAAGTCACGCACAATGTATGGAGCATTATGGCTGTATTTATGAAAACAATCATCTTGTTACATTGCTCGTGGATTCTCGCTCAGGTAGCATTGTAGATGCTAATAAAGCTGCTTGTGCCTATTATGGATATTCGCTTTTGGAATTCAGGGCACTTCATATTTCCGATTTGATTATAAATCAAGATGAGGAACCTAATGAACCTAACGACTTTATAAAGAAGGCTTTACCCGAAGGTAAACACAGTGGTAATCAGGTAGTGATGGATAGACACCGATTAGCAAATGGAAGAATGGTTGATGTGGAAATACATACAGGTTTGATTACGATGCTTGGGAAAAAATGCATTTATTCTGTCATTCATGATATCAGTGAGAGGGTTAAGTCAGAGCTTATGGTGAAGGAAAGTGAAGAGAGATATAGGGGTTTGGTGGAACTATGTCCTGAACCGATCCTGGTACATAG
Source organism: Paenibacillus anaericanus (assembly GCF_003994475.1). Taxonomy (GTDB): domain Bacteria; phylum Bacillota; class Bacilli; order Paenibacillales; family Paenibacillaceae; genus Fontibacillus; species Fontibacillus anaericanus. The sequence goes on along the minus strand of NZ_RZNY01000002.1, from coordinate 252,677 downwards.
CAGAGGGATCATTTTATTTGTGAATAACCAAGCTGAAGTCCTATTTGGTGAAGTGAAGGATGAACTAATAGGCAAAAGAGTAGACTCTTTTTTCAGTGAAGATTACATAACTAGTGATGTGTACCACAATTTTATAACCAAGTTCCACACCAAAGCAAAAGAAACCTTTCGCATGGAGCAGCGCTTTATCCGATATGATCGGAGGATCTTCGATCTTGAGATTTCGGGAGCTCCGATCATTTACAAGGAAGTAAAGGCCACGCAACTGGTGTTGCGAGATATAACAGAAAGTAAAGTGGAAATAGAAAGGGCTGTACGACTTCAGGAGCATCGTCATGCGGCACCGTTTCCTTTGGAGAATAGGGTGGACTTACAGAAGTTATATGTACCCGCAGCAACACTTAGTGGTGATTTCTTTATTTTTCACAAGATAAACGAAGAGCAAGTGGTTGGAATTATCGGTGATGTAACTGGCAAAGGGATCACGGCAGCTCTTAATATTTCCGCGATGCGGGTATTGTTCATGGACAGTTTACTCGTTACGCAGGATCCCGTATTACTTTTGCAGGATTTAAATCATAAGGCAACGCAGTATTTGGAAGAGGATTATGTAGCTGTTTGCTGCTTTAATTTAGACTTTCGCGAAGGAAGACTCAAAGCCTCTGGGGCTGGTATTAACGAATTTATATATAAGCCTAAGGATCAAAACGGAAAAAGGATGACCGTAAAAGGTGCACCGCTTGGCATGTTTGACAATAGTGAATTTGATGAAGTAATCATTTATTTTGATTCTGGGGATAGATTCTGTTTTTACAGTGATGGAATGGACCTCTTAGATGATGCTGATGAATTGAGTTGTGATTTTGAGTATTTACGAGATAGCATTGTCAATACTCCTTTGCAGGACGATTGTACATGGCTGAGTTTGAATATAAGGTGACAAAAAGGAGGAATCATGGAGCCCGTTCAAAAGGAGGTAATACTCTGCTGTTTGGAGCATCATTGCTATATTATTGATGAAATCATCCAAGATCTGAGACTAGACGTATGTGTTTTCGATATAAAATTAATATTGCATGAAGCGATAACGAATGCCCACTATCATGGGAATAATCGGGATTGCAAGAAGCAAATTTACGTCAGATATATGCTTAAAGATAAGCATCTGAAGATCCAGGTGGAGGATTGCGGGGATGGAATAAGGAAGCTTGCCTTTCCGGATAAGATTGATAATCTTCACTTACTAGATGAAGGAGGAAGGGGCTTATATCTGATTCGATGCTTATCGGATAATGTGGAGATGATAAACAATACGATTTATATAGATAAAGATGTAAGCAATCCAATATTATAGTGTTTTTATGACTTGGTTTTCTAACGTTATCGAGGGGGAAGAACATGAAACTCAGTTTAAAAGTGAAAATTAGTATACTCTTGTTTCTAATAATAAGTATTCCATTGTCTATATCAGGTTTTTGGTCCTATAATTTAGCGTCACAAGCAATTCAATCAACCATAGAAGAGCAGCTCAAAGACACCACGACCTCTGTGGCCAAGTCTGTAGAAAATGTATTAGATGTTACGGGCAACTATCTCAAAATTGCCACCAAAAATGATACACTTCAACAACTTATAGCTAACCCTTCCAATGGCAAGTTAGTAAACAGTGCCTATCAATATATATCGAGTGTCCAACAAGACAATGTGGATTTGATAGAAACACTACTTATTGTCAACGAAGAAGGGGATGCACTTGTTACAAGCGATTCTGAGTCACCTGATTTAAATGTGAAGGATCGAGAGTATTTTCAAAATGCGCTTCAAGGGAAGGAGGCAATTAGTGAAGTTATAGTATCGAAGGCTACGAATAACCCAGTTGTAGCCATTGCCTTACCTCTTGAGAATGGGGGCCGTACAACGGGGGTAATGATCGCAACGATAGTCTTTGACAGGATCTCCGCCCCTGCTGCTGAAGTTAAAAGTGGAGAAAGCGGTTATGCGTATATGATCGATAGAACTGGGTTGATCATCTCCCATCCTGTAAAAGAAAAGATACTTAAAGAGAGCTTGGATGGTACTGATAATAAGCAATTGAACGACATTGTACAACAAATGAAAGAGGGGAAAACATCCGAGGGCTTCTATACATATGAAGGGATGTATAAATTTATAACCTTTCAGCCGGCAGGTAACTGGATTGTTGCAACTACTGCAAATTACGATGAATACATGGCCCCAGCTATAAGTATCCGTAACGAAACTATTGTTACTATCGTAGTGTGTATTTTTGCTGCTATGTTAATCGGCTTTTTATTTACAACAAGAAGTATTACAAAGCCAATTGAAAAGCTCAAGAAGGCCATGTCTCTAGCAGGTGATGGTGACTTAACCGTGCATACCTCAATAAGAACTGGCGATGAACTTCAAGTACTGAGCGATTCTTTTAACACGATGATCGATAAGCAGGCAGCTATTATTGAACAGATTAGGACGGGCTCTGAGGTGCTCACTACGATGTCTGAGGAAATCGCATCTTCTTCAGAGGAGATTAGTGCGTCGATTCAAGAGATTAGCTCCAGTACTCAAGAGATAGCTGCTGGTGCGGAGAATAACAATCGGTCCGTTGTGGATGCTTCGCAGGTGTTGGTCCAAATGTCGAGTTTAGTACAGATGGCTCAAAGTAAAGCATTAGCGACAACCAGTAATGCGCAAACGACAAACGAAGCTGCACAGTCTGGAAGGACGGGGGTCTTAAATACGGTTAGAGCTATGGATTCTATAAACAACAGTACGAGTGAAACCGAGGAAATACTGTTATCCGTAAATGAGATGTCCGATAAGGTTTCCACCATTGTAGATACCATTAATGCGCTCGCTAAACAAACCAATTTGCTTGCTCTGAACGCAGCAATTGAGGCGGCAAGAGCAGGTGAACATGGGAAAGGATTCAACGTGGTGGCTGGTGAGGTCCGGAAGTTATCTGACGAATCCCATGCTCGTGCCAATGAAATTTCAGAATTGGTGCAAAGCATGATGAGTAAAATCGAGATGGCTGTGGTATCCATGAGAGGGGCAACTGAAGCCGTAATGGAAGGCGTACAGATTGTTCATGAAACAGATCATGCTTTTGTTCACATCATTGAGTCTGTTGAAATAATTACAGAAAATATACAAGAAATCTTGGATATTACGAAGGATGAGGTAGCGACTTCGGATCAGATCATCAAGCTGATTGATTCCATGGGCACGATCTCTGAGTCAACGGCTCTAAATAGTGAGCATGTAGCCAGTGCGATCGAAGAGCAGGCAGCAACAGTCAACAACTTTGTGGATACCGCCCAGGAAGTAAGTGTAACGGCAAGTAATCTTGAAAGTCTTGTAGAGAACTTTATAATCAGAGGGGGTGGTAAGCTATGAGTGAATTGATAATTAAGGTGCCAGAAACTTTTACAGTAGATAAGGCAGTGCAATTTAGGGACACCATCCGAGATTATATTAATAGTGGGAAAGTTAACTTTTTGTTAGATTTTAGTGAATGCCAGTTTATCGATAGTACTGGACTTGGAGTGATCGTTAGTTCGTATAAGAAGTGTGTTGAAAGTGGAGGAGACATCAAGTTATCTTCATTGAATCCTAGTGTACGGAAGATCTTTGAGTTGACCAGACTGACAAACGTGTTTGAGATATTGTGATCTGTTAGATTATTAATTTACTACGGATTCGAATAGAAATGAGTGGAGTACAACAACCCCTGCTGCTGTAGGGGTTGTTGTACTCCCATCCAGTATTTGTGTGATTTATCTTACATCATACGATTAAAAAAAGGGTATTGACACTTGTGAGTTATGCGCTTACAATTCTTTTAACAGCAAAAGGTATTGTATGCTTCTGAAGTTGAAAGGAGGCTTTTATTTTTAAACGAAAGTTAAAAGGTTTAAACTATTAATGTATTTTTTTAAACTTAAAGTTAAAAGGTTTTAATTTACAAGAAAGAAGGGGCGTGAAAAGATAGTGACTCCAATTACAATCAAAAAAGACCAGAAATTGAAAACGAATTCACTAATGAGACGGATGTTTAAACAATGGGATATTCAAATGATGGTCATACCGGCCTTAATATTTGTTTTTGTATTCAGCTACATTCCAATGTATGGGGTTTTAATGGCGTTTCAGGATTACAGCATTTACAAAGGATTTTTACATAGCCCTTGGGTGGGATTCAAACATTTCGAAATGTTCTTTAATGCACCTGAGTTTTGGACGATTATGCGAAATACGCTTGTGATCAGTTTGTTAAAGCTTTTCATTGGTTTTCCGGCTCCAATAATTTTAGCCCTCATGTTAAACGAAGTGAGAAAAGCTTCATTTAAGCGAGTTGTTCAGACGATCAGTTATTTACCTCACTTTTTGTCTTGGGTTATTGTGTCAGGGTTTGTAGTTTCTCTACTATCGACGGACAACGGAAGCATTAACATTCTACTGCAAAGCGTACATCTCATTAAAGAGCCCATCAATTTCCTAGCTATACCTGAGTACTTCTGGAGCATTTTAGTTACGACAGGAATATGGAAAGAGATTGGATTTGGTTCGATCGTATATTTGGCCGCAATTGCGGGAGTCGATCCACATATATACGAAGCTGCATCGATCGATGGTGCTAGTAGGCTCAAACAAATAATTAATATTACTGTACCTTCGATTATTCCTGTCATTGTCATATTTATGATTCTTGCCATTGGAAATTTATTAAGTGCAGGATTCGAAGATATCTTGCTCTTAGCAACAAATCCGGTACTACGGGATGTCTCAGATGTGTTAGACACCTATGTTTATCGAATAGGGATTCAAAATTCAAGATATTCCTATGCGACAGCGGCTGGCTTGTTCAAAGCAGTCATTAGTGTTGGAATGCTAACTCTGGCAAATCTAGTGGCTCGAAGATCTGGAAACAGCTTATGGTAAGCCGAGGATATGACTTTGGAAAGGTGGCTGAAATATGAGTAGGACGAGTTTTGGAGATAAAATGTTGAGCTTTAGCATCTATTTCCTACTAACGATATTGGCTTTTGTAACCTTTTATCCGTTTTGGAATGCGGCAGTGGTTTCATTTAATAATGGGACGGATACGATTCTAGGAGGCGTTACCTTCTGGCCTCGTGACTTTACTCTAGATAACTATGAAATTGTGTTTCAAGATAAGAGGTTGATGAATGGCTTTATTATATCTGTACTTAGAACAATTAGCGGAACGGTTCTTGCGATTCTAGCGACAGCCATATTGGCTTATGGCATGTCGAGACGAGAATTAATAGGGCGTAAATATTACATGATCATGTGCATCGTTACGATGTATTTTAGCGGTGGATTGATCCCTTCATTCTTATTGATTCGTAGTCTTGGCCTCATGAATACATTCTGGGTCATGGTCATCCCAGGGATAATTAGTGTATGGAATATGATCGTTTTCCGTACCTTCTTCTTAGCATTACCTGTTGGATTAGAGGAGTCAGCCAAAATCGATGGATCTAACAATTGGGGAGTGTTATTCCGCATCGTACTTCCTTTGTCTGGACCTGTAATAGCGACGTTATCGCTTTTTACAGCAATCTATCATTGGAACGATTGGTTTACTGCTAGCATTTATATCAACAATATTGATTTGTTGCCTATCCAAACCAAGCTACAGCAAATACTGAATTCTAACATTATGAGCGATCAGATGGGGCAGATGGATTCGGCTGCTTTAGGGCGCATGGCACAAATGAAGTCCGTCACAACCAAATCACTTTCGATGGCAACAATGATGGTTGCGACCCTACCGATTATTTGCGTTTACCCGTTCGTTCAGAAGTATTTTGTTAAAGGTGTGCTGGTAGGATCATTAAAAGAATAGCCTCTTTGTGCAGTTGCATCAGTGTCAATCCTAACGGGTTCAAAGCGAAAGCTTGACCAATAGATTGAAAAAACGAAGGGAGTTTTTTTAGAATGGCTAAACAGAGAAGACCTAGATTACTGCTTTTGATTACTGCACTAATGGTTCTATCGTTGCTAGCAGGCTGCGGATCAGGAGGGAATGATTCTGCCAATAAACCTGTACCATCACCTGAGAATACTAGTAATGAAGGGGGCAAAGCAGGAGACGCGATTGTACTTGGCGAGAAGCCACTAGAATTTTCGTTCTACGGAAACTATGATTGGTACTCCATGCCTGTGTGGGGAGACGACTTAGCGACAAAATGGATCAAGGATGACAAAAAGGTAAATGTTACTGGAATTAATTCTGGAGGGAACACGAAACAAAAATTGAATACGATGATTGTTTCAGATGATTTACCAGATGTCATTTGGGGTGATCGAGGCGCTGACATTGAAAACATGCGCGCAAATGGTTTGTTAGTTCCACTGGACGATTACTTAGATAAATATCCTAATTTGAAAAAGTGGGCCGGTGAGTCTACACTCAACATGCTCCGTTCACCGGATGGTAAGCTGTATCAATTTCCGAACTGGTACACTTCTCAGCCTAACGGGAATGCAGGATACTTAGTCAATAAGAAAATTTATGAGGATCTTGGTTCACCACCACTTGAAACGACTGAAGATTTGTATCAATATCTGAAGCTAGTGAAGGAGAAATATCCTAATGTAGTTCCTTTGGAAGTAGGCCAAAAGGAAGGGATCGATATATTAGCATCGGCTTTTGCAGAGAATCATCCTTATCGCTTTAATCTGATGATGGCAGTACCAGAAGGTAATGAACTAAAATCGATATTTACAGATTCAGCTTTCCGAGAGTCCCTGCAATACTCGAATAAATTATATCGTGAAAAATTAATGACACAAGATGCATTCTCACAAACCAAGGATCCAGTACAGGAAAAAGTTACAACAGGTCGAATTGCGGTCTTCGCTTCATCGAGTCCGACAGAGTTCGGAGTAATGGGAGATTCGTTACTGAAAGCACAAGACCCGGATGCCGGTTACATCATGATCTGGCCTGTACATAAAGAAGGCCTAGATAAGAATAAAATTTTCCCGGGCGATTACAATCAGCTTGGTTGGAATGTCAGTGTTATTACTAAAGCTGCCAAAGATCCTGAAGCTATCTTTGCTTTCCTTGATTGGCTCACAGGCCCAGAAGGTCAAAGTGTTTCGATGTGGGGTCCAGAAGGATTGTATTGGAATGGAATGGATCAAGATGGTTCTACAATCTTTACAGACAAATACACAAGTGATCCTGAAGGTTTGGCAAAAGTAATGGACTCTACCGTTAATTTTCAGTGGGCGGGTAACACAGTCTATGTTGATGGTGTCAAGAGTAAATTCGAACAGACACTTCCTGAAGAAAAACGGAATTGGGAGACACGCTGGCAGTTGGAGATAACTTGGAAAACGCAATATAATACGACAGAATTCGTTAATTTGGACCCTGCAGGCGACAGTGAGGAAGGTATCATCTCACAAAGCGTGTTTGGAATATATGAGCAAGCGAGATCTAAAGCAGTCTTAAGCGCAAAAAACGAGGAAGAAGTACTAGCCATTCTTGACCAAGCGGAAAAAGATGCACAAAAGGTTGGATATGATAAGTTGTTGAAATACAAGACAGAGAAATGGCAAGAAAATCTTAAAAACATGAAACAATAACAAAACTCGTTGTCGTAACAATGAAATAAGGGGAATAACACTTTTTATTGAAATTTCGCTTCATTAATAGGTGTTATTCCCACCTCCCTACCATTCATTTTATAAAAGGTGGTTGAGATCATTTGCTGAACAAAATTATCAGGCAAGCGTCCATCGTTTCGCTTATTGCTGTTATTTGCTTAGGAGGATTAGGGATTAGTGGCTCACGATCTATAGTCTATGCAGAGAAAGTTGATAGTTTTATGGATAACTTTAATGATCCTCAGAAAATAGGTACGCACGGTTATTTGGCTTCCTGGCCCCAAGGTAAAATTCAATGGAAGACAGATCATGCTGAGGTTGTGGACGGTAAGTTCGTGTTAACGTTTGATGATTCAGGCGATGAAGAAACGACTTATGCATCTGCTCAATTCACTACGTTTGATAATTATGGTTATGGGCGCTACTCAGCGAGTATAAAAGCCGCTAAAGATGAGGGTTTAATTACAAACTTCTATGTTTATTCAGCAAATGAAGATTGGACACTGGAAAATATCGTTGAAGCTCGTGTATTAGGAGGAAGTCCTAGCAAGCTTAATATTCGCTGGACAAAGGATAATATCAGAAAAGAAAAGTTTATTACTTTAAATTTTGATGCCTCAGCGGAATATAACGATTACGCATTTGAATGGTCAGAAGATGCAATAAAATGGTATGTAAACGATGAACTGGTAACAACGGCTACAGATGGAATCCCATCTAATCCAGGCGGGTTGATTGTTAACTTGATGGCTGACGATGTAGTGAACTATACCGGTCCAAATCAGGCTTCATTTGATTATATTAAATATCATAAATTTGGTGAGGATGATCCAGAAGATGATACTGATCTAGCGCCTCCAACTGGTGTGGAACCTCCAGTCCCTACATCATCTGCTTACAGTTTTACAGACGGGTTTGATTCTTTCAATAACGAACTATGGTATAAAGCAGACGGATGGGGAAACGGTCCAGACTTTAATGTTGGTTGGCAAGCCGATCATGTTGAATTCTCGGATGGAAAAATGGTTTTGCGTCTCGACGATACACCAAGCAGTGGAAAGCCATATTCCTCCGGAGAATTTGCAACCACTGAGCTTCATGGATATGGAAGAATTGAGAGCAGGTTGAAAGTTGCGAAAGGGGATGGACTCGTAACTTCAATATTTACGTATTCCCCGAATGCAGATGAAATTGATATTGAAATATTGGGAAAAGACCCGACAAAATTGGAAACGAATTACTATGTGAAAGGTGTTCGAGGGTTAAAGGCACATGCCATCATAGATTTAGGCTTTGATGCTTCGGCAGATTTTCATGACTATGCAATCGAATGGTCGTGGAACTATATTAGGTGGTATGTTGATGGTGAACTTGTTCGAAATGTAGAGAGCAATAAAGGTGATCTACCGTCAGAGTCTTCGACAATCATGGCAAATCTGTGGGCCGGTGCTGGTGCGGCGGCGGATACGTGGACGAATAAGTTCGATTATCCAGGAACCCCAATACGTGCTTATTACGATTCTATCAAATTTACACCAGAGATTTCTTTCTCTAAATCAAGTTATGAGCTGCAGGCGGGGGAAACGATATCTACAACTGTGTTCTCCTTAGTTCCTGGCGGGGCTGAGACAGATGTCACTAGTGAAGCATCGTATCGTTTCGCAGGAGAAGATAATGGAGTCGTGAGATTGACAGATGATGGAAACCTAGTAGGATTGAAAGAAGGAACAAGTGTTATTCAGGCAACCTATCAGAATACAACAGCGCTAGCAAATGTTACAATTCGTCCGGATAACACAATAAGTCGTGCGGAATTCACTGTTATGTTAGTCAAGGCGCTGTCGGTCAAGAATGAGGACGATTCGAAGATAGAATTTACAGATGAAGCGAAGATAGGGGATTGGGCGAAGCAAGCAATTGCTCAAGCAACTAGTGCAAAAATTACACTAGGGTATGAGGATGGTAGTTTTCGTCCTGATTCACCCATCACTCGCAATGAAATGGTCAGCATGATTGTACGCGCAATGCAATTATCAAACGAGGCTTATTCATTGACTTCTTTTGATGATCATGATGATATTCCTTCATGGGCTAGACCGTATTTTGCAGCAGCCATTGAACATGGAATTCTCGAAGGTCGCCCTAACAATGAACTGGGACCCTTTGAAATAGCTACAAGAGCGGAAGCCGTTATGATGCTGTTAAGGGCAGGAAAGTAATGTTATGTCTTGTCAAAACTCCTACCCTTGACGTTTAAGAAGTTGATTTCTTAATATACTAATATTAACAAAATAGAGTAGGGGTTTTGACAATGAAAGTTAATATATTTGATGTAGCTAAAAAGTCTGGAATGTCTATAGTTACTGTATCTCGTGTACTTAATAATGCTCCTACAGTACGGGAGAAAAATAGACAAAAAGTGTTAGATGCAATAAAAGAGCTTAATTACAGTCCAAATTCAGCAGCTCGGACCTTAGTAAGGGGTAAGACTGGCGTCATCGGTTTGACGATAACGGCATTGAACGATACCGTATTTGACGGTGTTGTTCAATCCGTATTAGAGAATTTGAAATTGAATGGTTATGTCTTAGCCATTTCAATTGCGCATGAACTAGGAAATGAATCATTTGACGCAAGTAATTTCTTGTTCCATCACGATCGTGTGGACGGAATCATTGTACTATCTACCTTACAAGAAGAGGCGTATATTGCTGATTTAGAACGTAAGAAGATCCCTTTTGTGATGATTGATAGTCATAGCGAACACAACAATGTGCCAACCATCAATGTTGACAATTATTTAGGTGGATACGAGGCGACCAAACATTTGATCGCGCTTGGGCATAAACGTATTGCTCACATTAGCGGTCAATATGCATTCTTGAGCGCACGTCAACGGAAAGAGGGATTTACGGATGCAATGATTGAAGCAGGTCTCTCGCCTTCGATGATTATAGAAGGGGAATTCGGTACCTATTGTGGTCATAGTATTATGCAAAACTGGATTGCACAAGGTAATCAAATTCCATCTGCCATATTCGCTGCCGACGATATGATAGCACTCGGTGTTATTCGATCTTTAATGGAAGCAGGTTATAACGTACCAGGTGATGTGTCTGTTATTGGATATGACGATCAATCTTTTGCTAATGAGGTCCATCCTAGACTTACGACGATTCGTCAACCTGTAGGTCAAGTGGGTGAACATGCGGTGAAGATATTAATGGATTTGATTCAAGGTAAACAAACAAAGAATACGAAATTGCAGTTAAAACCTGAATTGATTTTCAGAGAATCTACTGCAAAATATAAAGGTGACATTAATTGAGGTGAACAGGTTTGGAGTACTATCTGGGGATAGATGCAGGAGGAAGTAAGACAAGTGCTGTCATTACGGATCGTACTGGGAGTATTGTAGGCAAAGGTTTGAGTGGTTGTGGAAACCATCAACTTGGTGTTGAGTTGGCACGATCAAATATTGATGAGGCGATACAACAAGCTTTACATAGCAGCGACTTAAATCGTACTGATATCACTTATGCGTTATTCGGGTTAGCCGGAGCTGATCGGGAAGCAGATTATGTTATTTTGCGTCCGATGATTAAAGAACTCGGCTTTGCTCATTACGATATTGCTTGTGATACAGTCATTGGACTGCGAGCAGGTACAAGGCAACCTTATGGTGTTGTTCTAATCTGCGGCACTGGGACTAACTGTTTTGGAATCAATCCTCAAGGAAAAGAATTGCAATGCGGAGGTTTTGGTTACGCATTTGGAGATTTTGGTGGTGGGAGCGAACTGGCGGTCGAGGTATTGCGATCAGTAATACGTAGCTGGGAAGGTCGGGAAGAGTCAACATTGTTAACTGCAGCGGTGTTGGATATGTTGGGGTATACTTCTGTAGACACCTTATTTCATGATTTTCTAGATGAGGGTAAAAGGATTCCTAAAGACTTGACAAAACTCCTGTTCCCAGCTGCTGATCAAGGAGATTTGGTTGCTCGGCGAATATTACGGAAGCAAGGAACAGAACTGGGTCTCTCCGCAAGAGCTGTTATTAACAGGCTTCAAATGCAGGATATATTGTTAGATGTTGTATTAGTCGGAAGTGTTCTTACGCGAAATGATGGTAAGTACATGATACCGTATATTCAAGAGCAACTGACGGATGGTTGCACATTACGTGTATTAACAATGGAGCCTGTAGCTGGAGCAATCCTATTAGCTATGGAAAATGACGGATTAATTATTAAAGATGAAGTATATGAACAGCTCGAACTACAACTTAGTATAGAAGGGAAGAATTCAGCATGCGTAAAAATTTAAAAGTAGTAGTTATTGGAGGGGGATCTTCTTATACACCGGAGATCATCGAAGGCTTTATTTTAAATTTTGATAGCTTTCCTGTCCGTGAAATCGTCCTCGTGGATATTCCTGAAGGACAAGAAAAGTTGAATATTGTAGGTAATTTGGCCAAACGGATGATTGAGAAATCAGGTCTACCTATAACGATTGAACTTACCCTGAATCGGCGCGAGGCTTTGGTTGGTGCGGACTTTGTTACGACACAAATGAGAGTGGGTCTCCTAAAAGCCCGTATCTGGGATGAAACGATACCACTCAAGTATGGGATTATCGGTCAAGAAACAACCGGACCAGGTGGGATGATGAAAGCATTTCGGACAATTCCTGTATTATTGGACATTTGCCGGGACATTGAGGAACTCTGCCCAGATGCATGGTTGTTGAATTTTACAAATCCTGCAGGTATGGTGACCGAAGCAATATTGAAACATTCCAATGTTAAATCCATCGGATTATGTAATTCACCTATTGCTGCTTATAAATGGTTATCAGAGTTATATCAAACGCCTGCTAGAGATATCTATTGTGAGTTTGTAGGACTTAATCACCTGCACTGGATTACTCAAGTTAGAATTAATGGTGAAGAAAAATTAGAGGAGCTTCTGGCTAATCGCGAGGGGTATTCAGCTAAGAACGTTCCACAATTTGATTGGAATGCTAACTTCATTGCTTCACTTGGGGCGATTCCTTCTTATTATTTGAAATACTTCTATTTAACTAAGGAACTGCTAGAAGAACAGCAACTTTCACTAGATAAAGAAGGAACGCGAGCTGAGGTAGTAAAACGGCTGGAAGATGAATTGTTTGAACTGTATAAAGATCTGAACTTGACTGAGAAACCCAAACAATTAGAAAAACGCGGTGGAGCTTACTACTCGGAAGCAGCGGTTAACGCTATGAAATCGATATATAACGATACTAGAGATATTCAAACATTAAATGTGCGTAATCAAGGAGTATTAGATTTCTTACCTGCGGATGCTTCTATTGAAGTTAACTGTGTCGTCACGAACCAAGGACCGATTCCGTTGCCGGTATCAAATGTGCCTACGGCGGCAAAAGGACTGATTCATGCGGTCAAGACCTATGAACAGCTGGCTATTGAAGCGGCCGTAACCGGTGACCACGGCATAGCGTTGCAAGCATTAGCTAATCATCCTTTAGTTCATTCTGTGAATGTTGCAGAGGCGATGCTGGACGAAATGCTGCTTAAGAACAAAGACTATTTGCCACTGTTTTTTAAATAGAGATTCCATAAAGAAAGAGTTAGAATAATACGGACGAAGAAAATAGTAGGACAAAAAGCACAGTAGAACCAAGTCAACGAACTTGGCGCTGCTGTGCTTTTTAAGTATCAAAAATCAAATGTCATAAATGGATCCTATCAGTTCCGTGGTAGTCTGTTACCGTACCTCGCCCGCAATTGTTGGAGCTTGTCTAGTTTACGTATACTGTTATCCCGACTAGCCAGTCCTACTCCAAGGATTAGATTCTCGATAACATACATTGGCCCTACCATGGAGTGAAATTCCCATACCTCGCCTCGTCCCGCATAGAGTACAATATCGGCTTCCTGTGACTTCGGATAGACCAGTCTGTCCGTAATCAAAATCACCTGATACCCAGCTTCCCGCGCATAATCTAGAATAACATCACTTTCCGGGAGTAGCTGTACAAAACCGAAGATTAGGATGGCATCTCTATTGTCCACATGCATTAATGTCTCGAGCAGTTCATGTCCGCTCGGGGCCATTTTTTTGAGTTGAAGCCCAAACCGCGCCATGCGGTACATCATTAACTCAGCTAATCCAGCGCAGGGACCGGGACTGTAAATATAGATATGTCTCGCCGTAGATAGAGCATTCACCGCCTGCTGAAGTATTTCATCCTTTAAATGGCGGCGAGTTTCTTCAAGATGATGACAACAAATATCGAGCAAAGTTTGAGGCAGAGAATTGTCATTAGCTCGCTCTATGGCATCCTGCATTTTAACAGAGGGAGTGGATTCAAACCGGAAACGGAGCCGGTTCTTAAATTCCTTGGCATGCTTGTATCCCACAGCTTTCCAAAACCTCGAGACAGAAGCAATACTCAAACCAAGCTCATCAGCCATTTCTTGTTCTGTCATATAGAGTACGCGTTGTTCATTTCTCTGAATAAAATCAGCAATAATCCGTTGATTCGGTGAGAAAGGTCTTCGACTCCAATCTTTATACATCGTATTGCCTCCCTCATGTATTAGTATTTGAAATCAATATAACCGCCAAAGATGTTGTAAATATTATTACAACGTTAAAAATAATGAAAAAAATATTACCTTCCTTTAACAATTGGAAAAAGCTGCGATGACATGACCTTTCTATAATGAAGTTAATACAAATAGGGAGGCTTTCTTAATGAGTACATTAAAAGGGCGGTATACGCTGACGCAGTCGCAAAAAATGATGATTTTTGTATTGTCGATGTCGTTGTACGGTTTGTCTAATATGTTTACGGAACTGATTCCCAGTGTCCAGTTGGGGCCCATTGAACTGTCGGTAGAATATTTTGCCTTCATTCCGTTGACTTTGTGTATGTTGTTTCATCCTCTTTATGCGGCTGTGGGAGCAGCAGTTGGCGAAATGATCTTTGGTGAATTAATGCTCGGCCAATTCGGAGGTTTAGGTGAGTTAGAGAAATTTATTACCTTCTCTCTGGCCATGTATGTAGCAGGTCGTATGGTATCAGATCCCAAGAATCGGATGCAGGTAGGTGTGGCAGCTATCACTGGAGTAGCTATACATCAGTTTTGTAGTGCTGCAGTTGATATTGTAAAAGTGTGGGTTGGAGTAGAGGAATTGGAAGCTGTTCAAGGGCTAACAGAGAGTATTGTCGTGATTGAAGGTGTAGGTTTTCTAAACAATGTACTCTTCTCAGGCATCTTATTCGCCTTACTACCTACTATGTATTTGGTTCCACGGTTGTACGGGAAGATCGAACCTTTGCTAGGCATGAAACCTCGTGAACGGAATATGAAATATGCAACGGGTACCTGGTTATCACCCAAGCTTGTTATAAGCGGAATTATTTTGGCGGGGATTGCAATGGGAGCAGAATTGTTATCGGAATCAGGATGGAGTTTGGGCGAGTTTGAACTTCCTGGTGCAGAGTCTAATGAGGGAATGTTGATCTGGGTGAGTATGCTAGTGGCAGCAATTGTGGCTGGAATAGCCATCACGATACAAATTCGTCGTGCTGCTCGAAAACGGCATGAAGCGGGACAGATAGATGCGTAAGACAGTTCTTGAACTGAACGGAGTGACGTTTACCTACCCGGGGGCTGAACAACCTGTATTGCGGGATGTATCTCTGCAACTTAAGCAGGGAGATTTCACTGCTGTGATAGGAAGCAACGGATCAGGGAAATCGACACTATGTAAATGCTTTAACGGATTAATCCCTCACTATTACACAGGAGACTTCAGTGGAGAAGTCATAGTTAGCGGACAATCAGCCGAAGGTAGAACCGTCGCAGAACTATCTAGAACGATGGGTTATGTATATCAAGATTTCGAGAACCAATTGGTTCGCCCGACTGTGATAGATGATGTTTCCTTTACTCCTTTGAATTATGGATTTGCGGATTACAAGGAACGAGGAGAGCGAGCACTAGAGCTAACGGGTCTAAGCGAAGTGAGAGATGAATTTGTTTGGCAGTTAAGCGGCGGGCAAAAGCATTTGCTCGCTTTGGCGGGATCGCTAGCGATGGACCCGGAAGTACTCGTCATTGACGAACCTGTTGCTCAATTAGATCCGCAGCATGCTCGGGAAATCTATGAGATCCTACGACGGTTAAATGTGGAGCATGGAAAGACAATTGTAGTGATCGAGCATCATGCGGAGTTCATAGCAGATTACTGCCAGAACGTTATTCTCATGGACAACGGTAGTATTCGTTGGCAGAAGCCGGTGCGTGAAGCATTATCATCTGTGAGCGAATTACTTGAACTTGGAATTTATCCTCCTGATGTAACAAGGGCTGCTTGGATGCTTAATCCTAATCCATTGTCAGTACAAGAGCAGTATCCAATGAATCCTGAGGAAGGAAGATCCTATTTCATTTCCCAGCACAGAGCTGTGGAAGATAATAATTGTTCAATGTTCAAGGACAAACTTTGCCTTGTGGAAGAATCGGCTGAGCAGAAGAAGGAAGCTGTTGTACAAATGGAAGGTGTAGGGTTATCGTATCGTACGATCCATAGAACACTTCATCCCGTTCTAAAAGATGTTCAGTTGGAACTTAAACGTGGTGAATCTATCGCCCTCATTGGCAACAATGGAGCAGGTAAATCATCACTAATGAAGCTGATAGCTGGTATCGCCAAGCCGAGCGGGGGGACAGTTCACGTCAAAGGAACATTGATCAATGGATTGCCAGCCGAACGACTATCTGGAATAGCGTCATATGTATTTCAGAATCCAGAGGAAATGTTCATTGAGGATTGTGTGCGTAAAGAGATTGCTTATTATTTAAAAGCGCGAAAAGTGCCTGATATGGATGAGCGAGTGGAGAACATGTTGCAGTCGTTCAGGCTTGGTGAACTAGCGGAACGTGATGCTCGTCTACTCAGTGGAGGCCAACAACGGCGTGTATCGCTTGCGATCGGAGCAGCTGTCCGCCCTGCGGTTATGTTACTTGATGAGCCAACGGCCAACTTGGACATCTCAACCAAACAGGAACTGGTTAAAGTATTGGAGACGCTTCGCAGTCATGTGGAGACAGTAGTCATTGCAACTCATGATATGCAACTTGTGGCGGAATGGGCAAGTAGAATCATTGTAATGCACCAAGGTCAGATCATCGCTGACGGCAGCAAGGAAGATATTTTTGCCGATGAGCAGCTGTTACGTCGCGCCGGTCTGGCTCAGACCCAACTCATGGAGCTGAGCCGCGTATTGGGACTGCCTCGTATTTGTTGTACTTTAGAAGATTTTATTGTCAGTGCTGAACTACAAAAGGAGGAGGTAACACATCATGGAAGCTGTTAAACGGGCGCTTAATCGTATTTCAGTAGAACAAATTAAGCTAGAGTTGCTCGGGAACGCTTATAACAGTAGCAGCACCTTTCTTGGAAGGTTGGATCCTCGTACATTGCTTGTGTGGTATATATTTTTTGCTATCGTACCTTGGTTTGTCTACAATCGGACAGTTCTGTTAGGAATGTTCGCCATTATGGTGGTGACGACCATCCTATCACGTGTCAGTCCTTATATTCTATTTATCCTCTGCTTGGGACTCATCAGCCAAGTGGGTTGGCTATTTCTACTCTCCCTCTTTTTTGGAGGCGGGATAGAATCTCTGTTACCGATGCTGACTCTCACCCTTAAATTGTCCGTGATTTCACTGGCGAGTATTACGGTATTCTCAAGTCTTGACCCCGAACGATTGAGTGATGGTTTATCTTCATTAGGTGTACCCGATGTCTTTGCTTTCAGTTTATCTTACGGGTATCGAATTTTGCCTACCTTGCTAGAGGAGTTCCATCAGATATTATTATCCTTTAGACTTCGAGGGCAGAGACCGCTTCGGCACGGGTTAATATATTGGAGAACTGCCACGTATTACTTGAGAATTATTGTATTGGTCTTTTATCCTTTGATGTTGAACACTGCAAAACGTTCACGTACTACGATTGAAGCGCTTGAGACAAGAGGATTCACCTACGGTCTTAACAACCCCAAGGTAAAGAAACTTAAGCTTGCTTATCTGAAAATGAAAATATCGGATTGGTGCTTTTTATCAGGATCAACCGTATATATCGCTTTGCTGTTCTGGTTTGGTAATCAATACCCTAATCTACTCTACTAAAAGCCAAGTCTAAAGGAGAGAAATTTATGATGAACATTGATTTACATACACATGGCAATCTGTCCAAGAAGGCAGGATTTTCTCCTGATTATTTCGCAGAAATGATGGTCGAAGCTAAGGCAAATGGATTACAGGCGATTGCTTTGACGGAACATTTTAACACCTCCAATTTTGTCGGTATGTATGAAACGCTAGATCGGATTTACCCATATAACGGTCATTATTATGATGCAGACGGTCTAAAAGTATTTCCAGGCATGGAAGTCGATATTGCGGAAACGGGACACATTCTATTAATCGGGCTCAAGGAGAACATTCTTGCTGTCAGAGCAGAACTTGAGGATCACACTCAAGAGGGAAGTTTTATTCCATTTAGTGATTTGTTAGATCTGGCTGATGAACATAACCTATGGAAAATAGGGGCGCATCCGTTCCGAACCAATACACCATTGCATCACTTGGACCCGGAGTTGCTTGGGCGGCTTGACGCTTTCGATTTCAACGCCAAAGATATTTACAGTCAAGGTGAGGATGCCTACAGACAACTTATTACACCCTTCGCTGAAAAGTTAGGGATACCTGTGATAGCTGGTAGTGACAGTCATCAATGCTTGCAGTATGGAAGCGTGGTGAACCGTCTACATGAAACATGCTCTACAGTAGAGGAGTTGAAGGTAGCCATCCGCCAGCGGAACTATGAGGTAGAGATTTCTCCTTGTTTGCACACGAAGGTGAAGGCATCTGTCATGATGAAGAAATTACTGAAGCAGATGCTGGGTGAAGCTCCATCAAGGGATGAAGTCGAAACAGGTAATATGGCTTAACACTACAGAGACACAGCGCGGCAGACATAGAAGCACAAATTAAGTCTTGGCTGTCATTTCAATGTTTTAACGTTATAGTAACAGCCAATCTACTAGAGTGGATTCATTGTTAATGAATAAGAAGTAGAAGCCCATCCTCTGACGAGGAACGAGCTGCTTTTTTTGTTCATAATGGGTCAACTTCACTGCGGAAGCTTGGACTCAGCCGACCGGAGGGCCACTGCTATTCTCTGCTCCAACTCATAAAGATTTTTCTGCATAGTTTTGATTTTGTCCATTTGCTGATAGGACAGCTTCATCTCTGTTGCTGCTGAAATTGCATCACCTTGTTTGATAGCAGCTTTATAAAGTTTATCCGCTTCCGAGCGGGATTGTTGTGCATTAGCGAGCTTCTTGTTCTCAGCGACAATTTGCTTCTTCAATGTTGTTACCAGCGTTAAAATATCTTTGGTCGGTTTCGTCTTAGTTGCGGTTTGCTTACGGGCTGCTGTCAGCGCTTCCGTCTTAGCCTTTACCTCAGCCCGCGCCGCAGTAGCAGCGGGCTTCAACTTATTGCGTTTCAGATCAAATATTGTAACCGCTTTGGTGTCGTTAGTTTTCTTAGCGGCAGCGGACTGCTTACTGAGGGTTGAATACTGCTTTAGTAGGGAGGAGTGCTTCTGCTGAATTAGCTCTGCTTCTGTCTTCAAACGGCTCAACAGAATTTGGTCGATAGTATTGAGCTTGGCTTTTACTGATTTCAGGTCGTCATTGTTCTGCTTACGGAGCTTCTTGATTTTCAGATTATCCAACTGTATGACTTCTTGTGAATCAATGTAATTATCATGCAAGGCATTGATGTCTTCTAGTGCTGTATCCCAATCGGAGGTTGCATAAACCTGTGAGACGTTTCCTGTGAGAAGTATCAATAAAATAATGATTCCTAAAAATCCTTTGTGAATCATGTTTAAACTTCTGTTCTTATAAATCATTTGCCTCATCTCCCATTTAAAATAGAAATACACGCAAAAAAGCACCTCCAAGATAGGCATAGTATGCCTGTCTTGCGAGGTGCTTCACCCGCATAACGTGTGTAATTATCATTTACTATAACTTGAAATTAGTGGGAAGTCAATCCCGAATGGAACACTTGTTTGCTTTTTTGGTCGCCTCTTCTTTGCGAGGTGCTGCGCAAGCAAGAATACCTACTAACCAACCCGCGAGTACCTAATGGTATTCGTGGGTTTTGCATGACTCTAACGGTTATTGCTCCATGGAGACTACAGCAGATGACTTCTTCGTCTTCGAGCTGAGTATATGACTAACGAGATAGACAACTAGAAATACGACCATGACTCCAGCAGAATAACGATACATGATGGAATAGTTTGAAGCTGATGCGACAATGCCGAGCAGCATAGAACCTAGGGCAACGCCTAGATCAATCGAATTGTAATAAAGGCTGTTTGCTGTACTATGTTGCTCCGGTGAAGCTTCACGAAGCATCCATGCCTGAGTCGTTGGTTGTATTGCACCAAAACCAAGTCCGTATAGAAGTGCCGATACAATAACAAGTGGAAGCGTATTGGCATATGACAAGATGAGTAGACTTGCTACTACGATGATCGATCCGGGTACAAGCACAAAGAAAGGGCCATAGCGATCAAAGATACGACCAGAAATTGGACGCACGATCAAAACGGTAAAAGCAATAAATAAGAAGAAAAGTCCAATTTGCCCCAAATGTTTCTCTTCACCAAATAAGGCTAGAAATCCAAGAATGCCGCCATAGGTAATCGACATTAACATATTTAACAATGCTGGCATCCACATGCGGGACATGGAGGTCTTCTTGCTGTTTGTTGTAGTGGAGGCAGATGACTTCACAGGAATGGCAGATTTAGCTGGTTGTGGTGGAATACTACGAGTCATGAGCAATAATGGGACAATTAGCGCAGCAGCTAACGTTCCAAGTAATGAGAGTGCCGTGAAGCCGTAATCTTTTATTACAGAGAGTCCGATTAGAGGTCCTATTGACATGGCAATACTTGTCGACAGTCCGAAGTAACCAATACCTTCACCAATTCGCTTATGGGGAATAATCTGGGATACTAAAGTAGGTAAAACCGTACTCGCCATCCCGAATCCAATGCCGAATACCACTCGCAAGCCGAGCAACTGATTCATGGAGCCTGCATAAGGATAAGCAAAAGTTGCTGCCGCTAATATAAAAATCCCCCAAAATAATATGGTGTTTCTGCGTATGGTACGTAGCAGAAACGCCGTTGCAAAGCGAGTAAGTATGGCTGCAAGGGCGAATAGACTAGTGACTAGGCTTAGTGTAAAATCACCAGGATGAAATTGCTCCTTGGCATAAGTAGGGAATGGGGATAGCAACATTTGTAAGCTCAAAAATAATAATAAATAACTTGCAGTTAGAATAATGAACGATTTCGTCCAGAGTTTCTCTTGATGTTCAGGCATAATATGATTACTCCTTTTCTAGTGTAGCTAATTCAGTTGCTTGTTGACTAATCTTGTTCAGTACCGTGCACATGAGTTCATATTCCTCATCCGTTAGTGTATCTAATACATCCCCAACCGTGCGATATTCGATCGGCTCAATGGCGTCTGCAATAAATTTCCCTTGTTCAGTAATAAATACATGAAAGGAACGACGGTCACTTTTACCCGCTTGTTTCGTGATAAGTCCTTTGGTCTCTAATACGTCAAGTATACGAGTCGTGGTCGGCTTATCCTTGCCAGAGCGCTGGGCTATTTCCCGTTGAATTAATCCATCTTCTTCTCGGACACGATATAGAACACCCCATTGTTCTGGGGTTATATCATATTGTTTAGTTCGCAGCATAAATAAATGACTTAGTTTCCGGTGTGCGTTACCTAGCTGAAAACCTATTGAATGATCTAATCCTTTTTTACGCAAAATTCATCACTCCCGATAAATGGTTGTTATAACAACTATATTCGTGACAACTAAAATTGTCAAACGGTTAGATAATTTGATACATAGGTGGGTAATTTTCTTAGCCTTAATTATTCTAGCGGAGGTCTGAAGGGGTGCATTGTCGTAACTGCCTAAACACTCTGTTAAAGGTTCTGACATTTGTAAATCCACAGTCTAGTGCGATGTCAATCATCGATCTATTTGTGTTCAGAATCATTTCTTCTGCCTTATTTATTCGAATGTTGTTGAGGTAGGAAATAAAACTCATGCCAGTGATGCTCTTGAAGAATCTAGAGAAATGAAAAATACTCATATTAGCCTGCCTGGCAACATCTTCAAGAGTGATAGCCCTTGAATAATTCATCTCTAGATATTCCAGTACCTCCTGCATAATTTTCATAGTAATCATACGCCGCTTATCTTTTTTTAGGTCAGCAGGTTCACTGTTTGCATATCTCAAGATGGTTCCGCAGAGTTCAAACACCATGCCGGTTATAAACATTTCATAGTGCTCTGATTGATCCTCTGACTCCCGCAGCAAATTAAGCATAAGATCAGTCATTTTCTCAACAAACATTCCCTGGTGCTCCCTACTCTCCGATTCAGAATTACTGAAGAAAGGACTGGTTAGCCTAATGTTTTTGGGCCAACCTCCGGGAACCCCGATAAGTTGAGGATTAAATATTACAATCAAGATGCTAGACTCATTATCTTTGCTGTCGTAATAGTGAATATCTCCACTAGAACAGATGGCAATATCTCCTTTGCCGAGAATCCGGCTTTCCGAATTGATTCCTATTCGGATCGTGCCTTCACACACATAGATAAATTCAAGATCATTATGCCAATGCGCTAAAAAGTTAAAATTATGGGCAATAAATGCGGTGAATGGAATTATAGAGTGGTATAAACGATTTTCATGAAATGCTTTCATTGCTGCCTCCTTAACTCTTGAACCAAATAATAATTGCAGTAGTCCCGATATATTCCTAAACTTTAGCAAAAAATGACCATACAAGCAAAGGAAATGACGAGCAGTAAAGAGACTTCTGATTTACAATTTTATTGTAATGAAGGAATAAGACTAGTTAATTTGATCCCAAAGGAGATATTTTATGAAGTCAAAAAAGGCGTTAATTGTAAGAGGCGGTTGGGATGGGCATGAACCACAGAAGGTTTCGGAGGTTTTTGCTGGATTACTAAAGGAAGAAGGCTTCGAGGTTGAAGTTTCTGATACACTAGATAGTTTCAAGAACGAAGAAAAGTTGCTAGATTTAAACCTTATTGTTCCGATTTGGACCATGGGGGATATCAGCAATGAGCAGCTTCAACCAGTATTGAAAGCTGTGGAACTTGGAGTGGGGATGGCTGGATGTCACGGTGGGATGTGTGATTCGTTTAGAAACAGTGTGGAATGGCAATTTATGACCGGGTCACAATGGGTTGCTCATCCTTTCAATGATGGCGTGGAGTATGAAGTGAATATCATTGGTTCCGGATCCAGTCCCATTATTGAAGGGATCAAAGACTTCAAAGTCAAGTCAGAACAATATTTCCTGCATGTAGACCCATCGGTTGATGTGCTTGCCACGACTACTTTTCCACTGAGCGATGGAGCTCATTCGGCAAATGGTATCATACAAATGCCCGTGGTATATACAAAAATGTGGGGAAAAGGCAAGGTCTTTTATAATGCATTAGGTCATCATGCAGATATCTTCGATATTCCAGAAGCCAAGGAATTGATGCGAAGAGGGTTCCTTTGGGCGGCCAAATAACGATATTTCATTAGCAGATAAGGTGGGGACGAGCTTGGGTAAAGCTAAGGTAGGGATAGTAGGTTGTGGGAATATCAGCGGCATTTATTTTGAGAACCTTTCAAAGTTGTTTGTAAATACGGAGGTATATGCTTGCTCCGATCTGTTCAGGGAAAGGGCTGAGGAAGCAGCCGAGAAATACAACGTACCTCATGTATTATCCACGGAGGAGTTACTGGCTTCCGATGAGATTCAAATTGTTGTGAATCTGACCACACCCCAAGGACATTTCGAGGTGTGCAAACGGGCGCTGTTGGCAGGCAAACATGTATATGTGGAAAAGCCCCTATCGCTTACATTGGACAACGGAAAAGAACTGGTCGCTCTAGCCAAAGAGAAAAATCTGTTCATCGGTTGTGCTCCAGATACCTTTCTCGGTGCAGGACTTCAAACGTGCAGAAAGTTGATTGACGACGGATTTATTGGAGAGCCGGTTGCGGCAACCGCATTTATGGTCTGTCACGGACATGAAAGCTGGCATCCAGACCCAGAGTTCTATTATGAAGCAGGCGGAGGGCCTATGTTCGACATGGGGCCGTATTATCTCACTGCGCTGGTTTCCCTTTTGGGACCTGCAGAGACCGTTTGCGGTATGACCAAAACATCCTTTCCGCAAAGAACAATTACGAGCGCTAAGAAATTTGGCCAGCAGGTGGAGGTCAAGGTTCCAACTCATGTGGCGGGGACAATAAGATTTGCTAACGGAGTAGTGTCAACAGTTATTACGAGCTTCGATATCTGGAGCAGTACTTTGCCGCGGATAGAAATATATGGATCGCTGGGAACACTGATCGTGCCCGATCCGAATACGTTCGGTGGTCCGATTCTATTTAAGCCTGCCCAGGGCACTGAATTTATGGAAATTCCACTTGTGCATAATTATGAGGAGAACAGTAGAGGAATCGGCGTTGCTGATATGGCTAGCTGCATTGAAACAGGAGATCAACCTAGAGCAAACGGTCAACTCGCCAATCATGTGCTTGAAATTATGCATGCGTTCCATACAAGCTCGGACACTAAACGTTTTGTAGAGCTTGAGATAAGCTGCGAACAGCCAAGGCCGTTGCCGCTGGGACTTGTAAAGGGCTTTCTGAGCTAAGGGATCCTCACGGAACTAGTTGTAAGGATACTGCTGCGATGATGGATTGTCTTTACTGAACGCTATGCCCTCTGATTTCTTGATTGTACACCAACTAGCGATTGAGATCAGGGGCAAAGGCGTTTGCGTTCCAATTCACCTATTTGGCATTTCGTATGATAGCTCGATATATAAATTTGGGTAGCGCAGACTGTCTACGCCATCTTGATTTTTGCCCTTTGGCAACGGGAGCAGTAAATAGCCGATGCATCCACTCTAAATTTAGCTTCTTCCATATGGTGGGTGTAGGAGGTACTTTGCCGGCGATTACGTCCAGACTTCCTCCAACTCCAAATACAATTTTTGTATGAGCAATATCTTGTTTATGCTTATAAATCCATTTATCAGAGTAGGGAGCACCCATGGCTACAATCAGTATATCGGGTCTCGTTTGTACAATTTCAGAAAGAATGGACGGCTCGTCCAACTCGGTAAAGAAACCATGATGTCTACCAGCAATCTTCACATTCGGATAGAGTTGTCTAATTTTATCTACGGCATGTTGATTTGTTTGTTCATCGGTACCTAGAAAATAAAAGCTCCACCTCCGCTGATTACCCTCGTTTAAATAGTAGTAACGGAGCCATCCATGCGATTCACCTCTCAGCGGAAAGTTAGTTTACTAATAGTTTAATCATCTTGAAATTAATTAAGTTTACACCATTACGTTCTACGGTCTGAGAATGCAATACTCGGTACCCGTTTCTTTCAAAAAATGGCCTAGCGGTAATGCTTGCGTCAGTATTTATTTCAACAAGACCTAGATCCGTTGCCTCTGATTCCAGTTTGTTCACTAAAGTTGAAGCAATTCCTTGGCCTTGAAAATCCTTGTGCACATAAAGTCTATCTAGGTGACCATCTGGGGTCAAATCTGCAAAACCGACGATGATGTCATTGATTTCAACAACATAAGTGATGTTGTGTCTCAGTGAATCACTCCAAGTTTGTACCCTGATTGGCTTTTTTTCATGAGGCGCCCATGCATCAAGTTGCTCTTGCGAATAGTCTTGTTTGTTCACCGAATGTACTGTTTCATAGAATAAGGTGAAAATCTGAGTAATATCTGAATCTTGGAATTTTCTAATTTTCAATATGTATCTCCTCCTGACTTAGAAGTTCGAATGTTCTGATATGTAGACTTTCTTCAATATAAACGCAATCAAACCATAAAGGTTTCTGTAAACCATTCGTAATAAGGTTGGATCAGTTGGTCGTTTTCGTTATAATGAACTATGCTTATAGAGAAGTAATTATGATACGGGGTGGAACTATTTGTAAGACGTTATTGAAAATTGATACTCATGACATTCCGAAAGCAGCCAGCATCATGGCGCAAACTTTTGCTAAGGATGACCCGCTGTATCAACATATCTTGCCTGATGAGACTACCAGGCTTCAAGTGTTGAATATATTTTTTCATCGATATATTGAGATGTTATATCCTTATTCGGATTTACTAACGACAACTGAGAACTATGAAGCTGTGGCGCTCGTATTTCATTCGGAACGTCAAGCGGAGACAGTGCGCTCGAAAGTCAAATATATGAAGCAGATTGCATTTGCCATTATTAAGTCGTTACCGATCTGCCGAATCGTTGGGGTGCGAGGATTTATCCGTGGTATATCTATTTTGCTTAGTATGAGTTCTTCGTGGTTAGCGATGCTAGGTGATCAGGAATATATGCATTTGGATATGCTTGTCGTGCAAGAACAATACCGCGGTCAGGGGTATGTGTCGAAGATAATCAATCCGCTTATTGCGGAATGCCGTAGGAAGAATATCATGTGTTCACTTGAGACGCAGACGCTAAGTAATTTACCCATATATGAACATTATCAGTTTCGTACTGTAAAAGTCATCCCGCTACCTAACAGCTCGCTGGAGCAGTATTGTATGGTGTACAGGCCGGATGGTGATTTACTAGGAAACCTCGCTTGATTATCATCAATCGAAGATGTTGACGAAACTTGCTCCAACCACAATTGCCGTGGAATGGCTGGAAAGTCTGTAACGGATCTCAGCGACCTTATTTGCGGTTATTCCACTATTGCGGATTTTAACGGAACCAGCGGAAGTTATTTCATCATTATTCATACATTAGAATGTCATTTGGAAGAAATAAGGTCTTTCAGTTCCGTTAGATGTATTTTTGATCTTCAAAACTCGAAATAAGGGCTACCAGTTCCCTTAGATAGATGTCTGAATAGGCGTTGGGCCATGCTGCCCAGCGTCTTTTTTTATGTATAAGCTAGAATATATCATCACACTATTTATTGTGTGCTTCTCATCGCTAGTCCTATGGCAAAAAAATAAACACTGCGGCTGCGGACCTCGGATTCAAAAAAATGCTTTGTCCGCAGCGTTGAGTGTGTAGTACTAATGCAAATCTAATTAGACGGTAGATCTAAATCTTGTTATTAACTCAATATTGCCATCCGTTACCGATGACAGGACGGTTACTATTTGCCCTGCTGTTGAACGCTTGATTTGGTTTCGCAGAGTTTTCTGTTGCTTTGCCTTGGATTTGACCCGTTTTGCAATCGTTAGGTGGTCCGATGACAACTGTATTTGTGATTGGAGCAAACGTACTCTTCACTTTGGCCTCATCAAGACAATAAGCACGAGCAAACACGCTCGCTGGCGTTAGCCGTAACAGGTCGGAACCACCGATAAATTCAGGAACTGGTGCATCAAAAATAGCAATTAAATGTGTATTATCGACCTGAGCAATCTCATAATGCCACCATCCCTGAGGTACATTAGCTACTTGTCCCGGTTGAATCGAATAATTGAGGAGTTCTTTTGTAAATGGGTTAATGATCGAAACGACAGCTGCACCTGAAATACAGAATACTAATTCAGTAGCATTTTGATGAGTATGGGGCTCAACTATGTTTCCCGTACTGAGATAAATGTCTAGTAAGGACACATTTCCTAATGTGTTAAGCTGATTGATGGACAGAAAATTAATATAATTCTGATTATCCTTTTTGAAAAATGAGTTATTATTTACATCATACGTAAACTGTACAGATGGAGAAGTAAAATCCATATAAGAAGCCGACATTTTATTAACCAACCCTTCAAATTAGTATAGGCAACAGCCTTGTGGGATATCTTATGTTGTTTCCCAGTTGAAAGTGCGTCATTACTTATGTGGGAGGTATTAGGGAGTGGAATGAAGGGCTAGTTGGGTATATTATTGACTTATCAATACTAGAAAGTAGGTTTCATTTCATGGCGGGTAACGAGATGACAGGTATAGAACAGAATATATACCGCTTCAGTGAATCACCCATTTGGGAGATGCAACGGGCTTATTATGAAGAACAGGGGATGAAAGCTTGGCAGAGTGAGGAAGTCCCCCTATATATAACGAATAATCCTATGATAGCTACGGCATATGCAGAAATGGTATTTGGGTTTCTTCAAGATCGAGCTCAATTAGGGCATACAACTGAGCCGGTTACGATTCTAGAGCTTGGAGCAGGTTCAGGTCGATTAGCATTTCATGTGCTCAAGGAGCTATGTAAGTTAAGAGATGAAGCGGGGGTGGCGCTTCCTTCTTTTTGCTATTGTATGAGTGATTTCGCCCAGAAAAATATAACTTACTGGCAGCAGCATCGTAGCCTTAAACCCTTTGTAGAGCAGGGAGTTCTAGATTTTACCCTGTTTGATGCTACTCATGATACGGAGTTACAGTTAACGGAGTCTAACACGATTATTCGGACGGGAGACTTGCAGCAACCACTGATGATCATCGCCAATTATTTTTTTGACAGTATCCCGCAAGAATTGATTTATGTTGGTGATGGTAAAATTCATGAATGTAGGGTATCCCTAAAGTATCCTGATGGAGCAGGGGAGCTTAGTACATCTGAATTGCTAGAGCAGGTAGTTCCTGAGTACCATTACGATAGGGCGGAGGAGTATGAGCAGGAGTCATATGCCTACCGAGATGTAATAAAGCTATACCAAGAAAGGTTAGAGGATTCACATATTCTTTTTCCGGAGACTGGACTGTCTTGTTTAGAGAGGCTGAGTCGATTGTCACAGCATGGTTTTCTTCTACTTACAGCGGACAAAGGCGATCACCGATTAGAGAATTGGGAATTTGCAGAGCCGCCAGAGATCATTCATCATGGGAGTTTCTCTTTAACGGCGAATTATCATGCGATTCAAACTTTTTATGAGCATAAAGGAGCGATGACTTTTTTTACTCCACATCACTATAAGAACTTGAACGTAGGATCTATTCTTATGCTTCATGACCCGAAATCCTATACTCAAACACGACTCGCATACCAGCGGTTTATAAATCGTTTTGGACCTGATGACTTCTTTACTTTAAAAGAGTGGTTTGAAGAGCATTTGGATCAGATGGAGCTCCGGCAGATTCTTTCCTTCTGGAGATTGGGTCGCTATGATACTGAATTGTTTCTAAAAAGTGTTGAGCGTATATCGTACTTAATTCCAACGAGTGATGATGAAGAGATGAAGGATCTTGGGGCAGGCATCCACTTGATGTGGACAGGCTATTATCCGATGGAGAGTAGTCATGACTTAGCAGTAGGTTGTGGTATGCTGCTGTTCGAAATGGATCTGTACGAGGATGCTTTAGTTTATTTTGAACGGTCAACGAATCTTGATCAGGCTAATAGTGATGTACTTTATAACATGGCGATTTGTTATGATGAGGCTGGAATTGAACAACTCGCTCGTGATTATGCGCATAAAGCATTGGCTAAGGATCCAGATCATGAAGGTGCTTTATCGCTGTTGTCAGCTTTGTAGAGGTGGACGTGATTGTTTCAAAAGTGATAAAAGAATAAGGGGACGTATATCGCACATCCTTACTATATAAAGTGGAGGCAGCTTGTTATGAACATCAGAGGAATACAACCACAGGATAATGCAGCTATTGAACAAATCATCAGAGAATCTCTAATCGAATTTGGAGGAAATAGAGTGGGGTTGGCGTGGGCTGATAGCAGCTTGCATAGTCTCTACGAATTTTATAATGAAGAAGGTAAAGCTTACTGGATATTAGAAGATGGTGGAGAGATCGTTGGGGGTTGCGGAATCGCCCCATTTGCTGATTCTAACGAAGTTTGTGAATTACAGAAGATGTACTTATCGAGAAAGGCCAGAGGATCAGGTGGGGCTTTGAAACTTCTAGAAACAGCCATGGAATTTGCTAAGATTCATTATGAAAAATGCTATTTAGAAACGCTTCAAGACATGTACGCTGCCAATCGGTTCTATAAAAAACATGGCTTTGAATCATTAGATGCTCCGCTTGCGGGGTCGGAACATTTTGCTTGCGACGCTTGGTATATGAAGGACCTATCAGTATAAAAAATTAGGCCATCAGATTAATTCATCTCGATGGCTTTTTATTATGACGATTTCTATAATTTTTTTATAATCAGGAGTTCCTCTGTGGCTTCGTTATACTCAGCATATACAATTTCAGAAAGATCACTATATCCTTGCTTAAGCGTCAAATCTCGGATTTTTGCTTCATCCATCGTTTTCTTTCGCTCAAAAGAATAAATGTGAAGAAGTCTAAAGGAGTAAATTGACAGATCTCTTTTCTACCCATTAAGAAGGTAATGATCCAAAGACTCACAAATGAGAGTATCAATTTAATGAAAATAAGTGTATACATCGTCTACGTTAGTCTAAGATCATTCGCGATAAACCGTATCATAAGAAGGGCGGAATTTTGAGAGAGGTTAGGGATTTTTTGTTTTCTTAACGTCTCTTCAAAAAAACGATTGACCATATTAAGGGAATTCTTTAGGCTAAACCGCCACTCTCAGCGGCAAGTCCGGTGCTCCTAAGGTCCCGGACGTTATCGTCCATTTCAAGCAAGACGATGAAGCCGTTCTCGCCTAAGTTGAATTGATGTTCAGCTTCGTCTTCCAGTTCAGTTCTAAGTTGGTTGAAGTAATCCTCGACATGAATGAGGAACGCCGAAGGGAGCACTTCAGCGCGACGCAAATTGACAATGTCATTCTTCGTTTCGATGATTCTCAATCTACATACCTTCTGAAAAAGAAAATGCCCCCTCGAAAAGGAGGAGGCGTGGTACTGGTAACGAATATGATAAATGTCTGAAAGTTTGCTTGAAGCGGTTGACGGGCAGAAATGCTCAATAAATTACGCACTATAAGGAGGCATGGGAACGAAATGAAGTTCGATCTTCGAGAGTTAGCGTTGTTTGCAGAACAGACTGTAACAAAAGCGGGTGACAGAATTTCCGAATTGCGCAGTCGGGAAAAAATTGAAGTGAATTACAAGGATTATGGTGAACTTGTGACATCCGCTGATTTGTTATCGGAAAAAATCATTCAAGAAGCCATAATGGGTAAATTTCAAGGTCATCGAATTCTTTCGGAGGAAAATGGAGTACATAACTGGGATAATTTCAAGTTTGACGGTCCAGTATGGGTGATTGATCCCTTAGATGGAACAGTTAATTTTGCTCGGAACCTGCCGCATTACGGCGTTTCATTGGCTTTTGCCCTTGATGGCGTAGTGCTGGCAGGAGCAGTATATGCGCCAGATTTGAACTGTACTTATGTTGGGATTAAAGGGGAAGGCTCCTATTGCAATGGTGAGCGTTTACGAATTCGTAAATGTACTTCGCTACTAGATGCTGTAATTGGCACAGGTTTTCCGCATGATCTAGCAAAAGTGCAGCCAGCAATCGAAAGAGTGAATCGACTCAGAAGAAACTGTCGTGACATTAGGCGTTTTGCCGCACCAACAGTAGACATTTGTTATGTGGCGTCCGGAAAACTAGATGCGCATACGGAAAGTCTTTCACCGTGGGACGTAGCCGCCGCGGGCTTGATTGCACGGGAGGCGGGAGCATTGAGTTGCAATGTACAAGTGGTGCCAGATGACATCCCTAATGAACTCTATGGTGAAGAGGTCGTATTCACGACACCTGGAATCTTCGATGATCTCTTGACATTATTGCGGATGGAATCAGAATAAAAGGTTCAGTCTCTCTTCAACATTGTTGTACGTGCGAAAACGTTAGCTTAGTAAGACATGTTCTTCAATGAAAAGGCCATCCTTTTCAGGATAGCCTTAATTACTTGCCGCTTCAGACAGCACGGAGAACCGTATCATAGTTTACAGACAGGTCATTCCGCTAACGGGAAACGATAGTTCAATAAAACAGCGACAGTCTAATACTTTATTTTCTGCTGATAGCAGCACCTTGAAAGTAAATTTACTAAACAAAAAGGAGCCACCTCAGCCCAGGTGGCTCCTTTTTGCATTGTCAAATATCCTACTGAACTGCTTCAACTTCTAACACGGGAATGGAAGTTAGCTCCCCGAATAGATCGACATCTCTAAATTGAGTGAATGTACCCGTAACAGTGATATCTCCATCGTTGAAATTAAAGTTACCGGATAGCAAGATGTAATTGTTAGCAACTAAAGCGATAACCTCACCAGCGCCTGGTTCAAATACCGTACAAGTGAATCTCACTTTAATTCCTGGAAATTCAGCGAGCAAACTTCCATCAATATCCGTAATATTCACTTGGACTTTGGCGAATTGATAGCTATCTCCATTATGTTCATAAATGGTAGTTTGACCTGCACCTTCACCTACAGGATTGATTACAGTCAGCGTGCCATCAGGATTAATGCTGATCTCATCGGCTTCAATCCGATAGAGCAATGAAATCTTGTCACTTTGAACTTCAAGTGCTGTATAGATAGCAGTCCGACTATCAGAAGCAGATTGAATCAGTAAGACGGGCGCCGATGTGATACTGAAGTCCTTGTCGATAACCATGCTTTGTATTAGGTCGCTTTTAGGTAGGTCACTGTAGGTCAATACCTGTACGCTATCTGTAGAGTTCATACGACCGTAATAGATTTGATTCGTCTGATCGGCTGCTGCGACATATACTTTGGAGCCGAATCGATCGGTTCCACTACTAGCAAATACGTATTCATCCTGTCGTTCTGGCAGAAGTCGGACGGGCTCGGCAATCAGCCAGGACATCTGAACCTCCTTAATTTCGGCAGATGTATCTTGGTATGCGCTAAGTTGTTCATACATATCGATAGCTGGTTGGAACTCTTTATTGGCTGTAAGTTTTTCAGCTGTTTTCAACATTTCTTTGAAGCTATTTGCGATATACTTAGTCACCTCAGAAGGGGTGAGATCTGCACTAGCCGCAAAACTTTCATATTGTTTGGCATTTGCAGCAAAACTACCATAGTTATTGTTCTCAACATCCTTTTTCAATAATTCCAGTCCGATGTCTTCGATTCCATGGGTCACCCATTTGGCGTTAATTTCAAGCTCTTTGTATTGTTTGAACATCAACAACACGTTGCTATAGAGATTGTTATATGAATTTTCTGAAGCAAGCTGGTTCATTTTTGTCTCATCATAGCTTTGGAAATTTTCTAATAAT
The DNA here is from genome assembly GCF_003994475.1 of Paenibacillus anaericanus. Taxonomy (GTDB): domain Bacteria; phylum Bacillota; class Bacilli; order Paenibacillales; family Paenibacillaceae; genus Fontibacillus; species Fontibacillus anaericanus. Next base: position 219,619 of record NZ_RZNY01000002.1, on the reverse strand, counting down.
TGAGCTTTATGTTCCTTATCTCCCCCAAAAAATTCACTAGGAAGACGTAGCAAATTCCACTTGAAGGTCTCATCCGTATACTTCGATTTCTTCAGATTTTCATTTGCTTGTGATAAGAACTGCTCTTTGAATTGCTTAAAATGTGCTGCGATTTGATCGGATATCCTTAGATTTTGCGAAATCTGAGTATAGTAGGGCGAGTATTTGCCTTTTGGTTCCATATAAGTGCTTTTTACCTCTTGAAACTGCTCGTAGGTTTGGATTAGCTCATCATAATCATTTCTCGATGTTGCTCTTTGAGCAGCCTGATCCAGAGAACTAAGCTTGCTGTTGATCGTGGTAATGGGTGCCAATTCGGCCAGCCGTGCAGCGACTTCCTGTTCCTTATAATCGAGAAATTTATTGTTTTGAGCTTTAGTGTACAGTGCTTCCGCCTCGACGAGCTTGTTCTCTGCATACAGCCGATCTGCTTCGGCAATCCAGCTTATTTTTTGTTGTACTTGATAACCCTTGTAACCAATCAGGACGATTACAATCGCACATAATAAAATAAGTAGATTATGCAGGGTTATTATTTTTTTGATCGTCATATTGAGTGGCCCCTTGTTAGGCTTGTCTGCGACTCGGGATCCATGCCGTATTGTTCTTCATATAAGCGGGATACGATATCAGCTAATTCGCCCCATTCCTGTTCGGGATGGCCGCTAATTACGCGGTACAGTCGTAGAAAGCGTTCTTTAGGTAATTTGCTGGCATAACGTGCCATGAATCGGGCATAGATAGCAACATAACGCTTCTTCCGAACAGCTGCACCCGCTGCACCAATAAGGATGCTTAATCCATCTTTCATATCGAGTATTTCATCTTCATAAGAAGTCACGTAACGTAGTGCATTGTCCTTAATCAATTCGCGTTTGACCTTGGCCAGTTCACCGATATAAGCCGCTAGATGAGGGTCGAAATGTTTAAGCATTAGCGGTTCTAGCTCCAAGTCCATGTCGCTACGAAGAACAAATGATTGTAACTGCATAATTTGCAGCATCCGAATATGATCGTTCTGCACAAGGGTGGCTACCTCACGAAACATTTCATAGGAGCGCTTATGTTCTTTGTTATTACCGACTTCAACAGCAGTATCTAGGTTCTTGATCAATCCATCAATGATCTTCTGACGATTGCGAGTGAATAACTTCACTAGTTCACCATAGGTTCGAGGTGACAGTGTTTTGCGTTGATTGAGCCACAACAAAGCTATAGCGGCTGCACCTCCTACACAGGCAATAATGATTTGTTCCGCACCACGAGCAAAAAGAATAGCCAGTAGCGTAACGAGCAAAGTGAGCAGGAGCTCATTACGCATGGAACGTCGCACCAGTTTTTCAGCTTTCCAATGGACAGGGCGTAGCGTTCCTTTACCACAGAATAGGCAGCTTGGCTCATGAAGTACCGTGTAACGCTCACAATGCGTACAAACCCTTAACTTTTCATAGGCATACATAGGCTTATGTAAAGATCCAAGTGGAGCAGGGATTCGCCGAGAAGAATTTAATTCGTTATTATGTTTGGGATCCTGTTGTCCGCGCTCCTGATTTAACAAGTCAAGTAGAGCTGTGTTAACCTGCTCAGAGGAAAGAACACGTTTACGTCCAAGTAAATATTTCACCCATTTGACAATGGTTAATAGTAACAAAATGATCAAAAAGCCGTTTGTAATCATAGGTAGTCCTTTCTTTAATAGAAGTTAAGCTGCAATTATATAAGTTAAAATAAGAAAATAATATAGCGGAGAGAGCGAAATGATTCTGAAGAAGCGAAAGCGTTCGCCTTTGTCCCCGAAATTTAACCTAAATAAACAAATCAATCAAAAAATTCGGGGACAACAGCGATCGTAAGAACATTTCATTCTCGAAGCCTAATTATATTTATTAATTCAACTTATATTAAGTCTCAAAAATTGAACTTTTGTGGTATTAATTATATCATATTGTCATAACTGGTAGCATCTTTCCCTTAACTAGACTAGGCTTATAATAAAGTTAACAACGATCTTAATCTTTTCTTAATGTCTATTAGGTATAATTGACTAATCTATCTCTTGATTTGATTTTATTGTGAAGGAGTACAACTTATGTTTCGAAGAATTAAAATCACACTGAGCCTACTTTTGACACTCTCATTACTACTGATCTATTTACCTCAGAGCCTACCTATAGCCGGCGCCGCTGCTGCAGGTCAAGCTTCACAAATTGATGCCGTATTAGTTGTTGACGTCAGCAATTCTATGAACACAAGCGACACAGACAAAATTGGCAATGAAGCTATGAAAATGTTCATTGATATGTTGTCTACAAAAGGTGATAAAGTAGGTATTGTAGCCTATACAGACAAAGTACAACGAGAGAAAGCGTTACTGGAAATTCAATCACCAAGTGACAAAGAAGATTTGAAGAAATTTATCGATGGATTGGATCGAGGACCTTACACTGATACTGCGGTCGGAATTACGGAGGCCATGAAAGTACTGCAGCATGGCGCCGATCCTAATCATGAGCCCATGATCGTCTTGCTGGCTGATGGGAACAACGATTTCGCCAAGAACTCAGGCAGAACGCAAAGTCAGTCTGACAAGGAAATGGCGCAAGCTGTGCAAGAAGCCAAGGACGCTGGAATTCCGATCTATACAATTGGCTTGAACGCCGATGGTAAATTGAACAAACAAGCGCTGGAAGATCTCGCTAATGAAACCGGAGGTAAATCATTCTCTACCAATACTGCGGATGATCTACCACAAATATTAAGTGAAATATTCGCCAGCCATTTGAAATTGAAAGTGGTTCCTATTCAAAGCATGACAGGTAACGGAAAGTTTCAAGAGGTTACGATTAATGTACCTAACGCTAGTGTACTTGAGGCCAACATATCCATTATGTCCTCGAAGCCAGTGGAGACAGTATTAGTAGATCCTACTGGAACTGAAGTAGCCGTTCCTTCGGATAATGTATTACTCTCTAAATCTAAGAGTTACTCACTAATCAAGCTTCTGACACCTGCAGAAGGGGACTGGAAGCTGAAAGTTAAGGGTGCCTCCAAAGACAAGATCGATATTAATCTAGTGTTTAACTATGATTTGGAATTAGCGATAGATCCTATCCCGTCCAAAACGTATAAAACAGGGGATAAGATAGATATCCGAGCTTCCTTAACTAGCAATGGTCAGCAATTGCCTAATACGGAGTTATACACCAATATGAATGCCGTACTTGTTGTTAAGGACTTAGATAGTAGTAAAACGGAAGAGATTAAGTTAACAAACACCGGGGACAGTTTTGAGGGAAGTTATACAATTGCAGATAAGCATGAGTATGAACTCACTGTAAGAGCGGAGGAAAAGAGCTTCTACCGTGAAACAGAGCCGGTTACAGTCAGTGCCAAAGGAACGACATCATCCTCAGGTAGTGCAGGGGTCACAACACCGAAACCAGCGGACGTGGAAAAAGAAGATGCCAAACCGTTTCCCGTTATGCTCACCATTATATGGGGTTTAATTATCGCCACACTGTTGGGAGCCGCCATATTAATTATGAAAATGATCCAGAAGGCAAACAAAGGTTTTGTGGGCCAACTAGTCATTGAAATTCGGGATGAGAATACAAATGAGAAGACATTCCCGCAATACAAGAAACTCGGAGCGTTCAAAGGGAAATTTAATCTACATCAGTTGCTCCAGCTAGCACCAGAATTGAAGGAGACTGAAGGTTTTATCTTCATTCCAGGCTCAAATGATCGGATTATCATTCGCAGTCAGAATGGCGGAACTTTGGAGAAATCAGGGCGAGCCGTTGATATAAGCAAAGGGCTTGAACTCAAGAGTGGAGACCGTATTACTGTACCGTTGAGCCAGGCAGATAAGACAATATTCTTGGAATATCTTGTATAATTATTAATTAACTTATGGAAGTCTAGGAGGAAAATGAAATGAAGCCAATCGTAAGAGAGCACATTCAGCAACTCGATGTTTCACTTGGTGGCGGTATTGTCAGTGACAAAATTCGAGTGGATACAATTGATAACCCAATTCTGATTATTGGTTTGGGTGGTACGGGGATCGACGCATTGCTTCGTCTGAAGTATCAAATCAACCGTCGATTTAAGCTGCCGGAAGATCCGCTCTCCAAGAAGAAACAAGAAAAGCCAGACAATGTGGAATTCCTAGCCTTCGAGACCAATGAACAGGATCGCACCAAGCGGTATAAAGGGATTGGGCTTGATCCAATCAATGAATTCGTACTTCTATCCAATGCAGAGATCGGCGGTCTTTTGCAAAACCGCAGTATTTTGGAGCCTTATATTACCGACTGGTTGTCACCCGAGCTAAGTATTACCGATGGTATGAACGGAGCTGCTGGTGTTCGTCAGGCCGGAAGACTATTGCTATTTACGAAGATAAACCAAGTGGTTCAAGCTATTGATAAGAAGATCAAAACTCTATCGGTAGGCACCAACAAGAAATTGATGGTGTTTCTGCTAACAGGGTTGTCAGGGGGGACAGGGAGTGGATGTTTCCTCGATATCGCCTATATTGTTCGGGGGATTATTGAAAGAGATCATGGTTCCGCGGGGATTGACCGTGTTAATACGCTAGGGTATTTGTTTACACCGGATATCAATCTATCTAATCAAAGCCTAAGCGAACATACACGCGAATATATTAAGAAGAACGGTTATGCTGCACTTAAGGAATTGGATTACTGGATGAATGTGGATAGCCGAGGCGAACGCTTCAAACAGCAGTATGGCAACATTCTGACGGTGAATTCTCCACTGCCGCCGTTTAATCTTTGTCATCTTATCTCAGCAACGAACACGGAAGGCAAACTGCTTGAGAATGCTTATGATTACTGCATGAACGTAACGGCAGAGAACATTACTAACTTTATGGCGAGTGAAGAGAAGCAGTCGGGCGAAGAATTCGCTATTCACGATTATATAAGTAACATTCGCACTAATATTGCTCAGATGAACAAGTTATATCCAGCCAATTACGAATATAACATTATCGGTGCTTCTTCGGCGGTGTTACCTATTGAAGAGATGACTACGTATTTGGCATATCGTCTGTTCGACAAAATGGATAAGATGTTCCAGAAGGCACCTACGCAAGAGGATGTTGAGAAGTTTGCTCGTAAGCTAGGACTAGATCTAGATAGTATGGAGAAAACCTTCGAGTCTCGTGTTCCAGAGCCGCTGCCAGGTTATCAGAACAGTGAACGTCTCAGTTACAACAATGTGATCAAATCACAGGTCGTAAATATTGATACGGAACTTGAACAGAACTTCTTGGCCCGTGCCCGTGAAGAATATATTAAGGCCAAAAAGCAAATGCCAGGCGAAATTGTTGCGCAGTTTAGTGACCAGGTGCGTCGATTGTTTCTACATCCTGAGCAAGGACCTTTCTATGTATCACGTTTAATTTATACAGAAAAGGGTTTCTGCCTACTGAAAATGTTGCTGTCCTATATCGAAACACTCCGCGAGAACCTGCTTCATATTCCGCGGGATATTGAGGCTGCGCAGGATCAAGCTGCGGAGAAGTTAGGTGACGCCAAGAGCGCGTTTGTATCCAAAGATAAGAAGAAGAACTTCTACATCGAAGCTAAAATAAATGAGTATTGGCTCCATGCGGATGTCGAGCGGACCGAGCAGTTAATTGAGTTCTATGAGGATTTATATGCGCTACTTAATGCGGAGAATAATCGGATTTACAGTGTGTTCACTGAAATATTGAATGCATTAAGCTCTATCTTTGCTAAGAACGGCGATATTTTGACCGCTGGAGAAGAACAGTCTGACCATAAGGGGAACAAGACATACTATTGGAATTTGGTTAGTGTTCCGGACATCTCCAAAGTTGTTAATAGTCTGATGGATCAGAAGGATGTGGATGACCTGATCCGTGATTTCTCTAACGAACTATTGAATAACTCGAACCAATGGGTTAAGGAACAGGAAATTGACATTGTTCGTTCGATTTCTGAGTTTCTGAGTGATAAATTTGGTGATTTGATTACGAAGTCTATGGAAGATTTCCTAGTTATCAAATATGGACAGGAAGAGTCAATTGATAAATTGGTAGAACGTTTTATCGCTGGAAAACTAGACGATGAAGCTGTACCTGTGTTCCATCTTGCGAACAGTACAGGGAACTTACACTTCCCATCATGGGGTTTTGTCTCAGTACCGGTGCAGGCGCCAAACATCTTAAAAGGGATTCGTAATTATCAGAATAATGCTGTTGGCAAATCGCATTTCACGGTGAAGGAAAGCCAAGTGAAGAACCGGATCTTCTGGTTAAACACACGCAATGGGGTTCCGCTTTATGTTTATACACCGCTGAAAGTATATGAGGAAAGTTACGAGCGGACGATTCTTGATAAAGAGGGAATTGGACGCCACCTGGTTCAGACAGATAAGAACAACTGGACATATCTACCTTCGCCGATTCCGGAAAAATCATGGGGTGATGTATACACCAATTCTCGTGTGAAGGGTTATAACGCTAGAGTGCGGGATGAATTCGCACGGGCACGTGCTCTTAATGTTGTTGTGGAGAAAGGGATCGATCAGAACACAAGCACACGCTATGCGGTGGTATTCACCAAGCCATTCGATTTGACATCGAAACTTCAAGCTTACGACATGCGCCTTGATAATACTAAGCCGAATTTAGGCGAAGTGAAGAGAGCGTTAGTAGATTTGAAACGCCTGCTCTCCGAGGGGCTGGAGCGTGAAGGAGTTAAAGATATCTTTGGTAGTATTAATGAGGAGCTTGCTCAGGAGAACTTGATCCGTTCGCCAGAACTGATCGCCCGCGTGCGAGCTGAATTATCTAAGTATGAAGCCATTGCAGACATGGCTGCTAAGCTGGAGACCTTAATTGGGCAATATCAGGATGAAGAGAACCTGCTGGAGCAGTTCATTGAATCATTGTATACAGGTACTATCACAAAAAAGGGTGCCCTATATGTATATGATCGTGATGCAGAGGAAGAAGCATGGGAGCCATTCGCAAATCTCATGAAGAGCCGTAACTATGTCGAGTATGAAGTATTCACTCAATTCCGCAGTCTTGAAGACAAGAACCGGGCTACGTTGCTGCGTAAGACTTCACGTCGTGGCGCGGAATTAACCGCTTCGGAGGATATCGAACCTTTATTAGCTACATTGAATGAGCTTAGTGACAGCTTTTCGCAAGCGCGCGACACTTTGGAGTATGAGAAAGTTGAGCATGCAAACGGTGAGGATATGTATCAGTTCTACAAGCAAGTGACAGCAAAGCTGAATGATATCCGTAGAAGGCTGAAATAATGGTTCGGGCGGAGGTAGACATCAAAAATCTGCTGGATAGTTATGCAGCAGATTATGACCGCGCGGAAGAGAATCTAAGTGGTAAAGGCGATGATCAGAGCAGCATTCATTACCCCGCTTTGTTTCTGTTTATCGGTGATAAGTCGGCGGAAGCGGCTGAGCAAGTCATGGCCATGAATAATAAGAAATGGGATAACAGCGATGGCGTTATGTACTTTCAAGTTACGACGCAGGAGAAATCTTCTGCGTCAGCTCCACCTAGTGGTGTTCAAGGCAGGTCCTCATCTCTGACGCAGTTTGTTGTTCCCAAGATTTCTGCGGAGCAAGGGAAGACTGTTCGTCGTGACCTGTATCAGGAATTTCAACGCAATGAAAAAGGACTATACGAACTCAATATGGCAATGCACAATATCAGCAGTGCTATATCGCAGTACGGTCGACTATATGCTTCCTTTGATCGCATTCATATTTCAGTCATAACGCGGGTCGATGACCCGCTAAATGTATTGGTACCGGAAATTACATTACTGGCTGGTGCCATTCTAAGTCAGTCGTTCAAATCGGTACAAAGTGATCTATACGCTTTGATCAGTGAACGTGAAAGTGTAGGGTATTCCAGCGGGGTAGGTATGGCTTTTCTGCGGGAATTGGATCACATACAGGATCCGTCGTATTCCTATACTGCAAATCTGCATGTGACAGAAGAGGGGCTATCCATTCCAGTTCATCATTCACCTTCACCGTTGTTTGATCTGGTATATATGTTATCCGACAAGAATGAATTAGGTATGACATTAGATCATGAACTGCAGAATTGTTATGAGATTATTAGTCATGTAAGTCTCTTGAAGAACCGTAAACCTAGAGATCAGGTTTATAGTGCCAATAATGCAAGTTATAACAATACTTCATTTAAGAATAATTTGATGGCTGAATCAGGAAGACAGGGATATGTATCTGCTGGTTTCTCGAAAGTAAAGCGGCCGCATGAACCGATAGCTTTAACAGTACTCTATCACTTTTATCACGGTCTACTGGATCGAATGAAATCCAAGACGAGTCTTAGTGTGAGTGAAAGACTTGAGTTCTTTGGCGCAGGACCGGCGACGCTCTCAGCTATGGCTGAAGCGGTGGTTCCTAGCGTTGACGGACTTACGGAGATGCAGGGATTGATGAGTAACAACATCAGCTATGCGGCTATACGGGGCATGTCGATGTTTGAAGCCGAGGAAGCGGTCTTTGGCAGTGGTGCAGGAGCATTTTTTCACACGAACTATGTGGAAGCTGCCCAGCGTCGACTTGATCTTATCAACGTTGCTGAGGATATAGCGAAGGCGGTAAGACAAGGATTGAAGCATCATGACGGCATCAGTCTATTTCATGTCCGAGACTGGAGTGATGAGGCTAATGTTTCAGAAGGAGTCATCTCCAGTTTACAGACGCTAAGACGTGAAATAGCGGCAGATCTAGAGAACGCAAGAGGCGAACTGGAGGGACTTAGGGAAGGAAGGGTTGAAGATCAACCTTTTCAACGGGTTCCACTCATGGATAAACATAATCTACGAGGGTTCATTCGTTATTTGTTCGGTTCGGTTTATGCTAGAAAAGTGGAGATTGTTAAGCTGGAAATGAAGCAAAAGCTATTATTGAGGTACGAACGTGAACTTGAGCGCCTACATCGTCAATATAAGGAGTCTGCTGAGAGTCTTGATTTGCTCATGACTTGGCTTCGGAAGGCTGCACTGGACAGTATTTCCCGTACGGATGGGTATATCGGTCAGAATATCATGGAGTACTATGAAGTTGTAACTGAAGATCTGATGATACAAATCGAGAGCAAACGTGGAAATCACATTTTTTTCGAGGAGCATTATCTGGGAGAACCGATGAAATTGCTGGAACAAGGGCTGGTAGTATTGACCGAGAAATTAATCTCGGTATGCCGTAACTTGCTGCTAACCTCCCCGCACTTTGCACTAACATTCGAAGAGGAACTGCTTCAGCGTTCTAATGTGACAATTAACTATGATAACAAAGCCGTGTTATCCAAGGACGAATTGTTCAAACGGCTGTATCAGACCTTGGAGGATAACGCAGCAATACAGCTTCGATTGTACGATTACACGCAGGAGCATCGTTATGTTGAGAAATATTTATTTGGGGACTTCGACAGTGAATTTATCCGCTACGCTTTTGCCGCCGACGAAGTTTCTCGCATGTATAGATTAGGGTGTCTACATGAGAAACGCAGTAGCGGGGTGGAGAAACTGAATTTGATGGGTGGTTTTCATCCCGAGGACTTGTTGTATTACCGGAATGGTAAAATGTACTACGAAACGTATGTAGACAATGGCTACGAGTTCCACGGCATTGACTTGGAGAAGTTGCCACCACTGCGGTAGTGGCGTAGCGGGTTCGAAACAATTTTTTTAGTCGAAAGGATACCAAAGACATGCAACGGAAAATCAATGGGCTCATGTTGTTGTTCAGTCTAATCGGAGGCGGAGTGGGGTTTGCATTTGGCGAAATTTTGCTGAATGAGTATTCGGATAGGATACCAACCGTGTTATTGATTGGTTGTTATTTCGGGTTGCTTGCATTTTGCATCGGTGTAGCATGCCTGCTCGCGGAGATGATCTCCCCCAAACTGAACGGTTCGTCATGGCGGCAACGATATATGGGCACATCGTGGAAGATGTTAGTGCCCGTAACACTAGTACTGTTACTTCTAGTAGGTACTGCACTGGAGTTTGTATATGAACTGAATATCGGGGGACGGAAGGCAATTAAGGATATCGTCCTCATTATAGATAATTCAGGAAGTATGCAAGAGACTGATCCGGATAACGCTCGTTACGAAGCGGCTAAGACTTTGATTAATAGTATGGACAGCGATAAGGAAGCGGCAATTATTCTCTTTGATGATATGCCGAAGTTACTGCAGCCATTTGTCCGGCTGAAGAATCAATCAATCAAGGATGATGTTATTTCTCAATTGGATAATATTGAATCTACCAATGGCGGGACGAACATAAGCCTGGCGTTGGATGAAGCGATGGAACAGATTCGTAAGGAAGGATCTAACCGCGGGGCAATGGCGATTCTGTTGTCCGATGGGGTTAGTGAAGTGAATACAGAGCAGGCTCTTGCCGATTATGTAAGTAGAGGTACCATTGTTAACACAATAGGACTTGGACTTACGAATCAACAAAGCTCAGGACTGTTGCAAGACATTGCAAACCGTACAGGCGGAAGGTATTACGATGTAACTGATTCAGCCAATGTGTCCATGGTATTTCAACAAATCTACGATAACATAGATGATCGTACACTGATCACTGAACGTACGGGTACGACTCAGAACAGTAGTTATTATATGGTGCTGCGGATCATCTCGATCTTGCTGATAGGTGCAGCGATGGGACTATCACTTGGACTGTTGTTTGATAATCGCTATTTGGCGCGCAGCTTTAGCGCAGGTGGGGCGGTTGCCGGACTTATTGCGGGGATGGTACTTGAGTTTGGTCTTTCTGGATCAGCATTCCAAGATGGAGTTGTCAGGCTGTTAGCCTGTTTGATTCTCGCCGCAGTTATTACGTTGTTCACACTCGTTGTACCTATGAAAGATAAAGGCACTGGATTTACTGGGCGTCGTAGAAGCGGGACAGAAGAGAATACAGGAGGCGGGTTCAATCCGCGTCGACGTGATAATCAAAGCAAAGGATTCTAGTAGCGGGGGGAAAGCGAAATGCGGTTTATAGAACCGGAAGACGTTGCCGATGCCATTACTGAGCTCCGTTACAAAGTCGGTGAAGATATTTGCAGCTTATGGTGGCGTTGGCCTGAAGGGATTCAGGCTGTATATATCCGCAGGGTAGCCGCAGGCGACAGCCCCGACACACCAATCTCTGCAGATGGTCTCAAACTATATACAAGGGAAGAGTATAAGGCAAATAACGGCTATCATGAGCGGATCGAAGTCATCGGTCAATTCCTCTATGTTGTATATGGAGCGAAGAGACAAGATGGTGAGATGCAGTTAATTCAACAGCAAGATGGAGAAAATTCGATTGCGGTCAGTACTGGCCGAACGAGAATTAGATACTCCATTCGTCATAAAAGCGGATTACTTCGTAAATATAAAACGGTGTATATCTCCGTGACAACCGAATGTGAGGTTCCAAGCGGGGTACTCTGCTACGTGAAGAAGCAGGGTGGTTATCCTTCCAATAGAGAGGATGGAACTCAGTATCCGTTCCTTCGAGATTTCGCACCAGGTAGAAATGATCTACCTGCTATCGAAGTAGGAAGAGATGACTTTGTTCGCTTGTTTTTTACAGACGGTCGTAAATTCGGGCAGTTCTATGAGTTGCTGCCTGAGTAAGAGGAGGAAATAGATATGGGTATTTTTGATATGTTTAAGAAGAAGCCTCAAGCCGCACCGCGGCCGCTTTTTTATGATATTGTATGTCCTTATTGCTTCAGTAAATTTTCACCTGAAGAGGTTGTATTCCGGGCTACTCATCATCGGGAAGATGATGAAGACTATGCTCTGAGTGAGGATGAACCCCTTAACAAATATAGAGAACGATTTGGTCTGGACACCGTTTATGATATGGAAGCGATATTGCGTCCACAGGATTTTCCAGAGGAGCATCGGATCTACACTGATCATGTTGTTACGGGTCTTAACGATCGATATGGAAAAATCACTCGTCGACGGTTATGCCCGCAATGTCATAACGAGCTTCCGGTGACGGCGGGGCAGGTGCCGAGCAACATTATTTCAATTATCGGCGCTTCACAGGTCGGTAAATCGGTCTATATGACCTCTTTGATCCATACGTTGCAGAATACAACAGCGGATCATTTTGACGCGGCTTGTATGCCGCTGAATGCAGAGATCAGCCGTAAATTCCGAACGCTCTATGAGGAACCACTCTTCGAACGTGGAGATTTATTAGCTTCTACTCAAAAAGAGCGGATGCAAGAGCCGTTTATTTTTCAGTTTGTGTTCAAAGATGAGAACAAACCACCGCTGACACTGGTGTTCTTCGATGTGGCTGGGGAAGGTATGGTCGATCAAGATTACTTAGGACTGCAGGGTCAACATATTAAAAATTCATCGGGTATATTGTTCATGGTCGATCCACTGCAAATCCGCTCTATCCGCGAGAAGATTCATATTAACATGGGGGATAAACCAGGTGAATGGGTGTCCCAGTATGATGAGCCTCGTGATGTAGTTTTGACGATGTTTGGGGATTTTATCGCTTATGAAGATAAAGGAAAGACCGATATTCCTACGGCTGTGGTGTTGACCAAGAGCGATATGCTGCATTCTTTGAAAGACGAAGATGGCGAGTATATCAAATCAAACAGCAACATTTTTAATAATGTAGTCCATCGCAAAAATTTCGATATTGCTGAATTCCAAAATATTGACGGCGAGATCCGTCGCTTTATTGAAAAAGTAGACCGTCCGTTCAAAGGAACGATGGATGTTTATTTTAAGGACACTGCTTATTTTGCCGTTTCTGCGCTCGGAAGTAATCCAGTAGATCAGAAGCTGCAGGGTGTAGTCAGTCCGATTCGAGTGGACGAACCGTTTATCTGGCTACTCTACAAACTGAACTACATTGAGGGGAGAGAAGCCCATTGAAACCAGTCTCTCTCCCTATTCAGCAGCAGATATATACTCGTGAACGGCACGGGTTGTTTCGCTCTGCTGAGGGTTTTGATACGGTGGCTAAATCTGCAGGATTGGATAGTTCGTTTATCAAAAAAATACTTCATCCGTTCTGTACTTACGACGCTCCGGCGGAGTTGACTACACGCGGTGAGAAGGACGGAACGCTTTATCCAGAGGCGCTTCATCTGTTCCATACGGAAACCGGCGAAACGGTGCTGGGACGTAGTGTGTATCAGCCAGCAGATTTTACAGGTCTACGTAGTGCATTCCTGACTCATAATTATGTCATTTCTGCAGAGCGCTCGGACGAGCTTGTGAAAAGTTACAGCAACTGGCTCACCGCGGCTTTTTTCAAAGAATACGATGTAGCAAATGGTAGTGAGTTGCCTGAATTACAGGACTTACCGCTGAATGGTTCTGACGGTCGAACAACGTTATCCTCCTGGAGAGAGCTGCTGAGCGAGCTCAAGATGGATGAGCAGATGTTTAAACAATTAGTGCTTGCGGTTATGACCTCCTGTGGGGAGGGCCGTAAAAAGGTATATGTGGCGCTTGATGTACCACCTGAGCAAATAGATCAGCAGGCAACTCGCTTGTTGGAACTGCTATATGCGGTATTGCCTTACGAATTCCGTAGACGGCTTGGGTTTATCACTTATGCAAAGGAACCGCAAAGCCGGAAGTTTATTCATCTTCAGTTTGTTGAGCGTGGAAGCCTGAGAGCGAATGATCGTAGCTTAGAGAAAGAATTCACCTTTGATCTGAGCTCGGGGCGCTCCACGAATGTGGATTGGAGTGGAAGACATCCTTATATAGATTTTGCGTGGAATCATTTGGACCGTCTTCATATACTGGAGCCCTTTCTTCAGTTCGCGGACGATATGCTTAAGGGGATGGGGATTCGTAAAACGGCGGTAGCTAGCTACAATGAACTTACCGTATTGTTTGAAATTGAACAGGGGAATGACCCTTTGTACGAAGGGGATAAAGCGGGAACTCTACGAGCTCTGATGGAATATTTGAAACCTGATGGTGCACTAGACTCAAGAATGCAACTTAATGATTTGCTCATGAGTTTATTTGATCGGGAGTTTGATCAAGTACGGCAGGGAACAGTTCCAGATCCACTCGTTGCAGAGTACTTCCGAGATTATTACCAAATTATTAGCAAATATGGCGTCACGGGCAATGAAAAGGGCAAAATTGTAAGTTATTTTATTCGGATTGTTAACAATGCGCTGGCGCATAATCGTAAGGATCTCTCTATAAGAATATATGAAATAATTGAAGAGAGTCCTGGGCTTAGAAAAGATTTCTTTGATAGTATCTTGAGTAATGATGGGTTAGCACGAATGTTGTTTGAACCATATATTCAGGAGAAGTTTCTGAGTTTACAGAAGAGCAAAAATGTACTGAACCTAGTACAAAATTGGTCGGCATCCCACCCAGACGTGCTTCATAATGAGTGTTTTCAGGAATCTGCGCAGATTGCCTTAGGTAAGAAATTACGAGATGAGCCAGTGCTTCTACCTGCCGTAAATGCTGTATTCGAAGCTATAAGCAAACTTAGGAGAGAATCGCAACAACAGGCAACAGGTAGAGGCACTGCTAATTCGACGATATTGGATCTATTGCGTGCGACGACCATCCGAGTGTTACTTAGTGAGATCGACTTGGAGAAACTTAGTAAGGAGCAATTGCTGGCCGCTGACTTCATGAAGCAGTGTGATGGAGTAGAACTGGGGAGAAATCAACTGGATCAGCGCTTGTACAGTAATGCTATGGTGTTGTCTGCTGCGTACAAGTGGTTCACATCGGCGCAACCGGATGAGAAGATATTTTCTGACTTATCCTTGCAAGATATCGATCGAGTCCAGCAGTTAGGCCGCAAATGGTTGCAGAGTGAAGTGAATGTCGATTATTTTAGCAAGTTGGTATTAGGCTTTTATCGAGAAACAGAAATCGGCTTTGTGGAATACAGTTCACTTCTAGAATTTTTACGAAAAAATGCGACAGATAAAGAGACCATTTACGAATTCTTCCTCTGGTCGCAAGGGCATCCATTCTTCGCTCGACCAAGGGGACTTGTTCCTGCGTATACTACCGCCATATTGGCGTATTTTAACAAAAATGATCAGAACGCCTTCAAAAATCGCGATTATCGCAATAGGTACTTCTCCAAAGCTGGTGCGGCGCTAGAGCCGGTATTTGAAAAGGCTAGATTCGATCTCTCATCACCTTTGAGTCAATTTGTGGCCGGTAACCGCAAAAAACTGTTTCTAACTTCAGGTATTGTGGTACTTTCCCTAGCTATAGTATTAGTAGGGTTACTGACAATGAAGAACCTGGGAGTGTTCGATGGGGGTACGGAGGCAGGACCTATCGTTTCGAATAATCCTAACGGCACCTCAACTCTCGAGACGGGTGTGATCGTTTATGCTGAGCAGGTCGCGGGCAGCATTGTCGACAATGAACCAGTGGATGGTTCTCAGGATCAGCCATTGGATGGCCAAGAGCAGGACAAGCTGCCTGAAGGCGATCAAGTTGATATAAATACAGATTCGCCTGTTGACCCTCACCCAACCAATGAGCAAGAAACTGTTGATTCTCCTGACAATGTCGCTGGTAATGGGGCTGCTGGGGATGATACATCTGCTAGTGAAGTTGTAAATTCAGGGGAAATGACGCAACTCGTATTTTTATTTCAGGATGAGGCGTCAAGTCTAGCTTTTGATCCAGGGACTTTATTTGTAGAGATCCAAGGACAAGAGAAACAGCAATTTTCCTTATTAAATGTCAAACCTGGAAATGTGGGCAAGAGTGGGGTAACTGCGTATCCGTGGAAAGTTACTGTTCCGTTAGGTCGTAGCCTAGATATTCCAGTTGGCAGCCTGATTACAGTCCAAGATAAAGTGTACGCCATTACAGAGTGGATCGTGCCGAACAGCACGGACAACGCTGGCAGCCCAGACAGTAATTTGGATAAAAATAATACTGATAACAGCGCTACAAACAACAGCACCAAGGAGAACAGTACAAATAGTGCTGACAATAGTGCTGCCAATGGTAAAACTGATAGTAGCGATAAAGAATAAGTAAAGTACCTTTTCACAGCAAGCCACTAAGGAACTTAAAATTAAAAATGGCAAGCCTCCAATACACGGAGGTTTGCCATTTTTTAATTTGCGTAGTTCCTCTATGCTTGCTCTAAAAGGTATGGTTCAAAACCAAAATCAGCGCTTGACCATCAATCGAAGAAGAGTGGAATCGCTGTAACGGAACTCAGCGACCTTATTTGCAGCTTATTCAGCCGTTTAGGATTTTAACGGAACTAGCAGAGGTTATTTCATCATAATTCATGTACTAGAGCATCATTTGGATGAAGTAAGGTCTTTCAGTTCCGTTAGAATTTCTATTGAGTCTCATAACTCCAAATAAGGTCTTCTAGTTCCCTAAGATTGATGTCTTAATACGTCAAGCACTGATTGTGGGGTTGATCCAAATTGATTACAAATTAAACATCCAAACCTTCTTGATCATTGTAACCATTAACGATGAGTTCAAGTTCTCCTGTCATCGAGTCGATTAACATACCGTGGATAGGGATTCCAGAGGGAAGCAAAGGATGTTTTTTGACTAGTTCAACAGTACGAATGATACCTTCTTTTTCATTGTCAAACCCGCGAAGCCACTTTTTCAATTTGATCCCTGAGTTTTCCAAGGTATTGAGCACGTCATCTGAAATCCCTTTTTCTCTCATGGAATTAATCATATGTTCGGAGTTTAGCGCAGCCATACCGCAACCTGTGTGTCCGATAATATATACTTCCTCGGCATTTAGTTCGTAAATGGCAACTAGCAGACTACGCATTACGCTTCCAAAAGGTTGGGAAATGATGGCACCGGCATTCTTGATAATTTTGGCATCACCATTGCGTAAATTCATTGCTTTTGGAAGTAGCTCGAAAAGTCTTGAGTCCATACATGTAACGATTGCCATTTTCTTCTCGGGGTACTTATCCGTGATATACTGCTCGTATTCCTTATCGGCAACAAATTTCTTATTGTATTCCAAAATCGTTTGAACTTGGCTCATACTTGTCTACCTCCTCTATAGGTTTGTGTAAGTTTTTCAAAAAAAGTTTGTTTCAAAATTTGATTATACGTTTTGTTATAAGTATCATCAAGAGGTGTACATAAAAAAATTATAAGAGGTGGATTAGCTTATGAAACAGGAAACCGCTGAACAATGGCAATTATTTACTGAGCTTTTATCCAAAATTAATAGTTATAATGAGGCCGTTTCTTTGATGGCATGGGATTTACGTACAGGTGCGCCGAAAAAAGGAGTTCAGACTCGTTCGGAGACAATCGGTCTATTATCTACTGAGGCATTCAAGTTGCAGACCTCAAGTGAGATGGGGGCATATCTGTCTTACTTGAATCACGCAACTGTGATCAATGAACTTAGTGAAACTCAGCGTAGAATAGTGTTAGAAACTCAAGAAGAGTACGATCGTAGTGTCAAAATTCCCGCTCAGAAATACCGTGAATATACGGAACTTACTGCGCATGCGGAGACGCTCTGGGAAGATTTCAAGGAAAATGGTGATTTCGCCGGATTTGAGCCATACTTGACACAAATCGTAGCTAAAACGCAGGAATTTATAGACTATTGGGGACCTAAAGATACAAGGTATGATACGCTGCTTCACATGTATGAGCCGGATCTAACCGTTGAGAAGGTAGATCAAGTATTTGGTCAACTTCGCGATCGTCTAGTCCCACTTGTTGATAAGATTAAGGCGACAAACAAGAAGCCTGATACCGCTTTTCTGAAACAGTTGTATGACAAAGAGCAGCAGGAGAAATTTGGCATCTTCTTGTTAGAGCAAATTGGTTATGATTTTGAGGCTGGGCGCGTAGATGAGAGTGTACATCCGTTCGAAATCACGTTGAATCAAGGTGATGTTCGAATCACGACACATTATCTGCAAGATGATGTGACAAGTGCAGTATTTAGCTCATTGCATGAGGGGGGCCACGCGCTCTACGAACAAAATATCAGTCCAGAGTTAGCGAGAACTCCAATTGGCCAAGGTGCATCCATGGGTATTCATGAATCCCAGTCCCGCTTATGGGAGAACTTTATTGGCCGTAGTCGGCAATTCTGGGAACGGTTCTATGGTGATCTGCAGCAGCATTTCCCAGAACAGTTAAAAGATATTACCGTAGATCAGTTCTACCCAGCTATCAATGCAGTAGAAAACTCATTAATCCGCATTGAGGCGGACGAATTAACCTATAACTTGCACATTATTATTCGGTATGAAATCGAGAAGAAAATTTTTAACGAAGGGCTTCCGGTTAGTGAGTTGCCTAAAGTATGGAATGAAAAATATAGTTCGTATCTTGGTTTAACTCCGCCGAATGATAGTCTAGGCGTACTACAGGACGTGCATTGGTCGGGTGGGCTTTTTGGTTACTTCCCTTCTTATGCGCTGGGAAATATGTATGCAGCACAAATCGTCAATACGCTTCGTAAAGAGTTACCACAATTTGAAGGATTCATCGCAGAAGGTAACTTTACACCGATCAAAGAGTGGCTCACGAATAAGATTTATAAATATGGTAAGAGCTTGAGACCATCTGAGATTATTCTGAAAGTTACCGGAGAAGAATTAAATCCGGATTATTTGGCAGAGTATCTAGAAGAAAAGTACAAAGCTATTTACGGAATATAATCTTAATATTCACATCCCCTCGCCAATTAGGCGGGGGGATTTTGCTTTCTTAACCTTTTTCTAGGCAGGCGCATACACTGCAGTATGGCCTTGCTATTTGAACAGGAAGAGGTGAACCGAAATGTTAAAACGTTATGCTGTGTCATTGATATCAGCTTTAGTATTATTGTCTCTAATCCTCGGTGGATGTGGAAGTAGTGGCGACAAGTTGCCTACGGTTAAGATTGGGGAGGTAACACGTTCGGTTTTCTATGCGCCGGAGTATGTGGCGATAGAGAAAGGATTCTTCAAAGAGGAAGGGCTGAATGTAGAGCTTCAGACAACTCCAGGTGGCGATAAGACGATGACTGCATTGTTATCAGGTGCGATAGATGTTGCATTGGTTGGAGCGGAAACCTCGATTTATGTGTATCAACAAGGTGCGGAAGATCCTGTCATTAACTTTGCTCAGCTTACACAAACCGATGGTACATTCCTTGTGTCCCGGGAAGAAATGAGTGATTTTGACTGGTCTAAAGTAAAAGGGAGCGTGTTCCTTGGCCAAAGAAAAGGTGGCATGCCACAAATGGCTGGAGAATTCACGCTAAAGAAACATGAGATTGATCCTCATAACGATCTTGAACTGATTCAGAATATTGAATTTGCCAACATAGCAGCAGCATTTGCTTCTGGTACGGGTCAATTCGTACAACTCTTTGAACCACAAGCATCTATCATTGAAGCTGAGGGGAAAGGGCATGTTGTAGCTTCGTTTGGTACGGAGAGTGGTAAGCTCCCATACACGGTGTTTATGACAAAGCAAAGCTATATTAAAGACAATCAGCAAGTTGTACAGAAATTTACTAATGCCATTCACAAAGCTCAACTCTGGGTTCAGGAGCATTCACCAGAAGAAACAGCGAAGACCATCTCACCATTCTTCAAGGACAGTGATCAAGCGATTTTGGCAAGTGCCGTGAAACGCTACTTGGAGCAAGGATCCTATGCTGAATCACCTGCACTTATGGATTCAGCTTGGAACAACCTGCTTGATATCATGGAAAGTGCCGGAGAATTAAAAGAACGGGTTCCGGCGGAGAAGCTGGTGGACAATACATTTGCAGATTCGGCGGTAGCATCCGATAAATAATGGCGTTTAAGGAAGGAGCGTGTCAACCATGGCGCCTGTCGTCGAACTACGAGACGTGGATCTCGTATATGTCACAGGGCGAGAAGCGGTACTCGCCCTGGAAGGGATGAATCTGGCGGTTGCCCCAGGTGAGTTCATAAGCTTGGTCGGTCCTAGTGGATGCGGCAAAACCACGCTTCTATCCCTCATAGCCGGGTTGATACCTCCATCTAGTGGAGAGGTGCTTCTTCACGGCAGGCCTGTTGTAGGTCCATCGCCAGAAGTGGGGTATATGTTACAACAAGATTATTTATTTCCTTGGCGGAGCATACTCGGCAATGCGCAGTTGGGCTTGGAACTTACAGGGCGTTTGAATAACGAGACCATGGATTTTGTTCTTGAACTATTAGATGGAATGGGGCTTGCGGATACGGCGAAGCTGCATCCCAATCAGTTATCAGGAGGCATGCGTCAGCGCGTGGCGCTGGTCCGAACACTTGCGACGAATCCTGATTTACTCCTGCTTGATGAACCCTTCTCAGCGTTAGATTACCAAACTAAGCTTCAGCTCGAGGATCTTGTTGTGGATACCCTGAAACAACGGAAGAAGACGGGGGTATTGGTGACCCACGATTTATCGGAAGCTATTGCTGTAAGTGATCGAGTGATTGTGTTAGCGGCTAAACCAGGGAGGATAAAGGGGATCTTCGATATTCCGGACAATATCGCTAGAACACAACCGTTTTTTGCGAGAAAAGAGACAGGTTTTAATGAGCTTTTTCATGAAATTTGGAGAGAGCTAGAAGATTCGGATGGAAAGGAGGGATAGCTATTGGAGCGAAGCAATTCCAAAATGTCCGTAGGAGAGCGAGAACTGTGGCTCCACGAGAAATGGAAACAACACAGGTTACAGAAACGACGTACGAAGTTCTGGGTGTTAACCGTTCAAACGCTGATGCTCTTATCTTTTATTGTGTTATGGGAGTTAGCAGGGCGTATGAAATGGATTGATGTGCTGATCTTCAGTTATCCCTCCAAAGTAGGTGCGCAAATTATAAGGGATGTAACTAGTGGAGAACTCTGGCCACACCTAGCCATGACGGTTGGTGAAGTTGCTGTGGGGTTCCTGCTAGGAACTCTTTTAGGGACACTGCTTGCCGTACTGATCTGGTGGTCACCTTTCTTATCCAAAGTGCTTGATCCCTATATGGTTGTATTCAATAGTATGCCTAAGGTAGCGCTGGGTCCAATCTTTATCGTACTATTTGGCGCCGGCTTTACCGCAATTGTGATGACAACGCTGTCGATCACTGTGATTATAACGACTTTAGTTGTGTACAATAGCTTTAATGAGGTGGATTCCAACCTGATCAAGGTTATTGCAACGTTTGGTGGGAAACGCCGCGATGTATTTACTAAGGCCATTTTACCGGCTTCTTTTCCGACGATCATCTCAACGCTTAAAGTAAATGTCGGAATGGCATGGGTGGGTGTTATCGTAGGCGAATTTTTAGTAGCAAAGATCGGTCTTGGATATTTGATCGTATATGGATTCCAGGTATTTAATTTCACATTGGTATTGTCCAGTCTAGTCATCATTGCAGTTGTGGCTACTGGAATGTATCAGTTAGTCGTATATGTGGAAAGAAAATTGGTGAGGGAGCGGTAACGCTCCTTTTTGTGCAAATTATATGGACAATCTGTCATTGTGTGAACAAATAAAATCAAGTAGGATATTTCGTATAACTTACAGCTTAGAGAAAAGGGTGGTTTCATGGGATTTAGGGTGATCAAAACATCGATAGCCACGCTATTGTCTATTTTGACCGCTGATGCTTTGGGTGTGGAAAACCCATTATCTGCTGGATTATTGGCCATTCTCGGCGTGGATGTAACTCGTAAACGTAGCCTCCATACCGTTTCTTCACGTTTTTTTGCTTCAGTGTTAGGGCTGCTACTCGCATTTGGAATTTTTTATTTATTAGGTTTTCATTACTGGGTATTAGCTGTATACATACTGATTGCTTTTCCGTTAATGTCACGAGCTCATATGAAGGAAGGAATTGTGACTAGTTCCGTTGTCGTGTTTCGCGTATTTACTGGCGAAGCATTATCGATGCATATCATGATTACGCAAATCGAGTTACTTATAATCGGTCTAGGGTACGCAACAATCGTCAATTTCGCTTACATGCCGAAGCATGAGCATAGGCTCAGTGATATTCGATGTAAAGTGGACAAGCTGTTCGCTGTTATTTTTAAGCAAATAGCAGTTACTTTACGTGATCCTTATCATGTATGGGATGGTAAAGAATTGATCGAAGCAGAAAGTTTGATCTCGCAAGGTCAAGTCACTGCAAATCATGCGTTAGAGAATCAGATGATTAATCCAAACGATGCATGGAATGTATACTTCTATATGCGAAAGCAGCAGTTAGAACGGGTTGAATATATGCTGGAGCTCATTTCTCGAGTTTATCAGCGGATGCCGCAAGGAGAAGTCGCAGCCATATTGTTCGACCAACTTAGTATCGATGTGATCGATGAAACCTATACGGGTAAGACGGAGTATTTACTTGATCAAATGCAAGCGGAATTTAAAATGATGGAGTTACCGTCAACTCGTGATGAGTTCGAAATGCGATCTTCCATATTGCAGTTGTGTCGTGAACTAGAGATATATCTGAATATCGCCAAGAAATATAAATCACCAGCGGAGCTCCAAGCTAGGAAAGAGATGGACTGAACGGCCGGTATTAAGTTAAACAAACTCTGACTATAGTTGCTATCGTAATAACTATTACTGAATGATATGGTATGATTAACCTAACGATACTAACGGAGGTCAGTAGCTATGAAAAAATGGACGTATCTATTAAGTGGAATTCTAATCGGCGTGTTAATTACAACATCAGGTAGTGCGTTAGCGGCGCAAGTCCAAAGTTTAATAGGAAAAAAAGTGACGGGCGAATACACGGTCATTGTAGACTCAAAGACTCTGACTGATAAAGGCGCTATTATTGATAGTAGGGCTAATATACCTGTACGAGCTTTTGCTGATGCTATCGGAGCTGAAGTTAAAGTGTCCGGCAAAACGATTACCGTAACGACTAACGCGGGAAGTAAAGAAACATCGGGAAATGCTGATTCATCCACAACGAATATTTTTATCGGTAGAACTAAGCAGCAGTTAGAAGATTCAAAAAAAGTATTGGAAAACGACATGCTACCTCCAACCCTTAAAGAGCGTGCAGAATTGGTTGAGGAGATCGAGAAACTCAAAAAATCAGGTTCAGCTGAAGCGCTGAAGAAGAAAGAAGAGCAATTGGCTTCTAAAGATGCACTGATCGAGAAATTCAATAATGAACTTAAACAAGTAGAAGCAGCTCTAAAATTACTGCAAAATTAAGGATCACAGGATGAGGGTCTAGCCCATTATTCGTTGATGCTATGCTAAATAACAGATGGAAATGAGGCGGCTGTTATTTTTGGTAAACAAAAGCTCAGAAAAGATGAATCCACCCAGAAGTGTTCCCGATGTAAAGAGACCAAGAAATTAACTTTTTACGCCAATAACATAGGAATCATTAAAGGTTTATGTAAGGATTGCCGAAAAGAAATCGGAGATAAAGAGGATTTACTTCCGATCTAAAAAGATAAAGGTGAAAAAGTTAGGTTAAATTTTAAAATCAGTGGTTGACAAAACGAATACAAAAGTGGAGTTTTGGAGGAATGTGGACAAGTGAAACGTTCACCTTTAAAGGAGGATTTCTACCATATGACATTCAATTCAGGAAATCCTCCTTTAACAGTGATGTTAACATCCTCCAAAACGGAACGCTGCTTCCCGCTATATTGTCTGTCAACCGCTGATTTTGGTTTTGAGCCGAAAGTTAATGAACGTACCTGTATGAATTGGAATACAATTCAGGGTACGTTCTTTTTTTTGATCTGTAAATATAGCGAAAAGTCGCTATTCTATAGGCTTTTATTATCTATACATATTTATTTATTGTAAGGTAATCAACATTCGCCCATGTCCTGCATACACTTGTAGTGAATGATGTATGGAGGAGGTTCAAACATGTCATTGAAATATCAAAGTAGAGAGATTATAACGAAAGCGATCTGTGGAAAGGGTCGTAAGTTCTCTACCGTAACACATACCGTGACTCCGCCTCACAAACCGACGAGTATCCTGGGGGCTTGGATTATCAACCACCAGTATGAAGCGGTTGCAGCCGGTGACGGAATTGAAGTTATTGGTACTTACGATATCAACATCTGGTACTCCTATGACAAGAACTCACAGACCGAAGTAGCCAAAGAAACGATTTCCTATGTAGAGAACGTGCCATTAAACTTTGTTGACAACAGACATCGTTCTTCAACAGTGGAGGTTTCTGCGGAGGCAACGCAAGAACCAAGCACTGTTGAAGCAAGTGTGACAGGAGATGGTCGCGTTGCAATTCGAGTGGAACGCGAATTCTCCGTTGAACTGGTTGCTGAAACGAAGATTAATGTTCTTGTCGTGCCTGGCGGCGATTACGAAGACAAGGATTTTGACTTCGGTTCAGACGGTGGGGACTACGAGGATTTAGATCCGGATCTCCTCGACGACGATTTGTAAGTAGTAGTAAGCCGTGCTTTATGATGATAGTGCAATATATGCAGCAAGGGCGGCGTCGTCGAGGGCGTTCGCCCTCTTTTTTTATTTTATTAATTTTTAGGTTGTTCCATGTTTTCTGCGTTTGAGGAGGGGACAGACATGAACCAGGAGTCCGTTATGATATTGAAAATTAGGATGGAGTCTGGTCCATCCCGTAGAATGCTGCTGCAGGCATTAGATTCCTGTGGGAGTTCCTTTCACGTTGTTCATAGTCCGGCAATTACGCAGCAGTCTGGGGATAGGGAGGACGCCCCCTGGGAATGGATTACTTTCGGACCACCGGATGCTCAGTTCGCGACTAAACTCCAAGAGCGGTTCATCAACAAGAATGCTAAGATCTTTCGAAGCAAGTCAGTGAAGAAATGGCAGGATCGCCTGAACGCTTGTGGGATAACTACTGAGCTTTCGGGGAGAGTGTCTTCGAATGCTGGTACTTATCTAAGACGTTTTGTTGTTCGGGTTTTTCACTTAAAGGCGCTACAAATTCTACCGCTTGGTAAGGCGGGGATTCTACCACCTTGGAGTAGCGAAGATGAATCAGACACTCCATCGGTGCTCTGGAGACGCCTAGAGTCAACCGCTGTTCGGACGTTGTATGCACTGGATCTGGATATGGGTGAATTAGTAATCTCGGCTGGGGAAGAAGGTAAATTCACCGTGGAGGAGATTTCGGTGACCCCTGATATGCGAGGTGTTGGGACTGCGGATTTGTTTGCCAATGCGATGGCAGAGATGCTTATGAATCTAAGCCAACTTCCAGTGGGAAGGGAACTACTAATAGGAATGGACCCTGAGTTTCTCCTCTATGATCATTCCCGAAGTAGGGTCATACCAGCATCGAGATATCTAAATCGTCAGGGTGAGGCTGGTTGTGACTCCTTACGGATACAAGGGCAATTGTTGTTTCCTCTTGCCGAGCTTCGTCCTGCACCTGCAAGGGAGCCTCGTGAAATGATGATTCATTTGCTACATGCTTTCAGGATTGCTGGGGTGGCCATTACCGATGAAGGGCTATTTTGGCAGGCAGGCGGCATGCCCCAACAAGGTTTCCCACTTGGAGGGCATTTACACTTCAGTGGCATACCACTGAGTGCCGAGTTATTACGTAGTCTTGATAACTATCTAGCGCTGTTAGTATCTGTACTAGAAGACAAACGTAGTTTCCGTCGCCGACCACGTTATGGATTTCTTGGTGATTTCCGCCTTCAAGCCTATGGCGGTTTTGAATACCGCACTTTACCCAGCTTTTTAATTTCCCCGCTCGTCACCAAAGGTGTCGTGGCTCTTTCACGGCTTATAGCGGAGAACGTAGAGACATTAACGGCAAGACCGTTACAAGATGACAGGATTTATTTTGCCTTTTACGCAGGACAACAAGACGCAATTCGTAACATTCTTAATCCGTTAATCGAAGATATTACATCCGTGGAGTCTTATTCTCGTTACGAGAACTATATTGCTCCATTTCTAGAAGCAGTACTTTCAGGACGTACTTGGGACGAATCTACGGACATTAAGCGACACTGGAAAATATAAAACCCCCTCGTAAGCACTCCTCTCTTTCTGGTATAATGGAGGGTATGAGTGGAGGGTGATTATGACTACTACATATACACCAATGATTGAACAATATTTGAGCGTCAAAGCTCAGGCGCAAGATGCCTTTTTGTTTTTTAGACTAGGTGATTTCTATGAGATGTTTTTTGATGATGCTATTCTAGCTTCGAAGGAGCTGGAAATTACCCTAACCGGACGAGGGGGCGGCGGCGACGAGAAAATTCCGATGTGCGGCGTGCCCCATCATTCGGCGGACAATTATATTTACCGTTTGATTGAAAAAGGTTATAAAGTAGCGATTTGCGAACAGGTGGAAGATCCTGCAGAGGCAAAAGGAGTCGTTCGTCGTGAGATCGTCCGTGTGGTAACACCGGGAACGGTGATGGAAGGCAAGGCGATGGGCGAACGAACCAATAACTATATACTCTGTGTTACTGAACGACACGGGATTATGGCGGTGACTGCTTGCGATTTATCTACGGGTGAGCTGTATGTAACGTCTTCGCCATCAAATAAGCAGTGGCTTCGTGATGAGGTCGGTATTTACGATCCCGCGGAAATGATTGGGGATGCTGAACTGCTGGAGTGGATTGCTGGACAAGCTACTCCATTAGGTAAACCAGTTGTGTATACGCCTTGGGACAAGATGAAAGAAGAGAATAGCAGGAAACAATTTGGTGAAGCTGTATGGATCAGGTTGGAGCCGGAACGGCGTGACTGCGTAGCACTATTGGTTGGTTATCTTGGCGAGACACAGAAGCGCCAGCTTGGTCAATTGACCAAGATTTCTTCTTATGAACCGGAACATTTTATGATCCTGGACCCGTTCACCCGGCGGAATCTGGAATTGGTTGAGACAGTTCGAGAGCGTTCGAAAAAGGGATCGCTGTTGTGGTTACTCGATCGGACGGAGACTTCGATGGGTGCTCGTATGCTTCGGCGTTGGATCGACAAACCCTTGTTGAAGCAGGGTGCAATTGAAGACAGACTAGAAGCGGTCGATCATCTGCATAGCGCCTTCATTCTGAGGGAGGACCTCAAGGTGGCTCTCCAGGAGATTTATGATCTTGAACGTCTAGTGGGGCGAATTGCTTACGGTAATGCCAATGGACGCGATATGATTGCGCTCAAGTCATCACTTTATCAAGTGCCTGGAATTAAATCACTGTTAATGGATGCTTCCTCGAGTACGCTTCGACGGATTGCTGAAGATATGGATGAATGCAAAGATCTGGCTGATCGGATTCATGCGGCGATTGCCGATGAGCCTCCGGTGTCTGTACGTGACGGTGGAATTATTAAGCCGGGTTATCATAAACGGTTGGACGAGCTTCGAGAAGCTGGATTGAACGGTAAACGCTGGATTGCAGAATTAGAAGCTGCGGAACGCCAAGCCACGGGCATTAAGTCGTTGAAGATCGGTTACAACAAGGTGTTTGGATACTATATCGAGGTGACCAAGTCGAATCTGGCTTCACTTCCAGAAGGACGTTACGAGCGGAAGCAGACACTAGCTAATGCCGAGCGTTATGTGACCCCAGAGTTGAAAGAGAAAGAAACTCTTATTCTTGAAGCAGAAGAGAAGATGGTGGATCTAGAATTTGCGCTGTTCAGTGAGCTTCGGGAGATGATTGCAGGGGAGATATCCCGTTTACAGTCACTTGCGGAACATATCGCAGAAATAGATGTGTATCGTTCTCTTGCTGCGGTTGCAGCTGATAATGGGTTCGTTAAGCCAACACTCACGGATGGCTATGACTTAGTGGTGGAACAAGGTCGGCACCCTGTTGTAGAGTCGGTGATGAGTGATTCTGCATTTATAGCGAACGGGAGCCACTTGCGGAAAGACGATGCAAGTATTCTGTTGATTACAGGACCTAATATGGCGGGTAAAAGTACTTACATGCGTCAAGTAGCCTTGATCGCAATTATGGCGCAAATCGGTAGTTTTGTACCGGCAACATCCGCAGAAATACCACTTGTTGACCGCATCTTTACGCGCATCGGAGCCGCAGATGATCTTATCGGCGGACAGAGCACGTTCATGGTAGAGATGGCTGATATTCAAGTCATGACGGAGAAAGCAACCTCAAGAAGTTTGATTATTATCGATGAATTAGGACGAGGAACTTCGACCAGTGAAGGGATGGCAATCGCACAAGCGGTTATTGAATACGTCCATGATCATATCCGCTGTAAAGCATTAGTATCGACACATTTCCATGAATTAGCCCATTTGGAAAGTAGTCTTTCAGGACTTCGTAATTATCGGATGGCGGTACAGGAGAGTGGCGATAAGGTTCATTTCCTCCGGAAGCTTATTCCAGGTGCGGCAGATACAAGTTATGGTATTTACTGTGCTCGTCTGGCTGGATTACCAGAGGGAATTATTGAGCGTGCGTACGGATTGCTACAAAATATTGAACAAACAGCAGCCGAAGTTACGGCTGTATCGGGAGTTATCACTGAACGTGAACATCCAAAAGAGACAAGTCAGCCTGTGCTTGAGTCCATTCATACAGAGAAGAATATCTCCCGTAATATGAGCCATGAGCTTGTCGTTAAAGAAGAGGTCATACAGTTATCAATCTTCGGGGACGAGCAGCCTGTGGGGGAAGCGAAACCCACCAGTGAAGATCCCGGAATGCGACAGCTTGTCAATCTGGTGAAGAATGTGGATCTGATGAATATGACGCCTCTGCAGGCAATGCAGTTGATCAATGAATGGCAGATGAAGGCCAAGGAACTATGATGTACTGAAGAATATCTAGGAGCGGAGGGGACAAATAGCAATGGCCAAAATTATAGTGTTGGATGAGCATATCGCGAACCAAATCGCAGCTGGTGAAGTGGTGGAGCGCCCGGCTTCCGTTGTGAAGGAGCTTGTGGAGAACGCAATCGATGCGGGGGCTCGTAAAATTGAGGTAATCGCGGAAGAAGGTGGACTCCAAAGCATCCGAGTTACGGATAATGGTTCTGGAATGGATCCCGAGGACTGTGAAACAGCGTTCTATCGTCATGCTACTAGTAAAATGTCCACTGGCCGAGATTTGTTCCAAATCCGTAGCCTTGGTTTTCGTGGGGAGGCACTTCCGAGTATTGCCGCCGTTTCTAAGGTTCAGCTTGTCTCATCAAGCAATGATTCTGGCCTTGGCCAGATTATCGTTATTGAGGGTGGAACCTTGAAACAAAATGAAGAAATTGCTGCACCGCAAGGAACTGATATTACGATAAAGGAATTATTTTATAATACTCCGGCAAGATTGAAATATATGAAAACAATTCAAACTGAGCTCGGTCATATTTCGGATGTGATGTATCGTCAGGCCTTAGCTCACCCGGAAATTGCTTTTACTTTTCGTCATAACGGAAATACTTTGCTTCAGAGCCCTGGAGGCGGAAACTTGCTTCAAGTGATTGCCTCTATTTACGGAGTTAATGCCTCAAAAGCCATGATCCCGATTGAAGCGGAGAATCTTGACTATCGTATATCGGGATTTATAGGTCGACCAGAACTTACACGTTCAAACCGTGGGGCGATGTCGACTATCGTGAATGGACGCTATATTCGTAACCAAGGCCTTCATCAAGCGATATTAAGAGCTTTTCATACACTTTTACCGATCAATCGTTATCCGATGGGGGTTATAAACTTAGAGATGCACCCTTCATTGGTAGACGTTAACGTTCATCCAGCTAAACTGGAGGTTCGTTTCAGCAAAGAACCAGAACTTAATACGTTTATCGAAGAGAGTTTACGAGCGGTGTTGTCGGCTCAAGTGCTAATTCCGCAGGTCGTTAAGCAGAATATCGGGAAGGGAAGAACAGGCTCTATTATTCAGGAGCAGTTCCATTTCAATTCACCTAGCACAGAAGCAAGTAGCAATGTGGGGACACCTACACCACCTAGAGCACCTGATCAATCCGTAGCAGCTTATTCTCTGCGAGAAAGTGCAACTTCTAATGGCTACAATACTCCCTCTGCTAGTGGTAATGATGTACAATATACGGCTCAGGTAGTACCTGCAGTTTCTTCATCAGGGGGTGGGCAGAGAACGACGCAACAGAACGCGACGCAATCTAACCGCATTAGCACGCCGACAGCTGGATTTAATCAAGTGATCGCCCCAGTGGGAGCAAGAACATCGGAAATGTTATATGGCTCGCCTGAGGCAGTCCCAGAGCTTCCAGAATTCCCGGAACTTTCGCTGATTGGACAACATCATGGTACCTATTTAATTGCACAAAATGAACATGGGTTATATTTAATAGATCAGCATGCTGCCCATGAACGGGTGAATTATGAGTACTACTATGAAAAATTCGGTCATCCAACAGATGCTTCGCAAGAACTTTTAATACCGATTACTCTGGAGTTTACTCCCTCAGATAGTGAGAAGTTAAAGAGTAAATTACAATGGTTCCAAAATGCGGGTGTAATACTTGAACATTTCGGTGGTGGGACGTTCAGAGTCGTAAGTCATCCCTATTGGTTTCCATCTGGAGAAGAGACTGCAATTATTGAAGAGATGGCGGAATGGGTGCTAAGTGAACGAGTGATCGATCTGTCGAAACTTCGTGAGAAATCATCCATTCTTGTATCTTGTAAAGCTTCGATCAAAGCAAATCAGAAATTAACGCCCGAAGAAGCGAATACATTGTTACAGCGGCTGGCTGCCTGCAAGCAGCCTTACACATGTCCGCATGGCAGACCGATTATCGTTTCCTTCTCTACGTACGATTTGGAGAAATTGTTTAAACGGGTCATGTAAACGAAAGGAGAACCAAAGTGATTATTACAACAGGTGATCAGAGTTCTCCCAAGACAGAGAAAAGAGCGATATCCTTAGCAGCTGAAACAGGCTCGGTATATGTCCGAAGAAACAGCACATCGCTTGCTAAGATGTCTAAGAATCATAAAGGCGAGGATATCCTGATTATTTTGAAGGAAGAGGTTCGGCTGTATCGCGAAGGATATGAGCCGATGGTATTTCATCCTAGCATGGCCTTCGTTCGCGCGAAAAGGCTACTCAAAGGTGAACCTGACAGCATGCTTGAAGTGGCTCGTGTAACCCCGGGTGACACGATTATAGATTGCACGGCAGGTCTAGGTGCGGATTCCATGGTGTTTTCTCTTGGAGCAGGCCCAGAAGGTAGGGTGCTGGCATTGGAAGCGTCACTCTCGCTTTCTGCGTTACTAAGGGAAGGGTTATCTTCATACGAATGTAGAATTAAGGAATTTAACGAGGCGTTACGACGAATTGAGGTTCGTTGTGCGGATCATTTAGAAGTACTTCGAGGTCAACCTGATAAAAGTGCAGATGTCGTATATTTTGATCCGATGTTTCGAATTCCACTACTGGGATCAGCTTCCATTTCACCCTTGCGAAAGTTCGCGAATAATAACTCCTTGAGCACTGAGGCAGTTGCTGAAGCTTGTCGTGTTGCACGTAAAACAGTGGTATTGAAAGAGAAGAATGGGAGCGGCGAATTTGAACGATTAGGATTCACAAATGTCGAGCGCGCCCAATCTAAAATTGTGTACGGAGTGATTTCGCTTGATAACTAACAAAAAACCCAAACTGCTAGTGCTTCTTGGACCAACCGCTGTCGGTAAGACGAAGCTCAGCATTGAGATCGCTAAGGCATTCTCCTGCGAGATCATTTCAGGCGATTCCATGCAAGTATATAGAGGAATGGATATCGGAACAGCCAAGATAAAAACAGAAGAAATGGATGGCGTTCCTCATCATTTAATTGATGTACTGAATCCAGATGAAGATTTCTCTGTTGCTCTGTTTCAGGAGTGGTGCCAGACATTAATTCCACAAATAGGCGAGAGAAACCATTTACCATTTATTGTAGGTGGGACAGGTCTATATATTGAGTCTGTATGTTACGAGTTTAAATTCACCGAGGCGGGTGCTGATGAGGACTTCCGTGATGCCCAGCAACGTTTTGTCTTGGAGCAAGGACCTGAAGCGCTACATGCCAAACTGGCGATTGTGGACCCAGTATCAGCAGCCCGATTACACTACAATGATGTACGCCGGGTCGTACGGGCTCTTGAGATATATCATCTAACAGGAGAAACACTTTCCTCGCGATTAGAACTGCAAAGTAAGGAGTCTCCATATGATTTATGTTTCATCGGTTTGACAATGGACCGTCAAATGCTTTATAACCGTATTGAACAGCGAATCGATGAGATGATCTCAATCGGCCTTGTTGAAGAAGTGAAACATCTATTGAATCAGGGGTACTCCCGAAATCTGGTATCGATGCAAGCTCTTGGCTATAAGGAGATCGTAGAACATCTTGAAGACGGTGTACCATTGCCTGATGCGATAGAGAAATTGAAGCGGGATACTCGGCGTTATGCTAAGAGACAGCTCTCGTGGTTTAGGCATATGCGTGATATTTCGTGGATCGACGTGGGGGATGGTCAAAACTTTTCTGAGAATTTAATGGCGGCACATGCTATAATAGCAGGAAAGTTTCCTACCGATCTTGAATATAATTATAAACACTAAATGATTCCTATTGGGGGTACGACTAATGAACAAATCCATTAACATCCAAGATACGTTCTTGAACCAATTACGTAAAGATAGCATCCCTGTTACCGTGTTTTTAACAAACGGTTTTCAAATCAGAGGGACCATTAAAGCTTTTGACAACTTTACGATTGTAATTGATAGTGACGGACGCCAGCAAATGGTGTACAAGCACGCTATTTCTACATTCCAACCACAGCGCAATGTGTCGCTCATGCAAGATTCCCAGAATGAGGGTTAAGTTTAAAGTGAAACTTTTTTGAAATTTGATTCGTTTAATGGTATAGGTTAAGAAGCAGAACAACCTAATAAGGTTGTTCTTTTCTTTCCGAGAATAATTGCAATAGGAGTATAGGGGGTTAGAGATAAATTATGGCTACTAAGAGACCACCTTCCAGAGTGGAACGGAACAGTAATCCGGATAGAAAGACGGATAAGCCTAATAAGCCTAATAAGAATAGAAAAAAGAAGTTAAAGCTCAAGCATGTCCTGTGGACCTCGTTCTTCACGGTAGCGATTGCCGTATTTTGCGCCGTCGCTGGCTATTTGTATATTACCATCAGTGGTGAAAAAATATTGACGGCGAATGAAGATAAATTAATCATTTACGAAACATCCAAGGTATATGATCGAAAAGGTCAAATCATGGGTGAGCTCTCGATCGATAAGAGTGAGCCAGTGGATTCTGATAAAATTCCTAAATTGGTTAAGGAAGCGTTTATTGCTACAGAGGATAAGCGTTTCGAAGAGCATAACGGAGTGGATCTGTGGTCTATCGGTCGTGCAGCGGTTAAAGATATCGTCGCTAGGTCCATGGTCGAAGGTGGTAGTACCATTACCCAGCAATTGGCCAAGAATATCTTCCTAAGTTCTGACAAGACCTTTTTCCGTAAGGCAACGGAAATGTCTATTGCCATGGCGCTAGAGCGTCATAAGACAAAAGATGAGATTATTACGCTGTATTTAAACCGGATTTTCTATGGTCAGAAAGCATATGGAATTAAGGCTGCTTCCCAGCGTTATTTCGGGAAGAGTAACTTGGAGGATCTGGAAATTTGGGAAATCGCAACACTAGCAGCTATTCCCAAAGGCCCATCGAAATACAACCCTGTAAGTAACCCAGAGTTGTCTAAACAACGCAGAAGTGTTGTACTCGATCTAATGTTCCAAGAGGGATATATTTCAGCTGAAGAGCGTGATGAGGCGAAAGCAGTTGATTATACTTACGAGCCTCCGGCTAAAAGCGATGCTTACCTTGCCTTTAAAGATTATGTAACACAAGAAGCAGAGGAGAAGTACGGGTTAACAGAAGATGAGTTGAACCGTGGAGGATACAAGATTTATACAACGATGGACTCCCAAGCGCAAAAAGCGTTGGAGAAAGCATTCGCTAATGATGATTTCTTCGAGAAAAGTAAAGATGATACACAGGTACAGGCTTCTATGGTTATTATGAATCATGAGAATGGAAGTCTGGTAGCACTATTAGGTGGACGTGATTATGAGCGAAAAGGATTCAGCCGTCTGAACAGCCGTAGACAACCGGGATCAGCTTTCAAACCGATTGTATCCTTTGCGCCAGCTCTTGAATCGGGTAAATTTAATCCGGATTCACAGATCAGCAATGAGAAGCAATGCTTTGGAGATTATTGTCCTCGGAACCTACATGGGTATTCTAAGACGATTAATTTAACAACAGCATTAACTAAGTCGGAGAATATCCCGGCCGTATGGTTGTTGAATGAAATAGGTGCGAAGACAGGCGTGAAGTACGCTGAGGAAATGGGCATCAAGATGGATGAGAAGGATCGTAACCTGGCGATCGCGCTTGGTGGATTGACACATGGTACAAATACTCTGGAAATGGCAGGGGCATTTAGTGTATTTGCGAACCAAGGTCAATATAATGCTCCTTACTCGATCAAATCCATTGTGGATCATGATGGGAAAGAAGTGTTCAAATATAACGCTCCGAAAGTAAAACAAGTTATTAGTGAACAAACTGCGTATTACATGACGGAAATGTTACAAAATGTCATTAATGATGGTACGGGTAAGCGGGCGAAGATTAATCGTCCGTTGGCTGGTAAGACTGGTACAACGCAACATGGGATTAAGGGGCTAAACAGCAGCAAGAACCGTGACGTATGGTTTGTCGGTTATACACCGGAATGGACCGGTTCGATCTGGATGGGTTACGATAACCCTGATAAAGACCACTTGTTAAGTGGGAGCAGTGGGCAAGCTGCGTCGTTGTTCGCAGCGGTAATGAAGGAAGCATTGGAAGGTGTTCCTGTTAAGGATTTCCCAGTGCCGAGTAACCTGCCTACACCAGAACCTCCTGAAGAGGTTAAAGTGCAGGCTCCAAGTGGACTTAGTGCAATATATAATCCTGAGTTGGCAACGGTATCCTTAAGTTGGACTGGAGTCGATCAACTGGATTCTGTATACCGTATCTATCGGAAATCCTCTGAAGAGAGCGACTTCTATCACTACATGGACGCGGTAACTACGGAAGCCGAAGACATCAGTGTTGTTCCTGGAATTGGTTATGAGTATTACGTAACTGTCTATGATCCTGTGAACGATACGGAGAGCGAGGCTTCGAACACAGCGGTCATTACGACTGAAAGTCTAGAACCGCCGATTACAGAGCCGAATCCTGATGAGAACCTTGGTGGTGAGAATGGTAACGGCCAGGGTGGTACTGGAGAGGGGAATAATCCAGGCAATGGCCAAGGTGGTAATGGAGAGGGTGGTAACCCTGGTGGTGTAGTTACCCCTCCTGGCAATGGAAACGGTAATGGAAACGGTAATGGTAACGGAAACGGTAATGGTAATGGTAATGGTAACGGGGTCAACCCTGGGGAACCAGGGGATGGTGGAACGGGGAGTGAACTTCCATCTGAAGGAGGGAACGCGGGCGACACGAACAGTGGCACGCAAGATCCGGGTGCATCCGGTAATGATGGAGTAATCTGGGGGGAATGATTAGCTCATAACTCACCAAAGTCTAGGCGCAGCACCGACATTTCTCTTGTGAAGAGAAGGTCGGTGCTTTTTTTATGTGTATTATTACAAATTGACTTTTGAGACTCTCAATTAAATATGGTAAGCTAAATGTACATTGTGTTGAAAGGGTTTATACCATGAAGCGAAAATTTGGAGATCGTGCGAATTGGCGCCGTGTGACTCAGCGTCAGTTCAAATCAAGGTTTGTTGAAAATAATACGTTTACGGGTTTTGTAACCATGTACAGTATTTCTGCTTTACGTGATCCTTTGTGGAAAACGTATGGTGGACATACCTTTCGTATTGCCGATAAGGGCTATACCTGGTTGCAATACTATCCTAAGGGGGCTCATTTTGTTGTGACCTCCATGTTCGATGATAAGGGAGAAATTGTGGAATGGTATATCGACATCTGTAAGAATCAAGGCGTTACGGATCAGGGAGTTCCTTGGTTCGACGATCTGTATCTAGACATTGTTGTCTTGCAGAACGGGGAAGTATTCTTATTAGATGAGGATGAGTTGGACGAAGCGTTAAGCCGGGGACATATCACCGTTAAGGATTACGATATGGCGACAGAGTCTGCCAGGGAAGTACTACATGTGATTAACTCAGGTCAATTTCCTTATTTCCATATGTCGCTTGATCATTATCGGAGCGGATTTATGAATTCCGAACATTAAATGCCGGAGGGGAAACCATGAATTTTAATGACAAGGCAATCTCTACTCATCCAAAGTATCGTAAAGGCCGGCGTAAACGCTCTAGATGGCTCCGTCTAGGTCTGTATTTACTTCTGGCAGGATTTCTGTGGATCGTTTATGTATTATCGCAAATCGGCAGTGTGGAGCGCAGTCCAGCAGTTGTTGGTTCGGCTAATGAACCGTTTGATGTAGGGATTGTGCTGGGGGCTGCAATGTGGGGCGATGAGCCGAGTCCTGGACTAGAGGAACGTCTCTTGCAAAGTTTAGAAGATTATGAGGAGGGGAAGTTCCGTTACTTTATACTATCTGGCGGACTAGATTCTGTGAATAATAAATATACTGAGGCCGAAGGGATGGCTAATTATTTAGAGACGCATGGTGTTCCTCGTGACGTTATGTTACTTGAAAATAATGCGACCAGTACATATGAAAATTTAGAATTTAGCCAGAAGATAATGGAAGAACGTGGTTTGACTTCCGCGCTCATCATTACACACACATATCACGGAAACCGGGCACTAGAAATGGCGGAGGTACTTCATTATAGTAATCCGAAGCTTTCCCTAACGGAGTCTAAAGTGCTTAAGCCGGTGACTAACGTAACAAGAGAAGTTCTAGCCTATACCAAATGGAAGCTGGTTCAACTAGGATTCGCCATAGGTATAAAATAATAATTCTTCTAATATCGAGCAGGGTGAGAGAATACATTGTAAAAGTGTGTGTTCAGCCCCTACCCTATAAAGAAGGTGATTACATATGCCAGGGCGTGTTATGGCCAGAAGTGGATCAGCAGAAGAAAGACCATCAAGACAAATTAATGTTATTTTACGAAACACCGAAGCGCCTGTTGTATCTCAGAGTATCCCGGATTCAGAGCCACAATTGGCAGCTAAGGCTCAACAGCAGCAAGGACTTTTTCTGGAGATTCAGAAAGAGCTCGATCAGTTAATCGGGCTGGATCATATCAAAGATTTGATGTATGAAATATACGCGTTACTTCAAATCGCATCTATGCGTACGGAAGCTGGATTGCATTCGGGAGCCCAAGTCTATCATATGGTATTCAAAGGAAATCCTGGGACAGGTAAAACAACAGTTGCCAGAATCGTTGCTAGGATGTTTCAGAGAATGGGTGTATTAAGCAAGGGACATTTGATTGAGGTTGAAAGAGCAGACTTGGTCGGTGAATATATCGGACATACTGCGCAAAAAACGAGAGATTTGGTAAAAAAAGCGCTCGGTGGAGTGCTGTTTATTGATGAAGCTTATAGTTTGGCGCGTGGTGGTGAGAAAGATTTCGGCAAAGAAGCGATCGATACGTTAGTCAAATCGATGGAAGATCAGAAAAATCAGTTTATTCTC
The DNA here is from genome assembly GCF_003994475.1 of Paenibacillus anaericanus. Lineage (GTDB taxonomy): Bacteria > Bacillota > Bacilli > Paenibacillales > Paenibacillaceae > Fontibacillus > Fontibacillus anaericanus. The sequence continues at coordinate 181,849 of NZ_RZNY01000002.1, read as the reverse complement.
ATTCTGGCGGGATACTCCGATGAGATGGATTATTTCTTACAGTGCAATCCGGGGCTGCCCTCTAGATTTCCAATTCAAATGGACTTTCCCGATTATTCCATTGATCAGTTGATTCAAATTTCGGAAGGTATGGCGAAAGATCGCGATTATATCTTGATGCCTCAGGCGATACTCAAATTAAAACAACATTTGTTAAAAGAGAAATGTCAGAGTGAACATTTATTCAGTAATGCCAGATATGTCCGTAATGTTATCGAGCGTTCTGTTCGTCATCAGGCGGTTAGACTGCTGAGCCAATATGGCGGGGGTTCTCCAGGTAAGCTTGAATTAATGACGATTCGTATGGAGGATTTGAAGCTGGAGAATAAGCGAAATGATAAGGAGCCGTGATTTGTGTCTAATTCCCTACATGAGACGAAGCAAAATATCCCCGACGTAGCTGTACTTGTTAGTTTGGTTACGTTAGAAGTGAAACGCAGCGGAATAGATCCTTCTTATTCTCTAGATGAATTAGTGCAATTAGCCGAGACCGCAGGGGTGGAAGTAGCAGAGATCATGGTTCAGAACAAAGATAAGCCTGATTTCAGATGGTTTATTGGTAAAGGTAAGGTTAAGGAGTTGCGCACGATCATTGAAGAAAAGGGAGCCAATACGGCGATATTCGATCAGGAATTGTCGGGTGCTCAGGTCCGTAATTTGGAACAGCAGCTCGATGTAAAAATCATTGATCGGACGCAACTGATTCTTGATATTTTTGCCCAGCGTGCCAAAACTCGTGAGGGAATCATTCAGGTGGAACTCGCTCAGCTAACTTATTTGTTACCACGTCTATCTGGGCAGGGAGTTAACTTATCTCGACTCGGTGGAGGAATTGGAACGCGGGGCCCAGGAGAGAGTAAACTTGAGACGGACCGCCGGCACATTCGTCGTCGAATTGCTGAATTGAAGAGACAATTGTCCGAGGTGACCCGTCATCGTAAACTACATCGGGCGCGTCGAAAGGAAACTGGTGTTGTGCAGATCGCACTGGTAGGTTACACGAATGCGGGTAAATCAACGTTACTCAACGCCCTTACGGCGGCAGATGTATACGTTGAGAACCAGTTGTTTGCTACACTTGACCCAACAACACGGATATGGGAGCTTGCGAATGGTAAGGAAGTTGTCCTGACGGATACGGTGGGATTTATTCAGAACTTACCTCATGATCTTGTTGCTGCGTTCCGTGCTACCTTAGAGGAAGCAGGCGAAGCTGATCTTATTTTGCATATTGTTGATGTAGCTTCTTCCATGCGAGATGAGCAGATGGCCGTTGTGGAGGCCATTCTGCATGACCTGGGAGTAGAAGGTAAGCCTCAGATCGTACTTTTTAATAAGAAGGACCTCTGCGAACCTGAGCGATTAGAGATGCTTCCCTCTGGTGATGGTTATTTAAAGATCAGCGCCTTTGATCCTGATGATCTGAATAGGGTTTCGGTTGCAGTACAGAAGCAGTTGTCGGGTGGTACTCGTATGTTTCGCATTCCTGCTGAGCGGGGAGATCTTACTGCTGCACTCTATCGTATTGGGAATGTGGTGAAGCAACAGTTGGATGATAACGATATGATCTATGAAGTTGTGGTGAATGAAGTCGACTTTGACAAATATGGATATGTATTGACCCCTTTTGGGGAATAAAATTAGAATGTAACAATGAGCAAAACATAGCGTTGTATACAGCAAAGGGAGAGTAAAGGATTATGGCAATATTTAGTGAAGAAATCATGGGTTGGATGGAAGCAGCTGAATTACAGGTACAGCCGCGGTTTCGTGAAATCGATAGAATTGTCGATCTTAATCAATGGAAAGTAATCGAAGCGTTTCAAAAACATAAAGTTAGTGATTTTCATTTTGCTAATTCAACAGGTTATGCGTACAATGATCGCGGACGTGAAGTGTTGGACCTCGTATATGCTGATGTATTCGGTAGCGAGGCAGCGCTTGTACGTCCGCATTTTGCGTCTGGCACACACACGATTGCTACGGCATTATTTGGTGTATTGCGTCCAGGTGACGGTTTGCTCTATATTACCGGGCGGCCGTATGACACTTTACATAAAGTGATCGGTGCACCGGAAGATGGGACAGGTTCGTTGCAAGATTTTGGCATCCATTATGATGAAGCGGCGTTGCTAGCTGATGGTTCAGTAGATTGGGATACAGTAACGTCGAAGATGAATGATCGTACCAAGGTGATCGGCATTCAGCGTTCGAGAGGGTACGATTGGAGAGATTCCTTCTCGGTAAGTCAGATCGGTGAGATGGTCGCGAGAGTTAAGGCTCTGAATCCAAATTGTATAGTATTTGTAGATAATTGTTATGGTGAATTTACAGAAGAACAAGAACCAACTCAAGTAGGTGCCGATCTAATCGCTGGATCTTTGATTAAAAATCCAGGCGGCGGCTTGGCAGAGACGGGTGGTTATATTTGCGGTCGTGCTGATTTGGTAGAACTGACTTCTTATCGTTTGACGGCTCCGGGTATTGGTGGAGAAGTCGGCGCAATGTTGGGCACCACAAGAGGAATTTTTCAGGGATTATTTCTAGCACCTACTATTGTTGGACAAGCTATTAAAGGAAGTGTGCTAGCGGCAGCACTGTTTGAGCGAGCAGGTTTTGTTAGTAGACCAAGTTGGGAAGAGAAGCGAACAGACCTCATTCAGGCTATTGCTTTTAATGGTTCTGAGCAATTGATCGCTTTTGTACAGGGAATTCAACGAGCGGCAGCGGTAGATGGACATGTTTTGCCAGAACCTTGGGATATGCCAGGCTACGAGAATCCCGTGATTATGGCAGCGGGCACGTTTATTCAAGGTGGAAGTTTGGAGTTATCAGCTGACGCCCCGATTAGGGAACCTTATATCGCTTATATGCAAGGCGGGTTAACATACTCTCACGTCAAATTTGGTCTATTGACTGCATTGCAGACGATGAAAGAGCGAAATCTTTTGTGAGTTATTCTCACACAAGTGTTGACATGTCAGGATAGTTGACATAGAATAAAAACATGAACTTCAAGTGGAAGGTTGATAGCGATGAGTGACGAAATACGCAGAAATATGGCACTTTTTCCGATCGGTATCGTAATGAAACTCACCGATTTAACGGCGAGGCAGATTCGTTATTATGAACAACATGAATTGATCATACCGGCCCGAACGTCGGGCAACCAGCGTTTGTTTTCTTTTATCGATGTTGAACGTTTGCTTGAAATTAAGAGTTTGATTGACAAGGGCGTTAACATCGCAGGAATCAAACAGGTAATGAATCCGATATCTAAAGAATCACAAGAAGCTACGGTTATTTCAAAGGACATTGAAGTGAAACGTAAGGAAATGTCTGATTCGCAGCTGTACCGTATGCTGAAGCAAGAGTTGGTAACAGGAAAAAGACCGGGTCAGGTTTCGCTGATCCAGGGGGAATTATCTCGCTTTTTCAAAATATAAATATTGTTGGGAGATGTTATAGTGAGTTATTCAAAAGAGGATATTCTGCGCATTGCAAAAGAGGAAAACGTTCGATTTATCCGTTTGCAATTTACGGATTTGTTGGGAACTATTAAAAATGTAGAAATTCCAGTAAGTCAATTGCCAAAAGCGTTAGATAACAAAATGATGTTTGATGGTTCTTCCATTGAAGGATATGTTCGTATTGAAGAGTCTGACATGTACTTATTCCCTGATCTTGATACATGGGTTATCTTCCCTTGGGTTACAGAAGATCGCGTTGCTCGTTTGATTTGCGATGTTTATATGCCAGATGGAACTCCATTTGAAGGAGACCCACGTTACATTCTGAAACGTGCTTTGAAAGAAGCGGAAGAAATGGGCTACACTTCAATGAATGTGGGTCCTGAACCAGAATTCTTCTTGTTCAAAACGGATGAGAAGGGCAATCCAACAACTGAACTAAATGACCAAGGTGGTTACTTTGACCTTGCGCCAACAGATCTTGGTGAGAACTGTCGTCGTGAAATCGTGTTGACTCTGGAAGAGATGGGCTTTGAAATCGAAGCTTCTCATCATGAAGTAGCTCCAGGACAACATGAGATTGACTTTAAATATGCTAATGCGCTCAAAGCAGCAGACCAAATTCAAACATTTAAATTGGTAGTTAAAACACTCGCTCGGAGTCACGGTTTGCATGCTACATTCATGGCAAAACCATTGTTTGGTGTTAATGGTTCAGGTATGCACTGTAACCAATCGCTATTCAAAGGGAGCGAGAACATATTCTGTGATGAGAACGATAAATTGGGTCTGAGCGCTGAAGCACGTTACTATATGGCCGGTATTATGAAACATGCTCGTGCATTTGCAGCAATCACTAACCCAACAGTTAACTCATACAAACGTCTCGTACCTGGTTATGAAGCACCTTGTTATGTTGCTTGGTCTTCTAGTAACCGTAGCCCAATGATTCGTATCCCGGCTTCCCGTGGTCTTAGCACTCGCGTAGAGGTTCGTAACCCGGATCCTGCAGCTAATCCTTATCTAGCTTTGGCTGTTATGCTTAAAGCAGGTCTTGACGGAATCAAAAAAGAAATTCCGTTGGTAGATCCAATTGACCGTAATATTTATGTTATGTCCGAAGAAGAACGGGTTGAGGAAGGAATTCCTAGCTTGCCATCGGATTTGAAAGAAGCATTGAACGAGTTGCTTCGTAGTGAGATCATTTGCGAAGCGCTAGGTGATCATGCATTAACTCACTTCTATGAATTGAAAGAAATCGAATGGGACATGTACCGTACACAAGTTCACGCTTGGGAACGCGATCAATATATGTCATTGTACTAGAATCGAAAATCCCCTTACGCTTTTGCGTATGGGGATTTTTTTGTTTTGTGGACTGTCATATTTTTTCGTGTATATGTGGTTGTCCGTGAGATGCCCACAAGATACCCATAAATAATGGCTCAACCACACAATCAGTGCTTGACGAATTTTTACATCACTCTAACGGAACTAGCAACCCTTATTTTGAGTTTTGAGGGTCGAAATAATTTCTAACGGAACTGATAGCCCTTATTTATTCCAAATGATGCTCTAGTACATAAATATGATGAATTAACGTCTGTAGGTTCCGTTAAAATCCAGAAAAGCCGAGTATACCACGAATAAGGTCGCTGAGTTCCGTTACAATGTTTCATTATCATCATCGATTGAAGGTTATGCACTAATTCTGGTTTTGAAACTAAATATTTGGTACTCAAGCTATACCTATCGACTCAGAGGATTAAATAAATTTCATTTGACTAAATCATAATACGATTATCGTTTTACTAAGCAGATTGGGTATCATTGATGCCTCTTATATAAGCCTTACTGGAATCCTTAAAGGGATTCCTTTTTTTATTACTAAAAAAGTAGGGTGAGGACCCTCATTTATATAAATCTCTTAAAATATGCTATTCTACGGCGACAATAGGCGATGCATTCATAGAATTGAAGCATAGAATACACAATGAAAGAGTAAGGGAGGTGAAAGAAATGGCGATACTATTACCGCAACAATTCTTCGATATCGGACCTTTTATCGGTAAATCCTATTATGAAGATCTAAGAGGTGGAAGTAACGCTACGGTAATTGTTAATAATTTTGGTCCAGCGCCAATTGATCTTGTATTGACTCGTGTTAATGCTCCGGTTATCACTTATACCATCCCTGCGGCATCCAGTCTCACGCAAACTGTTAATCTATTACTAGTAGCAGCTCTTCTTGCTAGTTTTGGCGCAGCATTCGGTGACATCCAAATCACCACCTCTGATTTTTAAGTTGGGATACTAGTTTTAGCATTACCCTTACAGCGATGTGAGGGTAATTTTTTTAATATTAGAGCATGGCTAGACACTTCATAGCGAATCAGATATAAGCCTGTTAGAATAGTAGAAGGAATTAAGAGAGGGGGAAATGGTAGGATGAACATTGATCTACATGGAAAAACAGCGCTTGTAACGGGGGCTACCGGAGAGTTAGGTCGTGTGATGGCACGTACACTAGCTCAGTGTGGGGCAAAAGTGGCAATTCATTATCATAGCAACAAACCTAAGGCTCAGCAATTGCTTGAAGAAATTCAGGCTTGGGGTGGAACTGCGACTATTGTACAGGCTGACATAACAAATGAAGCTTCAATCCTCGAAATGAAGGATTCAATTTATGCAGAACTTGGCGAGGTAGATATTGTCGTTGCTAATGCGGTTGTACAATATACTTGGACTACCATTCTTGAGCAGTCTCCTGAGGATTATAAAAGTCAGTTTGAATCATGCGTTATGCAAAGTGTGTTTCTGGCAAAGGCATTTATTCCAGCGATGCAATTGAAACGAGTAGGTCGATTTATTGGCATCAATACCGAATGTTCTATGCAGAATTTTGCTACACAATCAGCCTATGTTGCTGGTAAAAGAGGGATGGACGGAGTATATAGGGTGCTGGCCAAAGAGGTCGGAGAGTATCAGATCACGGTCAATCAGGTGGCACCAGGATGGACGATCAGTGAAAAAGAACGTTCGGCCGAATTGGGAGCTGATGAAGGTTATAAACAAGGAGTTCCGCTGAAACGTAGGGGAGAGGATCAGGATATCGCCAATGCTGTAGCATTCCTCGCTTCAGACTTAGCTAGTTTTATTACCGGTGCTTACATACCCGTAACAGGTGGTAATGTAATGCCTGCGATATAGGATATCAATAGAGGAAATGAAAAGCTATCTCATTCGTAGAGTTAACTACTTATGGGATAGCTTTTTATTTAAGTATAAATTAGTGCAAATCGCGGAACAGACCAACTACTTTGCCGAGAATACTTACATGTTTCAAGCGTATTGGCTCCATGGTAGAGTTCTCTGGTTGTAAACGTATATGATCCTTCTCCTTGTAGAACGTCTTAACAGTTGCTTCGTCCTCTTCGGTCATGGCCACGACGATGTCTCCATTGTTGGCAGTTTGTTGCTGTCTAACGATCACATAGTCTCCATTATGGATCCCGGCTTCGATCATACTATCTCCCATGACGGAGAGCATGAAAACTTCGCCATCTCCAGAATAGTGTTGGGGAAGTGGGAAATAATCTTCTATGTTCTCAGTTGCCGTGATCGGCACACCTGCAGTCACCTTACCAATGACGGGAACTCTAGCTACGGAATGAGCGAACAGTCCCAGATGATCTGAGTTCTCTTGCCCTAGCAGCTCTATAGCCCGTGGCTTAGTAGGGTCGCGGCGAATGAGGCCTTTCTTCTCTAGCCTGTCCAAGTGACCATGCACCGTTGAGCTAGAAGCAAGACCAACAGCTTCGCCGATCTCTCTAACAGAAGGAGGATAACCCTTCATGCGGACTTCGTTGCGTATAAATTCAAGAATTGCTTGCTGACGGCTGGATACCTTCGACATAACATATCAACCCCATCTAGTAACGTTTGGAAAAATTATAACATAGAACTTCCGTTCGCACAAACATGAGTTCTAAATCTAAGAAACTTCTATATAACATAGTAAAATCAATAAGGGGAACAATTGTTCTAAAAAAGTATTGAATCAAACAAACGTTCGTGTTATAGTTAATTCATAAATAAGAACGCATGTTTGGAGTGATGGGAAATGTTAAAGTACAGTACATATCAGAGTATTCATAATAAACCTTCTTTGGGTGGTTCCAAGTTCAGAGGATTGCAAGCGATAAGTATACGCAAGGGATTAACCAGAATTATGACAGTAATTATTTTATTGACTATAACTTGTACTGGAATGGTCTCCGCATTTGCTTCTTCTAATGAAGGTAATTCTTTCGCGGACCTAGAGACGGTTGTTGTGAAATCAGGTGATACACTATGGGAAATCGCAGTAGCTCATAAACCGAAGGGTAAGGATACACGTGACTATGTTGAACATATTAAAGATTACAATGGATTGACAGTGAGTTCGATACAATCTGGAGATGTTCTTATTCTTCCGCCGAAATAATAATTAAGTCTATAGATGACTGAATTAAGGATTAACTAATGGAATTTCTATTCCTTCATATAATAAATGCTGAGCTTGGTTTAATGTGGATATCCGCACTGTTGCGGGATCGCCTTGACAAGCTCTTTTACTCATGTCAAAGTAAGAAATGAATGCCTTACATGAACGCAGTTGCAATACAGTTAATGCTTGCTCTGTTGCCATGAAATGCATAGTAAATGACAGCGGGAGGGACTTATGGACATAGATGCATTGGTTAAGCGAATTAACGAATTAGCCCACAAGAATAAGGAAACAGGGCTAACGGAAGAAGAGCAGACGGAGAGAGCGCAGCTTCGAGAAGAGTATCTGAAGAACATTAGAAGAAATTTTCGCCAACAACTCGATACTATCGAAGTGGTGGATAAATAAAGACCGGTCGAAAGGACCGGTTTTACTTTTGCAAGTAATTAGTGAAGTAATGCTAACAAAACTTAGGTTAATGCTTACGAAGCAAGTTTTGTACGAACTATAATCACTGAAGTAATGCTAACAAAACTTAGGTTAATGCTTACGAAGCAAGTTTTGTACGAACTATAATCACTGAAGTAATGCTAACAAAACTTAGGTTAATGCTTACGAAGCAAGTTTTGTACGAACTATAATCACTGAAGTAATGCTAACAAAACTTTTAGGAGGAACATGAATGGGTTCATTTGACAGAAAAGTAGAGCGTAACATGGTTAAGCTGAAGAAACAGGGTAAAAGTCCAATTATGAAAGGACCCGTAGGAAACTCCAATTCAAAGTATACGATAGGACCAAAAGGTGAAGGTGATATTTTTAAAGGACGTAAGATCATCTTGCCTGTGCTACTTAGCATTTTGGCGATAATGTATGGATCTGTGGGTTTACTAAGTCCAGCTGCAGAAGAAAACTCAACACTTTTTTGGTTAACAATCGGGTTGTATTTGCTGCTTGCCGTAATAATCTTCTTAAGAAAGCCTTATCTACGTATCGACAAGAGCAAGATATACACGTCAACTTTTAACCGTGACAAGTATCTCGATGCAAGTAATATCAACAAAATCATTCTAAGCCGTGGCAAGATTGTAATTGAACCTAAAGGTAGACAATCAAAATGGGTATTCTATCGGATGCGGAACCGTTTTGACACGGAAGCTATGGCGCCTAAGCTTGAACAATATGGTAATACGCATCACATTACAATAGAAAAGAAATAGGGAGCCTTAAAGTTCCCAATGCGGACCAATGAGTCTAAAGGAGAGAGGACGGCTACGATGACAATTAAAGCGGTATGTTTTGATCTGGATGATACGTTGCTCTGGGATGGACGAAGTGTAAGTGAAGCTTTTGAAGCAACCTGTAATAAGGCACAGGAAGTTAAAGGTGTTGATCCGGTCGAACTGCAAGAAGCAGTACGGAATGAAGCGAGAACGCTTTATGAATCCTACGATACCATTTCTTTTACGAAAATGATTGGGATCAACCCTTTTGAGGGACTTTGGGCTAACTTCACGGCGGGGGAGCAACCCGAATTTCGTAAATTGGAGCAATTAGCACCTGCATACCGCACAGAATCGTGGCGACGTGGACTGCTTGCAGTTGGTGTTGATGATGAAGTGTTTGCGACAAGTCTTGCGGAGCAATTTGCACAAGAGAGACGTTCACGTCCGCATGTTTATGAGGAGACTTTCAAAATACTTAATGAGTTAAAAGAAAGAAATTTTAAACTGTTGTTGCTCACAAATGGTTGTCCTGCACTACAGCAGGAGAAGATTGACGGAGTACCGGAATTAGCTCCTTATTTTGATGAGATTATTATTTCCGGTACATATGGCAAAGGAAAACCTGATTCATCGATATTCCATCACGCACTAGATCTGCTTGGGGTTAAACCTGAAGAAGGAATGATGGTTGGGGATAAATTAACAACGGATATTAAGGGTTCACTTAGTGTAGGAATGACTGCCGTTTGGATTAACCGGGAAGACAGACCGCGGAGTGAAGGAATCATTCCGGATTACGAAATTACGCATTTGTCGGAGCTTCACGACATTATTGCTTCGAAGGCCTAATTCTTAATAAGTAAATTGATTGATCATAAATGTTGTTGGGAAGGGGGAAGTCACGTGAATAGAAAAGGTTGGTCCATACTTTCATTAGCTATTACTCTGATTCTTGTAGTTGGTTGTAGTAAAAAAGATGCTCAGAATCACAGTATGCATGAAGAGGTGAATGATCTACAACCCATTCTAGTAGAGCTTCTTGTTAGTCCGAGTGATATAAGCAAGGGTGATCCCGTTACATTTGAAGCTAAGGTAACTTATGATGGTAAAAATGTGGATGATGCTAAAGAGGTCATATTTGAGTATTGGAAGGAAGGCGACGATGACGCCAAGCACAAGAAGGTTACTGTAACGAGTGAGGGGCAGGGCCTTTATAAACTAGGGGAAACATTCCTTGAGTCTGGAACCTATCATGTGATTTCTCATGTGACCGCACGAGATCAGCATTCCATGCCTATGACAGAATTTACGGTGAAATAGAAACTAAGGTTCAACTCAACTTAACATAAAGAGCTGCTCCCATCCGCAAAGTGGAAGGGGAGCAGCTCTTTTGTTATAAATCGATTTTGAATTGCGAATGATAAATTATGATTTTTGGAAACTATGATCCTCATATGGATGCGCAATCCATCCGTTCTCCTCTACGAAGAGGCGAACAGCTATGACTTTACGTTCATCAGTTAGCGTAAAGAAATGGGGTGTATTTTCCGGTACGGATATTAGGTCACCTGGCTCCAGGTTTACATCAAAGTATCCCGTGTCCGGAGTACCTTTGATAATAAATGTACCTGCACCTGCCACGATTACACGAATTTCATCTTCTGTATGCGTATGAATCTGTTCGAATTTCGCCAATAGCTCTTCAATGTTTGGAGTGGCTTCGGATAAAGTAATCACATCCCAGGTACGGTAACCACGGCGTGAGGCGAGTTCTTGAATCTCGGATTGAAAGATATTTAGAATGGCGGACTTTTGATCATCGGAAAGCGAGAAATTATCTGCTAACTCTTGAGGCAGTTTATTCGTATCCCAATGTTCATAAATAACTTCATATTGATTCAGGAATTCACGAACTTTCTCTTCTCCTGCGATGATTTCGTTCGTATTTCTTATTCTTATTTGAGCCATGGGATTACCCCGCTTTCGAAAAGGTTTGATTGCATTATATCTGATAGGTACCTTGGTTGTCGACATCTAATTTAAAGGGGCTGATCCAAGCGTGGAGAGGGATTGGAAAGGAAATGAATTGTTATTATCCCTTTTCTAAAACGCAACATTCTGATAAACTAAAAGTTAATGTTTTACGGGAGGGGATAGATCATGAGTAAACCAAGCTTGGAATCTAGAATGAAAGAACGAATATTGATCCTTGATGGTGCAATGGGAACCATGATCCAACAAGTAGATTTATCTCCTGCTGATTTCGGCGGTGAAGAGTTGGACGGTTGTAATGAAATGTTGGTACTTACCCGTCCTGATGTCATCCAGGAGATACATGAGAAGTACCTGGAGGCTGGAGCCGATTTAATTGAAACAAATACGTTTGGAGCAGCTTCGGTTGTCCTTGCAGAGTATGATATTCAAGACAAGGCGCGTGAAATCAATCTTGCTGCTGCTAAACTTGCTATTGCCGCTGTAGAAAAATATAGCACTCCAGAACACCCTAGATACGTAGTTGGGGCACTCGGTCCGACGACGAAAACTTTGTCTGTTACTGGTGGGGTTACGTTTGATGAACTAGTCGCTAGTTATGAGGAACAAGTTATCGCGTTGATTGAAGCTGGTGTAGACGTGTTGATGTTGGAAACTTCGCAAGATACGCTAAATGTTAAAGCGGGAAGTATCGGAATCGCACGTGCTTTTGAAATAACAGGTAAGAAACTGCCGCTAATGATCTCAGGGACGATCGAACCGATGGGAACAACGTTAGCAGGTCAGAATATAGAAGCCTTCTATATCTCGCTTGAACACCTAAAGCCTGTATCATTTGGGCTCAACTGTGCAACTGGACCTGAGTTTATGAGAGATCATATTCGAACTTTGTCTGAAATGGCGAAGACCGGTGTAAGTTGTTATCCTAATGCAGGATTACCGGATGAGAACGGACATTATCATGAATCCCCGGATTCATTAGCGCTTAAGCTCTCCGCATTTGCCGAGCAAGGTTGGCTAAATATAGCGGGAGGATGCTGTGGAACAACGCCTGACCACATTGCAGCATTAGCTAAGGTGATGAGTGAATATAAACCAAGACCGATTGATGGGCATCATCCTCCTGCTTTATCCGGAATTGAGCCGATCTATGTTGAACATGACAATCGTCCCTATATGATTGGGGAGCGAACAAATGTTCTTGGTTCTCGTAAATTCAAACGACTCATTGTTGAAGGTAAGTATGAGGAGGCATCGGAAATTGCCCGCGCTCAAGTCAAGAGTGGTGCACAAGTTATCGATGTCTGCGTACAAGATCCAGATCGAGATGAAACAGAGGATATTGTAGCTTTCTTGGAGCTGGTTGTTAAAAAAGTAAAAGTTCCGCTCATGATCGATACTACCGATCCCAAAGTACTGGATCTTGCATTGAAATATTGCCAGGGTAAAACGATTATTAACTCTATTAACCTTGAGGATGGGGAAGATAAGTTTGAGGTCGTGACACCACTAATCCATAAGTATGGTGCTGCTATCGTCGTGGGTACTATCGATGAAAGCGGACAAGCCATCACTCGTGAAGATAAGTTGGCCGTTGCCAAACGTTCTCACGATTTACTGGTGAACAAGTATGGTTTGAACGCGGAAGATATTATATTTGACCCGCTTGTATTCCCAGTTGGTACTGGGGATGAGCAATATATCGGATCTGCCAAAGAGACGATTGAAGGAATTCGCATGATCAAAGAGGCGCTACCTGCTTGTCACACGGTGCTCGGGATTAGTAATGTATCCTTTGGACTTCCGGAGGCGGGTCGTGAAGTGCTTAACTCTGTCTTTTTGTATGAATGTACAAAAGCAGGTCTAGATTATGCTATCGTCAACACAGAAAAGGTGGAGCGGTATGCGTCTATTTCTGAACAAGATCGCCGCCTCGCTGAGGAACTAATTTATAACACGAATGACGACACACTTGCTGCTTTTGTAGCAGCTTTCCGTAATAAGAAAGTGGAGAAAAAGGAGAAAGTCGTTAATATGTCGCTCGAAGAGCGGCTTGGATCTTATGTAGTGGAAGGAACCAAAGAGGGACTTATTCCGGATTTGGATGAAGCATTGCAGAAGTACAGTGCGTTAGAGGTCATTAACGGCCCGCTGATGGCGGGGATGTCTGAAGTAGGTCGCTTATTTAATAAGAATGAGTTGATTGTGGCAGAAGTGCTACAGAGCGCGGAAGTGATGAAAGCATCCGTTTCCTATTTGGAGCCTTTTATGGAGAAGAACGAGTCTTCTGTAAAGGGGAAAATTCTACTTGCTACCGTTAAAGGTGATGTTCATGACATCGGAAAGAACCTCGTAGAGATCATTCTGTCCAATAACGGTTACCAAATCGTGAATTTGGGTATAAAAGTACCACCGGAGCGCATTATTGAAGCTTATCGTGAGGAGAAAGCGGATGCGATCGGTTTGTCTGGCCTCTTGGTGAAATCAGCGCAACAAATGGTATCAACCGCTCAGGATTTACGTAATGCCGGAATTGATGTACCGATTATGGTCGGTGGTGCGGCATTGACGCGGAAGTTCACGAAGACACGAATTCGTCCAGAGTATAACGGAATGGTCGTATATGCGAAGGATGCGATGGATGGACTCGATTTGGCGAACAAGCTGATGGATCCTAGCAGTCGAGAGCAAATGCGTCTAGAAATGGAAGCAGAAAAAGAAGCTGATGTACAAGTTGCTGTTGCTGAGCCGCTACCAGAATTAACGCGGGCTGTGTCTTCCAAGATATCGACGGATGCGCCGGTCTACACTCCGCCGGATTTGGAACGGCATGTGCTTCGTAACTATCCGATTGGTCATATCATTCCGTACATCAATTGGCAGATGTTGTTAGGACACCATTTGGGACTTCGTGGATCTGTCGAGCAGTTGCTTGCAGCAGGTGATCCCAAGGCAGTCCAATTGAAAGAAACTGTCGATCAAATTTTGCTAGAAGCCGTAACGGATGGTATTATCCAAACGCAGATCATGTACAGATTCTTCCCAGCACAGTCGTCTGGCAACGATATTCTTATTTACGATCCGCTTGATCACTCTAAAGTACTTAAGACGTTTAACTTCCCTAGACAACGGGTTGAACCGCATCTATGTTTGTCCGACTTCTTGAAATCTGTAGATAGTGGGGTCATGGATTACGTTGGCTTCTTAATTGTAACGGCGGGTCAAGGTATACGTGAGTTATCAGAACAGGCAAAAGTAAGAGGAGATTACCTGTATTCCCATGCACTCCAATCTGTTGCTCTTGAATTAGCGGAAGCTACAGCGGAACGAGTACATCATATGATGCGTGATACTTGGGGATTCCCTGATCCGCAGGAAATGACGATGAAACAGCGTCATGGAGCACGTTATCAAGGGATACGGGTATCCTATGGATATCCAGCTTGTCCTGATCTAGAATACCAGGCGCCGTTATTCGAATTAATGAAACCAGAAGAGATTGGGATTCAGTTGACCGAAGGGTTCATGATGGAGCCTGAAGCCTCCGTGTCAGCTATGGTATTTGCTCACCCTCAGGCTCAATATTTCAATGTTGATAAAGCTTAGTATTGAAGAGGTGTTGTGAATATTTCGTAGCTACAAGTGAGGTTACTGATCCATCACAGGGCTAAGCAAAACCCTCCGAGTTTTCGGAGGGTTTTGGTAATCATATATGGTTAAAAGATGGAGTTTTGAACTTTCATAATGAAGATTGTATTATGTGAGGATAAAGCGAATGCAGGAAGGAGGATGAGAAATGGATTTATATTTCATGGGAACCAATGCAGGAGTACCGTCGCTAGAGCGTAATGTCACCTCGCTCGCACTACGTTTACTTGATGAGAGAAGATCCTTTTGGTTGTTTGATTGTGGAGAGGGGACGCAACATCAGATTCTACGCTCACCGCTTAAACTCAGCAAGCTTGAGAATGTTTTTATAACACATTTGCATGGTGACCATCTCTTTGGCCTGCCCGGTCTGATTTCTAGCCGAGCTTACCAAGGAGGGGATACACCACTTACTATATACGGTCCACAAGGATTGAAACGTTATATCACTACAGTTCTAGAACTAAGTGAATCACGGATTAACTATAAAATGGACATTGTAGAGCATGATGGAGGTACCGTGTTTGAAGATGAATCTTTTCGCGTAGAGGCGGCTTTACTGGATCATAGAATACCAAGCTATGGATATCGTATCATCGAGAAGGATCAACCGGGGAAATTGGATACAGCCTTACTCAAGAAATATGGTATTTCACCAGGTCCACTTTATGGGAAGCTAAAACGAGGCGAAAGCGTTCAGGCACCAAATGATAAGACCGTGCACGCAGCTGAGGTATTAGGTAAGTCCAAAAAGGGTCGGATTGTCACCATTCTCGGAGATACCAGACCCTGTCCAGCAGCACTTGAGCTCGCGAAGGATGCGGATGTGTTGGTTCATGAGTCCACCTTCCTACACGAACTTGCTGGGATAGCTCATACCTACCATCACAGTACTGCAAGGCAAGCCGCTGAAGCAGCCAAGTACGCAGGAGTTAAGGAATTGTTCCTCACTCACTTCAGCTCACGATATAAGAACAATGAGCAAATGGATCGTATTCAGCAAGAGGCAGAAGCGATCTTTAAAGACACAACACTAGCGGTTGAGCATGTGTTATATCCAGTAGATAGGTAAGGTAATTAACCGGATAAGGGCTGATTATTTTCCGGGAAAGCGCAGGAAATGACATCCTTATCCAATACTTTCGATGTCGTTCGACGCTAGTCAACTTCATTAACACTTATTTAGACAGAAATTTATGCTGTGAATGAGGAAATGAAGAAACTTGCGCATACTTTGTGTATGTATGTACAATGAAATTAAAACACAGATACCTCAAGAGGTGAAGAGCGATTTGAAGAGTTCATGGGAAGCTTACCTCATTGATCTGGACGGAACTTTATACCATGGAAACCGTATAATACCAGGTGCAGAACTTTTGATTAATACGATGAAAGACCGCGGTATTCCATACTTGTTTGTAACTAACAATTCGTCCAGAACGCAGGAGGATGTTGCTAAACATTTAGAGGATATGGGTATTCCAGCGCATGAACGTGACGTGTGTACATCCGCAGTTGCGGCGGCGGAGTATGTTGCTGAATTGATGCCTGGTTGTAAGGTAGCACCGATCGGTGAGCATGGTTTACTTGAAGCGTTGAAAGCAGCGGGTTTGAAGCTTGATTTGGATAATCCAGATTTTGTAATTCAAGGGATTGATCGTACTTTTACATACGAGAAATTAACGCAGGCGACACGATGGATTACCGGTGGTGCTCGCTACGTGCTAACAAATCCAGATTTGCTACTCCCTTCGCATGATGGATTAATGCCAGGAGCAGGGACGATATCTGCTGCGATCGTGGCAGCAACCGGTGTTAAGCCGATCGTAATTGGGAAACCATCGGGTATCCTAATGAAACATGCGATTGATCGTTTGGGACTGCGCCATGATCAAGCTGCGGTTATCGGTGATAATATGCTGACCGACATTACGGCGGGTATCCATGCTGGTTGTGGTACGATTCTGACATTGACTGGTGTGACGACGGAGGATAATCTTAATTACTTTATGACTTCCTCTGGTGTAAAACCAGATGTAATATGTAAAGATCTTACGGAAATTCTTGATCTAGTATGTGGATCAAAGTGATCTTTGGCTGTAAGTAATATGCACAATGAAAGGGATGATTGCCATGCCGGAACTACCGGAAATGGAAAACTACCGGATACAACTATCCAAACATATTTTAGATCTCCCCATCACTGAGGTTGTAGTTAACAGGGAGAAGTCAATAAACAAAGATACGGAAACATTTCGTTCAGAATTGACTAGAAGACAAGTTATATTTGTGGAACGCCGTGGCAAATACTTGTTGTTCCATCTTGATAATGGTCGTCGTCTCATGCTGCATTTGATGCTGGGGGGATTGATGTATTTAGGCTCTAGAGAGGATCGTCCCGATCGGACAACACAAATAGAAATTGGGTTCGGTCAGGATATGGTGCTATATTTCATAGGACTTAGACTAGGTCATTTGCATTTGCATAGCGCCAAGGAAGTGGAAGAGATTTTGTCACACTTGGGTCCTGAGCCTTTAGATCGTAGAATGAATGAGACTAGATTTAATACCATCTTTGGCAAACGCCGTGGAAGTCTGAAGACAGCACTTTTGAATCAAGACGTTATTGCTGGTATAGGTAATTGCTATGCAGATGAAATCGCTTTTGCAGCTGGACTAAAACCTTCTGCTAAACTTCAATATCTTAATGAAGAAGATCTATCCCGACTATACCACGCTATGAGGGAAGTATTAATCTTTGCTACTGAAGCAGGTGGGTATATGGAAATGCCGTTCATGAGTGGTGACACATTGACCGGTGGTTCAAATGATCTTTGCCGTGTTTACGATAGAGAAGGAGAAACTTGTCCTCGTTGTGGTGATATGATCATCAAGGGTGAAATGAACGGTCGTAAGGTATTTTATAGCCCGGGATGTCAGCATGACCGCTGAGTTAAAAATCGGAGGTCATCATAGTATCCGAGCAGGTTACTTTGGGGCAGCTAAATTAGCTTTACAACTTGGGGAAGGGGCATTTCAATATTTTCCTAAGAATCCTAGAAGTCTTACGGTGAAAACCTTTGATCCACAGGATGCACTTAAGTGCCGGGAGTTGTGCATAAAGCATGACATCCTCTCGATTGCGCATACTCCTTACCCCAGTAATTTGGCGGTAGGACAACAATCAAAGCATGAACAATATGAACGAACGATTAATTCGTTACGTAATGATTTAGAAATTGCTGAAGCTTGTGGATCGTTGGGAATTGTTGTTCATTTTGGCACATATAAGGAAATAAACCCCTTACAAGGATATCAAAATATTATACAATGTATAAATGAAGTGCTCTTAGGCTGGCAGGGTGCAGCCAAACTGTTGATCGAGAATCAAGCTGGAGATCACGGGGATATGGGAATGACAATGGAAGAACTGGTTCAAATTCGCAGCTTATGTCAATCTCCTGAGCAAATTGGTTATTGCCTTGATACGTGCCACGCCTTTGCTGCTGGAATGTGGATGGGGGAGCTAGACGACCAATTTATGTTAAAGGCTGAAAGTCTAGGATTCTGGGATGGCTTGGTATCGATTCATTTAAATGACTCCAAGTATCCGGTTCATTCCCGTAAAGACCGGCACGCACGAGTAGGTCAAGGGTATATCGGGGAATCTGGATTCCGTCAATTCCTGCAAATGGAGAAAGTTAAAGATAAGCCGATGATTTTGGAGAGTGAAACGGGAGAAGACGGAACTTATAGTGAAGATATTCAACGGGTGAAGCGATGGGTGGAGACCTAAGCTGGAACCGCGGGAAGGGAAGAACTGATATTGATTCATGTATATATGGATGATGTGCGCCGATGTCCAAAGGGATTCACCTTGGTGCGTTCTGTCGATGAATGTATAGAGCTGCTGCGGGTGATGGAGGTTGATATTTTGTCGTTGGATCATGACATGGGTCCAGGGGAGAAGACGGGAACCGAAGTGGCGACTGCAATAGCCCAAGAGGGATTATATGCTCGTGAGATATATTTGCATACTTCAAGCATATACGGCATGAAAGCGATGTACGAAATACTATATCAAAACAAACCTGAGCACGTAGTACTGCATAATGGACCGATTCCATTCGAACGCCTAGATGAAATCGCCCACGCGGCCAAGAAAACCTCGGGTAATAAAGTTAACAAGTAGCAAGCAGAGCTAGTGGATTAAGTAAGCATAGCAAAGAAGCTTACCTGCTTAATGCAGGTTCACTTAAATTAACTTGATCCTATCGAAGGGATCAAGTGCACTTTTTTAAAAAAAGAAAAGTGTGGTGAATAAGGGCAAGAGGTGTGATTCGGAACTGAAGGAGCGTAGCGTTCGTCTTTGCTGTGTGATTGTAACCCTATTCGGGGTTATTAATTAAAGACAATCACGCAGCAACAACGACCGTAAGTCCGAAGCACGCCGATTGCCCGACGCATTCACCACACTTTTCTCAGCGCGATAATTTGTTTGGAGGTCGGCAAGGTGAGTAAGGAAAATCATCACGAAGTAGTTGAGGAAGTCGGAGCAGCTTCTAAATATGTATGTACGGCAAATCATGGATTTGCGCCCTATGCACAAGAAGAACTGCATAGATTATTTGGTTCCGTTAAAAGTAGCATGCTCGTCCCAGGAGAAGTCTTTGCTGTGACACTGCAACATCCGGCTGAAGCGGTTCGTGAACAAATGAGTAGAACCGAACCTATCTTTCTTCGTCACATGTTTCATGTAGGCTGGGAGTATAGTTTGAATGACGACGAGACAAGGGATTGGCAAGAGGGACTTAAAGCCTTTATTCTCAGAGATGACCGGTTATCTGGGGCAAAAATTGCGTTGCAAGTACGGAAATCGGAAGGCTCTTTGTGGAATGGGACTGCTGCTGAACTTAAGGAATCTGTTCAAAGTAGACTGCTTGAACTGGGTGCTGAATTCGTTGTGAGAGAAGCTGAATTCATCATTTCTGTTTTTGCAGGCAAAGATCGACTATATGCTGGAATTACAACTCCAGACGAGAATATTTCCGATTGGAATGGCGGAGCTATCCGCTTCCAAAAGGAAGAAGGGCAGCTTTCTAGAGCGAAGTTCAAGTTGCTAGAGGCTGAGGTAGCGTTCGGTATCCCGTTTGCTTCATTCCGTGAGGCTCTGGACATTGGGGCAGCTCCTGGAGGATGGACATCTTTTCTATTGGATAGAGGGTTGAAAGTAACCGCTGTAGACCCGGCCAAGATGGATGGATCTCTACTATCTTCACCCCGTTTGACCTATTTACGGAAGAATGCGGATAACGTTAAGTTCAAGGAAAATCAATTTGATTTATTGGTATGTGATATGAGTTGGAGTCCGAAAGGAACGGCCAAGTTGGTCATAGATCTGCTATATGCATTGGCTCCGGGTGGAACAGCCATCGTTACGGTGAAGCTACTTCACAAGAAACCGATGACACTAATCCAAGAGATTATCGAGATCTTCCAAGGATCACGGCTGCAGGTACAACGGGCAAAACAACTCTTTCATAACCGTGATGAGATTACGTTATACATGATTAAATATTAATGATATGAATTTAACATTAGAAAATAATGCTTTACTTTTAGGACGATCTTGCCATATACTAATTCCAAAATTATACAAAGGCCATTTAGGGAAAGTATCCCATGTCTCTGTCTACGGTTTAACTACCGGAAGACAGAGACGTGGGACTTTCCCTTTTTTGTTGTCTTTAGAGGAGGGCTTCAGTTGAATTTTGAACCCCGTCTTGGACTAGGGGATGTGCTGGCGGATAGGTACCAAATTCAGCGAGTACTTGGAGATGGAGGGATGAGTCGGGTATACCTAGCTGCAGACCTGAAACTCACGGGGAAAATATGGGCGGTGAAGGAGAGTGTGGCTCACGCTAGTATTGGGATGACAATGGAAGAAGAAGCATCCATTCTAATCTCGCTGAATCATCATCGTCTGCCGCGAATCGTTGACTTTATTAATCTAGATTCAGCGGGATATTCCTATATGGTGATGGATTTTATCCAAGGGGTTCACTTGGATCAATTTCTTAACAAACAGGGTAGCAGATTGCCACTAGATACGCTCTTGATCTTTGGTCTGCAAATATGTGAAGGGCTTCACTACCTACATACCCATCATCCACCCGTTATTCATAGGGATTTGAAACCCGCTAATTTACTCGTGGATGAGGCTCAGGAGATCCGGTTTATTGATTTTGGTATTGCCCGGAACTACAAGGAGAACAAACCGGAGGATACGGTGAAGTTAGGTACAGTTGGTTTTGCTGCTCCTGAACAATACGGGGGAAGACAAAGCGATGGTCGTTCTGATCTGTACTCACTTGGCGCAGTATTGATGTATTTAGGGACAGATTGCCAGTATAGTGAGTGGTCGATCGAAGCAACCGGTAATTTTCAGAATAACGGGTATGGGGCGCTGCTCCCTGTGATCAATCGACTGCTCCAGTTTCATCCCGAAGAGCGATATAGTACTGCAGCTGAGGTAGGAAATGAACTACGTAAATTACGGTCAGATCATGGAATCAAAGCGAACCATACCCGAAAGATTGAGGATAGAGCTAGATGTTATGTGATCGCCTTAGCGGGAGCATCTTCAGGAGTAGGTACAACCCATACGGCTATTGCACTAGCCAATTCAATAGCGCGTACTGGAAATCGGGTAGCTATTGCGGAGTTGGATCTAAAGGCAACTGCATTTCAGCGGATTTCTGGAATTATTAATGGGAAAGAGTCTGCCAAGGTAACTACAGTCAGGAATTTTCGATTTGGAGGAGTTCAGTATGTTCGTGCACCTTCTCGTTCCGAACTAATCAGTCTACTTGCAGGTAATTTTAATTACGTCGTTTGCGACCTAGGCTCAAGCCGGAGAAAAGACCTAATGGAAGAGTTTTTTCGCGCTGATGTTCAGGTCGTAATCGGTTCAGGTGCTGAGTGGAGACAAGAAGACCTCGAGAAATTTATAGAATTCTCCGAAGAGGTGCCACAGCGGAACTTAGTTTGTTGTATTCCGATGGCTACACCAGCCATTCTGCAACGACTCAAACGAAAATTGGGAATACAACGAGTGTATAGCGCACCCTTGGAACCGGATCCATTTGATCCGAGAGAAGAAATGGTTATAGCATTATCGTCACTTTATAGCGATCTATTGCCACAATCGGTGAGTTCTGGGCGTTGGGGTTTACTACTGAAAGGTAAAAGAAGGAGGGGGAATCATTAAATGGCGAAAATCAGGCAACGGACCAAGCATCTCATCTATGCCGGGATGGTCGGCGCAGCGGTGATGGGATTGATCTTTGCCGGTTATGCAGTTCGTCACGCTAACCAGGTGAGAGAGACTCGAAGTTCAATCGAACTTAAATATGAAGCAGAAATTGCGAAATTACAGGAGGAAGCAGTACACAAAACAATTACCGGATGGGCTCCGGTAAGAGAAATACCAGCCGGACATCTTATACGCAGCGAAGATCTAAAGTCGATTGATCTACCGGCTGATAGCATCCCGTCGGACTGGGTGAAATCGCGAGATCTAATCACCGGAAAAATCGCCAAAATTAAGCTTCGTCCGCAAACGTTACTAACAGATACGATGTTGTTTGAAGATGAGCCAACGCCAGATGATTTGAGGTGGCGTGAGATGAGCTTTGTTCAGTTACCTGGTGCACTGGAGCCTTATGATTCTGTTGACATACGAATTCAATTTCCTACGGGTCAGGATTATATCTTGTTATCCAAGAAGAGAATCGAGCGATTTGTGTCTGGTACAGTAACGGTTACTTTAAATGAGGCAGAAATTTTATCGTTGTCTAGCGCGGTTGTTGATGCGTATTTGCACAAGGCTTCTATTTATGCCCTCTCCTACGTAGAACCACAATTGCAGAGTAAGTCAATTCCTACCTACCCCGCAAATGAGGCGGTATTGTTGCTAATAAAGAAGGATCCAAATATTGTGAATCGGGCTGAACAGGCATTAAATGCTTCTGCAAGAGCCGGATTGGAACAAGATCTATTAGTTATATCGCCACAGAACGCTGCCGAATTCTCAGGTGCACAGGCAGCAGCTGCATCAAAACTGCCTCGATCCGATTCTGAAGATAGTTTCGAATGGGAATCAACAAAATGAAAGGTGACGATTAAATGAAACGTTGGATTTTTGCGGGTATAAGTGATAAACGAGATTTGCTGCTGTATTTATGCAAACTACTGACAGTGTCGAAGTATCGTGTTCTCCTGACAGATGCCACTGAGGGCAGAAGGTATAGTTATTCGATTGGAAACCTAGATCCCACTTTACAATTGACTGAATTCTGTGGTTTTGACGTGACGACAGGCCTTTCTAGCACTGAACTGTGGGAGGAAGAAGTAACGGAAGCTGGAAAACAATCCGCAGTTTACGATTATATGCTGCTAGACATGGATTCCCTGATGCTCAGCTCGATTGATCCTTGGTTATCCGCGGATGAGATCCTATGGGTCACTTCATTCGATCGCTATGAAGTAGAGCGAAGTAGCGAATGGTTTCGAAGATTGTTTCTTAAATGGCCAGAACTTCAGGGGATGAAAGTGCGGCCATTATACATTCGGACTGTGGAAAGTAACTTAAATGAGGAATATATTATGGGCTTCATGGAGGACTTACCCATTGTCTGGAATGAAGATCCTATATGGATACCATGGAACGAGAATAATATGGCCATACAACTAGAAAATGAACATTCAAACTTATTACGGATGAATCGAATATCGCGTTCATACCAACGAGCCTTGGTCACCTTATTGCAACAACTAGTAGGCTTGCGAATAACGGATGCGAGAAGGGCATTTCGTCAGGCGAAGAGGAGAGAAGCATGAGTAGAATTTTGTTCTGGGATTCCGGTCATGGATACTCCTCTCAAATAGCTGCTTCGACGGCAATAACTCTAGCGCTTCAATTCAATCAGAGATTGCTACTAGCAAACGAAGGCCAATTCGGAACGGGATTCGAGGAAGGTTTTCCGACTGGAGCCAATAGGAATGATTATTCTCCATTACTGGAGGAGTACGGAATGGATGCGTTATTGCGTTTAGCTGCGAGTAAGCGGCTTACAACAGATAATATCTCAGATTACACACTTTCGCTTTTACGAGGCAAACTTGATTTGGTAGCGGGATGTAAGCTAAGGCTAGGAGGTACGTCTGCGGTAGTAGAACCTAAGCGTGAAATAGAAGAAATTCTTCAGGTTGCAGATAAATACTACGATTTTGTACTGTTGCAATCAACGGGTGAACGAGGCCCTCAGCAGAATGATTATTTCTTGAAATACGATGGTTTGGTTGCGGCCTTGAGCCAAAGTCGTACTCAATTGGATCAATTCTTCGCAGAGCAGATAGAGACCCCGGCATTTGCTGGAATCCCTTTTTCCTTAGTGATCTGTCACTACGATTCAACTTCCAGGTGGACTATACAAAATATCAAACGCCGCTATGGTTGCAAGGTCCCTTTGTTTGGAATTCCGTATCATACGGGGTTTATAGATGCATGGAACGCGCGAGATATTCTATCCTACTTCAGGAGATATCGACTACTGACCCGAAGAGGGCCTGAGAAACAAGAGCTGGTCTCCAGTTATTACGAACTCAGTCGCAATATTCTGCAATTGACTGGAAGCAATGCTTGGCCTGACCGGAAAGTGAAGGGGGCTTGAAGATTGAAGTCCTACAGCAATCTATTTGGAATCATATTGATTATATTCATCTGCTTGATCTATCTCTGGATGAGAGCAAGGTCGTCTGTTGGAACGCAGACCAAGATTAAGAATTTCGCAGATCGCTATTCCTTTCCTGCATTGATAAGTTATGTGAAACAAAGTTTATATGAGTTAAGCCGCTTAGGCACTAATGATTGGGGAATGAGTGAGCAATTATGGGAGCGAAGAACGAAAACTCGAACTGAACTAAGACAAGCATTAAGAGGGTGTTCGTTTGGTGACAAGAACGATAAGCAATATGTGAAATCTTACATCCGTGATTTGTTGCTGAATGGGTATGACGTGAACGAAGAGAATATCGACAAGATCCTGCCGTTTCATGACCCTGATAAGTTGACGGTTCAAGATCGCTTCGATATCATCCTGTACATTTTCATTTTAAAACATGGTGAAGAGGCGCTCCCGACATTGATCGAGACGTACGAACTGGATACTCCAAAGTCCTCA
This sequence comes from Paenibacillus anaericanus, assembly GCF_003994475.1. GTDB lineage: Bacteria > Bacillota > Bacilli > Paenibacillales > Paenibacillaceae > Fontibacillus > Fontibacillus anaericanus. The sequence goes on along the minus strand of NZ_RZNY01000002.1, from coordinate 156,742 downwards.
ATAGATGAGGATGGTACTTACACTTATGACATCGACGAAGGAGATATTGACCATATCTTCTATATGGAATATCGACCGCTTTCTTTTGTGGAGAAACTGGATATCGTCGTCCAACGCATCTATCAGGAGTATAAGGGTTTTTCTGTTGTGGATGAAATTCGAGAACAGAGGATTGATGGTGTAAGTGGAGGGGTGAGTGGAGTTTCCGATACTGGTGCAGGTTGGCTAGAGAAGCAGGGAGATTTTAGCCTAGGAGATCCTCCATTAGATGAAGATGGAAAAGTATACTCGCGTGCGTGCGACAGTGTTTGGATTTTTTATAAAGGGAAGAGTGTACGACTCTCTTTTCTCTCCTTCGGTAGTCCATTTGAGTTGAAACGTGTCTGTCAGAATATATATAAATTTAACTTACCCGGGCAATTGTCTGAGGCCAATGGTTATAAAGTTAACGAAATGAAGGATGGTTCGCGGGTAGTTGTCGTAAGGCCGCCTTTTTCCGAGTCTTGGGCATTTTTTGTGAGAAAGTTTGATGTGAAGGGCGCTGTTCTGGAGCAACTCATCCAAGGTGAAAATGCCCAACTACCAATTAACTTGTTGAAATATCTGATGAAAGGAAGCCGGATTACTTCAATTACAGGATCACAAGGTTCAGGTAAAACAACGCTACTGATGGCAATGATCAAACATATCTATGCTTCCTACACACTTCGTGTTCAGGAGATGTCATTCGAATTGAATTTGCGGAAAATGTACAGTTCCCGGAATATCCTAAGTTTTCGAGAAACAGAATATGTGACGGGACAAGCTGGACTTGATTTGCAAAAGAAAACGGATGGTACGGTCAACATTCTAGGCGAGGTATCTACGGATGAAGTGGCATCATGGATGGTACAAATGGCGCAGGTCGCCAGCTTGTTCACACTGTTCACTCATCATGCTAAAACATTCCGCGATTTGATGGAGTCTCTACGTAATTCGTTACTCAAAACAGGGATGTTCCGAGACGAACGGATCGCCGAATTACAAGTAGCGAGCGTGATTGATTTTGATGTCCATTTACGAAGGGATATTTCAGGGCAACGTTATATTGAGCGGATAACAGAGTGTTCTCGAAAGGAAGGCACGTGGGGAGAAGAGACACAAGCAATTAATGTAAATTGCTCCGGTCACTCAGCCATTCGAGGGTATGAGGAACGTGTCATTATTGAATATAAGAATGGAGCTTATGTGACTGTTCAGCCGATATCTGATCGTTGCCGGGAAGAGATGACACGAGAGATGGTTCCGGAAGATGCCGAGCGTTTTGATAAGTTTTTACAAGCTTATTGGAGGGAATACATTGGAGCTTAAGTCGGTCCTTTTATGGGTGTTAGGTCTGTCCTTATTATGCTTCGCTCTTTTGTATGGAGTCGGTCGTGAACTAGGGAGACGGCGGGAGGATTCCTTAGAAGAAGGTCAATCGCAGTCGCACATTCAATTTCTTCAGGGAGTATGTTTAGCATTCCTGATGAGATCATATGCCGTTTTTATGAAGCTTTTGCCGCTTCGTTATTACGTATTGAAAGTGCGGAGGCGGTTAGCTGTCATGCATATGTATGATGAATTTGAATTAAGACAGCGGACCATGCAAATCGTGTATGCGCTGCTTAGTACATTGGGCGGCGGCATTGTCGTTCTGGTGATGTTTAATCCTACTATCCTATTTTTTCTCACGTTACTATTAGCTGCAGTCGTAATTCAAGGCTTGCTATTGGATGGTTATGTTAACCGAATGGAAAAGAAGCTACTTGAGGAAATGTTAGAGTTTTTTGCTGCTGTCCGTCATTCGTATCATCGTCACGGTATGGTGACTGATGCGATTGATGAGGCGGGAGAGGCGGTAGGGCAGGAAGTTGGGCTACATGCTAATAAAATCTACGAAGCTTTGAGTGCTGCTTCTCCAGATGAAGCGCTTGAGAAATATTATGAAACAGCGCCGAACCGTTTCCTCAAAGCCTTCGCAGGCATATCACGTCTGATTATGGAGTTTGGCGATCGCAAGCGAAATCATGGTTCATTGTATTTACAGGGAATTTCCACCCTAACAGGTGAAGTTCAATTGGATTTAATCAAGCGAAACAAATTGGATTATTTGCTCAAGGGGCTTCATATCATAGCGCTGGTTCCCGTCTTTTTCACGAAACCTATTGAAATGTGGGCGCGTGGTAATTTTCCACTGATGGATCAATTCTATCTCAGCAAAGTGGGTATGATCATCAAAATATTTCTGCTACTGATTATCTTGATTTCATACGTGTTACTTCAGAAGCTAAAGAGTGAGGAAGAAACCGCATACCGCGCGGGCGAGGACCGAGCACCTTGGGAGTCACTGGTGTATCGGTGGCATTGGGTAAGAACACTTGTAAGGTGGTTTAGCCCACCGGTCTCATCTGGTTCATATTACCGGTTATCTCAATTAATCAAAGATACCAACCATCATCTTCGGATTGAATGGCTCCAAGTTAGGCGGATCGTGCTCTTTATGATCTGTATGTTATTTACACTTGGTTCTGCTGTTACGCTGCATCGGATGAGTCAGAATGGGATCATGAAGGAAGCTCCTTCCGGGTATGTTTTTTTCGGTAAGATGTCTGTTGAAGAGATGAAGAAGGCTAGACAAGCCACAGATTTAGATGCCGAGGTGATGAAGGGGGCAGGTATGTCGGACACAGCAACCTTTGAAACAGTAGCTGATTTGACATCTGAGGCCATGATAGCTGACGGAAGCAAGCCAAGCCACGAACAAGTGACCCTAGTTGTGCTGCGAATTCTAGATAAATTAGATCGTTGGAACGGTGAGTATTTGAAGTGGTGGGAAGTGGTTCTCTCGCTGTTTGCCGGGTGTCTTGGGTACCACCTTCCTTATGGAATGCTCTGGTTCCGCAGAAAAATGATTCTGATGGATATGAGGCATGAAGTATACCAATTCGGGACAATGATCGCCATTTTAAAGGAATTGGAACGTATTTCTGTCGAGGAGATTCTGGAGTGGCTACACACTTATGCAGTTATTTTTAAAATACCGATCCAGAAATGCTTACTTCATTACGGACATGGTGCCGAGACTGCACTTCAGCAGATGAAGGAAGAGGTTAAGCTAGAGGAATTCCAGCGTCTGGCGGATAAGCTACTCTTGGCTGTGGAGAAGATTACGATTGTGAGAGCTTTTGATGATTTGGATAGTGATATGGCCTATCATTTCGAGCAGCGAAGACTTGATTATGAGAAATCATTGGACACCAAAGCCGGACTTGGAAGGATGATTGGTTTTACACCAATGTATGCTCTAATATTTGCTTATTTAGTTATACCGCTCATATGGATGAGCTTTCAACAGATGGACCTTTATTTTCAACAAATTCAAAAATTATAAAACCAGGAGGTATTTTATTATGAATAATGCATCATCTGCACTTAAAGTAGCGGCCGGTATTTTTCTAACAATTGCTTTGATTACGATTGTTGTCATTTTGTTCGTATCTGCACAGGAAGCGACCAAGACGGCACAGAATAATTTTTCCGATATCCAGACTGAGTTGTCTCAAGCCTCGTTTACTGTATACGAAGATACGACGATTAGTGGTTCTCAGGTTACGAATGCGCTTCGTAAATTCAAGGATCGGGATCAGTTTGGCATTCAAGTAAAAACGGGCAAGAACAGTGATGGACAATGGTATGGATATACACTGAGTGTCGGTACTCAGGATGCCTCAGAAGATTATGGTTCGGTAGTGGGTGCAAAGATCGGTAACACGAATAATGCATGGAACGAAAAGTTGAAAGAATATGTAAATCCCAGCGGTAAGTTCAAAGCGCAAGTGATTAAAGATAATTCTAATGTAGTGCGCGGGCTGATCTTCACACAAACTACCGTCGCTTCAAATTAGAATCTTAGAGAGCATTTGCTGATATGTTCAATAATATTAAGAGTATGTTGTGGCTCCTCTGCTCAGTGTCGTTCTGTATTGGTGCATTGCTGTACACGACTTACAGTATCTCTATACAAGGTGCTGTTATAGATGGATTAGTACAGTTTACGCAAATTCAGAAGCGGAGTGTAGTAACCGGAAGTGAAGAGATAGTTCCCGAGAAATATTCTGGACTTCAAATCTTGTTTAGCTTGCGCAGCTTTCATGCACTTGGAGCCGTGGTTGAGGTGGATGGTAGGTTGCTGGAGGTTGAGAATAGGGAGGAAGATAACTTGGTAGCTCCACCTATCATTCGGGATCCTTCCATTCTCGACTTAGACGCTGAATATAAGGTCTCTTTACTTTACAGTGATGTAGGGCGATTAAATAAGATCACATTTCATAGGAAGTAAGGTGGGCGGTATGCCGAATGTTTTATCTAAAATAACGGCAGCGCTGCTGGCAATTCTCCTGCTGTATTTGGTTCCAGCTTCCCAGGCGGCAGAGCGTGAGGAGGATATACGCGTTCTGTCTGCTTACAATACACTTGTTCAGTTTACGGATGCAGTTCGGAATAAAGGCTATTTGTCATCACAAATGTATGGGGATTTCGCCAGAGAAATTGAGGCATTTGGATTTATGTATGATATCGATATGGAACATCGGCATAAGAAATATCACCCAGAATATCAGGACCCAGCAGATGCCACGAGTTTTAAGGATGATTTCAGTGTGCTATATGATAGTTATTTTACGGCTGATTTAATGAAGGTGCTATTTCCTGATTCGACTTTTGCTAACGGGAATATGGGGAACGGGGATATTGCAGAGCGAAAATATAAATTGGAGATTGGGGATTATTTTACGGTAACTCTAGTGAAACGTTCTGTTATTACATATGAAGTGCTGGGGAGTTTTCTTCATAGTCAGGTTTCCGGTAAAGGGACAGATTCATTGACTTACGGAGGTATGGTGCTGAATGAAGATTACTGACTGGGCGGTCATTTTCCTACTGATAGTCTCTCCACTGTTGTGGGTTAGTCATTTGCATACCGAAGATCTTCGAGAGGTGAATCGACTGCAACTTCAATATACAACAGCCCTAAGGACAGCGGCTCAGGACGGGGGTAGCGCACTGAATATAAACGAGCTGCAAAGCTATGAGACAGGATATGGCTCGGCCAAATTTATGCGTGCGGATAAGAATGGGGCAATTATGGCTTTACAGCAATCGTTGTCTCTGAATTTTGGAATTACGGATGATAAAGTCTCACAAAGGTCATTAATGGTCTATATTCCTGCTGTTGTAATCATTGAGTATGACGGTTACTCGATTTACGCAGTAGATGAATCAACGGCAAGCGATGGTAGTGTGCTAGCAGAGCATCATTTTCGACCAAAGAAACCCTATGTCTACTCTGATGAAATCGGTAATCAAGTTGCGTTTACCCTGGATAGTTATGTTATTGCTTATGATGCAGTGAGTGGAGAATGGGTGAGTGGACTGCAGGAGGAATTAAGCTCAATAGTCACAATACCTCTCCTGCAGGACTCGGAAATGTTCCAGCAAGTTCGCCGTTCTGTTATCGTACGGGGTATTGAAGATGATCTGGCTGATTATATTAATCGTCATAATGAGTATGCAGCTAAACTGGGTGTAACCTATACGTTCACACTTCCGGTTATCTCCCAGGAGGAGTGGAATAATACACTGAATGATATTGGTGTTCTCATATTTCTCCAAGGTATTCCGGTAGGTGATCGTTACTATAACAATTATGCTCTTGGAGGTGGGCGACTCATTAAGAGGTATCCAGTTATAGGTGGGAATGATGAATCGACGGGTATCAAATATTTCTACAGGGAGGATTGTTCAGCACCTTATAAAATGGAAGAGGTATTTGTAAGTGAGCGAGATGCTGCGGCTAAGGGTTATTTCGAGGCGCCATGTAAACGCCAAGGTTTGTGAAAATCATCCATCTTTTTTCATCATTTTCAAAACATAGGTTTCGATTGCTCTCCTTCTTGTGCTAAAATGGTTTATTAGTGTTTGCTTTTGCTTGTCCTATGATGCAAACTAACAAACTAGAGGAGTTTACGTAATAATATGAGTTTATTAAGTGTAGAAGAAGTCTCACATGATTTTGGAGACCGGACGTTGTTTAGAGATGTATCTTTCCGCTTGCTAGCGGGAGAACATGTGGGCCTGGTTGGTGCAAATGGTGCTGGTAAATCCACGCTAATGAATATTTTGACAGGTCAGGTATTGAAAGATGAAGGAAAAGTAGAGTGGACCCCAAGGGTTCGGTATGGTTATTTAGATCAGCATACGAAACTAACACCTGGTAAAACAATCCGTGATGTCCTTAAAGATGCTTTCTTGCCCCTGCTCGAACTGGAGAAAGAAATGATAGAGATTACGGAACAAATGGGCGATGCTACTCTCGAGCAATTGGACGATTTATTAGTTCGAATGGGAGATATTCAGGAGCAACTTGATATTGGTGATTTCTATTTAATCGATGTTAAGGTGGAGGAAATGGCAAACGGACTCGGACTGTCTGTCATTGGTTTAGACCGTGGTGTCACGTCGCTCAGTGGTGGTCAACGTACTAAGGTTCTGCTTGCGAAGTTGTTGCTTGAGAAACCCAATGTTCTATTGTTGGATGAGCCAACGAACTATCTTGATGTTGAGCATATCCAATGGTTAACGAACTATTTGCAGAACTATCCTTATGCATTTATTCTTATTTCGCATGATACGGAATTTATGAAGCAGGTAGTAAATGCGATATATCATTTGGAGTTCACAAAGTTGACCCGTTATTCAGCTAATTTTGATAAGTTTCTAGAAATGGCTGATATGAATAAGATTCAGCACATTGAAGCCTACGAGAAACAAAGGGATTTAATTAAGAAACAAGAAGAATTCATTCAGAAGAATAAAGCGCGTGCTTCTACTTCTGGACGGGCTAAGAGCCGGGAGAAGCAACTAGATCGTATGGATCGGATCGAGAAACCAGAGGAAATGTCCAAGCCAACCTTCGGTTTCAAGGAAACTCGTGCTAGTAGTAAAACTGTATTTGAAGGTGTCGATTTCGAAATTGGGTATGATCGTGCGTTATTGCCTAAGATGACGATGATGATTGAGCGGGGCGATAAGATCGCTATTGTGGGTTGTAACGGTGTTGGTAAGTCGACGTTACTCAAAACGATTTTGGGCAAAATTCCTCCAATTAGTGGAAGGACCTATCAAGGTGAATTTTTAGCACCTGCTTACTTCGAACAAGAGGTTCGTGCCGGGAATATGACGCCGATTGATGATGTGTGGAATGAATTTTCCAATCTAACACAGAATGAAGTTCGTGGTCATTTAGCTCGTTGTGGATTAAAGAACGATCATATAACAAGACAATTGAAGGCATTAAGTGGTGGAGAACAGGCCAAAGTGCGGTTGTGCAAGCTTATGATGCGGGAGACCAACTGGATTCTGTTCGATGAGCCGACAAATCACTTAGATGTTGTAGCTAAAGAAGAATTGAAGCGTGCACTCAAAGAATTTAAAGGAACAGTACTACTCGTCTCTCATGAACCTGATTTCTATGAAGATTGGGTAACCAAGGTGTGGGACGTAGAGGCTTGGTCGACAAAGTAATATTGTGATGTCTATGAAAAGGGGCATGAATTGAAATGAGTGAGGACCACTTGGGATCAGTATCGCACTTGAAGAACTCTGAATCTTCGGAACGAGATAATAGGTATTCACGGCAAGAACGATTTGGTCCAATTGGCTCCACGGGTCAACGGAAATTGACCGAAGCTACCGTACTGATCGTCGGTGCAGGTGCGCTGGGTACAGTCATTGCAGAGAGTCTTGTACGTGCCGGTATCGGCAGTATAATCATTGCTGACCGTGATTATGTAGAGTGGAGTAATCTGCAACGTCAACAGTTGTTCTGTGAGGAAGATGCTGTGAATAGGGTGCCTAAGGCCGTTGCGGCTCAGAACCGCCTGCGTGCGATCAATAGTGGAGTTAAGATAGAGGGACATGTGATGGATGTGACGCTTGATGAGATCGAGTCGTTGTTACCTGGAGTCAATTTAATTGTTGACGCAACGGATAACTTTGATACTCGCTTGCTCATTAACGATGTTTCACAAAAACATGCGATTCCGTGGATATATGGCGCATGTGTCGGTAGTTACGGAATTACTTATACTATTCTTCCGGGCGTAACTCCTTGTATGAATTGTCTACTGGAATCCATGCCCTTTGGAGTGGGTGGAGATACTTGTGAAACAGCTGGTATCATTTCACCTGCGGTTCAAACAGTCACTGCTCATCAGATGACAGAAGCGTTAAAACTATTGACAGGTCAACTGGAAGCATTGCGTGGAACTATCCTTACCTTTGACTTATGGCGGAACGAACAGGCCTCAATTAAGGTATCATCGGCCAAGCGTGAGGATTGCCCGTCATGTGGTACAGAACCATCTTATCCTTTCTTGAGTAAATCAGGTACACGTAAAACAGAGGTGTTGTGTGGGCGTGATACGGTGCAGATACGACCTGTGACTAAGCGCAGATTAAATTTACAAGAAATCGCAGAAATATTTAGGCGGCTTGAGGAAGGCAAAGTTGAGTATAATCCATTCTTAGTATCCTACACAGTCGGGAAACTTCGCATCGTATTGTTTCAAGATGGTAGGGCATTAATACATGGTACAAAGGACATTACTGAAGCTAAGGCTATTTATGATCGATATATGAATTAATAATTTCAAACAGTGATTATTTAGAAACCATTCTTAGGTTGTAGAATGGTTTCTTTGCATCTTGAGAATCCTATAGAAAGTTGATCAGAAGAGCTCATTTTTGAAGTATTAAAGTTTAAAAAGGGAATGATTTCTTCTTAGGTAGAGGTGGGTAAAAATATGAAGGAGCACATATTGTGGGCCGAGGGTAATGAAACATTAGGGGAACGTTGGTGGAGGCAATTAGAAGAAGCAGGCTACAATGTACATTGGTTCAAATCAGGGACTGAGATGCTCAGAGAGCTGAATCTTCAAAAACCAAGTTTAGTCCTACTCGGTACAGAACTTGCAGATCAAAGTCAAATGGAGTTGGTTCGCCAATTAGGAAAAGCACGAGACTTCCCCATCATGGTCATGCTAGCAAAGCGGGATACGAGCGAAATTGTTTCTGCACTTGAGCTAGGTGCCAATGATGTTGTTGTGAAGTCTTTGTCCATCGAGGAACTTAAATCAAGAATTGATAATCTACTTCGATTGTTTGAGCGACTGATTAGTGGAAGTGTAACGAATATTACTTACGAAGATTTGGTGATCGAGCTGAAGAGTCGGAAAGTGTATCGCGGAGAGGAACCCATCAAATTGACCCCGAAAGAATACGAGTTGCTACTGTACTTGGCAAAACGAGTGAATACCGTTTGCCATAGAAATACGATTTTACAGGAAGTGTGGGGACATGATTTTCTGACAAATACGAATGTAGTTGATGTATATATTCGGCATCTCAGAAAGAAGATGGACCGGGGAAGAATTCGTAAGTTGATTCATACGGTACGTGGGTCGGGGTATATGTTGCAATAGTGTTCTTCTATAATGTATGGTCTATTAATTAAGGCTCAATGCCAAAATCAGTGGTTCACGACGTCTCTTAAATGAATCGCTACAGATCGGAGGGTTCTTGCGATCGCTGTTAAAGCCCTATTTCTAAAATGAAAAATGATTATCGGTTGAAATAGGACTTTAAAGGCGAACACAGCTTATGCTTTCGATGTAGCTTTCCTAAGGAAAGCTTGTAGTTTCTTCAGAATCCCTCCGACCCTTCGCTCTGTTAGCTCGTAAAGTCAACCACTGATTTCTAGATTGAGCCTTAATTAAATGACGGATTATCAATTGGCTAAGCCCTTGGTTTGATAATCCGTCATTTTATATAAGAATATTATTATTTTAGAGTACGCGTTATAGTACGCGACGCGCAGTTACATAAGTTTTCTTCCAATTTGCAGAATCGAGATCGGATAAAGTGACTCCTGGTGAACCGTAGGTGTGAAGGATTTTTCCATCTCCGGCATATACAGCAACATGGGTAATATTCGATCCGGTGGAACGGCTGCCGCTAGAGAAGAATACTAAGTCACCTACTTGTAGGTTGGCTTTTGAAACTTTATATCCTTCTTTAGCTTGTGCTGCTGATGTACGTGGGAGTGTAACTCCATATTTATTAAAGATATATTTCATGAAGGACGAACAGTCGAAAACTCTTGTTGTTGTGGTAGATGCTCCAAATTCATAAGGAGTTCCGATAAACTGTTTGCCAAATTTAACGACTTGCGATCCTACCGATTGTGATGCAGTTGATTCAGCAGCGGGTACAAAAGATTGGGCTTGTACAGTTCCTGCTCCACTAGCAAGTAAAGTAGTGAATCCAATAGTTGATATAATGCCTACTGTTAATATCTTTTGGAATACTTTCTGTATTTTCATGGTGTATTACCTCCAGAATATATGATTTTGTTTTCCCTTGCTTGATTAGAGTGTAACAGATTTGTAACCTCCTAAATTGTGGATCAGTTAGCTGTAACCCAAGTGCAGCAACGGTTTGAACCTGATTATTAAAAGTCGATTAAAAATTAATAAATTGAGATTATATAATGAGCTTTTCTCAAGAGCATCTTATTAAACTCAAAGAGAGAGCTGCATCAAGGGGGGACAAACCCATGATACAACTCTCTTACAGATCATTAATAGATAGATTATATTCTATTAAACTACTTATTACTAAATCGATAGATTACAACACACGACGTGCTTTAAGATAGGTTTTCTTCCAAGTTCCAGAATTCAGGTTAGAGATTGTAACTCCTGGTTTGCCATAAGTATGAAGGATTTTTCCGTTTCCAGCGTATACAGCGACATGGGTAACGTTCTTACCGTTAGCTCGGCTTCCACTTGAGAAGAATACCAAATCTCCTGCTTTTAGGTTAGCTTTGGAAACGGCTTTTCCTACTTTAGATTGAGCTACTGATGTACGTGGAAGTGTAACTCCGTATTTCTTAAAGATGTGTTTCATAAAGGATGAGCAGTCGAATACTTTAGTTGTTGATGTAGAAGCTCCAAATTTATAGGGTACGCCCATATATTTTTTCCCGTAGTTAACAACTTGGGTGCCTTTCGATACGGCTGTAACTTCTGCTGATACCGATGCGGCTTGTGCAGTTCCTGCTCCGCTGGCAAGTAAAGTGCTGAATCCGATGGTTGACACGATGCCGATCGTCAATACCTTTTGGAATAAAGTGTGTAGTTTCATGTTGTAATACCTCCAAAATCTTTTGTTTGTTTGTCCGGCTTGATTGAAGTATAACAGGTTTGAAACCACCTAATTTTTGCTAATAGACACTCAAATGCTTGTCTCACAAGGGTTTAACATGGATTATTAAAATATCATTAAAATTAACAAATTATTAATAAAATGATAGCTAATAGTGGAGGGGACAAAAGAAAAAACCTTGATTAATCAAGGTTTTTAGGTTAAAAATTTGTTAAATTTATTGGTTACAAAAATGTATTATATTAAAAATATTAATCTTTGCTTTGGATGACAAGCAATAAACCGCTAGCGATATGTATCGTACCCTTTGCTTCTACCAAACGATTGCTAACACCTAGAGACTGGCCCATTTTTAAAGTTGCGTTCTCCAAGGGATAAAGGAAACCCTCCAAATTAATCCCTGTCACTTCAGGGGAAAGTGCCAATAGGGAGGCGTAGGTGTACCCACGATCCTCAACAATATGGGTTGAATCTGTGAGTGTAATATAGTTATTGCGATCCCAGATGAAGCACGATATTTGTTGCTCCAGCCCTCGCAGCAGCATATGGATGTTTCCAAGGGTATGATCAAGCCGAGAACCGCTAACTCCGACCATGATGATTTCCGTAGGTTGTTGCTCTATTGCGATATCAAATGCAAGTTCGGTATCGGTAAGATCCTTATTCACGGCATCGCAAGAAAGTATCTCATCGCTAAAACCTTGGATTCTTGCAAATTCTTCTGCATTAACAGAATCGAAGTCACCAACAGAGATATGAGGTTTTATTCCATTATCTACGAGAAACAGAGCGCCTCGGTCAGCGCCTATAATGTAATCATCTTGTTTTATTGATTTTATAGAAATAGGATCGATTTCTCCCCCAGCATAAATAAACACACGCTTACTAGTCATCAATATTCTTCCTTTCATCCTGCCCTGAAAATAATGTAATCAATACAGTATAATGGAGAATTCGGGGTTGCACAATTTTATATCACAGGACTACAATGGAGGCAGAATGTAGAAGACGAAAGAGAGGGTAGGGGAGAGCGTAATAAATGCACATATTTGATATTTTCAGTATTGTTGGTACAATTGCTTTCGCAATGTCCGGTGCTTTTGTGGCCATGGAAGAGGAATATGATATTTTAGGTGTGCTCGTGCTGGGACTTGTAACCGCTTTCGGAGGCGGGATTATCCGAAATGTGCTCATTGGTGTACCTGTGACGACATTATGGAGCCAGGGTGACCTTATCACGCTTGCTGTATTATCAATTATTGTCTCGTTTATTTTACCGCTGACCTGGATTAAGCATTGGAAAAGAACAGAGGCGTTATTTGATGCGATAGGCTTGTCTGCTTTTGCGATCCAGGGTGCACTTTACGCCACAGAAATGAAGCACCCGCTAAATGCAGTTCTAGTTGCTGCAGTGTTAACGGGAATTGGAGGCGGGATCATCCGAGACTTGCTGGCGGGTCGTAAGCCACTTGTACTTCGAGATGAGATTTATGCGGTTTGGGCGATGTTAGCGGGAGCTACCATTGGGCTTGGATTTATCAAATCAACACTGGAACTTACCTTACTCTTTGTGTTCATTGTGTTCTTTCGCATGTTATCCGTTCATTATAAATGGAGATTACCTCGACGTTCACTCAAAACGGGGGCAATCAATAGAACGGAATCCAAAAGCGGATAGTCTAGCGGATAGTTTAATGAAGGAGAAAAAAGAAGAGGGATATGAAGCTATCTCTCTTCTGAGCAAATCTGGAAATGCAAACGTGAATACGAGTAGGAACTGAGACATGACTGTAAAGTAAAACTTGGTTATTTCAAGAAATGAATCAGTGCATGGGGGAGTTCCTGTTGCCAAAATCCCCAAAGATGCTTACCATCTTTCTCGTAATAGACAACTTGGGCGCCACGTTCTTCCAGAAGTAATTTGGCTGTCCGGTTTAATTCGACAAAATTATACGTTCCCGTATCGGTTGTGTAGTTGTCTTCCTGTAAACCAACGATCATAAACAGCGAGAGGAAGGACAGATCCTTCTCAGCGGCAAGAAGTTTCAGACTGGGTTCATAGTAAGCTCCCGATAAACTAATGATTTTGGAAAACAGTTTTGGGTTTTTCATAGCTAAGTGAAGTGATACTGTTCCACCGAGGGAATCACCCGCAAGAATTCTTTCGCTTGGCTCACGGCGTACAGGATAATTACGTTCTACATAGGGAATAATCTCTTCGACGAAACTGGAAGTATAGGCCTCAAAGCGATCTCCAAAAGGTGCATACTCTGATGTTCGTACAGAAGTATCGACTTCAACACCTACAATAATGAAAGGATCGATTCCTTCATCTAGAATTAGCCTGTTAGCGACGGTTGCTATACGTCCGAAATTGAAAAACTCTTCTCCGTCCTGGCAATACACTACGGGGTAACTGAGGATTTCATTGTATCCGGGAGGCAGGTAAATTCGCAGAAACCGACTCTCTCCCAAGTGTTTACTCTGTATTTCCTCTTTAACAATGGTTCGTTTTAAATAGGCCGAATCTGTCATGACTTACACACTCCTAGTTATTTGATTTGTTTATAGTTGCCACGGTATGATGATAAATAAACATCATTTTTGTGGGATTGGCAGATAGTTAAAATTCAAACTGTTATACTCGATAAACGACACTGTTATACAAACAAAAATAAATAAATTGAGGAAAAATGACCAATGTCTTTGACTTCACGAGTGAAACAGTTGTATAATAATTCTATAACAGAGGTACATGATAATCAAATTATTTGTCGAGGTGAAGAAAATGAGTAAGATTCCTTATGAAGTATATACGGAGGAAGTCGAGGCCTTGTCCGTACTTTCGCCAGATGGTGAAATTGTTAACAAAGAATTAGCCCCTAATTTAACTGATGATCAATTGAAAGAATTAATGTACCGCATGGTATTTACCCGTACTTGGGACGATCGTGCCGTTAACTTAGGCCGTCAAGGTCGCCTTGGATTTTATGCTCCAGTATCCGGTCAAGAAGCAACAATGGTAGGTAGTGAATTCGCATTGGAGAAAGATGATTTTATCTGCCCAGGTTACCGCGATATTCCACAACTCGTTTGGCACGGCCTTCCGCTTTACCAAGCATTCCTGTATTCCCGTGGACATCAACACGGCGGTGAGATTCCTGCAGGAGTTAATGTCCTTATGCCACAAATTATTATCGGTGCTCAAGTTCTACATGCAATGGGTATCGCAATGGGCTTTAAACTGAAGAAACAAAAACAAGTTGCTATCGCTTATACAGGCGACGGTGGATCTTCTGAAGGTGACTTCTATGAAGCGTTGAACTATGCAGGTGTTTATAAATTGCCAGCTATCTTCTTCGTACAAAACAACGGTTATGCTATTACGACACCATTCTCCAAACAAACGGCTGCTCTTTCGATCGCTCACAAAGCGGTTGCTGCAGGTATCCGTGGCGTGAAAATTGATGGTATGGACGTATTTGCTGTAATCGCCGCTGTTCAAGAAGCTGCTGAACGTGCTCGTAACGGTGAAGGTGCTACTTTGATCGAAGCTGTTACTTACCGTTTCCGTCCACACTCCCTTTCTGATGATACTTCAAAATATCGTTCGAAAGAAGAAGAAGGACAATGGAACGAAAAAGATCCAATCGCTCGTCTCGCTAAATTCTTGGAGAAAAAAGGCCTTTGGACTGAAGAAGACACAGTTCGTGTAAAAGAAGAAGCGAAGGCAAAAGTAAATGAAGAAATTAAGAAAGCTGAAAAAACCGAGAAAATGACGGTTTCCGGCCTGATCGACAGCATGTTCGAACAAACACCTAAATATCTAGAAGAGCAAAAAGCTGATTTTCAATAAAATTTTATGATTTACAGCCGTATGGCAATATGCAAAGTGAATTGTTCTAATGAGGAGGATATGAAGCAATGGCACAAATGAATATGAAAGAAGCAATCCGTGATGCAATGCGCGTGGAACTTGAGCGCGATAAGAATGTAATTATTTTTGGCGAAGACGTAGGTAATGTTGGTGGTGTATTCCGCGTAACAGAAGGTTTACAAAAAGAGTTCGGTGAAGAACGTGTTTTCGATACACCGTTGGCAGAGTCCGCTATCGGTGGTATGGCTTTAGGTCTTGGGATTCAAGGATTCCGTCCAATCGCTGAAATTCAGTTTATTGGTTTTATCTTTGAAGCAATGGATCAAATCTTGGTGCAAGCTGCACGTTTGCGTTACCGTTCCGGTGGTCGCTACAACGCACCAATCGTATTCCGTACTCCTTTTGGTGGCGGAGTTAAGGCTGCTGAGCTACACACAGACTCTTTGGAAGGTTTGATTGCTCAAACTCCAGGGATCAAGCTCGTAATCCCTTCCAACCCTTATGATGCTAAAGGCCTTCTAATTTCGGCTATTCGCGATAATGACCCTGTCTTTTTCATGGAGCATCTTAATCTATATCATGCATTCCGTGCAGAAGTTCCTGAAGGCGAATATACGGTTGAACTTGGTAAAGCCAATGTCGTTCGCGAAGGTTCGGACGTTACGATTATTACTTACGGTATGATGGTTCATACTTCAGTGAAAGCTGCTGAAGAATTAGAGAAGAGCGGAATCAAAGCTGAAGTCATCGACCTTCGTACACTTGTTCCACTTGATATCGATACGATTATTAATTCCATTAAGAAAACAAATCGTGCGATCGTGGTGCAAGAAGCACAGAAATCAGCTGGTATGGCTGCAGAAATTATCGCTCAAATCAATGAACAAGCTATTCTGCATTTGGAAGCACCGGTACTTCGGGTTGCAGGTCCAGATACAGTCTATCCATATGCGCAAATTGAAGATCAATGGCTTCCTTCACCAGCACGTGTCGTGACTGCTGTCAATAAAGTTCTTGAATTTTAATAATTACAATCTAGGAGGTCCTACAAGTGGCAAAGTTTGAATATAGATTCCCTGAACTAGGTGAAGGATTACACGAAGGCGAAATTATCAAAATGCATATCAAAGTCGGCGATAAAGTAACAGACGATGATATCGTTATGGAAGTACAAAATGACAAGGCAGTAATTGAAGTTCCTTGTCCAGTAAACGGTACAGTACTAGAAGTGCTTGGTACTGACGGCGCGATCTTCCGTGTGGGTCAAGTTGTTGCTGTTATCGATGCAGAAGGTGAAGTTCCTGAGCAAGAAGGAGCACCTGAACATCAAGAAGCTGACGCTGCTCAAGGCGGAGCTGACACTAAAGATTCTCCTGCTGCTGACAGCCCTTCTGATGCGAAACAAGGTGGCGCTGGTAATGCTCCAGCAGCACCAAATCATGAAGTATTGGCTACACCTAGCGTGCGTAAATTTGCACGTGAACAAGGTGTTGATATCGCACAAGTAACTGGATCCGGCAACGCTGGTAAAGTGACTCGTGAAGATGTTGAAGCATTCAAAAATGGTGGCGGCGTAGTAGCACCTGCAGCAGCAAATGCTGATGCACCAGCTGCACAAACAGCACCTGCAACTTCTGCTCCTACAGCAATCCCTGCTGGTACGGACGAAGAACGTGTACCATTCAAAGGTATCCGTAAAGCAATTTCTAATGCGATGGTCAAATCCGCTTACACAGCACCTCACGTTACAATTATGGACGAAGTTGATGTGACGGATCTGGTTGCTTTCCGTACTCGCATGAAACCAATCGCTGAGAAAAAAGGCACGAAGGTTACTTACTTGCCATTTATCGTTAAGGCATTGGTTGCTGCATCACGTAAATTCCCAGCACTTAACGCTTCGATTGACGAAGTAAACAACGAAATTGTCTACAAGAAACATTATGATATTGGTATCGCTACAGACACAGACAACGGCTTGATCGTACCGGTTATCAAAGACGCTGATCGTAAGAGCATCTGGATGATCGCTGATGCTATCAGTGACTTGGCAATTCGTGGCCGTGAAGGTAAACTATCCGCTAACGAAATGAAGGGTAGTACGATTTCGATCTCTAACATCGGATCTGCTGGCGGTATGTTCTTTACTCCAATCATTAACTATCCTGAAGTGGCTATCCTCGGAACAGGCCGTATCAGTGAAAAACCAGTCGTGAAGAATGGTGAAATCGTCGTAGCTCCAGTTATGGCATTGTCACTAAGCTTTGACCACCGTCTCATCGATGGTGCAACAGCTCAAAACTTCATGAACTATATTAAACAGTTGCTCGGTAACCCAGAGCTTCTTGTAATGGAGGTATAACAACATGGTAGTAGGAGACGCTTCTCTAGATATTGATACATTGGTTGTTGGTGCAGGTCCTGGTGGATATGTGGCTGCTATTCGTGCAGCCCAACTAGGCCAAAAGGTTATTATCGTGGACAAATCTGAGCTTGGTGGCGTGTGCTTGAACCGTGGATGTATTCCTTCCAAAGCATTGATCTCCGCAGCTCATCAATATGAGTCCGCACAACATGGCGGTGACTTCGGTATTACTGCTGATAATGTGAAAGTTGACTTCACAAAAACACAAGCTTTCAAAAACGGTGTTGTTTCAAAAATGACGCAAGGTGTTGGCGGTCTACTTAAAGGTAATAAAGTAGAAGTCTTCAACGGCGAAGTGATGTTCATCAACGAAAATGAAGCTCGTGCGTTCAATGATCACGAATCACCACGTTACCGTTTCAAACATTGCATCTTGGCAACAGGTTCCCGTCCAATCGAGCTTAAAGCATTCCCATTTGGCGGTCGTATCTTGTCTTCCACAGAAGCATTGGAATTGCAAGAAATTCCAGCTAGCCTTATCGTAATCGGTGGCGGTTATATCGGCGCTGAACTTGGTCAAATGTTCTCCAAATTCGGAACAAAAGTAACGATCATTGAAGGCGCGGATGCAGTTCTTCCTGGCTTTGATAAGGATATGACTCGTCTTGTTGCTAAGAACATGGAGAAAACTGGTGTTGAAATCGTAACTGACGCAAAAGCGGAGAGCGCAGAGCAAACCGATAAGAGCGTAACCGTTAAATATACGGCAAAAGGTGAAACCAAAGAAGTTACTGCAGATTACTTGCTTGTAACTGTTGGTCGTCGTCCTAACACTGATGGTGATCTTGGACTAGATCTTGCTGGTGTTGAATTGACTGATCGTGGTTTGGTTAAAGTTGATCATCAAGGTCGTACAAGTAACCCGAACATCTTCGCAATCGGCGATATCGTTCCTGGATTGGCGCTTGCTCACAAAGCTTCTTACGAAGGTAAAGTGGCAGCTGAAGCAATTTCCGGACTTCCATCCGTTGTCGATTACAAAGGAATGCCGGCAGTATGCTTCACAGATCCAGAGTGTTCCAGCGTAGGTTACACGGAGAAAGAAGCGAAGGAAAAAGGCTTCAAAGTGAAAGCTGGTAAGTTCCCGTTCGCGGGTAATGGCCGTGCTGTCTCCTTGAATGCTCCTGATGGCTTCATCAAAATTGTTGCTAATGCAGAGAACAATGTTGTTCTTGGCGCACAAATCGTTGGTATCGAAGCTTCCAACTTGATCGCAGAACTTGGTCTTGCCCTTGAAATGGGTGCAACACTTGAGGACATCTCCCTTACGATCCATGCTCACCCAACACTTGGTGAAATCGTAATGGAAACCGCTGAACTTGTTGAAGGTCATCCAATTCACGTTATCTCTCGTTAATTAGTAATCTTTATCTCCTGTTCCTCCTAGGACAGGAACTCCTAAGCAAGCCTTTAAGGCAAGACCGAATTAACTCGGTCTTGCCTTCTTTTTTTGCTCAGAGATAAATACATAAATCAAGCACTTATTCGAGATGGCACGACGCTTACAGATAGGTTCTTTTAATTTTTTTTATGTTTAGTTGATTCCGTATTTTTTGGAGAGTTATGGAAACACTACAGTTACTAAAGGCATGACTCATACATGTCAATTCTGGCTTTAAGCTATTAGGGTGATGAACATGTGGCATACGATTGTTACTTATATTCCAGATTGGAAGGTTTTTTTACAAGCGTTAGTGATATTGATCGTTCCTATAGTTATTTACTTTGTCTCAGGCAAACTTCAATCTATTTTGGGTACCCAAATTTGGCAGGCTACTCCGTCAGAAAATAAATCGAAGGTAAAAGAAGAAGCTAGTTCAGATTTTAAAGGTGAATTTGAAGCTGATTTAGCTGCAATCAAACAAAGAATAGCTCAAAATAGTGATGTTCATTTTAGAGAGTTTACGATCAAAAGCGTTGGTAAACGGGCAGCAATCATTTATATCGAAGGACTTTATGATAAAGAGCTTGTTGATACCCAAGTCCTAAAGTCTTTGATGATTGATGATATCGTAGAGATTGAGCATCTGTCTTATGACTCCAAGATTACCAAAAAGCATCTTATGAATAAGATGCTTCCTATCAGTGAAATAAAGGAAGCTCTTAACTTAGAGGAATTAGTACCAGATATATTAATGGGATCTACTGCACTTTTGGTTGATGGCATACCAGAAGTATTACTTCTAGGTACTGCTAAGGGGAAATCACGTGGTATACAAGAGCCTTTATCTGAAGGGGTGTTGAGAGGTCCACGTGAAGGGTTCACTGAAATACTGAGCGAAAATACTGCTTTATTAAGACGACATGGTAAGAATGAAAGCTTGCAACTGACTAAATTCGAAGTGGGGTCAAGAGTTAAGAGAGATCTCATTGTTGCTTATATGAGCGATATTGCAAATTCGGAATTAGTGGAAGAAGTTAAACGCCGAATAGAAACGATCAACTTGGACTATATAGCAGAATCAGGATATGTTGAGCAATTGATTGAGGAAGATACTTTAAGTCCGTTTCAACAAGCGCAAAACACAGAACGACCTGACAGAGTTATCAGTTCACTGTTGGAAGGTCGTGTGGGTATACTACTGGACGGAAGTCCATTTGCATTAATTGTACCCGTAACCTTTAACATGTTGTTACAGTCACCCGAGGATTATTATGAAAGATGGGTGCCAGGTACGCTCTTAAGAATGTTACGATATATGGCTACATTTTTTGCCCTATTTGCTCCTGCTTTGTATATTTCGTTTATTTCTTTCCAACCTGGATTAATTCCTACAAAGCTGGTTGTAACGATTATCGAAGCTAGACAAGGAGTGCCCTTTCCATCTCTAATTGAGGCGCTAATTATGGAAATATCCATCGAAATACTAAGGGAAGCGGGAGTACGTTTACCGAAACCGATCGGTCCTGCAATGGGAATCGTAGGTGGTTTAATTATTGGTGATGCAGCAGTCAATGCGGGGATCGTCAGTCCATTTCTTGTCATTGTTGTAGCTGTAACTGCTATCTCTTCATTTGCAATACCAACCTATAGTGCTGGAATAACACTGCGTATATTGCGATTTGTAGCCATGTTTTGTGCTGCTATGTTTGGTATATATGGAACGGTTTTGTTCTTCTTGTTATTATTCAGTCATTTAGTGAAACTAAAATGCTTTGGGGTCCCGTACCTAAGCCCAGCAACGCCTTATAGAATAAAAGATTGGAAGGACTTTATTTTCCGTATGCCCATTGGGGTGATGAAATTAAGACCGATCATGATGAAGACTAAAGACTCTGATCGCAAAAAATAAACGGGAGGGAGGATGATGATCCTGTGTTTGTCCGAAAAGATGATAAGCTAACAACTGCGCAAGCTGTAGTAATCATTAGTAGCTTTATGCTAGGGTCTGGGATTCTTACGCTCCCAAGAACTTTGGCAGAGATTATGAAGACACCAGATGGTTGGATTGCAATTATATTAGGCGGATTAATGGTCATGCTCGCAGGAATATGTATCGTGAAACTATGTCATCAATTTCCGGGCGAAACGATTTATCAATTCGCGGGAAAAATTGTGGGGAATTGGATTGGGAAATGTTTAGGTATATTGATGATCCTATATTTTATTTGTATATCAGCTTTTGAGATTAGGGTCATGGCTGAAGTTACCATGCTCTATTTACTTGAGGGCACTCCTTTATGGGCGATTATTATGTTCTTCATGTGGATTGGATTGTATTTGACGTCAGGTGGAATCAATCCAATCGCACGTTTGTTTGAGATTATTTTACCGATTACGATTGTTGTATTTTTATTTTCGATGACCTTGAGCTACAAAATATTCGATATTAATAATATACGGCCTGTGTTAGGAGATGGAATCCTTCCAGTCATTAAAGGATTGAAGTCAACCATCCTTGTTTTTGCAGGCTATGAGATCATGTTTATTGTAACGGCGGTCATGCAACATCCTAAAAAGGGTGTGAAAGCTATGATTATAGGTACGAGTATCCCTCTATTTCTGTATTTGGTTACCTTAATTATGGTTATTGGTGCGATGTCAGTTGACGGGGTTGTAAGAAGTACTTGGCCAACACTAGATCTTATGCGTAGTTTTGAAATTACGGGTCTCCTTTTTGAAAGATTTGAGTTCTTCTTACTTGTGATTTGGATTATGCAAATATTCTCGACTTTTTCAATTTGTCATTATGCTGCATCATTAGGCTTGTCACAAATCTTCAATATAAAGATTAAACCTCTGATGTACTTCTTGTTGTCAATCATTTTTCTTATTGCGATGCTTCCCAAAAATATAAATGAAGTATTTGATTTTGGTGAACTGATAGGTAATATTTCTATCTATTTGTTCGGGATAGTTCCTTTACTGCTTCTTCTAATTACTAAGGTCTTCAAAAAGGGAGCTGTGAAGTGAAATGAATAGTAGAAATCGTCTTATTCTTATCGTACTTCCCTTTTTGTTAATGCTTTGCCTAACTGGTTGCTGGAGTAGTAAGGAAATTGAAAGTCTTGGTGTTTATGTAGGACTAGCACTTGATATTGGAAAAGAACCAGAATTAGAACAGGAATTGACTGAGAAGGGTGCGGATTATCCTAAGAAAAACCTAGTTACTTCAACGATCCAAATTATCCCTGTTCAAAAAGGAAAGGATAGCCAACAAAAGGGAAAATCCACATCCTCGATGTATTCGAATTCAACGGAAACAGGAGATTCGGGCTTTCAATTATTGCGTCAACATGCTCTTAGTGAACATCGCACGATTATTGGGCATCATTTGAAGGTTATTGTGATCTCTTCAGAGGTTTCTCAAAAAATAGATATTGAAAAGTTATTAAAATTTATTTTAAGAGATAACGATATTAGGCCCAGCTGTATTGTACTCCTGAGTTCGGGAAAAGCAAGTGACACTCTAATCACGAACCAACCTGGAGATATCCCAGCGTTTCATCTCAAAAGCCTAATAGAAAATCAAAATAGAACGAATAAAATATTGCCGGAGATTACACTTACGAAATTGGACGGAATTATGAACTCAGGAGCAAGTTTTATTTTGCAAAATGTGATTTCTGCCAAAGGACAAGTAGAATTTGCTGGGGCAGGAGTTATTAAAGGAAAAACTAATAAATGGATTGGATCTTTGAATGAGCAAGAGGTCGAAGCGCTGTCTTGGATTACAAGTAAAGCTAAGGGTGGGTTAATTAAAACTTATGATAAGACGGGAGAAGTTCTCGCATATGAAATTAAATCAGTAAATACCAAAATTAAATCAAAAGTGGATGGGGACGATATTTCGTTTCATGTAAGTATAAAATCGGATGGCCGGCTAATGGAGAACTGGAATACATCAAAGGATCCCACGGACACAGAGTATTTGAAAGAAACCGAACAATATTTCGAGGATGAACTAAAAAATATGATATATAAGATTGTTCATAAGATGCAAGAGGATTACCGTGTGGATGTTGCAGGATTCCGTGATCGGTTACGGATACAACACCCACGGGTTTGGAAAAAGGTCAAAGAGGATTGGGACGAGACTTTTAGTAAATCAGAAATTACGTACGACGTAAACTTGAATATTACTGACTATGGTTCATCAGCTAAGTGATGCGGGACTGCTGGTGGATGATGTGTTACTTTGGTTTATCCAATTAAACATACGTTCAGTCGCCATGTTGTGAATACCCTTTGGAAAATGATGTCCCAGTTCCGTATATTCATGTAAGGTAACATTTGCACCGATTTCTTGGAGCTTCTTCGTCATTTGGAGTCCATGACTAAAGTTAACTTGAGCATCCCCTGTACCGTGTATCACTAGGACAGGACACCTAATTTGCTCAGCCATGGCGATGGGGGAGCGGGCAATGTAGGATTCTGGCGTCTTCATAGGTGTCCCACCGATGACACGTTTTAACATTTTACGTAGATCAATACGTTCTTCATATGTTTGAGATAAGTCAGCTACCCCACTCCACAAGATACATTTGTTAACCCTAGGCATATTAACTGCCGCAAGTGTCGCATTGATTGAACCTCTGGAGAAGCCCATTACGGCTATACTATCGGCATCAACAAAGGGTAGATTCTCTAACAGACGGTATCCAGAAAGAACATCTTCAATATCTTGTCCTCCGAATTCATCCCGACCTTCACCACCTTCCGTTCCTCTGTAAGATGGAGCAAAGACGATATGTCCGTGATTAGCAAACTGCTCAAGCCATTCCGTCTTGACGCTTCCCACTCGACCAATACCACCACGGCAATAGATGAGCACAGGTAACTTGTGTTTCCTAACATCTTTCTTATTTGGCTTAATTGAACTCGCAATCTGTGTTATGGGTAGAGTAACAGCCGGATAAATCGATTCCAATAATTCAGATAAAGCAGACTCAGGTAGCTCAAACCCATGCGGTAAGCAAAGATATCCCTTTACTTTCAACCCGTCGGATAGGTACGTTATATGAAACATCATGTGTTATGTCCTCTACTTTATGGTTTATTTAGTCCCTTGATTGTATCATTGTAGCCATAAGTATGTCCTTAGGTCTTATAAGCAATCCATCTGTAGACGGATTTCACTGGATCATGAAAAAGATATAATCTATTTCGAGGACTATTGGATACATAAGATTGTATTTTGAATGCAGAGAGGGCAGGTGCACATTATGAAATTTAACGAATATCACTACGAACGTCCCGTTGTTAAAGAATTCGAGCTCAAGTTTAAAGAACAACTTAACTCTTATACATCTGCTAGAAGTTACGAAGAACAGGATTTAGCCATGACTGGCATTAACGAACTTCGCACTTCTTTCTACACGATGTATCAATTAGCTTACATTCGTTATTCTATTGATACAAATGATGAATACTATAAGGCGGAGAAACAATATTTTGACGAGGCCATGCCTTACTTTGAGGAATGGAGTAGCGAGTATTATCAGGCATTAGTAGAGTCTAAATTTAGAACGGAACTGGAGAAAAAATGGGGTAAGCAACTATTCCAAATAGCAGAGCTTTCCTTAAAGGCATTTAGCCCAGAGATTATTGAGGATTTACAGCAAGAGAATAAACTACAAACAGAATACTCACAGCTTATCGCATCGGCAAAGATCCTTTTCGAGGGTGAAGAGCGGACCATCGCACAGTTAGCTCCATTTGCTGAGTCAATGGATCGTGATGTTCGGAAACGAGCAGAAGAAGCAAGAACTGGATTCATGGCAGAGAATGAGGAGACATTCGACCGAATCTATGATGATATGGTGAAAGTAAGGACAAAGATCGCGAAGAAGCTTGGTTTCAGCAATTTTATTGAGCTTGGATACGCGAGAATGTTACGGACTGACTATAACGCGGAAATGGTAGCAAATTTCCGTGATCAGGTGCATCAATATATCGTTCCCGTCATAGCAAAGTTGAAGGAACGCCAGCGGATCCGGATTGGTGTGGATCAATTACTCTATTACGACGAGAATTTCAGTTTCAAATCGGGAAATGCAATGCCAAAGGGTGATCCGGATTGGATCGTTCATAATGGAGCGAAGATGTACGCCGAGTTGTCTGAAGAAACGAACGAGTTCTTCACTTTTATGCAGAACCATGAGTTGATGGATCTCGTAAGTAAACAAGGAAAGCAATTTGGTGGCTATTGTACATTCTTATTCGAACAAGGTGCACCTTTCATTTTCTCCAACTTTAATGGTACTTCCGCAGATATTGATGTCTTAACACATGAAGCAGGCCATGCCTTCCAGGCATATGTGAGCAGAAATTTCCAAGTACCAGAATACTTATCTCCAAGTAATGATGCGGCAGAAATTCATTCTATGAGCATGGAATTCTTCACTTGGCCATGGATGGAGCTCTTCTTCAAGGAAGATGCAGATAAGTATCGTTTCGATCATCTATCCAGTGCCTTGACCTTCATTCCTTATGGTGTATCAGTTGATGAATTCCAACATTTCGTTTATGGAAATCCAGATGCTACACCTGCTGAGCGGAAGAAAGCATGGCGGGATATTGAGAAAAAATATTTACCAACTCGTAATTATGCGGATAATGATTATTTGGAGCAAGGTGCTTTCTGGCACAAGCAGAGTCATATTTTCACATCGCCATTTTATTATATCGATTATACTCTCGCTGAAATATGTGCGTTCCAATTCTGGAAAAAGATGCACGAGGACCGTTCGGCTGCGTGGACACATTATTTGCATCTTTGTCGTCAAGGCGGAAGCTTATCCTTTACCGAATTGGTAAAAGTAGCTGGGTTGATCTCACCATTTGAGGATGGCTGTGTTACGTCGGTTATTGGTAGTATCGAGAACTGGTTAGACAGTGTAGATGATACAGTGCTTTAGTGAATTCAAGAGGATTGAACATCAAGTGTAGTTAAGCTTGATGTTCTTTTTAATATTCGCATAATTCCTCGCTTTGCGGTATAATTAGGGTTTGTAATTTGTAGTTTGGACATGAAATTGGAGGCAAGACATATTGAATAACTATCCTTTTACATTTGACCCGAAACAACCGTTTGTTCAGCAGGCTAGCGACTGGATTGCGGATGTTTTTTATGAGAAATTACCAGAGGCAGGACTTGAATTGCGGGATGAACAAATATATATGGCTTTTCAACTGGAACGCGCATACAACGAGAAACAGACCATTTTTGCAGAAGCTGGAGTGGGAACTGGGAAAACGATGGTTTATCTGCTCTATGCGATCTGTTATGCGCGGTACACGCGGAAGCCGGCTGTCATAGCTTGTGCGGATGAATCATTGATCGAACAGCTAGTGAAGCCAGAAGGTGATATTGCTAAGCTAGCCAAACATCTGGACTTTACCATTGATGCTAGACTAGGTAAATCTCCGGACCAATATCTGTGCCTTAACAAGTTGGACGATTTCAGAACGAGCCTGGACGATCAAGATGATGATGAAGTTGCCCAGGAAATCTATAGAAGCCTGCCTAAGTTTGTAAATTCACCGGATACGATGCAATCTTTTCACCCCTACGGGAACCGTAAGGACTATCCGAATCTTAATGATGAGCAATGGAGTAAATTAGGCTGGGACGTATTTCAGGACTGTATGGTGTGCAGTAGACGTCATCGCTGTGGGCAGACCATCTCCCGAGAACATTACCGTAAGTCAACGGATTTGGTTATTTGCTCTCACGACTTCTATATGGAGCACGTCTGGACCTATGATGCGAGAAAACGCGAAGGGCAACTGCCTTTGCTGCCTGAACACAGTTCCGTTGTTTTTGACGAAGGGCATCTATTAGAAACAGCTGCACAAAGTGCGCTTACTTATAAATTAAAGCACTCCGTATTTGAAAGTATCGTTATTCGTTTACTTGAAGGGGAGGTACGGGAGGAATTAGCCGTTGCTATTGAGGATGCGATCTCACAAAGTGAGCTCATGTTCTCCTCACTAGAGCAGTACAGTCATAGCGTACCTGCTTCAGATCGAAGAGAAATTGACTATAACGAAAAACTATTGCGGGAAGTAAATCGTTTCCGAGATACGATTGCTGTCGTTGAAGAAGAATTGGTATTTGAAAGTGGAGTTTATTCGTTAGATGAGTATCAACTAAAGATTGTAGAAGAGCATTTGGAGATGATTCATCTCGCATTGGGATTATTCGAAAACCCTGATCGACTTATTTCATGGGTAGAAGAGACTTCGGATGGTTTCCATTTGGTGATCATGCCTAAATTGGTCAAAGAAGTGCTGGAAGAACGCGTATTCTCCAAGAGTATGCCTATCGTGTTCTCTTCCGCTACGCTCTCTTTAAATGGAGATTTTGGCTATATTGCAGACAATTTGGGGATAACCAAATATCTCTCCTTTTCTGTGGATTCCCCATATGACTATCAAGAGAAGATGAAGGTTGTTATACCGAAGCTCATCTCGAATAATCAACAGGCTGAGAAAATAGAGCTGGCTTTAGATCTTTTGCAGAAGTCAGAAGGTAGAGCTTTAATTCTATTTCCATCCCGCGAGGAAATGGAGCAGTTTAGACAAGATATTATCAGCCATCCGAAAGCTGCGGCTTTCCGCTTTATCTTTGAAGGAGCGGGTGAAATTAGCCACCTCATTTCAAATTTCCAGAACGATGAAGCAAGCATATTATGTGCTGTAACCTTATGGGAAGGCCTGGATGTGCCAGGGCCATCACTCTCTCACGTGATGATCTGGTCCTTACCATTCCCTCCAAACGATCCGGTCTTCGCCGCGAAACGCAAAGATACGCAGTCTCCTTTTGATGATGTGGACATGCCTCATATGCTACTACGCTTTAAGCAAGGGATTGGGCGTCTGATTCGGACTCGCGAGGACCAAGGTGTCGTGACTATTTTTGGAGCAGAGATGAAGGATACGAAAGTTAGAGATAAGATTCTAGAACTACTACCTCAAGGTGTTGAGGTGGAGGAATTGACTCTAGGATAGACAATCATGTTGTAGCTAGGATAGGGATAAATCAGAAGAACCCATATAAACAAAGGGGGGTTCATGATTATCCCTTTTTGTATGCTGGGTTACAGACTTCACCTTGATAGCAGAGCTTGATGTGGCCTGAGTGAATTAATATGTTAATGCATGAATAACAGTAATTTCTCCAGTTAATATGAGTTACACAACCTCAGGGGAGGACTTATCTGGAATTTCTCCATCTAATTTAGCTTTTTAAAGCCATAGCGAGGGTGGGCGACTGAAATAACTGGAGTTATTCCAGCTAACAAATAATTGGTGGGTTCTCTAAACAACTTATCAGGAGTAATTCACTTTAAGTGAAGTGGGCAGACGGACTCAGGGCACCATGCATGTCACGAAACATACGTAGTCAAGCACGGATTGTGATTATGATATGAAAACGAATGAACTGCTGTGGAGGGGGTTACTACAAGTTCAATACTAACAGTGTCACTAATTCTAACTTGCATCGGGATAGAATTTTTTAATTTAGTGGCATATAATGGACAGATAAGCATGTAATTTGATTTGAGAGAGGGCAGATGCACATTATGAAATTCACCGAGTATAACTACGAACGTCCAGATGTACAAGCATTCGAGTTGAAGTTTAAAGAACTTTTGACTGCATTTAATTCCGCTAATAGTTACGAAGAGCAGGATCTCGTTATGACGAAAATTAACAAACTTCGTAGTGAATTCGATTCGATGCAGACTATCGTTAGTATCCGCCACTCTATCAATACTACGGATGAGTTCTATAAGGAAGAGAATGACTTTTTTGATGAAGTTGGACCTGTCGTCCAAGAATTCATTAATGATTATTATCAAGCATTAGTTCAATCGAAATTCAGAGCCGAGTTGCAAAATAAATGGGGTGTCCAACTATTTCAATTGGCTGAGTTAGCGCTTAAATCGTTTAGTCCAGAAATTATTGAGGACTTGCAATTGGAGAATAAGCTAACTACAGAATATAAGCAGCTCATAGCATCTGCGAAGATTCCCTTCGATGGTGAGGAGCTAACACTTTCGCAAATCTTGCCTTTCACGCAGTCCATCGACCGCGACACTCGGAAGAGAGCTGAGGAAGCAAAGACGGGATTCATGGCTGAGAATGAGGAACAATTCGATCGCATCTACGACGATTTAGTTAAAGTGCGGACGACAATGGCGAAGAAGCTTGGTTATAAGAACTTCGTCGAACTTGGTTACGCAAGAATGTCCCGTACGGATTACAACGCCGAGATGGTAGCTAATTTCCGTGATCAAGTTGCGAAATATATTGTACCCGTTACAACGAAGTTGAAGGAACGTCAGCGGGGCCGGATTGATGTGGATCAATTGTATTATTATGATGAGAACATTAGTTTCAAATCAGGTAATGCGATTCCTAAGGGCGATCCGGATTGGATCGTAAAAAATGGTGAGAAGATGTATGCTGAGCTATCACCGGAGACGAATGAATTCTTCACCTTTATGCAAGATAACGAGCTAATGGATCTCGTTAGTAAGAAAGGCAAGGAGAGCGGTGGTTATTGCACATATATTAGCGAGCACGGTGCACCGTATATTTTCTCCAACTTTAATGGGACTTCGGGAGACATTGATGTCTTGACACATGAAGCGGGCCATGCCTTCCAAGTGTATGAGAGCAGAAGCTTCCAAGTGCCGGAATATAGTTTCCCAACTTATGAAGCCTGTGAAATTCATTCCATGAGCATGGAGTTTTTCACTTGGCCTTGGATGGATCTCTTCTTCAAGGAAGATGCAGATAAGTATCGTTTTGATCATCTAGCTAGTTCCCTAATCTTCATTCCTTATGGTGTAACAGTGGATGAATTCCAACATTTTGTCTATGAGAATCCGGATGCTACACCTGCAGAGCGGAAGAAGGCTTGGCGTGAAATAGAGCGTAAATATCTGCCGCACCGCGATTATGCAGACAACGAATACTTAGAACAAGGTGCTTTCTGGCACAAACAAGGACATATCTTCAGCACCCCCTTCTATTACATTGATTATACACTTGCGCAAATTTGTGCCTTCCAATTCTGGAAGAAGATGCACGAGGATCGTGAAGCAGCATGGACCGATTATTTGAACCTTTGCCGTCAAGGTGGAAGCAAGTCTTTCACCGAGTTGGTAAAAGTGGCCGGACTGATCTTGCCGTTTGAGGACGGCTGTGTAACATCAGTTATCGGCAGTATCGAGAGCTGGCTTGACAGCGTGGATGATACAGTTCTCTAACTAACATGATATTGAGCGACGTTGTGAAGGCAGACACCCGGAGATTATAGCGGGTGTCTGCTTTCTACATATGAAAATCTTCTAGAGAAGGAGTGACCACATGATTACCTATAAAGTACTGAGTGAATTTCCAATAAAGGATGTCTCTGAGCTATGGAACAAAGCGTTCGAAGGATATATAGTGAACGCATCTATGCCGCTGGATCGCTTCATTACACGAGTAGCAAGTGAAGGATTATCGCTTGAGCATTCGTTTGCGTGTTATGTGAACGGTGAACAAGCGGGGATCGTGATGGGAGGGTTCCGCGAGGTTTCGGGTAAGAAAGTAGCATGGAATGGTGGAACGGCTGTTGTTCCAGCATTCCGTGGCAAGGGCATAGGCAAAGCAATGATTGCTCGGAATCTTGAGTTATACGCGGAGCTAGTAGTGGATGTAGCCTATTTAGAAGCGATAAGTACAAACGAGTCAGCGATTCGGTTATATGAAACCATGAACTATGAGCTTGTTGATCGACTTATTTTATTATCGAATGAACATAAGTTGGATATGACAGATTGGTCTTCACATTCATATACGGTGACAAGAGGGTTAGCTATAGAAGTTGGAACATTGCTTTTCTACACCCCCGGTGAAGTGTGGCAATCGCAGTTGCCGAGCCTTAAGGATGGTGAGAGTGTGACTGTTTACGATGGAGATGAGGCAGTTGGGTACGGGTTATTTCGGCGTACATTTGATTCTTATGGCAACTTAGCAGGGATTACTCTCCTTCGATGTGAATCTGCGCCTAATCGGTTGGATAGGGAATCTATCGTTAAGGCAGCACTGCGGGAAATATGGCAACCGACCCGGAATTGTAAGCGAACCGTGCATAATATCCGTGCTTCAAATCGCACTTTGATCGAATTGTTAGATCAATTAGGGTTCAATGTATTTATGGAGCAAGTGTTAATGGTACAACATTTGAATAAATAAGAGATAGAGTCTATGAAGGGGGCATATTATGACTAGGAATAATAAGGTATTACAATTATCCATACTTTTAGTCTGTGCGATTGTAGTAATCGTCGTAATAGGTCCATTTAAGAAGGATCAGCCCAGGCAGTTGGGCGAGAATGCACAGGGGCAAGCGTTCGCCAGTGTTCCAGAAGAATCCGTAGAAAATGAGGAAGTACAACAGTCCAGCGGGGGGGCCATATCTCTTGAACAAGTGAAAGAGTTGCTTATGAAACAAGGGATTAATGACGAGCTTTATTGGGAGGCACTTTCCTATGAAGAGGTTGAACTAGATGGAGATGATGAACCGGAAGTTGTAGCTGCGATTGATGGTGGATCTCATTTGGGTGCTTTTTTTATTTTTGATAAAACATCTTCAGGTGATTATAGTTTGATTTTTGATAAAAGTTGGAAGGTAGCATCACTTAATTTCGGTGCACCTATTGAGGTAGCGGAAAAAAAGTTGCTCCAAGTGATAGAAATGACAGGTGGTTCCGGAGTTAGTGTTCAGATAGCTCATTTATTGGAGATTCAAAATGGGGAAGTTATTGAAGCTTGGCAAGGTACTTTGAAAGATATGAATGCGATGTTTGGTGGCAACTATTACGTAGTTGCGGGTAGCTTCCAGATCGTAAATGATATTATGTATGCCTGGGAAACACGAAGTGAACTAGAAGATGATACAGTAACGGTTAAAGGGAAGCCTACAACAACGGTTAAAATGTATACCTATAATGGGACTCAGTTTATTGAACAAAAGTAGGATACGCTGAGCCGGATGAAAGTAACTGTCTAAGAAAGGATTTGGTTCTATGGAAGACTTTTATGGGATTGTAATACAACAATCGCTTAAAGATCACAAGACTGCCGATATTTTAGATATCGTGGCACATAAAATGATCGGTACGTGGGATTTTTTATTTGTAAGAGTTAGAGAACAGCAATTACATGAAACGATTATTGAACTCCAAGCTAATATGATTGATGTAGACTTGGATTGTTGGTATAACCACTTCTTTAAGAACGATGCTCTGGTTGTTGTATATCAAGATCAAGTATTTCAAACCACAGTGGATTCGCAGACTTGGGAAGACGTTGTTCAATATGGTCTGGATCATGGAATACCTATAGAGCAATTAGATTTTAATCCAAGAACACTGCGGGATTGTTGTGATTTTTTTGAAATAAAAATGACTTAAAACTAAAACTACGTATGATGCTCTTAGCGATTGCTTTGAACGGGAGGGACAGAAATGATTATAGAGAATATAACTTTATTGACCAGTCAACTTCAGGATCTGAAACTTTTTTATACGAATACATTAGAATGCACCCTAGTAGAAGATGATAGTGAGTATTTTACAATAAAGATAGGTTCGACAAACTTAACATTTAAGCTTACAAATCAATATGATGAACCCTTTTATCACTTAGCAATTAATATTCCTGAGAATATGTTCCGTGAGGTAAAAGAATGGGTCTCTACCAAAGTTCCTCTAATCAAAGAGGATGGTGCTGATGAGGTTTTCTTTGATTCATGGAATGCTGATTCAATTTATTGTGAAGATCCCTCGGGTAATATTGTAGAGTTTATAGCTCGGCACAATCTTGGCAATAGTACTACTCATTCATTTTCTGCGAAGGATTTCATTTGTATAAGTGAAGTTGGAATTGTTGCGGATGAAGTCACTCCACTAGCTAGGAAGCTAAATGATATGGGGATACCGCATTGGAGAGAGGGTAGTGAAGGTTTTGCTCCGCTGGGAGACGAGCATGGGCTGTTGATTGTGGTCAGAAAGGATCGAGAGTGGTACTTCTCGAATCATAAGAAAGCAAGACTCTTTCCAGTTGAATTATCTATAAAGGATATTGGAACCATAAGATTTGCTGAGGGGGATGTCATACAAAGTGATGACTGAGTCGATTATTTCAATCCAATCGGTTATGTGGTTATTTCTAGCTACCTTTATGATCCATGATTTTGAAGAAATCATATTCGTAGAGTATTGGATGAAGAGAAATTACCCCAAAATGAGTAATAAAATTCCAGGGCCAGCACGCAAGCTAGTAAAGAACATGTCAGAAGTAACATCAGCGCAATTTGCAGTAGCTGTGTGTCTAGAGTTTATCGTATTTGTACCTGTTACTTATCTAGCCGTGGAACATCAAAACTACATATTCTTTATCGGCTTTAATGCGCTATTATTCATCCATGTATTTACGCATCTGGGGCAGTCTATCTTCCTAAAATCGTATACTCCGGGAGTGGTAACTGCGCTTTTCGTTACTTTGCCATATTCGATTTACTTGTTCAATAGAATGGTAAGCGAAGGGCTTGTATCGTTTAAAGAAGTTCTTATTTATGCACCTGTAGGGTTAGTGCTGCTTCCTTTGGTCATGTTAGGACACAAATTAGGGAAAATGGTGATTCGTGATTAGGTAGCGAGGAGTTATTTAGATGAAGAACAAAGAAAGATTGTTGAATATTGTAGAAAAGAATCCGATCTTAATACAAGTTTTTGAACGTGTACAGGAACTTGGGTTAGAATCTTACTATGTAGGGGCAGGTTGTATTGTACAATCCGTATGGAATGAACTGACGAACCGGCCCTTAAATTATGGAATTAGTGATATTGATATTGTATATTTCAATGACAGCGACCTTTCATATCAAGCTGAAGATGAGATGATTACGTGGGGGAAAGAACTACTCTCAGATATCCCCATTCAGATCGATATGAAGAACCAAGCCAGGGTACATCTATGGTATGAAGAAAAGTTTGGTACAGCTATTAAGCCGTATCAGACAATTGAGGCAGCGATTGATACTTGGCCAACAACGGCCACATCACTGGGGTTAAGACTTGACCATACTCAGAATTGGACGTTATATGCACCGTTTGGATTAGACGATCTTATTAATATGGTAATTCGGCCTAATAAATCTTTAATTAGTGAAGCTGTATACAATAGCAAGGTGAAGAAATGGACAGCCAAGTGGCCTGAATTAGAAGTGGTTAAATGGGATCAAGAATAAAAAGATGAACGATTACAGATAATCTAACGCTGAATTAGTTTAACATTTAAAAGAACAAATAGGAGATAATAATGCAAGCAAAAATAGTCGCTTTCGAAGAAAAGTACCATGATAAGTTGGTAGATATTTGGCATAGAGCAGTGCGCGTGACCCACACTTTTTTAGAAGAAGAGGATATTCAATATTTCCATCATATGGTTCAAAATGGTGCATTAAAGGAGGTTGAGCTCTGGGTAGAAATAAACGCAGACCAAGAACCGATAGGATTTATTGGCCTTGATGGAACTAAAATAGAGATGTTATTTGTGGATCCAAAGTACCGTGGTCAGGGTATAGGTTCTCATTTAGTGAAACATGCAGGAGAAATCAAAGGGAATAAACTACAAGTTGACGTCAACGAGCAAAACGAACAGGCGTATGCTTTTTATAAGCGATATAATTGTGAGCTGATTGGGTGCTCTGAACTAGATGGATCGGGCAAACCATTTCCCTTACTACACCTAGAGCTTATGTTATGAAACTAACTTAACAAACAAAACGGTCATTGATTTTGCAAACAATCTGTTGCTTGACTAATATATTTTAATCATGTAATGTAAATAAAAATTATAATATGAAAAGCTTTGACCAAGACTAAAGAGTTCAATATATCGTCGTACAGAGAAGAAACCCACGGGCTGAAAGGTTTCTTGAAGCGAGTGAACTTTAACCTATCTTGTGAGCTGTGATGGAATTTACTTTCCATTACCGGTATATGCCGTTATCTTAATAAGGACTGCTTACATATACAATGTTACTGCGGTCAAATATAGGGTGGTATCACGACACATTCGTCCCTGACGAATGTGTCTTTTTGTTTTTTTGAACAACTTATTATGGGGGGAAATATTCATGCGACAAAGTACATTATTTCATAATACATTACGTGAATCACCGTCTGACGCAGAGGTAGTTAGTCATCAGTTGATGTTACGCGCAGGATTTATCCGGCAATTAGCTGCGGGAATTTATACCTATATGCCACTCGGTAGACGGGTACTCCGCAAAGCAGAGCAAATCGTGCGGGAGGAAATGGACCGGGCAGGTGCTCAAGAATTGTTAATGCCAGCAATGCAACCTGCCGAACTTTGGAAAGAGTCGGGTCGATATTCCCAGTATGGGCCAGAGTTAATTCGATTAAGAGACCGACATGATCGAGAATTTGCACTAGGACCAACACATGAAGAAGTCATCACTTCTTTAGTGACAAATGAAATTAACTCCTACCGCAGATTACCTGTAACCTTGTACCAAATTCAGACTAAGTTTCGTGACGAACGACGTCCGCGTTTTGGGTTACTTCGAGGACGAGAATTTCTAATGAAAGACGCCTATTCGTTTGATACAGATTGGAAAGGGTTAGATAGATCTTATTGGAATATGTTTCATGCTTATCAACGGATTTTCACTAGACTTGGAATCAACTTTCGCGCGGTAGAGGCAGATGCAGGTACTATTGGGGGCGAAGGTGGAACACATGAATTTATGGCATTGGCCGATATAGGCGAAGACACGATTGCGGCTTGTACATGCTGTGATTATGCAGCAAATTTAGAGAAAGCGGAGTCTGGAACAACTGATATACCAGATGGTCAAATGATCTCTGACGATGATACGGAGGTAGAGAAGTTCTATACTCCTGAGATTAAGACGATTGAACAACTTGTCCAGTCGCTTCAAATCAGTCCAATGGATATCATCAAAACGGTTGTATTTATAGCAGACGATAAAGTAGTTGCTGTTGCTGTCAGAGGTGATCATGAGATCAATGAAATTAAAGTGAAGAATTATCTTGGGGCTCAGGACATTGTAATTGCTGATTCGGAAGCATTGGCGAAAATATCTGGTGTGACAGTTGGGTTTATAGGGCCTATGGATTTACCATTCCCAGTATTAGTTGATCACACTGTAGCTCATATGACGAGTGGTATAGCAGGTGCTAATGAGTTAAATCATCATGTTCGTAATTTATATCCTATACGTGATTTGGAGCTTACACATGTGGGGGATTTCCGTAATGTAACTGAGGGTGAGAAATGTCCTCGTTGTGAGGAAGGGATATTAAAATTCAATCGAGGTATTGAAATTGGGCATGTTTTCAAACTGGGAACCAAGTACAGTGAGCAACTAGGCGCCACTTTCTTAGATCCATCTGG
Source organism: Paenibacillus anaericanus (assembly GCF_003994475.1). Classification (GTDB taxonomy): domain Bacteria; phylum Bacillota; class Bacilli; order Paenibacillales; family Paenibacillaceae; genus Fontibacillus; species Fontibacillus anaericanus. The sequence continues at coordinate 120,184 of NZ_RZNY01000002.1, read as the reverse complement.
TAAGGAACAGACAATGATTATGGGTTGCTATGGAATTGGAGTATCGCGGATACTGTCCGCCGTGATTGAGCAAAACCATGATGATAATGGGGTCATTTGGCCAACAACACTAGCGCCGTTTCAAGTTCACCTCATTCCGATTTCAATAAAAGATGACAAACAAACCGAACTAGCTCAGAAGTTGTATCATCTTTTACTTGAGAACGGCATTGAAGTGTTAATGGATGATAGAGATGAACGTCCAGGTGTAAAATTCAAAGATTCAGATTTGATCGGGATTCCAATTAGAATCATAGTGGGTAAAGGTGCCGAGCAAGAGCATGTTGAAATTACCCTGCGAAAACATAACGTAAAAGAGTCACTTCATGTTGATGATGCTATCGCACGAATTAATGAATTGGTGAAGAGTATCCATTAATTTCCTTTATTTATCAGGGCTCATCCCTGAAAAATGCATAAAAGATACAAGAAGGCATGTCTGCATATTTGCAGGCATGCCTTTTGCTACTTGAACTTGTTACTACTATTCTAACCTATCTAAATAGGATTGAAGCTGTTCTTGGATTTGCTCTAATCTTGATTTATCTTGGTCAGATAAACGATCTTGATGGAATTTCCCCTTTGCATCGACGGCCTTAACAGATATCTCCTTACTCTCATCAAATAGGTTAACAAATTGGGCGAGTTCCTCTTCGCTTAATACTTTTTCAGCTTTGTCTAGATCTAGATCTAGATAAACCGAATTAGGGTTACGATTTGTCTTTGATGATGCTTGCTCGTTTATTTTGTTGAACAGGGGCTCCAGAGATGTATTCAACTTTGTATATTGTTGTTGTTCATCTGCACTTAATTGGTCTGGGTGAAGCGTACCCTCAGAATCTGCGATCTTTAGATTAAATTCACCTAATTGTTTAAGCAGGGACATAAAGACCGTGAATTCTTCCGTGCTTAATAGTTGTTTGGATTCTTGGAGTTTAGATTCGAGTTTCTCATATGCTTCAACTGTACCGCCTATCTGAACAACATTTTGTTGTGATCCATAGATGGAGTCCGCTAGATAATTATAAGCAGCAAAGGCTCCAGTAGGTATAAGTAGAGCAGCCACTATGATACTTGATAACATCCACTTTTTCATTCGTTTTCCTCCTTGTTTTACGGTAACTTGATTCATTATTCTTTCCTTCAGTTCCGGTGAAGCCGACAATTCAGTACTTTTTTGTTGAAGTGCTGATCGCAACTCTTCTTCAAGATTCATGAAGGTTCTCCACCTTTCCCATAAAAATAATATTGTTGTTCTGTTTTTTACGTAACTTCTGTAAGGCAGCATGAATACGAGATTTTACGGTTCCAAGAGGAATTTCCAAAATACCTGCCACCTCTTCTTGCGAATATTCATTTAGATAATGTAGAATCACGACTTGTTTTAACTTAAAAGGTAACTGTTCTACGGCAGCTAGCAGAGCGCGATTACATAATTTGTCCACGACTTCATGTGAGAAATCATAGGCTATAGGGTTCTCATAGTTTTGTGCTTTTTTAGTTGTCCGGAGATGCGTCCATCTCTTTCTTCGAAAAGCATGAATCTGTCGTATGACGAGGCCCATTAACCAAGGGCGAAAAGGTCTACTAGCGTCAAATTGTCCTAGAGACTTGTGCACTTGCATATAAATCTCTTGAACGACATCATCTACATCAGATGGATCTCCAACGAGGAAATGAACGGTTTTGTAAACATCTTGTATAGTCATTTCATATAGCTCACTGTACGATTCACGACTGCCGGCAAGCGTAAGCGCAATGAGCTTGGTATATTCTTGTGGTTGGTTCAACCGCCATTCCCCCTTTGGTCTTACACTGTATATTGGTCAGTATGGAATATATCGTTCGATTTATTTTTGATACAGAGATTGATTTACTAGTATTGATTCTGAATAGTTAATAAATTCTTAATTTTTAATGGTTTAATGTATAGTATATTAGAGTAGGTTAAAATACAAAGACTAATCTTCGAATGGAAAAGGGAAGGGAGAATTTGATGGACAGCATTATAGCAATCATTAAATCAATCATACTTGGAATTGTGGAGGGTGTAACCGAATTTTTGCCCGTGTCTTCTACAGGGCATCTGATTATCTTTGAACAATTAATGGGCTTTTCAGGTACACACCCAAATTTTGTTGAGATGTACACTTACGTGATTCAACTTGGAGCTATACTGGCAGTTGTAATTCTCTATTGGCGGAAAATAAAAGATACCCTTGTTAATTTCTCTCCTAAAAAGGTAGGATATGAAAAATCAGGGTTTAAATTTTGGCTAATGATTGTGATTGCTTGTATTCCTGGGGGCGTCTTCGGGATACTATTTAACGATATGGCTGACAAATACTTATTCACTCCAGTTGTCGTTGCGTTCACATTGTTTGGCGGTGGGATCTGGATGATGTATGCGGAATCGAAGTTTAGAAATAACAACCTGAGTGAAGACCGTGAGCTGAACGTAACTGTAAAGCAAGCGATTATTATCGGGTTGTTTCAATGTTTAGCTATTATACCGGGGATGTCACGTTCAGCTTCAACCATTATCGGTGGTTGGGTTTCGGGGCTTACTACTGTAGTAGCGGCTGAGTTCTCATTCTTCTTAGCCATCCCAGTTATGGTTGGCATGAGTTTTCTGAAGATTATGAAGATGGGTGGCTTTTCCGGCCTTTCATCAGAAGAACTCATTTCGCTGGCAACTGGTTTTATCGTTTCATTTGTCGTTGCTTTAGCCGTTATCAAAAAGTTTATCGCTTACTTGCAAAAGAAACCAATGAAGGTTTTTGCCATCTACAGAATGATCTTCGCTATTGTGGTTTTGGCAGCCGGCATTGCAGGAATATTTAAATAAGAATATTGGTTAAATTCGGAGCAGCTCAGTAGAGCTGCTTTTTTTTTTTTTTTGGAAAATATTTATGAACGTGCCAAGTACCACTAGGCATTTCACCTTACGTCCTTCTCTGAATCTCTCAATGGTCACTCCATATCTTCAGAATTAATTCAGATTATTCCTGACTTTATCTGAAGAAGTTTTGAGTATGATGGTGAAAATTGAAGAGGGGAGACACCGTAATTATGAGTATTAGTGGGCAAGTTCAAGAAAAGATAACATTTTTCTATAAGTTTATTCAGTCACCAGGGCAGATCGGAAGTGTAACACCAAGCTCTAAATATCTAGCAAGAGCAATGGTTGATTCAGTTCCTTGGGATGAGGTCAACCATGTTGCAGAGCTTGGGGCAGGAACGGGAGCTATAACGAAATATATTCGGTCAGCAGCTAATAGCAACACCCGAATAATGCTGTTTGAGAAAGACCCAACTTTATATCGTTCGTTAAAATATCAATATTCGGAGTTTCCATGTTATAAGGATGCTTACCGATTACAATTTTCCATGGGTGTGGAAAAGATGGAACGGCTCGATTGTGTCATCAGCGGACTACCATTTTTTAATTTCCCCCAAGAAATGCGTGATAAGTTAATGGATCAAATTGTCGGTTCACTGAGGAACGGCGGACTATTCATTGCTTTTCAATATTCGCATCAAATGAAAAAGCAATTATCTGAACGTTTCGATATTGAAACTATTAAATTTGTAGCCTTAAACTTTCCGCCAGCTTTCGTTTATGTTTGTAGAAAACGAGGTGTAAGCTGATGAAGCTAGAACTTAATTCCAAATTGAAGAAATATCGTCCGCTATTATGGATATTAGTTATTCCTTTGTTGAATATTTGTTACGGATTATTAAACCATGAGGGTGTACGCGCCAATAATTTGATGACTGAACTAGATGCGCAAATTCCCTTCGTACCAGCGTTTATTATTCCTTATATACTTTGGTATCCCTTTATTATTGTAATGTTGGTTGTTATTTTTCTGAAAAGCAAAAACACCTATTATCGAACGCTGCTCACCTTTTGTCTTGGACTAATCGTATCTTATATCATCTATTATTTTTATCAGACAACAGTACCGCGTCCGCAAGTGAATGACAATGGAATTATATATTCTCTTGTGCGTTTTATATATATGACGGATCAACCGTTTAACTGTTTTCCTAGTATTCATGTCCTGACCAGTTATTTAGTTTGGAAGGGCTCATCGAATTGTAGGGATTTATCGTTCAAATCACGTTCATTAATTACTCTAATGATGGGGGCTATCGTTGTTTCTACGCTTTTTGTGAAGCAGCATTATGTATTAGATATTGCCGGGGCCATATTTATAGTTGAAGTATTATATTACATTGTAGGCAAATTGCTCCCGTTCAGCATACAAGCAGAGCATAAAGCTTCGGTAAGCAGCTCATTATAAGAGTAGCTTACCGTATCTTCTATAGAATAATAAAATGATTTTGTCATCCTATGTTCATTACAGGGATACATTTCGACCCTTGGAGGGACCCGATTTATGAGCGTAAAAATATTAGTTGTTGACGATGACGCGGAGATTCGTGATGTCCTACATATTTATCTCCGCAATGAAGGGTATCAGGTTGTGGAGGCTGAGGACGGGGTCAAAGCACTTGAACTCCTGCGGCATGAACAGTTTGATCTCATTATTTTGGATATTATGATGCCTAATTTAGATGGGATTTCAGCTTGTCTAAAAATCAGAGAGAATTCAGGAATTCCAATCATCATGCTCTCAGCTAAAGGAGAGGATATTGATAAAATCACAGGTCTTTCCACGGGTGGGGATGACTATATGACCAAGCCGTTTAACCCTCTAGAATTAATAGCCAGAATCAAAGCACTGTTAAGGAGACAAAATTACGCATCCTTAGTTCAGCCGACAAATGAGGGTGAGATTTGTATTGATGATCTTGTAATCAACAAGGACTATCATCAGGTAACGGTGCGAGGCAAAGAAGTTTCATTAACTCCTATTGAATTTTCAATACTGGAATTGTTAGCTGCTCATCGTGGTCAAGTATTTAGCATTGATAAAATTTATCAAAAAGTGTGGAAGGAGCAAACTGCGTTTTTCTCCGAAAATACGGTCATGGTCCACATCCGCAACATTCGTGAGAAGATCGAGGTCAACCCTAGAACTCCTCAATATATTAAAACAGTATGGGGAGTGGGGTATCGGATTGATAAATAAATTTTGGGTATTCATAAGTGGAAAAAGAAGTATTTCAGCGCAATTGATCTGGGTAATTTTTATTAGTTTCATAATAACAAATATCGTATTTTCTATTATCCCTCACGATATAAACGAGCTAATAAGATTATTAATATTTATTGGTATTTATATAGTCTGCTTCATCATACTTACGCGAAATATCGTAAAGAATCTATCGCAACTGTCCAATGGCTTGATGGTTATTGCAAGAGGAGATTTGAATTATCGACTTCCAATTTCGAGGTTAGATGAGCTTGGGGCCGTTGCACAGAATGTCAACCATATGGCAGAGCAATTACAGAAACAAGTAGAACGTGAACGACAGCTTGAGAGTTCTAAGATGGAGTTAATCACAAATGTATCTCACGATCTAAGAACCCCATTAACAAGCATTATAGGATATCTGGATTTACTTAAAAAGCAAGCATTTCAAGATGAGAATGAGCGAGAACGGTATATAAATAATGCGTTTAATAAAACGCAGCAGCTTAAGAAGTTGATTGATGATTTGTTTGAATATACACGTCTATCCTATGGCGATACTCAGATGAACTTGCAGGAAGTCGACTTTCATAGTTTAATCGAACAAATGGCTTCTGAATTTGAACCTGTTGCTAGAGAGCAGGGGATTAATCTAATAAAGGCATTAAGTCCTGATCCCATCTTCATGAGAATAGATGTTGAGAAGATAGTTCGAGCCATTGATAATCTGCTCATGAATGCTTTGAAATTCTCGTTAGTACCTGGAGAAATTAGAATAAATCTGTTTTCTCAAGGAAGAGTTGTTAAATTATCCATCGAAAATCATGGTAACCCCATAACCAAAGAACAGGAAGAACAACTATTTGAACGTTTCTATACGATGCAACCCTCACAAAGCGAGGTGAATTTACCTTCAGGATATGGACTTGGTTTGTCGATTGCGAAAAGTATTGTTGAACTTCAAGGAGGTCGCATTTGGCTTGAGCATAATGAGGGATATTATAGATTCAATATTGAGTTGAATAGGTCCGTAACCAAAGAAGAGGGATGAGTGAGCATAATATGGGGAACAAGGGGAATATGGAGAATATGAGCAATAATCTCCGAATCATAAAAATAGATTCATTAATGCCACAGCAGCTAAACCAATTTTCTGAATTACTGGTTAGTGTAGTGGATGATGGAGCTTCCATCGGTTTTCTTCCACCAATGAGCAAGGATGAAGCTATAAACTATTGGCATAAAGTCATCGAACCAGGGGTTATTCTATGGGCAGTAGTGCAGAATGATAGCATTGTTGGAACGATACAACTACAATTAGCCCATAAACAAAACGCTCGTCACAGAGCAGAAATCGCTAAATTAATGGTACATCCAGAATATCGAAGAATGGGCATTGCGCAATTGCTAATGCAAACAGCAGAGGAGCAAGCAAGAACTGAGAGTAGGACACTATTAGTATTGGATACTAGAGCAGGAGATCCCTCGAACCATCTATATCTTTCCTTTGGTTATACTGAAGCTGGACGTATTCCAAACTATGCCGAGTCAGCTGATGGAACATTGCATGAAACGGTTTATTATTATAAGCAAATTGGATAGAGAGTTCACTTATCAAAAAAGAAAATTAAACCTTTCAAATCGACCCTTAGATTTCTAATCTTTGGGTCGATTTATTTTATGGCATATTGTGGTAATATTACATAAAGTAATAATTGTCGAGATGGGGAAAGAGAGTGAGTAAGGCAAGAAATGATTATTTACAAAAGATCAACCATAGTTTAATGGCTATAGCTGCTGGAATGATTAGTTGTATGCTTCTTGTTTTATCACTATATTTTCTGTTTTCAAATGATAAGATAACAGTGTTGTGTCTTATTCTTTCCTTTCTCTTTTCTCTTTTAGGAGTGTGTGTTGGGATTTGATACTAGTGTCATTATTTCTAACTGTCAGCTTATTTACAAGCTAAATTTATTAAGGAGCAAATACCAAACCATGAACAATCCAATTCAAATTTACCAAGCGACGATTGCAGACTTAGAAATTTTAGTACCCATTTTTGATCAGTATAGGGTGTTTTATCATCAAGTCTCAGATCTCGAGGGAGCGCGGAAGTTTTTGTTCAGTCATTTTGAACATCAGGAATCAGTCGTATTTATAGCTAAGGATAACGTTTCTGGTCAATGTACTGGCTTCGCTCAATTATATCCTGTATTCTCGTCCATTTCGATGAAGAAAGCTTGGATCCTAAATGATTTATTTGTATCAGAGGGATACCGTAAACAGGGGATTGCCAAGATGCTATTAACTGGCGTGTCGGACTTTGCTCGCCTTACTAAGGCTAAGGGAATTGAATTAAGTACGGCATTGGATAACAAGGGTGTCCAAAGGCTGTATGAACAATTTGGCTTTACCAGAGATGAAGAATTTTATCATTATTACTTGTCGTTGTAAGATGACAGAACAACAAGGAATGGGAACAATTATCTATATAAGATGAATTATNAGATGACAGAACAACAAGGAATGGGAACAATTATCTATATAAGATGAATTATAGAATGATGATATAGCGGAGAGAGCGAAATGATTCTGAAGAAGCTAAAAGCTTTCCTTGGGAAAGCTATATCGGAAGCATAAGCTTTGTCCCCGAATTTCAACCATAACAGTTCAATCAAGAAATTTGGGGACAACAGCGATCGTAAGAACTCTTCGCTCTCGGAGCCTATCAGCACAATGATTATTTCAACTTGTCTAGTTGAGCGGAGGTTTAAGAATGAGAAAGATATGTTTTGTTATCATACTTTTTTTAATTTTTTTGGTTGGCTGTACCAATGAAAAAGTAAAACCAATACCGTCCTCAACACCAACACCAACACCAACACCAATACCAGTACCGGACAAAGAAAATAATCAGCCACAAGTAGAGCAAGATCCAGTTGAGCAAGTAAAACCAGCTATAGATACAAGTAAATTAGGTAAAGTCTTTGGTTTTTCTGGGGTAAAGGGTCAACAAATCCTCGTAACAGGTTTGGGTATGGGCCAGGAAGACGTTATGTTACCACTGAATAAAGCAATAGGTGCAAATGGTGAGGTTGTGCCCATTAAATATTTGGAGTGGCAGGAAGGCAACGAAGAGCTTAATAACGGCAGAGATCTTTCGATCAATATGGCTAATATGCCCGGGTATCTTTTTACTGTGGAGGAAGGATCAGTTCAGGAGGATCAAACTTATTATCTGATCAATGATGCGCAATTTGACACGGGGGCTTTATTGGCGATTCAAGTGAAGAATGAACTTGTTAGCGATGAGCAACTCTTGAGCCAATTGCAAGCTATCCATGATCGTAAGATAGAACAGGCTTGGACTCTTGCTGAAATTGAAGATACGGATGAACTTTATTTGGTACATTTCGAAACGGTGGGTGAAGAACATTTATTCAGTCTTGTTTTGAAACGGGGGGATAAGTTTATTGTAAAAGACTATCCAGAGACCCAGAAAGAAACTACATCCGTATGGCGTGTTGATGATGGTGGTGAAATATCGGCGGATAATTTCTCGATGATGTTCGCAGTAAACACAAGTGATGGAATTTTATTAAGCTTGAACTGGTGGGGGTTTGAGGGTGTGAATTCCATATTCTTGTTGGAACAGGATCAAATATTAAAGGAACTCGAAACGAGATACGGTCGTTATACATTCCCTATATAACGAATGCGGATAAGACTGTTATTAGCTTTCATCAAGAAAAGTTGCAGGATGCGATGGTCAGAGAGGATATGAAACAATATTGGAGGTTGTAGTGAACAGGATTATGGAACTAGCGATGAGTAAGACATCAGTCAAATAAATGCAAAGAACTATTGGAGCTTTCCCTGGGGAGTTTTTTATCTTGTAATTTGTAGTAATGTCCAAATGCCAAACCCGATAAGTATAACAGCGGAAAGACGGTTGATGAGACGAAGGGAGTATGGGCTGAGCAAGGTTTTACGAAACAGGCTTACTCCCATACTAAGTAGAATCCACCATAAGGCTGATCCCAGAAAAACTCCACTAACGAGTCCCATAATCTGTGTGCCACCGCTATTTGGGACAGTAAACCCGGTTGCTGCAAATATGCTTGCAAAGGAAACGATGGTCATGGGATTAGCAAGAGTCAGAAGGAAAGTAGAGGCAAACGAACCTAGAAGATGTTGCTCCGAAGACTCTATTGATTGAGTAGTTTTACGAAAAAATGTGGAAAGGCCTAAATAACAAAGAAATATACCACCACAGAGTCGTATGAAATCTAAATATTGAAGCAGAAATGAGGAAGCTGCAGTAACACCGAGCCCCGCGATAACACCATAGCAGGCATCTGCTGTGGCAACACCGAACCCGGCAGCATACCCAGCCCCTCTGCCACCTGATAAAGTAGAACGAATGCACACCATACTAATAGGACCCATGGGGGCAGCAATCGACAGCCCCAAGAGAATACCTTTTAATATAGTATTGGGGTCCATGTATATCTCTCCTTCAATCTAAGTTCATCTTACTCTTCCTTCAATGTGGATAGAATGATGACCGTATTTGTTTTCGATACACCTGGAATACCCTTTAACGAAACTGAGATGAATTGTTCTAGTGCTGAAATATCTGGGACGGCTACTTTAAGCATATAATCATATTCACCAGCTAGGTGATGACACTCAAGAACATAGATAGACTTGATAATGGTTGCCCTGAAATTATCTACATTTTCAGTTCTGTCGAGCATGACGGATACATAAGCCATCTGGGCTTGACCCATGACACTTCGATTCAGTTTCAATGTAAATTGTTCAATGACCCCCTTTTCTTCCAGCTTTCGAATTCTATCAGATACGGATGGGACGGATAGATGAATACATTTGCTAATGTCAGAACTGGTCATACGGCCATTTTGCTTCAAAAGTTCGATGATTTGGGTATCCAAAGCATCCATAATACAACCACCTTTCTATGTAAAAAAATCAGTATTAATTATTAAGTCAATTATAGTATTTTATTGAAAGTATTTGTTAAAATATTAAAAAACACTAATAAATTTAAGTGATTAGCACGTCTAACTTTAATATTTTATGTGTTGCGTGATAGAGAAGTAAACAAACTTAATAGATTTAAGTGAACTTGGAAATAAGCTATACTGAAACTAGTGAATGAATGAGAAAATTTAGGAGGTAACGATAAGGTATGGAGGAAAAAGAACAATTGCTGCATCAATTCCATGATTGGGTAAATTTTGTACATATGCTTAATGAAAGGGATGCAGGTTTATGGAACTATCCAATCGCCGAGGGGAAATGGACCGTTCGGGATGTAGTCAGTCATATTATGCATTGGGACAAGTATTTCCTAAATGAGGCGATTATGAAGATTGCTGAGGAGGGAAGGGTAGCAACTCAGCATCAAGATTTCGATGAGTTTAACGAGCAAGCGCGGCAAATCGGGTGGCAGGTAAATATCAATGCATTGGCTGAACAATCCATCCAAGCACGGGAGCAGATCATTCAGCAGATCTCTTCCATGTCTCAGGAGCAGTATGAAGGCGTATATATGGATGATGATGGCAATGATTTTGGGTTAGCGCAATATTTGCAGGATTTCATTTGGCATGATCAACATCATATGAAACAAATCATGGACTTATTGAAACTCAATTTTCACAACTCAAAGGGGGACTAAAATGAAAGTATCAGTCATCTTGGGACATCCGTACGATAAAAGCTTTAATCATGCTATAGCGGAGAGGGCAGTGTCGATATTAGAACAGAATGGACATCAAGTTTCCTTTCACGATCTTTATCAAGAACAATTCAACCCTATCATCTCCGCACAGGAGCTCGTCAGTGACAAAACGGATGATCCATTAGTTCAATTGCATTGTGATGAGATTCAAGAAGCCGACGGCATTATTATCATTCATCCTAATTGGTGGGGACAACCTCCGGCGATCCTGAAAGGTTGGGTTGATCGAGTTCTACGTCAAGAAGTGGCGTATACTTTCGATGCAGGGGATAGTGGGGGAGGACTTCCGATTGGGTTGTTGAAGGCAAAAGTTGGGGTTGTTTTCAATACTTCCAACACTCCCGAGGATCGGGAATTGAATGTCTTTGGAGATCCATTGGAGAAGATTTGGAAGTCATGTGTGTTTGATTTTTGTGGGCTGAGTCATGTCGTTAGAAGGATGTATTGTGTTGTTGCAGACAGCTCACTCGAAGAACGAGCTGCCTGGTTAGAAGAAACAGCGAATATCATTATAGAACAATTTCCAAAGGAGTGACCATGATTCATTATTCAGTAATGACAAAGGAACAAGCACACAAATTAAGTGAGGTCGATCGCTCCGAGAAAATTGATTTTATTTATGAGTGTCTAGGCGGTATCATACATGAAATTGAAGCCGGTCATGAATGTGCAACTTGGGATGAACAGTTGATGAAAGAGTTGCAGGAGAGATTTGTGTATGAATTAGAACATGGCGGGATGGGAATTGGAGCATTTGATGGAGATACGCTCGTCGGATTTGGCGTCTTGGCCCACCAGTTTAGAGGAGATCTCCAAGATCGCTTACAAGTGGATCTCATGTATGTATCGCGAAATTATAGAAGACAAGGAATTGGAACACGCATAATTAATGAACTCAGCCAAGAAGCCCGCAACAGAGGGGCCAAGTATTTATATATTTCTTCAACTGAGACGAGATCGGCGGTTTACTTCTATAAAAGCAATGGTAGTGAACTAACGGAAGAAGTGGATTCAGAACTGTTTCAGAAAGAACCTCTAGATATCCACATGACTATTAAGTTGTAAGACATAATGGGTTTGTAAGTTTGAAATGTTCATAAATAGTATATATATTAAGGGCGATGCCACGGGCAACGCTCTTTTTGCATATTATGAATTGTAACTGCTCGTTCCATTCTCTAAGAACACTCTGTTATAATGGATAAGTTAAATCAAACGACACGGGGTGTAAAATAGATGAGAAATTATTTGGATTTATTACAGGATGTTCTTGAGAATGGAACGCAAAAGGAAGACCGGACAGGTACTGGAACACGATCTGTATTTGGACGGCAATTACGGTTTGATCTAAGCAAGGGATTTCCTCTGGTCACTACAAAACGGATTCATTTGAAATCAGTCGTTCACGAACTCCTCTGGTTCCTTAAAGGAGATACAAACATTTCATATTTAAAAGAGAACGGCGTGCGAATTTGGGACGAGTGGGCAGATGAGAACGGTGATCTTGGTCCAGTATATGGATCACAGTGGCGTTCATGGGAATCGCCGGATGGCCGGAAAATTGACCAAATTGCCAATGTGGTAGAGGCAATTAAGAACAATCCAGACTCTCGACGTCATCTCGTTAGCGCATGGAACGTGGCTGAAGTTGATAATATGAAATTACCTCCTTGTCATTTCGTATTCCAATTCTATGTAGCCAATGGCAAGCTATCCTGTATGCTAACCATGCGTTCAGTAGACACTTTCCTAGGGTTGCCGTTCAATATTGCCAGTTATGCGCTACTCACACATATGATGGCACAGCAGTGTGGACTCGAAGTCGGTGAGTTTGTTTGGTCCGGTGGAGATGTACACATTTATTCTAATCATCTGGAGCAGGTTAAGACTCAATTGGAACGAGAGCCTTTAGCTCTACCAAACCTAGTGATCAAGCGTAAACCTGATTCTATTTTTGACTATGTATATGAGGATTTCGAATTTGAAGGTTACGAGCATCACCCTGGTATAAAGGCAACAGTGGCTGTTTAATATAACGGAGAGGGGCAATTCCAATATGGGAGTATCACTGATATGGGCTATGTCCAGAAACGCAGCGATAGGCCGGAATAACCAGTTACCTTGGAGATTACCTGCTGATTTGAAATTTTTTAAAGAAAAAACCACAGGGAAGACAATGATTATGGGCCGGAAAACTTGGGAATCTATGGGCAGTAAGCCACTCCCCAATCGGCGAAGCATTGTTCTGACTGCGGATAGATCTTATCAGGCTGAGGGAGCGGAGATTGTCTATTCCGTTGAAGAGGCTATGGAATATGCCAAGGATCAAGAATTGATGATTATTGGTGGAGCGGGTGTGTTTCAGCACTTTATTCCGTTAGCTGATCGATTATATGTAACCCGGATCGATGAAGATATCGAAGGGGATGTCTTCTTCCCACATTTCGATTGGAAAGAATTTGAATTGATTCATGAAGCACAGGGAATTCGTGATGAAAAGAATCCTTATGATTACTGTTTTCTTACCTATGATCGTCGTTAACAAAACGTGCTATAGTGCAAAATATCATAGTATTAATCCATTAATAACTTTCTCCCCGAATGCTAACATCAAGATACACTGATTAGTTAACGGATGGGGGAAAGTTACAATGTCTACACCAATGGGTTTTATGGAATTCAAGCGACAACTACCGGGTGACCGGAGCCCGTCCGAACGGGTCCATGATTGGGAGCAATTTCATAAGCATATGTCGGATGAGGAACTGCGGACACAAGGGTCCCGTTGTATGGATTGCGGAACACCTTATTGTCACACAGGGATTGATATGATAGGTGGTACTTCTGGTTGCCCGGTGCATAATTTGATTCCTGAATGGAATAACTTGATTTACCGGGATATGTGGAGAGAAGCACTGGATCGTTTGCATAAGACAAACAATTTTCCTGAGTTCACAGGGACGGTTTGCCCTGCTCCTTGCGAGGGGTCTTGTACAGTAGGCTTGATCGGTAATCCAGTAGCGATTAAGACAATTGAACAAGCAATTATTGATCGAGGTTTCGAAGAAGGTTGGGTAGTTCCCGAGCCACCGGAGAAACGTACCGGACGGAAGGTGGCTGTCGTTGGTTCAGGACCAGCAGGCCTTGCAGCTGCAGCGCAGCTCAACAAGGCGGGTCATGAAGTGACAGTCTATGAGCGGTCTGACCGTATCGGTGGATTGCTAATGTATGGTATTCCTACAATGAAGTTGGACAAAGTGGTTGTTCAGCGGCGTGTGGATCTGCTGGCGGCAGAAGGCGTGAATTTTATAACGAATACAGAGATCGGTAAGGATATTCCGGCTCAGCAACTCGTGGATGAATTCGATGCGGTCGTTCTATGCGGCGGAGCAACGAAGCCTCGTGAATTTAATATTGAAGGTAGTCATTTGAAGGGCGTACATTATGCTATGCCATTCTTGACGGGTACCATTAAGAGCTATCTTGACTCTGGGCTAAGTGACGGTAACTTCTTATCCACGCAAGACAAAGATGTGATTGTCATTGGTGGAGGGGATACAGGTTCAGATTGCGTGGCAACGGCATTACGTCATGGTTGTAACAGCATCACGCAGTTTGGTACACATACCAAAGCACCTATGGAACGGGATCAACTTCAGAATCCATGGCCACAGTTCCCCAATGTTTATACACTGGATTATGCGCATGAAGAAGCCAAGGCATTGTTTGGGAACGATCCGCGTGAGTTTTCAATCATGACTACACGGTTTGTAGGAGACGAAGAGGGGCACTTGAAGGAACTGCATACGATAGATATCGAGCGAATTGTTGATGAATTGGGTCGCAAAATATACCAACCGATTCCAGGGACTGAACGTATCTTCCCAGCACAAGTAGCCTTAATCGCCATCGGTTTTGATGGACCTGAATCAACGATTATCGAAGAGCTGGGGCTTGCACAGGATCGCCGGAGTAATGTGAAGGCACGGTATGGAAAATACACTACGAACACGGATAAAGTATTCGCTGCTGGAGATATGCGGCGTGGACAAAGTCTCGTGGTATGGGCCATTCACGAAGGGCGTGAAGTAGCACGCGAAGTAGATAAATATTTGATGGGAGCTTCGGTATTACCATAAGAGAAGACTCATTTTGACAAAAAATATGGTATAATAGAGTTTAGCTACAGAGCTGCGCGGTGCGCGGCTCTTTATTTTTTGAGGTTTATGAGAGGACTTTGTTCTGTTCAGGACGACGAGGTCGTTTCACTTAAGATCTACAGTTTTATGAAGAAAAGGGGCGCTTGTGAAGATGAAAACGCTCGTTATTGCCGAGAAGCCGGATATGGGGCGAACCATAGCTGCCGTAATCGAGCCAAAGGCGAAGAACAATCGGTCTTATTTAGAAGGTGACCATTATATTATTACTTGGGCGATTGGTCATCTACTAGGATTGGCAGAACCGGACGCTTATGATGTCAAATATAAGAGATGGAATTTCGGAGATCTACCTATTTTACCTGAGGCATTTAAGATTGTACCTAATCCGAGGACGATTGAACAATTGAAGATCATTGGAGACGTGGCGAAACGCTGTGATGCTATCGTGAATGCATGCGATGCTGGGCGTGAAGGGCAGTATATATTTGCACTAATTCAACAGCAATTAGGACTTAACCAACCAGTAAAAAGATTATGGATTTCCGATCTGACCGCAGAGAGCATAGCTAAAGGATTCGATGGACTACATGATAGCTCAGAATTTGAGAACCTGACGATGGCTGCTAGAGCCCGGAGTGAAGCCGACTGGCTTATCGGAATGAATGCATCGCGTGCGTTCACGACAAAACATCGCACATTGTTGTCTGTGGGACGTGTTCAGACCCCCGTGCTTGCACTTATTTATGACCGTCAAAAGGAAATTGAAAGTTTCGATTCGCTTTCTTACTATGAGATCAAGGCTGAGTTCGAACAGACTGGCCGTAAGTATATCGGAACATGGCAGGGAGATCGATTGACGGACGGAGAGAAAGCGAAAGCGTTAGCTGATAAAGTGCGTGGTCGTGAAGGAATGATCTCCGAGTATGATGTCAAAGATACGAAAGAGTACCCTTATAAGCTGTATGACTTGACGCTATTGCAGCGTGAAGCCAACGCGAAGTATGGCTATTCGGCGAAGAAGACGCTTGATTTGGCACAAGCGCTTTATGAGAAACATAAGGTGATCTCTTATCCGCGGACAAGCTCCAACTATGTTACGGAACAGAATATCGATGGGATGCATAAGACTCTACATATGCTAAAGTCTACTTCGTATAAGGAATTGGCGGAGGGAGCAAGTCCTGGGCTCGTTCATGTAAACAACAAGTCCGTTTGCAATCCGACCCGTGTGGAAGATCACCATGCGATTCTACCTACCCTAAAGCGGGGAGCGAATCTGAGCGCAGATGAGCAGAATATCTATGATCTGGTGATCCGGCGGTTCTTGTCGCATTTCTATCCACCGGCTGAGTACAAGCAACATACGGTGCTGACATTAATAGAAGAAGAGACGTTTAAAACTAACATGAAGGAATTATTGTCTCTCGGCTGGAAAGTATGTCAACCTGGCGATGATAGCAATAAATCTTCTGGACGTAGTAAGAAGAAAGATGAGGAAGAGGATACGGAAGAGCTTGTTAGCGAGCCGATCCAGATCGATAAGGATCAGCCTGTTCTCTGCCTAGAAGCAGAGGCCAAAGAGAAAGCTACGCAGCCGCCTAAGGCATTTACCGAAGGCACCTTGCTTAGAGCTATGGAGAGCGCTGGTAAGCAGTTAGAGAACGAGGAACTGCGTGATGCCATGAAAGATGCGGGACTGGGGACACCGGCAACTAGAGCGGCAACAATTGAGCGCCTTAAAAATGTGGGATACATTACGATGCAGGGCAAAAGGATCATCGTGACGCAGAAAGGTCGTATGGCTATTGAGCTAATACGTCACGCAGGTGTTGAGTTATTGACCTCTCCTGAAATGACCGGACAATGGGAGCGTAGATTGTATCAAATATCCAAAGGCGAAGCCGCTCGTGAGAAATTTATGGATAATGTGAAGAAATTTACGCTGTCTATTATCGATAAAGTACGGATTCAGCCCAAAGCGGACGCTTCCTTGTTCGAAACGGAAGAAGAAGAGAAGAGTAAAAGTAAGGGAAGCCGTGGAAACTCTACATCGACGAAACAAGGGAAAAGCACTGGTGATAGCTCTGGATCGACTCCGCGTCCTAGGGCTAGTAATACCAAGGATTCCACAACGAAAGCTTCTTCTGCACCGGGAGTCTTGACACCACTTGCTCCATGTCCACGTGAGAACTGTGGTGGTCAGCTCATTGAGGGCCGCAAGGGCTTTGGCTGCACTCATTATAAACAAGGCTGTGGCTTTGTGATTTGGAAGGAATTCTCCGGCAAGAAAATCTCGGAAGCGATGCTGAGAACATTGCTGGAGAAGGGACAGACGCAGCTCCTGTCATTCAAAGATCCCGAAGGGGATTTCAAGGCCCGAATAGTTCTTGCGAATCGAGTAACCGGTCAACTTGAATTGCAGAAGACCGACGGTTGAGAAAGGGGATTCCCTCTATGTACGAAATTAAAACAAAATTTAATGACAATAGCGTTATTGAGTTTATTGAAAATATTGAAAATCTCAAGAAACGTGAAGATGCATACAAATTGTTGGATATTTTCGCGGAAACAACGGGATTTCCGGCAAAGATGTGGGGACCAAGTATTATTGGCTTTGGCACCTATCATTATAAATATGCAACGGGTCACGAAGGCGATGCTCCACTCGTAGGCTTTTCACCACGGAAGGCTAAGACAAGCTTGTATTTTACGACAAGTGAGACAGATCGCGCGAAATTATTACAAGACCTTGGCAAGCATACAGCAGGAAAAGGGTGTGTGTACATCAATAAAGTAGCAGATATAAATGTTGATGTACTAAAAACCTTTATCAATCAAACTGTGACTTTCTTGAATGAAACCTATCCAAGTCAATAAACAACACACTAGGGATCATAGTGTTGAGCTATTTCATGTTGACCTAATTAAAAATGGATAGAGTTTCAGAAGTTCTCTGAACACTCTATCCATTCTTTGATTTAGCACATGATTAACGCTGAGCCATGGCCATACTTTCAGTGATTATCCGAGGGACATCTTCCAATGAAGAGACAGTATACATGGTTGTATCGGTATCTTTCTTCAATTCGACGATATTGTAGGTCCACTCATCTGGTAGCTTAATATAGACCGTATTGATTCCAGCGGAGATAGCAGGCATAATGTCTGTCCGCAGACTATTTCCAATCATCCAAGTGTGTTTACGTTCGAAATAACGAGATTGCAGGATACCTTCAAGCGCTTCAACATTCTTATGCTGGCGGATATAGATCCGCTCTTGAAAGTATTCAGAGAGCTTCATTTGTTCGATTTTACGGCGCTGTATGACAGATTCGCCACCAGTATACAAAGATAATTCATGTCCTTGTTCCTGAAGGTGATCGAGTGTTTCCACCATGCCAGGATAAGGTTCAATTGGTAAATCATAAACACTCATACCAAGCTTCATCAATATTTCCTCTTCCATCGCCGTATGGTCACGACCACATTGGAGACAGAAATAACGGTAGGTGTCGATGAGCGATTGCGGAAAATGTAAGCTAGCGAAGCCAAGTTTGCTAACGCCCTCAACATCAATCACGATCTGTTTGGACCTGATTTCTTGTACGTCTATTCTATAAGATTGAAACCAATCTACCATGATATCAGCGAATTGGCTCAGAATTAATTCAAAGTATTTATTACAGTGAATCAACGTATCGTCAAGGTCGAATAAGATTTGCTGCTGTCGTATTGTCTTCAAAGCCGATCACTCCTTATTATGTGAAAAAGAAAGTTAAGTAATAGTTATCTTAACATAGCAGAAGTGTGGCTCCTAGAGCAAATCACCCTTGAGATGATCTTTAGGATTATAGTTTTCTAAAAAAATATGGAACACTACAAGCGGATATAGGATTCTAGAAAAATCTGTAGTTCCGAAACTCCATCTGGTCTGATGGTGAATTTCTCGGTGTCTTGATCAACGAGATGAATACGTAAAAGTCCTGCCACTCGAAGAAGCATAAGATCATGCATTAATTTGTCCCTTGTCTGGTTCAAATCCACCATCATTTGCTGCAATGATTTGGGATCATTTGCCACATACCGCAATAGGCGGAGCCGATCTGGTTTGGATAAAGCACGTGTTAGGCGAATTAGGCAGGTTGATGGTTCATCTTCATCGATTTCGGGAATATCGATGGGATATTGGATGAGCAGTGTATTGTGATAGAAACAATAAGTATTGATGGGACGCATATGAACGGAAGGAATAATGATAACCTTCTCTAGTTCAAGTGCAGGTTCCAGAATCAAACCACATGTGGCGTATTCAATGAGAGCATCGGCATCCATCTTGTGTAATAAGACATTTTTCTCGGAAGCGTCCTCCTCCAAAAGGGGGAGAAATTGAGCCCGAACATCATTAAAATACGAATCATTCCAAATTCGTAATAGTGGCACATAACTATGGACAACTCTTTCGAGATCCTCATTATTCGCAGCGGGTACGTAGGGATTAACCTTACGGCAAAGAATCTCGACCGCCGTTTCGGTGAGATTGTTCAGAAATTCATGTATATCATCAGCGGGATTTCGTTCAATAGCTAAGGCGTATAGAATGTCATAATCGGAGAATGGAAGTGCGGAAGCTTCTTCGAACGACTTGTCCAATTCTGGAGTAAACCGAGCGTGAGTTTCTTCAATCCATTCCAGGCCGATATCGAGATTATCTACCCATTTCCTTGTTGTATATACCATAAAGCTGCTAAGCAGTTCATAGACTGGAGAAACGTCGACCTTCACTTCATAAGTCATGACAAGAAACCTCCCATGTATCATTACATACAATTTCATTATGGCTTGTTTGGCATACGATTGTCCACTATAATGTTTAGGTATTTATATAGAAATCATATTAGCGGAAAGTCGTCGTATCTGTTGGCGATTTTCTTTCATTTTAGGAGGAAGCACTTTTGACAGCCACAGAGTCTTTACCCAAACGTTATCTTTCACCCTCAATTATTCTTATTATTGTTATTATTATGTCTGGTCTCAGCCAAGGACTGCTGCTGCCCGTACTGTCCATCTTTATGGAAGAACGGGGAATTTCTTCATCTGTTAATGGTCTGCATGCTGCGTCGCTATATATTGGATCCTTTGCGATGGCACTTGTCGCTGAGCGACTACTCGGGTTGGCTGGGTTCAAGAAACTTTTGTTCAGTGGACTTGTGATGGTTTTCGTCGCACTTCCCTTATTTCCATTCGTGTCAGACCTTAGAATTTGGTTGTTGCTTCGTCTGCTAGTTGGAGCAGGGGACAGCGCGATTCATTTTGCCTCTCAGTTGTGGTTGCTATTGATCTCTCCGCCAGGTCAACGTGGTCGAAATATTTCGATCTATGGTATGTCGTATGGTCTGGGCTTCAGTTTGGGTCCATTAGGAATCAGACTGCTTCCCTACGGAGAATGGGTACCCTTCGTTTTACTTTCCTTTTTAACAGCACTTATCGCTATACTTGTTTACCATCAAATGCCGAATACATATCCTGAAACAACTGAGTCGGTCAAAGAGCGAGGGCAAACGAGGAAATATGCCCTTATTTACAGATTAGCTTGGTTTGCACTGTTGCCTTCGTTGATGTACGGTTATATGGAAGCATCAATGAATAGTAACTTCCCGATTTATGGGCTACGTACTGGACTTAGTTCGGGTCAGATATCTACATTATTGCCATTCTTCGGAATAGGAGGTCTCATTCTCCAATTACCTCTTGGATTTCTTAGTGATCGCTTCGGGCGAAAAGGCGTGCTTATGGCTGCTGGTGTCGGAGGCGGGATTCTGTTCCTCCTTGTTCCGTTATGCGGAAATAATTACCTTAGCTTAGCGTTATTATTTATGGGAGCGGGAGGACTCGTCGGCTCGTTCTTCTCTTTAGGACTAGCATATGCCGCTGACATTCTACCCCGAAATTTATTACCTGCTGCGAATGTGATCGCTTCATTTCACTTTAGTCTCGGTAGCATTATTGGTCCGAACCTTGGAGGATCTGTAATGGAACTTGGTTCTGTGGGGCTACTCTTTGTTATTTTGGGCTCAACTTATCTGCTGTTTACGGTATCTGGTATCTTTTTTCGACCGAAACTGACCAAAAATTAATCAAATATTAAGATGGTGTAATAGATTTTCAGTTCTTTTTCCAATACACTAGAAGAAGCAGAGGAAACGTTAAAGGAGAATCGGACATGATTAAGGTAAATAACTTAAATAAATCTTTGACAGATGAAGGAACAAAAAGAGAAATACTTCATGGTATAACTACTCAATTTGAAGCTGGTGAAATGATCGGTATAGTTGGACCCAGTGGTAGTGGTAAAAGTACATTACTTCGCTGTCTCGCTCTGCGTGAGAAATGGGATAGTGGCAATTATACATGGGAAGGTAATTCTGTTATTAAAGGCGGCGGACGTGGTCCTCAGAAGTACCGTTCTAAATGCGCTTATCTGGAACAGAACCCATCACTCGATATTGAAAAAACAGCACTTAAGAACGTATTGATTGGACAAGCAGGTCAAGTATCACGATTGCGCAGGCTTGTAGGGATGGTTCGATCGGATGATTACATGGGTGCTATGGATGAACTCGAGAAATATGGTCTGCTTGATAAAGCTAAGCTCAAAGCGGGAAGTCTAAGTGGTGGGGAGAAACAGCGTGTGGCCATATGTCGTGCATTAGTTCATGGGGCGGGATTTATCGCGGCGGATGAGCCGGTAATAGGTCTCGATCCAAAGACGGCTGAGCATGTTATAAATACATTGAAAACGCTATGCATTGAACAAGACAAGATCGTAATCGCAGCACTTCCTATAGAACTGGCGGAAAGGTACTGCACAAGGATTTGGGGATTAATCGACGGGGAGCTACGCGTCGACGTGAAAGGAAGAAGACTGACCATGGATGAGAAGCGGTCAATTGATTTGGTATGAACGAAGTCATGCAATGGACGATGAAAAGGTGGGTTCCCGCTCTTGTGGGTTGCTTTCTGCTTCTAGTCTTAAGTGGCTGTACTTTTATAAGTGATCCCAAAACCTTAATGAAGACACCGGAGTTGTCCTCTGAGAAAGCAAGTCTCAAAAGTGTGATAGAAGCTGAGCTTAAAGGGGCACCGATTGTTAGTCCTCGAAATGTGAGCGACGTCAGCGCGATCCGTGTAGCGGACTTGAATAAAGATGGGATTGATGAGGCCGTTGTATTCTACGAAACGCCGGAAGAAACTGTACGAATTCATGGTTTAATCTTGGCGAGACTAGGTGACACATGGGAACCCAAGGTAAGATTTGATGGAGAAGGCCAGGTTCTTGAATCATTTGATCTGAAGGATATGACGGGTGATGGGCATATCGATATCATTGCCGGGTTTTCTAGTGGAGACAAGGAATTACAAAAAGGTCTTACCATCTACACTTATGATGCAAATGAAGTAGAGAAGTTGCTCTCCCTTCCGTACAATCATTTTATGATTGATGATCTCAATTTGGATTCCACTCCAGATATTACTGTAGTCACGGTGAAAAAAGATCAGTACTCTACGGTGACGACTTATCAATATGATGCTTCCTTCGAGAGTGGTTCATTTGAAGAATTGGATCATATCCAACTTGAGGATCACATCACCGAATACTATAACGCAGTTCATGGCAACATTACGCCAAAGGTCAAAGGGATCATTCTGGATGCTGCACTCGGAACGAATGATGCTTATTCTCATGTTATTGTCATGAAAGATGGTAAATTAGTGGATCTATTGGATCAAGACTTCACCTATAAGGCATACCCGATTATGAGCGGGGATGTAAACGATGATGGTATTCTCGAAATTGGGCGCTTGGAAATTCCTAAAGGATGGGAATTCATTGCATTTGATGAAATTCCTTGGTTATTCTCGTATTATCAATGGGATGAGGACAAGGGTCTGAAATTCGTTATGCAGCAATACATGGATTTGCAAGGAAGATTTTATTTCAGTTTTCCAAACGATTGGCGTGGTAATGTCACCATTGATACGAAGAATTCAGATAAGAATAAGTATCTGCGATTCATTCGAATTGATAACAACGAGACGCTGGCTGAAATTCGCTTCTTCAGCCTATCGGAGTGGGAACGGTATAAGTCCGATTGGGAACTACTCGCTAGAGATAATGATAAGGTAATTGGGTTCTTGAGTCATTCCGAATTGAGAGTAAATAAAGGTGAAAAAGAAATCAAGCGGTAATCGCTATTTCCGGAATAGGGGGAGTTAAAGTTGAGCAAAGTTTTGATATTGGAAGATGAAGAATCAATCCGCAGTTTTATTGTGATTAACTTGAAACGGAACGGCTTTGAAGTACTGGAAGCGGCCAATGGGCATGAGGCTCTGAGTCAACTGCAAAGTGTCCCGGACATCGACATTGCATTGCTGGACGTCATGGTTCCGGGAATTGACGGATTCGAAGTATGTCGTCGTATTCGTGAAACGAATGAACGAATCGGAATTGTATTCTTGACTGCCAAGGTGCAGGAACAGGATAAAGTATATGCTCTTTCGGTTGGGGCCGATGATCATATCAGCAAGCCATTTAGCCCCACTGAACTGATCGCTCGTATCCAATCGCTACTACGGAGAGTTAACGTCTATCGGGAGAACAGTGCGAAGGTGACATTCACATCGGGTCCTTTTACACTAGATCTTATTTCGAAGCAATTCAAGAAAATGGGACAGCTTATAGAATTAACACCGACGGAGTTTTCATTGATTCAATACTTCCTGGAGAAGGAAAATACACCACTAAGCCGGGATCTGCTGCTTGATCATGTTTGGGGTAAAGAATATATGGGTGATCCCAAGATCGTCGATGTAAACATCCGTAGACTTCGGCAGAAGATAGAGAACAATCCTTCCGAACCGGCCTTCCTACAAACGGTATGGGGCCATGGCTATAAGTGGAAGGGCGAGGGACAATGATCAAGAAAGGAATCGGGCGACAAATCGTCCTTCATTATTTTATTGTAGTGTTCGTTACGCTGCTATTGGTGGAGGGGATTTTCACTGTTGTCATCCGAACGTATTACTACGATACAATATATAATCACATATCGAATCATTCGACTTGGGCGTCCGATTACTTTCAGAAATTCGTAAGGTTGTATGCGGAGAAGGACCCTAACTATTTTACGGAAATGCTGCGAACTTTCGAACTTAGCAATACTGAGCTAATGATTCTCAATAATAAAGGTGAGGTCAAGGCCAGTAGTACGCACTTTCAGGCGGATAAAACAATTCAGACGAGTGATGTTCCTCAAGCTATAGCTGGTGTGCAGGGGAGTAAATGGATTGGGCGACAGCCTACCACGGGTGAATTGGTCATGTCGGTGTCAACACCTCTACAGGTGAGAGGTGAGAATCGTTATATTGTTCGATATGTTACTTCACTCGAAGAAGTGAATTCGAAATTAATGTCGCTTACGGTGTTCTCTGTAGGGATAGCGGGTGCAGTATTAGCCCTCGTGACCTTGTTCAGTATCGGTCTAGCCAATTCGATAGTGAAGCCTATTAACAACATCAGAGCTGTATCCGCCCAGATGGCGAGGGGTAAGTTTGATGTTCGTATTAAAGGGAATTATAAATATGAGCTCGGAGAGCTAGCCTCAACGTTGAATTTTATGGCACAGGAAATTGTGCGGAGTAATCAGATTAAGGATGATTTCATCTCCTCTATCTCACACGAATTACGTACCCCGTTAACAGGTATTAAGGGTTGGAGTGAGACGTTGACATCCGGAGGTTTTGATCCTGCGGAGACTAAGATAGGCGTCGGGATTATTGCCAAGGAGACCGAGCGGTTAATTGGTCTTGTGGAAGAAATTCTTGATTTCTCTAAACTACAGCAAAATGAAATGAAGCTGGTTATTGGCCGTGTTAATTTGAAGGAACTTCTTCAGGAAATTATGCTTAACGTGTGGGCAAAAGCGGAGCAAAGGCAAATCCAGTTGCAACTGGATGATAAAAGTAATCGAACCCTATTTGTGATCGGGGACGGCAACCGGTTGAAACAAGTCTTCTTGAATATCGTAGATAATGCGATTAAATTCTCGAATGAG
This sequence comes from Paenibacillus anaericanus, assembly GCF_003994475.1. GTDB lineage: Bacteria > Bacillota > Bacilli > Paenibacillales > Paenibacillaceae > Fontibacillus > Fontibacillus anaericanus. The sequence goes on along the minus strand of NZ_RZNY01000002.1, from coordinate 94,998 downwards.
AACAGTTGGATTGAATTGGTAGTTAGTCTTCAAGACAATAATCAAGTGCTCGTCGAAATTGTGGACAGCGGGATTGGAATTAGTGAAGAGCATTTAAATAAGGTGAAAGATCGCTTCTTCCAGGTCAATCATCAGGGCGGTGGAACTGGATTAGGACTAGCCATTAGTCAGCAACTGGTCGAGCTTCACAATGGCAAGATGGACATTCACAGTGAACTTGGAGTGGGGACAACAGTCTCAATTTTGCTACCTCTAATTGAACAGTCTGAAGCAGATGAAATGAAGGAAGATGGAGATAATAACTTGCTAAACGGCAATCAGATAGACGGTAGACCGGAGGGAAACATCGGTTATGAGTAAACGTTTGGACACCATGATTACTTCTACTGGGAGTTTCGAAATATGTCTTGCAGAACCAAAGGATAGTGAGATCATTCGTCAAATGTTGATTAATGCTGCATTATGGATGAACTCGATTGGAGTGCCTCAATGGAATCCTGATCAATTTACTGAAGAGGAAGTGGCTTCTTATTTTGCCACTCGCGAACTATATCTGCTGTTTAGTGGGGATGAACCTGTCGGATTCTTTACGTTACAAGATCGGGATCCAGATTATTGGGGCTCACTACATGTGGAGGGTTATAGTTATTTACATCGACTCACGGTAAACTCTAACTTCCGAGGGCAAGGTCTAGGCAATGAAATGATTCACTGGGCAGTTAAGCGAAGCAGAGAACTAAATAGACTAGGACTTCGTCTGGATTGCTGGGCAAAGAATGAGAAAGTCAATTTGATGTATCAAGCACTTGGATTTAAGTTCTTGGGTATTGGTCAGAATAAGTATGGACGCCAAGTTAATCTATACGAATTGGATAAGAAGCTGTTTGAAAGTTTATAATTAAAAAAGGACCGTTCGGATTCATCACCGAACGGTCCTTTTGACGTTTTATGAGGATACTTCTGCACGAAGCCGGGCAGTATTATCGTATACTTCCTTGAGCAAACGGGAAGGCTGGGGACGAAGTATTGGTTTAGCGGCTACAATCTCATTTGGTGCAACAACTGTAATTTCACTAGTGCTACCCTTAATAACAGCACCATCCTTAATAATGGCACCCTCACCGATAATGGCACGTTCAATAATGACATTTCGCCCAATTTTAACATTAGGCATAATGACACTATCTTTGATCTTGGCATTCCGACCGATTTCGGTGCCATTGAAAATGACTGAGCTTTCTGCTGTACCTTCTAACGAACAATCATCATGGATCATGCAATTTTTACCCTGTTTTGCCTGTGGTTTAAGTGATCCAATCTTGGCACGAAGATCGCGAGTATACATCGGCCATTCTTCGTTCATCAGTTGCCAGTCAGGGCTATTACTGAGTAGGTCCATATGAGCTTCCCATAAACTATGGATCGTTCCTACATCACGCCAGTATCCTTTGAATTCAAATGCATGAAGACTTTCCGTACCGGCAAGCATCTTTGGAATGACATCTTTTCCAAAGTCATGACTCGATTTGGGATTTTTTGCATCATCAATCAAATATTTTTTCAAAAAACTCCATTTAAATAAATATATTCCCATGGATGCCAAATTACTGGCAGGTTTTGCGGGCTTCTCGGCGAATTCCGTAATACGGGATTGATCATCTTTAGACATGACACCAAATCGATGTGCTTCTTCCCAGGGTACAGGCATTACGGATATCGTTGCTGAAGTACTGCTATTCACATGGAAATCCAACATTTCTCTATAGTCCATGTGATAGATGTGATCCCCCGATAAGATGAGTACATTCTCAGGTTCATGCGCATCGACGTAATCAATATTTTTGAAGATGGCATCTGCTGTCCCTAAATATTCATCAACACCAACGTTATACGATGGAAGCATGGAAATTCCGTTGTCATCTGTTCTGGGAAGTTTCCAAGCTTCGCCTTCTCCGATATGTTCATGTAATGACTCAGCTTCATATTGAGTTAAAACTCCGATGGTATTGATCCCAGAATTAACGCAATTGCTGAGAGGAAAATCGATAATACGATAATGTCCACCAAAGGGAACGGCTGGTTTAGCTTGTTTGGATGTAAGTGGAGATAGTCTTCGACCTTCCCCTCCGGCAAGCAACATTGCAATACAATTATTTTTCATCTTTTTTTCCTCCCGTGTGGTTTCGCTCATGTTATACATACATAAACAAAATAAAAAGTCGTTGAATCTAAAAATATGGAAATTGATTAAGAAATATTACATATACTTTTCATGAACGTAATTTTCTTTTTTCATGAAGGGAAGTTTTGGGTAAATATGAACGTGGGACTATATTCTAAAGTAGGTGATCATTTGTCAGAGCAATCCATTCAAGGAAGTCCCGTTTCTAGAACAGACATTTATTTATTTCATGAAGGTAAGTTATACCGAAGCTACCACACGTTTGGAGCCCACTTGGTTGAGGAAGATGGTACAGAAGGTGTTAGATTTACAGTCTGGGCGCCAACTGCACAACAAGTCGGGATCGCCTCGGACTTTAATGCATGGCAAGGGAAAAACGATTTATTATATAAGATACCCGATTCGGGAATTTGGACTCGTTTTTTTCCCGGGCTTACAGAAGGTATTTTTTACAAGTATGAGATAACAGGAGCAGATGGGAATATCTCGCTTAAAGCCGACCCTTATGCGTTCCATGCAGAAGTCAGACCGGATACGGCCTCGATTATCAAATCGTTGGGTGGATACACATGGGGAGATGACTTATGGAGAAAGAGTAAGCAGGATCCATTTCAACAGCCGATTAACATTTATGAGATACACTTTGGTACATGGAAACATAAAGAAAATGGTGATATGTTAACTTATCGTGAAATGGCAGAAGAACTTATTCCTTATGTAAAAACGATGGGATATACCCATATTGAAATTATGCCGATAACGGAGCACCCTTATGATTTGTCTTGGGGATATCAAACAACAGGTTATTTCGCCCCCACCAGTCGCTATGGGACACCACAAGACCTGATGTATTTCGTGGATCGCTGTCATCAGGAAGGAATTGGAGTCTTACTTGATTGGGTACCTGGACATTTCACTAAAGATGCACATGGTCTAAGAATGTTTGATGGAAGTCCGCAGTATGAATATGGTGATCATCTATTAGCCGAAAAACCGGGCTGGGGAACGCTTAGTTTTGATTTCGGTAAACCCGAAGTTCGCTCGTTCCTAATATCAAGCGCATTGTATTGGTTGGATCTATATCACTTCGATGGCTTACGTGTGGATGCGGTGACGAGTATGATCCGCTTAGACTTTGAGAAGTCTGAGAGTCAATATCGTCTTAATCATCAAGGGGGAGTTGAAAACATCGAGGCCATTTCGTTCCTTCGCGAGCTCAATGAAGTTGTGTTTAGTTACTATCCCGATGTATTGATGATGGCAGAGGAATCAAGTGCGTGGCCTGGTGTTACGAATTCGGTTAAGGATGGAGGACTTGGATTTAACTACAAATGGAATATGGGCTGGATGAATGACACGCTGAAGTACATAGAGAAGCCATTTGAAGAACGTCCAAATAGTCATCAGCTACTAACCTTCCCTATCTGCTATGCTTTTTCGGAGAATTTCACACTTCCGTTGTCCCATGATGAAGTGGTTCACGGAAAGAAATCATTGGTTAATAAAATGCCAGGCAGTTATAGTGATAAATTTGCCGGATTACGGTTATTACTGGGATATCAGATAACATCTCCTGGTAAAAAGTTGCTGTTTATGGGTGGAGAGTTCGGCCAGTTTATCGAATGGCGAGATCAAGCACAGCTCGATTGGTTCTTACACGAGTATGAAGCCCACCGGAAGATGTCACATTACACCGCTGCACTAAATCGTTTGTATTTAAATGAACCTGCACTTTGGGAACAGGATCATAGCTGGGATGGTTATCAATGGATTAACCCACATGACTCCACGCAAAGTGTGATCTGTTATTTACGCAAGGGCAGAAAGGCTAAGGATACTGTCTTAGTAGTGATTAATTTCCTCCCGGTTGCCAGAGAAAATTACCGTGTAGGCGTACCTAGGTTCGGGATTTACAATGAAATTTTCAATAGCGACAATGAGGCCTACGGTGGTGAAGGGCATATTCAGCTTACAAGCCTATCTAGTGAGAGAATTCAGTGGCATGATCAGTTACAAAGTGTCGTGATGACTCTTCCACCGCTGAGTATGACCATCTGGAAAAAGGCGGCCAGAAGCCATGACAAACGCGTCATATTGGATGAAGAAAGAGATAAGGTACAAGCTTCAGGAGTCTTAAGGAAGACTTCTCTAAGGAGGGTTAAGAAATGAAAATTTTGTTCGCTGCTGCTGAAGCGGCACCTTTTATCAAAACAGGTGGGTTGGCAGATGTCATAGGTGCGCTACCGAAAGCATTACGTAGTGCAGGGCATGATGTGAGAGTTATTTTGCCTAAATACCGAGAAATTCCAGCACAGTATCGTGATGCTCTGCAACATCTAGGAGAGGTAATAGTGCCTGTTGGGTGGCGGAATCAATATTGTGGAGTTCAATATTTAGTTTGGGAAGATATCCCGGTCTATTTTATCGATAACGAATACTATTTTGGAAGAGATGGAGTATATGGACATTGGGATGATGGGGAACGGTTTGCCTTTCTAGATCGGGCTGTACTAGAAGTGTTACCGCTAATTGATTTCGCCCCTGACGTGCTCCACTGTCATGATTGGCATACAGCGATGATTCCTTTACTCCTCCGGGAACATTATCAAGGAAACGAATTCTACCAAAATATCCGAACGGTGTTTACCATACACAACCTGCTGTATCAGGGTATATTCCCCTATGGCATATTGGGAGATTTGTTAAGTTTACCTCATCATTATTTCACCGTAGATGGTGTTGAATATAATGGGAATGTCAGCTTTATGAAGGCGGGTCTGGTATTTGCAGACCATGTGACGACGGTTAGTCCTACCTATGCTGAGGAGATTAAGACGACTCATTATGGGTATGGTCTTGACGGACTCCTAAGGTCACTGGGAGACCGTTTCTCGGGGATTGTGAATGGGATTGATACGAAATTATATAATCCGGTGAGTGATCAGCAGCTTGCGGTTCGATATCGGAGTAGTCTGGCTAAGAAACGTGAGAATAAAATTCAGCTACAACAAGAATTGGGACTGGAACAATCAGCTGACATTCCACTTATTGCTATGGTGACGCGAATGGTAGAACCAAAAGGGCTCGATTTGGTGACGCGGGTGATCGACGAATGGTTACACTTCGATGATGTTCAGTTTGTCATTCTGGGTACAGGTGATCGGGCTTACGAGGATTGGTTCCGGGAAGCGGAATATCGTCATCCTGAGAAACTGTCAGCCCAGATTAAATTCAACGATGGATTATCTCGCCGCATTTATGCGGGAAGCGATCTGTTTCTCATGCCATCTCAATTTGAACCGTGTGGGATCAGTCAATTATTGGCTCTTCGCTATGGAAGTATCCCCATAGTGCGTGAGACCGGAGGTCTGAATGACACGGTTCATTCGTACAATGAGTTTACGGGTGAAGGTAATGGATTCACTTTTCACAGCTTTAATGCACACGATATGCTGCATACCCTGAGGCGGGGAGTGTCGTTCTACAGGGATGAAGAACATTGGAAGAAGATAGTAAGCAACGCACTTGCGGGGGATTATAGCTGGGATGTTTCGGCTGAAAAATATATAGATATCTACCGGCGGGTAAGTCAGTAATCATTTTCAAAATCAAACCTAAATAAATTGGCTCTGAGGGCACGAAAAAAAATAACCTCCATGCAGAAGCATGGGGGCTATTTAGTGTTTTAGGTTGTGATGCTGAAACGCGTACCTAACTCAGAAAGTTACTCGGCTGTTAGGAAATGCTAAGTGACTTCTTGAAGATGATGTCTTCGGCCGTTTCTTCGCAGGAGCCGAGAAGGGGGTATAACCTCCAACAAACATCGTTCCTATCTTACAACCATGTGCTTTGGAGAGTTGTACTGGATCAGCGTGATTTTCCCGTTCTAGTAACTTCAGAAGAATCTTCGCACATGCACGAGCATCATCTAATGCTTCATGATGGTTAAGCGCAATGCCATAATAAGCAGAAATCACATTTAATTTATAGGAAGATATATCTTGTAGCATTTTTTTACTTAGCAAATAGGTGCAGTAATATTGGAAGGTAGGATAATCTATACCCGATTGATCTAGACAGTAGCGTAATACGCTCATATCAAATGAAGCGTTGTGTGCTATAACCTGTTTTCCTTGTAGGAGAGGTTCAATTGTAGGCCAGAGCTCATAAAAAGTAGGCATTCCGTTAACCATTGCGGGAGTGATCCCGTGGATCTGGGTATTTCTATAGTCAAATGGCTGCTGTGGATCGATTAACCAGACTTGTTCCGAGGTGATAACTCCTTGTTGGACTTCGACAAGGCCAAGGGAACAAGCACTTGATCGATTCGCGTTCGCTGTTTCAAAGTCTATTGCAACAAAATCCATGGGTAAGTACTCCTTAATGTTCGTGTTAGGTATGTAAAGCTATCTATTCATACTATAGTGGCTTGCTAGAAAATACAATTACAAAAGGCTCAATGGCAAAATCAGCTTATGAACAAAAGTATAACGTAGATCAATGACCGCTCCGCGGACGGATTATCCTTACGATCGCTGTTGCCTCCAAATTTGTTTGAATATATCGCTATAGCGGTGAAAATTTGGAGGCAAAGGCGAACGCTTTGCTTCTTCAGGATAATTCCGTCCTCTCCGCTACGATCAGCACATACTTCTACTATTAAATACTACTGATTCCTAGCTTGAGCCAAAAACGCTCAACAAAAATAACCCGTAGCCACTCACAATGTGAGCTACGGGTTATTTGTATATGCCAAAGCTTTCTTGAACTCTTCCGTCAAGAGTGGGACGACGATGAACAAATCCCCGACGATTCCGTAATCGGCTATTTTGAAAATAGGTGCTTCAGGGTCTTTATTGATGGCAATGATGATGCGGGATTGGCTCATTCCGGCTACATGCTGAATGGCCCCGCTGATTCCGCAAGCGATATATATTTCGGGTGTAACCACTTTACCCGTCTGACCAATCTGCAGGGCGTAATCGCAATATCCTGCATCACATGCTGCGCGGGATGCTCCCACAGCTCCATTTAATACTTCAGCAAGCTCTTGGAGCGGTTTGAACCCATCGCTGTTCTTCACACCTCTTCCACCGGACACGACTATTTTGGCTTCAGTCAGATCCACTTTACCTGAGGTTTTGCGAATGACATCTTTCACAATAGAACGAAGCGAGGGAGGAGGGGAATAGTAGATTGTGATAATTTCTGCTTGTGAGCTAGCCGTATCAGCATTAGCAGCAGTTATGTTATTTGGACGTATCGTAACGACTTGGGGACCGTCCGTGAATTTCTTTTGTTCAAAAGCTTTGCCCGCATAAAGAGGTCGAGTATATATAACCTCAGCATTGGCTTTTTCTATAGCAATCACATCTGAGATTTGACCCGCATTTAAATACGCTGCGATCATCGGAGCCAGGTCACGTCCTGAAGCTGAATGCCCTAAGAACACGGCATGTGGGTTTAAGTTGTCTAGTAATCCTTTAATCACAGTGAAGTAAATTTCCGAGTTATATGTCTCTAAATCGACGTGGTCGATGACATGAATTTGACCGCTAACGTACTGGGATAACTGTTCCACAATAGGTGATATCTGATGTCCCAATACGATAACCGAGATGAGGTCGTCATCCTCTTTAGCTATACGAACAGATTCAAGCGCTTCCAAGGTGACTTGACGTAGCTTACCATCACGCACCTCTGCGATGATAACATATGATTTGCTCATAAGCACATCCCCTTTGCTTTATTAAATAATCATTCCATCAGCATCTTGAAGAAGATGAACGAGCTTGGAAGCCTGTTCAGTTAGCTCACCTTGTAAAATTTGGCCTGCTTTACGTTTGGGTGGAAGGAAGAGGGAGTGACGTTCAGTTTTGGCGCGGATTTCAGTCATTGAAAGACCAAGATCGTCTAGAGTGAGTTGATGAAAAGGTTTCTTCTTTGCTTTCATAATACCGGGTAAAGTGGGATAACGGGGTTCATTCAAGCCTTGTTGAGCTGTGAATAGTGCAGGGAGGGTCACAATCAATGTTTCGATATCGCCCTCGGAGTCACGTTGAACAACGGCATGATCATCTTCGGTAACGTCGATTTTCGTAATCGAAGCTACATGGGGAACATTAAGCAATTGGGAGAGGCGAATGGCCACTTGGCCACCCCCATTATCGATAGAGAAATTGCCACCGAGAATAAGATCGTAGGATTGCTTATCTAGATAGGCAGCCAATATTTTGGAAATGCTGAACTCGTCAACGGAAATTTGATTGTCGGATATCAGCACGGCTTCATCAACACCCATTGCCAGCGCGGTTTTTAACGCCTCTGCTGTACGGTTAGGCCCAACTGAAATAACGATGACTTTGCCTCCATGTTGTTCCTTTAATCGTAATGCTTCCTCAACGGCATATTCGTCATAGGGGTTGATGATAAATTTAACTCCGTCCTCGGAAATGTCCCCTTCTAGAATTGCTACCTTCTCCTCCGTATCAAACGTTTGTTTGAGAATGACATAGATATTCATCTGCAAGCTCCTCTCTAAAGATTACTTCAAACCCTTCAAGAAAAATTCAATGGTTTTGTCCACTTGGGCAGATAACGAATATTTCCTACCAGATATAAGCCACGAGGTAACAACTTCATCCATACCACCAAACAAGAGTAAACGGGTTAACTTTATATCAAGATCAGGACGAAAGGACTTCTCTTGAACCCCCTGTTCTAGAATATGCTCGATCAGTTGGATGTATGGTTTCACGGAGAGACCAATTGCTTTACGGAGTTCAAACGAGCTTTGGCGAAGTTCGATCTGAGTGACAAAGGCGAGATTTACGTTTTGCTCCAATTCGGTGAAATGGATTTCGCAAATTTTACGTAGTGCCTCTTCCGCGGAGTTTGTTTCGCGAATGCTATCGTTGAATGTGCTGACCAATTCACCCAATCGTTGTTGGAAAAGGGAGATGAGAATATCTTCTTTGTTCTTAAAATAAAGATAAACGGTCCCATCGGCAATCCCAGCCTCCTTTGCTATTTTGGAAATTTGCGAACCATGAAAGCCGTTTTCGGCAATGACTTTTAGGGCGGCTTCTAAAATTAGTTCGAATTTTTCTTGTTTTTTACCCGTCATGGAGACACCTCAGTATTAGTATTTGGATTTAATGAATGAGGTTTCATTCATTTTTATTCCGATCTTCTGGAAAATAGTGCATGAAATTTATCTGTTCTCTATATAGATTGAACTAAAGGCAAAAGTGAAAGTGTCAAAATTCTCTTTATGATCTTTGTACATGTATATTATGTGAACGCTTTCTTAAACACAGGTTGGTGACACTTTTTTCACAAAAATAGAAAGGACGGGGGAGAGATGGGGTGGCAGATTACGAATTTCATGTTGTTCCTGGCGGTAACAGGATATGGGTTCTATTTATTTTATAAAGCCATTTATCATCGCTATCTGTACTTAAAACTCGGAGTACCTGCGGACTTCAAGCAGCGGGGTAAAGGAAGATGGGCAGAGTTCCTGTCACAGGTATTTGGTCAGAAGAAGTTGATGAAGGATCCTAAAAGTGGATTGATGCACATCCTTATTTTTTACGGATTCATTATTTTACAGTTCGGAGCCTTGGATTTGATTGTAAAAGGTATAACAGCAGGGAAACACTTGCCGATTCCAGGTTATGAAGTGTTCAGCCTAATGCAGGAAGTGACCGTGGTTCTGATCTTGATCGCTATGGGCTACGCAACTTATCGTCGTTATGGAGAAAAGCTGACTCGCTTAAAAAGGGGCTGGAAGCCTAGTATCGTTGTCTTTTTCATTTTCTTCTTGATGTTGTCTGTCGTACTCAGTCTAAGTTTCGAACGTTTGTGGCTGGATCTGAAGTTTAGTGGTTACGCTCCGATCTCCTCCATCATTGCTGTCGCCTTTACTGGAATCTCAAGTAGTACGGCATATGGCTGGTTTATTGGATTTTGGTGGATGCACCTCCTGATCCTCTTATCATTTCTGGTGTATGTGCCGCAGTCGAAACATTTTCATATTATGACCGCCCCCCTTAACATTTGGTTCCGTCGTAGTGAACCTGTAGGCCGGCTCACAAAGTTGAATTTAGAAGATGAAGAAGCAGAGAATTTTGGTGTTGGTAAGATCGAGGACTTCTCTCAGAAACAAATGCTCGATTTCTATGCTTGCGTGGAATGTGGAAGGTGCACCGATGTGTGTCCTGCAAGCAATACGGGCAAGGTGTTATCACCCATGCACCTCATTACGAAACTCAGGGATCATATGGTGGAGAAAGGAACGGCAGTAACCGGAAAATCAACTTGGGTACCTAGTTATTTATTTGCAACGAATGGGGCTCATTCACTAGTTACAAAGGAGGAAGAGCATACCTCGTGGCACGAGAATGATAAAAAAGGGATCACGAATATCGTGCCAACACTTGACTGGCATAAAACAACTTGGGTCAAAGGAGATAAGAAACCTGAACAATTAGAACTCATCGGAGATGTCATGACCGAAGCGGAAATTTGGTCCTGTACGACCTGTCGTAATTGTGAAGATCAATGTCCGGTAAGTAATGAACATGTGGATAAGATTATAGATCTGCGCAGACATTTAGTCTTGATGCAGGGAAGTGTTCCTCATGAGGGACAACGTGCCATGCAGAATATTGAGCGGCAGGGCAATCCCTGGGGCCTGAACCGGAATGACCGAGCCACATGGACTGGAGATATTGGGGGCATTAAGGTTCCAACAGTGAAGGAAAACCCTGACTTTGAATACTTGTTTTTTGTAGGCTCGATGGGCTCCTACGATCTTCGGAGTCGCTCGATTTCGAGGGCCTTTGCCCGGTTATTGAATGAATCTGGCATTTCTTTTGCCATTCTGGGAAATGAGGAGAAGAACTCAGGTGACACCCCTCGCCGGATGGGCAATGAAATGTTATTTCAACAGCTGTGTGCTGACAACATTGAGATTTTCCAAGGATACGGGGTTCGTAAGATCGTTACCGCGTGCCCACATACGTTCAACACATTGAAGAATGAGTATCCCCAATTCGGACTTGAGGAGGTGGAAGTCTACCATCACACACAGTTACTGGATCAACTAATTCAAGCTGGGAAGTTGCATCCCCGTCATGAAGTGAAGGAGAGAATTACGTATCACGACTCTTGCTATCTTGGGCGCTACAACAATGTATATGACGAGCCACGTAATATCCTGAAAGCCATACCTGGCGTAGAAGTAGCGGAAATGAAGCGGTCTCGCGAGAATGGGATGTGTTGTGGTGCTGGTGGCGGGATGATGTGGATGGAGGAAACAGCGGGTAAGCGAGTAAATGTGGCCCGTACGGAGCAGGCGCTAGAAGTGAATCCAACAGTCATTAGCAGCGCATGCCCATATTGTCTAACGATGATGGAGGACGGCACCAAGATGAAGGAAGTTGAGGAAATGGTTAAGGCGAAGGATATTGCAGAAATCTTGGAGCAATCCGTATTTGGAGATCATCCCATTCGTTAGTAGAACTGATCAGAACTGGAGGTAGAAAGATGAACAAATCCATTCGTAAGGCGGCTGTCATCGGCTCGGGAATTATGGGTTCTGGTATTGCTGCTCATCTGGCTAATGTTGGAATTCAGTGTTTATTGTTGGATAGGGTACCTCAAGTGTTGACTGATGATGAAGTTAGGAAAGGATATACACTCGATCATCCTGTGGTTAGAAATCGGTTCGCCACGGGAGCAGTGGAGAAATTGAGCAAGAGTACGCCTTCACCTCTTTACGACATTACTTTTGCAGAGAGGATAACGCCGGGGAATCTGGAGGATCACCTGTCGCAGATTGTAGACGTGGACTGGGTGATTGAGGTTGTTGTCGAGAATCTTCAGGTCAAAAAGGATCTTCTCAGCAATGTGGAACGTTATTGGAAACCCGGGATGATTGTGAGCTCCAATACGTCAGGGATATCTATTCATGAGATGGTGGCAGATTGTAGCGAAGCCTTTCAGCGGAATTTTTTAGGAACACACTTCTTCAACCCACCTCGTTATATGAAGTTGCTAGAGATCATTCCCGGACCTCTGACTGATCCAGCGATTGTCCAGCAGATGAGAACCTTGGGTGAAAAAGTTCTAGGTAAAGGTGTGGTCTTAGCCAAGGATACACCTAATTTTATTGCGAACAGAATTGGTACTTATGGGCTTCTCATTACCTTGCAAGCGATGGTAGAACAAGGTTTCACTGTGGAGGAAGTGGATGCGGTTACTGGACCCGCTATGGGGCGCCCGAAAAGTGCAACTTTCCGAACATTAGATATAGTCGGACTTGATACATTCATTCATGTGGCAGAAAATGTATACGCAAATGTAACAGATGAAATGGAGAAGGCAGCTTTTACAGTTCCTGAAGTAATGAGCAACATGGTCGAAAAAGGATGGCTAGGCGAGAAGTCCGGGCAAGGTTTCTATTTGAAGAAAAAAGGAGCGAGCGGTAGTGAAATATTATCACTGCAACTCTCAACCCTGGATTATGTTCCACAAAAGAAGGTGACTTCTGGTTCTTTGGAAGCGGCCAAACTGGCAAAAGGGGCTAGGGCGAAGACCAAAGCACTCATTACAGCGGGTGATCGTTATTCAGAATTTGCCTGGAATATTCTAAAACATGTGTTGATTTACTCCGCTGAAAAAGTAGGTGAAATTGCCGATTCAATTAATGAAATCGACGAAGCGATGAAGTGGGGTTTCAATTGGGAGTTGGGTCCGTTTGAGACATGGGATGCAATTGGGCTGGTCAAATCCGTGGGGCGCATGGAAAAGGAAGGGCTGAGTGTTCCAACGTGGGTGAAGGAATGGATCGCACAGGGAAATCAATCGTTCTATCAGAAGGAAAATGGAACTTTATATTATGTATCTGAGCAGAGTTATAAGCAGGTTGAACAACCAACGGAAATCATTTCGCTGCGTAGCTTGAAAGAGCAGAACAAGATTGTGAAAGGTAATGAAGGTGCAAGTCTGATCGATCTGGGAGATGGTGTAGCCTGTTTAGAGTTTCATTCGCCTAACAATGCCATTGGTGCAGATATCTTAATGATGATTCAACATAGCTTGGAAGAAGTACGCAGTAACTTTGAAGGGTTGATCATTGCTAATCAGGGCCGGAACTTCTGTGTAGGGGCCAACATTATGTTGCTGTTGATGGAAGCCCAGGATGAAGAGTGGGATGAGATTGATAGCATTATCCGGATGTTCCAGAACACGATGTACAAAGTGAAAAGATTCGATAAACCCGTTGTCGCCGCTCCTCATCGGATGACCTTAGGCGGGGGAGTAGAAGCTTGTATGCCTGCGGATCAAGTCATTGCAGCAGCCGAAACATATTACGGTTTAGTTGAATTTGGAGTGGGACTCATTCCTGCGGGCGGGGGATGCAAGGAACTCACCATGCGGGCAAGTCAACATGTAGGGAATACAGATGCAGATCTTCAACCTTATATAAATCATATTTTTGAAACGATAGGCATGGCTAAAGTATCGACTAGTGGTCACGATGCCAAAAGATTAGGATATCTACGTTCATCAGATCGCATTATCGCGAATCAGGATCATTTAATATATGAGGCCAAACAGTCTGTACTACGGATAAGTAAAGCAGGTTATGAACCGATCCCACAAGAGAGATTTCAGGTCGTAGGTAGCGAAGGGAAAGCAGTCCTGCAACTAGGGGCACTTGGAATGAGAGAAAGTGGGTATATCAGCGATCATGATCTCCTCATTGCCAAGAAACTAGCTCATATCCTTGCCGGAGGTGATGTACCAGCAGGTACTCTTGTGAGTGAACAGTATATGCTCGATCTGGAACGGGAAGCATTCCTTAGTTTGTGCGGGGAGCCTAAGACCCAACAACGGATGCACCATATGTTGACGAAAGGTAAGGCACTACGAAATTAACATTTCGGGGAGTGAGGATGGTATGAAGGAAGCTGTCATCGTATCCATGGCACGTACTGCGATCGGGAAGTCCAAGAAGGGAAGTCTAGTGCAGACACGTGCGGATGAGTTGGGGAAGGTCGTTCTGGAAGCGGTAATAGATCGAGCCCCCGGTCTGAAAAAGGAGGATGTAGAGGATATAATTATCGGTTGTGCTATGCCGGAAGGAGCACAGGGTTTGAATTTTGCCCGCATTATATCGCTATATGCTGGGTTTCCAGTGACGGTTCCAGCCATAACGATCAATCGCTTTTGTTCTTCTGGGTTACAGTCTATAGCTTTCGCTGCCGAACGGATTATGTTGGGGCATTCCGAGATTCTGATCGCCGGCGGGGTAGAGAGTATGAGCAGCGTACCGATGACGGGCTTTAAGGTCTCGCCTAATCCGAGAATAGTCGAGGAAATGCCTGAAGTCTATATTGGAATGGGGCATACGGCTGAGCGTGTTGCGGAGAGATTTAGTATATCTCGTGAAGATCAGGATTCTTTTGCAGCTAGATCGCATGAGAAAGCAGTCAGGGCGATAGCTGAGGGGAAATTTAAAGATGAGATTATTCCTATTCATGCAGAATTGAAAAGCGTGGATGATAACGGCAAAGTCCGGGTGAAATCATTTGTTTTTGATACCGATGAAGGCGTTCGTGCGGATACAACGATTGAAGCACTGGGTAAGCTGAAGTCGGTATTTAAAGTAGGAGGTACGGTTACAGCAGGAAATGCTTCTCAGACAAGTGACGGTGCAGCTGCAGTTGTCATCATGAGCAAAGAGAAGGCCGATGAACTCGGGCTAGAGCCGCTAGCAACGTTCAGATCATTTGCAGTAGCAGGTGTGGAGCCGGAAATGATGGGTGTCGGACCTGTCAAAGCGATTCCAAAAGCACTGCAAATGGCAGGGATTACGCTTGATGATGTAAGTCTCTTTGAGATTAATGAAGCTTTCGCCTCCCAATGTGTGCATGTCATTCGCGAGCTTGGAATTAACGAAGAGATCGTCAACGTGAACGGCGGGGCCATTGCACTCGGACATCCGTTAGGTTGCACAGGCACAAAACTTACGACTACGCTGATTCAAGAATTGCGGCGGCGTGGTGGGGGTTACGGCGTTGTCTCGATGTGTATAGGGGGTGGAATGGGAGCCGCAGGCGTATTTGAAGTGCATCCGTAGGTCGCAATGATATTCACTCATGCGGATAAAGGAGAGGGGAACGGTGATTAAGATGATGAACAAAGTATTGGGCGGAAGTTTCATGATTGAGGATATCGATTATCGGCAGATTGTGACTCCAGAAGACTTCACCGAAGAACACCGGATGATTGCGGAAACAACGGAAAAATTCGTGGCCGGTGAAATTATTCCGAGGGACGAAGAAATTGAAAAGTTGAACTATGGATTGACCGTGCAATTGTTGCAAAAGGCAGGTGAGCTTGGGCTTCTGGGTGCTGAAGTTCCAGAAAACTACGGAGGTTTCGGACTGGATAAAGTAAGTTCCACGTTGATTACGGAGAAGCTGACAAAGGCCTCGTCGTTCTCCTTGTCCTATGGTGCTCATGTAGGCATTGGTACGCTACCTATTGTTTATTTTGGAACAGAGGAACAGAAGCAGAAGTATTTGCCTACGCTCGCTTCAGGTGAGCAAATTGCCGCTTATTGTTTGACGGAACCCTCTTCAGGATCGGATGCCCTCGGTGCCAAGACAACAGCTACTTTAACAGAAGATGGTCAATATTACATTCTCAATGGGAGCAAGCAATTCATTACGAATGCTGGTTTTGCTGACATATTTATTGTGTATGCCAAAGTGAATGGTACGGATTTCAGTACCTTTATTGTGGAACGTACCATGGTTGGGGTCAGCATTGGTCCGGAAGAGAAGAAAATGGGCATCAAGGGCTCATCCACATGTCCATTAATTCTGGAGGATGTCAAAGTTCCTGTAGAAAACTTGTTGTGGGAAGTAGGCAAAGGACATTTAATCGCATTTAATATCTTGAACATAGGGCGTTTCAAATTGGCTGCGGGTTGTGTTGGTGCTTCCAAAGATTCAATCGAGTACGCCGCTAGTTATGCTAATGAACGCTCACAGTTTGATCGTAAAATTTCCTCCTTTCCGCTCATCGGCAAAAAACTGGCGGACATGAACATTCGAACTTATGTGTTGGAGAGTATGGTTTACCGAACGGCGGGACTATTTGATATCGGTTTAGCTGAAGTTGATTATGATAGCCTAAATGTGGGATATCAATCTGCCAAAGCGATTGCAGAGTATCAATTAGAATGCTCCATTAATAAAGTATTTGGTTCCGAAACACTTGACTTCATCGTGGATGAAGGGGTGCAGATTCACGGAGGATATGGCTTTATTCAAGAGTACCGGATTGAGCGAAATTACCGTGATTCTAGAATTAACCGGATTTTTGAAGGGACAAATGAAATTAATCGCTTACTCATCCCAGGGACGTTAATCAAACGGGCAATGAAAGGCGAGTTACCTTTGATGCAAAAAGCATTACAGTCGGAGATATTAGGGTTAGTTCCGACCCAATCATTCGAAGGTACGCTAGAGCAAGAAAAGCATTTATTGTCCATGGCGAAGAAGATATTCCTGATGGTTGGTGCACAAGCCGTGCAAAAGTACCAAATGAAGTTAGAACAAGAGCAAGAGATCCTAAGCCATCTGGCAGATATGATGATCTTGGTGTTCGCAATGGAAAGCGCTTTACTTCGTACAATGAAGCTGGTGGATCAAGTAGGAGAAGTCAAAGCGGCAAATGCGATTCATATGACAATGGCCTTTATACACGAGCAGTTTGATGTGATCGAATGCCGGGCGCGTGAAGTTCTGGCTGCTATGGAATCAGGAGATACACTTCGAACAGGGCTTTCTGTACTCAAAAAACTGACAAGAAGAACCCAAATCAACACCTTTGGCCTGAAACGACAAATTGCTGCAAAAGTGATCGAGGCGGAGAAGTATGTTGTTTAAGTGCGATGTCGATTCCGCAGCTTGATACGCTTTGTGATCAAAAGGTCAGCTTTTCAGCACCGAGAATGTTGGATGAAGCCGGGAATGAGGAGCGGAGCGTAGGGAAAACCTACGTGAGCACCGGAAGTCCCGGCTGAATTCAAGATTCGATGTCGATTCCGCTCCTCGATACGCATCGTGATCAAAAGATGACTGAGGGATTCTTGAGAATGGGGTGACCAGAATGAACAACAAACCATGGTTAGAACATTATCCGGTTGAAGTACCCATAACATATGATTATCCGAAGCAGAATTTGGCGCAGTTCTTAATACAGTCTACAGAGAGATTTCCTGAGCATATAGCCCTTGATTTTCTTGGTAAAAAGATGTCATACAGCGTCTTGTTGGATTCAGTCTACCGTTTTACGAATGCGCTGCTGGGGCTGGGTATTCGTAAAGGAGATCGCGTGGCGATCATGCTACCGAACTGTCCGCAAGCTGTGATCGCATATTATGGTACGCTTCTGATGGGTGGCATCGTTGTCATGACGAACCCTCTATATGTGCCACGCGAATTGGAGTATCAATTGAAAGATGCGGATGTGCAGATGATTGTGACACTGGACATTCTAGTAGATCGGGTGAAGAAAGCGACGGAGAAAGCACCGTTAAATTATATTCTAGTAACATCTGTTAAGGATTACTTACCATTTCCTAAAAATCTGTTATATCCGTTAACACAAAAAAAGACGGGAAAACCTGTCACATACAGTAACAGCGTGTTGCCATTCTTGTTGTTCTTGAAACATTCAACTGCAGTACCTACTCAAACCTCCATTGATGCGAACAAGGATTTAGCGCTCATTCAATATACGGGCGGGACAACGGGGCTCGCAAAGGGTGTCATGCTTACGCATTCGAATTTGGTTGCGAATACCATCCAAACGAAGCTTTGGTTTTACCGTGCCAAAATGGGAAAGGAACGTTATTTAGCAGCCCTGCCTTTTTTTCATGTATTCGGAATGACGGTATTGCTTAATCAATCTGTTCATATGGCCGGTACATTAATTCTAATGCCACGGTTTGATATTAATCAGGTGCTGAAGTCTATGGATCGTTTGAAGCCAACCGTATTTCCTGGAGCACCTACCATGTACATTGCGGTGATTAACCATCCTGATCTTCAAAAATATGATTTATCCTCTGTAAAAGTCTGTATTAGTGGTGCTGCCTCTTTACCTCGTGATGTGCAAGACCGGTTCGAGAGCATTACCGGGGGCAAACTGATTGAAGGTTACGGTCTGACAGAAGCTTCACCAGTGACGCATGTGAACAATATTTGGGAGAAACGAAAAATTGGCTCTATTGGTATCCCCTTTCCAGACACCGAGGCTCGTATTATCCATCCGGATTCGGGAGAAGAGATGCCCCAAGGTGAAATTGGAGAGTTGATTATCCGCGGTCCGCAGGTCATGAGGGGATATTGGAAACAGCCAGAAGAAACGTTCAAGACACTTCGTGATGGGTGGTTATATACAGGAGACTTGGCCAGGATGGACGCCGAAGGATTCTTTTATATACTAGACCGTCGCAAAGATTTGATTATCGCTGGAGGATACAACATTTATCCACGAGAAGTGGAAGAGGTACTGTTTGAGCATCCGGATGTGGAAGAAGCTGTTGTTGCTGGTGTCATGGATCCTTACCGTGGTGAGACAGTGAAAGCCTACATTATCCTTAAAGAGGGATCTACAGCTAACGAGGAGGATCTTCAGAGGTGGTGTAAAGATAAACTGGCGGTGTATAAAGTTCCGAAAATTTATGAGTTTCGTGATACATTTCCAAAAACATTAGTTGGGAAAGTACTGCGTCGTAAACTGATTGAGGAAGATAACAACAAGACGACGAAGTAACAAACATAGCGTATCTCAGGTAAATATCTCTTAATAGTAAACTATCGGTGCTATGGAAGAAGGAGTTAGGAGGGTTATTTATGACAGCCGATTCCAATGACATTTACCCTGACTTGGAACATTGGGGGAAAATAGCTGAGTCTACGTTCTGGGGATTTGTTGGGTGTGAAATTGAGGAACTGAGTGAGTCTAAGGTGGTCGTGTCCATTGAGATTAAACCGCATCATTTGAATCTAATCGGAATCCTTCATGGAGGTGTCCATGCAACATTAATTGATTCAGGTATGGGCTTGATTGCGATGATTGCCAGACCCAATGATAACGTAGTTACAAGTAATCTAACGATGAACTATGTAGCGCCGACAGAGAAAGGGCGAGTATTTGTAACCGCTGAAATCATTCACAGTTCTCGTAAAATGATCACAACCCAAGCTTTTGCAAGGACAGAGAATGGAGATTTATGCGCTTTCGGAACAGGAACCTTCCGTGTTCTGAATAAGGTTCCATAAGGGTGAATAAAAATAAACGGCTATCTTCTGAATCGTCTCAGAAGGTAGCCGTTTTTTCATCTAATACGCTGTCCATCCACCATCTGCAGTAACTACAGTTCCATTAACGAAACTTGAATCATCAGAGGCTAGGAACAAAGCTATCGTGGCAATTTGTTTCGGATCTGCTGCATCGGTGCGTTGTATTGTCATGCCGGACATCGCTTGCTCCATCCCATATGGGTCGGCCTCATTCATACCAATGCCAATATTTGTTGAAACGGCGCCAGGTGCTATCGCATTGCAGCGTATGCCAAGTTTGGCATACTGAAATCCTACGTTCTTGGTGAGGCCGATAGCGGCATGTTTCGAAGCAGTGTAGGCAATGCCGGCTCGTGATCCGTAAAGTCCACCTATTGAGGCAGTATTAATAATGACACCCTGACCTTGCTGCTTCATGAGGGGAATAGCTCTGCGGATGGCTCGCATCGGCCCGGTCACGTTGATCTCCATCACCTTGTTCCACATCTCATCACTGACAGACTCAGCTGTCATCATTTGATCCATAACCCCAGCATTATTGACTAGAATATCGAGTTTGCCGAAGCTTTGTACAGCCGTATCGATCATACGGGCCACATCTTCTTCTTTGGTAACGTTTGCTACAACCCCACGAGCATATCCTCCAGAAGTAGTAATCTCCTGAACCACTGAGTTTATAGCTGTATCATTAAGATCAGCGACAACAACTTGAGCTCCTTCTTTCGCAAAAAGTAAAGCCATTTCTTTACCCATACCCGATGCGGCACCTGTGATCACGGCGGATTTCCCTTGCAATTTCATAATTCTCATCCCTTCAAGTGTGTGGAATAATACGTATATTGGAGGCGGCAATATGACTTTGTAATAAAAATCACTTAGTGCAATTAGTATCACATTTCTAAGGCCTTTTTAGTCAAGGTAACATGAGTAGATAACACAAGAATGGGGTCATAAGACCCCATTCTTGTGTTTACTCTTATAGCAGATCAACTTATTTACCGTTTTTTCAACTCGCGGTACAGTATTCGAAATCCAAAGGGATCTAGCCCAATGTTCATCGAACCTTTCTGTGTCTCTACTTTATCTCCAGATAAAGCATCACGCCAATCGTTGGTTTCCATGCGGTGTGATAAGGTACTTGATTTATCCGTATTATTCATCCAAATGATAAAATGCATGGAATCGTCGATTCGTTCGTAAACGATGCAGCCATCATTTTTCCCTGCCTGTAAAAAACGGAATCGGCCTTGAGTTAAGGCGGTGTGTTTTTTGCGAAGTGAGATCATCATTCTGTAGAAATCGAATAATTCACGATCTTGCTTTTTAGGGTCCCATTCCATACATTTTCGGCAATCGGGATCACCGTTTCCTGTCAGTCCAACCTCATCCCCGTAGTAAATGCAAGGAGTCCCCATATAAGTGAATAAGAATACTGTGCAGAGCTTGAGCTTCCGCTTATCTCCTCCAACACGGGTCAAGAGCCGTGCTGTGTCGTGGCTGCAGAGCATGTTAAATACAACCTCATTCGTCTGTTGTGGATAGCGCATGATGAGGGAGCCCATTTCATTGGAAAAGCTGTAACCATCCATTCCACCATTAAAAAATTGCAGAACAGCATCGGCAAAAGGATAGTTCATGACCGAGTCAAATTGATCTCCGAGGAGCCAATTTAGCGAATCACTCCACACTTCTCCAATGATATATGCTTCAGGGTTGGCTTTCTTAACGACTTTACGGAAATCTCTCCAGAAATGATGATCCACCTCATTTGCGACGTCCAATCGCCAACCATCAAGCTTAATTTCCTTAATCCAGTATTCAGCCACTCCAAGCAGGTATTCTTTGACTTCAGGATTAGCGGTATTAAATTTGGGCATATTTCCAAAAAAGCCAAATGTATCATAAGTCGGGATTCCCACTTTGACAGCGGCAGGGAATTCATTGATATGAAACCAATCAGCGTACTTGGATTGCTCGCCATTCTTAAGAACATCTTGAAATTGTGGGGATTGTTCACTACAATGGTTGAACACTGCATCTAACACGACACGGATTCCCCTGCTGTGGCAGGTCTCAACTACTTTTTTCAGTAAAGCATTGTCTCCAAAATGAGGGTCGACTTTCTTATAATCAACCGTATCGTATTTATGATTGGATGGGGATACGAAGAGTGGAGTGAAATAAATAGCATTAATCCCTAAATCACATAGATGATCTAAATGATCTAACACACCTTGTAAATCTCCTCCGAAGAAATTATCGATTGTTGGGTTACCACCCCAAGGGGCAGTAAGCTCGGGATCATTTGAGGGATCACCGTTGGCGAATCGTTCCGGCATAATTTGATAAAAGACAGCTTGTTTGGCCCAATCCGGCACTTTGAATACATCGATTTCATGTATGTACGAAAATTCATACAATTCACCAGGAGGATTGGGAGCTTGATGCTGAATTCCAGTATCCAGCATATAGACAGTTTCCGTACCCGCAGTGAGTTTAAACGCATAGGAAAGCCTTTTGTACTTAGGTCTTACAGCAACCTCCCAGTAATCGAACATCGCATCGTGAGCGATAATTTCCATAGGGATCTCTTGAAAGGTGCGGTTCCAATCGTATTTATCGCCTGTCATAGCGAAAATATGCTCTACATCGTCACGTTTTGTACGTAATCGCAAATGAATAGTTGTGACATCATATGCGTAAGCCCATTTGTCTCTGGGCACATGGTAACAAGCTTCAAGTAGCATGAGGCCACCTCCATAATGTAAATGTATATCAGGTGATTAATAACCAAAAGATAAGTTGTCTGAACCATTATTCCCATTTTTAAGTGCGGTCATTAAAGCTAGTAATATTCATGAGTTGTGTATAAATAGTGAACGATTTGAAATAACAATTGCATACATATGCAATGGCGTCTATAATTATCCCATGTCTGAGGCGCAACGAAATTTTATAACGACAGGAGAGAGACTAATGAAAAAATGGGGTATATTAATAATATGCTTAGTAGCTGCAACTAGCATACTTGCTGCATGTGGATCGAATAAGGATACAAATGGGGATAAGAAGACTTTAACAATTGGGATGAGTGCTGATTTCCCTCCATACGAATTTCATATTAAGAATGAGAGTGGAGCAGATGAAATCGTCGGATTCGATGTTGAAATAGCGAAGGAAATTGCTAAAGATATGGGAGCAGAACTAGTTATTAAAGACATGATATTTGACTCCTTGTTAAATGAATTGTCGAGTGAACGGGTTGATTTGGTAATTTCCGGTCTGAGCCCTAAGCCAGAACGCGCTGAACAAATTGACATGTCACAAATTTATTACAATGCAGAGCAATCCATCGTAACTCTTACAGAAAACAAAGATAAGTATGCAACGATGGAATCCTTGGAAGGATTAAAGATTGGCGTTCAGAAGAGCTCAATCCAAGAAGATATCGCGAAGGGAATTGCGGGAGCGAATATCACATCACTCGCCAAAATCTCGGATATCATTATGCAACTAACATCAGGACGTGTGGATGTAGCTATCATCGAAGGCCCAGTAGCGGCATCGTTCGTGAAGAATGTTGAAGGTATTGTTGTTACCGATGCTATACCGGATACAGGCGAAGAAGTAAAAGGATATGTTGTTGGTGTTAAGAAAGGTAACAAAGAACTTCTAGACCAAGTGAATACGACACTTGATCGATTGATCAAAGATGGCAGTATCGATAAGTTTGTAACCGAAGCGAGTGCTCTAGCAGAGAAATAAATTGAACCTGCAAGCAAGATATTCAGACTTACCGAAAATAGCGAATCATATTCGCTATTTTTCTATTTTTTTGATTAAGTTAATTTGGATTGTACAGTAGTTGAAGTGGAGGAATGATTTTCTAATGGATTTTTTTACAATATTTTGGGATTATAGAAGTTACTTTCTAACAGGCATTCAATATACATTATTAATCGCGGCGATTGGGGTATTGTGTGGCTTTATTTTAGGCCTTGCTGTGGCTCTTATTCGTATGTCTAAATGGGCGGTTGTCCGCTTTATTGGGCATGCTTGGGTTGAATTTCTACGTGGCACGCCAATGCTCGTTCAACTCTTTATTATTCATTACGGATTATCGTCGTTTGGTATTAATTTCACACCGATTCAGTCTGGTGCCATAACATTATCGATCAATAGCTCTGCTTACTTGGCAGAGATATTCCGCGCAGGTATTCAAGGAGTGGATCGTGGGCAAGGCGAAGCAGCACGCTCACTTGGAATGACACGAGGCATGTCAATGAGACATATTATTATTCCTCAAGCAATCAAATCAGTTCTTCCGGCTATTGGTAATGAATTTATTACGATTATCAAGGAATCATCGATAGTATCCTTCATTGGAGTTACAGAATTGATGTTCCAATCAGGTGCAGTAGTGGGGATAACTTATGACGGAATGACGCCATATCTGGTTGTTGCTGTGATGTATTTCATTTTGACATTTACATTCTCCCGAATTTTGGGTGTGTTCGAAAGGAAGTTGAAGGCCAGTGATTACCGTTAAGGATTTGCACAAAAAATTTGGTCCTTTGCATATTTTGAAAGGCATCGATCTGGAAATTAAGCAAGGAGAAGTCGTCGTGGTGATCGGTCCGAGCGGCTCAGGTAAAAGCACATTCTTACGTTGTATCAATTTGTTAGAAGAACCTTCTCTGGGAGAAATTCAGTTCGAAGGTGAATCTATTACCGCTAAGGGACACAATATTAATAAAACACGCGAGAAGATGGGGATGGTATTTCAGCAGTTTAACCTATTCCCTCATAAGTCTGTGATCGACAATATCACATTAGCTCCGATCCAAGTTCGGAAGATGGACAAGAGCAAGGCCGAGGAATTGGCGATGGAATTGCTGCATACGGTTGGATTAGAAGATAAACGTGACGCATATCCTTCTCAATTATCGGGTGGGCAGAAGCAGCGGATCGCCATAGCTCGTGCACTAGCTATGGAACCTCATGTGATGCTATTTGACGAGCCTACCTCAGCGCTTGACCCCGAAATGGTTGGAGAGGTGCTTGATGTCATGAAGAATCTCGCGGAACGAGGCATGACGATGGTTATCGTAACGCATGAGATGGGCTTTGCCCGTGAAGTGGGTGACCGGATTCTATTTATGGATCAAGGTGTCATCCTAGAGCAAGGTACTCCACAACAGCTCTTCGGTTCACCGACACATCAGCGTACGAAGGATTTTCTTAGTAAGGTTCTCTAATAACATGAAATGCTTGTCTGCATAGAGGATATTTATGTAAGTGAAATGTAATTTTTGAGAGGTACAGCCCTGGGCTGTACCTCTATTTTTGCTTACAGCCGCAAGAGTTATTACAAATTGGAAACAATTTCAACGCCAAATGGTTACAAAAATGTGATATATTCAATGAGCAATAAATCTTAGGAGGTATTTCATGTTTAAACATCATTATTTTACTAGAACAATTAAAGCGGCAATTATCGCCGTAGGATTAACTGTAGTAGCTCAGGGTTTACCAGTATATGCGGATTCGGTACATAAGGCAAAGGAGGGCGACACGTTCTATCTTCTTGCTCAGAAGTACGATGTTAACTTAGTGAAGTTAATGAGTGCCAATCCAGATATTGAAGCAGCTAATATTTATGAAGGCTTAAACATTACGATCCCAGATGGGGTAAGCACAGTGCCACAAGCTTCTGCTAACGGAGATAGCAACTTCAGCTCGAATTCAGAAGTTTCTTCTACTCTAAAAGTATTCTCAAATGAAAAGGTAGTTCAAGCATGGGGTAAAGCCTTCAATTATTCTGATACGATTAATGTAAAAGCTTCGGCTTATTCTGCAGCTGCGAGTGAGAATGGAAAATGGGGTGCAGTAGATTACTATGGTAACCCATTGAAGCTTGGGACTATCGCTGTAGATCCGAAAGTAATTCCGATGGGGACTAAAGTACTCGTTACAGGACATAGTCATCCGGGTCTACCGAACAATGCATTTGTAGCTACGGCTACGGATCAAGGTGGTGCAATCAAAGGTAATCGCATCGACATCTTTATCCCTGGCAGTGCAAGTTCTGTAAGTCAATTCGGTTATCAAGATGTTAAATTGTATATCATCAATGAATAAATAGTTATACCTCAAAGAACCAGCCCCAACACGGGAACTGGTTCTTTTTGTGTGCTCTACTTGGTTAATTGGCTTTGTTGGTTTGTAACAGTTCTGGCAGAGTTACAAAATGATATCCTTTGCTACGTAAGGACTGAATGATTTCGGGGATCGCTTCCACCGAACCTTCTAATGTTGAACCCACCCCACCGCCAGCATGTTGGAGCACAATAGAACCTGGAACTACAGCACTGAGCACATTTTGTGTCACGGTCTCCTTGTCGAGTCCTTTCCAATCGAGTGAATCTACATTCCAATTTACAATTTTGTATCCATGTTGCTTAGCCCATTTGACTTGTGCTTCATTAATCTCACCGTAGGGTGGGCGTATGAGCTTGGGTTTATAACCGATAATTCGTTGGATGATTTTCTCTGTTCTTTGTATTTCATTCTGAAACTGCTCTACTGAACGGTTCTTAAAAAGAGGATGGCTGAAGGAATGGTTACCGATGATATGGCCCTCACGGTGGATTCTACGCAACAATTCTGGATGTTTCTTAGCGCGGCTTCCCACAACAAAAAAAGTAGCCTTAACTCCTTGTTTCTTCAACTCATCAAGAACTTGGGGTGTAAATCTGGGATCAGGTACGTCATCGAACGTAAGCGCCACCTGTTTAACCTCAGGCCCACGAAATTTGAATGTCTCTGAATATTTACGTCGAAGTTCTCCTAGACTCAATGGTTCAGTGCCAGCTGAAACAGATTCCGTAGTGGTGGTATTGGTGGAATCGTTTTGCTCTGGTCCAGCCTCTACAACGGGCCAAGATACGCAGTACAATGTCAGCATAACCGTCAGAGCGATCAGAAGTCCTCTTCTGATGTTAGGCACTGCAGACCCTCTCCTTTTCCATGATGATACTCTTTGGTATTCCCTTATCCTGGCTATTTTATGACGTTACGGACAAAAGTACTAATTATCTTTGGTATAGCGCACTCGCGGTGACTGTAACTGTTCGCTATAATGTTGTAAACTACTTGAAAGGGTGATGTGAATTGATCAAGAAGTCCAATGAATTACCGATTCTGTATTGTGAAGATGAACTTTCTTTCGAACATTGGCTTGGAGACAATTTTGATAGTTCACCTGGAATCTGGTTGCAAATCGCTAAGAAAGATTCTGGCATGATCTCCGTAACCTATTATGTTATGGGTGGATTGATAGTCAGAAGGAAAAGCTGGACGATGTGTTCTGGATCCAACGATTTACACCTCGGAAGCCGAGTAGTATATGGTCGAAAGTAAATAAAGAAAAGGCTGAATTACTTATTACAAAGGGAAGAATGAAACCCTCTGGATTAAAGACGATTGAAACAGCTAAACAGAACGGTCAATGGGATAAGGCATATGAGTCACAGCGAAACGCATCGTTACCCGAGGATTTAGCGATTGAACTGGAGCGAAATACCAAGGCGAAGACATTTTATGATAGTCTCGATAGTCAAAATAAGTATGCGATCCTATTCAGAATTCATCAAGCGAAGAAGCAAGAAACTAGGATGAAACGTATTCAGCAGTTTGTTGCGATGCTTGAAAAAGGTGAAACATTATATCCTAAGAAATAATTAGGAGATTTAGAATGAATGATAAGAATACTCCATGCTGTTCATTGTGACAAAAGTCACAGACTTACACTCGGAAAAATTGCATCTTAAATGAAGCAAATATGTCGTATTAATTAGAGAAATTAGAAGTTATACGGTAACATAGTGGGGAGAGGTGAGGATTTACATGTCAGAAGTTATATCCAATGTTCAAGTAGCTCCTAATGTTTATAGACTACAGGTCGCTGGCCAGTTTAGTGGCGTAATGGGACAGTTCTATATGTTGAGATCGTGGGAAAAGTATCCTCTACTGTCCAGACCACTTAGTATTTTTGACCTGACGGAGGACAAAATTGAGTTTCTATA
Organism: Paenibacillus anaericanus; assembly: GCF_003994475.1. Classification (GTDB taxonomy): domain Bacteria; phylum Bacillota; class Bacilli; order Paenibacillales; family Paenibacillaceae; genus Fontibacillus; species Fontibacillus anaericanus. The sequence continues at coordinate 67,336 of NZ_RZNY01000002.1, read as the reverse complement.
TTTAGTAACAGGTGAAGGTACGGAGATGTTTTCTCGCTTACTACCTGGAGATAAATTGACTTTGGAAGGTCCATTTGGTAATGGTTTTCCAGAAGCTAAGGGCAAGACTGCTTTTATCGGCGGGGGTATCGGCATCGCGCCTTTTTACTATGCCCTGCGGACCATTCCGAATGCGGATGTATTTTTAGGATATAGTAGAGATCCTTACATGATAGAAGCCTTTCAAGAGGCAACAAAGGGTACTGTTGAAGTTAATATCGGAGGAACGGTGCTGGATCAGGTAGATTTTAACGCCTATGATACGATCTTTACATGTGGCCCTCATCCGATGTTGCAGGCGGTACAACGTAAACAGATCAGTTCAGGAACTAAAGCGAATGTATATGTATCCTTAGAGAATCGGATGGCATGTGGTATTGGAGCTTGTCTTGTATGTAGCGTCAAATGTGTGGACAAGCGTAGAAAGGCTTGTACGGATGGTCCTGTATTTCGCGCCGAGGAGGTGGTATTGTCATGATAGATTTGTCATGTAATATTTCGGGGGTTCATTTAAGGAATCCAGTAATTATGGCATCCGGCACGTTCGGTTTCGGGAAAGAATATGGAGCACTGTATGATATTAACCAGCTTGGGGGAATCTCGGGTAAGGGACTGACGCTGTATCCGAAGGACGGGAATGATGGGATTCGGGTTTATGAGACACCTTCGGGGATGTTGAATAGTGTAGGGTTGGAGAATCCTGGTGTAGCCGCTTTTCTACGTGATGAATGTCCACATTGGGAGAAGTTAGATCTAGCTCGGATTGTTAACTTAGGTGGTAATACCATCGAGGATTATGTTGAGGGAGCAAGACTCATTCATGAAGATAGTACGGTAAGGATGGCTGCAGGCCGTCAGGCCGTTGATATGATTGAGTTGAATATATCCTGCCCGAATGTCAAAGCAGGTGGAATGGCGTATGGTATTCAAACAGAGACTGCCAGAGAAGTCGTCAGACAGATTCGCGCAACTACATCTTTACCACTCGTTATTAAGCTATCGCCAAACGCTGAGGATATTGTTGGCATGGCGGTGATGTGTCAAGAAGAAGGAGCGGATGGTGTATCTTTGATTAATACATTCTCTGCGATGAAGATTGACATCCGTAAACGGCGTAGTGTATTCGATAACTTATATGCTGGATTGTCGGGTCCTGCCATTAAACCTATCGCTTTGCGCATGGTTCACCAGGTGAGCCGTGCTGTAACTATACCTGTAATTGGTATGGGCGGTATCTGTAGCGCAGAGGACATCTTAGAATTCATCATGGCTGGTGCTGCTGCCATTCAAGTTGGAACTTATAACTTTGTTAATCTACGCGGAGGTCAGCAACTAGTGCAAGACCTGGAACAACTCATGGAACGTGAGAAGATTACCTCACTGGATGAAATCCGCGGTATTATTTGAGTGAGGATAGCGTAGCGGGTCGTTTGAATCTGGAGAAGCGAAGCGTTCGCCTTTGCAGACAGATTATTACACCAGTAGGTGTTAGTTAATCGAATAATCTGGCTGCAACAGCGATCGAAGGATCAAACGACACGCGCAGCGGACTGTTTCAAATTTCATAATACAAGGAGCATCCAAATGACATTTGACGATTTGCAGCTGCAAGCCATACCCATGGGGCGAGACCTCTTGCTGATTATTACCGGTGGAGAAGTTCATATTGGTGCTGCATCCACCGCTTATTGGACCGACCAGGGAACCGAAGTCCAAACATCTGCTGTTCCTGGTCATAAGGAGCACACGCTCAGCGGAGATTTCGCACAGCGCGTTGCAGGTGAGTTGAACAGAACAGTAACTGTCGTCATGGGCATTCATTATGATGATCTTAGTCAAGCGGAAATTAAGTCTATTGTCGCCAAAACGGATTCTTTATTAGAGGAATTTCTCAAGCAACAGTAAGCTAATCGATGTGTTCATATCAAAATCCGGATTTTCCATTTACTAAGGAAATCCGGATTTTTATTTTTTAGGATTTACCATTATTTTGATTCAAAGTAATCAAATAATTGTACTTACTCGCATGTTTTAACTCGTCTAAAATAATCCCAAATACAGTATCTTTATATATCCCGACTGGCAAACCAAACCATATTTTTCGATATTTCTCAACTGCGGCCAATTCACCTTGTAGAGCTCGCTGTAATCCTGTGAGATATGACTCTACTCGCTGGTATTGTTCATTGCTAATTCCGCTAATATCTTGGCCGGTAAGCTCTTTATACATACCTCGGAACATATAATTATGACCTCGTTCATCGTCACGAATTGAAGTAATGATGGACGCTTGCTCCGAATTTGGTGCTAATTTAATAAGTTCATCATAGAACAACTCGTCATTTCGTTCTCCTTGTACGGCTTCTTTTATTAAATCCAGTGCTTGTTGAGTCGAAGTTGACCAAACAGGCTGAAACATGGAATTTCTCCAATACGGGTTTACCCAATACATTTAATGACCCCCAAATAGTTTTCTTAGTTATTTGAATTAACATATGTGCAAACACCCAGATTGGTTAAGCTTTAGGAAAGAAATTGTAATAGGTAGCCCCGTAAAGGTATGTTTTTTGGTTGCATTATCTCAAAAACGCGATATACAATGAATCTTAGTTGCTAGTTTGATAGGAAATATTGGAGGGGATTTTACTTGCATCATGAGGGTTTAACTATCGATAAATTCAAGCGTAAGGCTGTTTTGGTCTCTGATGCCCAAAATTTGATAATGCCTCATATGCATTTGGGAGATACGGAATGGATCGCTCTAGCAGAGTCTGGGGGTCGTATCCTGGCGGAAGATGTGATCGCTCCACATCCATATCCTCATTTCCGGAGATCCAGCATGGATGGGTATGCGATTTTGAGTAATGATACTAAGGGCTGCTCTACAGACAAGCCAATCTATCTAGAAGTAGTAGATGAGATTCCTTGTGGATCGCTTCCTTCAATTAAACTTGTCTCCGGTACGGTGTCGCGAATCATGACAGGAGCCAAAGTTCCCGATGAAGCAGATGCCGTTATCATGTTTGAAATGACAGAACCCAATGAAAACCGTGGTAGAAGGTATATTCAGCTTAAACGCGAGATTAAACCCGGCCAGAATATAACACCAGTTGGCCAAGAGCTGGCAGAAGGGGAGATCATACTAAATAAAGGGCGGAAGCTCGGAACTGGTGAATTATCCGTGCTAGCTACCTTTGGTATACATAAGGTTCCTGTGATCAAGAAGCCACGTGTGGCTATTATCTCAACAGGTTCAGAATTACTTGGCATTGATGAACCGCTGCAGGATGGTAGAATCCGCAATAGCAACACCTTTATGTTGGCTAACCAAGTTAGAGAAGCTGGTGGGGAGCCACATATTCTCAAAATGATTTCTGATGATCTGACCATTGCTAAGCAGCGTGTGGAGGAAGCGTTAACGCTATATGATGTAGTCATCACGACCGGTGGAGTGTCGGTTGGTGATTATGATATTATGGCCGATTTAGTCACTGAAAAAGATGTTGAAAAGCTCTTTAACAAAGTCACCCTGAGGCCAGGGAGTGTAACCACTGCAGCTGTAAAGAACGGTAAGTTACTATTCGCTTTGTCAGGAAATCCGGGAGCTTGTTTTGTTGGTTTTGAGTTGTTTGCTCGTCCTGCAATTGGTCGGATGCTGGGTGTTACGAATCCCTTTTTACCTGAATATAGAGCAGAATTAGGAACGACTTATAGTAAAACAAACAAGTTCACCCGCTATGTACGGGGACGGCAGGAGATTGTGGATGGTCGCGTGCTTGTATACCCAGCTCAACTAGACGAATCTAACGTGATGATAACGATCAAAGATAGTAATGTCCTAATTGTCATTCCACCTTCGAATGAGAGCATTGAGGCCGGTGAGATGGTCAAGGTGATTAAACTACCTAGTTGAGTTTGAAAAAAAACCGAGTCCCAAAAAGCTAGGATTCGGTTTCCGCACGGCGTTCGATCGCTTGTGACATCGTTTTGTCGGTAAGATGTGCATACACTTCAGTTGTCTCAGTCGAGGCGTGACCAAGTTGTTCTTTGGTCTTGTAGATATCATTTTGTAAGTAGTAATCAGTTGCAAAAGAATGCCGGAGCTTATGCACGGTCAGATAAGGTTTGCCAAATCGTTTGGCGTACTTGATGATCATGGCCTGTATAGCTCTTTTTGTCATGCGTTTACCTTCCTTCTGTCCGTTCGGAACAGCGATAAACAACGCTTTTTCTTTCTTTGGTGTTTGATAACGAGACTCTCTTAAGGCTAAATATTGTGTTAAATCATCTAAGGACTGCTCGCGAAAATATACAGGAGCTTTAAAAGTCTCATCGTTATTACCTTTGCGGTATACATACATCAATTTGTTTGTCAGATCGATATCTCGTAAATTGAGATTAACCACCTCAGAGACACGCAATCCTGAATTTAGGATCAAGCTTGCTATGCTGGCATCTCGTTCTTTATTGAGTTCATACGCATACAGGGCTTGCTTATTGTTCTTAACGTCTTCACCATATCCATGCGATATGTATCCGATGAACTCCAGTAGTTCGTCTTCCTCTAATATTTTCCCCTTTAGCTTGGCAGCTGTATCCTTCGGTTTATGAATCCGTTTGATCTCCACTTTGGCCATAATATTACGCTTGAGCAAAGGGTAGAAGTCTTCATCCTCCGCAATTTGGCTTAAATAATGAAACATAGAGCGAAGCGATGACATTTTACGGGAGACGGTAATCCTAGCATTCGTTCCTTCAGTCCGTGTAGTTAAGTGTAAACGGTAGCCGACAATGCTCTCCATACGCAGCGTTTCTAGATCAGTTAAGGTGATTTGAGCGTTTGATTCTGCGGTTGATAAACCTTCGGCACGAAGCCAGAGAAAGAATTGTTCATAATCTCTTATATATTCTAGCAGAGTAGAGGGGGATAGATCAGGTAGCTTATAGTCAATAAACTGCTGAACAAACCAAGGCATATGTACTACTTTCTCATCCAGCATTTTGCGGTCAATTACTTTTTGTATGTTCATTTTGCGGTACCTCCAACGGGACAAGATGATGATCTCATTGTACCATAAACAAGCCCGCCCCAAGGTATAAGCAGGGGTTAGATTAAAGAGCGAACAAGCACTATTTTTTAGAAATCAAGCAAAATCAACCAATAACCAAGTATATACATAAAAATTACATCATATGAAAAATTCACAATAGAAAGATCAAAAAATGCACTCTGATCATACGCTCAATTTCAAACTATCGATCCCCTTATTTCATTTCTCTTCTGTAAAAAAGAAATTTAACCACAACAACCATTAAAAAATAAAGCCCTTTTTGAAGAATAGTGTCGATCGTTCGCTTACTGGAGGATTATGGGGCGTGCTATAATGGATTGTCCCTATTCAAAATTGAGATTCTTCGCAAAAGGAGTAATCAAGGAATGAAATTTAGCATAAAGCATTTATCTTTTTTCGTTATAAATGTGGAAGGTAAAGAAAGTCAAACCATAAAAAACTACAAACACTATCAGACTCTGGACGCATACGAGTACCTAGATAGTGAGATCAAAATGTTCTTGGACGGTGAATTCAACCGGATCGCTAAACGCAAGGTAGAGAAGAACCCTTCAGCCGAACAAGCACCTACCAAAATTGGCCGGTTCATTGTGGAACCCGGTTATGAGCTCGATAGTAATCCCAACTTTAATATGTTCGCTCGTCTACGTGGTGCGGAAGATAAAGAAGATTACAAGAATGCATGTGATGACTTAGTACGTAGTTATCTGGATACGAGTTCAGTCCGTGGGGGAGCACTCATTATTGTGCAAGCCGTTCTTACGAATGTCTCAGAAGTTCCTTTTATCTTTGTCCTAAAATGTGATTTTGAGCAAAAAATTGCACGGATTTCGGATGAGCAAAGTCTGATTAGTCAAGTAGAGATGGCGATCAGTGCGCGCAGTATGAAATCTATTCAATATCCCTATATGGAGGAAGAGGGGATGGTTGATGAGTGGGAACTGAAAATACACCAATCCTCGCATGCTAGATATTTTGAGGACTTTCTTAAATTTGTAACCTATGAATTGTCCATACCCGAAATCGTGAACGAACACGTGATGGAGTTTGTCCAAACTTATGTTGAGACCAAGTGGCCTGATGAGAATGAGTCAGAACGTCAGCAAGTGGAGAAAGAACTGGAGATTTGGGCAGCAAGTGAGAAGAGAGATATCCAGGATAAATGGGAGCCAGCTCAAGTAGCAGAGGCTGCAGAACGAATTGTAGAGATCAAACCTGAGATCGAGTTGAAATTTAGAATTGGTGACACCATGGTCAAGGGACGTCTTGCAGATTTTGGAGAGCTCATACATATTGCTAAGTTAGACGGACGGTATGCGGTTATTTTGGAGGGAGATTCATTTACATTCGACAAAGCCTTCTCTCCCGTAGAGCTGCTGCAGCCCGAGCCGTTTGAAGTAGTAGCTAAGCGGATTCTGGAAAAGAAGATTCATCAAGAATACACCGAAGATGATGGCATACCTTATTAATTCGTTAATTCAGCAGAATGGTTAAATAGCGTTAATTATCTACGATATGACAGGCGATTAATATTTTTTTTCGAAAGATTGTTGACTAAGTTTGGAGTATCGACATATAATAACTACAAGTTTTAAGAACAAAGGCTGTGAAGAGGATCAGGCACAAAGGGCTCTTATGTTCAGAGAGCGGTGAACAAGCTGAAATCACCGACTTAATCCCCAAGCCATCTCACCTTGGAGCTGTTATCCCGAACCTGTTATCAGGTGTAAGGACAACCGGTTAGCACTCGTTATGGTGCGCAGATCAGGAAATTTAATTTTCCTCATTTGCTTGAGGCTACACATTCCGTTGAATGTGTGGTGAACTTGGGTGGTACCACGGAAGTTAACCCCTTTCGTCCCTATAGTATGTCCATTTGGCATGCGGGATGAGAGGGGTTTTTTGATATCTAAAATCATCATATACATAGCAATGACAAGGATCAGGCAATAAGGGCTCTTATGTTCAGAGAGCGGCGAACAAGCTGAAATCGCCGACTTAATCCCCAAGCCAACTCACCTTGGAGCTATGCTCCCGAAAGAGAATAACTCTCTAAGGAGCATCGGTGGCACCCGTTATCGTGCTGGAACTCGGAGTGATCCTCCGAATTCCCTTGAGGCCGTTTATTGTGAAATAGACGGTGAACATGGGTGGTACCGCGGAAGTTAACCTCTTTCGCCCCTGCAACGCGAGATTTTTGCGTGCGCAGGAGCGAGAGAGGTTTTTTTGATACTCAAAAAATGAAAAGGTGGTCATGATGATGAGAAAAATTTATGTATTTGACACAACGCTACGTGATGGAGAACAATCCCCAGGTGTAAGCTTGACGATGGAAGAGAAGATCGAGATTGCACTTCAATTAGAGCGTCTGGGTATTGATCGAATTGAAGCGGGATTTGCGGCCACATCACCAGGCGAAATTGAAAGTATTAGAGCGGTTTCCAAGCGTATTAAAGATGCCACATTGCTTAGCTTAGCTCGTTGTCATACCAAAGATATCGACGCTGTAGTAGAAGCGTTAAAATTTGCAGCTGACCCGTGTTTGCATGTTGTTCTTGCGACCTCACCGATTCACCGGGAACATAAGCTGCGTATGGACAAAGCGAAAGTGTTGGAAACGGCTGAAGCAGCGATTCGCTACGGACGCAAGTTTTTTGATAAGGTGGAATTCTCCGCAGAAGATGCCAGCCGGACCGAGATTGATTTTCTATGCGAAGTAACAGCGATGGCGATTCGGGCGGGTGCAACGGTAGTCAACCTACCCGATACAGTGGGTTTTGCCACACCGGATGAATTCGGACGTATGTTCAAGACGATCAAAGAGACAGTACCTGGCATTGAGAAAATCCAGTTAAGTACGCATTGTCATGACGATCTCGGCATGGCGACTGCCAATACGCTAGCGGCAATTGCAAATGGTGTGGATCAATTTGAAGGGACGATCAATGGTATTGGGGAACGGGCAGGCAACACTTGTATTGAAGAAGTTGCACTTGCACTGGAGACAAGAAATGACTTCTACGGGGCGAAAACAACGATGAATTTAAGTGAGCTGTATCGTACCAGCCGGATGGTCAGTAAACTAACGGGTATGAGTGTGCCGGGGAACAAAGCGATTGTTGGCGCCAATGCTTTTGCCCATGAATCAGGTATTCATCAGGACGGGATGCTCAAACACCGGGGTACTTATGAAATTATTACTCCGGAGACGATTGGTGCTAGCTCCAGTAAATTGGTTCTTGGTAAGCATTCCGGACGTCATGCCTTCAAGGAGAAATTAGTTGATCTTGGTTATACGCTGGACGAGGAGCAGTTGAACATTGCTTTTGCTAAATTCAAGAATCTGGCTGACCGTAAGAAGAACGTACTGGCAGAGGATATTCGTGCACTTATGGATGAGAATATCGCTGAAGCGCCAAGACAATTTACACTAGATAACCTTGAGGTTTCTTTCGGTAGTCAATCGCAGTCAACAGCCACAGTACGCATCGTGAAGCAAGCTGGAGATATTGTAAATGAATCTGGTGTAGGAAATGGTCAAGTGGATGCTGTCTACCAGGCTCTTGAGAAAGCAACAGGGATTCAAGCGGAGCTTGAAGACTATACGATTCACTCCGTTACTCAAGGAACAGATGCGCAAGGAGAAGTTCATGTCGTCTTGAAGCAGGGCGAACTTACCGCATCAGGTAGGGGCGTAAGTACGGATATTGTAGAGGCTAGCGCTAAGGCGTATCTCGATGCAATAAACCGGCTAGTAAGCCGCAGAGTTCAAGAGCGTAAAGGGAATATCGTAATTGATTAATAATCGGGTATAAAATCATGCTCCGATGTACTATCGAGTTACTTGCATATATAAATAACTCGATAGTACAATGAATCTATATTATAATAATTCTAAATGGATCAAAACCAAGTTTAGCGCTTGATCGTCAATCGAAGTTCATGGTAAATGGCTGTAACGGTTCTCAGCGACCTTATTTGCGGTTTATTCCACTGTTCTGGATTGTAACGGAACCAGCAGACGTTATTTCATCATATTCATGCAATAGAGCGCTATTTGTTAGAAATAAGGTATTTCAGTTCCGTTAGAATTTTTTTTGACCCTCAAAACTCAAAATAAGGGCTGCTACTTCCTTTAGATTGATGTCTGAATGCGCAAGCACTGATTTTGGGGTGAGGCCTTATAAATGCGTGTAATTTTGGGTTAGGTCCAAAAGGGCAATAGGGAGAGCGAAGGGTGGTACTTAGAAGAAGATGGATAACAGTGAAAATGTACAAAGTTTCAAACAAGTTATGGGCAATTACCCTACTGGAGTAACCGTTGTTACTACAGTTGATGAACATGGAGTACCTTTAGGACTGACAGTCAATTCATTTGCTTCCGTATCCTTAGATCCTCTACTTATCTTATGGTCCATAGACAAAAGAGTATCCACTTATCCAACGTTTATCAAGACTGATAAATTCGCCGTACATGTACTTTCTGGTGACCAGGGGGATATTTGCTCCTTATTTGCCAGTAAAGATGTTGATCGCTTTAAAAATTGTGAATGGAGCTTCTCCGAACACAATCTTCCGATCATTACAGGAGCGGCTGGAGTCATGCAATGTAAAACCTTTAAAACGATAGAAGCCGGGGACCACACGATTCTGATCGGTGAAATCGTTGATATTCAAGCCGATAACAAAGAACCGCTCTTATATCATAAAAGGAAGTTCGGGAGCATTCCTGAAGAATTCTATATGTAATAAAAGATCAAAATAAGCCGAGTACCCCTGATTTTTCTAAGCTATAAGAAAAATCAGGGGTATTTGTATTTATACTAATATTTATAGATGAGAATTTGTTGTACAATGAGGTGGGAAATTTGGGGTGAACTCGAAAGGAAGGAACAACATGCTCATTGATCTTTCTTACATGATTCAAGATGGAATGCCTGTATATCCAGGGGATGAAGAGACAGTGTTAGTGCAATCCAAACATATAGAGCAGGATTATTACAACAATCACCAATTGTCTATCAACATGCATGCAGGAACTCATATCGATGGACCTATGCATCTTACCCACTCAAAAAAGTATCTTAACGAATACCCTTTGGATACCTTTATAGCAGAAGGTTGTTTACTAGATGTATCCAAAGAGACTTCAATAGATTACAAGGAAGAGTACGAAAACTTAATTCAACCCAAACATATTGTGGTTTTGTATACGGGACATAGCCGATTCAATGGTCAATCAAGTTATTTTACAGATTACCCTGTGTTGACACTAGCATTTGCTGAGCTATTAGTAAGGAAGCAAGTAAAAATGATTGGACTGGACACTCCTTCACCAGACAAATATCCTTTTGAGGTCCATAAGCATCTATTTCAAAATGAGATTCTCATTATAGAGAACTTAGCCAATGTTGACCAACTATTGAACGCAAAGTCATTTGAAATCATTGCATTGCCGCTGTATATCAGAGCCGATTCTTCTATTGCACGAGTGATTGCACGAGTGAAATAACTAATGAGAAGTTTCAATCGTTAATATCTAATAATAGGAGGTGTTCTTCTGAAAAAGTTTATTATGGGACTGTGTTGTGGGTTATTGTTTGCAGGTACATCTGTCGCTGTCGCTTCTGATTCTATCCAAGCTTTATTATTTCCAGCAAGTTTTGAAATCAATGGGACACAAATGGTGATGAGTAAGGATTACAAGGTTCTGAACGTAGATGGTCATGTCTATGTACCCATTCGTTATGTAGCTGTAAATTTAGGAGCAACCATTGACTACGATGCGGATTTGCAAAAGATTTTTGTCAAAAATGCAGCTTTGAATATTACAGATCCTGATTACAAAGAAATCTCAATTGGCAATTTAATATTAACAAAGGCGGGGAAGAACACAAAAGTTACGGGACAACTGGAAATGCAGGGCGTCGGAAATTCAAAAAATGTGATTAAAGCGAACTTATCATTTTATAATGATAACAGTGAAAAAATTGGTGAAGTCGCCATTAGTGGGAAGGAATTCGGGGTTGACAGTCAAACATTCGTTGCAGTGGGATCAGGAGATTTCAGGACTTATTCAGCGGTTAACCTACATATTAGTGCCATAAATGATCAAGTGATTGATGAAACACCGAATATCGCCTACGAAAATTCGAAATACAAGTTCACTCTTGATCTTCCTAAAAGTTGGGAAGGGAAATATGAGGTGAAGAGCACCCTTTTCAAAGATTCAGGGAAAGAGAATATTGACTTTATTGACAAAGCAAACCATGAGTTTGGTGGAGTAGTGTTTACGATCCAAGTATGGCCTAAAGCCAAATGGAATGCGGATGGGAAAACAACAGCGGAGATGGTTCCTTTGTTCAAGATTGGTGAAAAAGGAGATCAGGTCTTTACCTTAACGACACCTACAGATGTACAATACGACCTTAACGATGTGAAGTTAAGTGAAGAATATAAGAACATGCATGACTATATTAATACAATCAAAACTAGTTTTAAGCTTAAACAGTAATCCACAGGAATACCCATTAAGCATTCTGATTGATGGATCCATATGGCGGTTTTGTAAAAAGGAAACAACCTTCCGGCTAATCGCCGAAAGGTTGTTTTATGTTACATTAAAGCTCCAATTTTTCGATTTCCGATTTAAGCTTGCTAGCTGATTGTTGGAATTGAAGCAGTTCCTGATCACTTAGCTCCAGATCAAGGACTTGGCGCACACCAGTACCATCGATAATGCTTGGAACCCCGAGGTATACGTCAGAGACACCATTATAGTTATTAAGTAGGGTAGATACGTTCAATACGGAACCATCGTCCTGAAGAATCGAGGTAACAATGCGATCTAGTGCTAGTGCAATCGCATATGAAGTTGCCCCCTTGGCATTAATGATTTCATAGGCAGCATTCTTCGTGCTGTTGAAGATTTGTTCTCGATCTTGTTCCGAGAACTCTAGTTTGATACCAGCTACATTTGCCAAACTCCAGAGTGGTAACTCTGAATCGCCGTGCTCACCAATTATATGAGCGTGAATACTGCGTGGATTGATTTCCTTGTTCTGTCCGATTAGATAACGGAATCTGGCGCTATCAAGTAGCGTACCGGAACCAATAACTCGATTGGAAGGGAATCCGCTTTTTTTCAGTGTTACATAAGATAAAATATCTACCGGGTTGGTGGCAACCAGAATAATTGCATGATCGTTATATTTAATGATGCTCTTAACGATGCTGTCAAAAATAACGGAATTTCGTTTTAGGAGATCAATTCTTGTCTCGCCTGGGCGTTGTGATGCACCGGCTGCAATCACGATAATGTCTGCATCAGCACAATCGCTGTAATCTCCAGCCCAAAGTTTAACACCACCTGTGAATGGGAGCCCATGGTTCATATCAAGTGCTTCACCTAGCGCTTTTTCCTTATTAGCGTCGATCAATACTAATTCAGACACACGCTCACGAAGCAGCAAAGTATAAGCTGTAGTTGTTCCTACAGCACCTGTCCCAATAATAACGACTCTGCTGGAGCGTAATTGAGTTTTCATTCATTCATCTCCTTATTATTAATTCTCAATAATTGGATTTACTCTATATCATTTAAAGAGTATACCCAATGTATTCATCTTTATTGTACATGAATCAACGAAGAATTAAAGAAAATTTTGGATACTTGATTTTTATTGATTTCACTTATTCTCTTTCTATATCATTACTCGATTATAGCTGACCTGAAACGCAAATCTATGAGACAATGAAAGGGGTTCCTATCAGTAGAGTATATGATTCACTATTTTAATAGTAAATTCATCCAAATAGAACATAATCTATAAAAATATGATGTCTTTTTGTTAGTTTTATGAGAACATTGTAACCACAGATGTAACTATTCTGTAAGGACGAATGACTAACTTTGTATTATCCTAGAAGTATCACAATTGAAAGGACAGCGGTGAAATCAGATATGTCTTACACAAGCAGAATTCAGAGAGAACAACAGCAGAGCACCAAAAACAAACGATCTGACTTAATCCTAAAGCGGATTATTATGACCGCATTAGCTTTGACTGTCATTTCATTCATTATGACCATTATAGTCATCAAAACCGTCGGTAAAGAAGATCCAAACACAACAACCGTTGTAGCACCCAAATTTGCTGGACAAAGCGAGCAGACATCAGAGGTAATCCAATCTAATTTGGGGACAGATCCTCGTATCTCTAAACTATTAACTCACGTTGAGAATAACGTGACTAGCGATAATGGTGTGCTTTTACCCGATTCTTCACCCCAACAACCTAATGAAGCAGTTGTACAAGAGAATGAAGACTCCAAGAAAGAAACTAAGAAACAAAAGGTCGTATATCTTACATTTGACGATGGACCAAGTAAATACACCGATGAGATTGTTGATATTTTGAATCAAAATGGTATTCATGCTACTTTTTTCATGATAGGAAGTAACCTCTCAGGTAATGAGGCACATGTTAAGAATGCCCATGAAGCTGGAAATTATGTAGGTCTACATAGTATGAGTCATAGCAAGAAGAAATTATACGATAGCGGAAGTTCTGCGAATTTTATTAAAGAATTTACCAAGGAACAGGGACTCATCAAAGAGATAACTGGAATGGCACCTCATTTGATTCGTGCACCATATGGTAGTCAGCCTGCTATTGGAAAGAAATTTAGAGGAGATATAGCTGCCGCTAACTTTAAAATGTGGGACTGGACCGTGGATTCGAAAGACTGGAATTATCCGCATCATCCAGAGAAGATCATGAGTGAAATTAAACGTCAGGTACATCGCGATGTTGAAGTCATACTTATGCATGAGAAGTTACAAACCGTTACCGTTCTACCGGATATTATTGAGTATTTAAGTAAGAAGGGTTATTCCTTCGCAGTATATAAACCGGATCAACATTTCTCTGTAAACTTTGCAAAAGACGAGCGACTGTGATGACTCTACTCTACTCTACTATGGTATAATTTTTAATAGAGGACTAGCAAAATAGTAGAGTAGAAGAGCAACAAGATTTTGAAAGTGAGGTAGTTCATACTTGAAATGGTGTTATAAAATATCCGCTACAGTTCTTACGATATGCTGCTTGCTTGTGACGGGGTGTAACTCTAAAGAGCCCGAGGTTGCGTCCTCGGTTCCTGTGGAAGCTACCGAATTAGGTCAAACCATAACCGTAATTAATCCGGATTCTACCTCTAACAATGCAGTAAGAACTCAACCTGTATCGAATGGGGAAAAATACCAAATACAGACCCGACTGACCGATTTTCAATTACTAAGTGATACTACAGGATTGGCCTGGGGTACTACTTCAGGTGAGCTCAGGTTGTACCTAACAAAGGATAATGGAGAAACGTGGACGAACATCTCTCCAGCAACGGCTGTTCAATTTCCTAGTAATCCGGAGTATGGTAAAGAGATATTTTTCAAGGATTCTATGAATGGCTGGATTGTTCGTAATTCTATTGGAGCAAGTGAAGCGATGATACTTCGTACCCGTGATGGTGGTGGGACGTGGAAATTGTCTTCCTTACGTGATTCTGACGAAGTAGCAGCAATGTATTTCAACGATATAGAACATGGTTGGATTCTTACTGTGGACAATAAGGCCATAGACAACCAGGGGAAGACATTATACTTGTCTGAAGATGGAGGGGCGACCTGGAGCAGTATTATGAGTAATCAGGCACTGCCGACTACCAAGAAAGTGGATCAGGTTTTACCGAAGTCAGCGAATTTTGTATCGATGATTTTTACGGATCAAAAGAATGGTTATATTAGTACAATGAAATCAGGTCTTCCAGCGCTTTACGTTACAGAGGATGGTGGGATGGATTGGAAAGAGAACACTTCCTTTTTTAATCCTGCTAAATATCAAACATGTAAACAATTTACCGTCGGAGAGACCACTCCTTTTGTAAATGATCGGAGTACCGGTTGGATTCCCATTGGTTGCAGTAGAGATGATGGCACGAAGTTCAACGGATATTTTACAGAGGATGCCGGACAGTCTTGGCAGTTGGTACCATTTAAGTTGTCCTGGCAAACGGACTTGAATGAATATTCGGAACCCACCTTCTTAAATAGTAAAGAGGGATGGACCATTCAGGGCGATGTTGTATATCGTACCATCGATCAGGGAAATAATTGGACTCCCTTACCAGAGAGTCCTAGGTTGAAGAAAACTTTGCAGGATTATCCTGAAGTCGTCAAACTACGGTTTATCTCTTCTAACGTGGGTTGGCTGCTCGTAGCAAAAACGGATCAAAAAAGGTCGCTTTTATTACAAACCCAAAATGGCGGGGTCAGCTGGCGTGTGCTTTAAGCATACGTCGCTGATTCCGCTTTATTTTGACTATAGTGAATACATAACTCGAAAATTTTAAATAAATTTAGTGATGTTCATCATATTGTGAAATTTATCACGTGCATGAATAAAAGTATGTGATATATTTAACTTGTAAACAATAAGAGTGACAAAGGCATTACTACAATAGGAGCTAGGCTCCAAATAAACTTAGGAGTGATTGAGATGAAAACAACAAACCAAGAGACTATTACCCGTAACTTACTCCAATTCTGCTACACTTGTGAAGATGCTCATTTATGTACAACTGAAGAAATTTGCAAAGCTTGTTGGACAGAGAATGGACTTTACGAAGAAAAAGCGGATGGCGCAGAAGAAACTCAACAATTGCTTCAATTCTATTATGCTTAATTCAATATCCTTTATACCTTCTCCATAACCTTCGGTTCTGTCCTCAGAAACCGAAGGTTATTTATTTGCGTCTGAGTGGAATTTTCGCTTCGAACTTCATAATCCTTACGTCACGGCAAAAAAAGGACAAGGTTAGCATATTTTACTCCTCTGTGGAATAACAAGTTTCTAATTGGACGGCATATACATAAGAAGAAGGAAGTAAGGCTTGTTTGAGGTTACCAAATGATCACGGAAATAGGGGGGAGTAGAATGCAGTCGTGGGGCGAAATGTTCGGAGTTATGAATATGGCTTTACCCATCTTTATTGTTGTCATATTGGCGATAATTTCCGTTTCAGTAGCAAGTGGTATGAAGCGTTATCTGTCAAATAACAGACAACCGGAGCTAGCCGTTCATTCAATAATCGTGGGCAAACGAACGGAAGTAACCCATCGCTACAGTACAGAAACATCAGTGAACCGCACAGATAGTAAATACTACCTCACATTTGAAGTGGATAGTGGTGATCGTTTGGAGTTTACCGTAAGTGGTCAGGAGTTTGGACAGAGTGCAGAAGGAGACGAGGGACAACTGACATTCAAGGGCAGTCGTTATCTTGGGTTTGATAGACAAGGAAGAATCTATAGACCGGAACAACTGGATTACCGAGAATATCGTAGATCTTTATAGCACGATGCAATTTATATTAAAATAAAGAGCTGTCCTCTTCACAGGGCAGCTCTTTCGTATATGTTCGAGTATGAATGAATAAGAATGAGTCCGTCCGTTTAGTAAGCCACTGACTTGATGTCTGCAAGTTCCTTCAATAGAAGTCCTGCAACGTTACGTCCACTGGAGAATGCCCGCTCCGCTAATTCGCCTTTGCCTTCGCAGCCATCACCACAGAAGAGAAAAGGGACCTCAGCAATTTGGCTGGGTACAAGCCTATTCTCGTGTATATTCTTTACGCTAGACACCATCGCTTTTTTAGATACCCGTTTGACTTCCACAAATTCACGCCAATCCGGATAGTATTGATCGAATAGTGCTTCCATCTTCTGTGTTTTACCTTCCAGGTACTCTTTCCTTTGTTCATCATCCATACAATCATCGTTTAAATAGGCGATACCTTGCAGAAGTTGACCGGTTGGTGGAGCTACGGTGTGATCCGTTGCTGACACATCGCTGATGAATATTTTGTTATCCATATCACTAATGTAGTGAAAAGGTCGGGAGACTACTTTAGAGAAACCGACATCGTACACCATCACCTCAGTTGAGGTATTGTTTCTGTATGGCTCAAAGAACGGTAACCACGATGAACCTTCAAGTAACTTAATAACCTGTTGAGAAGGCATTGCGAAAATGACCTGATCAAATACTAGTCCTTGACGTGTCTTCGTATTAAGTAAGTACTTGCCATTCTCCTGCGTTATGGATTCGACTCCTTCTTTCAATGCGATATCCCAGTGCTCATTATGGTTGATCTTTTCAATAAGCTGATCCGTAATTGTAGCCCAACTTCCGAGAATATAATTTACCGGTTTATGCGAGAGAAAGAGGTTGTGGTAATACTCGGCGATCACCTCACCAGATACCTTTCTGGCATCTTTGGGTGCAATGAAGAAGTTAGAGCTGACTAAATGCTCCCATAATTCCTTTACATCCGCAGAGGCATGGGAGTGATCTAAGTATTCACCAAGTGTTTTATAATTTTTCAATTGATGAATGTTAGCAACAACGGCGGCAATTTCTGCTACAAATCTTATCTTCTCAAAAGGTTTCAATACATTGGTCTTCAAGATGTTAACAAAATCAAGAGGGGCGGGGGTTAGATGTCCATGCTTTGCATACACCACTTTACGCTTGTCTACCTGTTTGCTCTGGAATTGAAGTTTCAATTCCTGCTCCATATGCTGTAGCGTATGTCTGTCAATTCCATAAACCGCATGGGCTCCATAATTGAGCGTGAACCCCGATTTCTGGTACGTAAATGCACGGCCGCCTAGCTGCGGACTACGTTCAAACACTGTGCCTTCCGTTCCAAAGTTGTCGGATAAATATGCAGCAGCTGTCAAACCAGCAAGGCCACCACCAATAATTGCAATCTTCATACGTCGTACCTCCCAATAGTATTGTGAAGCGCAGCCTAAAGCGCTCCTCGCAACAGTGTGGCTCTGGGTGTGGTTCCTGGCCCAAAGCATGGATTCACTATCAGTATATGCTATTCATGTAAGCGCGTCCATAGAAACAGACACAAAATGTTCAATATTGTAAACGTATTCAGTACAGTCACCGATATAGGCATACGCACATAGAATAGAGCGTTGAGATAAGAATGAAGGAGGTACTCTTCTTGGCTGTTATAAAAGCAAACTCCGAGCAGGTCAAAATGTTAGCTCGACTGATGCGTGCAGAGGCGGAAGGAGAAGGAGAGCTAGGGATGTTAATGGTCGGGAATGTTGGGGTCAATCGAATTCTGGGCAATTGCCTTGATTTCAGAAATATCAGAAGTATCCCGGATATGGTGTTTCAAAGTCCAGGAGGATTTGAAGCTACTCAAAAGGGTTATTTCTACCAAGCTGCCCGTGATTCTGACATTCGGCTAGCCCAGCGAGTCATTAATGGAGAACGATCACATCCAGCTAGCAATTCACTCTGGTTCTTTAGACCAGAAGGAGATTGCCCGGCTACCTGGTATAACCAGCAGAATACCGGACGATTTAAAGCTCATTGCTTCTTTGCCCCTACGCAAGGTGATTGTCCCGCAGTTTATTAATTATTTTATTTTAACAATAAACATGTAAAATCGAGGAGGAATAATGAATGTTTAATCAACAATACAGCCCGGTGCAGTACAGAATTGGAAACAACCCGTACATGAATCAAGGTGGACAAATGAATCAAGGGGGGCAAATGGGTCATATGGGTCATATGGGCCAAATGGGTCAGATGACCACTATGCCACCGCAAGTTCCAAGCGGAAGCCCTATGACACCTTCTGGTCAAGTGACTCCGGTACAATTACCTGTTTTTGAGCAATCTTATATTGAGAATATTTTACGCCTGAACTTAGGCAAAGTTGGAACCTTTTATATGACTTACGAGAATAACTCCCAGTGGAATGCTAAAATTTTCAAAGGTGTACTGGAGGCAGCTGGCCGCGACCATATCATCATTAGTGATCCGAAAACTGGAGTAAGAACGATTCTGCTTATGATCAATCTGGATTATGCTACATTTGATGAACCACTAGTGTATGAATATCCTGGTACGATTGGTAACCCTGTAAGATAACTTCATAAAAAATAAGCCTCCTTGGCAGCAAGGGGGCTCTAAAATAGCCAATACACTTTTGTGTGGGATAACGCTACGATAACGGATTATCCTTACGGACGCTTGTGCTTCTCCAGGACAATTCCGTTACCTTCGTTACTTCGAACATTTCCTTGTCTTTTACAGGATCAACCCCATAATCACCGGCTGATGTATACAGACATCAATCTAAGGGAACTAGCAGCCCTTATTCTGAGTTTTGAAGCTCAAAAAAATTTCTAACGGAATTGAGAGATTTTATTTATTCCAAATGATGCTTTAATGCATGAATAAGGTGAAATAACGTCTGCTGGTTCCGTTAGAATCCAGAATAGTGGAATAAACCGTAAATTAGATTGCTGAGTTCCGTTACATCGACTTGCAATCAACTTCGATTGTTGGTCAAGCGCTAGTTTTGGTTTTGTACCCTTTTACAAGTGTGGCTTTGTCTAGAGGCATTCTTTTCGCAATCTATTCGTGCGAAAGAGGCCTCTTTTTCGTATAATAAAGGTATCAAATTCAGTCAAAACGGGGATTCGAAAGCATATCACATCAATGAAGAAATGCAAGATCACTTTAATTCGAAATTTGAAGAACCTACTGAAGATGAGGTTTGTACATGGGTTTGGATTTTCATACCTTCTTTACTTCCTTAATACAATAATCCTTGGACTATTCAGTCAAAAATATAAACACGTCAGTAAAAAGTTAATAACATCAAATAGCTTTAGGATTCTTTTTTTGGTGTCAGTTTATGTTGTGTGTATTCCTTTTATCAAAGGGGAAAACCCATTCTAAATTGGAAGTTCACTACCCTAGGCTGTCGGATAACCGGTAGTCCTTTTTTATGTAAACGGGCGGCCCAGTGGAAAGATGATTGTGCAGGAAATGGAATAATGAGGTAAAGTTGTATTAGAGGGGGCTTCATATTGAAAAGATATCGCTTCATCACGTTATTAATGGTTATTATGTTTACATTTCTGATGGTTATCGGTTGTAGCAAGGCAGATGAACCTAGTGGTAATGAGAAGATCGCTTACATCTCGGCAAAAGAAAATTCACAATACGAAAAGACCTTCAAAGATTTAAACCTCGGTGTTCTATACGATTATCACTTGAAATTGCCGCAAGCTGATAAATCTTGGGTGAAGATTTGGGTCGAGAGCTATAAGAATGGAGAGAAGATGGATCCTTTCCACGTAGAAGAACTTTCATATGGCAATAATCCTGCTCCGAGTGTCGAGGGGCCTATGGGCTTTGGAATCATTAATACAAATGCAGAAAAACCTTTATTTTTCTTATACAGTTCGGATGCCTCAATTCCACCACATGAAATAGAGAATGTCTTAAATCAAGAGGGTGTACGGGGAAGCCTTTGGGATTATGCCATTGGAAAAGAAGAAGTTGCTCTAGAATCTGGAGAAACGCTAGTCTTAGGGGTTTACCGCCAATTTAAAGAATCATTTCGACCTTATGACTACCAAGATAACGATCAAATAACCCAAATGATTAACGAGGATATGACGGTGCTGTTACTTAAAATTAGAGTCGAGTTAAGTAGCCAACCCTAACATTTCATAATTTAGGAAAACCGTTTGGCGGTCTGCCGAGTCTAATAATATAGAAGCATAGCGGCAGGAGAGGAAATACATGAATAACGATTTGCTGGCACTTGCAGCTAAACGTGGCGATGATGCTGCTTTCTACAGCCTCATTACTCAATATGAGGAGAAACTGTATCGGATCGCCTATACTTATCTGAAGAATGAGACCGATGCGCTGGAAGCTGTACAGGAAGTAACATGTCGTGCGTATATGCAGATACGTAAATTGAAAGAGCCTAATTATTTCGGGAGTTGGCTGATTCGTATTCTGATGAATTACTGTGCCGATGAACTCAAGAAGCGGGAGCGTAGACAGGGAGGACGACAGCCCTCATCTACCTCCATAGAGCCCCATTTGGGAAGCGGTGAAACTGCACTGCTTGAGAAAATGCTACTCGAATCGGCGGTTGAACAGTTGGATGCCAACTATCAGAAAGTCATTCAACTGAAATATTATCACGATCTGACCATTACGGAGATTGCAAGAACACTGGAGAAACCGGAAGGAACAATTAAAACTTGGTTACATAAAGCCCTTGGTGGACTACGCAAACGACTGGAGAAGGACGGTGAACCTTATGCATGAGAATCACGAAGATAACGAGCAGGAGTGGCCAGAACTTACGGCGATGAAAGGGCATGTGGATGAGATTACCATCCCATCCGAAGTGAAGCTGGCGGTAGCTAACGGCATGTCGCTCGGTAGGAAACGCAAAAGACGGCGGATGATGGCGCGAATTACTACCTTCAGTGCGTGCCTACTGGTTCTGGCATCTGTAGCTTCGGTCCGTTTCTCTCCCGTTGTGGCGGCTTATGTCGGTGACATACCCGGACTCCGGTCGCTTGTTCAGCTTATCAATTCCGATAAGGGTCTCACACTCGCCTTGGAAAATAATTATATGCAGCCGGTTGGCCTATCGGATGAGCATGACGGTATCAAACTCACGGTAGATGGATTTCTAGCCGATGAATCTCGGGTTATCGTATTCTACACTTTGTACAACATGGACGGGCGAAAGCAGGCCGTAAATCTGCAAGAAGTGAAATTGATGAATAACGAAGAAACATCTGTCGCATTCGGTTCGTCGTATTTCAATGAAGATTGGGAGAGCAAACAAGGAACGATCGACTTTAATATACATGAAGGAGCAGATATCCCTGACACCCTGGATCTGGAACTTAAGGTCGGCAAGGATAGAGAGACAGCGGGGAATGGTCCAGTCTGGAAGTATGTAATCCCTGTTGATAAGAGCAAATTTGAGGGATTGAAGGAAACGTATGATATCAATGAAACGGTGAGCATTGAAGGACAGTGCATAACTTTTGGGACAATGACCGTCTACCCGACTCGGATCGGGCTAGAGGTAACTTACGACCCATCCAACACGAAGGAGCTATTTGCCTTTGATGATATTCGGATTGAAGATGAGCAAGGCGAAACGTTTGGTACGATCAATAACGGCATATCCGCTACGTTAATTGATGAGAATAGACAGGTACTCTATTTCCAGAGTAACTATTTCCGACAACCAAACCAGCTATATTTACGAGCTAATAGTATCCGTGCTCTCGATAAGAGCAAGCTTGAGGTACTAGTTGATCTCGATCGTAAGGAACTGCTCTCTCAGCCAGATGATCGGCTCACATTTGATCAAGCCGGCATCACTCAGAAAGACGGACATAACACGCTTACCTTCCATCTAAAGAATGACGATCCACTTGATGAGAATCGAACGTACAGCTTATTCGAGAACAGTTACAGTGATGCGACGGGACAATTATACGATTCGAACGGAAGTGGAGGTACTTCCGACGGAAATGTGTACCAGTATATCAAGAAAGCAGACTATCAAAGTCCGTTAAAGCTCACGATCTCCGATTACCCGTCCCGGATTCACGGTGACATTAATTTAAGAATCAAATAACGGTATGCGAAAGGGCTAATCCTGTGAAGGACCAGCCCTTTTTTTGATTTCACTTATAGATTCTTTTTCGCATAGATTTGTTTAGATAGTAGCATGGATATAAAGGTAATCAAAAGTGATATCAAGTAAAGAAGACATACTTGGATAATATGGGGAAGAGGAAGCATGATACTCATCTCCAGATTATGTGATTGAAGCCACTGAACGATAGTAGGGAATATAAATGGCGTCAGAAATACAACAAAAAAGAAAAACATCTTCGTTTTTTCATAGCCGAACTTAAATTGAACAGGTATTAGAACACCGAAGAAGAAGCTGAGTGTCAGAAGCGATATCCCGACATTCGTAATATTCAATCTCTCTAGGCCTAGCGGTGTTACGGATGCTGTAAGCGTATATGTAATAAGGCTGATGATAAATATAACCAGGACAAAGAGATATTTGGCTCTGACTACAGCATCCCGCGTGTACGGGGTAGTACAAAGTAATGCGGAACCTTTATATTTGTCTTCTGCCATGGACACGGAATTGAAGATAATGTATTCCAAGAATAGAACAGTGATCAGGAAGCCAATAAAGCTTCCATTTAGAAATTTTAATTCTGAAGAGATAAATATAGGTCCAACAATGGCGAAAATGAACATAAGGAGTAGATATTTTTTTACAATGAGTAAATCTTTTCGCACAAGACTAATTAACATGTTGGTGACCCCCTATATGTGCCAGCATAATCTGTTCTATGGTTGGCTTTTCTATGACTACATCCTTCATATGTTGACGCACAATGTGGATGTCGTGAGTAATACCTTCAAATCCGTATGTAGTTTCACGTAGGGTTAAGAATAATTTCCGCGTTTGTTCATTTAATAACCTAGTATCGCCCTTCACTATGGCATGCGTTTCTAGCAACTGATCTTTCTCCTCGTTAAATAGAATGTTCCCTTTATCAATTAAAATAAGCATATCCGCTATTCTATCCAAGTCAGAAGTGATATGAGTCGAGAAGAATACACTTTTGCCTTCTTCTTTCATGAAGTCTAGTAGTATATCCATTAGTTCACTTCGCACCAAGGGATCAAGCCCACTAGTTGGCTCGTCCATAATTAATAGATCCGCATGATGAGATAATGCTAATGCTATAGCGTACTTCATCCGCATTCCTTTAGATAAAGTAGATATCTTCTGGTTAACTTGTAATTTGAACTTATTCATATAGCTCTGGAAAATAGCATCGTCCCAATTCGTATAGGCAGGGGCAATAACACTCTTCATTTCTTTTAGCGTCATCTCCTCATAGAAATAACCATCATCTAGGACCACGCCGATCCGGTTCTTTAGTTCTCGTTCATGATCAGCCAGCTCTTTACCAAGGAATGTAATGCTGCCTGTATCTTTAAGAATGAGCCCAAGGATTGTTTTGATCGTTGTTGTCTTCCCCGAGCCATTAATACCGATGAAACCAGTAATACAACCCTCTTTGAGTGAGAAATTCACATGATTCAAATTAAAATTTGCAAAAGACTTACTAAGATCACTTACTTCTAAAATGGTATCCATCATTCATTCTCCTCTTCGAAAAGTAGGTCCATCATGGAATAGAGTTCTTCTTTATTAATTCCTAAAGTTCGAGCCATTGTCCAGGCTTCTACTAGCTTGGATTCCACCATAAGTCGTTTGGATTCAGCTAGTAGCTCTAAGTTTTCTGAGGCTACATAAGTACCTTTTCCAACTTTGGTAACGATATAGCCTTCGGTTTCAAGCTCTGCGTAGACTCTCTTAGTCGTAAGTACGCTCACATGCAAATCCGTCGCTAAGGACCGGATAGAGGGGAGTAATTCTCCTTCTTGTAGTTCATTGCTTAGGATTGCATCCTTGATTTGATCTTTGATTTGTTGATATAAAGGTTGATCTGATGCATTTTTAATTATTATTTTCATCGAATACCTCCAGCGACAATAAGCACTAATCCAACTGTGTATTAACTACATGCACACCATACACACTAACACTATAATCCAATATTTTATAAATTTCAAGGGGAAGAATAATATTAAACGGCTAACAGTCCCCTAAAATTAAAAAGGCTGTCACGCCCGTACCTGAGTCATACGGAAGGGTTTGACTGTGTAGTGTATAATATAATATATAATGCGAGGAGATGAATCCATTGGGAAATTGACGATATATAAGAATAACCAACAACCATATCTTTATCATTACAAACCACGAAGGAGGTGCACCTATTCTCTGCAATTTAGGCGGGAATAGGAAATGTATTGAGTGACCCTTTGCCGAGTCTTTTTCAATTAGGATTGATGGTGTTACTGGTTCTACTTAACGGATTTTTTGTATCGGCTGAGTTTGCAATTGTCAAAATCAAGAGTGGCCGTATCGATAATCTGGCTGAAGAAGGACGTAAAAGTGCTATCATTGTCCAAAGTTTACTGAACAATCTTGACGGATATTTATCAGCTTGCCAAGTAGGTATTACACTGTGTTCGCTTGGACTTGGTTGGCTAGGAGAGCCTGTAGTAGCAACGATGCTCTACCCGCTATTCGAAATGCTTGGTTTTAGCGAGAAACCGCTACACATTGTCTCGCTCGCCGTTGCTTTTATGCTAATTGCGTTATTGCATATCGTGCTTGGTGAATTGGCACCTAAGACTATTGCTGTTCGAAAGGCCGAGACGATCACGTTATTGTTGGCTAGGCCGATGAAGTTGTTCTATCTACTGATGTATCCGTTCATCTGGGTACTTAATGTTCTATCTTCAGCTTTACTTAAACTGTTTGGGATCAAACGGGATTCGGGGCTAGATTCCTTGCATACGGAAGAGGAAATCCGAATCATGATGAAAGAGAGCAGTGAGAGCGGGCTGATCGACAGCGCAGAAATGTCGTTAGTCGATAACATATTTGAATTTGGGGATACCACCGCTCGGGAGATTATGATCCCTCGGACGGAAATGATTTGTTTATACACCCGACATTCATTAGATGAAAACTTGGAAATTGCTCTGGAAGGAACTCGAACGCGTTATCCAGTGTGCAATCACGATAAAGATCATATTATAGGTTTTCTTCATATTAAAGATTTGATCCGTTCGAATACTTCAGACTACCTAGAATTACTTCGTCCTATCATGGCTGTACCGGAATCGATTCACATCAGTGATCTGATGAAACGAATGCAGCGAGGAAGAACTCAAATCGCGATCTTGATCGATGAATACGGTGGTACCTCAGGTATGGTAACACTTGAGGACATTGTGGAAGAGATTGTAGGTGAGATTCAGGACGAATTCGATGAAGAACGACCTGGTATCGAGCAACTTGGGGAAGATTCTTATTCAATTGATGGACTTATGTTAATTGAATCAATTAATGATCGTTTTGGCTTATCATTAGACTCAGAAGATTATGATACGATTGGCGGATGGTTATATTCGCGAATTGAAATATTACCTCCACAGATCGGAGCATCCGTTCATTATGAGGGAGATCTATACGTAGTAGAAGAGACCGACAACAAGCGAATTGCTCGTGTCAAACTACTCAAACAGCATTATATTCCCATACAAGAAGCTGGTGCGTAGCACCGCTATATAATAAATAACGGGTGTCCCAATTAATATAGGGACACCCGTTATTTGATATTTATTTAAAGTTGTTAGCGATTTGCAGCAATTCTTCCTTATCGACATTCCCAAAGACTTTGACAAGTACGTTCCCTATAGTAAAGGTTAAGGAAGAAAATCTACCAGCTTCATAATAAGCGATCGTATCATTATCTAATATGAGCGTTTCTGTATGTTCATCTGTTATAGAAGTAATCGTCTCGTTCTCATGGATGAGATTAAATAACATTCTGAGCTGCTCGTCCTCAAGACTAAAATATCTTATATACAAGCTATCAGCTTGTTCTTGATTAGGTGGATCCATTAATTCCACAGTTTCCAAGCTGAATCGATCAGGGATATACGTGATCTCTGGGAGATCAAAAGGCAATACCTCTCTAGCTTCATCCATGCTTATCGAAACAGGAGTATAACTACCTGATGCAATAAGTTCAGCCTTGGGTGGACTCTCTTCCATCTCGGCTTCCGGTGGGGGTGGTGTCTTCGCCTTTGCCTCATCACCTTGACTAGTATTATTTCCGAAGACTAGTTTGTTCATTCCGTCACCCCAGTTTGTCATTTTCTGATAGATGGGGGAGACGGCTTGAGTTAATAGTGGTTGGCTGAACAGCATGCCACCTATGATCATCGAAGTAGCAGCAAGGATTGCTAAGCGAAAACGCTGATGCCGCTTCCGACGTCTCTTTTCAAGCTTAATCCGCTGTTGAACGGTTTGCCAAGATTTTTGCTTATCAGCCATGGAATATAAGGAAGATGTTTGGGTGGCTTTGTCAAAAGCCTCCTCAAAGAGTTCTTCATATTCTTCAGGATAATCGGGATTCCACGGATCGGATGGTTTCATGATCATTACCCCACTCTCTGAACAGCATCTTTTTGATTCCTTCACGCGTACGATAAAGCCGTTGTCTAACAACATCTTCGCAAATATTGAGCTGCTCGGCTATTTCCTTATAGCTCATCCCCTGTTTCCACCGGTATTCCATCAGTAGTCTATATTCGGGCTTTAACTTATGTAGATATTTCATAATGGATTCTTCCATCATTTTGATTTCTATAGTTCGCTCAACTGAAGGTTCATTAGAGACTAGAGGCTCTATATCCATATAGACACTTTCAATGTCAACATGGTTACGAAATTTTTTGTTTTTTCGCAAAAAATTTATTGTAGAATTTCTAGCCACTACTTTCATCCAAGCTCGCATGATAGTTTCCTTATCAAATGTCGGCATTTTGTGGATTACCTTGAGGAAGGATTCCTGAATGATATCCTCCGTTATTTGATGGTCTTTGACGATATAGTGGATCGTCCCATATACAAAATCATAATAGGCATAATAAACTTCTTCCTGAACATGATCGGTCAGGTCGTGAAAGTTTGTTGTTAGTAGCCATTCCAACCGTTCCGGCATGGTAGTCTCCTCTCTATCTATAGCGACAAGTATTTTGATTCTCTCTTATTCATCTTACCTCATTTGAATACCTAAAGGTAGGTTTTCCCATGTGATTAGACCTTAATATTAGAAATAGTAGGAGAGGGTGACGCATCGATCACTTTCATCTACAATAGAGAGGTTGGTCATCGATTACATAGAATAATGATGCTCCGGTTACATAAGGACCACTTTGCATCGTGGAAGGAGTACAAATGAAGACTTTAGTATGGATGGGCAGTTGGTCATATTTACTGATCGGTCTCGCCCATGTAGTCGTCGGTTCGTTGATGCCGGACCTACTTCAGTATTACGGAAAGGATTATAGCGCAGGAGGTAGCTTGATCTTTGCCCAATTCTCAGGATTCCTTATAGGTGTCTCTCTATCACCATTCATTCTTTCGAAGTTTGGTAAAAGAACGGGATTGATCATTGCAATTGGCTTGTTGTGTTTAGCAGAGTTATGTTACACCATGCTCCCACCTTGGGAATGGATGTATGTCGTTGGTTCACTAGCAGGTTTTGGATTCGGTATGATAGAAGCGGTAATCGGGACACTAATTATAGTAGCAATAACGGAGGGAACAGCCATCGCCATGAGTCGGTTGGAAGTTTTCTTTGGGATTGGAGCTTTAGTCATGCCACTATTAGCGGGTGTTCTTATTCAGGCCGAATTGTGGAGATATTCGTTCTTATTCGTCTCTTTAATGGCATTGGTCATGTTCATCGTCTGGTATAAGAAGAACTTTGGAGAACTGAACAAGCTACTAGACACTAAGGAAGAAACAAAGAAAGAGAAGAAGAGCTTTTTCTCTCAATATCGAGGTGTCCGAGGACTACTCTTAATCGTGTTTATCGTTTTCTTCTTTCTTTATGTAGGGATGGAGATGAGTTTTGTTAATTTTCTTCCGTCACTACTGATTGAGAAACTAGGTACTGATAAATCAACAGCAGCCTTCAGCGTAACCCTGTTCTGGATCGCGATGACTGTGGGGCGCTTCTTCTGTGGTTTCATAGCCGAGAAAATCTCTTATAGTCGATATGTCGTGTGGAGCTGTGCAATTAGTTTGGCGCTGTTTGCCCTATTCTCCATAGCAGAAGGACTAACTATGATGACAGTCCTGATTATGCTGATAGGACTATTTCTCTCCGGTTTGTTCTCTATTGCGCTCGTCTTTGCAAACAAACTGTTGCCTGGAGCAGAGGGGTCTACGCCAAGTATGTTGATCGCAGCCGGTGGAGTAGGAGGTGCAATACTGCCACTACTCATGGGTAAAGGAATGGATTTTGGTGGTGCTCAATTTTCATCTTGGATGCTTGCCACATTTATCGCTGCACTGACATTGCTTGGTATTGCAGCTATGATTATTCAGCGAACTCAGGTTCAAGTAATTTCAAATGAAAACTAATACAAGTACCGACCGATTAGTGCTTGATGGATTCATTCATCAATGAGATCAATGACGTTAATCTAAGGGAACCAGTAGCCCTTATTTTGAGTTGTGAGTGTCAAGAAGAATTTTAACGGAACTGAACGACGTTATTTCCTCAGGATGATGCTCTAATGCATCAATAATCATAAAATAACGTCTGCTGGTTCCGTTACAATCCAGAATAGTGGATTAAATCGCAAATAAGATCGCTGAGTTCCGTTACAGTGGTTTGCGTGCAATCATCTTTTTGGATTTGAGCCAACAAAAAAATAGTATAAGCATACAAACAGATCTCAACTGTAGCATTACGGTTGTGATCTGTTTGTTTTCTGTAATTGGACAAGTTTTCATGATCGTTTCATTCATTTATTTCTTGACTCAAAGTTTAAATCGAGATATATTGTTATACGGTTTAATAATTAATTAATAAGTAATTAACTACTTAATTAATTTTTAGATATAATAACAAGCAATAGCGAGCGTAGTCTCCCTTAATCGGAGCTATTCTTAAGGAGGAGCTAGGTTTGAATAAGAATGAAGTATTGTTTGAAGTGTCCTCGAACTTCCGAACCTTAGTAAAAAATATCTCAAAAGAGTGGAAGAAGAGTAACGAATACAATCTTAGCTTTGCCCAATTTAAGGCACTTTACAGGCTGAATAAGAGAGGGCCTCTGAAGGTATCCCAGCTTGCGGATTCGCTTGGCATCACACCTGCAGCAACTACGGGTGTTACGGATAAGTTACTTGCAGAGGGATATGTGAAGAGAGAACGAGCAGAGAATGATCGTAGAATCGTGTTTATCACCATTACGGAGAAAGGAGAAGAAATTATTAGAAAGGTAACGGAGAGTCAGAAGGAAACGATTCACATGTTCTTCGATGTATTACCTGAAGAGGACATTGAGCATTTGAGACGAATTTTCGGCAAAATGCTTTCAAGTATAGATCATACAGATCACACAGACTAAAAGAGAGATGGAGAGAGAATTTTATGGAGCATTTATCTAAAAAGCGTAAACTTTCAATTATGATTGCCATCATGGCAGCGATGTTCTTTGCTGCCATCAATCAGACGATAACAAGCACCGCGATGCCGCGGATTATCGCAATCCTTGATGGCATGGATTACTACACATGGACGATCAATATTTATTTATTGACGTCAACCATTGCTGCCATTCTTGTCGGGAAACTTTCCGATATGTTCGGACGTAAACCTTTTATATTAATCGGGATATTATTATTTATGGTGGGTGCCTTCTTAACAGGTACTTCTTCAGACGTTTATCAATTCATATTCTATCGTGGTATTCAAGGACTTGGTGCCGGGATCATTCAATCGACTGCATTTACGGCTGTAGGGGATTTGTTCGCACCTCGTGAGCGTGGTAAATGGATGGGACTTTTGACCGCAGTATTCGGTTTCTCTAGCGTAATTGGACCAACACTTGGCGGTTACTTAGTTGACCGTGTGGATTGGCACTGGTTATTCTGGATCTTCCTACCTCTTGGTATCGTAGCTTTCATCATGATCTTGACGTTATTTCCGAAGGGAGAACGCAAACCAGGGGAAAGTATCGATTACTTAGGTTCGCTATTCCTGACAACAACTATTGTACCGTTATTGCTCGCTTTCTCATGGGCTGGTACAGAATATCCATGGGCTTCAGGACAAATTATTGGACTTCTCGCAGTAACAGTAGTTTCGCTCATTATCTTCATCTTCATTGAGTCAAAGGCAAAGAATCCAGTACTTCCATTGCACTTATTCAAGAACAGTGTCATAACTGTTTCAAATATTATCGGGTTTATTATGAACTTTGGTTTAATGGGAGCCATGATTTATATTTCATTCTTTGTACAGGGCGTACTTGGAATTTCTGCAACCCTTTCGGGTTATGTAACGATGCCGATGTCTATCGTCATGGTTATCACTAGTGCAATAACTGGGCAACTGATTGCTAAAAGCGGTAAGTACAAACGTTATGCTGTAATAGGAATGCCAATCATGATCGTAGGTATGGGGATCATGGTCGTTATGAACAGTGTTGCGGTAGCCGTTCTTAGTATGATCGTGTTCGGACTTGGTCTTGGTCTCGGGATGCCAGTATTCTCATTGGCTACGCAAAATGCAGCGGCTCACAAAGATTTGGGTGTCGCAACAGCATCCTCTCAGTTGTTCCGTAACTTGGGTGGTACAATTGGTATCGCTGTGATGGGGACGGTTATGTCTAACAGTCTTGCCAAAAATCTTACAAATGCGATGCATTCTTCAAACGCACCAGACTTCAGCACGCTGGATCCTAAGATAACAGAGCAAATACTCTCCTTCGCAAATCCACGTATGCTGATGAATAAACCATTGATCGAACAGACTCAGGCTAGTCTGCCTGCAGATGCACAACCATTATTCGCACAAATGATCGCGAACATCCGCGAAGCACTTGGTAGTACGTTATCATCTGTATTCTTAACAGGTACCATCGTAATGGTCGTAGCATTCGTGCTTGTATTCTTCCTTAAAGAGCTTCCACTTCGGACATCGAATAAAGCTCCAAGTGAAGTAGCGCCAGAAGCAACTGGAGATGTAAATCCTGCGTTTGCTACTGAAAAAGCGTAAGGCACTTTAATAATTCTTAAGAAGCCCCAGACCAGCCCCGCAGGGATTGGTTTGGGGCTTCTTGCTGTGATGTGTAACAGAAAAAGGGTCAAGTCGGTGGATGTATCCACGACTTGACCCTTTTTAACATATAGTATTAGATTGCCCAGTTTCCGTTTGCAAAAATTTGTTCTTCCTTACCATCTTTAGTAATACCAAAAATGTTCATGTCGGCTGAACCAACCATAAAGTCTACATGAGTAAGGCTGTGATTAAGGCCATGCGCTTCTAATTCTTCTTGAGACATGGATTTACCGCCTTCAAGGTTAAATGCAT
This sequence comes from Paenibacillus anaericanus, assembly GCF_003994475.1. Lineage (GTDB taxonomy): Bacteria > Bacillota > Bacilli > Paenibacillales > Paenibacillaceae > Fontibacillus > Fontibacillus anaericanus. The sequence continues at coordinate 35,221 of NZ_RZNY01000002.1, read as the reverse complement.
AGGCATTCCCAATAGCCAAATGATTAGAAGCATTCTCATCAAAGAGGGTATTGTAGAATAGAATGCCGGATTGAGAAATAGGGGAGCCATGAGGAACAAGCGCTACTTCTCCTAGATAATGTGCTCCTTCATCCAGTTCAACGAGTTGTTTCAAGGTATCTTCGCCAACTTCGGCGCTAAAATCGACGATACGTCCTTTTTCAAACTTAATGGAGAAGCCGTCAATGATGTTACCATTGTAACTTAGTGGTTTTGTGCTAGCCACGGTGCCATTAACTCCTGTTTTGAGTGGAGCCGTAAACACTTCTTCTGTCGGAAGATTAGCGAGGAATGAGTTACCTTGCGCATTAATGCTATCAGCAGCAACCCATAGATGTCCTTGTGGTAACTCGATCGTAAGATCTGTTCCTTTGGCTAAGTAATGAAGAGCGTGATATCTCTTGTCATTTAGATATTGTGCTTTTGTATTAAGATTCGCGATATGCGCTTCCCAAGCTCCCAACGTATCCTCTTGATCAACCCGTACAGTACGGAATATAGCTTCCCACAGCGCGTCTACTTGTTGATCTTCCGGTAGATTAGGGAACACTTTAGCAGCCCAAGCCTTTGATGGAACAGCTACGATTGACCAACTGAATTTGTCAGACATTTGAAGTTGACGATATTTGGTCATAGCCTTACCATATGTGATTTGATGATTTGTTAGTCGTTCAGAAGATACGCCGTTGAGTAGATCTGGATCGGAAGAAATGACATGCAGCACAGCAGCACCCTTCTCTACTAATTCAAGCATTTCACCTGCATACCATTTAGGTTCGTCTAGGAATGACTCTTCAGCAGCCATATCGTAACGAAGACGTGTTACTGTATCGTCTGTCCAGTTGACTTTGACGGATCTTGCACCTGCTTCATAAGCTTGTTTAACAATAATACGCACCAATTCAGCAGAATCAATTGTCGCATTTACGATCAAAGTTTGACCCTTCTGAACATTAGCACCCACTTTTACTGCTAATTCAGCGTATTTCTCTAATTTTTCTTGAAAATGGGACATCTCTATTCCTCCAAATGTATAAAGTATCTTATCCTTACTATCTTACTACTATTGCAAAAAGCTATCCATCCATTTCCTATATTTTTTTAACCAATGGTTATTTTTCCTTCAGGATAGCGGTAAGGTTCTTTACTCGCTTTCGACGTAATTGCATACGCCAGTGTCAGCGGTCCAACACGACCTAAGAACATGACGAGACTGAGTAGAATTTTACTGATATCCGTTAACTTTGGTGTCAGATCAAGACTAAGACCTGCCGTAGCAAAGGCCGATGTTGTTTCAAATAAAAGCACAAGGAATCCACGATCCTCGAATACAGATAAAATCATGGCTACGAAAATAACAAGGAAGAGGGCCAACCAGGTTTGTGTTATGGCTCTTAAAATAGATTGTTTAGATATCCGCTTGCGGAAAAAGACGATGTCTTCTTTCCCTCTCACCATGGCATACATGGCTCCAAGTAGGATAGCGAATACCGTAACTTTGATCCCACCTCCTGTCGAGCCTGGTGCGGCTCCAATAAACATCAGCAATATGAGTAGGAACTGAGTAGATTGATTCATATCTGCAACACTGACGGTGCTTACACCCCCAGAACGCGCACTGATCGAGTGGAAGAAGGAAGCAAAAATGCTGTCTCCAAGTGACAAAGACTTGAGTGTAGCCGGATTAGTAATCTCCATCGTAAAAATCGCGAGAGCGCCGATCATAATGAGGGTAAACGACATGCTGAGCACTATCTTTGAATGTAACGATAACCTACGAGTGCTGCGGAAATTTAGTAAATCAGACATGACAATAAACCCAATGCCACCAAGGAAGATCAGGATCATGAACACAATATTGACGAAGGGGTCTCTAGCGTATGCGGTCAAACCAGTAAATGGACCCGTGATCATTCCAAATAATTCAAAACCGCCATTATTGAAAATAGAGATACTGTGAAACACACCGAAATAAATGGCTTGTGAAAGCGGCATATCGAGCGACCATCTTGTTGCTAGTAGTACGGCACCTACAGCCTCAATAACCAGTGAATATATCATCACCCGGCGGATCAGCGAGAATAGTCCTTCCATGGAGTTATGATTCATTGCTTCTTGTAGCACGAGACGTTCCCGTAGTGAGATGCGGCGGTTGAATGCTAATGCGATCAATGTACCCATAGCCATGAATCCGAGGCCACCAATTTGGGTAAGTGTTATTACAACAATCTGTCCGAACAAGGAGAACTGAGTGCCCGTATCGACGACCGCTAAACCCGTCACGCAAGTGGCAGAAGTAGCGGTGAAAAATGCGTCAATTAAATCGAGCTTTTGGCCATCTGCTGAGGAAATAGAGAGAGAAAGGAGGAAAGTACCGATCAAAATAATAACGGCAAATCCATAGGTTATGGTTTTAGCTGGGGTTATTGGATTCCAAGATTTGTTCGGCTTCGGCAATGCAATTCCACCTCGAATGAGTCAACTTGATATTAACGAAAAACATGATACGATATTGTAAGCAATAAATGACGCACCTAAACATCAAAATTTGATTATAGCCTAACTATGTCTAAAATTGTAGCATATTTAGGTAATAGTACTAGAAAAGGAGTCAAAAATTATGCAATTGAATATTATTACAGCGGAAATGAACAAGCAGGAGGACGGTACCTACATAGGGAAGACCGTGTTTCAGGTAGAAACACACAAAGTGAATTATGAGGTTACCTTCTTCAGTAAGCGAGGAAATGATTGGGATTACAGCCTGCATTTTGCTGGAGAGCCTGGTGATGAAGAGCAATTTCTTTTAGTTGATGCTTATATTGAACAGAATGATGAAGCTTTTGATAGTCTTCTAGATGCCGCTTGGGACAACCTGCCTGAATAACAGCAGGTTGTTTCTCTATTTGGTTGATAAAAGGAGGGAATAGACATTTGATGCGAAAACCATTTTTTCGAATCAGCCTTGGGATCATAATGGTCCTAACGATTATTTTTTTATTGTCAAAAGTCACTTTTATATTCAATCCACTGATCACTATGCTTCAAATCTTGCTCGTACCCATAACGGTATCAGGATTTCTGTATTATTTACTTCGCCCCATCGTAAACTATCTAGAAGGCAAGAAGTTAAACCGGATCTTATCAATACTACTCATATACTTGCTATTTGCTGGTGTGGTCACGATCTTTCTAATTGTTGTATGGCCTCCCTTACAATTTCAGGTCACGGATTTTGTTAGTAATCTCCCCAAACTGATTAAGCAGTTGCAGATCCAAATGGATGATTTTCGGAGTAGTAAGTTCCTTTCGATGTTTAATAGTGGGGATACGCAACTTACTGATAAAATAACGGAATATATTAATTCAGGTTTCGAATTAGCTACTGGTTATATGACTCATGTGTTCTCATTTCTTAATGATTTCTTTATTGTTGTTGGTACGGTACCGATTATGTTGTACTACATGCTCAAAGAAGATGATCGAGTAACACCAACCCTAGTTCGACTTACCCCGAAGAAATATCGGCCAGATACCGAGCATGTGGTTCACGAGATAAACCATGCACTTAAAGGATTTATTGCTGGGAGAATGATCAGTGCTCTGTTGCTAGCTGTCATGACCCTTCTAGGTTTTTGGCTTATCGGTCTACCTTATTCACTACTGCTTGCAGTCGTGGGAGCACTCTTTAATTTTATTCCTTATTTCGGTGCACTTCTAGGTGCGATACCTTGCGTAATCGTTGCATTTACAGTTTCACCGTCCATGGTAGTATGGGTTATTGTTATCGTCGTTGTTGCACAGCAAATTGAAGGGAATTTGATTTCTCCCTATATATACGGCAAAACGATCAGTATCCATCCATTAACGACGATCATTCTGCTACTTGTAGCAGGGGACTTCGGTGGAATCCTAGGCATGATTCTAGCTATACCTGTCTATATGATGGCCAAGATCATTGTAGTGCGTATCTATGAGTTGTTTTTTAGTGATAAAGTAGAGGAATTGACAGGATAATTCCAATTTTATTCCATTTGTTTTGGAATCGTGATCAAAATCATATCTACAGCCCCTTGGCATGGGAGATGATTAACTTATACAGAGGTAATCATAAAATCTCAGGGGGATGATTAGTATGGCAGTAGTCGCCAAAGGCGGAAAGTACTTTTACGCTTGGAGCAAAATACTTCCTGATGGATCTTTTTACCTGCCGGAACAAGCCCTGCAGGAATACAATATCAAAACCGAATCTAAAGTAATTTTAATGACAGGACGTAATACTACTAAAGGCTTCAGTGTAGTCTGTAAGGATTTAATCCCAAATTCGCCTCTCGCTGCAGTATTCGCTAGCATGCCTGAGCTTCAGAATTTTGAAATTCCGGAAGGACACACGATTGTGTTTAAAGAGCGTACATTCTGTTGGGCCTACTTGAACAAAGAGGGTTATATTACTCTTCCAACAAAGACGTGGAATGAATTTGGTGTAAATGTAGGGGACAAACTACTTAGCTTGCGAGCTACACATCTTGCTTTCAACAATTTATCTGAAGGCCCTTACATTGAACAAGCGAAGCAATTGCGAGGCATTCTGATTTATGAATGAGATGACTTATGGAACAAGGACATCGGATCGCATGGGAGTGCGACTCGATGTCCTTGTTTGTTTATTTCAGTGCCATGCTGACGATATTAAGAATTCAAGTCTTCGTATTTAGCGATCAGTTGTGTATACACATCTTTAGGTCGTAACCCAACTAATTTCTCGGCAGGTTCTCCATTGTTAAATAGTATAACTGTGGGCATCGACATAATACCATACTTGGAAGCCAGTGCGGGATTATCGTCGCAGTTCACCTTTAGCACGTCAACTGTTCCACCAAGTTCCTCATGGAGTTGTTCAAGGATCGGGGATAATACTTTGCATGGTGGGCACCAAGGTGCATCGAAATCCACTAACGTTATTCCTTGCGTCTGTAGATCGGTTTGGAATTCATGTTCGCTCACTCGTTTGATTGTCATGGTATTCTTCCTCCTTCAAATCGGGGTTTTCTTGTAAAAGGTAATTCATTCGTTCCTCAAGGTTCGATCTGATAGCAGACAGTAGGGAGATTTGATCGTTTAATTCTTGCAGTTTGTTACGATACACAGGCATGATCTCCTTACAGAATGCTTCTTCACTTGTCATCACACAATGCAGGAACCCGGAAATTTGCTTCGTTGTCAGACCGAGGCTTAAGTAAAATTGAATCGTCTTCACCTGCTCAGTCATTAAGCCATGATATTCCCGATAACCGTTCTCCATACGGTTAGATGTAATCAGACCCTGCTCTTCGTAATATCGCAGTGATCGAATGCTTACTCCGGTTAACTTGGATAATTCACCGATTTTCATAAGGATGACCTCAGCTTTCGTCGAAGAGTTTGGGGTGTAACTATAGTATAAACCCTAACATTAGTGTGAGGGTCAATGGTTTTTATTGAGGATAGACTGTTACAAGCTCTATTGACAAATTGATTCGTTTGTAACTATGATTGTTACATTAGATTGTGAGAAGGGGGGAGTACTTATGACGATTAGCTCACGTTTTGCTGTTGCCATTCATATTCTGACACTGCTAGAAATCAATAAAGAGGGCGTAAGCACATCGGAGTATCTCTCTGGAAGTGTGAATACGAATCCCGTTGTGATTCGCAGAATTATAGGTATGCTTAACAAGGCTGGATTTGTCGAGGTTCGACCGGGAGTTGCCGGCACAAAGTTAGCACGCGAACTATCGGATATCACGTTACTCGACATTTATCGTGCCGTTCATGTTGTTGAAGAGGATGCTTTGTTTGCCGTACATGATAAGGCCAATCCTAAGTGCCCTGTGGGACGCAACATCCAGAGTACGATTGAACCGATCTTCTCTGAGGCGCAGAAAGCGATGGAGACCACTCTGGAAGCTGTGACACTCCAGGATGTTGTGGATGATCTGCTAACTAAAGAATAAACTTAGAATCCAAATCAGTCCTTGACTATATAAGACGGGAAGTAACGTTACGTTTTGGAGGATGTTACCATCGCTGTTAAATGAGAATTTCTTAATATACAAATATAGTGGTAGAAATTCTCATTTAAAGGCGAACGCTTTGCTTGTTCACATTCCTCCAAAACTTCACTGGCATGCTGGTTCTTGTCAAGCACTGATTTCAGGGCATACGCAAAAAAGGATCATCCGCGAAACAACCGGATGATCCTTTTATTTACCTAGTTTATACGTTAACAGTTGCCTTCTTGTAGACAACGCGACCACCTATTATTGTTTGCAGAATGGAGATCTCTTCGAGCTTGGTTGGATCGAAGGTTAGTGGATTAGAGGAGAGGATGACTAAGTCAGCTAATTTCCCGACTTCTACTGATCCTTTGTCTTGCTCTTCGAATGCTTGCCAGGCCGCATCGATAGTGATGGCACGCAGAGCCTGATAGGGAGTAATTCGATATTCAGGACCTAACACCTGACCGCTCGAAGTCAATCTATTGACTGCAACATTTACTAAATGTAACGGATTTGCTGGTGTGACAGGTGTATCGTTATGCAAGGTGAAGCGAATGTCTCTATCTACAGCAGACTTAAGGGGGCTAATACGCCGAGCTCGATCTTCACCCAAGTAGAAATCACGGTGATCGTCACCATAATAAAATACATGGTCATTAAAGAAAGAAGGCGTTACTCCCAGTTCTTTGATCCTGTCTAACTGATCTTCGCGGACAGTCTGTGCATGCTCAATACGATGACGGGCATCTGGGCGTGGATCATTCGACTGTGCTTCCCCAATAGCGAATAGCACATCATCAATTGCAGCATCGCCATTCGCATGAATCACCACCTGACGTCCACTCGAATGGATTGCACTTATTAATTTCGTTAATTCTTCTCTACTATGAATGGGAGAACCTCTAAATAGAGGATCTTCTTCTGAGTAAGGTTGATGATATGGATTGGTCAACCATCCAGTATCCCCTTGAATGGAGCCGTCCTGAAACAACTTTGCACCTTTCGACTTAACCCAATCCGTATCCACGTGATCCGGTACAGAATCGGGTTTGTAGAAGGAGATATTTATTAGGCGAATATCTAATAGTCCCTTGTCATGTGCACCGTGAAAGAATTTAGGGTCGATTCCTCCAGCTATGATCGCTGTGGTGATACCTTGGGCCACATAATCACGATTGGCGAGTGCGATTGCCTCTTTAAACTGTTCAGCAGTAAGCGGAGGAATGAACGATTCTATCAATTTGGCATTCTCCTGTATAAGCCCGGTCGGTTCACCTTTCGTATCGCGCTCAATCAATCCTTCAACGGGGGCAGAGCTTTCCTTGGTGATACCCGCAATTTCTAGCGCCTTGCTGTTGGCAACGCCCATATGACCAGAATTGTGAGTAATCCAGACAGGATGTTCTGGAAAAGCTTGATCCAGTTCATACCGATTAGGATGACGTTTCTCCTTCAGCTTGGATGGGTCGTAACCGAAGCCTGTAATCCATTGTCCGGCTGGTGTGTTCTGCGCCTTTTCTTGTAAAGCTGCTATTAGTTCTGCAATATTGGTGATTGACCCGCGAGGAGGGCTCCACAAGAGAGCGCCTTTTACTTCTAGAAATCCGCTGCCCGGAAAGTGGCCATGTGCTTCGAAAAAACCTGGTAATATGGTGTTTCCCTGAAGATCGATGATTTCGGTATCGGGTCCTTTTTGCAACAGTAAGTCATTGGTACTACCTACAGCGATAATACGGTCACCAAGTACCGCTACGGCTTCAACCGTGGAATCTTCTTTGTCGAATGTGATAACCGTTCCATTTATAAAAATTTGATCGGGATATGCCATATGAACACCTAACCTTTCAGGTAATGAAATGAAAATATTACGTATAGGATGAAGTGAGATCACCCTTTGTATGCATCTCTCCAGCGAAGTAATCTGGACTCTAGCAAACGTACGATGGAATCGGATAACTTACCAACAACGGCGAAAATAACAATACCTACGAATACAGCAGCAGTTTGCGAATATTCTCTGGCTTGCGAAATCATATATCCAATACCAGAACTGGCCCCCATAAGCTCAGCAACCACAAGACACAGCCAAGCAATCCCAAGAGAAAGTCGGATGCCAAGTAATATATTAGGAAGAGCTCCAGGCACAATCAGGCGGAAAAGTAGCTGTAGCCTAGAGTATTGCAGAACCTTAGTCACCTCGTATAACTTGCGATCCACGCCACGAACACCATTAAATGTATTGACGTATAAAGGAAAGAAAGCACCAAACGCAATTAGAATCACTTGAGAAAGCTGTCCAATACCAAACCACAAGATAATTAACGGAATGAGAGATAAAAGTGGAACCGTCCGCAGCATTTGTAGGGTAGGATCCAGATATTGTTCCGTCTGCTTAGAGACACCGACGACTAGCCCGAGAATCAGGCCAAGTGATCCTCCTAACCCAAATCCTATAGCAGCCCGCACTATACTTATTTCAAGGTGAATTAATAACTTACCGCTTTGGAGTTGCTGTATGAATTGGACGCCAATATCCCATGGGGTAGGCAAAAGAGCGGATGAGATAAGACCTAATGCCCCGGTTACCTGCCACAGTAGAAGAACAACAATAGGTAAAATCCAGGCTTGCACAGAATCCGGAAGTTTACTTAACATAAATATTTCCTCCCCCTAATTGCTGACGACAGCATCATGGATTGTCACCTAGATAACTATCACGCCAGCGGAGGAGCCGCTTCTCTAATAACTTAACCAAGGAATCGGTCAATTTCCCCACAATAGCAAAAATAATTATGCCTACGAACACTAAAGAAGTGATCGAGAAATATCTTGCATCCATGATCAGAAAACCAACGCCCGCACTAGAACCCATCATTTCAGCCACAACAAGCCCAAGCCAAGCTGCCCCGAGTGATAGTCGAATGCCTAACAGTATATTGGGAAGGGAGGCTGGAATGATCAACTTCGTGATGAGATCTCTGCGATTAAAACTCAGTACTCGAGCTACCTCAAATAACTTGGAATCCACGGAGCGTATTCCGAGAAATGTATTAACGTAGATGGGAAAGAAGGCACCTAAGGCAATCAAGAGGACTTTGGACATCTCGCCAAAGCCAAACCACAAAATGAACAATGGTGTAATAACCAGATGTGGAACGGTACGCAACATTTGAATGGATGGATCCAATTGCTTCTCTGCTAGGCGAGAGAAACCAGACCAAACACCGAAGGCAAATCCGATTGAGGCTCCGAGTAGGAAGCCAAGAAGGGAGCGCCAAATCGAAACGCGAAGATGTAGAAGTAGCTGACCGGACTGGGCAAGATGATAAAATTCCTCGGCAATGAGGTGGGGAGTGGGAAGGACGGTTGGACTAATATGTCCAACCGTACCCACGACCTCCCACACGATGAGAATCACAAGGGGTAGCACAAGACCCTTAATCAAGGTGATTCTTGCATTCTTACTCTGGATTTGGATAGACGTTTCTATTTTCACTGTACTCAATGAGTTGGATAGAATACTCTTCTTCTCTGTATGGACTGGCTGCATGGGTTCACCTCATGGTCTCGGTTCTTGGGCCGCATCCTTAATGGCTTGCTCGATAAATTGGTTATCTACAATCGTGGAGGTATCGATTTTCTTGCGGATGGTCTGCTGCTCAAATTGGAAATCAGCTGTTTGTTGCTGTTGTTCAATCACTTCAGGACTTATCGGTAGATTGACGGCTGCGTTTCGTTCCCGAAGCGCCTTGAGGACCGTTTCATCGATCTGAAATTGCTCTGCGTACAGCTTATTAGCCTCATCCTCATGTTGACTCTCCCAGACACGGGCTTGCTCATAAACCTTTAGAAAGGTTGTGACCAACTCAGGAAAGTCCTGAGCAAGCTTAGTACGGACAATCAAGAAAGAAGGGGAAAGGACGCCAAGCGTTTCACCGTCAGTTAAGATGGTGGCTTTTCCAGTGAGAACGTTCGTTGTTATATACGGATCCCAAGTGGCCCATGCATCAACAGCTCCAGTTTCAAAGGCAGGTTGAGCTTCGTTCGGTTGAAGTTGTATGACTTCTACATCTGTTGGTTTCAGGCCAACTTTGTCCAACCCTCGATATAGAAAGTTATAGGCATTGCTACCTTTTGCAACAGCTATTTTCTTACCCTTCAATTCTTCTACTTTTGTAATCTTGCTGCCCTTAGGTACAATGATGGCAACATTGTTTTTTCCTTCGATGATGTTAGATATCTCGGTGAATTTAATATCAGCAGCCTGAGCGGTAACAACCGGAAGATTGCCCAACCCAGCAAAGTCCAGACGGTTTGCAGCGATGGCTTCGGTCATGGGAGGGCCCGTTTGGAACTCAGCAAATTCTACTTTGACGCCAACTTTACCAAACTCTTCTTCAAACCAGCCTTTGCTTCGGGCGAGAGCATAGGGTCCTGGAGCAGGTTGGATACCAAGAGTAAGCGTCACTCCTTCATAGTGCTTGGTTGCTTCCGATGTGGAAGGGGCGGCAGTTTCAGTACTGGTATCCGCTGGAGCGGCGGTAGGGCTGTTCGATCCAGATGAGGAGTTCGTTCCGCTATTACCGCAGCCGGCAATCAAGAAAGGTAGTGCGATTAACAAGATTAATGTTCTACTTTTTCCTAACCTTTTCATTGGATAGTTCCTCCTTTATTATTCATTTCTCTGCATTTCCAAGCGCAACAGCCTCACCTTTGATGCTTGAAGTTAGTTTATTTCGGTTTGAATCACGTCCAGTTAGCGGAAGATGCGGAAATAGAAGTTCTGCCACTCGGTAGGCCTCCTCTAGATGCGGATATCCAGAGAATACAAAGGTCTCAATTCCGAGGTCAGCATATTCCTGCATTCTGGCGGCCACGGTTTCAGGATCACCTACAAGTGCTGTTCCGGCACCACCACGTACAAGACCAACACCGGCCCAGAGGTCCGGGCTAATTTCAAGCTTGGTACGGTCTCCGTTATGAAGATCAGACATTCTCTTTTGGCCTACGGAGTCCATTTTGGCAAATACCTTTTGGGCACGAGCAATGGTGTCGTCGTCCAAATGAGAGATCAATTCGTCAGCCGCTTTCCAGGCCGCCTCGCGTGTTTCCCGTACGATAACATGGAGCCGAATTCCGAATCGGACGGTGCGTCCTTCCTGTGCCGCAAGGAGCCGAACGGCGTCAATCTTGGCTTTTACCTGATCCGGTGGTTCTCCCCAAGTGAGGTAAACGTCGATATGCTTAGCTGCCGTCCGTATTGCTGCATCCGAAGATCCTCCGAAATACAGCGGTGGGTAAGGGGTTTGAACAGTGGGGTACAACACTTTTGCTTTGTTTACCTGAATGTGTTTACCAGAGTAGGTGGTTTCCTCTTGCTTGATAGCCTGACGCCATATCGTTAGAAACTCATCTGCACGTTCATAACGCTCGTCATGATTAAGGAAAACACCATCCGCTTCTAACTCTTCTGTGTCTCCTCCAGTGACTATGTTTATCAGAAGGCGACCTTCAGAACTACGGTCAAAAGTAGCTGCCATTCTGGCAGCGAGCGTCGGAGACATAAGGTCTGGACGGATGGCGACAAGAAATTTGAGTCTCTTGGTTAAAGGAATAAGGGATGATGCGATGACCCAAGCATCTTCACAACCTCGTCCGGTGGGGATCAGCACTCCGTCGAAACCTAGATCGTCAACAGCTGTAGCGATTTGCCGGAAATACGCTGGCGTAGCTGCCCTACTTCCTTTATCAGTCCCTAAATATTTGCCATCGCCATAGGTTGGAATAAACCAGAATACATTCATGAATGAGCAGCTCCCTTCAGATTATTGATTATTCGCATTAAAATCCTTGGTTTTATGAACAACAAAAAAACCATACAGACATTCTTGTCTACAGACTGAACATAGCTTTTCCCAAGTAGGAACAACCATTGAACGCCTTCAGTAGACCGATCGGCTGATGGTGATTTAAGTCATTATGTTATTGTCTTCCAATATAAATTCTAGTAATCCGATGTGTCAAGTGAATTTTAGTCTGGATAAGTCAAATTGACGGATTCCGGGTTTCCCATATAGAATGGCGCTATGAACTGAACCATGACAGGAGACCATGATGACTCACAATGAATCAGTGCGGGAGCAAATTCTGGAGTCCGCGAACCACATTATGAATAACGAGGGGGTTCAAGCTCTTCGTATTTCACGCATTGTCAGCGAATGCAAAATAAGCAAGTCAACGTTTTATCAACACTTTTCCTCGAAGGAGGAGTTGTTTGATAATATACGGGATAGGGGAGAAATAGACCTTGCAGAGATCCGTTCTATGCAGAATAGGATTGTAGCTGCAGCAGTGGAGGAGTTCTCCAAACATACATTTCAGGACATCGATATGGAGGATATAGCAAGGGCGGCGGGAATTACCCGATCATCATTATATCGCTATTTCTCCAACAAAGAAGAGTTACTTGTAGCCAGCATCCATAATGAGCAGGACAGAAGATTTCAAACCCTTGAGAATCTGCGAAAAGAAAGTGACGATCCAATCCTTTTTTTTGAGCTGTTCATGAATTATTTTGATCGTTACGCCAATGATCCCAATACCAGTCATCTGTACGCAACTATGATTTATTACTCCAAACACAACGCTCAAGTTAAGGATGGCTTTGACCGCCTAAGGGAATATACGGTGAAGCTGTTACAAGACAATTTGGAGGAAGGAAAGCGGAGGGGGCTATATAAGCAAGAAGTAGATTCTGGAGTGTATGCACAAATGTTTTTCTCCGTAATGTCGGGTATCAACATACACTCGCCATCTACCTTCAGTTCCGTCTCTCGCCAGTTTCTAGAGATGATGAATAAGGAGATTGGAATTAAATGTGTAAAAAGGGATTGACAGCGCAGAATGTACCGCCTAGAATGTGGAGTAACATTTCAGACACGGAGTCTCACTCCGGTACATACATAGATACTATATAGATTTTAATGTGGCACTGACAGTTTCAAGCCACATTACACAAAGTTGACCAGATCTACTGGAGACCGCATGTTCATGCCGGCAAATTGCCGCTAATGAATTTCGGTCTCTTTTTTGTTCCACATTTTGAAGAGAAAATGGGAGGTATGCTTTATGGCTTTGCGTCAAACTGGAATACTCGATCGGGATTTAACGTTGGATGAAGTGCTAGAGAAGTTCCCCGAATTCCCAAGGTTGGTAGCGATTAAGATTGATGCTCAGCGGCGAGGGGTGAGGTATTCGGATCGGGCACTTACCGTATTCAATCCACAGATTCACCAAGTGCGGGGAGCTGCATTATTTGGGTCCCGGGATGATCAACTTACACCACTCCCAGAGTCTCTCCTGCTGCGAGATGGAACAACGTTGTTGACGGACCCGACTCCAGCTGAGCTTAATCCCTATGTAGTGGATTATCTAGGAGACAAATTGGTTCTGTTGGATGGAGATAAGGTGATTGAAGAGGTGGAATATTGGCCGAAGCCTTCTTTTTATGACAAGCTCACCTCGAAGGGGAAACCCATGGAGTTTGTGGTGACGGCTAGACCGCAGAGATTGCAGATTATGCCATCAAGCTACTGCCACTTCTGGGAGAACGACAATGGCTGCAAATACTGTGATATTGTTAACCACTTGAAACATCAGCGTACGGGCCTGGGCGTACACCCGAGATTAAATCCTCAAGAGGTTGGTGAGGTAGTCGGGGAAGCGTTGAAGCAACCTGGAAGATATTCGAGCATTACACTTACGGCAGGGTCGGATACCAGGGGAGTAGAACCTTTTGACGAGGAAGTGAACTATTATATTAAGCTGTTGCAGGCCATTGGACAATACTTCAACACGCCGAAATTTCCCTCTCAACTGATCGCCACTGCCTTCAATGAGAAACAGTTGGAACGTTTGTACAACGAAACTGGAGTGATGAGTTATACGGCAGATATCGAGGTGCTGAACGAGCGATTATTCGATTGGATTTGCCCGGGGAAGGCCGAGTGGATCGGCTATCAGGAGTGGAAGAACAGGCTGGTGCGTGCTGTCGGTATTTTTGGCAAAGGAAATGTAAATACCGGCATTGTAAGTGGTGTAGAACTAGCTCGGCCTTATGGTTTCACCAAAGAGGAGGATGCACTCAAGGCCACCCTTGAAGAAGCGGAAGATCTAGCGGAGAAAGGGGTTTCCACTGTGTATATGGTTTGGATTCCTCGTCCACAATCTGAATTCCATGATCAACATAACGCTTCGCTTGAATATTATGTTCGTTTGGCTACAGGGCTCGATTCTATACGGCGTAAATACTCACTTGGAATCGACTTTGATGATTACCGTCGTTGCGGCAACCATCCGGATGGAGATCTATCACGAATCTGGTAATCCGCACGAACTCTTACTGGGTGTAGTACTGAACCGCGGTGCGCTCGTCTCATGGCTAACTTTTTGGTGAAAAGAATGAATTAGGAGGGACTTAGATGGCAGTTGTCTGGGAGCAGAAGGTAGTCGAGTTGATCAATAATAAGGATTCCGTAAAAGTGCTTGCAACTTTAGATGGAGATGGTGTACCGCATACAGCAGTAAAGCAGTCATTGCATGTGGATCAAGAGGGGAGGATTGTGTACCTGGAGTTGCTGGAGTCCTCGCGAACATTTGAGAATATTACGCGCAGTTTGTGGCATGATCAGTATGTTTCGGTCACAGTAAAGGGCGATGAATCAAGCTATAAAATAAAGGGGAAGCCAACACGAATTCATATATGCGGTACTTTATTTGAAGAACATTACATTGCCGTCCGGGAACGCCTAGGAGATGTTGATCTCGCAGCCGTATGTGTGATTGAACCGGAGGAAGTTCGGAACCAGACTTACCGTGAGCGACTCACACTGCAGGAGGCGGGGCAGCCATTCTATGTACATCTAGACCGACTGGCGAATACTGTCCACACTGTAGAGTTCAGCGAATGAGTGGGTTGGCTGATCATTATTACATTCGTGAAATCACAGAGGAAGAACTCCCACTGGCATTGGATTTTCGTCAAAGAATGTTCAGTGAGATGGGTGTATCTGATGAAGTCCTAATCTCTGACTCCAAACAGATCCTGCAAGAGATGTATAGCAGGGAGTTTGGCGCAGGCCGTTTACGACATTATGTAGCTTATCCTACTGACAGCCTTGTCCCCGTCGCAATTTGCGGTGCTTTAATTAAGGATGACTTTCCGTATTTCCTGTTTCGTCCAGGTAGTTACGGCTGGATTGTGGATGTATACACGGTCCCAGAGCATCGGGGTAAAGGGTTGGCAAAGGTACTACTTACGCATACCCATGATTGGTTGATCTCCAAAGGAATACTGGAGGCAAAGTTAATCGCTTCGGGTAAGGAAGCGAGGAGATTGTATGAGCGGAGTGGTTATGCGGCCACTTGGGAAATGACCTTAAGTTTAACGGGTGGGGCCACTTTTAATAGTATTATTGATGAGCGTTGATACCATAGCGGTCAAAAAACAACAAGTTTCCGGGTTATCGGAACTTGTTGTTTTGTTGTGCTTATTATGATCTTTTAAAAATAGGCTAAGGAAGGATATGTATTACTATAATTTCAAACTATACAACAATTCATCTTCAATAATCTCACCGGTATCTTTAAAATTAAAACTTTCATACAGTCTTTTCCCAATTAGATTGTCAGGTTCGAAGGATATAAAAATTTCATGGCAATCATGAAAGTTCTTCATTTCTTCAATCACTTTCCCCAGTGCTACCTTCCCATATCCTTTTCCTTGATATTTATGGTCTATCATGATTCTGCATATTTCATATAAATTATCCTCATAACTAAAACCATACATGGCGAATCCAACCATAATTTCATCATCATAGATGGCTTTGGTAATCCAACCGTCTTGAATTTTTGATTGAGCAATAGATACAGCGTTGGATGCAACAAATTCCTCAATAATAAAATGTTGACCCTCTTTATCCGTGGTTAAAGAAATGCATTTTTCCCAATTTTCATTATCAATATCTTTCAACAGTATATTCATGTTACCTCCCATGTTCATCGCACAACACGAACTATTTATTTCATTTCACCGTACGTATGAACTTAATTATAGATTATCAACAGGCTAATAATAACAGTAATTTCTATATACAGTATATATTTAAGCTCACAGTGGCTCTCTTCGTATAAAGAATATGCTCGTTCGCTTCGCCTATAATCGCAATGAACTGTTCATACTACCAAGATAGTAAATCTTAGTGTTGACATATTTATGGGATGTAACTATACTGATTACAGGAAGTGTAACTGTTTCGATTACAGCTAAGTCACTTAATTAAAAAATACTTATTATTATGAAAATAGGAGGGGAGAAGTTATGCCACAGTCACAGCTCCTTCATCCCGAGGCTGCTATTGGGACCGTACATTTAAAAGTTAAATCCCTTCAAACATCGCTTCCATTTTATCGTGATGTGATTGGGTTCAATTTAATAAAGCAAGAAGGAAATATTGCTGAACTTACAACTGATGGAAGTCATGTGCTACTCATACTTGAGGAGAGTGATCAATTTCACTCCCTAACCACGAGGTCTGTTTCTGGTCTTTATCACTTTGCCATTCTAGTACCAGATCGGTTGTCTTTAGGATTAGTACTTCGTAATCTAGCTCAGAATAAAATACCTGTTGGACAAGGAGATCATTTGGTCAGCGAGGCACTGTACCTGAGCGATCCTGACGGTAATGGGATTGAAATCTATGCGGATCGTCCACGTGATACTTGGAAAAAAGATGAGCAAGGTGAGTACATTATGACCACGGACCCCGTGGATATTGATGGATTACTCGCTGCCTCCGAAGGAGCGCAGTGGAATGGACTTCCCTCCGCAACCCGGATCGGTCATGTTCATTTTCATGTAGGAGACTTAATTCAGGGGAAAGCATTTTATTGCGGTGTGCTTGGTTTCGAAGTCGTGGCGCATCTTGGCGGGGAAGCATTATTCATCTCAGCTGGAGGATATCATCATCATATTGGATTAAATACCTGGGCAGGTAAGGGAGCTCCAGCTGCACCAGATAATGCGGTAGGATTACGTCATTTTACAATTACGCTTCCTAATATGAATGAACTGGATACCGTAGTGAGTCGAATTGTCGATGCCGATGTTCCATTCGAGCGTCAGCCTAATTCGGTAAGTTTCCGCGATCCGTTTGGTATTGGGATCAAGCTGGTCGTTCAGCCATAAACCAACAACATATTTATTAACTATCTAACAAATACATTTATTCAGGAGGAAATTAACATGGCAAAGATTGCAGTTATTGGAGCAACAGGTAAAGCAGGAACTCAGATCATAAAAGAAGCAGCAGAGCGGGGACATGAGGTAACAGCTATCGTTCGTAATGCTTCTAAGTTAGCAGACAAAAGCGTGGCAGTACTGGAAAAGGACATTTTCAACCTAACTTCAGAAGATCTCACAAAATTTGATGTGGTGGTCAATGCGTTTGGCGCTCCAATGGGAGAAGAGCATCTGCACGTTGAGGCGGGAAACGTTCTGATCGATGCACTTAAGGGTGCTACAAACACAAGATTGATCGTAGTTGGTGGAGCAGGTAGCCTATATGTTGACGAAGCGAAAACACTAAAAGTACTGGACACACCAGATTTCCCAGCCATGTTCCTTCCAACGGCTTCTAATCAAGGTAAAAACTTGGAGATCCTACAAGGCACATCCGATCTCAATTGGACCTTCATCAGTCCTTCAGCATTCTTCGCAGAGGGTACACGTACAGGTTCCTATCAAACCGGCAAAGACAACCTTCTCGTTAACTCCAAAGGCGAAAGCTATGTAAGTTATGAAGACTATGCCATTGCCGTTGTTGATGAAATCGACAACCCAAAACACCTAAATGAACGTTTTACAGTCGTATCCGAATCTTAATTCAATAGAACAATCTATTTTGGAAGCAATCATTTAGAGAATACGCAGAAGTGTCATCCGACGCCCGGGAAACCGGGCGTTTTGGCATTGACATGATATTGGATAAAGTGGTTAGATGTGGGATATAAGGCGGGGGATTATGAGGTTGGTGAGATAGTTATACCCAAAATAGTATTTTAAAGGAAGTGAAACTGTAAAGAGATTGATAATACACTTTCAGTGAGCATTTTGTTACCTAAAATGATATACGAATTCGTAAATGCACTAGTTATACGCAATTACTGCAAAATAGATAATTAAAATCGGAGGAGATTTCTATGATTTTACGTAACTTTCTTTATTTAGATACAAGTGTATTGAACGATTATCTTTCTACGATAGAAGGCTTTATTGAAGAAGGACCAATAGATCAGACAGAAACTGAAAAAAGTAATAAATCGGGTAAAGCAAATATAAAATTTGCAGAAGGAAACTTGCAAGCTGAAACCTCTACTGAAACAAGACAGAAAATTGCGAGAACTGATGCTTCTAAATTCAATAATCTCTATGATTATTTAGCTAAAGAAAATCTTAATCAATTCCTCGATGCATTCGATGATGAAATTTGGCGTCAAATCAGGAGAGGAGAAATTATTGAAGTTCCATCTAGTATAACTATTTCAAAGGTGTTTAAGATGACGCAAGATCTTCAGAGTATGTCACCCATGATTGATATAATGCAAGCATTCGGGCAGGAGCCATTCAAAGACAAACAAGAATCAAATATGTTTGCCGGAATAAGCTCTTTGGGAGAACATGCAACCAAACAAAATATCCCTATTATTTTTGAATCGGAGTCAACGAGAGGCTACAGCTTTTATACACGATTGCAGCGGCAATATCTAAAAACAGATATATCAAATCTCGAAGGTGAAGCAGATATCCTTGGTAAAGTACAAAAGATTATACCGAAAGGAAAACAAGAAGAAGTATTTAGTATAGTCCCTGCATTTGATTCATTCCTAAGCAGGGAACAAAAAAGAAAAATGTTAAGTGATAAAAAAGGCAAAAATCTTTCTGATTTCATTAAAGGACCAGCTATTGTTGTGACACCAATAGCTATCTATAGGTAGGATTAAGTAGTTCAATGAGGGCAGTAACAGCGTATAACAGAGCATTCCTGCTGCGTCGCATTCGCTCCTCGGTCGCCATGAGGGATCTCTATGAAGTGAATTCAGGCGACACTCCAACCGGCTAAGTCTGACGACTCGGCACTACGTGCCTTAAGCCGCCTTGAACGTCAGGAATGCAAGAACGTTAGGCGAAAGATCGGAAAAATGAATTTGGAGGCAACTCATGAAGAATATCTTAGTAGGTAATGGAATTAATATTCAATTTGGAGGAAGTGAGTATTTGAATTCACATATTTTAAATAGAGCTGTTAGAAATGTGAAATCAGGTCACTTTCCTGCTGATGTATATCCAAGTGAAGTTGCGGAGTGGTTAATGTATTTATTTTCTCAATTTAGTTTAGTTATTAATGGACTTTTTGATAACTATGCAGTAACAGAAAGTGAAAGAACAGCTTTAGCAGATTTAAAGAAAAGATATCGTAAGAAGAATTCTTATCAATCTTTCGATATTATTGGATTCGAGGATTATTTTTTAGTACATAACTTAGTTTGTGTTAAAGAGAAAATAGTAAACCCTGAAAGATATAACTTCAGAGAAGTGCTAAGAATCTTTATTCTCGATTCTATCTATAATGCAGGAAATATAGAAGAAGTTTATCATAAATTTCCTTTCGATCTACTAGGGTTTCTTAGACAATATGATAATATTTTTACCACGAATTATGATAAGAATATAGAGAAATATGTAGACAAAGAAGTTTTCTATTTACATGGTGCGTTTCATATACTTGCGGATGTTTATGATCCTAATAGTCTGAGAAATCATATGTCCGATAGCCCTCTAAAAAATGCTAATATCATAACTGGATTTGACCACCTATATTCCAATGCATTAACTACATATTCAGGCGAATCCAAAGAATTTCTAATAGGTATGCAGAATACGGCAAATGAAGCTATGACTAAATTCTTAAATGGCATTAAAGAAAAGCCGGAGATTATTCCTCAGATAGAAGAGTGGAAGGATTCTGATAGTTCTCTTGTTAGAAATCTATATGAAGCAATAAAGATTAAGCAGGATAGGCCTGATTTAACATTTTTAGAATTTGATGCGATAGATCGATTTAGAGAAATAGAAGGTAGCCTCACAATTCTCGGGCTCTCTCCAAATAATGATAATCATATATTTAATGAGATTAGATCCAATGAAAAATTAGATGAAGTTATTTATTATTATTACGATAATTCAGAGGGAAACAGAGTTAACAAATTATTTGATAACAAAAAAGTTAAGATTATTGATGTGAAGAAATTTTGGAAGGAACTTTAAGGAGACTGACCCTTCGCCTAATACCGTATCTATGCCGCGTCGCAAGCGCTCCTTGGTCTGCCGAAGAATTTTCGAGGAAGTGAATTAAGCAGACAACCCTGCACCACCTAACCCCGCTGCGGCCGGAACATTCGTCCCTTAAGTTGGTGAGGGTTCGTAGATACAAGAACGTTATACGCAATCACTAGGGATTGGTTTTGAGAGAAATAACTTGGTTGAAAAGATCAAGAACACGATATATTTTCAAGGATGCATCCGGCGCAAAAAAATGTTTACGATGCTAATTCTATGATGCGCCTGCGGGATTAATTAAGGTGAGATTTGTGAGTATTTCAAAGAAGCCAGTAACTGCGTATAACATAGCATTCAAGCTTCAGGGCTATCACCCTTTGGTTGTCACGATGTATAATCATGGAAGAAGTACAGACAACAAATGACCCAGCCTAAGATAAGAGCTATCTAAGGCTGGGTCATTTCGTGAATGCACAAACGTTAGATGAAATTCCCGAAGGTCGTTATGAAAGAGTTGAGTCCATGGAGCATGTGAAAAAAAACCAAATATAAAAAAGATATTTTTTACGACTATATTAATAGTTCTTTTAGTAAATGCATTAATTGATGTTTCTCTACGTATCTATATTAGATTCTCTATTCAAGAACAACACATTTTGGAGATTACTAAATTAATTCAAGAAACAGATGGAGAAATTGATGAAATTGAAGTTTGGTCAGAAGGTGGAAAACGGAATTTTTGGTATACGAAGCTGAACTCATTTAGGATGTACGATATTAGTTTTACAAAAAATGGAGAGAAAAAACATGCAATATATAGTTACCCTGAAGGTTATTTATTAGAATCAATTGAGGGGAGATCCGTAACAGGAAAATGGTATCTTGCTCCTAAGTAAAGTGAATACAAGAACGTTAGACGAAATACACCAAATTCTTTAAATAAGGGGCATAAATAATGAGTAAGAAATATCGTGGTAAATTTCCTTCAGATGATATCCCAAATATCATTGGCCAATAGGAGAATCAATATTTGATAGACCTATATGGTGGTGCCTCGAATAGGAAACACAAGCTGCATTTTTGTACACGAACATTATATGAAAGTTCTGAAATAATAGTTAAAGAACCTGACAATTGAAGGAGTGCGAAAGACTCTTGAAACCATTTCTTTGTGTTTTATTAGTAATTATTGCACATTTTAGTTTCATCTTCTTATTAGGTACCAGAGTAGGAGATTTCACGTCTGATACAGCAAAAACTTTTATTATGTTTTATGCAATACCTTTGTTTTTTTTAGTAATTAATTCAGTATTATTTTATAGAACAGATAATAGGAAATTAAGATGGATATGGTTTTTATTTAGTGTTATTCCAGGTTGTCTCTTTATAATCTCCGTCAAGTATCAACCGCGTACACCAGGTGGATTTGAAATTTTTCCAGAATATCACCTAGAATTTGGCTATATTCTACCTGCTATTCATTTCATTATTCAAATCATATTTTTAAAAATTTGGGTTTCAGAGAAAAGAAAATGTAAAAATAATAAATAATCAACGGTATGCCTATTCAATGAAGTCAGAACCTTCATATAATACAGCATTCACGCATCGGACATTCGCCTTGGTCCGAAAAATGTGTTTTTGGTGTAGCAGAATCAGCGGACAACCTTGCAACTGCTAAGTCTGACGACGCGCGTTATGCGCTTAATCCGGTGAAGATTCGTGAATACAGAAACGTTATGGGCAAAGCATTATAAACGAGATAAACATGAAAAACATTGTAAATGAAAGTAGATTCATCGATGAAAGAAAAGAAGCATTATACTATTTCAAGAACAATATAAATCTGAAGATTACGATGAATATATGTCACCATCTAATAAATATAAATTGAAAATAGAATATTACGAGTATGAAGAAGACTATAGACGTTATAGCTACTCTAAAGGGACTATTACAAATAGTAGTGAACAAATCGTTTCAGTTATTAATAGGAATTATGGTCAATTTCCATTTCTATGGATTGAGAAAGAGAATAAAGAATATTTATTGTGCGGGATAGATTATCAGGGATATACGATAGTGGATTTACAAACGGGAAAAGCTGAAAGCTATGTACCCGACACAGCATATCAAGGGTTAGGATTTTGTTGGGCTGCAATGTATCATAGAAAAGATAATAATAAGGTAGCTGTTGAAGGTTGCATTTGGGCACATGAATATGAACCAGTAATCTATGATTTTGAAAATCCAATGCAATTACCTTATAAAGAAATATTGAATATTAGTCCCTATGGAACTTTCGATGGTTGGATAAATGAAACGGAATTTAAATATGATACTGACAAAGTAGAAAGAATAAATATAAGCAAACTCAAAGATGGCCCCGACTACATATAACATTATTTCACGCTTCGGGCCTTGTGGCCCTCGGTCCGCTAGAAGCGGTTGGCAGGGAAACAGATTCAACGGACACATCCGCACCTCGGTCCAGTAGATGCATTTCAAGAAGAAGATTCAGCTGGACACATTGATCCCCTAAGATAAGAGCTATCTAAGCCGGGGAGAGTTCGTGAATACGAAGAGGAGATTCACAAGAGGAGGTTGAGTTTTGTGGGAGATGCTTGTACCTTGAGCTGTGGTCATTGCTCATTCAAACAAG
The DNA here is from genome assembly GCF_003994475.1 of Paenibacillus anaericanus. GTDB lineage: Bacteria > Bacillota > Bacilli > Paenibacillales > Paenibacillaceae > Fontibacillus > Fontibacillus anaericanus. Next base: position 12,084 of record NZ_RZNY01000002.1, on the reverse strand, counting down.
ATGTTTATTTAGGATTTGGGTTTAGATACATAGATTTAGTTTCCATTTTAGAATGGTATGAGGTAGAAGAGGATCGACAAATAATCAAAGAGTTTATTAATGAAAAGGAAAAATCATTTGAATGCTTTGATGGTCTGTATATTTGTCATGAATGCAATTTTTTGTTAAATAAAGTGTATTTACATATGAAGTCAGAAACACGATCTTATACGAATAGCTATAATTGTCCGCTTTGTAGAACAGAAATGCCTTCAGTCCCTCTAATTAATATTCAGAGTGAAATGATTGATTGTCCAGATTGTAAGCAAGAAAAACTAGCGGTGAATTTTTATATGGATTGGGACTAAGAAGATGAATTAAGTTGTATAACAGTATTCAAATGAAAAGGTGGAAAAATGTTTAATGTAGATGATTATTCCTACTGGTGGCATTTTCCCATGATATATTTAAATAATTTTCCAGGAAATCACACAGACGAAATATCCAATTAGCTAAGTCTGACGAACCGTTTCCTTCGGTCACTCAGGCTATTTGAACATAGGGAATGCACAAAAGTTATTGGAAATCAGCGAGTATCACTCTATAAGTCATTATCTATCTATTTCATAGATGCTATTCAGTATATTCAGGTTAGTCTTGTATAGTGTATAAATTCGGTACTTAATTATTGATATAGTTGTTAATTTGAGATGAAAAAAAGGAGAAATATCATGAATTCAGAATTCGCATTTATTGATTTCCCTCGGTTAGAAACAGAACGGTTCACACTACGCAAAGAAGAAGAAAAAGATCGACATGATATTTTTGAGCTTTATTCAAACGAAGGTGTTGTTAAATACATGTCATTCACACCATTTATTTCTGTGGAGGATGCGGTAGATGAAATGAATTGGTATAAGAAAATTTTCAAGGAACAATCTGGTTTAAGGTGGATGATTGAAGATAGAGAGTCCAAAAAAGTGATTGGAACATGCGGATTTTTGAATTACGAGAAGATACACAACCGTATAGAAATTGGTTATGACTTATCTCCTGATTTTTGGGGTAAGGGTATCATGACAGAGGTAGCGAATTGCATCATTGATTTTGGGTTTTTGAGAATGAAGGTAAATAAAATCGAGGCGAAAGTGGAACCAGAGAATGAGGCGTCGATCCGTTTGATGAGTAAGCTCGGCTTCCACAAAGAAGGTGTCTTAAGGCAACATGAGTTCGAAAAAGGGAAATACATTGATCTTGCTGTTTTCTCTAAGCTGAAAAGTGAGTATTAAACTCTTATTTTCTAAGGTAGTAGCATCACTATAGCTGAACCGGGAGTCACTGCTTAAAAGTCAGGAATGCGCAACGTCATCAGAAAGACCATTAAGGGGGGGGCATGTATGAAACTCTTCAAAGGTAGGCACTTGGGTACATCACTGAAACAAGAAGCGTTCATTGATACTCCACTGGGAGACATCTCCCTAAAATTATTTGTTGAAGAGTTAACATACGTTCCTAATAAAAGATTCGCTCTACCAAATGGTGGTACGCTTTATGGATATTATTACGATCAGTTCGATGCTGAATTAGTAATTTGTAAGCCAAAGTTATATATTCCTTCACATATGGTAGTCGATAACTCTCAGGCGGCCGTTTTTAGAGTAAAACCCAATAATACTGTACATTCATGTGACTTTGTAGCTGAGTGGGAGAAAGGATATAATTGGGAAATGTTCGGAGGTAATAGTGGGCAGTATCTGGAGTCGGTTGAATACAAAAACAGATTAATTAGACTTCATCTAGGTACACAAGATGGCGAAGAATTAATGAATAGGAAAATCAATGGAGATATGATTCCGAATTCCCTGAAACTCCATTCGGATATAGAAAGATTTAATTTTATTGAATACATAAATCACGGGTTTCGCATTCCGTTTAACCAAATACTGAAGGATGAGATATGCCAAGTACATTTTATAGTTGCATGGACAAAGAACATCGCCGATGATGTCTCAACGTGGTTTGCAGTAGACCAATTAACCAAAAACATATTGGAGGGGGAAGAGCTTATTTAAGTATTTCAATGTAGCATGTTCCTCCACACTGTGTTCATGCTACCTCGCTGACGTTCCTTTATCTCTCCAATAAATTATCGAAACTTGATCAAATAATCAACTTAAGCCTCCTAGGTTCGTGAATACACGAACATTATCTAAAATCTCCATATACCAAAAATCCTATAAATCTCAAATCAACATCACTCAATATCTTGGAGGGATTCTGAATGGGAACAGAAGAATCTATAAGTGAAATGTTAAATGAATTAATTAGCAAAGTTGAATTGATCCTTCCTGATAAGACTAAGCATAGTTTTGGGTCGTTAGAATATTTCCTGCCACAAATAATTAAGGCAAGGGATGAAAAGCTTTACTTGAAAGATAACTGGTTTATTAATTCTCCGCGTTGGTTAGGTGAATATGGGAATACCAAGGATGAAGAAGAAATATTTGATGATATCGTTAAGATAGAGTTATTTATGAGGTCAAAAAGGCATCAAACTAATGAATAACAATTAAAGATACTGGATGGGAAACTTTAATAATAATTGTTTTTTACCAGTTCATAACACGAATGTTCGAGTAAAATGAGTATTACAACATAACTAGAACATTTGAGAGGAAGCTTTCAAGGTAATTGAGTTTGCGTTATTTTGTGCAATAATTCACATGTGAATCTGGGGGTAAATATGATAGAGATACTAAAAAGGGCTCAAAGCTATACATACAACTCATTGAATTATTTGGATTTGGATGAGATAGAAATTAATCCGAATGAAGATTTAATTATTGAGCAATCAGATGCAATTATTATTTGTAACAAAACAACCAAAGAATATAAGATGCTTTGGGCTGCTGAGACTCTTGATGCTTTTACTACGGCGGTTGGGGAATTAGAATCTAAGCTTAATTATCTTTTTTTCAATGGGCCAAGAAGAATATATATGGAATTTGTAAGACCAGAATTAGTCCCTCTATTGGAGAGTATAGGGTTTAGGAATGATAGTCAATTTGTTGATTTTTGGATTGATGATATTTCAAAAGTTGAATCAAGTGAAGGTAATATCATATTGATTAGAAACACAGTACCAGAGGACTATTTGCAGGTTAGTTTAATTACTAAGGCATGCAAAGGACTTTCAAGAGGGTTTCATGGTGAAGAAGTTGAGTTTATCAAAGAATGGAATGAAGATGAGAATTCTTGTATATTATTAGCGGAGTTAGAAGGAGTAGCAGTTGGCGTATGCTTCGTTAATATATATGGTTTTAACAGTGAAAAGGGACCTGTATTATGGATAAGAGAACTAGCTGTAGATCCCAATTTTCAAAACCGAGGAATTGGTCGTAGTTTAATAGAGCAAGGTTTACAATGGGGTTTACACAAGGGCGCAAAGCGTTCTTTCCTTGCAGTAGATAAGCAAAACATAAATGCAATTCATCTATATAATCAGTATGGTTATAAATGCAAAGATGAAATCGGCCAAATTAATATGGCTCTAGAGAGGGTTTGAGAGTGAACAATCCGATAGATTTAATAGAAATAAAATACGTAGTAGCAGATTTGAAGCTGAAAGAATCTATAACAAGTAACTGGAATAAAGTGGTTGGTAACCGTATGCATATTGAAGATGGAGTTTCAATAGTGGGGATGCATGGTGATGAACCTATTTCAATTATCTCTGTGTACTGGAAGCAATGGATTGAACCTTTAGAGCAATACTGTGACGGGTACATAGATATTATTGAAGTGAAGCCTGAATATAGAAGGCAGGGTATTGCTAAGTTTTTAATTGAAGCAGCCGAAAAGGAATGTAGAGCCCGAAATATAAGCCAGATTAGAGCATGGAGTTCTGATGATAAAATTGAAGCAATCAATATGTGGAAGAAACTTGGATATGGTATGTGTCCTGCACGGATTCTTAGTGGATATCAGCAAGATGAGTTAGTTAACGGATATTATGTAGTAAAGACTTTATTTTAACATAAGGGGAGACACACCATGAAAATCGGGCTATTAATTGTAGATATGCAAAAAGTCTTTTTAGAGAATCAAAAGGAAAAACTCAATATTGATAGTGCATGTGAACACATAAATTATGTCGCAGATCTACTTCGTTCAAAAAATCATTGTGTTATACATATTCAGGATATTGAAGGAGCAGAAGATATTCATTCCGAATCACTCGATATCATTTCGGAGATCAAAGTTGAAGATCATGATATTAAGGTAACTAAAGAAGAATCAAATGCATTTTGGAATACAAAATTAGAACAGATTTTAAAAGATCAAGGAATTGGATTAGTTATTGTGGCAGGGTTTGCAGCAGAGCATTGTGTACTCTTTACCTATAATGGTGCCAGAGAAAGAGGCTTTACAACAGTAATCTTACAAAATGGAATATTGAGCACGAATAGTGATGTGATTAGTCATACATATCGTGATAGAAACATTATTTCATATCCTGTAATTGAGTTTATTGTGGGATAAGGATTTATTTGAAAGAAGGAAATCAATTGTGAAGCTAAATAATTTAATTGAAGCAACAAAAAGACCCTTATTGTTTGAAGAGGGGACTTCACAGATGTGGATCGACGAATATATATCACAACAAATGCTAGAAGCTCATTTAGATCCCAATACAGATGCTGCAAGTAGAAAGCCTGATACAATGGATGCTTCGGTGAAATGGATCAAAGAATATATTTGTGGCAACAACTTTGAACTCCAAGTACTTGATTTAGGTTGTGGGCCAGGACTTTATACAAATCGACTCGCTAAGCTAGGTTTTAATAATGTAACAGGAGTGGACTTTTCAAGTCGTTCAATTGCATATGCAAAGGACAATGCATCAGAGTTAAATCTGCAAGTCAATTATATTTGTCAAGATTATTTAACTCTCAATTTCACTAATAGCTTCGATGTGGTCCTGCTGATATATTGTGATTTTGGAGTATTTAACGAATACGAATGTAACACATTGTTGCATGAAATCTACAGTAATTTAAAGCCTGGGGGAAAGTTTGTCTTTGATATTTTTACACCAAATAAATATAGGAATCATGCTGATTCGAGAACATGGAATTCATATACGAGTGGCTTTTGGAGACCAAATTCTCATATGTGTTTGAACTCCAATTATTGGTATCCTGAAGAAAGAGTTCATTTAGACCAAACGATAGTGATCGATGATAATGAGGATATGCATGTTTATAATATTTGGGATAAGGCATATACAATCGATGAGATCTCTTCCATTCTTAAGCGTGTAGGCTTTGATGAACTTGAATATTTTTCTGATATAACTGGACGAGAATATGATGAAGACACAGAAATAATAACAGTAGTCGCCAAAAAGGAATTGGTGAAGTAGTCTTTGATCCGTCATCCAACGTCCGGGAAACCGGGCGTTTTTGCGTTAACATAATTTTAAATAAAGTTGATTAGATGCTAGTTAGGTAAAATTAATAATCTGGAGTGAGAAAATGAATCTACTAACAAAAGATTCCCAGACATTTCTTCAAAGAAAAGATATCATGAAAGCGGATGGACTTATAGCACTTATCTTTTATTTATACATCATTTCACTTACCTGTGTTTACATGTATTCGTTGAAAATGGTGTGCTTGACTATTTATCAGGAAATAACACAAGAATTATATTTGGTTCAGTAATGCTATTGTTAATGATAGTTCCCCTAAGTCTTATATTAAAGATTAGAAATCAGAGTCTTTCATCCATTGGTTTTAGTAGGGTTAGAAGAAGTCAACTGATAGTGATAATAGTGATGTCTACGGTAAATCTCCCTCAATAAGTCTACCGTAGACGTTTTTCTTTTACCGAAGATTTAAGAATGATCAAGCACTTATAGCTTCTTCAGTTTTTAAACTATCACTTTGGCGATATTCCATAGCAAACATGGTTGTGATGAAATCTACTGTTGGGTCTATATCTTGTACAATATTTTGAAGATCCTCAACGGTAGAATAGAAAAATTCTTTTCTAAGATTAATCTTGTTAACCCTTTGGCTTTCTAAAGCTTGGTGTAACTTTTGTTCCAGACCAACAGCATCATCACTGAATACTAATGCATGTACATCAAATTTAAATGGGACAGACGCATCTCCTAGTTCATCGACGCGTTCCAATGGATCTAAACGCCGAGTCATACCCACTTTAAACATGTTATCTCCGAACGAACCAAGGTTAGAAATTACATATACATGACCTGCTTTACCATTTGCTCGTTTAACAATTTCTTCCTTTATCTCTTCAAGTTTCTCTAATTGTTCCTCAAGCTCTTTAAGTCTGGCTTCAAGAGAGGTTACTTTATGTATATCAGTCTCTGTACTCAGTAACGCTCTATTTTTTGCGATTTCTTGTAAGTACTTTTCTTCTTCTTTTTCAATCTTTTTACGTTCTTCTTCTAATACCCGTTTCTCTTCTGCCTCTTGTCGCATGATTTCTCGAATTTTTCTTTGCTCTTCCTTCTCCAGCTCTTTTTGGAAGTAATACTTATATTCAATTCTAATGGCTATTTCGAATAAAGGCTCAAGTTCTGATAAAAAACGAGTTATTGTAGGAAGAATACTTGCATTTCCGCTTGCAGAAATTCTTAAATATTTTTCGATCAATGCCTTGGAATTTTCAAGCATCTGATCGAGGTTGCTGTAGCTTAAGGTGTGGAGAATGTTTTGCAACTCAGCTTGAAGACCAATGACCATTAACTCATAGATTGTCGCATTGGCTTTTGTAGTATATCGAGATTGATAAGATGCTAACAAATTACGGATTTCTTTATTGTTAGCGTTCATATCAGATCTCAAGGTCTTGGAGGCTTTATAGTGTAGGTCAAGGTGAACAATTGTATCAAGAATTCCATCATCTTTCATTGACTCTTCAAACGTTTGAAGATGTGTTTCAATAACAGAGAAGTTAATAGCTGAAGGGAAATTTTCAAGGAGATTCTTAATGCCTAATAATTCAGTTTTATGTTTCTTAGCGGCCTTTTCATATTTAGTTATTTCTTTAGTTGATTTAATAACAGTTTCCTCAAGTTGATTGACTTCGTTAGTTAACTGCTCTTTTTTGTCTAGAAGGTTAAGGATGTCTTTTTTTGTGACCTCCACAATATCAGCAGCAGTTTTTTTTGATTCATCAATTATTTCGAAAGCCTTCTCGTTAGCCTCTTTAATCAGTTCAATTCCCTTGTCCTCGATTGCTAAACGTAAAGGAGTAATAGCATCCTCAATCACTTTTTCAAGGTTATTAACTTTCATGTCAAGTGCGTTGAGTTGAACTTCTTTTTCTTTTAGTTGAAAATCTTTGTTCTCGAGAGTTTTATTCAATTGAATCAACTGTAGAATTTTTTTAAACATAGTGTCCTCCATAGTTTTATTTTTCCACCATTTTATAACATAAATGATGGTTTGGGATATGAATAAGTAAACAATATATTTTTCCACCACTAATTATAAATTTGAAATGATCAAACTAGAAATACTATCAAGTAATTTGAAGCACTGAGCTTTTTGATGCAACATTTACCTCAATCTTCGATTATATTACTCCGCGGTTACAGAGAATTTGGAATTGAGTAGTGGGAAGGGGGACTCCTACTTGTTTATTTCTTTATTAATTATGCACACGGTCATGGCTATCGGCCTTGTTAATGCAGGTCTAATGACATTCAGACAAGCCATCGGGGTCGTACTTGGAGCGAACATCGGTACGACGATGACCGCTTTTATTGTAGGGATTAAAATTGAAGAGTATGCATTGCCTATTATTGCAGTAGGGGCATTCTTTTTATTTTTCATGAATAAGAAAAGATTTCAATATATTGGGCAAGTCATCTTCGGATTCGGTGCTTTATTCCTCGGACTTTCTACGATGGGGGGAGGGGTGAAGCCGCTTCGCGAACTACCTGCTTTTACTGATTTCATGGTACAGCTTGCAGATCAGCCTGTGCTCGGATTGATTGTCGGTACAGTCTTTACGATGATTGTGCAGAGCTCAAGCGCGACGATCGGGATTCTGCAGACTGTTGCAGACGAAGGGATGATCTCTCTTCACGGGTCTCTTCCGATTCTGTTCGGTGATAACATCGGGACGACCATAACAACGGTACTTGCTTCAATTGGCGCTTCCATTGCGGCCAAACGGACAGCGATGGTTCATGTTATTTTTAACGTCTGCGGGGCCATTATCTTTATGCTCTTGCTGCCTGTTGTACTTTGGGTTGTGCAATGGATGGGAGAAGGAGTTAATATTCGGATGCAAATTGCATACGCTCATGGACTGTTTAATGTGACGAATACACTCATCTTCCTCCCACTGATTCCCGTGTTAGCATGGATTGTAACCAAAGCTATTCCAGGAAAAATGGAAGAGATTCAGTTTAGACCGATCTATCTGGACGATCGTTTGCTTGCTACACCAGCGGTGGCGTTAGGCCAAGCCCAACACGAGATTCTACGGATGGGTCAGTATGCAAGAGAGTCTTTGCAAGATGCGACCAAGTTCTTCTTCAATCGGGATACGAAGTTTGCAGATCTTGCATTACAGAAGGAAGGGCTCATTAATGAGCTCAATCGCAAAATTATCGACTATATTACTCGGATTCACCAGAATAACGGACTTCCTGAGGGCGAATCGGAGAAAGCTTCCGGTTGGTTCCAGACCGTCAGTGACATCGAACGGATCGGAGACCATGCTGAGAATGTTGTAGAGCTTGCTGAGTTCAGCATAATCAATAAGATGGAGTTCTCGGGAGCCGCTACGAAAGAGCTTCAGGAGATGATGGAAGTCGCTGATCAGACCGTTGAGAAAGCACTGGTGGCTCTGGAGGACCAGAATACCGAGATGGCTAGAGCAGTATTGGAGCTGGAGTCGAAACTGGATGAACTTGAGGTTGTGTTCCGAAAAAATCACATCAAGCGTCTAAACCAAAATTTGTGTGCAAGCGGAGCCGGTACGATCTACTTGGACCTGCTTACCAATCTCGAACGGATCGGAGATCATTGTAAGAATATTGCTCAATTCGTTCTGCACGAACAACATTAAAAAGAATAAGTACTGGATTGTCTCGTCCTGATCATATAGGGCGGGACATTTTATATATTTACGATCCACCTTCATGTAGAACAGATGAATGGCCTATACAACATGGGGTTGAAATCGAGCCGCTTTGTTTGTCATAATGGTATGAGCGTTATTTGGGTTCATCAATATCACTTACTCCATGAGAAGAGGTCTATCACAATGAACAATAATTTAAGTCAGTCAACAAACCACCCTTATGAAATTTATCCCGTTCCTCAGGATATTATTTATTATGAAGTTGAAGCAACGATTACAGATTGTGTCCATATCATTGCTCAGGCTGATCTAAAAGAGGCCACACTGCCTAAACTTGAAGAGGCTTTAACTTTGTACGGTTATACATATACGATATCAGATGATTTTGTTACGGGTAAAAGTAATATTTACCTTACAACCCAGCAGCATTGTAATAAAAATTGGTTAGCAAGTATACATCCAGAGCCCATTTCCGAATTGACGCAAAGAGAAGGGTACAACCTAGTGTTCAATGGGGATTCGGTTTGCGATATTGCTATTATTGGTAGTGATAGCGATGGAATCCATTATGGTGTTGTAACTTTGAATCGTATTTTGAGCCAATTATCTAATCATGTACTACAGAAATGTGTAATCACGGATTATCCTGAAATATTGTATCGTGGCTACATTGAGGGGTTTTATGGTTATCCTTGGAGCCATGAAGATCGCATGGATCTGATGAAGTTTGGCGGTGAACAGAAGTTAAATACTTACATCTACGCTCCTAAAGATGACCCTTATCATAGAAAACACTGGAGAGATTTATATCCGGATGAGAAAGCACAGGAAATTTCCGAGCTTGCGGCAGCTGGCCATGCTAACAATTTGAATTTTGTATGGACTATTCACCCCGGGGAAACGATTGACCTCTCCTCAGAAGAGGATTTTCAATCTGCGATTACCAAGCTAGAACAGCTGTACATCCTAGGAGTACGTCAGTTTGGCATACTGTTCGATGATCTCATTGGCGTTCCAAACGGAATAGAGCAAGCGGAGTTTATCAATAGAATAGATACCGAATTTGTTAAAGCAAAAGATGATATTAGACCTCTTCTCACTGTAGGTACAAGATATTGTGAAGCTTGGGGCCCATCGATGACAGAATATTTCAAGCCTTTCGTAGAGGTACTTCATGATGATGTTGAAATTATGTGGACGGGCGCTGCGACGATGTCCAATATTTCCAAAGAACAATATGAATCACCTAAACGAGCGATCGGCACTGACAAGAATCTATCCGTATGGTGGAACTATCCTGTTAATGACTACTGTGACTCCAAAATTCTCATGGGTAAAATAGAAAACTTAAGCTCTGATCTGAATAATGTAAATGGGTTCTTCTCGAATCCTATGAATCAACCTCAAGCTTCCAAACAAGCATTATTCTGCATTGCTGACCACAACTGGAATACAGATGCTTTCAACTGTGAAACAAGCTTTTCCGCATCATTCAGGGCGCTTGCTCCAGAAGTAGCAGAAGATTTGGAGATATTCGCTTCTAACAGCTGTTATTTAAATGATGACGGCGGGATCAGTGGTGACTTTTTGTTCGATGAATCATGGTATTTGAAGGATGATGTCAAAGAGCTACAGTCTGGCATAGAACAAGGACAAGATGTAACTGAATGTGCGAACAGATTGATGAATCATTTTATCAGAATGGAAACAGCAGCGGATCGTATCAAAGAGGGGTGTTTAAATGTACAGCTGGTAAAAGAATTAGAGCCTTTCTTGGATGCATTTAAATTGATGACCCAATCGGCACAGCATGTGATTCAAGGCGTTATAGCCTTACAACGTGGTGACGTGCTTGAAATGGAACGTAAAAATGAAGTGGCGCTTAACCTCTTCAAATCCATGGAACAATGTAAAGTTCAAAGACTAAAAGATGAGGTTCCGCAGAATTATATAGTAGATGTAGGTACCTTAGTGATTAAACCTTTTATTTCTGAAACGATTATCTTGACAGCCGTTATAGCTGGAACGGAAACGAAGCCATTAGCGCTAGGTTACGATATGAAGAATCTTGCATTACAATCCCTTGGGGTTACAGCGACCGCTTCAAGCAGCGTGAGTGAGAATGAAAATGGTAATAAGACCATTGATGGCATGATTAAAAGTGGGAAGTGGTGCTCGCCAGACCACAGACCACATCTTACTATCGATTTACAAGAGCCTGCAACTATTAAGCAATATCGTATTATTAACTGCGGGCATCCTGTGGCTAGGGAAACTAAAGTATGGAACACCAAGCATTTTCAAATCCTTGCTAGCCTAGATGGTGATCAGTTTACAATCATTGATGAAGTAACCGATAACAAAGGCGATGTGATTAACCGTATTCTTGAAAATGAAACTACAGCAAGATATATCCGTCTGCAAATTGTTGAACCAACACAAATAAGCATCGATGGAAGCGGACATACGCGTATCTACGCATTTGAATTATTTAATGAATGTTATCCATATCAGTCTGAAAAAGTACTCACATCAGAAATCCAGATTGAAAAACCAGGCAAAATCACGATTAAAAATGTGAAAATGGGCGATGTGATCTCGTTGTACCGTTCATTGAATGAAGAAACTCCATTTGCGGTATCTGAGAGAGCTTCTGAGGATTTAAATGAGATTGTGTTTGAAGGCGTATCGCTGCGTGAAGCTGGAGACAGAATATTTGTTGAGAGAACGTCTGGTAAATATCTGCCAAGTGTCAGAACATCAAAAGGAATATAGATATATCATTACAATTAGCGTGAATTATAAGCTTAGATGAATTTATGAAAGAACCCCCAGCTATCCGACCATGGAATGGGACTGCCCCCTTAACGTGAGACAAATTAAAACACCTTCAAGAGAATTCAACCATGTCGTAAGATATGGAGACAAACTTGGAGGTGTTTTTGCGTTGGCAACAAGAGTTAGCTACCCTGT
>NZ_RZNY01000019.1 GCF_003994475.1 Paenibacillus anaericanus | reverse complement strand
CCTAATAAAATAACCTGTCTAACTTTAGGGGGTCACTTCATAATTAAGTGGTTTTTCTTCATGGAAAAGGGTTTAATATCGACCACTTAAATCGTTAAAATCCTTATTTAATGCGGTCAAGAGGACTCGAACCTCAACGTCATTGCTGGCACTAGAACCCGAATCTAGCACGTCTGCCAATTCCACCAAACACTTTCCAGTGATTAATTCCATTGAAAGTTTGGATAGTTTGATTGGGTGATAACAAATAATTTTTCCCATCTTGTTTTTATTTCATTTACCAAATCTTTTAATTTTTCTGAATCCCTCTCATATTTATCATAGTTAGCATTCAATTGCATCCCTCCATAATGACCGCCGTAAAACACTAAATTATCTTCAAATTCATCTTTACCATAATCAAAGATTCCACTACCAAAAGATACAAATTCGTTAATTGATTTAAAAAAGTCTTCCTTTGCTTTTTGTAATAAAGGTAACCTAAATCTTTTGTCTGGTGCCGAGTATCGCTTTAGCGTTTTCTTAAAAGTCTTTAATTGCGACTCAGAATATATTCTCCTGTCTTCCAAAGTATTTATAAACTTGTAGACAGAATCACATGTGAACGTATCAGAAAATTCTTTTAGTATTTTCAAATCAGATTCAGAGGATAACGATTCAACTACTTCTTTTACCTGAGAACTCACTTCGTTTGAGTCTCCCTCAGATACATTTAACAACTCATTAATCTGAGCCAAAAAATTATTCCTTTTTCTTTCCCATATATTAGTATCCAATTCTTTTAACCCGAAAAATTCTAGTATCTTCGTTTTAAAAGAATTTATCTTTTCAGATACATTAATCTTGAATCCTTGACTCAAAGGCAAAACACCTTGAACATCTTTAAAATCAAATGGTGGTATTAAGATAGGTATATGTTTGCTGGATCGGACCCAAGTTGCACCTAGTTCGCACAAACTAACTGGACTATCAAAAAAATTAGATGACCATACAAATAGAACAAGCACATTTTCATTAAGTTCAGCTTTGATACGTTCTAAAAAATTCTCACCAAGTGGGATTCCATAAGGTTCATAAGATGTACAGAATATTTCTTCACTAGTGACCCCAATGCCTTCCAATAAATCTATTATAGGCAATATATACTCTGAGTCTTTACTTGAATGACTAATGAATATTTTTTTCAATATTTTACCTTCCTTCATATTAAGTTCATGAGTATTATCTAATTTTGTATGTAGGTGCGCTATTTCCTATGAGAAACTAATTAACCCCGACAAATACCTTCACTTTCAATCTCCATATGAAATTATCGGTGCTAACACTAGCGTACTAATTAATAGATCAAACTATTGTTTCCAGTAAAATCATACCATATATTCTTGTAATTGAATCGCATTTTCATTCTCAGTTCCTTTTGATTATTTTTTTCAAAAAGACGAGTATCACATACTGGATCTAGCGCGTCTGCGCAAAAGTAATAACAAGGTGCAGCGGTATGTCCGTTAAATCTCTTCCTTCTTTAGGATAAGCAGATATAATAGAAGCAGCCATAATTATAAAGGAAGTAATTTGAACATGCTTCGTACCTTGAATCAGCGGTTGAACCGTATCATGCCCCTGATCACTCCGGTCAGCATCATCGTCGGCGTGCTCTGCGGCAGTATCTTGTCTTCTTATACTTATCTGGCACCTTGGTTATTTGCCTTCATGACATTTGCCGGCAGCATCAGTCTCGGATTCAGGGATTTTTTGAAAGTGCTCAAAAAGCCCGTTCCGCTGATTATCTGTCTGTTTATCCTGCATTTAGCTATGCCGTTGATTGCGCTGGGTTTCGGCCATCTGACCTTTCCTGGAGATGCTTATACCATTACCGGGCTCATACTTGCCGCAGCCATACCAACCGGGGTAAGCAGCTTTGTCTGGGTCAGCATCTATAAGGGCAATATCGCCTTAACGCTATCTATTATCCTGATTGATACCATTCTGGCTCCATTCGCAGTACCCGGTATTCTCTCGCTGTTAATCGGAGAAAGTGTGCATCTGGATGCGGCAGCCATGATGAGTAGTCTATTCTGGATGATTGTTGTCCCTTCGCTACTGGGTATGCTGCTAAATGAATGGACCAAAGGCGGAGTTGCCCTCGTCTGGACCCAGAGACTGAACCCATTCTCCAAGCTGGCAATGGCTATGGTTGTTGCGATTAATGGCTCGGTCGTCGCCCCTTATCTCGCGAATTTCAATTTACGTTTAGCCGGTTTAGCAGTCGTAATTATTACGCTCGCCTCCACTGGCTATCTATTGAGCTACTGCATCTCCATTCTACTAGGCTGGACTGAAGCAGATCAGGTCGCCATTATATTTAATGGAGGCATGCGAAATATCAGCGCTGGAGCCGTTTTGGCGGTTTCCTATTTTCCCGCTCCAGTCGCTGTTCCTGTCGTGCTCGGAATGGTATTTCAGCAAATGCTAGCCTCCCTGGTCGGCTTCCTGCTCGGTCGACGTGCCAGGCTCAGAGAGCACATCGACACAGATTCCGCCGCCTGATCTATTAAGAATGTAGAGAGGAAAGAGCTATTGGAGGTTCTCCAATAGCTCTTTCTTATAACTTCGAATGCTAACGAATTAAGCGAGTAACCCATAAAAAAAGCTTGTTATTTGGATTGTTAAATCCTCTCTTGTTTCTTTCTAATGTGGATATTCTTTTCATTTCTTCGTCTGATAAGCTAAAATCAAAAATATCCATATTATTTTTCAGTCTTACTGGATTAATGGATTTCGGAATAACCGCGATGTCGCGTTGAATGCTCCACCTTAGCATGATTTGTGCCGTAGTTTTACCATTCATCTCGGCGATCTCTGTTAGCACTGGATGAGTAAATAACTGCTTATTCCCATGTCCGAAGGGCCCCCAAGCTACATGTTGTATGTTGTGCTTTACCAGATATTCATGGAGTTCATTTTGTTGAAAGAAAGGGTTCGTTTGAATTTGATTTACTGTAGGAATGATTGTTCCCTGTTTCATTACGTTTTCTAGATGATTCTGTTCAAAATTAGCCACACCAATTGCTCTGATTTTTCCTTCGTTATATAACTCCTCCATTACTCCCCAACTGTAAAGATAGTTCGTAGCTGGCCAATGGATCAAATAAAGATCAATATAATCGGTTTGCAGTTTTTTTAAGCTGACTTCAAAAGCTTGTTTTGTCTTTTTCCCCAAATCAGAACTCCATACTTTTGTTGTGATAAAGATATCACTTCTTTTTAGCCCTGATTTTTTTATCGCGTTGGCAATAAGCTCCTCATTATGATAGAAAGCCGCGGTATCTAAATGCCGATATCCATTTCTCAAAGCTCATATTAAAGCGTCTTCGTTTTCATTTTTAATTTTATAGACGCCTAGACCAATTTTTGGCATTAAAACACCATTATTCAACACGTAACTTTCCATTTGAAAATTCCCCCATTTTGTCGACTGTTTACTAAATTTAAACATTCTCTTAGGTTGTAACTCGTTATGATAAGCTAATCTGCATATTTGCGGTTTTTAGGATTTTTAAGCCAATAGTTTGCTATGGTTAAATCAGGTTTAAAGGCACGTTCTATAGGACTTTAACATTCACTAATTTCTTTCGTCAGACTTCTTAAGTGTTCATTAATATCCATATTTAGGTCTTTTGTTCAACCGTTGGATCTTTCGAACCATCTTAACACAAAATCAAAATCAATCATTCATTGGAAAAGAAAATCGAGACCTTTACACCTAATTACTTTTACAGTGGCACAAGCCTTTATCCAGCCAAATCTCTGTCTCCAAGCAAATCTGAAACCCGAGCTGACCGCAACAAAGTTCATAGTCCTTTTGTCGGGTTATGTCGTATAATGATGTTTGCCCTTTTATTTTTTACATAAAATGCCAAGGAGGAGACCTACTGATGATGTGGAAGGATAAGTATACGCTTGGCGTTGACTTGATCGACAAGCAGCATATGGAATTGTTTGAGCGGGTTGAAAGCTTTTTGCTCGTACTTCGCTCCAAAGAACCATGGGAGCTTAAGGTCGAGAAGGTGAAGGAAACGCTGGAATTTATGAAGGAATACGTAGTGAAGCATTTTCACGACGAAGAGTGCTACCAGAGAAAAGTAGGATACCCCGATTGTAATCGGCACTGCGAAATACATGCGGAATTTACCTCCGAGGTTCAAGAATTCGTGAAGTTGTTCGAGGAACAGGGCTATGAGGAACCTCTCGTACAAAAATTTGCAGGCAAACTGGTCGCCTGGCTGATCAACCACGTTGCCGCCACCGACCAGAAGATTGCCGATTATATCCACCGGCTGGAGGTGGAAGCATGACCGATTTTACCCATCCCTTTTTCATAGCAACGCAGGAGGTTTTTCGGCTGATGCTCGATCTGGACATTCAAGTCACGCCACCGGAGCAGCTTTCGGAGTTGAAAAATAGAGCCGTAAACGTCAGCATCGGCATCGTCGGCGATTTGGAAGGCAAGATAGATTACTACTTTCCCGAAAGCATGACTCTGGAAATTGTCCGCATCCTCTCCGGAATGGAGATGAACGAGCTGGACGATTTCGTCGCATCTGCCATCTCCGAGGTTGTCAACATCATCAGCGGCAATGCGATGACAGGCTTGTTCTCGGATCAGGTTCAATGCGATATCCAGCCCCCTTCAATCGAAGTTGCCGATACTTGCTCGAATCGGAACAAATCAGACAAGTTACTCACGCTTGAAACCAGCATCGGTCAGCTTCTCGTCGACATTCAGCTTGTAAAAAAGGTTGCATAACACAATAACGCCTCTCATAAGAGAGAGGTAAGAAACACCCTTTGGATATTAGTTTACCGAAAAGCCCGCGTCTTTTAGATGTAGGGTTTCTTTTTTTAATCACCTATTTCCATAACCTCCATTTATTGGTTTTAATAGACATTTTATATTATATCTCCATAATATCCTTAATAATTAAGAAGCTTTAATTTTCTTGAGTTCTTTGGGTGACATTATCACAGAAAAACAACATATCTTTTTACTCCTATTTGACTATTCTTAATAATTGACTTAAAATTCAAAAAAATGATAGTAAGTTCTATCAATTATTTATAATATCTATCAAAAAAAGGAGTTTCAATGAAGAAAGACATGACAACGATCAAGCAAGTGAGACTTAACAGCCTTCTGGATGTAGCTACCATGCTACTTATCGAAAAGCCAAACGCTTCCATGAACGAGATTGCTGATTGGGCAGGAATTGGTATTGCCACATTGCATCGATATGTTGAAAGCAGAGAGCAACTGATGATTCATCTGGGATTTCGGGCAATTGAAGTCGTAAGTGAAACCATGAAAGGAATTTCCTTGAACGAGGAGAACTATGAAAAATACATTCCAGAGTTGATTGAGGCACTTATTCCGTTAGGAGACAAGATTTATTTTCTTGCTCATGATGCATCCGTCAACTTTAACAAGGAAATTGAAGGAGCGGATCACGAGCTAAGGAAACCCGTATTGCATGTGATTGAAAGATTGCAACAGAAAGGTTATTTTCATCCAAATATCGATAAAGAATGGATCATTAATGTCCTCTACTCACTGCTATTTCTAACATGGCAGCAAGTGAGGAGCGGCAATATTGCGAAAAATTCCGCGGCAGCACTGGTAGTAAATACTTTTTACCATGGATTCAAAGCAACTGATTACTGATCACACTGGACTATAAAGAGGCGTACCATGCGAGGAGGAATCTACATGTTGATTCAAAACGTACTAGGGAGTATCGTGATTTCCAAAGATGCTATTTCTAAAATCATTGGCAAGACAACAACAGCAACAATGGGAATTGCTTCGATGTCATCAGGGGTCGTCAAAGGAATCACCAACAAGTTAAGTGGGAAAAGCCTGCAAAATGGCATTGAACTTCATATGACAGAATCAGGACTGGATGTTAATTTAAGCATTGTCATTCATTATGGAGCAAGAATATACGATGTATGCAGAGAATTACAAAGGAATGTTCGGAAATCCATTGAGAAGTATACAGGTCTATCTATTGGTATTATAAACGTCAAAGTACAAGGGATTTCCCTATCCGTTAATTAATCTCAGACAGCAATAAGTGACTGGAATAAATGATATGGGGTGTTAAGGAAATGAGCCAAATCTCTATTATGAAAGCAAATTCCAAATCGCTGGTGGGTGCTAAGCTGAATCAAATGGCTCTCGGTAGCGCAGCGAATACACTTGCCGAGTCTGAAAAAAACCTTAAAAAAAATATTATCATATCGTAAGTAAACTTTATTGGCCATAACATCTTTAATCTAAAGCAATCCTTTTCGACGTTTACCCTGAAAGAGGGACATGAAGACGAATTTCATAAAATTTGCTGAAGAACAAGCTTCCTTACACGGCTATGCCAAATGTTCCTTGACGGTAAGAAAAGACAATCATCTCGCAGCCAAATTGTATCATAGATTGGGATTTGAAATAACAGGAGAAATTAACAGGCCTGCTTTTTCATTGTATAGAATGGCCAAAATGGTAAAATGATCGATGTTCGATAGCCAAGCTCATCTCCCCATCGAAAGGTAGCTGGTCTTAAGCCTGCGCCTTTGTTGAATTAGCACAAAAACAAGTATTCTATTGTTGATTCTACTAATATGTCGTATTTTAAAACTAATATTGTTATGCAAAACACGAAATTGTAAGTTGAAATCGAATAATATGTTCACCAACTGAACGATGGGTGAGGAAGAAGCTAAGTTTTCTCTTGACGTTGCTGATGAGGCTTTCAAGACTGTAAAAGTAAATCACCCACAATTTGTTTAGACGCTTCGCTTTGAAAAAGGGACCGTCAGCAGCAGGCGATCCCTTTTTCAAATTATGAAAGCGTGATTCATGCTGCTCAAGAATATCACTGACCTGTGGCTACTGGCGACGCAGCGGGCCTATGCCGAAGCCGGCTGCGCCATCAACTTTAAAGAGATGGCTGCGCTGTCCAAAGCTGCCGGACCGGATTCGTCGCTTATCGACCCGAACGATCACTTATTCGGGCCCCCTGGCGATATGCCGGCGCGGATCGCGGAATACTGCCGTGACACCGGCCAGCCGGTTCCAGAATTGAACGGTGCTGTCATTCGCGTCATTCTGGACAGCCTGGCCGACTCTTATCGGGTCGCCGTTTCCTAGTTGGAACAGCTGACCGGGTGTGCCGTAACGCGGATTCATATGGTCGGCGCAGGAAGAGCGGTTCGATTAAAAGTGCCTCTGCAGTGGTCGTCACTGGGGAAGAGGCACTGTACGGCAATATTATATTGAAGAAAGACGTTATCGAAGCCGATTAATACCTGCAACACAAGCGGTCGTTATGGAACAATCCATAATGACCGCTTAGGCTGTTAAGATAACCTCGACAGCCTTCCTTATCAAGGATTTCCGCTTGCGCGGACCTTGCAAGCGGACCTTACAAACAGATATACGAACCTGACAGCAGCCGATAAGCTGAGAGAGCGAATTAAGCCGGGTTATATTACTCAACATTTTCCGCTCGTTCTGAAAAAACATAATTTACGGCTGATTTGGTTTCATGATCTTCGGCATAGTTGTACAAGCTTACTGCTGGCGAACGGTGCAGCTTAAAGGAAATTCAGACATGGCTAGGGCATAGCCATTATTCCACGACCGCCAACATTTATGTTTATCTTGAATACAGCTCAAAGATTTCTTCGGCTCAAGTAATGAGCAATACCTTGCAAATTCCGAGTATGCAAAAAGCTCCTGAATCTCTACAAGAGAAAATTCAAGAGCTCGTTTATTGTTAAATTGATGCGGTCAAGAGGACTCGAACCTCCACGTCATTGCTGACACTAGAACCTGAATCTTGGAATTGTGATTTTGACGCTTGCTCTATGTATCGGAATTTTCGTCTGTAAACCTAAACAGGACAAGAGGATTTAGCTGATGAACCAATTTTATTGTGATGCGTTCGAAACTTCCTTATTGTACCGATGTTAGAAGAAATGTTAGAAAGAAATACGAGTTAACGTGGCGTGTCCTGCAGTCTAATGTTATGATCAAACTATCAAATACTCGGGGAAGTTCAACTTGCAATGGCAAGAGGTTAGACCGTTATATCCTGATCGTTTCGTCAAATTTCAAATCACCCCGACTCTATTATAGAATCGGGGCAGGTTTGTAGTGTTTAGTATTTCTCGGTATTTTTTAAGGCATTAGGGCATATGGACGACTACCATTTATCCGTCATAATAACAGGTTTGATTTCACCAGCATCAATATGCATTTTATCGATACATAACATGCGATTGCCAGGCTCATTATCTCCGATGATCCTGCGATGGTAAACGATAAGCCATTCATCATTCTCGGGGAAATGCAAATATCCGTGATGACCAGGGCCATCCGCGATTGGCTCTTGCTTTTCCAGAATCGTACCCTTATTCTCGAATGGCCCCAGCGGATTATCACTTACGCCATACGCTACGCAATAGGTTCCATTCGTCCAGCCCCCCATCGACCACATGAAGTAATAAAGTCCATCCTTTTTTATCATACAAGGTCCTTCCACATATCCCTCCGGAGTAATGGAGAGGATGGTCTCCCCATTTTTGAACGGAACGAGCCCTGTCATATCATTATTCATCACGGCTACATTGCAATGGCTCCAGCCGCCATAATATAAATAGATCGAACCGTTATCGTCTTTGAAGAGATGAGCATCTATCGGTTGGGCATTGTGGATGAAACGGTCAATGATCGGTTTCCCGAGATAGCCTCTGTACGGGCCTTCTGGAGAATCCGCTACAGCGATCTCCAAGCCGCCAACCTCATCGTTACATTGAATATCGTTCGTCGCGAATACAAGGTAGTATTTTCCATTATGTTCAATATGAGTAGGTGCCCATACAGCTCTCCACACCCAAGGGAAATCTGACATTACAATGATACTTTCGTGTTTGTCCCAGCGGATGAGATCTTCTGAACTAAATGCGTCTAAATTCAGCTGCTTCGTATATTCCGTGTATGACCGAGTTGCATATACCCAATGCTTCCCTTCGTAAGTCCTTGCCTCTGGATCTGCATACCAACCTGGTACAAGGGGGTTCGTTATTCCTTTCAATGAAGACAACTCCTTCTTTCCATCATTTACAAGCTATAGAGCCCTTCATCCTCCGCTTCACGAACCCAAACTTGCATAAAGCCAGGCTCCCTGTTGTCCCAAGCATAGTAAGGGATGAATTCACAAGGTTTACCTTCTCCATTCTTACCTACCAGAATGGTAACGCCACCGAGTAGCTCCGGTAGATGATCCACTTGCAACCTCTCATGGGCAGAAAATGTATACTCATCATACGAAAGCTCAGAATTATCCGTCTGCTCTAGACAATACACGATTGGACCTCGTTGAATAGCAATACGACCTATATTCTCCGATACCTCTTGTCTCGCACGAACAATTTCTACGGGCATATCGAGCTCGAGTACAATCGTATCATCCTGTGACCAAGTTCGACTTATTACGATATACCCTTGTTCCGTCTGTGCCTCCACTCTTGATAGGTATTTCCCTCCGACCTGTACCTTATAGCCCCTGCACCAGCCTGGTACTCGCAAACGGATACTGAGAAAACCACTTGACTCTGGGTTTACAGAAAGCTTTACTTTACCGTCCCATGGATATTGAGTTGTTTGTTTTAACTTAACGTTCAGCCCACTCTCAATCACGAATTTAGCTTCACCATTCATATATTGATTTACAGCGATGCCCTGACCTGTTTGAGCATATGAATATTGACCGATGGAAGGTAGAAATCTTGCTAAATTCGTTGGGCAGCATGAGGTGTCGAACCAGGATACACGATGGTGATCGCCTTTCGAAGCCAACGGATTTACATAGAAAAACTTGTCTCCTGTCAACGATATTCCAGCCAAAGCGCCATTGTACATTTCCCGTTCTACCACATCAGCATATTTGGCATCCCCAAATAATAGGTTCATCCGATGGTTCCAAAATACCATGGCGATAGCGGCACAAGTCTCACAATAGGCCGATTCATTCGGCAAATCATAGTCATGCGTGAATCCTTCATTATGACGGGATGGTCCGATTCCTCCGGTCACATACATGTTGCGCTCTACCGTATGTGCCCATACCCTATGCAAGGCATCAACATAAGCCGGATCTCCCGAAGCGTGAACAACATCTGCCATCGCCGTGTATAGGTACATGGCGCGGACAGCATGACCGGTCACCTTCTCAATGTCCCTAACCGGAACATCATCCTGGCAGTACGCAGGCCCCCATTCCTTCTTATCCCATATCTCGCCAACTCCATGTCCATGCCCCCGTTCCTCAAGCAACCATAGGGACAGCTTCCAATATCGTTCTTCTTGGGTAACGCGATATAGCTTCACAAGAGCAAGCTCAATTTCCTCATGACCTTCCACCCAATGACGCTTGCCTGGACCAAACAGACGATCGTAATGATCAACCAAGCTACAGGCAACATCGAGAAGCGTACGTTTGCCTGTAGCTTCGTAATATGCAACCGCGGCCTCAATTAAATGGCCGCCATTGTACATCTCATGCTTCTCCATATCCGTCCATTTGCTATCAGGTGCTTCTAACGTATAATAAGTGCACAAGTAACCGTCCGATTCCTGGGCTGCGGCTAAGAGTTCAATAATCCGATCAGCCTCAGCTTCCAACTCCGGGTCCCGCTCCGACATTAGCGAATAGGCAATACCCTCGAGCACCTTGTACACATCAGAATCATTGAAATAAATACCTTCAAACTTTCCTTCCATTAATCCGCCTGCCCTGGCGAAATTCGATATACGTCCTGTCTCCTCACATTTCGTCAAGCAGGTTGGTAACGTAACTTTTCTTAGCACCTCAAGCCGCGGACGCCAGAACGCATCATCAATGATAACATTCGTGAACGGCACGCCCTGCCAATTCTTTAGCTGTGATTGTATTTGTGTCATTCTCAGATTTCCTCACTTTCATTTCAGTTATCCCTTTAGACCTGATAATGTAATTCCCTCAAGGAAATACCGTTGACCGACTAGGAATACGATAACACAAGGCAGGACAACCGCCGCTGAAGCCGCCATAAGCAAATCCCACTGCGCGGTATAAGAACCCTGAAACATCTGCAATCCAAGCGCCAAGGTAAAGAGGTTATCACTCTTCAGATAAATAAGCGGTCCCATGAAGTCATTCCAAGATCCCAAGAAGCTGAATAGCGCAACAACAATAATCGCCGAACGGCTTAATGGAAGTATAATTCTCCAATAGATTTGAAAATAGTTGGCTCCATCCACGAATGCCGCTTCATCGAAATCTTGTGGAATCGTTAAATAGAATTGCCGTAATAGAAAAATATTGAAGATTCCCCCCCCGAAATAAGCAGGTACGATTAATGGATAATACGTATCGTAGAAACCAAGCATCTGCCAGCCGAGAAAGCTTGGAATAATCGTGACGGCTGCAGGTAGCATCATGCTTGTCATTAGAATGGCAAATACAGTGTCTCTGCCCTTCCATTTGATCCGTGAAAATCCGAAGGCCGCTATGCTGCTTGTCACGACTGTACCAATAAGAACACTGACGACAATGATAATTGTATTGATGAAGAAAGTGTCAAACGGCAGCACCGTAAGTGCTCTCTGGAAATTATCCCATTTAAACGGCTCTGGAATCCATTCTGGCGGCATCGTAAATATTTGCGATAAATCCATGAGAGAGCTTCGGATTAACCAAATGAACGGAACAATAAACAAAACAGAGATGCTTATCAGGGCTACATAACCTGTCACAAGCGAAAGCTTCGATTGTCTCAAGAACGCTCTCCTCCTTCGTAATGCACCCATGACTTCGAGGTTTTGAATATAATAAAAGTAAAGAACAGAATGATGATAAACAGGACCCAAGCCAGAGCGGACGCATACCCCATCTCGGTATCTCTAAAGCCCGTACGCCAGAGGTAAAATACATAGAACAAGCTTTGGTTATTCGGTCCGCCTTCTGTTAAAATATAGGCTTCATTAAACACCTGGAAGGAGCCGATAATGGTCATAATGGTATTGAAAAATATCGTCGGTGTGACCATTGGAATCGTAATATGGCGTAGCTTGCTGTACCAGCCTCCACCATCAACGTCGATTGCTTCGTAATACTGCTTAGGAATACCTGAAATTCCCGCCAGAAAAATAATGACGGTATTTCCAATTCCCCATAATGTTGTAAGAACGACAGAAGGGATAACACTACCCTCTGAATACAACCAATTACTAGTCGGTAAATGTAACCAACTAAGTACCGAATTGATCAGTCCTAGATCAGGATTCATCAGCCACATCCAGATCATCGCTGATGCAACGGCCGGCACAATGCTTGGAAGGTAGATAATAGTCCGAAATAGGGCTCTACCCTTGACGTTCAAGTTAAGCAGCAAAGCTATAAAGAAAGAAAGAATAATAACAGCGGGTACCCGAAGAATAACAAAGTAGAAAGTAACACCTAACGATTTGTAGAACAGTTCATCCTCACCCGAGAACATCTTAATATAATTATCGAATCCAACGAAGGAAGTATTCTCCTTGAATACGTTATAGTCCGTCAAGCTTAGCACCAAGCTTGCGATCATAGGACCCAGTGTGAAAATGAGAAACCCGAGTATAGCCGGAACCGTGAACAACAACCCGTAGAACAGTCCTTTTCGCATACTAACCTCCGATCTCGAAGCTCTCTAGTAAGGAAGACGACGATCTATAATCAGAACGCCGTCTCACCGCATCGCAGAAATTGTATTTTCAATTATTGTGCAATATCACGACGCCCTTGAACTTGTTCTTGTGCCTTGGCAGCGATGGAATCCAACGCTTCTTGCGCAGTTTGTTGGCCAAGCCATACTTTGTCCAAAGCGGGATTCACGATATCCATAATTTTATTGAAGTTTTTCACATATCCAGTTGGTGTCTGATGGCTATTCGTCAATATGACTTCAACAATAGCGTCTTTATAACCAGAAGGTCTTGAATCCAAGTTCTCCGTCCATTTAGCTAATAATGCCGGATCCGTATACCATTCCTTATACGATGGCATCCAAGTACCAGCCGTAATCATATCAATAGAAGCTTCTGGATCAAGCAACGCTTTTATAAGCTCCCAAGACTCTTGGGGATACTTGGTTGACTTAAACATGGAGAACATTCCGGCAACAACGGTAGTCACTGGCTCTTTCAGTACAGGCAATACCCCTACATTGAAGTTAAACTTCGATTGCGCCAATCCAGTGCTTGCCCATTGCCCATCGATAGCCATTGCTACCTTTTTGGTTTGAAGAGCTACATTTGTTGCTGGAATATTCTTCGATTGCACGGGTGAAGGAGAGACATGGTGTACATTCATTAAATCTGATACTTTCTGTATAGCCTCCACTGCTGCCGGCTGGTTAAGCCCAAAGGTCTTCCCATCCTCAGAGACGAAATCCCCGCCATTGGAGTAAATAAAGTTACTATAGACGCCCCACCACGTAGAAGCGTTAACTCCATATTGCTTAATATTCTTAGCATCAAAGTCCGCATCATTCGCCGTTCTGCCTTTGTTATCGATCGTTAATTGTTTAGCAATTTCAACAAATTCATCCCATGACCACGCTTCTAATGCCTTAGCAGGTGGAGGTGAAATGCCCGCTTCCTTAAAGATATCTTCGTTATAGAATAGACCGAACGATTCCGGACCAGGAGCTATACCGATCACATTGCCCGGCTCAAGCGAGTACATAATGTTGGGTATCAGTTTGTCTGTACTGATATCCGGGTCAATTTCTAGAAATTCCTGAAGGTTATAGAATTTCCCCTGCTCTGCTAATGGGAACGCAATGCTACCAGACTCCATCATGGCAATATCCGGTACATCATTACCAGCTACCATTGTTGTCAGCTTCGTATCATAATCCGATGCAATATGCTGAAGATCAACTTTGATATTCGAATACTGCGTTTCAAACTTCTTAATCGCTACTTTGTAAGCAGCTACTTCATCAGGCGCGCCCCACACCGTCATACGAAGGGTAATGGGATCCTTCGATATTTCATCACCGGATACTGAGGGTGATGTATTATTGCTAGTATCGGACTTCGAGCAAGCTGACAAAATGGTGACAAGCATTAACAGCATAGCCATAAGAACGGATATCGACTTCCTTTGTCTTGACATATCCCGAACCCCTCTCAATTCCAATCCCTTTTGGTTCATAGCTGCAGTCTATGATGTTTCAATTATAAACTCTAGTTAGCGCTTACATAACCCGAACTACTTTGGATTGGTGGACTATTATTAGGTATTCAGTGGCAATGTGATAACGACCTTAGTTCCCGATCCAGGTAAGGAGCTAATCACGACACCATAGCTGTTGCCATAGGTCATTTGAATGCGAGCAATTGTGTTCTTAATCCCTATCGAAGAGGATTCCTTATACAAAATCGCATTTATAGTGTCCTTGCTCATTCCTCGTCCATTATCTGCAATCTCATAATACCGTGTTCCACTGTCGATCCAGCCACGAATGCGAATAAGCCCTCCCGCTTCTGTCTGATCGAAGCCATGTAGGATCGCATTCTCGACAAAGGGTTGAAATAGAAGTCTAGGCATTTTGTACTCATAGAGTAATGGATCAATCTCGTAACTCACGGTAAACTTGTCTTCGAAGCGAAAGGACATAATATAGAAGTAGTTGTTCATCCACTCCGTCTCTTCAGACAAATGAACGGCTCTCCATTCTTTCCTTGCAGTATAATGTAGCATATTGGATAAACTGACAAGCATCTTGCTTAATTCCTTCTGATCGTTCTCTATAGCTGTCCAATTCATCACATTTAACGTATTGTATAGAAAATGGGGATTCATCTGCATGCTCAGCGCTAGAATCTCGGCCTCTTGTTCCTTTAATTTAATCTCGTAATTTTCTATAACCAAGAGCCGAATCCGATCGTTCATCAGATTAAACCGTTGAAGGAGAATACCAAACTCATCATTCGTGCCGACGACAACATGCTTTTGAAAATCCCCATCACCAACGGACCTCATTGCACCAAGCAGCTTCTTAATGGGCTTCGTAATCCTGCCTGCGATAAAATAAGCGTAAATAAGCGCCACAATTCCCATAATAGCGGCTAAGAGTATAATAGACGTTTGGATGACTTGTACCAGACCACCCACTAGTGCGGATTCTGGCGTCCATACAATCGATATCCACCCCGTCACTTCCGAACGATCGAAGCAGACAATCATAGCCTCGCCCTCTAGCGTCATTCTTCGCGTACCGCTTCCCTCCAAGCGAAGTTGCTCTACCCATTTTTCCGTATAGATTTGTGTAATTCTTCCTTGCTCGCTGCTTGCAACGACTTTACGGTCCGCATCCATTACTAAGTATCGCGAACCTTCAGGAATACTTTCCTCGTATAGGGATTTCAGTGTATCTGGTTTGAAGCTTATCGTCAGAATGGGTCGTTCAATATGAGCGTCCATCTTCTCCAGTGTCGTATTATTCAGATGAGAGAAATCAAGCACTCGAGTCGCTGAGTACAAATGGCGGAAATCTAGCTTTCCTTCCTCTAGATAAGGCTGATCGAACATATCAACGAAATCATAAGTAGGGTACCATACCATTTTCCCGCCTGCCTGCTGCGCCTTACGGTATATATCCGACTGCGTAGGATCTCCTTGTGGTAACATTTGACCGAAAGTGAAATAGGACGTCCACAACTGGTAAGAATAAACATCCTTATTGTTGGAGAAATATTTACTCAACACAGGCGTAACCTGTCGGTCTGCTTCAAAAAGCTCAGCTTCATTCTGGGGATCCAGTTCGTTAAAAATTCGGAATAAATCCTTATCTACGAATAATGATAGGCTGTTCTGATCAATAATCTGCAGCTTAGTATCCATGATCTCATTGTTTTTCCTAACAATCTCATATACGTTTTTCTGTGCTTGTTCCGTCACGACCTGTAGGCTGGTACGGTAGAAAAGAACTCCTAATATGATGAGAGGAATTACGATCATAGATATATAGCTAGCTAACAATCGAGAGCGAAATGTCATCTTCATTCCTCGCTGCTCCTCTGTGGAAGTGACGTGTGCCTATAGGCTTCGGGCGACATTCCATTATGCTTCTTAAACACTCTGCAGAAATATTTCGTATCTTGATAACCGCACTCAGCGGAGATTTCATATATTCTGAGCTTATTCGCAGCAAGCAACACCTTAGCCTGCCTCATTCTAGCTTCCGTCACGTGATCAGAGAACGTCTTTCCTGTCCGACTCTTAATTAAGGTGCTGAAATAGGAGGGATTGAAGAAAAAGTGTTCGGCAGCTCGTTCAAGTGTCAGATCTTCCTTCAGCCTTTCATGTATCCAACTCAGGCAGCTCGTAACGATAATTTCGGTCTTATCCAGCTTCGCTTGCTTTAATGCAGCGTGTACCTTCTGAAGCGAGACCTCTAAAAGAGCTAATAACTCCGTATTAGACCCGCAAGCTTGAATATGCATCATGGCTGTATTCGTTAGAAGGCTTCCAACCTTCTTGTCCACAATATCACGAATCCTGCTCTTAACCTTCATAAGAATAAGCGAAGCATTCTCTTTCATAAGTAGCGGATTCGTATGCCCACCATCTGAAAGCTGCTCGAACGCCACCCTACACATTTCTATAGCTATGTCCGCATCGTTTCCTTGCAGAGCTTCGAATAGTCTCTCCGTGTCAAGAGTCAATAGCTTATGAGAAGGGCGTAGCTCATCCTGAAACAGAATACCCTTCCAGCAATCATGAAAGTTATACTTGTTTACCGTTTGGGCTACTCGGTATGCTTGCGATGCTTCCTCCAATAAAAACTTACATTCCGGTCCTATCCCGTGGGTAAGCTGTCCAACATTCGCCCATTCTGATGATAGAGCGGAAACGATGATGCGAATGTGATGTCTATGACCTGGGGTAAGTGGTGGGGTCCGGATTATCGTAACGGCTTGGAATCCATCTTCTTGAAGCACATTTAATGGAATCGTTATCGATTCTCCGATTGCTGACCATCCTTGCTCCAAGCTCCTCAAGAAGTAAGCGTTATCATAATTTTCATTGCTATCCCGTCGAATTCTGAGTTCAGAGAAAATAACCACACCGCCACCTTGTAGCCAATCATACGATTTCAGTTCATTGCGCTCTAGGGTCGTTGAGCTTCCATTTAGCCAAGTTAATAATAAGCGATTACTATAAGCTGAAGATGTGAGATCAAGCCGTTGCTTCAGCTCCTCTGCT
Organism: Paenibacillus anaericanus; assembly: GCF_003994475.1. GTDB lineage: Bacteria > Bacillota > Bacilli > Paenibacillales > Paenibacillaceae > Fontibacillus > Fontibacillus anaericanus. Next base: position 75,605 of record NZ_RZNY01000019.1, on the reverse strand, counting down.
TCCAAGTTCTGCATCGATTCTGTAACAAGCTCTTGTTCAATACGTCTCAATACGTCTTCTATCTTCTCTGCTTCCACAGGCTTTAATAGATAGTCATAAGCTCCATGTCGAACCGCAGTCTGTGCATATTCAAATAGATTATAGGCCGACACCATTACAACCTTCGTATGAAGTCCTTCTTTTTTAAGCTGTTGCAAAAATGTAAGCCCATCCATGTTGGGCATTCGGATATCCGTAAACACGACATCCGGACGGTCTGATCTTACAAGCTCTAATGCGTCAATCCCGTCTTTTGTAACAATGACCTGGGCATCGGGACGTAGATGGTTAATCAATCTCAACATACCTCTAAGGTGTCTTGGTTCATCATCTACGACCAATACTTTCATCCCATTCAGCCCCTTTGTTCACTTTTATTTAAGTTTTATTTATTATAACTAAGAAAGGCGCCTTCATGTGGATAGGCACCTAAATTGTAGTTTATATTTAATTTCCCTCGTTAATCGCTCTGATTACATCCACAGGCAACTTAGGCACGCGATCATATGTCAGCAATCCGTTGATTTCCTGCTCCACGTCCGTCAGCTGGGTGTAGCAATATCCCTGAACTATGCTGGATTGCAGCAAGGGTTGGATAACCGCGCGTAGCTTGCTCGCGAAGTCTTCATCATTCTCCGCCCCGGAGTATCCCCAGCCTTCCCATTCACTTTTCTTATAAGCAATGCCGCCTAATTCGGTTACAAGAATCGGTTGCCCCTCGTATGGAAATCCTTCGACGGATAATCTGCGATTAGCCGGCATTGCATTCACTGCCTTGTCCGTAGAACTATAGCGTTCAGTCAATACCTCTTGACGCCATTCGTAATCGTGAATATTGAACAGATCCGTCTTGACCATTTCCCAACCATCGTTAGATACAACAGGCCGCATCGGATCCAGCGATTTGGTGAGGTGATACATGGTCAAAGCATGCTGCTGTTGAAGCTTGTCGATCTGAATATTGGGTACTCCCCAGCTCTCATTCAGCGGCACCCATGCGACAATACTAGGATGGTTGTAATCTCGTGCGACTGACTCCTGCCATTCGTTCATGAATCGACGAACGTACACTTCGGAGAACTCAAAAGCATTCGCCGCTTCACTCCATACCAACAGGCCTAGGCGATCACACCAGTAAAGGTAGCGGGGATCCTCTAGCTTCTGGTGTTTTCGAGCGCCGTTGAAGCCCATCGCTTTCATTAGCTCAACATCCTGCTTAATCGCGTCGTCGCTTGGCGGTGTCAAGTTCCCGTCAGGGAAATACCCCTGATCCAATACAAGCTTCTGGAAATAGGGCCTGTTGTTCAGATTAAATTTACCATTCTCGATTGACACCTTACGCATGCCGAAATAACTTGATACTTCATCGACGACCGTGTCACCTTCCAGCACGGTAAAGACCACATCGTACAAATTCGGATGCTCCGGTGACCACCAACGGCCGAGACCATGATCATTGAAATCAGCCAAGTGAATCGTTCTCACCTCATTCGGTGTATTCACTTGGATTACGTCTTGGGAGATGTGTTCTCCCTTGAACGAGATGTCAATCTTCACCCGTAGGTTTTCTTCTCCCTTCAAGCCTTGAAAGATCATGCTCATCTCAATCGCGTTCTGGTCGATATCAGATGTAAATTTGACCTTATCCAGATAAGCCGGTGCTACAGCCTCCATCCAGACGGTTTGCCATATACCCGTCGTACGAGTGTAGAAGATACTCGCAGAATCGGACAGCCAGTGCTGTTTGCCTCTCGGCAATGAGACATCACGACTGTAATCCACTGCCTTCACAACGATCGTATTTCCGTCATTTCTCAGTGCATTGGTAATGTCAGCGTGAAATGGAGTGTGTCCGCCTTCATGCTGAGCGACGAGATTGCCGTTCACCCACACGGACGCACAGTAATCGACTGCGCCGAAGTGGAGTAGAACACGCTTACCCTTAAACGAAATCGGAACGGAGAAATTGTTGCGGTACCAGACTGTATCATGAAATTCTGGATCTCCGATTCCGCTTAATTTACTCTGAAAGGCAAATGGCACTTGAATCCTGCGTGAGAAGACACGTTCGCTTGAATGCCATTGCTCCTGGTCACCAACTTGGCTGTCGTCATATTCGAATTCCCATTCTCCATTCAAATTCACCCAATCCTTGCGGATAAATTGAGGGCGAGGATGTTCGGACCTTAGTTGCTTGGACGCTTGATTTGTCATAGGATAGTACCTCCAATATTAATGATTAGGTTAACAAATAAAAATAAAAAATATGAAATAAGGGATATTACATAGGTATCTTATTCTTTACTCATTGTATTGTCAATTAAATAGTTGTATAATTAACTAAATAGTTAATGAATAAAACTAAAAACTTATGGAGGTATAATCGTATGGAAATCGAAGTAAGTACGAAGCATATGTCCCTATTAGAATGCTTATCCTCCGAGACGCGGGTTCGAATGATCGAGATGCTCCGTGAACGCACGATGTATGTTAAAGAAATCGCGGACGAGTTAAAGCTCTCATCCGCGATCATTACGAAGCATATTCAGAAAATGGAGAAGGCAGGAATTTTGTCTACTAAGCTTGTATCCGGCACGAGGGGTAATCAGAAAGCATGCACCCTCAGTCTGGATCAGTTGGTACTGCAGTTCCGTTCTCCTGTAGAGACAACAAATCCCGTTGAATCTACAAGCTACTCCGTATCTATTCCCATTGGCCATTATACGAACTATCAGGTCAAGCCAACCTGCGGTCTTGCTTCTCCCTACAAGGTCATCGGTATGCTGGACGATCCGCGTTACTTCGCTGAACCGGAGCACGTGGAAGCCCATCACCTCTGGTTTAGCAGCGGTTTCGTGGAATATTTGATTCCGAACTACTTGATCGGCAAGACACAAGCCAGAAGCATCCGTATCACGATGGAAATCTGCTCAGAGTCTCCTGGCTACAACGAAGACTGGCCTTCGGACATCGTATTCTCCATGAACGGAATCAACTTGGGTATTTGGACCTGTCCCGGAGATTTTGGCAGTCAGAAGGGAAATCTGACACCCGATTGGTGGAGAAAAACCGATACCCAGCACGGTTTGCTCAAGACGATACTCGTCACAGAGAAGTGCACATTTATTGACGGTGTGGAGTTATCGGACATCAATTCTACCGATTTGACGCTAACACCCGGTCAAGACATCCGATTCCGTATCACATCTCCGGAGGATGCCCGATATCCCGGTGGTATTAGCATGTTCGGGAGCCAGTTCGGACATTATGAGTACGACATCGAAGTAACAGTTAGTTATTGATAATTACAGGGCTATCGTTCAAGTTTGAATGGAAATTCTTTATCAGAAATTGTTACCACTGTAACATTAGAACCTGAATCTTTGACACTTACGCTGCGTATCGGAATCATCGACTGTAAACCCAAGCAGGACAAGGGATTACAGAAGATGACTCCGACTTTTTTATGATGTATTCATGGATATGCTGTTTTAAGAATGTTAGAAAAAATGTTAGAAGAAAATCTTTCGATAATTTATTCTAGGATGTACGTTTAACAAAGACAACATTTGATAAATTAGCTTCTGGTAAATGGTACATCACTAACTTCACTTCATTCCAGGCCTTCTCCACGATGCACTCGCTCATTGGTGGTATGCTTCTGACTACTAGGTATATTCGCTGTACGGTATTAGCAGGCGCTTCTTGCATCCGAGAACTATGCGCCGCTGGAGATCCTAGCGCTTGCTCCACCATCTGTTTACGAGCATGTTATTAATATACTGGAGTGGTATCTGTCATTTCCTTTTGTTGTGGGGTCGGAGTTACAAAAATACAGGATTTACAGATGTTTTTCTAATTTTAACCTCAACTATCTCGTCAACCGCTAATTTCGGTTTCGAGTCTTAATTTCACCTAAAAACTATATATCTTCCTGCTGTAATATGTACCAGACAATTTAACAAATTCAGGAGTATACTTTTGAACCTATTCGAAAGAGCTTCCTCTATTTTTACAATCCTCCTGATCTTCTATTGCGTATACTACTTGATGAATTGTAGCAGTTAAGAAACTCTTCATCATTATTCAAGATTTTCTTTCTATGTTTCATTCATTTTTTTCCTCCCTTGATACAATAGAGATAATTTTTTCACCCAAGCTAAAATTGCTAGCTTTCAACAAAGATCCCCAATTAATTTGACTTATTGTAATAGCCGTAATAAAACAATTGTTTACAATGTTAGAATAATTAATGCCATCTTGCTCATATAAAAGTCCTGTTGCATTAATTAAGATAAAAATAACAGTGTAAATTAGCATCATATGCATCTTTAGTAATTTTCTATCAAAACTTTCTGAACGTTCTGCTTGCCCCATAATTCTCGAAATAAAAAATTTATTCAATTTAACTCCAATAAATTGATAAAGGACTAAGTATATAGTGACTATTAAATATATGGCTGCTGAAGGTCTCTCAAAGTAATATGGAATATTCAAAAGAACTATACCAATAACAATCGTAGACAAAACTCCTAAGCTGAACATTGTCATCACAGTAGAATACAATTCCAACAAAGTTATAATTACAATGAATATAAAAGCATCAATTATTAATCCTAATAAAATAACCCTAGTATTAGAATTAGATATGACTATCCCCACAATGATACCTAAAATAAGGATCAAAGTCATTTGTACAGATTTTAATTGAATATTAAAAACTATAAATATAAATAAAATCCCTAAAATTGCTGATATGCCTAGAAGACAATATGTAATTACTTTTTCTATCAATTCTGGGTATACCATTTTCGAAAGTAACCCATCTGGCTGATGAATTGAGAAAAAGCCTGCCGTAACAAGAAATATAACACCAAGAAGAGGTAAAATTATTTTTGCCCAACTGGGTAAGTTATTATTAAAAATAGAATTATTAATCGTATTTTTTTTCATAAATCGATCTCTCCTACAAATAATTATTCATTCTTTACATATTAGAAAATTTGATCCTTCATAAGAGATTTCACCCTTACTTCTTACTTTTAAATTTTCCTTTTATCCTAAAGCTCAACACATTTCTTAATTTGTTCTTTAAAAAGATGAAACAAATCATCGACTCTTAGTATTGATCTAAACTATTTTTTGTTTACTTACTGATTGGTTTTTCTTTTCAACCTTTTATTCTTACTTAGAGTCACTTACAATAACTAATAATTTTCTCTCCACTCTGTATCATTATTTCTATAGCAGCACTTCTTGATTGAGATACATTTGTATTCGATCAACTCACTTATTTAAATCGATACCAAGGACCTACATATAAATAGGCCTAATTACTTAATGTAAGGTATTATTCTATGTTAGGCATGTTTTTCCTTCTTGAAGTTAATCTTAATTATTTGAAAACCGCCTCATATCATCGTTCTACGATATTCGTTGCCTTTCATCATACTGGAAGATACATGCAGATAGGCATTTGCAGACCTTCTATCCATCCCGGTTTGCGACTCAATCTCATCTAAGGCCTTGTTCAAATCAACTTGATTGTTTAAACTTTACAACCGTAATAATAAGTAGCCCTTATCATCTCTTCGTTAATCATTTTTCCCACAAGTTCAACTTCCCTTCACTTCTACTTGATTATATCTATTAATTGTAGTACTAATTTTGAAACGAATTCAGCCAATCTGTCTCCATTTTTATTGGCAGAGCTCGTTTTTTCATATTTTTCAATGACATCTAGTGGAATGTATGCCGTTGTCTCATATCCAAATGAAACATGAGCATAACTTCTATTTGAATTCTCAAACTGCTTCGCAAAACTGGCACTAAAGCTGTTAACATTTCCAGCTCCAACCAAGCCACACACTCCACATGTGTCGAATGTGCATAACAGAATAATGTACCTATCAGCTGTATACATCATGTTTTCAATAAAGAGGGAAAATAGAACCTGAATAATGAAGGCGAACTTAGATGCGTATGAAATATGTAATTATGAAGGATACCCAGCCGTTCCCATATAATTGATACATATATTATTAAGTGGGTTATACTGATAGTATCCAAGTTCATGAATCAATCCATCATTTCGGAGGAATAATTTAATTATGGAATATACCATTTTTATAGTTGAAGATGATTTGTCTATCTGTCGACTTTTAAAAGAACATATAGAGAAGTATGGGTTCTCAGTGAAGGTTGTACAAAACTTTGAACAGGTCGTAGAAGAATTTTCTTTACACCGTCCTAGTTTAGTGCTGCTTGATGTGAACCTTCCTAAGTTTGACGGGTTCTATTGGTGTAGAAGGATCAGGGAAATATCTAAAGCTCCAATTCTCTTCATCTCGGCTAGAGAAAGTGGAATGGATCAAGTGATGGCTCTTGAAAACGGCGCAGATGACTACATAACCAAGCCCTTTTCTTACGAGGTGATCATGGCCAAAATCAAAAGCCATCTTAGACGAGCTTATGGCGATTATGCCCGTTCGAATGAGCGGGTTATGACCTGGGAAGAGCTAACCTTATATCCCGAAAGATTGGAGCTCGAATTCAAAGGCCAGGCATTAACGCTTACGAAAAAAGAAGCTCTGTTGCTCGAAAGTTTGATTCAATTTTATCCGAATGTGGTTTACAGAAACTATCTGCTCGAAAAGATGTGGGATGACTCCCAGTTCGTCGAAGAAAACACCCTGAATGTAAATGTCACAAGACTGAAAAAAAAGATGCAAGAACTTGGTATTCAAAACGGAATTATAACGATCAGAGGCCTCGGTTATAAATTAAATAAATGCTGGTAGGTGTGTACCTTCAATGCGATTATTTCTAAAAGAACATCAGGGATATATTCTTCTCTATTATTTCTCAGTGATATTGTCTGTTTTTTATTGTGTGCTCGTGATAGATTTTCCATTCCAGAGTATCATGTACATATTCATATTTAACACTTTTATTCTTCTCGTTTTTTTAGTGTGGAAATATGCCAAAACGAAAGAGGTTTATGCCTTACTATATCGTGACTTCCATGCTCTAGAGGAAATTTCGTTGGATAAGGGGAGCTCCTTTTGGAGCCATCAAATCTCCATGTTGCTCAAACAACAACACCGCTTATATGAATTGAAATTGCAGCAATCCAATCAAAAACATCAAGAGCACTTAACATTCATCAACCAATGGGTGCATCAAATGAAAACGCCTCTTTCCGTTATCCAGCTGCAGTTGGAGGCTCAGGCTGGTACCATATATGTGAGCGGCATCCAAGAAGAGCTGTATAAGATTGAAAAAGGGCTTAAGATGGCCTTATCATTGGCGCGTCTGGATGCCTTTGAGAAGGACTTCGTCATTGAGAAGACACGCTTGCAGCCCCTTATTATAGATTGCATCAATCAAGAAAAAAAACAATTCATAACTAGCGGCATATTACCTAGAGCAACCATTGACGAAACCATTGAGGTCTACACGGATGTAAAATGGCTCAAATTCATCATTGAACAGCTGATCACAAACGGCATCAAATATTCCAAAGGAAAAGGGAAATATGTGAGCATCTCCGCTTATCGGAGAGAGAATGAAGTTGTTCTGGAGGTCACAGATGAAGGCATCGGAATTCATCCTAAAGATATTCGAAGAGTGTTCGATCTCTTCTTCACTGGCGCAAATGGAAGAGTGCGGGGGGAATCTACAGGGATGGGACTATATATCGCCAAAAAGGTCTGCGAGAACTTGCATCACAATATTCAAATTCAGTCAGAAGTGAATCGAGGTACAAAGGTCATTGTTCGATTTGGCAACCTTACATCCATGTAAGAAAAGTGTAATGAAGATGAATCGCTCAATGGGACTCGACCGATTACTATAGAGGATATCGCGATTAACCACAAAGGGGAAGATATCGTTATGGAAATGTTAAAGGTCAGTCAATTAAGCAAATCTTATGGCAAACAAGTGATGTTCAGCGCTTTGAATCATATCAGCTTTTCAATTGAAGCCGGTGAATTGGTTGGGGTTATGGGACCTTCCGGCAGCGGCAAAACAACCTTGTTAAATATGATCTCTACGGTCGATCAACCCACATCAGGTGAAATTTATATTGAGGGTAATAACCCATTAAGCTTAAATGGGGATAAGCTTGCTCTTTTTAGACGCAGGGAACTGGGTTTTGTTTTCCAAGACTTTAATTTGCTTGACACACTAACACTTGGTGAAAATGTAATCTTGCCCTTGGCCCTAGACGGAGTACCTGTTAAGGAGCAAGACAGAAGGCTGACGAAAGTCGCCAATATCCTTGGCATCAAGCATCTGCTGAGCAAGAGAACCTTTGAAGTCTCCGGAGGAGAAGCTCAAAGAACGGCTATTGCCAGAGCCATCATCCATAAGCCAGCCCTCCTTCTTGCCGACGAACCTACAGGAAATTTGGACTCCAACGCATCGAGGATCGTAATGGAATTGTTCGAGAAAATCAATCAGGAGGAACAGGTTACTACTATGATGGTGACTCATGATCCCTTGGCAGCCAGTTATTGCAACCGGATCTTATTTATTAAAGACGGCAGCATCTATAATGAAATATATAAAGGCAGCAGCAGGCAGCAGTTTTATCAACAGATCATCGACGTACTTTCTCTCTTGGGAGGTGCTTCGCGTGAATTTTAAGCAATTCGCCATAAAAAATGTAACGCGCAATGGGAAAGCCTATTTTGCTTATTTCCTGAGCACCTGCATTTCTGTCGCTTTATTTTTCACCTTTACCATGTTTATACTTCACCCCGACAAAGGGGCATTCAAATCCTATATTGAGGTATCTCTTTACGCAGCAGAAATCATCACTTATTTCTTCCTTTTTTTCTTCGTGTTTTATTCCATTAGCGTATTTCTGAAGAGCCGGTATAAAGAATTCGGAATTTTATATATGATCGGGACATCGAAAAAGCAGATTTTAAAGATGATATTTATCGAAAATATGTTGATCAGCATTGCAGCAACCGTCTGCGGAATTCTAACAGGATTAGTTTTCTCAAAACTCTTTTTAATTATGATCGAGAAACTGTTTAGGATTCAAGCTCTGCCGTATTATTTTCCAATTAAAGCTATTCTGATTACCTCGGTTGCCTTTATCCTTCTATGTGTCTTGGTATCTTTCTTCACTTCATGGATTATCAAGGAGAAGGACATCCTCCACTTGCTCAAAGGAACAATAGCTCCAAGGCTCGCGCCTAAGCCATCCGTGCTTTTAGCTATCTTGAGTGCTGTGCTGCTACTCGTCGCTTACTATATATCCTTTACCAGTAATATTGAAAATTTAGAAAAAATCATCTTATTGGTTATGGTAATGGTTGTCATAGCCACCTTCTTCCTATTTTCGCAGTTTAGTGTTTTTTTTATCGCATTCCTTAAAAAGAACAGGCTTTTTTATTTGAAGCACACGAATTTGATCTGGGTATCCAATTTGTTCTATCGCATGAAAGATAATGCTAGAGTGTTTTTCATCATATCGATCACATCCACAGCAGCATTCATATCGATCGGAACTTGTTATGCCTTCTGGGATAATACATTAGGCAATATCGAAGAGAGATATCCTCTTGCCTTTACTTATCAAACAATTGGCGAGAACCTGACCGTCCATGAGGAAATCAATTTTATTGATCAGCAGCTGAAGGAAGGCGGTTTTTCCTATACCCCAATAACCATCGCTAACAAATCGGTTACCGATGCGGAAGAGATTTCTTATACCCTGATGAAGATGAGTGTCTATAACCAACTGGCCGAACAATTAGACCTCCGAACTGCTTCGATTCAAGAGCATGAGACGATAAAAGTAATGGCCTCTGCCGAATTCGGCAACGATATCAATCGCATGACGATTGAAGGAAACCCCATCCGGGTAACCGAGGAAATACAGGCAAAGATCATGCAAGACCAAGCATCAACCCTATATGTCGTTGCCGATACGCTATATGATCTCATTGAAAGCGATGAAGGGATTCAATATGCCTTCCATGTCGAGGACTGGTCCGACACTTATGTCGTCTATGATGAATATGAAGCCAAGTATGAAAGTAATCCTAACGGTATATTCTTATCCAAGTCGCATATTTTTGAGACAGAAAAAAGTGCTTACGGTACGATCATGTTCTTGTCCATATTTATTGGAATGATCTTCTTCGTGACTTCAGGCAGTTTTATCTATAACAAATTTTTTATCGATGTGGAAACCGATAAGAAAAAATATAAGCAGTTGAATAAGGTTGGCTTAACCTTCAAAGAAATTAAAAGGATAACCACAATCGAGATGGGAATCTTGTTCATGCTGCCCTATATCGTTGCATGTATTCATTCCTCAGTCGCACTGAGCACGCTAAATCGTATATTTGAGATAGAAGTCGGAACCGCCGCCTTTTTAATCATGGGCAGCTTTTTGATCCTGCAGCTGCTTTTCTACGTATTTATACGAAGAAACTATTTAATTGAAATAAAAAATGAACTAATCATCGACTGATCGTTCATTCACGAGCTGAAAGGAGAATCCGAGCTGATGTCTATCCAATATACAATTGAATCTTATTATGTCTTGGCACCGCTGTTTCTTATATTTCTGGTCACTCTGTTGGGCTTGACTAAATTGAAGATCAAGAGGTTTACAGCTCTGCAATATACCTTACTCGTCACGTTTGGCTTCTATTTACTAGCTGTCTTCCATTTAGTACTCTTCCCGATTGATGTCAATATTGGCCTATATGTGAACCAAACGCCTTGGTATAAACATATTAATTTCATCCCTATATTAACAATCGATATAAAATCATTTATTTTGAATATCATCATGCTAGTGCCGCTGGGAATGTATCTGCCTCTCTTGAATCCTAAATACGATAGCACTAAAAAAGCGGCAAAGTTGGTACTAATCTTGAGCCTCTCCATTGAAGTTATACAAATGGTTATCGGGATCACTCTCGGCAGCAGCAGAAGTACGGACATTAACGACATTATCGCCAATACCCTCGGGGGAGTGCTTGGCTTCCTTATCATGAACAAGTTGATGCAAGCGAATGCTATTCAACGCCTCGCGGCCAAGTTCAATCTGTAGCGCTGACAACGTCCCACATTAAGCGGCCTATTTGAGCTGGGCAAAGAGAAGGACGATGTTATTCATCCTTATTGGTTTCAGTGGCGGCAAGAACTTCCCTTTAAAATCTAATATCAAAGGACTCATTGAATATAGCTGTCCGCTATCTTAATAGCGTGCCTTAGTGTATACAATCATTAAAAACAATGCATTTGAGCAATACTGCCACATCTCAACTATTATTGAGTATCATCAATATTGAGCACTCCACATGTGTCGAGTGTTCAGTGTGAACAAATCTTATAAGATGTGCCCCCATCCAATGACTGTGAAATACCAATTGCCTTCAAGAAGTTCAGAAAACAAAATTTTGTTAAGCAACAAACAGACCCACACGTGAAGGGTGGGTTTTATTCACACTTTTTCCGGTATTTTCGCTTTGATTTCCTGCATTATTTTCTGCACTTCCAATTCGCGGTCAAACAATACTTCTAACAATGGTCCGTTATCTGAGGCAATCTCAATCCCTCATTAGTTTCAATGTTCGGAATTGACTCTAAAAAGGAATTATCATCCAACTAGAGACTCCCCTTTTTGGTAGGAAAATATCTTAGTTCGATAAATTCAGAGCAAATCCCTTCCAAATGGTCATATTTTCCTGATACTTGCGAGTCCGATCTTAGTGGTCAGAGCTAGTAGAGGAGAATTTATCGATCTGGAGCGGGTAGGTGGCAATTATGATGTTAATAAAAACTAAAGACTCCCAACGTTCTAAGAGCCATTCTGATACGTCGTAATAATTATAGCCAGTACTATTTTATGATACGTTTGTGAATATAGGAGATGGTAGGTTCGGATAAGCCCTGAATACTTGACGAAATACACTTCAGTATTCTCAATCGCTTCATCCTCAGTAAAACTCTATTACCTATGTCGCTAAAACGCTCGCACGCTACAACCTCAATAGTAATCTAAATATATTGAGCGTCATTCTTTCCGTATAGTCCTAATTACTCACTTTTAAAACTATCTATCCCGTCCCTTAATACGCATATTGATACATATTGTTGCATATTAAAAGAACAATAAAATCCAATCAATATGCACCTTGCACCATTCTCTCGCTCCAACCGCGATAACAAAGCTTAGTAAAAATCCAGCAAGGAAGACGATACTTGTGTAGATCACCAAATAGGACAATTGCCAGTTTCCCAGGTACCTTCCTTTATAATGCAGTTTTCTTGTTGCTCAACAAACGATTCTCAGGGTTGTGTGGAGCCAGTCGAAGATGGTCTGATGAAGTAGACGCATTGCGCCCATATGGCAGTGATCGCCTGCACCATCAGCGTTCCGCATCACAACATGCTTGTGCGGAGCTTTTAGCTCGGACGCAAGCTTGCTTGCCTGGCCCTTGTTTGGTCCCTGTCTCACAAACGGGGTGCAGTCCTTGAATACGTGGTTTTTTTCATGTAACCTTCTAGCTACCTACCCGATCTAATATATACGTAACGTTACGAACAATTTAATACTTCTAGTCAAGAAAGCTGAACCCTTGCATACAGATCCTATTGTCGTCAAAGCCAAAGCTGGGGACCCTGAAGCATTCATGCAGTTGATGCAAGAGATAGAGTTACCTTTATATAGAACTGCAAGGTCCATTGTCAACAAAGACGAAGATTGTGCAGATACCCTGCAGGAGACGATGCTTAAAGCCTTTAAGTCCATCCATACACTCAGAGAGCCCGCTTTTTTCAAAACGTGGATCTTCCGGATTCTGATTAATGAATGCAACAAAATGGTCAAGCAGCTCAAGAGCCCTTCCACTTCCAAGGATTATGAGAAAATCGAATTATGGGATGCCGTTCAACATCTTGATGAGAACCTACGGATTGTCATTCTCCTTCATTACCTACAGGACATGCCGATCAGTCAAATTTCCGACATTCTCGAAATTTCTACGGTAGCCGTGAAGACCCGGCTGCATCGCGCCCGCAAAAAGCTAAAGCATTCATCTCAAATCAATCAAGAAAAGGGAGTTGCGACATCGTGAACCACTAAGTTAGAAGAACAATTAAAGAACTGCCAAAGCCTACTTCCTGATCAGTCATCTAATATTTATTGCCGGCTCCAAGCTGAATGAGACTTAACAAATCATTAGAGAAACCGATAATTCCATTTCCCCCATTCAGAGAAAGACAAATGTATCAAGAACTTTTAATAAATGGTGGGTTTCCACTGCAGCCGCTTCAATCCTTGGAGTTACACTCATTGCTTCCGGCTTTGTATCGCCCGCAATGGCTGATGCACTCAAGCAAATTCCAGTTCTAGGACAAATCTATTCATTTTGGGGCGAAAACAACGGAGATCCCGGTGTTCAACAAGCCGAGGATTTCATCACAAACGTAAACCAAAGCGTGACACATGGCAAGGTGACTATGAATATTCCAACGTTGTTATTTGAATCGAGAAGATTAAAGACTATCTTGAAATCCTCTTGAAGCAACAAAAGCACAATAAGAAGGTCTACGGAAATGAATATGACAAGTCAGGTTTTGTGTGTTGTTGGCCTGATGGATCTCCCCTAAAATCAGAGTACCTTAATCATAAATTCAAGCAAATTCTTGCTGAGAACGGTTTGCCACCGATAAGGTTCCATGATCTCAGGCACTCAACGGCTAGTTATTTATTAAAGCATGGTATGAGCCTCAAAGAAATACAAGTCTGGCTTGGTCATGCTGACATTGGCACCACAGCGAATATTTACGCACACATTGATACCGAAATGAAAGTGAACACCGCTCAAAAAATTAATGACATCTTCTCAAGGAATAGACAATCAGAAACTCATCCAGTTGAAGGAGAGATAAACGATGAAGAAAGCAGTTTGGACAATGCTAATGAGTGATGAGACAGATAAAGCCCTAGTAAGACTCATCCAAAGGCAATATAGGCTTTCACTCGAGTTCACTCATAAGAACACTGGTCTTAATTGCAAATTGGCTATACAAGGGGAAATCAAGACTCTAAGAAGGGAGGTTAAACAAATTATTAATCAAGAAGCAGACCTTCAGGGGAACATACAAATTACATCAACTGAGAGTATCGAGAATCTGCATTCTCTCGCTTCAAATAACAAAATAAAATGAATGTTAGAAAAATGTTAGAAAACCATCTTAATAAATGACCTTTCCAGTCCTCTTGTCCAACGATCCCACATAGACAAAAATAAGAGAAGCCTTATAAATCAAGGCTTCTCCGGTTTAAATCTCTAATGCGGTCAAGAGGACTCGAACCTCCACGTCATTGCTGACACTAGAACCTGAATCTAGCGCGTCTGCCAATTCCGCCATGACCGCGTATTATTAGGCTTTAGAAGATGTTTCCTTCCGCAGCGACAAGATATATAATATCATATCGCTGGGAAGAGAGTCAACATTATTATTAATCATCATCTATACTTAAAGTTCACCATTAAAATCACAGATTGGCGGACACTGAGTACGCTAATAACCTAAAAAGCTCCCAAATTTGAATTTATGCGGACCTAGAATCCGCTATTATCCAAAATCCCGGTAAAACAGGCATCTTTTTAGCAAATAACGGAACCTATGTCCGCCTCTGCTTTCCCGCAGGTAGAATGGGCGGAAATAAGGTACCTACAGTCCGGAAAGTTAATTTCTCAACGTAACGCTCATTGAAATTCACTCATATTCTAGCAGCAGTCTTCGTTATAGAACTCACTAAGAACCAACTCTAGCACGCGCGATAGCACGCCCGAATTTATTAATTACTACACTAAATCCAGGGGCGATACTCTTGGTTCACGTGAAGGACGGTAAATGTAATTCCGATCCAGCTTAACAACGTTTCGATTCGGTCTACGGATCATCACTTGGGTATCATTCCAAGCTACAACGATGCCTCTAATATCATTAGCTTCGATCGCATCGCGTGTGACCCGTACCTTTTCACCAGATAAACGAAAGGCGTTCAATTCTTCATCTGTTATCATGTGGCATCCTCCTTTATCTATTACTTCAAAGAAGGACCCCGCGATTACCTCGACGGAGTCCTCTGTATGGCATGTGCAATATGGCTCTTAACCGATCAACGCTGTGCGTGTTCCTTACTGTCATTCTTCTCAAACCAGAAATCAAGTACCTTAGCGGACATTACTCGTTGTTCCAGATACCCTACTTGTTGTGAGCTAAACTGCTCTTTCCAAGGAATTGACAGCTCCTCACACAACCCTGCAATGGTCAATAATTGTGACCAAGCCACGTAGCGTTTATACCAGAAGAACTGAGGGTGTTCAAGCATATAGGGATAAAGGTCATCAAATTCCGTATGTTTACAATCTAAAGCACGCTCGAAAGTAACCTTTGCATCGGCAAGTTTTGAGATGAAAAATTCCACGCTCACCACTGATTCATTCCCCATTCATATTTGCCTCCTCTCCTAGTACCCCAATTATACCGAAAAAATGAATACCTGCATAGGATTGTTGCAAATTTGCTCTGAGTTTAGTCATTGGCAAATGTTACTTTACCACCTTCAAGCGAAGTAATGACAACCAATGATTCAAGCCGGATTCCTTGCTCCCGTATTGCATTTGCACCGAGTTGGAAAGCTTTCTCTACCACGATACCAGCTCCTACAAGTTCTGCACCCGCACGTTGAATGATCTTGATCAATCCTCGCGCAGCATCCCCATTTGCAATAATATCGTCAATAAACAGGATCCGATCATTCTCTGAGATAAACTCACGGGAGATCATTATATCAGTTACAATTCCTTTGGTGAATGACGGTACCCGTTCGCACAACATATCTGACTCTGCAAGAAGTGTCTTCTTCCGACGTGCAAAAATTAAGGGTACCCCTAATTCGTATGCCGTTGCGAAAGCTATTGAAATACCTGATGACTCCACAGTTACTACTCGCGTAACACCCTCATTACGAAACCGCTCTGCAAACTCTTTGCCCATCTCCATCATCAACTGTGGATCCACTTGATGGTTCAATAGCGCATCCAGCTTTAACACTTGATCCGAAACAACCACACCATCTTCTACAATTCTTTGTTTTAGCTTTTCCATAATTAATCTCCTCCAGAATACATTTGTAGCCATTCATTTTCTCTCTACCACTTTTCAAGATGCAGGTTCTTCTCCTGTCACCCTCTGCCTCTGTTTACGCGAAATCATAATCATAACTGCGGAAATAATTAGCACCACTAGAATGAAAACCAATGTTATAAGAAATCTTCTATGTCCATGAACATAAGGCATTATCCTATGCCAACGGTGTCCAATAGCTCGTCCGATTAGCATGAAAGTCCCACACCAAACGACAGAGCCTATTGAAGCATAGAGGATATAAACCCGAAGCTTTAATCGATAAACCCCAGATAAATAAGACGTCACCTGGCGAATACCTGGTATAAAGTACCCGATCAAAATACTCCAGGTACCAAATCGTTCAAACCATACTTCCGTTTTATTCAATCGTTTGGGTGTAATCCAGATCCATTTTCCATATTTATATAGAATCGGTTTGCCAACAAAACGTCCAAGACCATAACTTAGCATCATTCCTGCCAAGCTACCTAGCACCGAAACCAAAAATGTGATCCAGAATCCAAAATGTCCCTGAGTCGTTAAACCACCAAACATCATGACCAGTGTCTCATCCGGAACAGGAATACCTAAAAATCCTAATGAGAGCAAACCGAACATCGCTAGATAACCGTACTGTGTAAGATAAGACATGACTTCACTCATCGTTTTCTTCCACCTTTCCGGGAGCGGCAGCAACTGCAGAGGACAAGTTTAAGTCATGTCCTGTTCCCGGCCAACATACCTTGTACTATATATAGCACATTCATCGGGGGGAAGACCATGAAAAATGCCGTAAAAGTTCTACAAATTTCTTTCACCTATATCGGCACCGTCGTCGGAGCCGGTTTTGCTACAGGACAGGAAATACTCCAATTCTTTACTAAATACGGGAAGTGGGGAGTACTTACGATACTCCTAGCGACCGTTCTATTCATCTGGCTAGGCACCAAAATGATGTTGCTTGCCAACAAAATCAAGGCAACTTCCTACGAAGATTTAAATCGTCGTTTATTCGGGGATACGATCGGGCGATGGCTCAGCCTCTTCACTCTTATCGTCCTGATTGGAGTCAACAGTGTCATGCTGGCCGGAGCCGGATCGGTATTCGCTGAACACCTTGGTCTTTACTATCAAACAGGACTTGCAATAACGCTAGTCGCTACCTATTTGCTTCTGGGTAAAGGGATCGGTGGCGTCATGAAACTAAATTCCATCGTTGTTCCTATGATGCTCATTCTATCGATTACTATTATTTTCAATACCGTTGGATCTCCTGGAGCTACTCACTTCATTACACTTGGCACCGATAGTGGTCTCGTTGCTACTTGGGCTTCTCCCCTTATGTATACGGCCTTCAACCTTTCCATGGCTCAAGCTGTGCTCGTTCCTATTGGCAGCCATACCAAGAGCCGCAAGGTCATTATATGGGGTGGCACTCTCGGTGGCTTAGGTGTTGGATTCATGCTGATGGCAGGTCATTTCGCCTTATCCGCTTATATGCCGGGAATCGTTCAGTATGAGATTCCAATGGGTAACATCGCCCAGCAATTAGGTACGACAGTCCAATTGATCTACGTTTTTCTTATTTTCATGGAAATCTTCAGCACGTTCGTCGCCGATGTTTACGGAGTGACCTTGCAAATAAAACAACATCTCAAACTGTCGCCCCGTATTATCTCATTACTTATTCTGTTCATCTGTTACTTAACTAGCCAATTTGGTTTCAGCTCACTGTTATCCGTGTTATATCCAACATTTGGCGTGTTCAGTCTCCTCTGGGCAGTCATGCTGGCTGTTTACAAACCGAAGAAAAATTAAACGTAAGGTGTTAATTGCCACATGATCATGATCCACGGCTGACTTTAAAATACTAACTATAATTGTACAATTTGTGAACCTGGGATTTTTGCCATGATTTCATCTACAACATGCTTGTGACAAGTCATCATAATAATTTGGTGTCTGTTAGACACCTCTTTCAGCACAGAAATTGCTCCTCCCATACGAGAAGCATCGAAATTGACAAACAAATCATCAAGTAGGATAGGGAGTTTAGCATGTCCAGAAACCGCTTCTGAAAGCGCCAGTCGCATCGCCAAATATAACTGTTCTGCACTCCCTCGACTTAGATAGGTGCTTTCAATAGCTCCGTGTTCCCGATGCTCTGCCATGAGTTCTTGGGTGCCCATTTTCAGCACAATTCGGCGATAGACTCCGCCCGTCATTTCGGCAAAATAACCCGATGCCATCCGTAAAACTTCTGGTTGGCGCTCTTCCTCATATATGCGCCTAACCCGCGAAATCAATTCATTACAAACCGCCATAACGGCATAATTGTCTATACTCTCACTCAATGCCGCCTTATTCTCCGCAAACCGTTGGCTCAAATCCTCCTGCTTGCAGCGTGCTTCTAGACTATCTTGCTCTTGTAGTAGCCTACCACGTTGTTCCTGGAGATTCTGCCAGTTTCTCTCCGTTTCTTCCGCCGTCTCCCTGGCCTCTTTCACCTGCCTCGAGAGTTCCTCCCCCGTATGGTTATGTAGCAACAACTCCAATTGTTGCTTCCGTTCATCATCTAATCCACCAAACATAACTAGATCACATTGCCGGACTTCCTTCTCTAGTGTCTCACGTCTAGCTGCTATAACTCCGCGGCGTAAATAATCTTCTCCTTCTTCAGCATGAGCCTCCGTAAGTAAATTATGCTCTAGCGTCAACACTCGGTCTAAGCGGTCTTCTAATCGATCTCTTTCTTCTTCAAGAGGAGGCAATTGTATAGCCAAGATGTCTCGGCGGGATTTAATTTCTAGCTGTGCTTCCAGTTCCAGAAGCATTTTCTGTAGTTGAGAGATTACAGAGGTCCGGGCTGCTCCTTCTGGCGTCTCACGAAGAGATCGGCATCTCTCCTTAAAGTCTTCATTTTCCTTCTGCATTCCAGATATTTTGTAAGATAACCCTTCAATTCGGCTCAGCAACTCCCCACCTTGTTCTGTAAGTCGGAAGACTTCCAAAGCCGCCTCTGGGGAGAGATCCCGTGGTAACTTCCGTTCCGATAACCAAGACTCCCACTCCTGCACTAGATCATCGAAGGCAGCTTCCCGACGGCTCAGCTCTCGCTCCAAGTTCTGTAATTCATCTATCGCTGCCGTAGCTCGGCTACGACAGTTTAAGACTTCCGCCTCCAACACTTCATGCCGCTGATCCCAAAGATACCAACCTTCCATCAGCTGACGCAGTTGACGTTCTTCAAGCTCCCAATCCTCAGGGTCAATCGAAGAGACACTGCTCATGTCCTTTCCTGCCGCCGTCAATGGATGACGGATAAGCTTGGACAATAACGTACTCAATCGTGCCTCTACAGGCGATACATTTCCGGTATGACCAGCACGCCGCAAAGAATTTTTACCTTTAGTTCTTCCACTTTTGAAACCAAGCCATAAGAACAAATCAAACAAGATCATAAATCCGCCGCCAATTGCTGCAATCCAAAGTTCACCGGTTGTCATCCAGAGTCCAGCTGGAAGTATCACCGTCAGGACTGCGCCACCACCCAGTAGCCGGTAATATAACGAGCGCATACGATCCTGTGTTAAAGCCTCAGCGGCCGTAGCTCTGGAGTCAAGAAGTTTAGACATCGATATTTCGCGCCAGCGATCAAGCTCAAGCTTAGTCTCACTCCATAGACTGCGAATCTCAGCCCGATCTTGCGGAATTAGGACGTCAAATTGATGGAGTCCATTCAACTTACTTTCTTCCATTCTTGAGACCGCACTCGTATAAGCAGATTTCAAAGCGGTAATCTCCCGCTCCTGCTTGAAACGTTCAGTATGCAGCCGCTCCATCACTTTGTCATACTCAGCGAAACGGGATATGTACCGCCGCACGTTTTCTCGCTCACTAACCGTACCGGCAAAGTTATGTAAATCCTCAACCCGCCATACTGGATCAATACTACGAAGACATTGGGCTAGTTGACCACGGAGAGTCAGCGCTTCCGATTCCAATTCTGCAATTTGTTTCATCCTGGACTCATATCCAGGCATAAGACCAGCTAGCATATTTAACTCACCAGAATGATCAAGAATATCCTGATTCAAAATAAGGGAAGCCATTTCTGAATGTAGAACATCACACCGGCGATTCGTCTCTTGAATCTCTAATAATAGCCGTTCCTTCTCGCCTTGAAGTGTCTCCCAACGGATCAACCCTTGCTCTGGGAATCCTCTATGTAGGGGTAGCGCACCCAGCTCAGTTAAGAGCGCTTCTCTTTTAAACCATTCCGTTCTAATCTCTGCTGCCTTCTCTAGCTTGTTTGCTTCATGCAAGCTAAGGGTACGTTCTAATGTACATTTGGCCCGTTTGGCTTCCACTTCTTCTAGTTCTACCAACACCTCGTTATACCGCGGCAACAGAGCTTTCGCAGCATCCGTTTCCTGACGAAGCCGATCTAAGGACTGCAGCATTTGAGCCATTTCCTGATTACGGCCACGCGGCTTGTATAATTTATCCATCTCCTGCGCCAGCTTCTTCTCACCACGAAGAACAGCGGCCCCACCGCCAATACCAGCGTGAAACAAAAACCTGCTCATCTCTTCTGACTGTAAGGCTGACACCTCTTGCAGTTCACTTAATGACACGGCAAATAACTGCTTAAACATCTCTTTGGACATACCACCAAGTAGTTCTCGCTGCATCTCTTGTTGTGTGAGTTCCTGTAGGCGCCCATCTAAATCGCTCTTAGTGATTCGAAGTCGATCACCTCGTGTACCTGATAAAGCTCGCCCATCTGCGTGACCAGCATAACGTTCAATACTCCAAAGAGCTCCGTCCTCTCCTTCGATGGTCAGCATTCCGCCATGTATGCTCCCCTGTGTAGGCTCGTATCGTAAGTGACCAGACGCCCTGCTCGGTATCCCAAATAATATCGCCCGAACAAAACCTAGAAGAGTACTCTTCCCTGCCTCATTGGGTCCATACAGGACAGTCACAGGTCCTTGCAATTCCACATCAACCCCATGCAGGTGTCCGAATCCACTTACCTGTAGCTTCTCCAACCTCATTGGCCCATTCCTCCTCTGGAGTCCACTTCTACTAGTAAGGAGGATGCCAGCTCCTGTGCCCGCCGCAGCAGTTCAAGTTTGGTGTTTGAATTTGCTCCTTCTTCCTTTAACAACCCTCGAAGAGTCGAATTATCCATCAATGGAGCCAATGCTGATTCCACAATTGAATCTAACAACTCAATATCTCCCTCGGCGCGAGCGGATAACCGAAATAACTCACCCAAGAAGCTGTCCTCCTGTAGTAAAGTACTAGTGTCAATATCCATTCCAGTAGCTACCTTAACCCCCGCTAACCATACGATAGAACCAAGACTGCCTACTCCGTTTTCGCTACCCTGAAGACGTACATTCTCCCTTCTCCTCAGCTCCTGTAGTAGTTCCCCACTCTCCCGTCCGGATTGAAGGAGTGAGTGTAGCGGCCCTCTACCAGTAAAAGTAATTCGTACTACCTGGAGCCTTCCTACACTATTCTCACGTAACTCTTCTATTTGTTCTTCGACTGCTTCTTTCCAGTCTTCCTCCGTCAACAAACGTTCAATCGATATCTCGATTTCACTCCACCGAACATGATCAAGCTCATGGAAAATAGGATTGGCTTCTCCGTTCTCACCCACATCTACGACATAACATCCTTTTGGTCCTGTCTCTTTTAAACTCCGACCTTGGATATTACCAGGATAAATAATCCACGGGGATTGACTTAGAACCTGGCGTTTATGAATATGTCCAAGTGCCCAATAATCATATCCTGTGTTCTGTAAATCACGTAGTGAACAAGGAGAATAAGCATCATGACCTTCTTGCCCGTCCACATTCGCATGTAATAAGCCAATATGATACAACTTTGAAGCCAAATCCCGGCGGAATTGGAGCGACGTATTCTCCATCACAGCTGCGCTTGGATATGAAATCCCACTTACAACAGCTACGGTTTCACCATCGCTACGGCGAGTCGCATTTATGCTCTCCACCTTTGCACCAAAGATAGTCACATGCGGTGGATGGGCGAGACGTAGGCGCCTGCTATTCAGCGGATCGTGGTTCCCGTGAATGACATAGACCGGGATTCCATGCTGACCTAGTCTTTCCCACGCCTCTCGCAATCTAAGCTGTGCACGGAGTGATGACTCTGAAGCATCATAAACATCTCCGCTAATGACTATAAAATCAACTTCCTCGGAAATAGCAAGGTCCACCAAACCTCCTAATGCGGCAAAGGTGGAACCTTGCAAATATTGGCGTAGTTGCTCAGGTACACCGGACATTCCCGAAAAGGGAGTATCCAGATGTAAATCAGCAGCATGAATGAATCGAAATGGTAGCATACAGTCCCACTCTTTCATTATTTGTATTGCAAATACACTTTCTTTAACTGATGGACTACGCGGTTAAGGGAATAATGGTCCTTCGCTTGATCTGAGCCACTTCGAGCCAACTCGTAACGAAAAGCTGGATCAAGGATCAATTTCTCCAATGCCGTTGCTAGGGCAACAGGATCTTCTGGAGGGACAAGTAAACCGTTTATTCCATCTTCAATCTGCTCGGAAATTCCGCCAACCTCTGTACCTACCATAGCTAGACAACAAAGTGCTGCTTCAGCAAATACCGAACCAAACGCCTCGGCGCGAGATGGCAATACGAATATATCAAAGAAAGGCATGAACTCTTCCGGGTGAAGGGTATATCCATAAAAAATAGTTTCATCATAAATACCTAAACTTTGTGCCAACTCTTCTAATTCTTTGCGGATCGGTCCATCACCGATAATGTGCAGCACATAGGTTAATCCACGTTTTTTCAGCTCGGCACAAGCTTTCAACAAAATGTCGAGTCCCTTCGCAGGAACCAATCGACAAACAGTCACCAGTTGCGCCACCTCATTATCATGTGGCACGGGCTTAAATCGCTTCTCATCGAAACCGTTCGGAATAATACTAATTGCCTCAGGATGGTCAACATAAGGTGATAAATAGTCCATAAAAGATCTTGAAGAGGTAAACATCCGATCACATCGATATTCCAGTTCCTTATAAATGGAAGTCAAGAAACGATGCTCTAACCCATTCTCTTCAATCACACCGTTCAAGATTAACTCACGCTCATAGCTGGAGTGAATACTCATTAACACGGGAGTCTCAGGAAATACTTCCTTCATAACTAATCCAACTATCGGATGGTGAGCATGAATGAGATCGTAGGGTTGCTGAAGCCTTAGCTTCGTCCACCATAAGTAATCGCGATAAGTTTGTATATATTTTTGCACGACAGGACTTTGTTTGTACTCATGCCAATCAAAGGTGTGGAATTCCACGGACTGACTTCCCTTGTTACGTATCCGTTTAGGCAGAGAAAACATTTCCATCTCCCAATGGGGAGGATTAAATCTGTCTTGCAAGTAAGGGATCATTGAAGATACGCCTCCGGGCTGTTCCGGAGGAAAAAATAACGCCTGTAACAATTTCATAAGCGTTCTCCTTTATACTCTCTGTATTCTTGCTCGAGTCAACGGGCTTGCATCTCCATTATGCCATAGGCAGTAAAGAACATCCATTCCCCTTTCACGGTGATAAGATATTTTATTCAACTAAACTTTTTAAGTTAGATTGTCCAATGGCAGATGACCTGATTTTAACCTGACAGGATCATTAGTCCATACATAATTGCCACTTAAACATATAATACCGTATCCCGCTAATGACGGGGAGAACAAACCAGAATGTGAGGGAGGAATTACAATGGGTGAAATTTTAGGCGGAGGCTTTACTTCCACAGGTGTTATTTTGGTGTTGTTCATCTTGCTCGTTATCGTATCTCGTGCCTTCATCTAAAGGCATGATCAGCAAAAAAAGCGGAAGGCCCTGCTAAAGGGTTCTTCCGCTTTTTGCATTAATTTCACTTATTCCATGTTAACATGACTACAATCGATTCAACTATAAGCAGTGTTTTTGTAGTGCTAATTTAACGCCCTCATCATTATTTGAAGCAGTTATAGCATTCGCCGCTGCCTTCACCTCAAGTGGTGAGTTCTCCATAGCAACGCCAAGGCCTGCAAATGTAAGCATCGTGAGATCATTATAGTAATTCCCGATCGCCATCACATTCTCTGCAGGAATTCCTCGCTTCTCGGCCAACTTTTTCAATGCCGCACCCTTCGAAGCTTCCTTATGCATCAAATCGATGAAAAAGTCGCCACTACGCAGCATATTAAATTCCTGCGTCCAGAGGCTCCAATCCGCATAAACCTTGTCTAGTTCTTCCATCTGTCCTGTTACCGTAAATTTAACGATAGGCTCACTCATATCAGCCCATCCGGGGAGTTCTTTCGGTACCACCATAAATTTACCATACAGATCCAAAGCTTCCTGACTAAGACCAGCTGCGCCTTGTACGTAAAGAGCAAAGGTCGTATTAACATCGAAATGTACATTGTTCTTGTGGCAATAATCAATATAACTATCTAGACCATGCGGATTCATTGCGAACTCATGAATGATTTCCTCAGTCCGCACATCAACGGTTGCCGCTCCGTTATGAGTAATAATGTATCCTTCCAAACCCATCTGCTTCATAAAAGGAATTGAGCTACCCGGGGCTCTTCCCGTACATAACACAAATTCTGTTCCTTGTTCCGCGATCTTTTTGATCGTTTCCATCGTGCCTTCTGTCAACTCATGATTATCGCTAAGTAATGTTCCATCTACGTCTAATGCAATCAGTTTGTATTTCATCTCTGTCTCCATTTCTTCTAATTATAATCCCACCCCCCCCAAACCCTCCCTATCGTAAGGGAGGGCCTGGGGGGGGATGCTGCCCTCTGTACTCCCGCCTTAAGTAATATGGGAGTTTACAGAGGCACTCCTGCTTGCTGTCCCCTACGGGGATGCGCTCTACGTTGGTTCGAGGCACGCCTTTCGCCCTTTGGGCACGTCTCACTTTTGGCGAACCCGGGCTACCAGGTAAACATGCTGCAGACACTGCTCCTGTCGTTGCACCCGAGTAATCCTATGAGTAATAGTCGCTTATCTCCCTTTGGGCACGCTCTACTTGGGACGCTCCTGCAATGTAGAGCTGATGCTGCTCCTATGCGATTTAGACTAATACTATCTGCTATGAGCCGCTATCCCTACGGGATGCGCTTTACGTTGTTGTAAGGCATCTTCGAGCTTTCTGCTCCAATGCGCTACCATCCGAGTTCTTCTTCGCTGAATCGCTACATAACGTGGTGAACTAGTAACGAAGAGGGAATTTGGAGCCGGAGAAGCGAAAGCGTTCGCCTTTATCCTCGGATTTCATCCGCTAATAGCGGTAAAAATCAAGAAATCCGAGGATAACAGCGATCGATGGCCCAAATTTCTCTCGAAGTTACAGCCTTCACCACTATCTCTTGTATTGCTTCAGCGCCTCCAGCTCGGATTCGCTTAATTCGCGAAAAGCACCCTTCGGAAGCGTCTCATCCAGTAGGAGCGGACCCATAGAGACTCGCTTCAAGTAAATCACCTTAGAGCCAGCAGCTTGAAACATCCGTTTTACCTGGTGAAACTTCCCCTCCGAAATAGTCAAAGAAATATGGGACAATACATTCCCATCCTCCTGTGTTACACGTTCCAGCACCTTCAAATCTGCAGGAAGAGTAACATACCCGTCATCCAATTCGACCCCTTGCTGGAATAGTTCCACTTCACGATCCCCCACGTGGCCAAGAACATCCGCTTCATACGTTTTCGGGACATGCTTGCGTGGAGAGAGCAGATCGTGACAGAGTTGTCCATCATTGGTGAGTAGCAACAGACCCTCGGTATCCTTGTCCAAACGCCCAACAGGAAAAGGCGAGAATACTTTAAACTTGGCTGGAAGCAAATCTATAACGGTACGATCCCAATTATCTTCAGTCGCTGATACAACACCCGGCGGCTTATGTAGCATTAGGTATACATGCTCACGATACATGATGGGTTCACCATCTACCTCTATTTGATCGCTATAAGGATTACTTTGCGTACCGCTATCCTTTAAAACAATACCGTTTAATTTTACTTTGCCCTGTTTTACAATTAGCTTGATATCTGATCTGGATCCGTATCCTAAGTGCCCTAATATTTTATCTATACGCTGTCTTTTTTTCGCTTCACTCATCTTCTTCGTCATCACCAACCTTAACCATTCCATTAAAACCATTGATAAACTTATCTCTATTGTATCATGGCCCCTTAAGAAAATGAAAAGAAACCCGACTCCGTCATGCAAATCGGAGAGCCGGGTTCTTCTTTTACCATTATAAACTAACCCTTCTGCCGCAGTTCATGCTTGGCACCTCGCTGAGGGCCTCGCCGCTGTGGCACATTAGGGGAAATATCCAGCGATGTGCTCGCAACTATACTTAGAAGTTCAGCATCACAAATTTCAATCGTCAAATCATAATATTCAAAGGGTTGATCCTGATAACGCTCCAACGCCGTGATATATGCTGAAACCTCGGTTCGAAGCTTCGTCAGATTAATTCCGAGAATATCCGCAGGATACGGTGAAAGGCGTCCAATAGAGGAACGTAACATCTTCACTCCACCGGTCACATTCCCGTTCCGGAAGTGATACAGACCAACTGCAACCTGAAGTAATCCTTTGTATAGAGGATCTTTATCTTGTTTAAGCCAAAGCTCCTCTAATACCTCGTGGCACTCAAAGTAATCGCGATCCCGGTTAAAATATATGAGGTACGCTACATAGAGCGGCTCATAACTCATCTCCGGGCTCCTTGACTTTCTTTACAGCATTAATCTGATTTTTCACTGTGGTGAGTAAATCCTTAAGCCCTTCCATGTCACGTTCTTCCCATAAGACGTTGAACTGTCGCTGCGCTTCAATAGCCTCAGATACTAAATGATAGAAGTATAGCTTATGGATAGCAGCCAGAAGAAGTGTGATTACATTGGAATCATCTTCAAAGCTTTTCTGAGCTATCAAAATTTCCTGACGTATACTGGACATTTCATTATCTAGTACAGCAGCAGCTTCGGCTGCTTTCTTAAGTCGTCTACGCATTTCATCCGGCAAGCTCTCCCGGTATTTATAATTGAGTGAGTGCTCAATTGTCGCCCAGAAATTCATCGCAAGCGTACGGATTTGAATCTCTGCTAGCACAATTTTCTGCCCCAGAGCCGTCTGAACCGGATATTCTACGATCATATGAAAGCTACGGTACCCGCTCTCCTTATAATTCGTTATATAGTCTTTCTCAAAAAGAACCTTAAGATCTTTACGCATCCGGATATATTCTGCAACTCTGCGGATGTCCTCCATGAATTGGCACATAATGCGAATTCCTGCGATATCTTCAATGCCCGTCTCCAAATCATCCATAGATACATTGAGCCGCTTGGCTTTGTCCAGAATACTCGAAATTTTCTTAACCCGTCCGGTTACGAACTCGATCGGTGCGTATTCCTCACGTTTCTTGAGCTCTGATCGCATAGTTTTAAACTTCACTTTCAATTCCTCAACGGCTTGATCATAGGGTAGTAAAAATGTTCCCCAATCCCTACTGTCCATCATACCTGTGCCTCCTATCTTGTGTAACTCGGTTTAACGATGATCGGCGCCCACCGCTTCCGAAATATGGGATAATCCATCCCTACGCAACAATTCTTTCAGACCGTGATGTATCTTACGGTTAATCTCAGGACCTTCATAAATCAGCGCCGTATAAATCTCAACCAAGCTAGCCCCCGCCCGAATTTTCTCGTAAGCATCGTCAGCGGTAAAAATTCCACCTGATCCAATAATCGGTAGACGACCGGACGTTTGGCGGTAGACACGCGATATGACCTCAGTTGACCTTTCACGTAGAGGTTTCCCGCTAAGCCCACCCATTTCCTTAGCATTACTATGACTAAGCCCTTCTCGGGATAACGTTGTATTGGTAGCGATTAAACCAGAAACACCGCTATTTTGGATCGTATCAATCATATATTCCAACTCTGCGTCATTAACGTCAGGAGCGATCTTCACCAGTACTGATTTAGAGGACCCCGACAATGCAGCCTGCTTGGACATTTCCTTCATTACTGCATCAAGTAATACAGCAAGCTCGCTCCCATGCTGTAAATTACGCAAATCAGGTGTATTCGGTGAACTGATGTTCACCACAAAGAAATCGGCATAAGGATACAATACCGAAATGCATTTCTCATAGTCATGATGCGCTTCTTCATTTGGCGTAACTTTATTCTTACCAATATTGACAGCGATCGGAATATGTCGTGATTTCAATGATCCTAAAGACTTAGCCATTTCTTCAGCGCCAAGATTATTAAATCCCATTCGATTGATTAGTGCCTCATCCGATGGTAAACGAAACAAACGAGGTGAATCATTACCCGGCTGAGCCTTGGGAGTCACCGTACCTACTTCCATAAAACCAAATCCAATAGCGGAGAACCCGTCTACTGCTTCACCATTTTTATCCAAACCAGCAGCAAGGCCGACCGGAGAAGGGAAACGAAGCCCAAACAAATCGGTGGATAGTTCCGGTGAGTCCGGAATACCATACATCCCACGCATCAAGCTGGTGCCCCCTGGAATTTTCGAAGCCTTATGTAGACCATTGATTACAAGATGATGAGCCTTTTCCGGATCTAATTTGAAAAATAACGGTTTTCCTAGATGACGATACAACACAATTCCACTTCACTCCGTTCTCTTTCCCATGCTCTCTATATACTATATCCAGTTTAGCGGTTTCTTCGCCAAAAGAAAAGATTAACGTTCAGGTTCAAAGAAAGTCCTACATCTATAGTAGAATTTTAAAATGAAAGCCGTTACAATAAAGATGTATATCTTGTATGACACGAGAGGGGAATGGTTTCATGTCTACCGCTAAACGTAAACCGCCGACACTTCAACAAAAAAGAGATGAGGTCAACAAAAAAGCACTCATCTGGGCAGGCTCTGTCATCGGAGCGATTGTTGTTGTAGTTACTGTCCTACTTATCGTAACGTAGTCCTAGTCAAGCCAATGATATGTTCGGTGGGGATTGCTCTGATCCTGACGATTGTCCAAAGCGAACCGTTGCTTAGGCACGCTCTCCAGATCACTTAGAATCCCCTTTCCTACCGTAACCTTCGTTCCCATCGGTATAAGATCGAATAATTCTTCTACATCCTCCCCGAACATACGGATGCAACCAAGCGATTCGTCCTTACCTATGCTGTCCGGCTCATTCGTACCATGAATCGCATAATTTGTATCCGATAATTGCATGCCTCGACTTCCGAAATCCCCATCATCCCGTCCATTAGGATTCACTACCTTGTCCGATATCTTATATATACCTTCCGGGGTTCTATCGCCACCAAGCCCAACAGGATAACTTCGCAATATAACTTTACCGCTGACAACAGCCAATCTATGCTGTTTCAAATCAACAATGACTTCCAATGGTTGAGTAAAATAAGGCATTACTCCCGCTTGTGACTTCCCTTGTACAGTCTGAGAAATACCTTTAGTTCCCTCATCTTCAGTTTGGCTATCGCCATCTAATTTCCCGATACTTTCGCTATTACGTAATTGGATTAATAAAGGCTTAAACGATTGCTTCATCACTCCATCCGTACCTGCGATCCAATTGTTAGGGAACGGTTTATTCAACTCACTCAAATCAGAAGGCCAATTACCGTACTTTTCTTTATAATGTTTCATTGCCGATGAAAGTACGGCTAGCGATTCCTCTGTTGAAATCCATTGTTCAGCTAACTTTTGCAGCTTTGTAGAATCAGGTGGTGTGCAATCACAAGTTAAAGGATCGTAAGATTGAAGGGTTGTCTGCCCATTTTGCGTATTACGATCTATCCCGAATACCACAGGCATATCGTCTAACCAAATTAACCACTTCCCTATGCGTTCCATTCCTAATACATGGATAGAAGGGACATTGCTGGTTTTAACGTCAAGAAGGCTACCAACAGCGTTAATCCGGTCCTCAGCATTTCCGAAGTAACCTTTGGCCGTAAAAAATGGAACATTAATCGTTGAAACCGTTGCAGGATCTTGTGACTGTTCACTTGATTCTTCCGTATATGTATCCTGGTTCCAACCCATTTGAACTCCGACTCCGAGATTTTGTTCACTTGGAGTATGAACAGAAGGCATCCAGAAGATCATCATAGCAAAGAGAAACGACACACAGATCTTACGTACCAATCGCCCATGCTTCTCCCGTTGACGTGATTCATGCAACAGTCCGTCTCTGTATCCATCCCACATTTCCTCAGTCACTTTACTTGATTCAAATGCTTCATAGATAGTTCCGGCTTGCATATAGCAATAATGAGCCTTCCCCTCTTGTCCAGTTGCTTCATACTCTTTTCCAAGCAAGTACCAAGCCATTTTGTTATTCGGATGATTTTCTACGTATTTTTTGAGGTAAGCCGAATTTTTCATCGAAATCCTCCATAAAGTTGATAACAGATAAGTTACTCCTTATTTATATCGGCATTTAAATCCCTGTTTCAAAGAGATACAACTTATATATGTAATTTCGTGACTTAATACCTATTAACTTGCTAGACAACAAAAAGCCGACCCCCGTGTAATACAGGCATCGGCTTACTGTGAATATCATTATCCCAGTGTTACTATTTCCTTAGCCTTCTTTATTAAATGGGCTATCGGCGATTTTGATGGAATCCGTCGGGCATCCATCACATGCATCTTGAAGATCGTCGAACAAATCATCTGGAATTTCCACATTACCTTTGTTACCGTCGCTGTTATAAATGACTTCAGCCAAACCTTCGTCATCATAATCATAAATATCTGGTGCCGTTGCACCGCAAGCTCCACAAGCAATGCAAGTATCTTTCTCAACCCAAGTATATTTCGCCATATTAATCTGCCTCCTGATAATAAACGGTACAAGTCCCGTGCATTATTATTAACTACACCAATATAATATAAACCGAGAGCAATTTCAATTCATTATCCAGATAATCCCATTGATAACAGTTATCATTCCTCCTGATTTTCTTGGATATCGAATTTTTGCAGTGATGTACCTCGAATTTTATGATTTCTTATTAGTGTAGACGGGTCATCTCCTAGCATTCCGGCGGTCAGAATAGCATCTTCACCAAACTTGTCACGAAGCAAATCCATTACTTTGGTGAGCGAATCCTTCTTAGGCTGTTTCTCGTATTCGAATAAATCGAGCTGCAAGGCCGCATCCTCCTTCGGCAGAAGATTTTGCAGTGTAATACCTAATAAACGAACGGGCTTCCCCCCGCGAAAATGACGACGATACAAGTCGCAAGCCTCTCGGTATATTTCTTCAGCCGAATCTGTAACGTTGCCTAGACTTTGGGACCTCGTCACCGTTACCATATCGGGTGTTCGAATCGTAATTTGAATCGTTTGAGCCATCAGATTCTGCCTGCGAAGTCTCCGTGCTACCTGATCAGCCAGATTGAGCATAACACGCTGGACATCCTCCATATCGCTTATATCACGCGGCATGGTCGTCGTATGACCAATGGACTTGTTCTTCTCCCGTTCTTCTATTACAGGCGAATCATCGATTCCATGTGCAGCTTGCTTCATCCAAAGGCCGTTCACTCCGAATCGTTCTATCAATAAACGTTCATCCGTCGCAGCTAATTGACCAATTGTATAGATTGACATCCGTTTCAATTTTTCCGCTGTCTTTCTACCGATGCCGAACAGATCATTACATGGCTTGTCCCATAATAACTGAGGCACATCTCGAAGCCTTAATACTGTAATCCCTCGGGGCTTCTTCATATCAGAGGCCATTTTAGCTAGCAACTTGTTAGGTGCGATCCCAATGGAACAAGGTAGTCCCAGTTCACTGGCAACCCGTGATTGAATTTCATGGGCAATTTCCAAAGGAGTACCGAACTGTTTGGAACCCGTAATATCTAAATAACATTCGTCTATGGACACTGCCTGTAAGAGAGGTGTATAACCGTATGCTATAGCCATAAATGCTTTGGAGTATTTACGGTATAGATGAAAGTCAGGAGAAATTACAATTAATTGTGGACATTTCTTCAATCCCTGACTGACTGTCATCCCCGTAGATATACCCAATCTGCGAGCCGCATAGGAACAAGTCACAATGACACCCTTACGGAGTTCCACACTACCGGCTACCGCCGTCGGTTGATCCTTGTATTTCTCTGGTTCCTCCGCTTCATGGACAGAACAATAGAAGGCATTCATATCAACATGAAGAACAACTCTACCTTTAGTAGGGTAATAATCCTCAACATTTCTCATGAGCGTTCCCTCATTTTTCATGGGTTACTGTTAGTGTCAGCATACCTTTTTTAGATTTAACAGGTCAATATGGTCATATGCAAAATAATAAAAACCATGTTACATTACATTAACAGATGATATAATTAGAAAATTATTATTCAGAGCTTACAATCTGAGAACATCCAAAGGAGGGTACTTCCATTATGTCAAAGGCCTTATCTATCTTCGATACTACGCTTCGCGACGGAACTCAAGGAGAAGGCATCAGTCTGTCCGTGGACGATAAGTTGAAGATTGCCAGGAAACTGGATCAATTGGGTGTTCATTATATTGAAGGCGGCATCCCGGGAAGCAACAATAAAGATATTGAATTTTTCAATAGGGTTAAAGAGCTTGGTCTTTCGGCAAAGATCACAGCATTTGGAAGCACTCGCCGTAAAGATAGCAATACCGAGCTTGATTCTAACCTGAACAGCTTGATCCAATCAGGCGCACAAGCCGCTACGTTAGTCGGTAAATCGTGGGACTTCCACGTACATACCGCTCTCCAAACATCACTTGAAGAAAATCTTGCCATGATTTACGATTCTATCGCTTATTTGAAACGCAAAGGTCTAGAAGTTATTTTCGATGCTGAGCACTTCTTTGACGGCTATAAGAACAATCCAGAATATGCACTCGCCGTTATGCGCAAAGCAGAAGAAGCCGGGGCGGATTGGCTTACCATGTGCGATACAAATGGAGGTTCTCTTCCTCACGAAGTTCATGACATCGTTACCGTACTGGCTGGACAGGTTACCACCTCCAGAATCGGTATTCACACACATAATGACTGTGAATTAGCCGTCGCTAACTCCATTAGCGCAGTTCGTGCTGGAGCGGAGCAAATTCAAGGCACTATGAACGGATATGGTGAGCGATGTGGTAACGCTAATCTCTGTTCCGTCATCCCTAGTTTGCAACTGAAGCTCGGCTACAATATTTTGGAAGCCGACCAACTCAAGCAATTGACGAGTACCGCACGCTATATCAGTGAGATTGCTAATGTGAATATGCCTATTAACCAACCTTATGTCGGATCCTCAGCATTTGCACATAAAGGCGGGATTCATGTATCTGCGATCCTTCGCGATTCACGAACTTATGAGCATATCGCTCCGGAAACTGTAGGAAATCAGCAGCGCATACTGGTCTCCGAGCTCGCTGGACAGAGTAATATTTTATCCAAAGCTCAGGGAATGGGCATTGAACTTCGCTCGGATAACGATAGCACTCGTGAAGTAATGTCTAAGATCAAAGACATGGAACATGAGGGATACCAATTCGAAGGAGCAGACGCTTCCTTAGAACTACTTTTGCGTCAAGCTAACGGTGAACTCAAAGAATTATTTACCTTCGAATCGTTTAAAATGTTGGTAGAAAAATCTGCCGATAAACCCGTTGTCTCTGAAGCTTTTGTTAAGTTGAACATCGACGGGGCAAGCGTCTATACAGCTGCCGAAGGAAATGGACCTGTGAATGCTCTAGATAATGCACTTCGCAAAGCACTGATAAGCTATTATCCTGGATTACAGAACATTCACTTATCCGACTATAAAGTTCGTGTCCTAGACGACAAAGAGGCTACGGCTTCCAAGGTAAGAGTACTCATCGAATCCAAAGATGCTGCTAACTCGTGGAATACTGTCGGAGTTTCAGGCAATGTAATTGAAGCGAGCTGGGAAGCATTAGTCGATAGTCTTCGTTATGCCCTATTGCGACAGACGAAGCGAGAAGGTTATGAAGAGATCCCCTCGGCCGGCCGGGGTTTAATTAATCATTAATCATGAAGAAGGGGACACCTAGTTGGTATAGGTATCCCCTTTTTTTGATCTCTAATCTAACAACTTTTTAAGTTTAGCTTCCAATTCATCCGCGGGTAGAATGCCAATAATTAAGTCTTGTATGACTCCATCCTTATCCACAAGCACATTCGTCGGAAAAGCCGCTCCGTTAAATTTACGAAACACTTCCTCCTTCTCATCTAATAGAACTGGAAAGGTATAACCATACTGCTCCACGAACTTTTCAACGTTGTCCAATTTGTCGTACATCGTAACATTCACACCGTATACGTCAAGCTGGTTACTATATTTATTTGCCAGAGCAACCAAATCTGGAGCCTCTTCCTTGCATGGATCACACCAAGATGCCCAGAAATTTATCAGGAGCGGCTTATCTCGCTTTCCTCCCACTTGATACGTCTTTCCATCCAATCCTACGAGTGAAAATTCTGGTGACAACGTCCCTGGCTTAGGCGCTCCCTGGGCAGCGATAGCAATTAAAGATTCACTAGTTTGATTTAATGTCGCCTCAGATTTGTCGCTAGCCTTCAGAAAAGACAAAAGTCCTTTGCCACTATTTCCATACAAAGCCGCCCCAATCAGCAGGACAAGAGCCACCATAATCCATCTATTTCGGTTCATTTAACAACGTCCTTTATGTTAATGTTAGTTTATTAGCAATTCTAATGGTTATTGTACCCTTTTTTCATAAAAGGTTTCAATTCAGAACATTTTCGCCAAAAGTAATTCGGTGATTAGATTCCCAATATCTAATTGGCTCAATTATACAAAACAAAAAGCCGTCCGATAATTCGAACGACTTCAAAATATGTGGTTATACAGCAGATCAGCAATAAAATGGGTTATTCAGCCCACATGAGGCTCGTCCTGTAATCAATAAATGAATTATGGAACTATCCTTAATTTTTACTTAAATAAGCATACAGATCACCTAAAGTGATGACTCCTCTATCTCTTAACTGCCGGATTAGAACAATCCATAACTCGGCAGTCATTTTAGAGTCCTCTAAAGCGTGATGCCGCTGTGTAACAGGGATCTCATAGATCGCTAACCAATCATCAAGACCTGATTTGCCTCGTTCTGGATCCAATTTTCGAGCAATCATCATCGTATCCAATACGCGATGTCCCAAATGAGCCTTTGTCGTCTTCCACAGTGCCACATCTAGGAACGCTTTATCATGGGCACTACCATGCGCAATCAAGACCCGATCATCAACAAATGACATAAATCCCCGTAGCGCTTCCAACAGTTCCGGAGCATCTTGAACCATTTCTTGAGTAATGCCAGTCAAGTCAATAATTCGCTCTGGTATCGTACAAGCAGGCCGAGCAAGAGAATAATATACCTCTTGGCTTATCTTCTCTCCTTCAACTTTAACTGCCCCAAACGACAATATTTCATCTCCATAATGATAATGAAACCCTGTTGTTTCTAAATCAAACACTGCTGTCTTCAATTCAGTGAGTGGTACGCTTAAACTCTCAGGTCTCCGCTGTCCTTTGGTTAACGAACGAACAAATGCGATTTGTTGTGCACTGGGAGCCCCAAGCATAGATGCTAATCGTGGGGAACCCCCGCCATTTTTTATTGTATCCCAGAACCCTCCATTCCCCTTCATTGGTTCCTTCATAACCAGTTCCTTTCCGCATACCGATGTTGCCGCTGTAACGTACGATACATCTGCCTCACTGTACCTAGTGCTTCTCGAAGCTCAAATTTAATATCTTTCTGTTTGATCATACTCTGAGACAAGTAATGCGTCCCAGTCAGGAGTCCATTAAATTCCGCTTCAGGTACAAGCGATCTTAATCTAACCGCTGTATCAAAGGCCTTGCGACAAGATTCTAACCATCGGACAGGAACCGCCTCAAGCTGATCTAGTTGCGAGATTCTCTCCCATGTAGAAGATGATTGGATTCCATAATGCAATGCCAAGTAACGGATCGCATTCACAAGTGGGATATACAACCCATACTTAACATCAAAATCTCCTGCATGTTCTCCCGATTGCTCCGTTATTACCTGACCTAACACATTAATCGCCGCTTTATGCCGGACCGTATTACGTAGAACTGCTGCACAAAGGTCATTATCTGGATCACCATTCTGTTCCATAATCGTTGTAATAGAGCGTCTGATTGCCGATGACAGCCCCTGATCCCCTGATATATGCCGCATATCTGCTGCGATCATTAAGTAACGAACTTGTTCCCATCCACGCAGGCTACTCCAGTACAGCAATTGCTTCTCCCAATCACTGACACTCTTTCGCCACAATGGATTTGATATCATTACGTTTCCAGGACATAGTGGGTAACCCACCTCTTCCAGTACATTCGAAAGCTTCTGCCCGAATCGTTCAAAATAAAGGGTCATCTCTTGCTCACTAACGTTCCCATCTCCAATGATCAGCCCGTTATCCTGATCACTCCACAACGTTTGTTCACCGCGTCCAGCACTGCCAAAAGTTATAAAGGCGTAAGGAGCCGGAGGGGAGCCGAACCCTTCCTGAATAAGCTCCTCTTCGCAAAGTAATACAGCTCTTGACATGATGGCATCATGCATATCATTAACGATATGATCCCATTTCTGAATGGGCATGGTAGAAAATAACCCATATAATTCTGTTTGTTTGTTTATACGGGCCATCTTCAACAATTCAGGAGAGGAGGCCGACGAGATCGTTGTAAAGCTAACGTTATCGGGGTCTATTCTTTGGCTCATCGCCGCACTCCCTTTCTTGTTTTATAAAGTATGATTCTTAGCATTTGAGTTCAACAAACTCATTTGCTCAGGGTATCCATACGTACCATGTTCACTTATATCAAGTCCCATCATTTCTTCTTCTTCTGTTACACGTAGTCCCATCAAGTATTTCATGGCGCCAAGTACTAAGAAGGAGATAACGAATACGAAAGCAAAAGTCCCGACAACTCCCAATACTTGAACTCCTAATTGTTCGAAACCACCGCCGTAGAACAACCCAGCTTTACCCACGCCGGTTTTTTCAGCGAGCTCAGGT
The DNA here is from genome assembly GCF_003994475.1 of Paenibacillus anaericanus. Taxonomy (GTDB): domain Bacteria; phylum Bacillota; class Bacilli; order Paenibacillales; family Paenibacillaceae; genus Fontibacillus; species Fontibacillus anaericanus. The sequence continues at coordinate 38,179 of NZ_RZNY01000019.1, read as the reverse complement.
GTAGCGAATAACCCTGTGGAGATAGCTCCCCATACCCCTGCAATACCATGTACCGAGAAAGCACAGATTGGATCATCAAGTCCCATACGTTCGAACCATCTTGCTGTAAAGAAAGTTAACACACCTGCAATGGCCCCAATCACAATGGATGCCCAAGCGTCTACAAAGGCGCAAGAACCAGTAATTGCAACGAGTGCAGCCAAGACACCATTTAACATACTCGGAATATCCGATTTACCAAGGACCATCCAAGAGATCAAGAGAGCAGCAACACCACCAGCAGCTGCGGCCAAGTTTGTAGTCATTAGGACATATCCGAAAAATCCGTCACCAAGTGGCGTCAACGCACTACCTGGATTGAATCCAAACCAGCCGATCCACAAGATAATTACACCGAGAACCGTCAATACTTGATTGTGACCTGGAATACTGTTTGGTTTTCCTTCTTTATTATATTTACCTAGGCGAGGTTTGAGCAGAATAATCGCTGCCAAAGCTGCCGTAGCGCCTGTGAGATGGACAACAGTAGAACCTGCATAGTCTTGCATACCAAGGTTACCTAACCATCCACCGCCCCATACCCAGTGGGCTACAATCGGATAAATAACTATTGTAAATACTAAGCCGAATATAATGTAAACACTAAGTTTTGCCCGCTCAGCCATTCCCCCGCAAGCAATAGCTAACGACACAGCCGCAAATGCCATTTGGAACAGGAACATCAGGTTAAGTGAAACTCCCACTTCTGAGAAGACACTAAATGACCCAATTGCTCCGTCTCCTCCAAATAGAAAACCAGTTGTCCCCAAGAAACTATTACCATCCCCGAAGGCAAATCCAAAACCAAATGCCCACCAAGTGATCACTGTAATACCCAGTGTGAGTACCGTTTTACCGGCAACATGACCAGCATTCTTCATGCGAACCGTGCCTGCTTCTAATAAAGCAAATCCAGCTTGCATAAAAAATACCAACATCGCGGCAAGAAATACGAATAACGAGTTTAAGCCAATCTCAAGTACCTGTGTAGTAACTTCGCCATCAGCGGCAAACGCCGACATCGGAAATCCAAATACCGCGATTGCACCTATTAGACCAAACATCAACTTCCTTTTCATTTAAACCCACCCCTTCAATGTCATGTTTCCTAACACAAATTAAATCGTTAAGGTGATTATAAGACCAAATAAGCAGAAATGACAACACTTTTTTGAAAAAAAAGATGTTGTTTGCACTATTCGTAACATTATATGTAACATATGAACACAAAATCGAGAAAGTTACTATATTATATAAAGCATAACGTTTGACTGTACTGTTATAATTCAGGTATCATATGTTACATAAAGATATATAGAATTAAGGATATTAGAGAGAGGTGAGCCTATTGGAGCAATGAAGTTGTACCGGATCGGAGAATTAGCTAAACTTGCAGACGTCAGCCAACGTACGATTGATTACTACACTAAACTCGGACTGATCTCACCAGAGCAAAGAACCCAAAAGAACTATCGTCTGTATAGTTCTGAAACCTTGGCCAGGTTAGAACGTATTAATCAGATGAAACAAGAGAAATATACGTTAGACGAAATTCGAGAAAAACTGGATCAATGGAACGAAGTGAGTCCTGAAGAACAAGTAACCGAGAAATTAAGCTCACTTGAGATTCATATGTTACAGCTTCAACGCGAAGTGAAGGAACTCGAACCACTGATTTCCAGCTTACAGCCGAATCAAGCCCGTCGAGCCTTCTCTAACCTAATGCCACAGAGTCTAGCATGTATCGAAGCCTTACGTATTTTGCTCAATCATGGACCTTTTACGTAATCATCAACAAGACAACCAATATTAATGGAGGAATGTTTTATGTATGGAGCAATGTTTATCCCTATCATCTTGGCTTTCGGACTCTCCTTATGGGCTCAGTTTCGAGTCAAAGGTACTTTCAATAAATATTCGGAGGTTCCAAATACGTATGGGTTAACAGGCCGCGAAGCTGCACGTCGTATGCTTGACGCTAATGGACTGTACGATGTTCCGATCGAACCCGTAAGAGGTAGCCTGTCCGACCACTACGACCCCATTAAACGAGTCGTCCGGTTGTCCGAACCCGTATATAACGAAAGTTCAATCTCTGCTGTAGCAGTAGCCTGTCATGAAGTCGGTCATGCCATTCAACACAAAGAATCTTACCCTATGCTTGTTATACGTCATCGTATGTTCCCTTTTGTTAATTTCGCATCAGGTGTAGCACCATTCATGTTGTTGGCTGGGTTCCTATTTGGAGCCTTCAACTTAGTAGGGCTAGGAATTGTCTTCTTCTCAGCGGCCGTTCTGTTTCAACTAGTTACATTGCCCGTCGAGTTCGACGCAAGTAACCGCGCACGTCGAATCATGATTAGCAATGGACTAGCAACTAATCAAGATGAAGCCGGTGTAGCTAAAGTACTTAACGCAGCTGCATTAACCTACGTTGCCGCTGCCCTAGTATCGCTACTTGAACTACTACGTTTAGTACTCATGTTCGTTGGTAACCGCGACTAATTTATATGAAACAACTGTATGAAATAACTGTATGAAATAACTGTATGAAATAACTGTATGAAATAACTGTATGAAATAACAAGAGCTCTCCTGTCAGTAGGTGATCCTACCGACGGGAGAGCTCTTTTGTATGATAAGTGCAAAATAATTAAATCGTTATTTAATCGGCGGGGTATCGACATCCAACCCGAAATACTCTAACAAAAATCCACGAAACGATTGGGCTACCAAGGGTAACTTTTCATCAGTTCGATGAATCAAACCGATGGTACGAGTCACTCTCGGTTCTGATACTCGTAGTCTGCTCGGTTGCAACGAGAAACTCTGATACAGTGCCATCTCCGGCAGCAAGCTAACACCCATACCAGCAGCCACTAGGCCACGAATCGTATCGGTCTCTTCTCCCTCAAAAGCTACTTTAGGTGTAAACCCAGCTTCCAAACAAGCATGCCAAACAATGGGCCTTAGCGAATAACCTTTACTAAATAGAATGAATTTATCGTCCTTTAATTGTTCTAACCGAATGCTTTGTTCTCCTGAAAGGTGATGATTAGGTGGAAGAATGGCGACCAAATCCTCTGTTAGCACGACATTACCCACCACTTGATCATGACTTTCAGGAAATGGAGAAATAAATGCTAAATCTACTTCAGCCGATATAACATCACGGATGAGTGTTGGATACGTCCCTTGCTTGAACCGAAACTTAACATTAGGAAACAATTTACGAAATTCAGAAACGACACTTGGGATCAGATGTATACCGAGACTATTAGGAAACCCAAGTCGGATCTCACCATGTTCAGGATCAAGAAACTCATGAACTTCATTCACTGCGCGATCCAAATCTTTGAGAATGGCTTCTATTCGATTGCAGAACAGCTGACCTACTGCTGTCAGATGCAAATTTCTCCCCTTCTGCATGAATAAGTTAACACCTAGCTCTTCTTCCAATTGATGAATTTGTCTACTCACTGCGGACTGAGCTACATGAAGTTCCTCAGCCGCCTGTGTGACATGCTCTTTCTGCGCAACTTTTACAAAGTACTGTAGTTGTCTCAGTTCCACGAATTTGATCGCTCCATTTCGCTTCCTCTTTGTACCAACTTTACCATGTCCCCTTCTGGGGTTCAACGACGTTTTATAAATAGGTTCATAAATGCGTAGATCAGAAACCCACCCACTAATCCACCAAAATGAGCTACCCAGTTCACTTGAGGAGCTACGAACGAGAAGACGACACCGACTATCAGTAAGCTGTAAAGAGTTTTACGTGAGTTCTCATCCATTAAACTTCGTTGTAGCAAGGCAATATATAAGAAGGCTCCATAAACCCCATACACCGCTCCAGAGGCTCCTACAGATATATGCCAGTCTGATGATTGAAGATACATTTGCAAGCTAATCAAATTACCGACGATCCCACTTCCCAGATACAGAAGTCCATACCGCCAGTGGCCTAACAGACGTTCCAATGGAGGTGCAAATACAAGAATCGCAAAACTATTTGAGAATAAATGATCAAAACCACCATGTAGGAACATAGACGAGATCGTCCGCCACCAATCGTAGACAAAAGGCTCCACATTAGTTAAAGCACCGTATTTAAGCAGTGCAACATTACTTTGAGAGCCTCCGTGCGTTGCGACAATAATAAACATTATGATATTCGCAGCCAAAATCAAACAAGTGACAGGGTAATAACGAAGATAACTTCTCCAATTTTCATAACGAATAAAAATCATAGCATTCTTCCTTTTCCATTGAATATTTCCTTAAGTTGGACAAAAGCTTTTCAAAAAGTTTATAATTAAAATTGAACCAATATTAATTATACAATGTTTAGGAGGATAATAAAAATGACACAAGAACGTGCAAGCGTCGCTACATTTAAAGGTAACCCTATCACACTGATCGGTCCGGAACTGAAGGTTGGCGATACCGCTCCTGATTTCAAGCTCAATAAGAACTTGCTTGAAGAAGTAAGCCTTCAGGATTATGCCGGAAAAATTAAACTTGTTAGTGTCGTGCCCTCCCTTGATACAGGCGTCTGTGACGCCCAAACCCGCCGATTCAACCAAGCGGCTGCTGAACTCGGTGAAGAAGTAGTAATCCTGACAGTAAGCGCGGACCTTCCGTTTGCCCAAGCTCGCTGGTGTGGTGCTGCTGGTATAGACTCTGTCATCACCTTGTCCGACTACAAAGAAAATTCCTTCGGTAAAGCCTACGGCGTTCTGATCAAAGAATTCAAACTGGATCAACGAGCTGTGTTTGTCATCGATAAAGATAACACCATTCGTTACGCTGAATATTTGAAGGAAATGTCGGAACATCCAGACTACGAAAAGCCGGTAGCTGCAGTCAAAGCACTATTAGCTTAATATCAAGTATAACAACTAGTAACGAAAAGCGAGTAGGAGGAGCGATCCCCTCTACTCGCTTTTTTTGTATCTGAGTTCTTAAGACACCTTGTACGCCGAAAATTTCTTATCCAGAATCGCTAACAGTTGCATGATATTGCGATAATTCGCTCCCATATCACCTAGCGATCCACGAGTCGCAGAATAAATATCGACTGCTGTACGAACCGGTCCCGTTGAAATGACTGATACCGTAATATCCATCGTCCGACCAAAGGCACTACGTTTCTCCAACGTAATTTCGCCTACTGAAGGAACTTCATGTAACACTTTGTAACCTGGAATTTTCTTTAATGTGGAAGAGACATCCTCCCAAACTTTATCCTTGGATAATTGATAATATCTTGTTTTTAATTCAGGCATCTTCGCACGATCGCTAGTACCTTCCTGGCTGCGAAAAACACCGGTTAATGTTCTTTTGAATGACAACCTCTTCTTCCTCCTTCATTACTCCCCAAATAAGATAAGGTATGCGTTTTCTTTATACTATAGTTTACCATTGTTAAGTAACAAACGAAAGTAAACTTATCATTTCTTAACATACAAGTAACAAAAAAAAACAGCACCTCGTTACCTCCCAAAGGAAGAAATAAGATGCTGTTCAACTTAAGTAACAAAAGACCCGCCTATGCCGTCCGGTTACATTGTCTCGAACCTGCATTAGCAGGTGGGTGACCGCAGCGACGCTTTCGAAGTCCCCACATCCAGATGGATAAGGCATTTCGGTGACGACGCGATATAAGTCTCCCGAGACTTCGTCATTGGTTCAAAACAACATAGAACCGAAACGTACATCGCAGGACGTATACCTATTATAAAACTTCATGATATAAAAGTAAACCTTCTACAACTTCTTCGAATCGTTCTCACCAGGAAGTTGAAGTGCCGTATTGCCGTCTTCTACTTGCTCCGGATTGTCAATTCCACCATCATTCTCTTGCATCTTCTCCGCCTTGGCCTGCAGTTTTGTGTAGGCGCGATAGAAATTATAAAATGCGATATAAGCCGTCAAACTACCGAAACCAAACATAATAAGCCATGGGAATTTCACGGTTATAAGTGCTAGAGCAATTGTAGTGATTACAGTATAGATTACACGCAATGGACTAATGATCGTAAGCAAAATAGAGTTCTTAATTAACAGTATCACTTTCAAGTGATAGTGCGAAACAAGGGAAAAGAAATTAAATAAAGAAACAGAAAGTATTAGGAGGAACACCAGCATGATCATCCCGATAATCTGAAGGTTTTCAAATTGCTTCATGTAGACGTTATAATCAACAACCATGATCACAATTAATAAAGTATAGAAAATACCACCAAACATACTTTGCTTGTAATTCTCTTTATAACCTTTGAAGTATACTTTGAATACGCTTAAATCGCTTTCACCCATGACCCATTTACGAGCAACAGAGAACAATGCAGCCGTTGCCGGAAACAGTGTAAACGGTGCCAAAACTGCCATGAATAATAACGTTTGATCTCTAACGATAGCATCTGGGGACAACAACCAAGTCATCAAGAAGAACATGAACGGCAGCGAGCAGATCATCCAAAGCAAATTACTTCCCGATATTCTCATAATCCATTCCGTTATCTTGTAAAATCCACCCATTAATCCTTTGTATTCCAAAAATATTACTCCTCTCCAGAAATAATTTAATCTCTATAGTTATAACTATACATGATAACCCAAGCCCTATCTACAGCCTATTTTGACAGTTCTGGGTATGAGTCTAATCTAGAGGAATCTATGTGCCATAGTATATACCGTAACTTACAACTATAAAGTTCAACAACCCACAAAGGAGGTTATTGTATGTCACATGTAGGCGGATTTGGCGGAGGTCTTATAACATCCACAGGTACAATTCTGGTGCTTTTTATCCTACTCGTAATTGTTAGCCGTGCATGTATCTAGTCTAAATAAAGAAAAAGAAGACGAAAGTGACGGGCACTTCGTCTTCTTTGCCTATGCAATATCTAGTTGTTAGTTATCCTCAGTACGCTTTGGCGGTCTACTTGAACTACCGCTTGAGCTTGGACGAGGCTTGCGATCTGCGGAAGAACGATAGGAATCCCGTCCGCCTTCTTTGTTATAGCCACCTTTACTGCTGCTACCGCTATTGTAACCACCACGGTTGCCGCCTTCACGACTATCGCGACGATAACCACCGCTACCGCCACTTCCACCGCTACCACCAGTACGGTTACCATAACCAGAAGGTTTGCGTCCGCTTGAACGGATATCAGGATTACGACGTTTAACGCGAATCGGTTCTTCCGGTGTAAGTTCAATGTTCGCTTTGTCATTCTTCTCACCAGTAATGAGTTTGAATGCCGCTGCAAGCAAATTCACGGAATCGTATTGCTCCAACAATTGGATAGCCATACCTTTGTATTCGTTCAAATCGCCAGCTTCAACCAACTCAATGAAACGTTCCGCTGTAATCCGTTGTTTACCTTCGATTGCTTCTGCAAGGCTTGGCAAAGGTTTGCGAGTAATCTTGTGACGCGTAATCCGCTCGATGAAGTGTAAATGATCAAGTTCTCTTGGTGTAACAAAAGACCAAGCTGCACCTTCTTTACCAGCGCGTCCTGTCCGGCCAATCCGGTGAACATAGCTCTCTGGATCTTGTGGTAAGTCAAAGTTAACAACGTGAGTAACGCCAGATACGTCTAGACCACGAGCCGCAACGTCTGTTGCTACCAGTACATCAATGCTACCATCACGGAATTTACGCATTACAGCATCACGTTGGTTCTGTGACAAATCGCCATGCAAGCCATCCGCAGAATATCCACGCATATGCAAAGCTTCAGCTAGCTCATCTACCCGGCGTTTAGTCCGACCAAATACAATGGCTAGTTCAGGAGATTCCATATCAAGCAAACGAGTCAAACCATCAAACTTTTGACGTTCATGAACTTCGATATAAGATTGGTCGATCAGAGGGGCGCTAACTTGTTTAGGGATAACGGAGACATGCTCAGGATTCTTAAGAAATTGTTGAGCTAGCTTCTGGATATTCGAAGGCATGGTAGCTGAGAACAACATTGTTTGACGTTCAGCTGGGACAAGCTTCAGGATCGATTGAATATCGTCCATGAATCCCATATCAAGCATTTCATCCGCTTCATCCAATACCACGGTTTGAACATCATCAAGTTTGATTGTTTTACGATTGATGTGATCAAGTAGACGACCCGGTGTACCGATAATAATTTGAGGTTTCTTTTTCAAAGCACGAATTTGACGAACAATATCTTGACCGCCATAAATTGGAAGGGAACGAGTTCCCTTGAAACGTGCCAATTTGCCAATTTCTTCAGCAACTTGAATGGCCAACTCGCGCGTTGGTGTCATGATAAGGGCAACAATACGCTCTTCTTCTTTAGCGATTTTGTTGATTAACGGCAATCCAAACGCAGCCGTCTTCCCTGTTCCTGTTTGTGCTTGTCCAATCAAGTCGCGACCCTCTAAAGCTAGGGGGATCGATTTCGCTTGAATCGGTGTTGCTTCTTCAAAACCAAGTTCCGTGACAGCTTGTAATACCTTTGGCTCTAGGCCAAACTCTGCAAATGTGTTCAAATTTTTCATACTCCTTCTATATAGTGGACAATCCACATTCTTAACTGTATTCTTAAGTAGCGTTCAACGTCTATAGGCTTTCCAATTAACCTATAAAATTTACATACGGCAATAGATCATAACATAAACTTCCAACCTCTAGGCACTTAGGAAAACACAGTGTCCAGTTGAAAAGGATCCCTACTCAAGAATATCTCAAACATTATAGCACATAACAACGAAGGAACACCAGCAAGCAGGTTGGGATACTTTCATATTCTCCGTGAGGTGAGTCATCATGATTAATCAAGTTAAAGATTGTATTATGGTTCTACTGGGAGCCGCTCTTATTGCTGTCGGTTTCAATTTATTCCTGATTCCGCATCATTTACTTAGTGGCGGCGTGTCAGGTCTAGCCATGTTAACTGGATATTTCACACCTCTTAACATTAGCGTATTATACTTTGCCTATAACATCCCCATTCTAATCGCGGGGTTATTTTTACTTGGTAAACGTTTCATCAGTTTTAGCATCATATCTGTTATTTCCGTAACTTGGCTGATCGCTATGATTCCAGTTACTCCCCTTGTTACCGATATGTTACTCTCCTCTGTCTTCGGCGGCGTACTGGTCGGTTTAGGTAGTGGATTTTCGTTTCGTGCAGGTGGTTCTTCGGGTGGTTTCGATATTGTTGGGTCCATTATCTCACGCTTTCGTGATTTCCCGATCGGAAATGTACTGGTAGCTTTGAATGCCGTTGTCATCTTAGCCATGGGCTACTTAGAAGACGACTGGAACCTGGCGCTAGCCTCCATGGTATCTATTTACATTTGTGGCAAGGTGCTCGACTTAATCCATATTAGTCACATCAAGATCACCTTATTTATCGTTACCGACAAAACGGATGAACTACTAGCAAGGTTATTGCAACTTCCTCGGGGAGTTACCCTCATCAAAACCCAAGGCGCCTTCACACATAAGGAGAAGGACATGTTAATGACTGTGACCACGCGTTATGAATTAGTGGAGTTGAAAAATATTATTAAAGAAAGTGATCCGAACGCCTTCGTCAATATTGTGGAGACAGTAGGCATTATGGGATCATTCCGCAAGCGGTAATCTGGGTTTCTGTCCCTTACGAACAGACCCCCCATATAATTTCCAGCTTGATGTGGTATAATGAGTTTATGCGGCTCCTAAGTCAACCCTCTAGGTTACAGTTTTACCCTTTACAAGCTATATGCTTTTCCGATTTGAGAATGATTCCGTATGAATGATTCTAAGAGGAAAGGGTGATCGATGTGGACATGGAAACGGTAAAACTTGAGCAAATCGTTATGAAATGGTTCCCTGATATGTTGCCTTTCTTCAATCTTAAGGAGCTCAACTCCGAGATCGTCCTCCGTGATGGTTTGACCATCTTGGAATCGAATGATGCAATGGAGATCATCCAATTTAGCATTTGTGAGCATCAAAATGCTGCATATCTTCACTGAATACGAAACAACCGAATGACAACGGACCGTTTCTTTTCCCCTACGGAAGAGAGGCGGTTTTTTTAAGTCCTGAATCCCTCAAAATTGGAGTTTGGAACATGAAAAGGACGTGGCGTGCTGCTAGTCTCTCCTAATATACAAAAAAGAGAAATTCGGTGCCCAGTGATGGGTCTAACGAATTCCCCTTTTTTTCAGTTAAAATTAACCTGAGTTATTAAATTATTGGGACAAACGAGAAGCTAATTCATATAGATCCATATCAAATTTCTTCTTCGTAGTTACTACTTTTTCGATATCCGTAAGAATCATTTCGCCGCCGATCATACCACAGGCTTTGTTTGACTCACCTGCGATTAAGCTACGCACTGCAAAATCACCTAGACGGCTTGCCAAGTTACGGTCGAACGGAGTTGGCGATCCACCGCGTTGAATATGTCCAAGAACGGTAGCACGTGGTTCAAGCGTAGGCTGACGCAATTTAATTGCCTCAACAACCTCTTCACCTTTGCCAACGCCTTCAGCCACGATGACAATGCTATGTCTCTTACCATTATCAAAATTCTGTCTCATCCGGTCTGCCACTTCATTCAGATCAAACGGCATTTCTGGAATAAGAATGGTCTCAGCTCCCGAAGCAAGTCCAGCATGAAGCGCAATATCTCCAGCATGACGACCCATAACTTCTACGACAGAAGCACGTTCATGAGAGGACATTGTGTCACGTAGTTTATTAACAGCATCTACTACAATACTTACAGCCGTATCGAAACCGATTGTGTAATCGGTAAAAGAAATATCGTTATCAATTGTTCCAGGAAGTCCCATCGTTTTGATACCTAACTTACTCAGCTTTTCAGCACCATGATACGAACCGTCACCGCCGATAACGACTAAACCGTCAATACCGTGATCACGTAATATTTGAGCACCTTTTTGCTGACCTTCAGGTGTTTTGAATTCTAAACAACGAGCCGATTGAAGAATGGTTCCTCCACGTTGAATGATATCGCCTACACTACGAATATCCATTGAGAAGATATCGTTATTAAGCAAACCTTGATAGCCCCGTTGAATACCAAATACTTCGAGTCCATAGTACAATCCACTACGAACTACGGAACGTACGGCAGCATTCATCCCTTGTGAATCTCCACCACTTGTGAGTACTGCGATTTTTTTAACTTCTGACATGATGATTCCTCCTCAAAATTTTACGAAGTAAAATTACTTCGTAAGCATAACCTTGTTTTGTGAAGCAAAACTTATAATAATTGTTTGCGAATCCACCGGCTGTTTATGAAAAAGAATACTCGCATCAACGGGCTTCTTCTCATTAACTGTTTGGACACATCTCTGATTTCCTGCTGCTGGCTAACTTTAGGATCCGATAAGTAAAGCGCCACTAATCCCTCAATAATCATTACGTGAAATGACGAAGCAGGAAGACTTGCTACATCCTTACGTGCGCCATCTACAATCATAGCAATCCGAGTAAGCATGGTCTCTTTATCCTCATAATAACTGCAGAAATTCAAATCCCCACCGATTTCATCTTCTTCCTGATCAATCAAGTAATCAAGCATGATATGAAGCCCGCATACATGAGGGAAATACGCATCGTGGATCACTTTAGCACTCTTCCCGTTCAATTCAGTATCACTTGCTGCCAGAAACAGCATAAATACGCCAAGAGTTGAACCGGTTGCGGCAGCGAATTCATTCCAGTGAAGCTGCGGAGTTTTCTCCTTATGTTGCTCCCACCAATCTAATAGCGCAGCTTCCCTAAGCTTTGGATCAATATGCTTGTAAACCTGAAGATCAGTATACAAACCGACAAGGTCGGTAATGTAAGGTTGTGCTGCGCTGTATCCAGGTAACTTGGAGATCCCTGAGCGACAGGCTTTGACAAGAGCGACCAAATATCCTCCGTCATCCCGTTCATCTCGTAGGGCGTAATAATCTTTCAACTCAAATTCTGGATTCACAGCGTCAAGCATGCTTTGATGCAATAGCCGAAAATCCCCTGGGTCCATCGACGTACTTCTGTCACATAGGTTGTCCAAATAATCGCTAATAGTCTGAAAGGCTACAATCAAAGGAATAAGAACATGACGCTGCTCCAAATTAGCTGCAGCATAAACCGCGCCACCCTGACAGTGAAATTTCTTCGTCTCGATACTGGCAAGTGCTTGCTTCCTTAGTTCAGGGTCAGGAATATCTCCTGCAACCTTCTTCCAGCCGTCAAGTGCGTTCCGTACATCTGGCAAAATGAATTTGTATACACGACTCATTAGCCTGAGCGGTTCACGCGGAATCTGATTTCGGCTTTGCACATGTTCAATCAATGGCCTGCCTCCACTACGATGTTATACATAATTTAAACCATTCTATATTATAATATGTTCCAACTTTTTGCACAAATAAACAAAATCACAGCGTTTCCAATATGATATACTATCGTTGGCTCACTAGATGCGAGTTATACTTTTAGAGTCATTTCATGCTATCAATTACCCAGAACGGAGTACTGACAGAAATGAAGAAATCTTCCTTCGCTCGGCCTGAACTTACATGGCTGCGAGCTTTTACGTTCACAGTTTTTGGGACAAGCGTACTTGTAGCTTCTTATTTTCCACTGTATTATGCCCAACTAGGATTCACCAACAGTCAGATCGGATTGTTATACGCTTTAGGTCCAATGATCTCTCTGTTCGCTAACCTCCTGTGGAGTCTGACTAGTGACCGTTATCGTACAATCAAGAAGATTCTCATTCTCCTCCTCATCGGTCAAATTATAATGACAGTTGTTCTTTCAATGTCTTCTACATTTTCAGTCATTATGATCTCTATCACCATTTTCTATTTTTTCTTTTATCCTGTTTTTCCATTAACTGATACGATAGCAATTTCTACAGCCAAGCAATATGATAAAAGTTTCATCATGATCAGGATCTTTGGATCACTAGGGTACGCTACATTCGCTATTGTCATCGGTTACGTTCTGACTTCTATCGGTTCTGAATGGACTCTTGCAGTATCTATGGTTATTACTGTGGCTGCACTGATTTTTAGTTTCTTTATAAAAGACCGTGTGAGTACCGTTGCAAAAGTAGATTTCTCAGGCATTTGGTCCATTCTGAAACAGAAGGAATTGTTATGGTTTTTTGGTTGTGTCTTCTGTCTTGCCTTAGGTCTACGCATGAATGATGCCTTCCTAACGATCTCTCTTCATGATCTTGGAGCAACCCAGGATCTTATCGGTTGGGCGATGCTCGCCTCGGCAATGACTGAAGTTCCTATCTTTCTGTTCCTTAGTATATATGGTGAGAAATTTAAAGAACTCCCCTTGCTAGTTTTCGCAAGTCTTATGTTCACGGTCAGATTTCTTCTGATGGGAATGACTACCTCTCCCTATGGAATCATTGGGGTGCAAATGATGCATGGCATCTCATTTGGCGTGTTCTATGTGACGGCGATCCGTATGCTTACCCGTTTGATTCCGGATGACTATCGGGCGACAGGGCTAGCCTTATTTACAATAATGTGGTCAAGTGCCTCCGGACTGCTGAGTGGAACGTTTGGAGGTATGTTATTTGAATATTCCGGGCGAACCAATTTCTATCTTGTGGCGATGGCTTTCTCTGCTCTAGCCTGTCTCGGCTTCGCTAGCCGTTATCTATACCGTAAACCTACGATCCAAAGACAGGACATAGATCTTCATTCATAAAAATATCTCAATTGAGAAAGGTGGGGTCCTATGGATTTCTCTTTATTCCGTGAAGTAGTTAAAACACGTCGAAGTATCCGTGAATTTACCGATGAAGCAGTCAGCATTACCGATATTGAGGAAATCATCGATTGCGCCCGCTATGCGCCTAGCGATACTAACTCACAGACATGGGAGTTTATTGCTGTCGTTAACCGAGATAAGATTAAGCATGTCGAGGACTTCACCTGGGAAAAGCTTCATGAAACGGCAGCGCGTGCGGAACAGAAGGGCCTCGAGCGAGAAGCAAAACTGCTCATAAAGTCGTTCGGCCCCTATGCCACCGCCTTTTCTGGTGCTCCTGTAATGATCGTATGCTTATCCACGCCCTATGCATCAAAATTCCGAGATAAAATTTTTGATCCCATTTCTTTTGTGGAACCAGAAGTGTGGGAAGAAGAAGGGTTAAAGAGCAGCTGTCTAGCCGCGCAGAACTTAATGCTTGCTGCGCATGCTAAAGGTCTTGCAACTTGTCCATTGACTGGACCTGTACTTCTAGCTGAAGATAAGCTGCGAGAATACCTCCACATCCCAGAAGATCGAGGGGTTACAATGGTCATCGCTCTCGGGTACCCTGCAATTTCACCTAAAGCCATTCCTCGCCGAGAAGTGGCAGATATATTACGAATCGTAGAATGATAACCTAACAAAAGTCCCGCCAGAATATGGCGGGACTTTTGGCATTTTACCCAGGTATCCAGGGGTCACTCCACGCCAGAACTCCTTCATGGTTATGTCGGCCCTTCGCCTTCAACTAGAATTTTTTTAATCTTACTTGCACTACTTTTCTTCGATATGAGGATCCCATCTGGACTGGCTGCCACAATAATATCAGGTACATCAATAACATGAACGGGAAATGGAAGCTCATTAACAATATGCGTATCAGGAGATAATCCCCAAATTTTCCCTTGACCTATGATACTACTATCTAAATGATCTGTTAATGCTGCCCAGCTCCCAAGGTCACTCCATTCTCCTTCATATGGGAGTACAACAGAATTGGATATGCGCTCCGCGACTTCTTGATCGAAGCTGCGTACGGGTAAACTCTCGTATACAGCCATTAAGGATTCATAATCCGTCGGCATATTTATTTGCTCCATATAGGTGAGGATTAATTTAAGGGGAAAAGCAAATACTCCGCAGTTCCATAATGCGCTTTGCTCAATAAGTGCTTGTGCCGTGTCTACATCCGGTTTCTCTATAAAACTTGAGACCTTGGAATATTCTAATGATCCTAAATTCCCACTAAGTTCTGGCAAGATATAACCATATTGCTCTGATGGATGTGAAGGCTTCGTCCCTAACAAGGCCAAATCTGCTCCTGAATCTCTTAGTATGCTAGTAAGTAACTTAAACTGATTAAAGTAGTCTTCACCCGCAAACATATCTGCTGGAGTTATCGTGATGATATCGTCGAGTTCCGCCAACCTATAGGTATGAAGATAAACCGCGGCAAGAGCGGTAGCTGTAAATGTGCCTCGTTTACATGGCTCAATAATTAGAGGCAGTTGCCCTTCAGTGTACCTGGTAATAAGATGTGCTTGTTCTTGGCTTGTAACAAAACTTGCTGATTCCCATAATCCTGACGCCGTAAGCTGTCGACACACACGCCCGATCATAGATTCTCTCTCCCCTTGAGGTGAAGGAAGAATCTCAAGAAATAACTTAGAGCGGATTTCATTAGATAATGGCCACAATCTTGTACCCGAACCACCACATAGAAATACAATGCGTATAGGTTTTGTCATTTATCTTGTCGACCTACTGTAACCCTTCCGTTCATGGAACGATAACGAACGATAGCTCAGGGCCAGCTTTTTCATTTGGGCTTGCGGTAGTGTAGATGCTTTGACTTTAAGTCCTTTATTTAGAGCATTCTTAAGAATCATTGATTTGGGGGTCGTACTGTATACATAATTGGCGTAGGTTTCATATTCAGAGAATCCGAATTGTTTCGTTTTATCGATACTACGGATGATTGCCCTATACCAAGGGAGATTGTGTTTCGCTTCAATCGTTCGTTTCAGTTGACTCAGTTTAGATTTATCAAACAGCATATAGTGGGTAACAAAAGACTTAGGTGAGGGTGCTTTTGATCCCAATAATTTTCTGTACGTGCGGAAGTATTCAGGTTGACTCCAATTGCGGCAGTAGTACAGTCCCTTGCTATGGGATAAAAAGCTGTGTGGCCGAATAAGTACGGTGTCTGCATCTATTACTAAGAAGTACTTGTGTTTACATATGGTGTCACCACTAAATTTGAGTAATTGTTGATATAACCAGCCTGAGCGTTCCCAACGTGCAGAACGATAATGAATATCTTTTTTGGAGATAGGGAGAACTTTTTTCTCATCAACGAAAATACATCCTTTGCGCTTACAAAGTGCACTAATTTTACTACTTTGAGGTGATACAACATAAATTTGACCAATCTTATGTTTCACATTACGGCGGAGACCATCTATTACATGAGGTAGTGTTGCTAAGTCCTTCTCAATCGTGGGAATGAGCACATCAATGGTGGACGAACTGTTCATCTCTTCAGCTCCACATAGAAATTTACGCATCTAGTTAGATCATTATTCGTATGCGTTTCTTTATGGTATGCAATAGTCTACTACACGGTCTGGGCGAGAACGGAGTCCATTTTTTTGTGATAATGAAGGCATTTGTTCTGTACCAAATCTATGGGTCTGCATAAGATGCATTACCTTGAAATAAGCTATTGCGTATTTATGGTGACTATGATAGGAGGGACAACAAAGTTGACAGCTAAAAGACTGATCGCAGTGCAGAGTAAATGGATCAAAACCAAAGTGTTGCTTACAAATAAATCGATAAAACCCTTCATCCCTGATACACGAAAATTTAATGCCAATAATTTAAGATCTATGATTAATCAGTATCGTATGATATACATCAAACCGGAGTGCGGGACGTACGGAAATGGAGTAATTCGTGCAGAAATCATTAACGAACAATCATATACCTACCAGATCGAGGAGAAAATACTGAAATTCAAATCGTTCACAGAGTTCCACAAGAGCCTCATAAAGCGGATTAAGAAGCGCCGGTATTTGATTCAAAAAGGAATTCATCTATTAAAACATAATCATCGTAGGTTTGATATCCGGGTTATGGTACAGGTAAATCCAAAGGGTAAATGGGAAACAACGGGGATTATTGGGCGTTTAGGACACGCACGAAAAATTGTTACGAATTACCACAGTGGGGGTAAACCTATGAGCATTGAAAGTTTACTCCGCACACATTTATCTAAAGGTGAACAGCACCATCTTCACAAAGAATTAGATACACTTGGAATAAAAATAGCTAAGCACCTTCAAAAAACTTACCCCAAGTTTCGGCAAATTGGTGTGGATGTCGGATTGGATAAAACGGTTAGCCCTCAGATCATCGAGGTGAATACAAGTCCAGATCCCTATATTTTCAACCAATTAAAAGATAAATCAATGTACCGTAGAGTCATGACTTGCCGACGCGCAAGTCTTAAGAAGTAAGGGCACTATAGGTTCCCCCGAGAAATATAAAAACGTCCACTAAATCCAAATATCGGATGGGTGGACGTTTTTATTACATTGTAACTTTTAAATTAAATCCGCCCGTAAGATCGAAGGGTTAATAGACGATCTACTGTAATCCGCCCTCTCCATTCCTGTTCAACCGCCTGACTAACCGTTGGCCATGAAACAGCCCAACCGCCGTCCTCTTGTTGACTCTCCACGACATAATTCAAGTGACTTATAATCTCTTCTTCCGTAACAAAGCGCGAAGCGTAACTTCCTGGAGCAGGAGCATAATCTAAAACCTTCTGAGAGTAACCTCCTGCGCTCGGATCCTTTTCGATAATGCCAGGTCCTTGTAACCAATCATCTAGGATCTGTGCAAAAGTTTTAGCGCGTTCTTGCTCTGGTGTGTTCTGTAAAAATTCGCTCCACTGTAAGTAATCGTGATAATCACCTGGAAGGCTGTTAGCCATGGAACGCCATAAGAATGAGATATGACTCTGGAACCAATCATCTTGGATAAAATCTCTCCGCGTCTTCTGACGGAGTAATAAACCTATAATAATCCCAGTGGGATTTATGGATGGAACTCCATCATGTTCCGTAGTCCACCATGGAGCATGAGGATAGTCGTTCACTTCAGTCGTAGCTCTTGGCAAACCTCCGTCAGGTATTGATATGGACTTCAAATATGCGATTACACCGTCCATGATCTCTGCATCAAAGCTCTCCATTTCATTCATAATACCTAACGCCATTTCCGTTGTCACCGGTTGACTCTGTGGACAACGCATGTCAGGCTCGAGTGCATTCCCGAAGCCTCCATCCTTGTTCTGATACGCGCTCAGTACAGCAAGTACATCATCCTTCGAGCCGTTCTCGAAATGGTATGCGAAGCGCATACGATCGATCAGACGAGCACTACTGTATATAAAAGTCCTAGCACGGTCCAATACGACATTCTCATTTTTACCGTATTCCATATTCATGATCTTTTACCTTCCTCTATTGGACATTTGGAAATCTCTGCACCGTTATAACGCAATATAGCACAGTCTTCTGGATTATAAATTTCTCGAACTGCGGCTAAGACTTCTGCTTGTCTCGCAGCCAACTCGGATTGATCCAAATCTAAAATAATGTCATCAACATCGTACGGACCGATCCGCCAATGTCCCAATACCACACCTTGGAACTTGCCATCTACCAGTAAGTACTGCAAAACTTCTAATCCTTTGTAGCGTGTTTTCAATTCATCCATTTGAGCTCTTACCAAAATGTCGGACTTGTCCAACATATATATTCCCTTTGGATATTCACTGGTATACGAAGATGTAGACTCGGCGTCCTCAATTGACATAACACCCTCATCTAGCCCTTCAACCTGAGTTCGTACTAATCGTCCAGATTCTACTAACCGCCGCACCATTTCTTTAATCGTCTTGGATGGTAAACTGCACCAACTTTTGATTTGGCTCTCCGTCACAAATACCATGGATACAACAAACCTTTGTATCACTTCTAAGAGTGCTTCTTCTTGGCTTTCTGCATCTGTGGGAATTTCGAACCATTCTTCAGCAAAATCAAGCCATCCCGTTTCCCAATCGGTATCAATTTGATCCTCTTGCAGTAGGAATGCACATTGCAGGTCCTGTAGTGCTTTACCAATATCTCCGGCAGAGTAATCAAGTTCTTGCTTCAATTGCTCTTTCGTCAGTCCCCCCGCTTCGCGAATCGTACTTAGTACATCCTCGTGAACCCGGTTGAATCGAGTAGGCATTTTGCGAAAAGCTGTAGCGTATAACTTCAGGTCATCTTCTAGCACATAGGCCACACGCCCACCTAGAAATCGTCCCTTTACGAGGATATGTCGCTCCCTTAAAGAAGAGGACATTCCTGTGTCGTCGTACTCTGTTCGATGAATTAACTTTGGAGGATCACCTGGTCGCGAAAAATGAACTGGAGCAACAGGCTGAAGCCTGCGAAACAATTCAGTGTATGACTCTTCATCCAAAGGGTTATCTAAGGGCTGTGTTAACCCCTGCCTTTTCATTCTTTCAGCAATAATTTCACTGTACTTCCATGGATTCATCTAAATCCTCCTAAAAGTTTTGTAAGCGTTACTTCAAAGATTAACTTCGTTCAAAACTACTTCGAAAGCATATGCTTAGTTTTGTAAGCGTTACTTCAAAGATTAACTTCGTTCGAAACTACTTCGAAAGCATTACATTTGTACGTGACTATATCTGTCCATTAAACAGCGAGCTCGTTCCCTTATTTCCTCTATTAACTGAGGGGGTTCTATAATCTGTGCATCAAGCCCCATGTTGAAGAAAAAAGTAATCGCCCAGTTCCATTCTTCCATGGGGCATTGAAAAGCTACCTCCCACTCCTCGTCCCCAACCTGGCTGACCATATGTCCCATATGAGTATCCTGCTCTGCTAACAACGCTCCACGGTAAGTGAGTTTAGCAAATATGTAAATCGAACCTTCCTTATCTGAATGACTCTGGACCGAGTTATCCTGTAGTATTTTCTTCTCCAACTCATGAATCGGATAATCAATTTCTTCCACGGTCTCCATTCGATCAATACGCAACGATCGTACTTCCCCATGTAACTGAGAATAAGCTTCACAGTACCAAAAACCATGGGCGGCATATACTCGCCGAGGTAAGATATCAAGACTGCGATGGTAATTTTGCGAACGATACATCACTTTTAACCATTGGGAGTTAGCTGTATAGGTCATCAATGCGTTAAGATGTGGCGTTTTAAAGTGACGTTTGGGTACCTCCATCTCAACAGTTTGAAGCAACGGACTAACCAGTTGAAGCGTCTGTTCAGGCAGAACCGCACGGATCTTATCGATTACTGTCCATCTTGCAGAGTGAAAAGGACCATCACTGTATTTAGCCATCCCATCGAGCGCCACCAGCACGGTCAAGACTTCATCACGATCCAAATGAAGCGGTGGAAGGTGGAATCCCTCCATTAAGCGGTATCCTCCTCCAGGACCAGCTAAAGCGTATAGAGGGACTCCCATTTCTGATAAAGCCTGCATATCACGCAATACCGTCCGCTTGGAAACTTCAAATTTATCTGCGAGAGATTGGGCTGTTTCTGACCTTTGCTGCAAAGCCATCAAAATCGCCATCATTCGGTCCATTCTCTTCATGTTGCTTCCTCCCTGTTCTCTTTCATCATAACAGCCATTTGGTGACAACAGATTGTCACCAATTATATCTAGAACCCATTTTCTTTATAAAAAAAAGGCTGCCCTTCAAGTTAGATTTGATCTACTTGTAAGGATAGCCTCTTCAAAGGTGTATATCTAGCCGATCGGCTACTTATCCGATACGCTCCATCTCTTCTTCACTAATTTCGAAGTTAGCGAATACGTCCTGGACATCATCGTTATCTTCGAATGCATCCATCATCTTAAGCAACTTCTCCGCGTTCTCACCATCGGCAGCCACTGTGTTCTGTGGAATCCAACGTACTTCAGCACTACTAAATTGCAAACCAGATGCTTCTAAAGCACTCTTAACAATCTCAAGTTCATGCGGATGAGTTAGCACTTCATAACTGTCCTCATGAACATTCATGTCCTCGGCTCCCGCCTCAAGTGCTTGCATCATCAACGTATCCTCGTCCAAGTCCTCGAATTCTTCCCGATTAATGACAAGCATACCTTTCTGATCAAACATATAAGCTACACAACCGGATTCACCCATGTTGCCGCCTCTTTTATTAAATATCGATCTAATATCAGCTGCAGTACGGTTACGGTTATCCGTCAGGCATTTTACCATAATGGCTACTCCGCCAGGGCCGTATCCTTCATAATAAATTTCTTCGTATTCAACGCTATCAGTTGATCCGGATGCTTTTTTGATTGCTCGTTCGATGTTATCAGCCGGCATTTTAATCGCCCTAGCATTAGCAATCGCCGTTTTCAATCCAAAATTGGCTTCCGGGTTGGGTCCACCTTTACGTGCTTGCATATAAATATCGCGGCTCATTTTAACCCATTGGTTGTTCTTAGCCTGATCCGCTTTCCCTTTGCGATCTTTAAATAGTTTGAACTTCATAACTAAACGCTCCCCACCAAATGTATTACTGCAGAAATCAACCTAGTTAATTTCCCAGAAAAAAGTAGTTACCACATTAGTTTATCACTCTCACTATAAATAGGTCAAAAGGAAAGAGCTCCTAAAGTGAAAATAGTTACATAAGGGCCACCCTGCCCATATGCCAAAAAAAGGCACAGCCCTTTGGGAGCTGTGCCTTCCATATCATGCTTGAAACCAAACTTTATAAGTGATCCGTTACCGGAAGTGATCTTATAATTTGATTACGTTAGCAGCTTGTTGACCACGGTTACCGTCAGTAATATCGAACTCTACGGCTTGGCCTTCATCTAATGTTTTGAATCCTTCGTCTTGAATTGCGGAGAAATGTACAAATACATCTTCGCCACCCTCAACTGAGATAAAACCATAACCTTTTTCTGCGTTAAACCATTTAACTGTACCTTTCAAATGAACAACCTCCTAAAAATAATCGCCATCATGGACGAATAATTATATTATACTCTATGGAAAGAGACAATGCAATGTGTCATGATTTCGTAAATTTATTTGGAACATAAACATTCCGCTTTTTATTTGCTTTCCATTGGGGCGTGCGTTATCATTTTAACATAAAAATACCTTCTATTAGATAGATTGAACTGAAGCTAATTCTGGCGCATCCCATATAGCCTTAATATGAGTTTGAAGGGTGTCATCTTCTTTCGTTCATTTCTATATAGATGTAGAGACTGGAGTAATACAAAATGATAAAAAAGCATGAAATATACAAGAGAGACAAATGGAACATGTTGACAGTAGAGGTGCAAGGAAAATATATCGTTGTTCGGGAAATTTCAGACCAATGGGGCGAAGAAACACAGACTTTCCTTAGCCGTCCTGCCTTGATGCATTGGGCGAAAAACCACTTCCCTAAGGAAGATTTTGTAGGCCGAGAAGAAGAATGGACCGAAATCATGAACGCCTTCAAGGAGGTTTAATCCGCTCTGCACGAACAGGATTATAATCTAAAAGAGTTGGGGTGATCTCATGGATAGTAGTTCAAATATTCTAATTTTTATTATAGCGGCATTTGCGCTTGGTGCTGTTGTGGTCATGTCCAAGGCTAATATTCCTCCGCAATTAAAACGAGGTCTAGCCATTGCGTCGCTTTTTATGGTCGTAGTTGCCTTTTGCTTGATCGTTTATAGTTTCTGGACTTTGTAAAAACACTAAACTGTAGTGGAAATATTTCGCAGTATAGAGGGTCATACTAGGAAAACGCCATTAGCGTAAAGATCACAAGCAATTCCGATCCGTACGCTAGCGGTCTCCAGACATGAAAAGGAGGTCCTGTATGAAAAGAGTTCCATTGCTCCCCCTCCTATTATCCTGCTCCCTGCTACTTGCGGCAATACCAAACGGGACAACTGCTAAGAATGAACAGCCATCATTTTCCCCAAAACAAAGGAGGATTCCAATGAGCACATTACCGAAACGTTCTGAGGTGCCAACTGAGAACCGTTGGAAACTAGAAGATTTATTTGAAAATCAAAAAGCTTGGGATAAAACATACGATGAATTGAAAGTGATGAAGAAGAAGGCTTCCGAATTTGAGGGTAAACTGAATACCGCGGAGAACATCAAGGCTATTTTTACACTTGAAGACAAACTTTCACTAGAAATCGAACGGTTATATGTATATGCCCATCTCAACCATGATGAAGATACAACAAACTCTACATACCAAGCACTTGTACAAAAAGCAAAGAAACTTAGCGTTGAGATCAGTGAGGCACTCTCTTACATTACACCGGAGATTTTATCTCTACCTGAGCAAGAACTTGATCAATTAATTGAACATCCTGATCTGGCACCTTATAAATTCACTCTGCAAGAGATCAAACGCGAGAAAGCACATGTACTTAGTAAAACTGAGGAAGCATTACTAGCACAAGTTGGTAACCTATCTCAAGCACCACAACAAATTTTCGGTATGATCAATAATGCGGATATCAAGTTTCCAAAGATTAAAGACGAGAACGGCAACGAAGTTGAGCTCACTCATGGTAGTTACATTCAATTCCTAGAGAACCCAAATCGTGATGTGCGCCGACGAGCATTTAAAGCAATATATGAGACCTATGGTAAGCAAAAAAATACGATTGCTGCTACATTAAATGCCAATGTAAATAAGAATATCTTCTATTCACAAGTTCGCAAATACCCTTCCGTACTGGAAATGGCTCTATATGGCGATAACATACCGAAGGAAGTATACACTAACCTAATCGACACGATTCATGAGAGTCTTCCACTCTTACAACGCTATATGAAGCTACGTAAGAAACTGCTTGGCGTGGATGAGCTTCACATGTACGATCTATTTGCTCCACTGGTAGAGGAATACAAGTGGGACATCACCTATGACGAAGCTAAGAAGATGGTTGAAGAAGCTTTGAAACCACTCGGTGAAAATTATCTCACAGCACTTCGCGAAGGTTTCGACAACCGCTGGATTGATGTCTACGAGAATGAGGGAAAACGTACAGGAGCTTATAGCTGGGGGGCTTACGGCACCCACCCTTACGTACTACTGAATCACAATGAGAATCTGAACAGCATGTTTACGCTAGCTCATGAAATGGGTCATGCTCTACATTCCTATTTCTCAGACGAGAACTTGGATTACCGTGATGCACAATATACCATCTTCCTCGCCGAAGTAGCTTCGACGACGAATGAGGCTTTATTGATGGATTACCTGTTGAAGAAATCCACTGATCCGAAACAAAAGCTGTATCTTCTAACTTACTATGCAGATCAGTTCCGGACTACCGTATTCCGTCAAACTATGTTTGCTGAGTTCGAGAAGATTATTCATGAACGGGCTGAAGTGGGTATCTCCTTAACCCCACAAGAGTTATCGTCGATTTACTACGACCTCAATGTTAAATATCATGGTGAGCAAATGGCTGTGGATAAAGAGATTGAAATGGAGTGGGCAAGAATCCCTCATTTCTATAACAGCTTTTATGTGTACAAATATGCTACTGGATTCTCAGCGGCAACCAGTTTCTCGAAGAAGATTCTTGAAGAAGGTCAACCAGCAGTAGATCGTTACCTGAGCTTCTTAAAGAGTGGTGGTAGTGACTATTCCATCAACATTCTCAAAAAAGCTGGGCTAGATATGTCCTCTCCTCAACCGATTCGCGATGCGATGAATATCTTCGAAGAACTGATTGAACAAATGGAGAACTTGACCAAGTAACTGCCGCTCTGTAAATAAATCCCTTGCTCCTTAGAGTAAGGGATTTTATACTGTCATTAAAGTATAAAGGAGGTTTTTCCTAAGGTGAAAATTCAATGGTCTCTGATCCTTGCGCTAATCTTTGCATTAATCACTGCCGTATTTGCTGTCATGAACGTGGACCCTGTACATGTGAATCTGTTTGCCGGTTCCGTGGACATACCGTTAATTCTACTCATTCTCGGTTGTACGTTACTTGGTGGTATCATTGTCGGTTCCTTCGGAATTTACCGTGGATACCGTCTGCAAAGAGAAGTTAAAGCCTTAAAGGCCCAACTTCTACATATTCAAGAAGCAACCGGATATACTGCTCCGGAAGCCATGGCATCCGAAATTCCCGCTCCCGAAGAAGAAATCAACACAAAATAACAAAACACAAGCATTTAGAATTAGGAGGCTTTTCGATTTGGACATACAACTAAATGAATCTTATATTTTGAATCTTCTAACAACCCTACTTCAAACTCCTAGCCCAAGCGGATTCACTCATGACATTATGAAAGTGATTCAAGCTGAAGCGGAATCACTTGATATCCCTTTTTCCCAAAATGAAAAGGGTGGTGCGATTCTGCGTGTGAAAGGGAAAGATTCCTCCCGAGTTATCGCACTCAGCGCACACGTGGATACACTTGGTGCCATGGTCCGCTCGGTTACATCGCGTGGTACACTTGCTATCACTTCTGTGGGTGGATTCATGATGCACAGTATAGAGAATGAATACTGTACCATTCACACCCGCAGTGGTAAGACATATAGTGGAACTATTCTGTCGACCCATCCATCCGTTCATGTATACAGTGACGCACGGGACTTTAAACGTATTGAAAGTAACATGGAAGTACGTATCGACGAAGTAGTTGAAAATAAAGAAGACGTGCTGAAACTGGGGATTTCACCAGGAGATTTCATCTCGTTCGATGCACGTGCTGTGATTACACCTAGTGGCTATGTGAAATCTCGACATTTGGATGATAAAGCAAGTGTTGCTGCTCTATTTGGACTGCTTGAATCAAGTAAGCGTGAAGGTTGGGTTCCACGCCATGATCTCGTGTTCCTTATCTCTAACTTTGAAGAAGTAGGACATGGAGCTTCATGGATCCCAGAGGGTATTCATGAAATGATCGCTGTTGACATGGGCGCTATGGGCGACGACCTTAGCTGCAAGGAAACCGATGTTTCGATTTGTGCCAAAGACTCTAGCGGACCTTATGATTATGAAATGACCGGTAAGCTCATTGAGCTAGCTAAAGAGCTGAATATCCCTTATGCGGTGGACATTTATCCGCACTATGGATCCGATGCTTCTGCTGCGCTATCTGCAGGTCATAACATCCGCGCAGCACTCATTGGTCCTGGTGTTCATGCATCCCATGCCATGGAGCGCACCCACAAACAGGCTATCTTGAATACAACGCGACTGCTAGCCGCATATGTTAAAGACTGAACTACATCGATTAAGTTTAGCCACTGCTTCAGCATTGGCCATTACCTTCTGCATTGTGCTCATGTTGTTATGGGGACGAACCAACCTTCTTCCCCATCCTTATACTTATCATGAAATAGAAGCTCGCAATGGCGTCAAGGTTCATGCACTCGCTGTAAAGCCGGAGCATATTGAACTAAGAGCAGCTGATAAACCTCTGAGCGAATACCATTTATACGGAATAAACGGTGGATTTTTCTATGAGGAGTCCGTATTGAATATCGCAGTGAACGATGACATTCCTGTCAAAGGAACAGCCGGAGAATTTGGCTCTGGATGGTTTAATACCAAATATGATCGAGGTACACTGGTATGGGACGAAACAGCAAGCCGCTTCTCTATACAAGTTGTCTCCACAGTTGAAGAGATTGAAGTTATGGATAGAAGCCACTATTTTGCCCAGGGTGGCGTAAGCATGAATTTACAGAACGATGACCTATGGAGTGCTGCTATTGAGCGTGAGCACCTTCCAAACCCGGATGAGCAACGCCTCCGTTCCGGTCTCGTCTATGACGATTCAGGAAAGCTTTGGCTCATCGTTACACCCACTCGTTGTACGGCTGCGGAATTTAGAGATGCTGTACAAAGCACGATTGCTCCAGGCTCCGAGAAGGAAGGGATATTCCTTGACGGCGATGGTTCATCCCAGTTGAACGCAGCAGAGATCATGTTACCCGGCGATTCACGGGATCTTAAGCAAATCATAGTCATTAAATAAACACGTAAGAAGTAGCCAAAACCGGCGCTTCTTACGTGTTTTTTTGGTGAATCATATGAATTATTTTCCATATAGTGTTACATTTCTCACAGCCTTTCAGCCCGTATGTCATGATATGGTTTGATTATAAAGCTTTATCATAAAACCTTTTACGAAGTGTAAAGGATGTGGCAATTTATGAACCCCAGTACTGAAGTTATAGAGAACATATGTGAAACTACGCTTGAGATAGCACATAATATGGGTCGATTATTTTTTAGCGACGGCGATAACATTCTGCCTAGTAAATTCTTCATCCTTCTTGCTGTCTACAGAAGCCAGAAATGTATGGTCTCCCATATCGCCGATGTCGTCGGGCTCTCTTCGAGTGCTAACACCATCGCGTTGAACAAATTGGTGGCTGAGGGCCTCTTGGAACGGATCAAAGACAAAGAAGACAAGCGAGTTTGCTGGATTCAGATGACACCTGAAGGAAAGTTGGCATTAGAGGAGATGGTCCACAAACGCAATGCGATGTTTGAGACCATGCTTCACGATTTCTCCAAAGAACAACTCTGTTTGTTCGTTCAGTCACTGGAATTAATTCGCGAGAAATTCTCCGGGATAGATCAAATTTAAGCAGGGATAGGTGAACAGCCATGTTACTTCATATTGGAATGGACATTGGATCAACAACTGCCAAAATCATTGTCATGAACGAGTTAGAGATCGTATATCAAGAATACGTTCGACATTATAGTGATATACAAACTGCGATTCTCTCCTTATGGAACAATGTAAGCCATCAATTTCCGAATGCAGAGGCCACCGTATGTATCAGTGGATCAGCAGGATTAGCATTATCCAAGTTAGGTGGTATCCCCTTCCTCCAAGAAGTGGTCGCTTGCAGTAAGGCGATTAAACATATCGCTCCTGAGAGCGATACAGCTATTGAGCTTGGCGGTGAGGATGCGAAAATTATTTATTTCACTGGTGGCATCGAACAACGGATGAATAATGCTTGTGCAGGGGGAACAGGTGCGTTCATTGATCAAATGGCGGCGCTACTTGAGACTGATCCGGCAGGATTAGATGATTTGGCAAGTCGCCATGAAACGATTTACCCTATTGCCTCGCGTTGCGGGGTTTTCGCTAAGACAGATGTTCAGCCACTCCTTAACGAAGGAGCTCGGAGAGAAGACATCGCAGCTTCTATATTTCAAAGTATCGTTAACCAGACGATTAGTGGATTAGCCTGCGGACGACCTATCAAGGGTAAGATCGCTTTCTTAGGTGGACCGCTGACATTTCTTCCACAATTACGTGAGCGTTTCATTGTAACGTTAGGTTTATCTCAGGACGAGGTCATTTTCCCAGCAAATGCTCATTACTTTGTAGCAATTGGTTCTTGCTTGCACGGAACGGAAGGTCCTTCCCTAGGTTTATTGGAGTGGCAGCAAAAGTTAGCAGGTGTCAACTTCAGTGCAGATCAAAATTCAGATGCCCTGCTCCCTCCCCTTTTCGCGAATAACGAGGAACTTGAAGCCTTTCAGCTTCGCCACAGCAGCGCAGCAGCACCACGCTCCGAACTTGCTACTTACATTGGTCCGTGCTTTCTAGGTATTGATGCGGGCTCTACTACAACCAAGCTGGTACTCATCGGATCAGACAATCAAATTTTACATACTTTTTACGCAGGAAATAAAGGCAATCCACTAAACTCTCTTTCAGGTGCTCTACAGGAGCTCTACGAGCTATTACCACAGGGCTGCTTCATTGCTAACTCCTGTGTTACAGGATACGGGGAGGGTCTAATTAAGACCGCTTTCCGTATCGATGGCGGTGAGGTTGAGACTGTTGCTCATTATAGAGCAGCCGCGCATTTCATGCCGGATGTTGATTTCATCCTTGATATCGGTGGTCAAGATATGAAATGCATCAAGATTCGTGGTGGAGCGATAGATAGCCTTATGCTAAATGAGGCTTGTTCAGCGGGATGTGGATCATTTCTTGAGAGCTTCGCCAAAGCGCTCGGAGTCGACATTATTGAGTTCGCTAAGCAGGCTCTTCTATCTACCAAACCTGTGGATCTAGGATCCCGTTGTACGGTGTTCATGAATTCCAAGGTAAAGCAGGTTCAGAAGGAAGGGGCCTCCCTTCCCGATCTCTCCGCCGGACTTGCTTATTCTGTCATTAAGAATGCGCTACAAAAAGTAATCAAAATCCGCAATCCAGAGGAAATGGGTCAACATATTATCGTTCAAGGCGGTACATTCTGTAATGATGCTGTGTTACGCGCATTCGAGAATCTGACGGGTCGGCATGTTATACGGCCTGATATTGCGGGAATAATGGGAGCCTACGGTTCGGCACTTATTGCCAAAGAGCGGAGTAAAGAGAATAGCACTAGCACCCTCCTTCCACAGGAAGAACTGGGTAGCTTCGCTTACGAGGTGTCACAGGCCAGATGTAATCTCTGTAGTAATACATGTGCTTTAACCGTTAACCGCTTTCCAGATAAAAGCTTCCATGTCACAGGCAATCGCTGTGAACGAGGGGCGAATCAGAAGAAGGCGAAGAGCGATCTACCGAATTTGGTGGAGTACAAATATGAACGGATCTTTAATTACACTTCACTAGAACCTGCACAGGCTATTCGGGGAACCGTCGGGATACCACGAGTACTTAACATGTTTGAAAATTATCCGTTCTGGCATACCTTCTTTTCACAGCTAGGTTATAGGGTTGTTCTGTCGCCTAAATCTAGCAAGAAATTGTATGAGCGCGGGATGGAGACGATTCCCTCAGAATCAGTCTGCTACCCTGCCAAGCTAGCTCATGGTCATATCGAAAGTCTCATCCGTAGTAAGGTGGATTTCATCTTCTATCCTGCGGTCATTTACGAGAAGAGAGAAGACGAGAAAGCAGACAATCATTTCAACTGCCCTGTTGTCGCCTCCTATCCCGAGGTGATTCGCACCAATATGGATGGACTCAAGGAATCGGGGATTCCGCTAATCAGTCCATTTCTGAACTTCGATAACGTCTCTGTGCTCAAGAAACGACTACAAGAAACGTTCGCAGATATCCCAAAAGAAGAACTACTATCTGCGGTTGATGAGGCGCTCACTGAATCCTGGCAGGCTAAAGAAGATATCCGCAACAAAGGTGACGAGACGCTAGCCCATCTAGAACGAACCGGCGGAAAAGGGATCGTACTCTGCGGCCATCCTTATCATGCCGACCCTGAAATTAATCACGGCATAGCCGAATTGATCATCGGGATGGGGGTTGCGGTCCTTACAGAAGATGCTGTGACCCATCTAGGCATTGTGAAACACCCTCTCTCTGTCGTCAATCAGTGGACCTATCACGGTAGAATGTACCGTGCTGCCTATTTTGTCGGCGAGCGGGATGACCTTGAGCTTGTACAGCTTACCTCGTTTGGATGTGGTATCGATGCTATAACTGCTGATGCTATACAGGAGATTCTGGAAAGTCACAACAAGACCTTCACATTAATAAAAGTAGATGAGATCAGTAACTTAGGAGCGGCGCGAATTCGTCTGCGTTCTTTACTCGCAGCGATGAGAGAACGAGAGGATCGTCAAATCACAGCTCAACTTTCCACCGCACCCGCTGCCCCTGCTTCATTTACTAAACTTATGAAAGAAACCTATACTATTCTCGCACCTCAACTGTCTCCTATTCATTTCGAACTGTTTGAGACGGTATTTCGTGAAGCAGGATATAGGCTCAAGATACTGGAAACTGCTAGTAAAGAGGCAACGGATGAAGGATTAAAGTTCGTTAACAATGATGCATGCTATCCAGCCATTATGACCATCGGACAAATCATGAAGGCTTTGCGAAGTGGTGATTACGATCACAATCGAACTGCTGTAATCCTATCTCAGACGGGTGGAGGTTGTCGGGCAACAAATTATATTGCCTTACTACGTAAAGCACTCAAAGAGGCGAACATGGAGCAGATCCCTGTCATTTCGCTGAATGTTTCTGGGATGGAGAATCAACCCGGGTTCCAATTAAACTTAAAAACAATCAATCGACTCATCGCCGCTTCCTGTTATGGGGACCTGTTAATGCGGCTTCTCTATCGATATCGTCCTTATGAATCGAACAAGGGTGATACAGAGATCTTGTTCCGTAAATGGATGGAACTAAGCAAACTTTCGCTGCAAAGTTTCTCCTTCCGACAATATAAAGAGAACATACGTAGTATGGTCAAGGAGTTTCAGTCCCTGCCATTAATCTCAGTAACCAAACCACGTGTGGGCATAGTCGGGGAGATTCTTATTAAATTCCATCCCGATGCCAATAACAAAATCGTAGAAGTAATCGAGGCCGAGGGTGGCGAAGCAGTTGTTCCTGACTTTCTCGACTTCATGTTCTATTGTCTATACAATCCAATCTATAAGGCCGATCAAATGGGTAAGAACAAAATGCTAGGTTTTCTGAACCCCATGCTGATCGGATACTTGGAATTGTATCGCAAGCCAATGAAACAGGCACTTGAGGGAAGTCCGCACCTAGACCCTCCTGAGAGTATCTACAGCCTCGCTGACAAGGCAAGCCGATTGGTCTCCATCGGTAACCAAATGGGCGAAGGTTGGTTCCTCACTGCCGAGATGATGGAGCTACTCGATCATGGAGTGAATAACATCGTATGTATTCAGCCGTTTGCATGTCTGCCCAACCATATCACGGGACGTGGCATGGTTAAAGGACTGAAAGAACTATATCCTGGTGCTAATATTACAGCCATTGATTATGATGCCGGTGTAAGTGAAATGAACCAAATTAACAGGATCAAGTTGATGATGTCGATAGCGAGCGGGGTTCTGTGCTGACCAGAATAGTAGGTATTGTGGGAGACGCTGCGAGAACGGACCGCCCGTTTCAATCGCTGTTGTCTCCAAATTTATTGAATTATCCTTAGCGGAGTAAATTTGGAGACAAAGGCGACCGCTTACGCTTTTACACAATCGTTCCGTCCTCTCCGCTACTTCCAGCATAGGCCACTGAACCAACAATACAAAAAGGTCAGGTCAAGGATAATCACCTTAACCTGACCTTTTGTCTACTTCTCTTTTTAATTACAAAGAAAAGATTCAGTCATGTTCAAAATGTTCTTTCAAAGCCTTCTTATGAACATGATCATAGCGGTAAGAATACCGCCTGCGGTGAGCAAGCGAACCACAACTTACCCGTTACGTTGACTCTCTATTTTCTCAGCCATTTCATTTAAATAAGTCCAGCGCTCTAGTAGTTGTTCTAGTTCATCTTCTGCTGCCTTCTGTTCGGTCATCAGTGCTTGGAGTAATGAAGCATCGCTTGCCGCGGATTCCATGTTGCTCGCTATATCAGCGATCCGTTGTTCCGCCGCCTCAATCATCCCATCAATCGCTTCGTATTCCCGCTGCTCTTTATAGCTGAATTTAAGCTTTTCAACGTTGGATTCCTTCCCCGCCGTTCCGGTAGATGCAGTAGTTGTAGTACTAGTATTCTGTGTCGCATCACTCTTCTCTTTATTCGCCTCAGTGATACCTTGATTGCGTTCCTCATATTCACTGTAATCTCCAACATGAACAGCAACAGCACCCTCGCCTTCGAAGGCCATAATTTTATCCACCGTCCGGTCGAGGAAATACCGATCATGAGATACAACGAACACAGCGCCTGGGAACTCGTCCAAATACGCCTCTAGCACGGTCAATGTTCCGATATCGAGATCGTTTGTAGGTTCATCAAGTAAAAGGACATTCGGAGCTGCCATCAGCACACGGAGCAAATAAAGCCTTCTCTTCTCGCCGCCTGATAACTTCTCAATCGGAGTCCACTGCATCGCAGGCTCAAAAAGAAACCGCTCCAACATTTGTGCTGCCGTGATCCGCGATCCATCTGCAGTCGTTATTACCTCTGCCTCGTCTTTAATATACTCGATCACACGCTGCTTTCCATCCATCTCCTGATGTTCCTGCGTGAAATAGCCTAGCTTAACAGTCCCACCTAACATGACCTCGCCTTGATCAGGCTCTATAAGACCGGCAATCATATTCAACAGGGTCGACTTACCACTACCGTTCGGACCAACGATGCCAACCCGATCGCCAGGAACTGCAATATAAGTCAAATCGTCAATGAGTAGACGATCTCCTATCGATTTGCGCAAGCCGGATATTTCAACAATTTTACGGCCTAACCTTGTTGAAGCAACAGAGATATCAAGCGAATCATTTTTGTAAATGTTCTTCGCACCTTGTAGCTTTTCAAATCGATCAATACGCGCCTTCTGTTTCGTTGATCGCGCCTTAGCTCCACGACGAATCCAAGCAAGTTCCGTGCGCAACAGATTTTTCCGTTTCTGTTCTGTCGAAGCTTCTCGTTCCTCTCGCTCGCTCTTAAGCTCTAAAAATCGGCTGTAATTGGCTTCATAACGGAATAAACGGCCGTGATCCATCTCAAGCATTACATTACAAACCCGGTCTAGGAAATAACGATCATGGGTAATTAGTAGTAACGCCCCCCGCCGTTTCTGCAAGTACGCCTCCAGCCAGGCAACGGAATCATTATCAATATGGTTTGTAGGCTCATCCAGAATGAGTAGCTCAGAAGGAAGAATGAGCGCAGATGCCAAAGCAACACGCTTACGTTGTCCCCCTGATAAGGTCCCCATTTTTTTACTGAAATCAGGAATTCCAAGTTTAGATAACACACTTTTGGCTTCACTCTCAAGCCCCCAGGCCTGCAACCGATCCATTTCTTGGCTCCATTTAGTCATTTGTTCCTGGTATCCAGCCTCTGTCGGATGTTGCTCCAACAGTTCCGCCGCTTCCAGATAAGAAGACACAGCCTGAAGCTCTGGACTACCACCCTGGAATACAGCTCTAAGCACTGTTATGTCGGGATCAAACTCAGGATTCTGAGCCAAAAAAGTAATTCGAGCATCATTGTTCAATGCCACGCGTCCACCATCAGGTTCATCTAATCCAGCGATCACGCGGAGAAATGTAGATTTCCCCGTCCCATTCACACCGATTACGCCGATTTTGTCGTTCTCATCCATACCAAAGGAGACATCTTCGAACAATATCTTTTCCCCGTAACTTTTACTTAAATGTTCAACTATCATTATGTTCATTCAGGTTCCCTACTTCTCTATATAGACTTTATACAAGCTATAAACCTTATATCCAGATCATCCCGAGCGCCCATGCAAGGCATCCAGCAGCTAGAGCACTGATCAAATTTACCATATCATTATTTAGCCAATGTAATCCCCGCTCATGAACCGTACTTCGGTCACAATGGACGCTTACTTCGACACTCTTACCGCAAACGACACAGCGGTTCATTTTTTGGAGAGTTGCACCAAGTAGTGAGTCAGCAAAGGCTCCAACAAACCCAGATAACCCACCTATTATAACCCATTTCACTAGTAAAAGAGAGGAAGATTCGCCGTCACCTATCCAGTGTAACAGTATCCAAGCCGCACCGCCAATCATAATAGCTCCTGCTAATGCAGCTGAACTTCCTAGCAGAGACACTCCACCCGACGTTCCGGCAGGAACTCTTTTCCAGGTCATAATCGATATTGGCGCTTTCTTGCTTAAACCTCCCCACTCCGTCGCCCATGTGTCAGCCGTAACCGCGGCCATCGAGCCCACGAAGAAATATCCCCAAGCTGGATCTGGCCAAAAGAAATTACCTAGACAGGCCAGCATCCCCAATCCCCCATTGGCGAATACTTGCATCATATCTCTTCGCCCGCTTTTGGCATAGGATTTCTCCAGTTCCAGCTTTCGGTCTCCGCGGAATTTAGAGAATACTGATGAGGTCACGAAAAATAACAACAATATACCGAACCAGAAGCTATTTCCGGCACCATAATACACCGTTCCCATCACGATAGCTGCCAACATCCCGGATAAGGAAAGGGAGCCCTTCCTATATGCAGCTACTGACACAAAGAGGGCGCAGAGCGCCCCAATAATCCAATTGATTATCATAATGATAAGCCGTATTGAATGCTACAGCTTCCCAATTCCCTAGTACCATATGCGATCTCCAGCTTGTCCCCTGCAAACACTGGACCAACACCCTCAGGGGTTCCTGTGAAGATATGATCTCCTTCATCCAGCCCGTATCGCTCTGCTATAAAGTCCACTATCGATTGTAACGAGAATATCATGTTATTAATATTACCTCGCTGTACGATCTCACCATTCTTGGAAAGTGTGAAATCTTCTGCTGCAGTCTGAGAACTCCCAGGAAAAGCAATATAAGGAGTCATCGGTGCTGAATTTCGAAACCCTTTAGCTGCCGTCCAAGGATGTCCCTTCTTCTTCAATTCACTTTGCACCTCTCGTAATGTGAAATCAATACCAAATGCCATTACATCAACGAGATCATCTACTGAAATACCCGGTTCATAAGGACGAGCTATTCTTAGTACCAGCTCTGTTTCATAATGAATCTCTCCGCGCCCTTCAGGTAAGTACAGTGTATTTCCATCCATTGCGACGATCGCATGTGAAGGTTTCATAAATATCATAGGCTCAGATGGCACTTCATTTCCAAGCTCTTCGGCATGTAAGCGGTAGTTTCGTCCAACACAATATACGTTCTGAATCAATCTATTCATTAATTAAGTCCCCCTTTAAAACATAGCTTGATACCAAATATCCGGTTTATTCGTGCAGATTAATATTCCTTTATGCATGGCAGCAATCGATTTTATTGCTCCGATATTATCCAATGTCCAAGCCATGATGGTTATTCCATAGTTGGTCACCTGGGTAATTAGATCAGCCGTCAAATATCGATAATTGATCGAAAGGAAAGAGCATCGAAGTAATTGTAACCGTAAGAGTAAGTCACTCGGATTACCTTCTATTATGAGACCCGTTTGGATGTCACGACTAATTTCCTTCACCCTTGCTAGGATCAAAGGATCAAAACAGGTCAACACCACGTCATTTTGCATCTGACGCCGTTTTACAGCGGATATCACCTTTTCCTCAATCCCCGGGTACATATCCCCCTGTGTCTTAATTTCAATATTGGCTCGGAGGCGGCCACATATAGTGTCTAGAAATTCATCGAGTGAAATCAAACGTTCCCCTTTATATTCTTTGGACTTCCAGCTTCCCGCATCCAATGTTCTAAGCTCGGCCCAGGTTTTATCTTTGACGAGTCCTCGTCCGCTTGTTGTTCGATTTAACTTATAATCGTGGATTAGAAAAGGGACCCCATCTTTGGATAATTGGACGTCGACCTCTACCCACTGCACATAAGACTGTTTCATGGCGAGCGAGATCGCTGCCATCGTATTCTCAGGAGCCCTACTAGAGAACCCTCGATGGGCTACGCAAAGATTATGCATGTCATTAGCGCCTTCTTCCTTCAGCAAATCACTTAAGGGGATTGTTCAAAAAGTCATCTTTTGATCACGAAGCAAATCAAGAGGTATATTCGACAGCGAATCTTGAATTCAGCCGGGACCTCCGGTGCTCACGTAGGTTTTGCCTACGCTCCGCTCCTCTGTCCCTAGCTTTATCCAACCTTCTGAAGCGTTTTGAAAAAACGCAGCATCGTAAGCATAAGCTCTTGGTGCTGAAAACCTGACTTTTTGAACTCGCATTTAAGGGGATGTTGAGGTCACTTCACCGGCATCCGAAATTTTTACACCTTCGGATAAACTCTCTACTCTTCTGAGTAACTTCGTTCCGTCTTCTGAATTCATTGGAACTGGTTGCCCCAGTTCAGTTAAGTAAGGGATTAATTTCAAGTCACATGCGCCTTCCCGGGTACACTTCGTCTCAAAAACAGCCGTTTCCCAAGTATCTGGCACTTTAGCATTCTTTGTAAAAATAAAGTTACCCGTACTGTACGCAATCCATTTGCCTTTGTATTGTTCTATACCTTGCATGACATGTGGATGACCACCGATCACAAGGTCTGCTCCGGCATCGATGTAGTCGTGCGCAAGTGAGGTTTGGTGCTTCTCAAGAATCGTCGTGCGTTCCTTCCCCCAATGAACCATAACTAATACTAGATCAGCATGTTCCTTCGCCGTTTGAATCGCTTTCAGGGCACGAGCGGGATCATACGTAGTTGCAACCCCTGGTTTTCCTTTACCCGCTGCCCAATCTACCTTAGGTATCACTCGACTGAAGCCGCAAATCGCAATCTTTATTCCTTTACGCTCAATATAGAGAGGTGCATAAGCCTCATCAGCATCTTTACCTGCACCTACATATTTAATATCATTTTCCTTCAAATGCGAGATCGTGTCTAGCAATCCCTCTACACCTTGATCCAAAATATGATTGTTCGCTAAATTGACCGCATCGATCCCTGAGTTAGCCACGAAGGGCAATATCTCAGGTAAAGATTTGAATACAAATGTCTTGTCTTCGGCCTTCGTGCCGAATGACGTAACCGGAGTCTCTAAATTCACCATGCTCAGGTCATCTTTTCGAAACAATTCACTGATATGTTTGAAGGGATATTCATAGCCTTCTATTTTCAATGTCTGCGCTACTCGATCAGAGAACATCGTATCTCCCGCAAAGTGAAAGAGCAATGTTTCATCCGCCTTCGCTCCTTCGTCAGGTTGCAAATCTTCCTCACCTTCATCTGAGCCCGAATTAAGCTCTGGCTCTTCTGCTACCGATCCATTCTCCGCAACATTAGGCGCTCCCTCTTCACTCTCTTGAGTCTCAGACATGATCGGTTCGGATGGAGTGTTGTTTCCTAGGTTATCACTTGATATATCTCCCTGCGTTGTCTGTTCGCTCCCCTGACCGAAACGTTCCTCTACATAATAATATGTCCCAAGGACTAAAATGGCCGCAATTAGTGTAACGTTCAGCAAGACCCAAACGCGGTTTTGTAGTGGTCCTTTTTTTCCTTTTTTCTTTTTCCTACGCTTGTTCTTTTCCGTTCTGGATAAATACATCGGTTACTCCTTCAAAGACTTATTGATTAAATCTACGGCTCACGATACTCCGCGATGTTGGCGAGTATAGTCAATCAGTGCCTTTTAAATTAATATTGTGGAAATGTACTGCACTATGCAAGCTATTTAGTGGTTACTCTGTAAGATTGGCGGA
Source organism: Paenibacillus anaericanus (assembly GCF_003994475.1). GTDB lineage: Bacteria > Bacillota > Bacilli > Paenibacillales > Paenibacillaceae > Fontibacillus > Fontibacillus anaericanus. The sequence continues at coordinate 144 of NZ_RZNY01000019.1, read as the reverse complement.
CACTGCTATATAGCCCCCTAATCCAATTGGACACTCCAATCCACCTCATATACACTAAAATGAGTAAGGAGTAAATCGATGAAAAGACGATTCAGGTGCCCTGTTGAAACGAAGAAGGAGCTAGTGGTTGAAGTGCTTGCCGGT
>NZ_RZNY01000018.1 GCF_003994475.1 Paenibacillus anaericanus | reverse complement strand
TCTTATCGAGGTGTCCACTTTTTATTCTAGTTCTAAAATTCCTGTTATTCGCTCATTTCAGCCCAATCCAGCCCAATCCAATTCGAGTTCAGTCCATTTCATTCCGGTCCAGTCCATTTTCCACTGACAGTTGCATTAATTCATTAAGCCATAAAGCCGAAACATACAGAAAAAAGAGACCCTCTCAGGTCCCTCTCCTCGCTTGAGCATATATTCATTCATACGCTAAATCATTATGGTCCTGCAGTAAGTGCTGGTAGTTAGTTCTGATAAACTCTAGAACTTTATCACAGATAATCTGGTGTCCGGCTTTATTAGGGTGGATGCCATCCACGCATATAAACTTGGTGAAATCAGGATGCTCAAGGAAGGCTCCTCTAACATCGATATATTTAGTCTTGGTCATTTCTGACACTTTGATAATTGTTGAATTGTATCTTTCCTGCCACCAATAAATTTTGGTGACACTCCCCAGCCATTTCATAATGTTGATCTCGGCCTCAGGGTTGCTCTGGCTTACCCATTTGAAGTACTTATCCGCATTTAGTGGGGGAAGGCTCATCAGGATTGGTGTGATCTGCTGATTTTTCAGGTAATGAATCGTTTCAGTTAGCATCGTCTCGAATACAGTGAAATCGGTCTTGGGGCTGTGAAGTGCATCCGGATTATCCGCAATTTCATTCCAATGGAAATCACAATCATTGCCGCCATACTCAATCAGCACAATGTTAGGTTTATCCTTCAGAACATCCTTCTTCAGATTCCCGATTCCTTTGATCAGCGTGTTCCCAAATCTTGCGGTATTACGAACGACACCTTTGAGTTTATCCTGAAGGAGAGATACATAATTGTCTTCTAGAATAACGTATTTGCTTCTCACTTCATCATAAATGACACCTTTAGAGATGGAATCACCGGAGATTATATAATTGAAATTATTAGGAGAGTAATCCTTGTTGTCCTCGCTCACAGTAACACCTCGTTTCCAACTGCTCATGTTATCACAATTGTAATCAGTTGCTGCAACGAACGCAAGTATGGACAGGAGCATTCTAGAGTGAGAGAATATGTTTATAGCCTATATAAAGTATCAAGATCTAAGGGGATGAGATAACTATGATACGATTCGGTATTATTGGAACAAACTGGATAACTGAGCGCTTCATCCAATCTGCGTTGGAGACGGAGCAATTCACTCTGACTGCATTATACTCCCGCTCGGAAGAGAAGGGTAAGGCCTTTGCTGCTAAATTTAATGATCCTAAGGTATATACTGATGTAGAAGAAATGGCTGCAAGTGATCTGTTGGATGCCGTGTATATTGCAAGTCCCAACTCGTTCCATGCGGAGCAAGCAATCATATGCATGAACCACGGGAAGCATGTACTTTGCGAGAAGCCGATGGCTTCAAATGTGTCTGAAATGCAAAAAATGATAGATACAGCTAGGAAAAATGATGTTGTGCTGATGGAAGCCATGAAATCTACACTTATGCCTAACTTAAGAGTAATTAAGGACAACCTTTATAAAATCGGCCGCGTGCGGCGTTATTTTGCAAGTTACTGCCAATATTCCTCCAGATATGATGCCTTTAAGCAAGGCACGGTGCTCAACGCGTTTAATCCGACATATTCCAACGGTTCCTTGATGGATCTGGGTACTTACTGTATCTATCCAATGGTTACATTGTTCGGTAAGCCCGATTCCATCCAAGCGGTCGGCGTGCAACTCTCTTCAGGTGTAGATGGGGAAGGAAGTATGGTGCTCAAATATAAGGATATGGATGCTGTTATTATGCATTCCAAAATCGCCGATTCTTATTTACCTGCAGAAATTCAGGGTGAGAACGGTACTTTGGTCATTGATAAGATCAATCAACCCTATAGCGTGAAGATTCATTACCGTGATGGGACGATTGAAGACCTAACTCAACCGCAATATCAAGAGTCGATGTATTATGAAGCCGAAGAGTTTATCGAATTAATTAAGACGGGATGTCGCGAAAGTAGTATTAACTCATTGAGTAACTCGCTTAAAGCTGTGGAGATCATGGACGAAGCTAGACGACAGATGGGACTAGTTTTTCCGGCAGATTTGAAATAGGATGCTAAACATATAATATATTGGGGCGATCCCCCAATTTACTTACGAACTTCTCAGACCAATACGGTCTGGGAATTTTTTTCTTTAATGTTTTTTATCAAAACGAGGTGATACAATACCATTAATAGGAAATCAAGGGGTGGTATTATTGCAAACAATCCAAAAGATGTTTAAACATTTACATTGGGCTAATCAACGCATGCTAGAAACTTTGCAGAATGTTGAGACTCAGTACCAACAGGTTCGTTTATTCTCTCATATTCTAAATGCAGAACAAGTATGGGCCACTAGATTAAGGGGAATGGATAGTTCACAACTGCCAATTTGGTCGGATAGTGATATTGCATACTGTGCACAACTTAGTAAACAAAATGAAGAAAGCTTCGAAGCAGTTTTCGCTGAATTAACACCATCCGACTTAGATAACTTAATTACCTACACCAATAGTAAGGGTGAAGAGATTACGCTTTATATACGTGATATTCTCATTCATGTAGCACTTCATGGTCAATATCATCGAGGACAGATTAACTCGCGACTTCGTGCAGATGGTATTGAACCCGTTGTCACGGATTATCATATATTTGCAAATTAAATATATCAGTTTGAAGGGCTACCACGGGGTAGCCTTTTTTTTCAATATATAGCTTTACAATCATATTAGACAGATGTAGAATATCAATATAGACAAATGTAGAAAATGAAAAGAGTGATGTAAATTGGATACGTTGAAGAAGCTGCCAGATGCAGAGTTTGAGATTATGAAGGTAGTCTGGGCGAATGAACCACCCATTACTACGAATATGATCATGGAGCAATTAGGTAGACAGAAGGAGTGGAGGGCACAAACCCTTATTTCTCTGTTATTAAGATTAGTAGAGCGTGGTTTTCTGCGTACAGAGAAGAACGGCAAAGAGCGCACTTATTTCCCGCTCGTGATGAGAGATGAGTATCTACAGTTTGAAACAGGAAGTTTTATGGAGAAAGTTCATGAGAACTCCTTCGTCAGTCTAGTAAATATGCTGTATAACGGTAAAAAGTTAAAGGATAAGGATCTGGATGAGTTAATGAAGTGGATGAAGGAACGGAGGGAATAGTGTGGAGAAGTTCTTGGCCACTTTAGTAGAATGCAGCATCACGATGTCTGTCATTTCACTTGTATTCATGGCAATCACTCCACTGTTAGTCAGAAGATATGAGGCCAAATGGCGTTATTATACTTGGCTCATTGTTGTAGTGGGCTTAATAATCCCATTTAGACCTCAAATGGACACTGGATTTATCCAAGTGCAACTGCTAAATTCGATTTCTTCCGTAGTAACTACACAGCAACCTTACACGAATTACATACAGAATGATGATACGGGCACGGGGATGACAATTAATACAATAGCAGTTGATGTTCCTCCTAAATTCGCCCCTAATGCGGATACAACAACTATACCCAACATCCAGTGGGGACAGATTGTAAGTTATCTATGGATCATAGGTATGGTTGTATTTTTACTGATACATATATTCAGACAAAAGCGTTTCATGAGCATCGTACATCGCTGGAGCGAGGAGATCGAAGAACCACGAATACTATGCATTTTTCAGGAGATAAAGGATGAGCTAAGGGGAACCAAGAGAGTCACTATAAAGTTATGCTCATGTATCAAGAGTCCGATGATGATTGGTTTTATAAAGCCCGTTATTTTGCTACCGACGACTGATTTCTCGTCCGATGAATTAAAGTTTATCCTGAAACATGAATGTATTCATTACTTGAGAAAAGATCTCTGGTACAAGGTCCTTGTGCTGATAGCAACGAGTATGCATTGGTTTAATCCGATAGTCTACTTCATGAATAGGGCGGTCTCCGCAGCATGTGAGGAATCCTGTGATGAAGCTGTAGTTCGGAAAATAGATTTGAAGGATCGGCAAGTATACGGTGAGACCATCATCGGTCTAGCCAAACAACAAATGCAGACTCAGACCCAACTAGTTACTCATTTTTATAGTGACAAAAAAGGGTTGAAGAACAGAATTGTTACGATCATGGATACTGGCAGGAAGAGAGCAGGTATGGCCGTTTTCTGTTGTGTGCTTCTAGGCACCTTCGCGACAGGTTCCGTATTTGCTCACGAAGAAGTTCAGATAACTGACCTGACGCAAATCAGCGGATATTCTACAATCTCTGGTAGTAGTGACGATCCAGAAGTAGAAGTGATAGAGGATACGGATGGAAATACAATAACATTCACTCAAAGTTATATTTCTAGTGAACCTGGGAATCTAGTAACAAAGGACATTGGAGTTCCCTTTCCTAAGGATACGATCCCATTTAGTGCGGGTTGTGCGTCAGACAATAACGATTATTTTGTGAAGGCGTTACTGAAAAATGCCGTATTGGGCGAATTGAGCGAGGATCAAATTTATGCGTCGGAACAGAAAGCTAGCAAGATTATTTTAGACATATTAAAGTCCAAGGTCTATAACAACCCAGAGGTGCTAACTAGTGATGTAGAGAATGCTCTAGCAAAGGAGTTTCCTAATGTTAAGGAATACCTGGTGGTGCATGTGTCCAAGCTAATGAATCCAGCTCTCGGAGGTTTCAATGAAAAATAGACATATATGTAGAATGTTGATTCTAGTTATTTGTATAGTACTCGGAGGATGTTCGGCTGCTCTACCAGAGAAAACGACTACACCTACCATTTTAAAAGTAATGTACTATGATGAAAGCATCTTTTATCAGGAATATGGCGATTTATTCATAACGAAATATCCCAATATCGAAGTTCAGGTGGTAAGTACGCAGAATATTGACAATGATCCGGAAATAGATAAAGCTACGGCGCTAGCTAAATTAATAGAAAAGGAACAACCGGATGTGCTGTGGCTTGATCCAGAACAATATGAGCAATATGCGGCTGATGGCCTGCTTATGGAGCTTCAGACCCTGATTCAGAAAGAGCACTATGATATAGAGGGCATTTACCCAACGATTGTTGATTTGATAAAAGAAAAGAGTGCTGGCAAGTTGTATGGATTGAGTCCGCGTTTTTATGGAAATGCGTTGTTCTATAATGCGGATTTATTTGCTGAATATGGAATCGATCCTCCTCATAATCAAATGACCTGGAAGGAAATTCTCAATTTGGCGAAGCGATTCCCTGTTGATGGTGGGGATGAGGACCGGGTGTATGGTTTGGGGATGCAGAGTTATATTACTTCTGATATTCAGACGGATACTTTGGCAGGACTTATGGCAAGAACGCAGGGGATGTCGACTGTTAATTATTCCACCATGAAAGTGACAGTGAATACGGATTCTTGGAAAGACATCTGGAAGACTGCATTTGAGGCTACAGAATCCAAGGCAATTTACACTCCCGAAGAGCCATTCTGGGGTGGGTCCACTGAGGAGTTCTATAAGAACCAACCCTTTATCATGGGACGAGTAGCGATGGTAGTAGATAGCGCAGATTTGCTGCAACATTTCAAAGAGGTACGGGATCGTGTGAAGGAGTTTAAGCCATTCGAGCTTGGGATCGTTACAGGGCCCGTGGATCCTTCGGATCCGAGTACTTCTCGCGATGTTGAGCTATATGAAATCTTCTCAATTCGTGCAGGCTCTCCCAATGCGGAAGCTGCTTGGGATTTCATTAAGTACGTTAACGGGGATGACTATGCCCGCGTCAAATCCAAAACATTGAACGGAAATATGCTCTCACGAATGGGATATTACAAGGATTATGTGGCAAGCGGTATCGAAGCCTTCTATAAACTTAAGCCTAAACCTGTAAACTACGGAAGTAGAGGAAAAGTTCCAACTGGATTTTATTCTACGTTCGAAGAATTGATGAAGCGAGAGTTGGAGCGAGTGAAGAATAAGGAGATTACTGTGGATGAGGCGCTGGGCAATGTGGAGGCAGAAGGCCAGACATTATTGGACCAGGCACAAGCCACTAGCCCTTAACGTAGAAGGAAAAAACTGTTCTTATATGGGGAAAAATCTGGTAACATAGACATAAGACATAACACTGTCTTAACTATTGGAATGGGGAGGACTTATATTTGGAACAGAATAAAATTGGAATGTCTGTGATAGGGGCGCTGCTTGCAGCCATCGTTGGGGGCGCCGTGTGGGCACTTATTGCCATCACGACTGAGTATGAGCTAGGGATCATTGCTTGGGCCATTGGAGGATTAGCTGGATATGCTGTATCCTACTTTGCTGGTAAAAGAACTAGCGTTACGATTCAAATTATTGCAGTCATCGCGAGTGTACTCGGTATTCTACTCGGTAAATACTTCATCGTTGCTTACTTCTATAATTATGAAAGCTTTAATGGTATGTTTTCTAGTGAGGTATTTAGCTTTTTTAAAGAAACCTTCGTTGAATTGTTCGAAATTATGGATCTTGTCTTTGTAGCATTTGCTGTTGTAACCGCATGGCAGTTACCAAATAAGCTTGCTAATAAGGCCGCAGCACCACAGCAACCTATGTCTCCACAATAAGCAGAAATAGTTACATACATAGGAATTTGAGAAGGATAGGACAGCAGAGTATATCTCTGCTAGCCTATCCTTTTCTTGTGTCATTTGATTGACCAGTTTGGCTATTGCACCCACTTTATGGTTAAATTGAACTATCGAAACAATTACACGGATGGGTGAGAATGTTATGACGAAGAAGAAATCTAATCGTATGGCTGAAATTTCATTGGGAGTTATGGGGGCTGGCTTTGTAGCGACCCTACCCTTCTCGGGAACGGGGCTTGCTCTGCTACAGGGTGGCTTCGAGGCGGGTCTAGTAGGCGGTTTGGCGGACTGGTTCGCCGTAACAGCCTTATTCCGTCATCCCCTACGCATTCCAATCCCACATACAGCGTTATTGCCTAAGAATCGGGATAAAATGACCAAGGCGATCACCACCATGGTGGAGACAGAACTGCTGAATCAAGAAAGTATTCGTAGTAAAATCAAACAAATTCGGATTACGGATATTGTGCTCCAGAAATTAAGGGAATCCGTAAGTACGGAACCTTTTCAAAAGGGAATTGCGGGTGTACTTGAGACAGCTGTAAGAAGTTTGCCTGCGGATACCGTAGCGGAATATGCTAAGCGATTGTTAGCGAGGTTCTTAGATCATCTTGATGAGGAAGAGTTGCTTAATAAACTAATCAAGGGAATTATTAGTAATGACTACGATGAGAAGGCACTCGATTTCGGATTGGAGCGAGCGAAACAATGGGCAGAGCTGGATTCAACTAGGGAATTCCTTGGCAGTATGGCGATGCAGCGTGTTTCTGAGATAGAAGTGAACGGCTTGATGAAGTTTGCAATGGGTGCATTCATGGGCTACTTCAATGAGGAGAAGTTAGGGGCGGTTCTTCAGACGTTTATCCTTGATAAAATTACCGAGTTGCAAGTTTCAGATCATCAAGACAGATACAAATTGCTCTTCTTTTTCCAAAAGGAGTTATTATCTCTAGCCAAATCGCCATCCTTGTTAAGTGAATTATCACGGCTCAAGAATGTAGTGATCGAGAAGGGGACCGAGAGCGGTAGAATCAACACAATGACGGAACGTGGCTTGGAGTATCTGGCGAGCTATATCGGAAGTGATGAATTCCGTACCGAACTTCTAGTTCCCTTCTTAGAGAAGATGATGGCTGAGATCGATCGGAGACCGGAGTTAGCTAATCGTGCCGAAGACTGGATTCAAGAGCAGATTGTGAACTTGATGGAGAAGCATTATTCCAAGATCGGTGAGTTGGTACAAGAGAATTTGAATAAACTCGACAACGATTCCTTGATTGCCTTCATAGAAGATAAGGTAGGGCATGACCTGCAATGGATTCGAGTCAATGGCGCCGTATGTGGGTTTGTGGTAGGTTTGATTTTAACAGGAACGAAGCTGTTGTTAGGATAGGTCTATTCTTTAAATGGAAATGAGCAAAAAGCTGGTGACTCCTCGTATAATCGAGGGCGGTCACCAGCTTTTTGCATGTATAGAAAGATTAAATGATATCTTTAAGCTTTGATGTACATTTTGTTGTAGTAATCTTCGAGCATCCGCTTAGTTGCGAATTCTACGCGCGTAGTTTCGATACTCTTATGCATCATTTCTACCCATTTCGCACGGTTCTCATAGTAAGTTGGGACCACGCGGTTAAGTAGGGTGTCATACAATGCATCGCTGTCATGGCGATCAAGTACAGCGAAATCAGTTGTTTCGAAGCCATCACCGATAGCCCAACCATTTTCGCCATCGATACAAGCTTCTGGCCACCAACCGTCGAGGATCGAGCAGTTCAGCACACCGTTCATTGAGGCTTTCATACCGGAAGTACCACTTGCTTCAAGTGGTCTACGTGGGTTGTTAAGCCAAATATCGGAACCACGAGTTAATTGTGCTCCAATGGTCATATCGTAGTTTTCTAGGAACACGACAGCCTTCGGATATTTCTTCATCATCGCTACCAGGTTACTTACGATCTTCTTACCGGTATCATCGAGTGGATGAGCCTTACCGGAGAAGACGATTTGAATTTTACCTGATTCCAAGTAAGGTTCAATGATTTCCGGTTGGGAGAAGATCAGATCACTTCTCTTGTAAGGAGCAGCTCTGCGGGAGAAGCCAATCAGTAGGTTATCCGGATTAAGCTGGATGCCTGAACGATCAGCGATGAATTGGATTAACTCACCCTTGATCTCTGTATGAGTGGCCCACAAATCCCCACCGTTCTCAAAAGCTTGAGTCATGCGCTCATCAACCCAAGTTGGAGTATGAATGGCATTGGTAATGCCGATAATTTCGGATCTGCCGGATACTTCTTTCCACATCTTGTTGGAAGTGTCAGCATGGAGATCGGCTACACCATTGGAGATGCGAGATAGGCGTAAGCCAGCGATTGTCATATTAAACGGATTGCCACCGATGCGTTCCATTTGGTCACGAGTCAATCCATTGAAAGCAGTCATATATTCAAGACGGTCAAGTGGATGAGTTTCATTACCTTCTTTGATTGGAGTATGTGTTGTGAATACGACTTCTTCTCTAGTCGCCAGCCAAGCTTTCTCGAAGGTAAGACCTGCGCACATTTTCTCGCGAATTAATTCGGTTGCTGCAAGTGCGGCATGGCCTTCGTTGAAATGGTAGACGTCAATTGGAATTTGTAGCGCCCGCATAGCCTTGACCCCACCGATACCCAGCACGATTTCCTGAGCAATCCGTTCTTCGCCAAACCAGCCATATAATTGACCTGTAATCCAGGCATCACTGTTCTCAGGAATATCTGTATCAAGTAAATATAGGGGGTTATTACCGAATTTATCGGTCTTCCATACTTTACAGATCACATCGACGTTTCTGACTTTTACGCTAACTTTGACCCCAGTGTCCTCAAGAAAATCGTAAACATAATTGTGATACGTATCGTAAGGTTTCCCCTCAGCGTCAATTCTTTGGTCGGTATAACCTTGTTTCCATTTCAAACCGATGGGTACGATGGGTGCATTAATGTCTTTGGCACCCTTGATGTAGTCGCCAGCAAGGATTCCTAACCCACCTGCGTACATTTTAAAATCGGAATGAAGTCCGAATTCCATGCTGAAGTAAGCTACAGTAGGCAATTTTTTCTCGTTCATTTAAATGACCTCCTAAAATTAATATTTTGTGATTAATGCAAACGTTTGTCCACGGGACAATAACCTGCCCATGTGAAAGCGATTTATATTGACATAGTAGCACAAAAATATCCAAAATGGACAAGTTATTTTTCAAAAATAGAGACAATTCACAAAAAGATCATGTTTAGCACATTTTCAATGAATTAATATGAGCAAACGGTTTCACTAGAACCAGATAATTGAAAAAAATATTACAAAATGAAGATAATCAAAGAAAATGGATGAAAATATTGGATAAATACAGATTTATCAACACTTTGATCTGTTCTGCACAGTTGACGGATGATCCCAATATTGTATGCTTATCGCAGGATATAAAGCGCTTACCTTTGGGTGGCAGCAATTATATCTGTTGATTTCACTCTTTCGTACAAACGTTTGCATCATTCTTGGGAAATACGGAAGAGAGTATAAGATATGACATCCTATGCGAAACCATACATCAAAAATTTAAAGGAGGCCATTCAAGGAATGAATCGTGGAATGAAAAAAACGCTTTCCTGGTTACTCGTTATTTGTTTGATTCTAAGCTTCTTCACGAACCTGCAGCCTGTAGCTAAGGCGGAAGCGGATATTGCAACTGGCTTGAGCGGAAGTGCTGACGCCCAAGTGCTGCAGAGCCCGGTTATCGGGACTCGCACGGGATCGGGAGCTGAGGTTACTTTTAATTATCAAGGTACTGAAGCGGATGCAAGAGTGATAGTAAAGGGAGGATTCTATAATAATTGGGCAGCAATAGATCTAAATAAGGGTGCGGACAATATATGGTCCGTGAGTCGACAAATCGAAGCTGGTTGGTATGATTATGGTCTGTCAACATATGCTTCCTTGGATCCTGGAACCAAAGAAAATTTTCAGAAGGACCCGCTAAACACGATTGTCATAGGTAATAATTCAGGAATATCAGTTCCTGGGATCAGCCTCGATGTAGATGAAGAATTACAGATTGGTTCGTCAACCGTAATTGATGCAGTATATTATACGGGTGCGAGAGATGTTACAGAAAAAGTAGTACTTGAAGCAACTGACTTGTCTGGTAATGCCTTTTCCGCGATTTCATTTACGGATGCGGGGGATGGAAAGAAGCAAAATCTGATTGTGGATAGTAATGTTTCAGATGGAACGAAGATTAAACTTACCGCTACCAATGGGGACTGGAGTACCACGAAGGAGATTAAGTTATCCTCGGTTAAACTAACAAGCCCTGTCATCAACGGTGATGGTACAGTAACTTTTAATTCTAAGCATAGTGGCGATCATCTTTATCTGGTTGGCTCAATGAACGGATGGAACAAAACTACAGCTAAGGAGCTAACTAAGGAAAGTGGCGTATTTAGTCTTACAATCCCACTGTCCCCTGGGACTTATGAATATAAATATCTCACAAAGTACGATGAATGGGATGGAAGTATAATTGATGATTTAAACCCCGTCAAGAAAGGTGACAATTCTTTAGCGATCGTACCTGGAATCATGATTACATCAGGCAATGTTGTCGGGGCTGGATCGGATTTAGAATTGAAAGCATCACTCCAAAAGGCGGATAATACAGTTACATCTATTCTGCCTACATGGTCCTTAAAGTCTCCCGTGCAAGGTGTTGAAATTACCAATGGTATTCTGAAAGTTGCCTCTGAAACACCAGATAAACAGAAGATAACTGTTATAGCTACGTATCAAGGCAATACAGCTGAACAGGAAATTACTGCTGTTTCAAATATGAATACGTATACAATTAATTATTATCGATATGATAACACTGCAATGGACTGGAAATTATGGCTTTATCCTGATGGTTTAGATGGAACAAGATGGGATTTTTCTCATGAGACATCGGATGGATATGCCCAAGGTACATTTAAATATATGGAATCTTCTCTTAACATCATCCCTCATTTAAACACAACTGATAAGGAATGGGCTGCTGAGGAGTCTAAGGTAAAAGCGTCCATACAAAGCGGTAATGCAGTAGAAGTTTGGTTGGTGCAAGGCGTATCCAAGGTCTTCTACTCGAAACCGAATTTGGATGATTATAAACCTGTTGAACGAAAGGTTCTCTTTAGTTATGTTAGGGAGGATAAGGATTTTGACGGATGGAATATCTGGACGTGGAATACTGGGAAATTGGATGGTGAAGTTAAATTCACTAAGTTCAACGGAAATACAGCTACAGCTACGATTCCAATAGGTACTTCCACTCAGCAATTCGGTTTTAAAATACGTAAGGGGCAAGACTGGCTTACCGCTATTATTGATCAGGATTATGATCGGTTTGTTACAACGGGGAAGGATCAGTTGATCAAAGTAGTAGTTCAAGCGGGGAAGGGTGAAGTTCGAACCTTGCCGCTAGTTGGTCCACCACTATTGGAGGATAAGAATGTAACATTTACCTATCGCGATCAAGCATTGTTTGCGACAAGTGATATGGATAAGTTGGAATCCGTGCAAGTGAAGATCGACGGTGTTGAATATCCTATGCAATATAATGCTAGGGACGAAATGTATGTCTATACCTATAGACCGCTGACAGAGGGTACGCATGAATATACCTTTTTAGTAACCAAAGATGGTATAACAACAGAATTGAGCGATCCTACTAACACCAAGGATGGTAAGTCCGTTGTTATCTACAAAGTTACGAATGTGGACATTCAATCCGAAGTGAATCCTCAGGCCATATCATACAACGAGAATGCCGTATTAAGTTTATCCTGGTCTGGGATCTCAGAGAGCGAAAGTGCTTCAGCTTATGCAAATTTAAGCTCACTTGGTGGTAACTCTAAGGTTAAGATCGATACAGAGCTTAAGGCGCTAACGATTGCAGTGAAGGATTCTGTTTCAGCCGGCATCAAGTCAATTCCTGTTACGGTAGTGGATGTTTACGGAAATAAACATACAGAAAATGCTCAGGTTACAGTGAAAACGCGGCAAACCGTAGGGAAGGACGATTTTGATTGGGACGAAGCACGGATTTATTTCATGCTAACGGACCGCTTCTTTAACGGTGATACATCTAACGATGATCCGAACGGTGAAGGTTATGATAAGAGCCATTTGGAGTCGTACCATGGTGGGGACTTCCGAGGTATAACCGATAAAATCGATTACCTCAAGGATCTTGGTATCAACACAATTTGGATTACTCCGATTGTCGATAATATCGATTTCAATAAAGGGGTAGATTTTAGTGGTACGCAATACGCCTATCACGGCTATTGGGCCAAAGATTTTACGACGATTGACGAACACTTGGGTGATTTGGACGACTTCAAGCAACTGCTAGACACAGCGCATGACAGCGGAATTAAGGTAATGGTAGACGTTGTACTGAACCATACCGGTTACGGAATGGATAATTTGTCCGCGACATGGATATCCAAGCAAGTAACGAACCTTCCTACGGAAGCGGAACGTGGGGTGTTCAGCGGCATGTTACGGGGTGAGAACGAGGATCCAGTTATTCGTAATAATGTAGCTGGGTTACCGGATTTGATAACTGAAGATCCGGCTGTACGTGAGCAAATTGTAGCTTGGCAATCGGATTGGATTGAGAAATCCAAAACGTCTAAAGGGAACACCATCGACTTTTTCCGGGTCGATACGATCAAGCATGTGGAAGATGCAACATTGATGGATTTCAAGAACACAATGACTTCAATCAATCCGGATTTCAAAATGATCGGAGAAAATTTCGGAGCAAGTGTTGATAATGATGGTGGCTATCTGCGGAGTGGAACAATGGACTCCGAGCTGGATTTTGCGTTCAATGAGATTGCTCAAAGTTTTGTAAGGGGAAATATTCAAGAAACAGAAAAGATGCTACAGGCGAGAAATAGCAAACTCGACAACACGGCGACGCTAGGGCAGTTCCTCAGTAGCCATGATGAAGACGGATTCCTCATTACTACGTTGAGTGCGGCTGACCGAGACAAATATAGAAATGGAACGCTAGACGCTGAAGTTCTACGTGCAGCACAAGCCAAACAGAAAGTGGCTGCTTCACTACAGATTACTTCCAAAGGACAACCGGTAATTTATTATGGGGAAGAGCTTGGACAATCAGGATTGAATGGAAGTTTTGGGAATAATAATGGGACAGTAGATAGGTTTAGCGAGAATCGTTATGATTTTAATTGGGATGGTCTATCTGACCCAACTTACAATCATATCTACGATCATTATAAGAAGATGCTTAATATTCGTGATCAGTACTCGCAGATTTTCTCCAAAGGAACTCGGGTTTCATTGGCTGGATCAGACGCACAAGGTTACGATGTATTTGCCCGGACGTATCAAGGAAAGAGCGTTATTGTAGGGATAAATACAAAGACGGAAGCGCAACAAGTTACATTAACGATTGCTGGTTCGAAGGACAGTCAATTGGTGGACGAATATAGCAAGCAAACATTCCAAAGTGATAGTCAGGGTAAAGTGACGATTACGATACCTAGTAGCTTGGATGGCGGAACAGTTGCCTTTGCGGCAGTGTTAAGTTCTGGTAATCCTGATGGATCAGGAGGATCTGGAAGTGAAGGGTCTGGGACGACTTCAAGTACACCAGCACCTTCACCGGTGGTTTCCTCAACATTGGAAGTTGTGGCTACAACGGATGCGAATGGAAACAAAGTGGTTCAAGTGCCTGCTGCTAGCTTAGAGCAAGCCATTGCAGCCGCGGCGAAGAAAAATGAGCCAGTATCAATCCATGTGACTGGCGTTACTGCGGGTGAGGCAGTCGATGTCATCCTTCCAGCTGAAGTACTGAAGAAGGCAGAGGAACAAAAAGTGAGTATACAGCTTCAGTTCCCTGATGTAGTGGTGAAATTACCTGCCGGAACCATTGACAGTGCTTCGTTGAAGAAAGATACACGAGTTATTGTTACAATAGCTCCAATTGCTAAAGATAAAGCGGAAGAGATTAAACGTAATATCGTTGCACAAGATGCAGCGTATCGTCCGCTTGGCACAATTTATGATTTTTCTGTGAGTGTGACCGAGGATTCAGCCAATACTCCAGCTAAGCTTAATCTCAAAGGTAAAGCCACCATTGAACTTATTTTGGATCAGGCGACATTGAACAGTATTTCAAATAAGAACAAAGTGGGAGTATACCTCATCGGGGATGATGGTTCGCTGCAATATCTGGGCGGCAAGCTGAAGAATGACACGATCACATTCCAAAGTGATCAAATGGGCCGTTTCATCGTAATGGAGTATAACAAGGTATTTAGTGATGTGAAGGCGGGTTGGTCGAAGGAGTTTATAGAACTGCTTGCTTCAAAGCATATTGCTACGGGGATTGATAATGAACGTTTTGATCCAAAAGGTAATGTAACGAGAGCACAATTTGCTACCTTCCTAGGTCGTGCACTTGGACTGGATACGGGTGAAGGTTCTAGCACCTTAACAGATGTGCAAGCGGGTAGTTATTACGGGGATTATGTAACGACTCTGAATAAGCTTGGGATCATCACTGGTTATCCAGATGGTAGTTTCCGGCCGGATGAGTTGGTAACAAGGGAGCAAATCACAACAATGCTGATGAAGGCTTACACTTATGTAACTGCTCATTCATTGCAGGATATTTCGGGGATAAATGAAGCATCCTTCTCGGATATAGGCGAAGCATCGGATTATGCATTGGAGAGCATAAAAGCAGCGAAAGCACTAGGGATTATTAATGGAACAGGCCAGGGTAAATTCGAACCTTCCACGATTTCGACCCGAGAGCAAGTAGCAGCCATGATCGTGCTCTGGTTAGCACAAGCAGGATTATAAGGAAGTGGGGACAAGGGGACAGTAACCTTGTCCCCTTTTTTGTTCTTCTTATGGAAAGAAACCACTACCCTTAATTCCTCGTACATAACATATTCTATAAACTCAGCGCTATTCTAAAAACTCCTACTCCATAAACTCTGGGCCATGGTCTTCGTCAGCGATAGATTGGATATCGTCCATGCCGATATTGAGGTAGATATAACCATCACTCTCATGTTTTTTCAGCGCACGTTCTTTAACGTATTTAGGGCTAGCTTCGCCGGATTCCTCGTCATAGACTAACAGGATCCCATCCGTTTTTCGGAAGAGTAGCTCGTCCCTAGCGAGGAATTGCCACTTACCAATATACGCTTCTTTGCTAACTGCACCGTAATAGTCCACGCGTTGTATAATATCCTGGTAATATGATTTTTTCTCATCTTTCCATTTTTCTTCTTGATTGCTAAAAGCGGTAATAATTGAGCATTTTAAATGAGGGAACTGCGGCTTTAATGACATTGCTGCTTCGCAAGCCCATAAATCCACACCGTATTGACCGGGTGTGATAACCCATTCGAGACCTTCCTCCACAAGTGGAATGAGCCTAGCAGCAATAGCCTGTCGGATGTAGGGGATTCCTTTATGCTTATTATCGTAAATACCCAGCTCATGAGCTCGATATCCGGTGACTAGAAGATTTTTCAAACTAGTGGTGCCTCCTTGAGATTATCCTAGGTTGTGCTTCCTCCATTATATACATAATGCAAAAAAAGCACGATTATAATAGAATTAGGTCTTATGTTAGGTCTTTTGTACTGTTTTAAGCATAATTTGAATTACTCTGATTTGTGACTTATTTCCCTGTTAACGGTAGCTAATCTTTGGTTAAATTGAATGATAATACAGAATCTAGGGGGCAATCAATTGAATAAATGGACAGCAGGATTATTGGCAGTGGTTTTGATGCTGGGAATTACAGCATGTGGGAAAGAGAAAGAAGCGGATGGTAATACAGCTAACGGGGGCAATGCTAATCAAGGAAATAAAGTAGAAGCAACAACGGATTCGAATGCAACACCTACACTCGAAGAATTGCTTACGAAATCTGCAGAAGCATCGAAGGCGATGAAGAGTTTCTCGATGGAAGCAAATATAGATCAGGACATCACAGTGACCCAAGGAGAACAGAAGCAAGAACAAAATGTTAAAATGACGATCACAAGTGATATGATCACAGATCCTCTACAAATATTCCAAGAGATTAAGATGAACGTGGCGGGTCAAGGCGAAACGGAAATGAAGCAGTATATTTCTAAAGAGGGTGTTTACTCTAACGTGGATGGTACTTGGTCTAAGCAACCCGATGATAGCGTGGAAAAATTACTCGCGAGTATGGAAGATTCAGCAAATCCAGATAAGCAATTATCGCAATTTAAAAAGATCTCTAAAGATACAAAAATAACGGTCGAAGGCGATGAATACGTCTTAACCGCAGATGTATCAGGAGATTCTGTGAAAGAGTTAGCTAAGGAATTAATGAGTCAATCCGGAGGCAGTAACGAACAAACCGTTGCCATGATGGAGCAAATGAACATTAAGAACATTAAAATGACTTCGGTTGTAAATAAAAAATCCTTTCTACCTACTAGAGCAGACATCAATATGACCTTGGAGATGGAACAAGACGGCGCAGGCATTTCATTGGAAATGGCGATGAAGACCTCATTCTCCAAGTACAACGAAATTAATGAAATCAAAGTACCACAAGAGGCGCTAGATAGCGCTAAATAAGATACTAATTAGCATAGGGGTTGTCTCTCATGAAGTAGATCATATCTACTTGAGGGGCAGCCCCTATATTTATGGCTATTGCCCATGGATGGAATAAAGGGTAAACACAGTATAGAAGACAGTATAGAACACACCGAGTGCAACGATCACAAGAAATATGTTACTTGCATCTTTACTTCTTTGATTGGCCATGAAGTATCACTCCTCTTAATAACCCTTGTTATAAATGTGAACATTTTGTGACATATCTAATTATTGAACATTCTGTGTCTAAATTCAAACATTTATTCGAGATTGATTTCGAGCTGATTCATGCCAAATTGGGATGTATAGGCTTCAATACCTGATCTATAGCGGTTTTTCGTTAAATGGAGGGGAGTTGTCCTGTAATTTCTCTGTGGAAAAAATAGTTTGGAAAGTTGAGAAAACGGCTCAAAATCCACTTTAACCGCTTGACCTTCAATCGAAAATGATTGCGAACCGCTGAACGGAACTCGCTCGCTGTAACTGAACTCAACTCGCTGTAATAGATCTCGACTCGGTGTAAGGGAACTCAGCTCGCTGAATAGATCTCGACTCGGTGTAATGGAACTCAGCGACCTTATTTGCGGTTTATTCCACTGTTCTGGATTGTAACGGAACCAAGAGACGTTATTTCATCCTAAATCATGCATTTGAGCATCATTTGTTTGAAATAAGGTCTTTCAGTTCCGTTAGAATTTTTTATGATCTTCTAAACTCAAAATAAAGGCTACCAGTTCCGTTAGATTGTGTCTGACTTAATACGTCAAACACTGATTATGAGGTTGAGCCTAAAACAAACAGAACAAAGAGTATGAAACAGAATACAACATACGGAATGCGACGCTCAGCACACAACACACATAACGCACACAGAACACAACACACAGCGCGATATGCAACATACAGGGCACAACCACATCACACATCACACAGAACACAGAACACAAAACACAAAACACAAAACACAAAACACAAAACACAGAACGCACAACGCACAACGCACACACAACGCACACAACACAAAAAACCTCAAAGAACACGCAGTCGGAATGTAAGTCAATCCGGGACTGGTTATTCTTTGAGGTTTCGTTATTTAGTATATGTTGGTTCGAAATGTGATGGAGCGTCTACTTAAGTAACAAGAAACAGTGTGTAGAAGGAAAAATTAACAGAAAAAAATAGCAGGAAACAAATTAACAGGAAATCCTCCAGTTAATTTAGGCTTTGAAGCAACAATAACGACGAAGTGGTATAAATAACTGGAGTTTTTCCAGGTAAGTGGAGAAATTGCAGTTTTTGCTTAGATTTAGCTGGAGGTTTTCCAGTTAAATTCACACTTAGCATCATATCGTCACAGAATCAGGCTACGATCACCATATTTCGAATATCAAGACCTCAGTATACTGGACTGATCACCACAATTCGAATATCACGACCTAAGTATACTGGACTGATCACCACATTTCGAGCATCACGACCTAAGTATACCGAACTGATCGTCACTCTCCGAACATCACGACCTCAGTACACCAGACTGATCGTCACGCTCCAACCATCACGACCTCAGTACACCGAACCGAGCGTCACACTCCAACCACCACGACCTCAGTATAAACGCGAACATCACGTTACCATCACAGCGATTTTATCATCGTGATCTCATCATCAAAATCGCATTCTCTCAATCCCATCATCCCAGACGCGAGTGACTTCGGTGCAAAATAAGCTAAGCTTTCTGAGGTGCGAAGCCCTCTTCTTCAAGGTACTCGCCGGCTTCTTGGCGGGTTTCAAATACCATTTCCAGGCTCAAGCCGGAGTAGATATACCATAGGTCATCTTCACATTTGAGGGTAAGTAATTCTCCGTTGGCATTACTCCATATGCCTCCCGGTGAATCGCTTCTAGGGATAGGAATTTGTTTGTTATTGCTGTTGGGAACGTGTGCAGTCTCGTGTGCATTCTCTCGTGGCATGAGCGATTGAATGGACTGTTCTACAATCTTTCGTAGTTCGTCCGCTGAAAAGTCGCGGATATTGACAAGTCCCTTCTCATCGACGGGATATCCTTGGATTAGTCCAGCATATACATAACCGTTGCCATTTGGGTGAAGGTGGTAGACTACAGTTTTCTTATCGTAGGCGCTATCCTCATAATGGAAGTTTACTCGTCCTAGTGAAACATCTTTACGTTCAAGTTCAGGGAAAGATTGTAAAATTTCAAGTTTTTGTTCAAAAGTAAGCATATTCATCCTCCGTAATACGGTTTCATTTACGTCTGTGATTATAACATAACTAAGGTGTGAACATCTTTTGTGTCGGATATGTTATTTTCGCCAAGTGGGTTATGAATTATAATGACAAGGTAACAAGTATTTGTATTTGAAATTATACGCCTACTGGAGGAATCAAATGATGTTATTGAAGGATAATGATGTTGTGCTATTTCAAGGTGACAGTATTACTGATGCTGGACGTACTTATTATGATGGAGCATCACTTGGGCTGGGTTATCCCCTGTTAATTGCTTCAAAACTAGGACATTTGTTCCCAGAGAAAAATCTTACGTTTCTGAACCGGGGGATCGGCGGCAATAGAGTGGTCGATTTGCAAGGACGCTGGAATGAAGATTGTCTAGATTTGAAACCGACTTGGGTGTCGATATACATTGGTATTAATGATACATGGCGCAGATACGACGGGGGCGGGGAAACAACACCAGAACAATTTGAGGCTTCTTATCGTGATATTATTGTTAGAACAAAAGAGAAGTTGAACGCTAATCTGATACTTATTGAGCCTTTCGTGCTACCGGTACCAGAAGATCGGAAAGGGTGGCGTGAGGATTTGGATCCTAAAATCACGGTTGTTAGAGAGCTTGCGCGTGAATTTGGTGCGATATACATACCACTTGATGGACTTTTTGCAGCAGCATCGGCTCAGGCTGAGCCTGCTTACTGGGCGGCGGACGGAGTACATCCTTCTCCAGCTGGACACGGGCTGATCGCTGACGCTTGGATTAGAGCGGTGGGAGCTACACGTTAACAGCTCTTAGATATCTTAAATGACCTATTAACTTAGCTATCCAAGATTATCTATCTAGCTTGGATAGCTAGACATTAAGCTAGCCATTAAGCAAAATAGATCTTACACCTGAGGAGGGACGAGTACAGTATGAGTGAAGCAATCAGAAGTGAGATTAAGTGGGGAATTATGGGCACAGGCTGGATCGCTGAACAATTTGTTCAGGATCTGGTTCATGTTAGCAATGGACAAGGGTTGGCAGTGGGATCGCGTAGTCAGGAAAGTGCAGATCGCTTTGCAGCTAAGTTCAACATTCCACGTGCTTATGCTACCTACGAAGAATTGGTGAATGATCCTGAGATTGATGCCATATATGTAGCAACTCCACATCCTTTACATCGTGAGAATGTGATGCTGGCCTTACGGGCTGGCAAAGCCGTATTGTGTGAGAAACCGTTCACTGTAAACAGTGGCGAGCTTGCGGAAATAATTACTTTTGCTAAGCAAAGCGGGCTATTCCTGATGGAGGCTATGTGGACTCGTTTCCTAGCTCCAATTATCCAAGTAAGAACTTGGCTAGCTGAGGGCCGTATTGGTGAAGTGAAGCTGGTGAAAGCCGATGCTGGATTCCGTAGTGATTGGAACCCGCAGGGAAGATTGCTGAATCCTGATCTAGGGGGAGGCACGCTACTGGATATCGGTATTTATCCGGTGTCATTTGCTGCCATGATTTTGGGTGCAAATCCTGAGAAAATATTCAGCACGGCGCATATTGGAGAGACAGGTGTTGACGAACAGTTCTCCATGATCCTGGATTACGGAAACGGCAAAGTGGCCTCGTTAAATGGAGCAGTTCGCCTTCATATTTCAAATGAGGCTTATATCTACGGAACAGAAGGCTTTATTCATATTCCATCATTCCTAAATGCAACGACAGCAACTTTGCATGTGGAAGGGCAAGAACCAGAGATTTATACGGATGTGCGTGATGCTATTGGGTATGCTTTTGAAGCGGAAGAGGTTGGACGCTGTCTCCTTGCAGGTGTTACCGAGAGCCCTGTCATTCCACTTAGTGAATCGCTGAGCATATTACAGCTGCTAGATGAGGTGCGAGGACAATGGGGACTACGTTACCCATTTGAGTATACCGGCATATTATAGTTGGTTTGGGACCTAAGGAGGGGATAGCGGTGGAATTGTATTTCAAAGACAATTTCCTCAATGCGGGAATCGGCGATATTATGAACGAAACTGGTGGGAAGATCGGTAGTTTGGATTTGAAAGGAGCTTTTGGTTCATCTCTGGATGTTTATGATGTAGGAGGGGCCAAGCTGTTTTCTGGTAAATTCAACTGGGGAAAGTGGGAAGTGACGGCGGCAGATGGACGATCCGTAGGTATGCTGCGGGCGCGGCTGAGCTTCTTCTCCAAGCGATTCACGTATGATGCTGTTGGCAGCGGAATGTTCGAGATTACTTCGCCAGCACTATCCAAGGACTACAATATTGAGCGAAGTAGCGGCGGGACTGTGGCGACTTTTGCTCGAACGAATAACTGGATGATGCCAGGGGCTTATTGTTTAAATACTCTGACTAACGATTTGGATATTTATGAACTTGTAGCTGTCGTGATGGGCGTCAATGCCATTCGTAAACGGCAGCAATCCAGTTCTAATTCCGGTGCATAGAATAGAGGAAAATCAAGGTCGCATTCGATAAGGATGCGGCTGTTTTGTGACCCCAAAAGCAGGCATTTCGAAAATATTGTATAATAGAGAGAAATGTGCGGTTCTGCAAGTCCCGTAGGGCTTAGGCTGCACAGCAATAATTCGGAAGAGGTGTACCATTTTTGGAGAATCAAGATTTGCTGCTTGAACAGAAGAATATTCAACATGCTATTATAGGTGATGTGATTACCGACTTGTCGGAAATCCTTCACAACCTTTCAAAAGCAAGACTATCATCGTTGGCGTCAGCACATAAATTGCCTGGACGCTCAAAGATGAAGAAGGATGAACTTGCTACTGCTCTGCTGGGAGTGATTTCAGATCCTACCAACCTAGAGTCCATTTTAGCAAAGACAGAATCCAAGGAGTGGGAGCTATTCGAGTCACTTCTGCAATCACCAATTCAGCAGAATAACTTAGCTATATACGCACACTACTACTTCTTAATGGAGCATGGGCTGGTATTTACTTATTTTGCAGAGGGCAAGCTGTATTTGGTTATTCCTGATCAGATCGTTGCTGCTTATGCTCAAATAGATCAGTCTGAATTTAAGAAGGTTCATGAGAGATTCCTGAGCGTCTATAACTATACTTTGGCGCTGACTAACCTGTATGGAGTCTTTAAACCAGCACAACTCGTGAAAATGTACAACGCACACAATGACAACTCGCTCAGCGAGGAAGAACTAATGTCATATATTGAGTTCTTCTTAAATAGAGAACAGAAATTCGTCCTCAAGGATGAGTATATTGTGGATAGTAGTCTTTTAATTGAAGAGTCTGATTATAAAGAGTTATTGAAGCATATCAAGAATAAACCTCACTATATTCCAGCTAAGAACGAGCTGATCAAATATGCGGATGACAGTTATTTCGAAATGACTCCACAACTTAAGGCGTTATCTAATTTTCTAGCCAAAGATTTCGTTCGTGATTCAGAGACACTGGAATATCTAATCGATGACATTCAGCTAGCATGTTCTGCAGAATCGACCTTACAAGAAATTGTGTATGAATTTGAGAGAAGAGATATTCAATTTCACAATAAGGAACAAGTCCAAAGAGTGATGTCGCTGATCGCAGATGTATATAACCATACAAGAATATGGTCCAACTGTGGACATACACCAACGGAGATGGGTAAATTTCCTGGTAATTTCCGCTCAGGACCTATGGCGACTCCGTTCCGTATTCCTAACCAACCTGTTACCGTGAACAAGATCGGTAGAAACGATCCTTGTACTTGTGGCAGTGGCAAGAAATACAAAAAATGTTGCG
Organism: Paenibacillus anaericanus; assembly: GCF_003994475.1. GTDB lineage: Bacteria > Bacillota > Bacilli > Paenibacillales > Paenibacillaceae > Fontibacillus > Fontibacillus anaericanus. The sequence continues at coordinate 74,664 of NZ_RZNY01000018.1, read as the reverse complement.
GTAAATAGATTCGGTATTTGTGATAGAAGGTAAGTTCCTATATAAGGAGCTTGCCTTTTTTTTACATTTAATTCGCATTCATTCATATTGTATTTATAGTGGAACTATTTAATATGCGGGGTGACCACGTTGTGAACAAAGGGAAATAACACAACTTACTTGGATGGGGGATATTGACAGCCCAGGGAGGGGAGGAGATACTATTTTTATACACACAGATCTGAAGGTATCGGCAATTGTTAAAGTAATCGATAGGAACATTGTAATTCAATAATTTAAGGATGTGATCCATTTGGCTTTCTTTGATAAATTAGGTGAGAAAATTTCAAGTACCAGTAAAGATGTGGCCAAGAAGACGAAAGACCTGACCGAGATCGCTAAGATCAACATGCAGATCAATAGTGAGGAAGATAAGATTAAGAGCAAATATCTCGAGATCGGCAAATTGTATTATCAGTTGTATCAAAATACGCCGGCGGAACCGTTCGCAGATCTCTGTAATGAGCTAACGGCCTCGATTAACCATATCGAATCATCTAAACGGCAGATTTTGAGTATTAAGGGCGTGGAGATCTGCGCAAATTGTGGAGCGGAAATCCCGTTAGATACTTCATTCTGCGGCTCCTGTGGAGCTAAAGTACAAGAAGAAGAACCACCTCAAGTTGTATTACTCGAAGTAGTAGAAATCACCGAGAAGCATTGTTCCCATTGCGAGAGCGTATTAGCTCCAGATGTTGCGTTCTGTGGCAGTTGTGGCGAAAAGGTGGAACAAGAGTAACCGTAACTTATCAAGACTATGTGATTTGAATAGGTAAGAAGTAACTCACGAGGTATTGATGGGTTGCTTCTTTTTTTGTTTATTTGCTTCATTCAGGTATGTTTGTTACCCTAAAGGAATGAATGGTGAAAATTATTTTCACTTTAATAAAAAAAGAGAAAATAATTTACATTACTCAAAATCCATGTTACCTTATTTTTGCAAGGGCACTTACAAATCTATAAGTATGGAGTTGTTACTGATGAATACAGAGAAAAATGCTCTGAATAAGATCAAAAGTAAACTGGTTGTATCCTGCCAAGCTTTGCCCGAGGAGCCATTGCATAGCTCATTTATTATGGGTAAAATGGCTTATGCCGCTTACTTAGGCGGAGCTTCCGGAATTCGTGCAAACAGTGTTGAAGATATTAAAGAGATTAAAAAACAAGTTGATCTGCCTATCATTGGCATTATCAAGAAGGTATATGAAGGCTCAGAGGTGTTTATCACACCAACGATGGAGGAAGTAGATGAGCTATGCCGTGAAGGTGTAGATATCATTGCAATGGATGCGACGGACCGAGTAAGACCAGATGGTTCTACCATTTCCGAACTCTTCCCCAAGCTAAGAGCAAAGTATAAAGATCAGCTATTTATGGCAGATTGCTCAACGTATGAGGAAGGCCTCATGGCTGCTGAACTTGGTTTCGATTGCGTAGGAACTACTTTAAGCGGATATACAGCATCAACCAAAGGGAGAGCTTTACCGGATTTTGAATTCGTAGAGAAACTCGTGAATACGTTAACTGTACCAGTTATATCTGAAGGAGTGATCTCGACTCCTGAAGAATTGAAGAGAATGTATGACCTAGGAGTGCACGCTGCAGTTGTCGGATCAGCTATTACCAGACCGATGGAGATCACCCAAAGATTCATGAAGTCCGTTACTGCTACATAACATCAATAGCTCTTATCTCTCATACATAGGAAGGACAGATGATGGTATGAAGATTCTAGCCGCGGATATTGGCGGAACCAACACCAAGATATGCATTTGTGATGAGCAAGGGAACATCGATCAGTTCAAAGAATATGCAACGGAAAGCCAACAGGGTGGCCCACATGTTATCGAGCGATTGCTGGGCAAAATGGCAGAATATGATGATTTTGACGTCATCGCCATCAGTACGGCAGGACAAGTTCATTCCGAAGAGGGTTTTATTGTCTTTGCTAACGAGAATATACCTAATTACACGGGAATGAGAGTTAGGGATATCGTCGCTAGTAGATTTAATAAACCTGTTAAGATGGAGAATGATGTGAATGCAGCTGCGTTAGGTGAGGCCTATTTTGGCGCAGCCAAGCATTTTAATGACTTCTTATGTCTAACTTATGGTACGGGAATTGGAGGAGCCATTGTCATCGGTCGCCAGATATACAAGGGAGTTAATGGAGTGGCGGCTGAGTTTGGCCATATCTTGACCCATCCATTACCTGCAGCATCTGGTGGGGGAAGATTACCTTATTATGAAACGTATGCCTCCACAACGGCTCTGGTGAATATGGCCAAACAAGTCGATCCAGTATGTATTGATGGCAAGGTTTTGTTTGAAAAAATAAGCCAAGGAGACGAAAAGCTGCAATATATCTTGCAGATATGGGTTGATGAAGTCGCTGCTGGCTTGGCTTCGATCATTCATATTTTTAATCCAGCCGCTATCATTATAGGAGGCGGCGTCATGGAGCAAGAAGCCTTGGTAGGCCGGGTAGAAGCAAGAACAAAGTCTTTGATTATGGATAGTTTCGGTAATGTGAAGATTCTGAAGGCTTCCTTGGGGAATAAAGCAGGTGTATTAGGGGCTGCATCGTTATTTCTATGATAAATCTGTTATGAAGAAAGGGGGGGAGATATTTGCGCACAATCAGTATCTTTTCGACCATTCATTCTAAATATAATAACTTGACGAATACGGAGAAGAAAGTAGCGGACTATGTCCTAGAGAATGCCAAGAGTGTAGTGTACATGTCGATTACAGACCTCGCGGATATATGTGATGTAGGTGAATCGAGCATATTCCGATTCTGTAAATCCTTAAGCTATAAAGGCTATCAGGAGTTCAAGATTGCACTGGCCCATACTATTACGGTGGAGAATGAAATACCACAGCTCACAGACCATATTCTGATGGATGATACGATCGAACAAGTATCTTCTAAGGTATTATCAACAAATATTAGTGCATTGAACGAGACTTACAACTTATTAGACCTACAACTTATGGATAAAGCTATAGACTACTTAATTGGAGCAGAGCGAATCGTTTTCTACGGTGTTGGCTCTTCATTAATAACGGCGTTGGAAGCAAAAATTAAGTTTATGCGGATTACGAACAAAACGGAATGTTCGATGGATTCTCATCTTCAGATGATGTCGGCGGCGTTGATGACCAAGCGGGATGTGGCGGTTATCATTTCATATTCTGGTTCAACCAAAGATTCTATAGCAATTGCACGGAAAGCGAAGGAACGTGGGGCAACCGTCATCTCCATTACTAGATTCGTGAAGTCCCCTTTAACTTCGTATTCAGACCTCACCTTGCTATGCGGCGCCAACGAAGGCCCGCTCCAGGGTGGTTCACTGTCTGCGAAAATTTCTCAGCTCTATTTACTGGATGTATTATATGTGGAATACTTCAAGAGAACCAAAGAAGAATCCATTACGAATAAGGAAATCACAGCTACAGCGGTGACCGAGAAACTGCTGTAGTTGACCGTTTGGACAACCTTAATAAGTTAGATGCGAGGGGATTACTATATGATTCTAAGTTCATTATCATCTTGGGAACACGACAGAAAAGTTGAGCACCCCATTATCGTAGAGGCCATCGAAGAATTGCAGAATATCATAAAGGATCACCCCGCTCCAGGTCGCGTGGAGATTCGCGGCAATGAGATGTACGCTATCGTGATGGAGCTAGATGCTAAATCGCTCGATGAGCAAGTCGCAGAGAATCATGAATCATATATTGATGTCCAATACCTGATTGCAGGTGAAGAAATATATGGTTGGTCACCGCTGCGTGAAGGGATCGAACCCACTAAACCCTATGATAGCGAAGGGGACATTACCTTCTATAACCCGCAAAATGATGAAATATTGCTACCACTGAAACCTGAGATGTTCGTTATTTTCTTCCCTCATGATATTCACCGACCTTGCATGGGAACGAAATCAACGAAGATTAAGAAGGTTGTTATCAAGATTCACGTTAGTTTATTCAAATAAATAAGCAAAATCCCCTGACAACGAACATCAGGGGATTTTTTGTGTCTTCTCGGAACTTAGATTTAGTATTTTGGTAAAAATGTAAAATCTCAGGTTGTAAGGGGAGTTACTGATTTACCCTTATATATGGGAGCGATCAAACGGATGCCTTCCGACTCCGTTCATGTGTTCGTTCACTACTCTCCAGAAATCCATGCTGCAAGTTCCTCCGTTTGGGAGAGAACAGCAATCGGATCGTAATACCAGGATCGTTCTTCCTTCCACACATATAAATGATCGTTCTTAACTGCATCCAATGTATTCCAGATCGGATCTTGTTTGTAATCTTCGAGCGTCTTCGAGTCGGAGGTTAATATAATATAATCCCCTGCGTAGTCTGCTAATACTTCTAGTGAGATCTCCTTATACTGCTTTTCCATGATTTCAGCGGCGATGCTAGAGGGAGGTGTGCGTCCAAGAGCCTGATAAACAGGTTGACCTCCCCGACCAAAGTTGTCTCCATAGACATACACCGCTTTGTCAGTATCTTCAAAGATAGTAAAGGTTGCATCCGGTGGAATTGCCTTATCTACCTTGGATTTGGCCTCGGCAACTCGCTTATCGTAATCCGCCAGCCATGCAGTAGCTTCTGCTTCTCGGCCAAGTAGTTCGCCGAAATAGTTCAACTCCTCATGAGCATTTTTCAACTGGCCATATGGAACAGAAATGGTTGGAGCAGCTTTGCTCAGTAGATTGTATTTGGTTTCATCATTTTCCGATGTAATGATCAGATCGGGCTGTAAATCGATAATCTTCTCAATGGAGCTGTTGCCGTAGGCACCAATATCCTCAATCCCTGCCAGCGCTTCGGCAAAATAGAGATTCTTCAAATGCAACCCCGGTGTGCCGATAGGGATAACATCCAGTGCAATCAAAGCGCCCAAATAGTCATCCGTTACAATTCGCTGCGGTCTGGTAGGTATTTCAACGTCACCATGTATGGTGGTTACTTTTTTTGTTGCTGCGCTGACGTCTGTGGGTTCCGTCGATTCTGCAGGTGCTTCCGTAGTAGTTGGTAACGCCGACGAGTTCTGTTTCTCCGCTGAATTATTTCCGCAGGCTGCTAGAACCAGCACGAATAAGAGTAATACAATCCCCCAATATGGAGTCTTCATATTCCGTTGTTTCATTGTGTATAATTCCTCTCTTTCAACATGGAATGAAATAAATAATGTATTGCATTTACTCTTCAAGCATGGGCAGCATGAAGAAGCGTTAAGGCAGGCGCGTATACATGCTGGACCGTAGCAAGTATTTAGGAGGCATCCGAATGCATCTTATTCTATTGACATTGATAATCATTGTCAATAGAATGAAGGAAGAAATATCTAGTAGCGTATTAAGGGAGGGCAGTGAGAGAGAACTGTCTTGTTTTTTAGCGTAAACAATAAAGAATGATGCCAAATCATGATTTCCTGAATGGTCGTACCGACCATTTTGGTAGAGTTGAATAAATACATATCTATGACTCTGGACATTGCAAAGGTGGAACATATGAAACAAATACTAGAACCCGTTAATCAGAAGAACAAACAATTACCGGCACCCACTGTGAAGTTCCGTAGCCGTCCATGGGTGGCAACATTAATCCTAACAGGTGGACTGGTCGCGCTGATGTTTGGTATCGGTTTATCCGTTTCGTTCGGTGCAGCGGATATTGGATTTCACGTCGTGTGGGAGGCGGTATTTAACTTTAATCCTGAACTCACAGAGCATCAGATTATTCAGGAGTTGCGTCTTCCGCGAGTACTTGGGGGTGCAATGGTTGGTGCTTCCTTTGCCGTGGCAGGGGCAATTATGCAGGGAATGACCCGGAATCCACTCGCAGACTCCGGCCTGCTTGGTCTGAATGCTGGGGCAGGACTTATGCTAGCGATTTGCTTTGCCTTTTTTCCTGGATTGCCGTTTATGTACCTAATTTTGTATTCGTTCTTGGGTGCAGGTCTCGGCGTGGGCTTAGTATACGGGCTGGGTTCGCTAGGTAAAGGCGGACTATCACCCGTTCGATTGGTTCTGGCGGGTGCGGCGCTAAGTGCACTACTTGGTGCGCTTAGTGAAGGCATCGCGCTGTACTTCGAAGTCGGTCAGGACCTTGCATTCTGGTATGCTGGCGGTGTAGCAGGGATGAAGTGGTTCCAACTGAAAATTATGTTTCCTTGGATTACTGTGGCGATCGCAGGAGCAATTGCCTTATCCCGCTCGATTACGATGCTTAGTCTAGGGGAAGATATAGCCCGCGGACTCGGACAGCGAACACATTTGGTCAAGCTGGCAGGTGCGGTCATTGTTCTCATCCTGGCTGGCGCAGCGGTATCCGTTGTTGGTGCCGTCGGCTTTATCGGACTCATTATTCCGCATCTGACACGAAAGCTGGTTGGTGTAGATTACCGCTGGATTATTCCTTGCTCGGCGGTGCTGGGAAGCCTACTTGTCATATTTGCCGATCTAGGGGCAAGGATGATCAATCCGCCCTATGAAACACCACTTGGTGCGGTCGTTGCCCTCATCGGCGTGCCTTTCTTTCTGTATCTGGCACGCAAGGAAAGGAGGGAACTATAAATGGATAATGTACCCTTTATGATGAACGATAAAAAGAAGAGAAATCGAGGCATTCTCATGTTGTCCGTGCTGGGTGCCCTTGTCGTCATTGTCTTTATAATTAGTATGAACACAGGTTACATCCGGCTTTCCCCTGTGGATGTTATACGTACGTTGTTTGGCCTGGGGACTACTAAGCAAAGTCTGATTCTATCTTGCCACGGATTGTAATCTCTGTGCTGATTGGCGCAGGGCTGGCCGTATCTGGCTGCATCATGCAGGGGGTATCGCGAAATGCCTTGGCAGATCCCGGAATTCTCGGGATTAATGCTGGTGCGGGATTAATGGTGATGCTATTTATCTCGTTCTATCCAACAACCGCGGCCGCTCCAGTCTTCCTGCTCCCGGTGCTAGCTCTGGTAGGGGCAGGTCTGACTGCAACGCTCATCTATTCACTCGCATACAAGCGCCATCAAGGCTTATCGCCGACACGTCTACTATTGACAGGTATTGCGGTTGCGGCGGGTATGAGTGCAGCGATGATCGTGCTGACCTTGAAGTTAAGCCCGGAGAAATACCAGTTTGTCGCGACATGGATGGCGGGTAGCATATGGGGAATGAACTGGAAGTTTGTACTCTCGTTGCTGCCATGGATTGTCATATTACTACCTTATGTGTTTTATAAGGCACAGGTCATGAATGTGCTAAATCTCGGAGAACAAACGGCGACCGGACTCGGAGCGCGGGTGTCTCGGGAGCAATTGAAGCTGTTGGCGGCTGCGGTCGCATTAGCTGCTTCCTCGGTCGCAGTAAGTGGCGGTATCGGATTCGTTGGTTTGATCGGCCCGCATCTGGCGCGGCGTCTGGTCGGGCCAAAGCATCAATTGCTACTGCCGACCTCGGCACTGGTGGGTTCGCTGCTCGTCATTACGGCGGATACGCTTGGTCGCTGGGTCCTACAACCTTCGGAAATTCCGACGGGGATTGTAGTAGCCGTTATTGGAGCGCCGTATTTCTTATACCTACTGACCAAGACCCGAGTGTAAGTGACCAAAGATTAACATAAATAAGAAGACTGGGGTGAGGAGCATGAAGGTAATGAATGAACGCCTACATACGACTGAATTGAATATTGGGTATGGAGATACGGCAATTGTTAATGATCTGAATTTGACCGTTCCAACAGGTCAAATAACCGCACTTGTTGGAGCCAATGGTTCGGGAAAGTCGACGATTCTCAAAACGATGGCTCGGCTCATGAAGCCCAAATCTGGCGGAGTATTGCTCGACGGTCAGTCGATCCATTCGCAATCGACGAAGCAAGTCGCCAAGCAACTGGCGATCTTGCCGCAGAATCCGACAGCCCCCGATGGGCTGACGGTATCTGAGCTAGTTGCTTATGGACGTTTCCCGCATCAAAAGGGATTTGGAACGATGACGTCGGAAGATAAATCGATCATTCAGTGGTCCATAGAAGTCACAGGGATGACTGATTTTTATGATCGGCCCGTGGATCAACTTTCTGGGGGACAGCGCCAAAGAGCCTGGATTGCCATGGCTTTGGCCCAGCAAACGGAGATTTTGTTCCTAGACGAACCGACAACCTTCCTAGATATGGCGCATCAACTTGAAGTGCTGCATCTACTTCATAAATTGAACAAAGAAGAAGGACGCACCATCATCATGGTGGTTCACGACCTAAATCACGCTTCCCGTTATGCCCATCATATCGTTGCGATCAAATCGGGGACTGTGATCAGCGAAGGCACGCCTCAACAGGTAATGACCAAGGACGTGTTACGGAAAGTGTTTGGAATCGAAGCCGATATCGTGCCTGATCCGCGCACGGGCGTACCTCTCTGTTTGCCTTATCAACTGTCTACTGTGGAGAGTACAAATAAGGTGTATGGTGAAACCGCAAACGTCATTTGATCTTGGGAATATGGGATTTCCTTTGTCAGAAGGAGTAAGAATGTTATGAATGTACACGAGCATATTTTGTTATGGAACCAAGCCTTCATCAAGATAATAGACATACGTCATACGACCATGGTACAGAAAGAACAATTGCGAAACTATCGATTTCCAGCTAGTACTTTCTTGTACACGGTACGGGGGAGCGCACAAGTGTGGCTGGATCACAACGTACACCTTGTGAAGCGTTTCGATATTCTCCATGGTGGTAAGGGATTATGTCTTGATATTGCGGCGGAGGAAGAATTCGAGTTCTATATGATTTTGTATAAAGCGACTCTTTCTTTACCCTACCGTCAGGAGACTTCACCCTTCATGAAGGGATCTACTCCATTCCAATATCAATATGCTTTTACACCGAGTTATCCGCTGTCTCTCTTTACTATAGTGGAACAGATGAGCAACGAGTGGCAGCGATCAAATGATTTAGAAAAACTGCATGTCAAAACGTTGTTCTATCAATTTGTGTACGAGCTTTCGCAACAATTGCATGCCCAAGGGATCGAGCCGATTAAGCCTGACCTTGTAGCGCAGGCGATCCGCTATATTGATGAAAATTACTACCAACCTATTACACTGGATTCCCTAGCGCAAAATTGGGGTTGTAGTGCTGGTTACTTGTCTAAGTTGTTTAAAGAAAAGATGAACACTAGTCCCATTCATTATCTGGGTGAGGTGCGGGTTGATAAGGCGATCAAGTTGCTGCTGCAGACGGATGCTACTTTGCAGGAGATAGCGGAGAATGTGGGATATCTCGATGGGCATACGTTAAGTCGCAGCTTCAAGAGGTATAAGGGAGTGTCCCCCGCACGGTTCAAAACCGAATGGAAGAATAGGAACCAAGGTGAAGATTTGCCCTTATTTAGACGAAAATTTGCTATTCTCCCGAAAAAGTTTGAGCGGTATATTGGTAATGAGATTGAAAATCATTATCAATATAAAGGGGAAGTGGATTTAAATATGTACAGAAATATGAGGATAAGCGCAATGACAGTGTTCTTGTGTCTGTCATTATTGTTAGGGGCATGTTCAAGTGCGTCGAATACAAGTGGAGGATCGCAAACGCCTACTAATAATAACGTAGAAACGCAAGCGAATTCCGGCAATTCTAATGTGGGACAGGATGTGTCGTCACAAGCAAAGACGCGAATTGTATCTACTATAAAGGGTGATGTGGAAATCCCGGCAGAGCCGCAACGGGTAGCATCAGATCAGTATATGGGACAGTTATTGAAGCTGGGAATTATTCCAGTAGGTGTGCGAGAAGGTATGCTGAAAGAAGCATGGATTGAGAAGGCTGGCATTTCCCCAGATATTCTGGCAAATATCGAAGACCTAGGCTCATTTCCGATGAATGCAGAGAAATTAATAGAATTGGAACCTGATTTGATCATAGGGTCAATAGAGAAAAATATTGAACAATATGAAAAAATCGGGACAACGGTATTCGTGCCATACTGGGAAGGCCTATCTACAGCAGGTCCGATAGAGAAGTTCAGAAGAATCAGTGAAATTTTCGGTAAGCAGCAGGTAGCAGAGACGTGGATCACGGAATATGAACAGAAGGTTGCTGATGCTAGGCAAGAAATTGCAGGCATCATCAAAGAGGGAGAAACGGTTTCCGTAGTTCAGATCGGGTCGAAAGCACTGTTTGTATTATCCGCGACGGGTGGGAATTATGGTAGTGCAACGATCTATCAAATGTTGCAGTTACCACCTACAGAACAAGCATTAAATATGAAAGAGGGATTTGAGAATATATCTCTAGAGGTGCTCCCTGAGTATCTAGGGGATCATGTATTTGTATATGTGAACTCTAAGGAAGATGCGACTGAGATCTTCAAGAGTGCGATATGGAAGGCTGCTCCAGCGGTTGCAAAAGGTCAGGTCTATATGTACGGAGAATTCGATGATGAATTTGTCATGGAAGATCCGTACTCCATGGAGCTACAACTTGAGACTATCGTTAAGGTTCTAAAAGACAATCAGAAGTAGCCTTATCCTAATTAAGCATAGTAAAGCGGACACGATTAGTCACGACCTTCTAGGGGGAGAGTGGCTGGTCGTGTCTTTTTTATGTATATTAGTATTGATAATGATAACTATTATCAATTATGATTAGATGAAGATACTATCGATTGCAGATATCCTGCGATTACTGAGGAGTTGAACATACATAATGCGGTTAAGTGAGCAGCTTATCCTATGGAACCACGCATTCATTAATATTATTGATATTCGCAATATAACAATGGAGCTGGATGAGGAGCTTCGATCGTACCGGCTACCAGCTAATATTTTCTTGTACACGGTACGCGGAAGCGCTCATTTACAATTGGATGGACAACGTCATGAAGCGAATCGATTTCTTATCCTGTATGGTAGCAAGGGCTGCTGCTTGAGCATATACCCGACTGAAGAAGCATTTGAGTATTACATCATCTATTACAAAGCGAGAATCCTACCACCTCTCCGCCAGGAAATAATGTCCATGATGGAACGAAACAATCCGTTTCATATTCAGTATGGCTTTGTACCGGATCATCCTACTTCATTACTGCACAAGGTGGAGCTCATGAATAAGGAATGGCAGGAGAGGGGGGAGCTGGAGCGGTTTCATGTGAAGACGCTGTTCTATCAATTTGTATACGAATTGCTATTGCAAATTCATAACCGTCATATAACTACAACCAAAGTTGACATAGTAGCGCAGGCCAAACATTACTTGCAAGAGCGTTATGCTGAGCCGGTCACGATGGATCTACTAGCAGAGCTACTAGATAGTAGCCCGCGGCATTTATCAAGACTGTTCAAACGCCAAACCGGAAGCAGTCCCATTGATTATGTGATCCAAATTCGGATGGATAAAGCTAAGGAACTACTGCTTACAACCGATGCCACCCTGCAGAAAATTGCCGAGACCATCGGCTATCCGGACAGCTATTATTTCGCGAAAATGTTTAAAAAACATGTGGGAGTAGCACCGATCCGTTATCGATCGGGGAATATAAGGCCGGATGCACGTCCTCATATACCATCGTCTGTGGCTCGATATGACATTGCTCAGGAGAAGGTGAGCCGTTATATTGGTAATGGTTATGATAATCATTATCAATTAAACGAGAGGGGAAACATACCTATGAACCACAGCAACAAGTCACCATTGGGCGTAGCTTTAATGCTCTGTCTCACGCTACTACTTAGTGCTTGCTCTACCGGCACAGCAAGCAATGCTTCTATAAACGGAGGTACGCAGGTATCTGGCGAGGCCTCTACTTCAGCTAATTCCAGTGTAAACCAGGCAGTAGAGGCAGAGCCGCAGACTAAGACGGTATCTACCGTCAAAGGAGATGTCGAAGTGCCGGTTAACCCGCAGCGGGTTGTTGTCCTGTATTTGCTGGGCGATGTACTGGCACTTGGCGTGAAGCCTGTTGGTTCCTCTAGTGCTTACGAAGGGGCGGCCTTTGAGAAGGAGCTAGTTGGAACTAGCGACTTGGGCACATGGTTCGAACCTAGTCCTGAGGCGGTGCTTGCGCTTGATCCGGATGTCATCATTGTTCCTTCTGAGGAAACCTATCAAATGCTCTATCAAATTGCACCAACGGTCTATATTCCCTATGAGAAGATGTCAGTAGATGAACGTCTGAAGCAGATTGGGGAAGTGCTCGGCAAGGAAGGCGAATCACAGACGCTGCTGGACAACTTCTATGCTAAGGTGGAGCAGAGCAAGCAGAAGTTGAAGGCAGCTGGCATTCTGGATAAAAGGGTAAGCATTATGGAAGGCGGCAAAGGCGAAATGAGTGTAATTTCCAGTAAGCAATATGGTCGCGGCTCACAGGTAATCTATGAATACCTGGGGCTGAAAGGACCTGAGCTTATACAGCAGGAGATTGAAACCTCTGATAGTGGGGGCGTTCATAACCTATCCTTTGAGGTATTACCCAAATACGCTGGTGATTATATTTTCCGTTCTTCGTATGAAGGAATGGTGGATTTATCAGATAACGCTATATGGAATAGCATTCCGGCTGTGAAGGAAGGGCGACTCATCGAATTAAGCTTTGGATTATCGTATTATAATGACATTATTTCATTGGATAAGCAGCTTGACTTTATTGTGGATAGTTTGCTAGCAACGGTAAAGTAAGCGAGTCAAATATACACACAATTCAATGATGATATTGCGGGAAAATGGTCAAAGAGAGCTGTCTCCAAAGTGTTCGCTGACTTTGGCGGATGGCTTTTTTTGATGTCTGAACGCAGAAATGAAGATTTGCCATATAAAAAATTCAAAAAATCCATTGTCACAGTTGGATAGGTCATTTATACTTTAAGCTTAATGAAAATGATAATCAATATCATCGAGCTAATTACTGAAGTACAAGTGACATCAGGGCTTGTAATAAAGGAGGATATGTATGCTTCGTCGCTTTTTCGCTTATTACCGCCCATACAAAGGTCTGTTTATATTAGATTTCACCTGCGCTATCATAGCCGCTTTGTTGGAATTAGTATTCCCTGTTGCTGTTAACAAGGTGGTGGATGATTTACTACCAAGCGGTAACTGGAAATGGATCTTATATTCATGTCTCGGCTTGCTGGGCATCTATGTTGTTAGTGCCGCATTACATTTTGTGGTGACTTACTGGGGACACAAGCTGGGGATTAGCATCGAATCGGATATGCGCAAGAAGCTGTTCGACCGAGTGCAAAAGCTATCATTTCGTTTCTTCGATAATAATAAGACGGGACATCTCGTGTCCCGAATGACGAATGATTTGATGGACATTGGGGAAATTGCGCATCACGGACCAGAGGATTTATTTATCGCGGTCATGACGCTCGTCGGCGTGTTCGGTATTATGCTCAGCATCAACTGGCAGATGGCGGTACTAACCTTTATCATTGTCCCGCTTATGATTTATTTGTCTCTATTTTTCAGTAGCAAAATGTCGGCTGCCTTCAAGCGCATGTTCGCAGATATTGCTGACTACAACGCTCGTGTGGAGAACAATGTTAGTGGAATCCGTGTCGTTCAGGCGTTCGCTAATGAGCAACATGAAATCTCACGCTTTGCGGAGAACAACAATCGCTTTCGCTTGACCAAGCTGATCACCTATCGGATTATGGCCTGGAACTCTTCGCTTAGTTTTATTCTAATGAAATGTGTTTCGTTGTTTGTGCTTGTGTGCGGAACGTGGTTTGTCATTCAGAATCGGATGTCATACGGGGAGTTTATCGCTTTTGTGATGTTATCCAACGTGTTTCTTGGTCCGATTCAGCAGATTAACTCTGTGATCGAGACGTACCCGAAAGGGATTGCCGGATTTAAAAGATACCTAGAGCTGCTAGAAACCGAGCCGGATGTGGATGATGCGCCGGATGCGAAGCCGATTACAGAAGTAAAAGGTGATATTACCTACAGTGGGGTAACCTTCGGTTATGAGAACAAGGAGAAGGTGCTAAGTGGAGTAGATCTATCCATTCGGGCCGGGGAAACGGTCGCACTGGTAGGTCCATCTGGCGCTGGGAAGACGACGCTATGTTCACTGTTGCCACGTTTCTACGATGTAGACGAAGGTTCGATTACCATAGATGGCATCGATATTCGCCAGATGACGTTGGAATCGCTGCGTTCACATATCGGCATTGTGCAGCAGGATGTGTTCCTGTTTGACGGTACCATCCGAGAGAATATCGCCTATGGCAAGCTGGATGCATCCGAATCGCAGATCTGGGAGGCGGCGAAGAGAGCGCAGTTGGAAGAGTTAATTCTATCGCAACCGGACGGACTGGATACGTTTATTGGAGAACGGGGCGTGAAGATGTCCGGCGGACAGAAGCAGCGTCTATCCATTGCACGAATGTTCTTGAAGAATCCACCTATCCTCATTTTGGATGAAGCGACATCGGCATTGGATACCGAGACGGAAGCCGCCATTCAATTGGCGCTCTCGGAACTTTCACAGGGACGCACGACACTTGTGATCGCCCACCGATTGGCAACGATCAAAAATGCGGACCGCATTATCGTAGTTGCGGATCAGGGAATTGTTGAACAGGGCAGACATGAGGAATTGATTGCAGTGGGTGGTACATACAGCCGCTTGCATCGAGCTCAGTTTGGAACTTAAAGATCAGTAACATCAAAATTACAAATGCGGAGGCGTGAAAATGAACGAAACATTGGAGCTTTATGACGTGACGATTATCGGCGGAGGGCCTGCCGGATTATATACGACATTTTACAGCGGCATGCGTGAATTAAAGACGAAGCTAATTGAAGCCCAAGATCAGCTAGGCGGGCGGCTGCTTACTTATCCCGAGAAGATCATCTGGGATGTCGGTGGTGTGCCACCGATTCGCTGCGAGCAATTAACTTCCCAGTTAATCGAGCAAGCGAGCACCTTCGAGCCTACGATTGTGCTTGGTCAGCAAATTATAGACTTCGATCGTCAGCCGGACGGTACTTTTATCTTGACCTCATCAAGTGGCGAGCGGCACCATACACGTACGGTAATCCTGACCATCGGTTATGGCATGCGTAAGCAGGCGAAGCTGGAGATCGAAGGAGCAGATCGCTACGAAGTGACGAACCTGTACTATACGGTGCAGGAGCTGGAAGTATTCCGGGACAAACGAGTACTGATCTCTGGAGGCGGGGATTCGGCGGTAGACTGGGCGAATGAGTTGGAGTCGATTGCCGCGCATGTAACGGTAGTACACCGACGCGATAGCTTTGGCGGACATGAGCGAAACGTGTCTCGGATGAAACAGTCCTCGGTAGATGTGCGCACACCGTATGCAGTTGGGGCGTTACATAGCAATAATGGAACAAGTATCGAACAAGTGACAATTGCACATATAGAAACGGAAGAGCAAGAACAACTGGAGGTTGATGCAGTCATCGTGAATCACGGGATGAAGAGTGATTTCGGCCCAATCCGTGATTGGGGCCTCGACCTGGGGGAATGGAACGCGAATGTAGGCGAGCGCATGACGACCAATATCCCTGGCATCTTCGGCGCAGGCGATTTCGCATCTTATGGCAGCAAAGTGGGACTGATTGCTGGAACGTTTACGGACGCTGTATTGGCACTTAACAGCGCCAAACTGTATATGGATCCAGAGGCCACGAGAATGGCGTATGTATCCTCACATAACGAGCGGTTTAAGAAGAAGAATCAGGAGCTAGGTTTACTCGTGGAGGAAAAAGTGTAATTACAAAAATAAGATGAGTGTCCTCTGGAAGGTTTCGATAGCATAGTTGACTTTGTCTAGGGTTGATCATTATTAACTAGAAGACTTGTCAGTATCAAAGATATTAAGATGACTAAGGCTGAAGCTGCCATATGGATTACAATGTCATAAGGACGAGGAATAGTGATATATCCGAAAATCACGTCCCTGAGCAAAGTGAATAGAATGCAAAATAAAGAAAAAATACCAACAACGAAAGGGTTAACTTCTTAAGTGTGAGTTTCATGTGGATCATCCTTTTCATAAGATTTAAATATAGTCCGTCAGAGCTAGTTTGATTCGGGATAACTCAAATATATGTCACCCCTTGTATAATTTATATACTTGGGAGATCCGTTGGCAGTGGGTTCGATGGATAAATACGTATGTTTATATATGTGAATTAGTGATCAACAAGCCAAGTGCTTGTTGGTTTATTTATTCTTCCATGTTAAAATTTGGAGGTAAAGATGATTTATTGCTGTCGAATGTTGAGAATATAGAATGATGACTACAATGAACTCGAGGTATCGCAGATGAAACAAGAATTGTAAGAACAGATCATTAATAATATAACGAGACTGCCTTTGGGGACTCAGGGTTTAGGTAAACCAATAAGACTTCTACATCGTTGTCGAATAAAATTAGTAAAAAACAAAGCTATTTATACGGTGCGAATGTAAAGCGCACATAAAATTCCAGGGAGATTCGCACCGATAAATTACCTTATAATAGAAATTTAAATCTCCAAAAGAGGATAATCGAAAAAAATCAGGCAAATTAAACCAATCTATACACTCGAAATGCGAATATTAGTTCATTTTTGCTTAAAATTCGCTGTCACATCCCACGTGGATGTGTGGATTGAAATTTAAAAGCAACACAGCTTACAAGTTCATAGAACTGTCACATCCCACGTGGATGTGTGGATTGAAATTAGCAATCGTTATTGTAGGGTTGTTCATCGTCAAACGTCACATCCCACGTGGATGTGTGGATTGAAATTTTTAACTCTGGAATCATTGTTTTCCCTCCCTAAGTCACATCCCACGTGGATGTGTGGATTGAAATTCTGAGGTATTAGTTACACCTAAAAAGATATCACGTCACATCCCACGTGGATGTGTGGATTGAAATAAACATAGCCTTGCTGATCTTGAATGACTCTACTAGTCACATCCCACGTGGATGTGTGGATTGAAATTCTCAAACATTAACTTCGCTTTGGCTTCCTTACGTCACATCCCACGTGGATGTGTGGATTGAAATTTAATAACGAGTTGATCCTTTATAGCCTGTGTCTCAGTCACATCCCACGTGGATGTGTGGATTGAAATACGTTCTCCACCTTGGCTAGTAAATGGTCTATCTGTCACATCCCACGTGGATGTGTGGATTGAAATGTCCAGTTAGGTGAGCTCTCTCTGTGGCGTTCCTGTCACATCCCACGTGGATGTGTGGATTGAAATTGACCTCGTCAGTAGGGGCTTTACCCCTAGACCGCGTCACATCCCACGTGGATGTGTGGATTGAAATTTAGTTGTTGATGGTCACGAAACAGACGTACACTAGTCACATCCCACGTGGATGTGTGGATTGAAATTTAGTTGTTGATGGTCACGAAACAGACGTACACTAGTCACATCCCACGTGGATGTGTGGATTGAAATTTAGTTGTTGATGGTCACGAAACAGACGTACACTAGTCACATCCCACGTGGATGTGTGGATTGAAATCCTAACAGTAAACGACAAATAGTTGCCCGGCTCCAGTCACATCCCACGTGGATGTGTGGATTGAAATATTTCTTTTGCCTTTTCGTCTTTATTAAGGATATCGTCACATCCCACGTGGATGTGTGGATTGAAATCGAAACCCGAAGAGTTTATAGTGAATTTGTTTGAGTCACATCCCACGTGGATGTGTGGATTGAAATTTTATCCATAATTTCAATAACTTCATTTTCAATTGTCACATCCCACGTGGATGTGTGGATTGAAATTTGTAGTTGTCCCTGTATCTGCTATTGTAACATCGTCACATCCCACGTGGATGTGTGGATTGAAATAAAATCCATAAGCTCCCCAGACACCGGATAAGGCGTCACATCCCACGTGGATGTGTGGATTGAAATTGTATCTCGTATAAATTCTCTGAGGTATTCGTTACGTCACATCCCACGTGGATGTGTGGATTGAAATTTTAGATGTACACCAAAATCTTTTGATTACAGTTGTCACATCCCACGTGGATGTGTGGATTGAAATCGACAGAAGACGCCACTATGACACCAAGTAAAAATGTCACATCCCACGTGGATGTGTGGATTGAAATCATTAGATCAGATCAAACGATTATCTAGCGGCAGTCACATCCCACGTGGATGTGTGGATTGAAATTCCCCTATAAGGGTTAATCATTCAAACCTCCGTTGTCACATCCCACGTGGATGTGTGGATTGAAATCCTGTGGTTAACAATGATGATCCAGACCGTATTCGTCACATCCCACGTGGATGTGTGGATTGAAATATCTTAGCAATCATCGAATTCATTGCGTTTAGGTGTCACATCCCACGTGGATGTGTGGATTGAAATCTCCTTTTCCTCCGGTTCCGAGTTCGATTTCGACGTCACATCCCACGTGGATGTGTGGATTGAAATCGGTTAGTAATACAAATACTCCTCAATCAGTTGAACGTCACATCCCACGTGGATGTGTGGATTGAAATTTTGCGCATCTTGGGAATATTCCTGTACTCATAGTCACATCCCACGTGGATGTGTGGATTGAAATACCTAGTACTAATATAACTCCAATTAAATATGGTGTCACATCCCACGTGGATGTGTGGATTGAAATTGTCCTCCGTTGTCGGTAACATAAAGGTTATACGTCACATCCCACGTGGATGTGTGGATTGAAATCTCCAATTCTTATGAACGGTTTTATTCACAGTGATGGTCACATCCCACGTGGATGTGTGGATTGAAATCAAATTGGATATAAAGGGCTTATCACTTTAGCCTTGTCACATCCCACGTGGATGTGTGGATTGAAATTATCCAGAGTTAGCATTGGTAGATTGGAATCTAAGTCACATCCCACGTGGATGTGTGGATTGAAATCAACATTAAAGATATTGAGCAGTAGGACGAAACTGTCACATCCCACGTGGATGTGTGGATTGAAATTAACAAAAGTGTCCCCATACTGTGTCGTAATCCAGTCACATCCCACGTGGATGTGTGGATTGAAATATATCCCATGGCTTGTCCATCCTTTCAGGTAGGTAGTCACATCCCACGTGGATGTGTGGATTGAAATTGTACTCAGTATCGATAGACCGAGTACATCATCGTCACATCCCACGTGGATGTGTGGATTGAAATATTTTCATATTTCCGAGAAGATCGGCTGTACGTTGTCACAACCCACGTGGATGTGTGGATTGAAATGATTTGGTTCATGACGGCGTTTATTGCGATCAAAAGTCACATCCCACGTGGATGTGTGGATTGAAATCGTAAATCGTGCATATCTCCTTGGGCTTGCGTCAAGTCACATCCCACGTGGATGTGTGGATTGAAATACCATTGAACGTTGATCCCGCTTGATTAATTACAGTCACATCCCACGTGGATGTGTGGATTGAAATAAAATTAAAAGAACGTCATAATGAAAGTTTAAAGTCACATCCCACGTGGATGTGTGGATTGAAATTTTTTGTTTGCGATTATGCGACATGGATGTACGAGTCACATCCCACGTGGATGTGTGGATTGAAATATCCATTACGTTTACTGGTATGGCATGCAGCTGTGGTCACATCCCACGTGGATGTGTGGATTGAAATCCTGTACGCCGTGTAATATCGTTTATGGCCTCGATGTCACATCCCACGTGGATGTGTGGATTGAAATTAGTGGTCGTCCTCATACCGATACTTCGGGTTTGGGGTCACATCCCACGTGGATGTGTGGATTGAAATAGAAGTAGACACTTCCAATATCGGTCCCCAATCGGTCACATCCCACGTGGATGTGTGGATTGAAATTTTGATGAGTTGCTTTTCCTCGGTTGTATGCATTGTCACATCCCACGTGGATGTGTGGATTGAAATGGTCTCCTTATTGCGCTCATCGGCGCGTGGTTTATGTCACATCCCACGTGGATGTGTGGATTGAAATAGGAATGAGTGAGAACACCGAGAACTTAAATTTGTCACATCCCACGTGGATGTGTGGATTGAAATATGAGATCCGATGTCACAGAAAGCACGTCATGATATGTCACATCCCGCGTGGATGTGTGGATTGAAATAAACATATCGCAAGCGCTATAGTCTGATTTAATGGTCACATCCCACGTGGATGTGTGGATTGAAATGCTAGGTGATTTGGTCAAATCGGGGGCCTGTCGGACGTCACATCCCACGTGGATGTGTGGATTGAAATTCCAAGTTAGTGACCATGTTTTAGCAGTGCCAGGTCACATCAAGGACAAACAACTGAGATATCAGTCACATTCCTCGTTGACGCGTTAATAAATGTACAATAGGGATCATGAAATGATTATAAGCGGGAAGATAAAAGCAAGTTCAGGTTGTCCGAAGGATAATGAAGTTCTGACAAATGGATCATTATGTAAAATGTAGGTCGAACTAATGGTTCGGCTTATTTGTATTTTTACAAGATATTACCTTAATTTATTTAGATCCTTAGTATCGCTTAAATCAGCTAATAGTTAGTAACCACGGAGATTAATAATCTTAATCACGCTTTGATAAATGCTACGAAGAGGCAATATCCTAGAATCACCAATTTTATAAATATTTTGGAAGGTGATTCATTAAGTATGTCGAATCATGTTTATAACTAGGGTAAAAATATGTCGCAGGGGGAAAGTGAAATGAATTATGTGGCTCATATTCGTGAGAGCGATCATCAGTACCAGACTGTGGAAGAACATTTGCTAGGGGTTAAGCTTTTAGCGGAATCCTATGGAGCGAAAATAGGGGTCGAACACATTGCTGGTTTGGCTGGTATGTTACATGATATGGGGAAATATACGGATGAGTTCAGAGAGTACATAATAGAGGCCGTTAATAATCCGGATTCTCCTCCGCGAAGAGGGAGTGTTGACCATTCAACAGCAGGTGGGAAGTTTTTATACAAATTATTCCATGTCGAAAATATCCATCGAGACAAAGGGTTATTATCTGAAGTTGTTGGAAATGCAATTATATCTCATCACTCTTATCTCCAGGATTTTCTGAACCCGGAACTAGAGTCGAACTATTTACAGCGAGTTCGAGACAAAGACTTGAAGGAATACAAATGGACGGAACAGAGGTTTTTTGAACTAGTGATGAGTAAAGATGAATTCCATCATTATGTAGACGAGGCTGCTGCTGAGTTGAGGAATTATTTAGATAAGGAACCTTCCGTGAGCTCTGAAACAAATTTGATGTTCTTAACCAAGTTTATATTCAGCGCTTTAATCGATGCCGATCGAACAAACACCCGACTATTTGAGGGAAATAAAGCTGATGAACCGGCTCTTGATTATAAGCAGCTTTTTGCTTCTTATTATGACAAGCTTATGAGTAAGATTGATTCTTTTGCAGGTCAAAGTAGTTCCCAAACTCCTATTAATTTATTAAGAAGCGAGATGTCTAGACAGTGTGACCATTGTGCCGAGAGGCCAACTGGCATCTACACTTTATCCATTCCAACCGGCGGCGGTAAAACTTTGGCCAGCTTGAGATATGCACTTAAGCACGCCAAGACATATCACAAAAAACATATTATTTATGTCGTTCCTTATACAACAATAATTGAGCAAAATGCAGCGGAAGTACGCAAGATTCTACTGGACGACGCTAATATTTTGGAGCATCACTCAAATGTAGTTGAGGACACGAGTGATGATGATGAGCATTTGGATGGCGTGGTCAACGTACAGCAAAAGTTGAAGCTTGCCAAAGATAACTGGGATTCGCCGATTATTTTTACTACAATGGTACAGTTTTTGAATGTGTTTTATGCCAAAGGAAGCAGGAACATTCGACGTCTACATAACTTATGCGAATCGGTTATCATCTTTGATGAAGTGCAGAAGGTACCCGTTTCATGTGTCTCTTTATTTAATGAAGCATTAAATTTTTTGCGGACCTTTGGTCATTCCGGTATTGTGTTATGCACTGCAACGCAGCCGGCCTTAGACTTTGTTGAGCATAAGCTGAAGATTAACACAGACGCTGAAATGATTGATAATCTGGATCATGTCATTGAAGCATTTAAACGTGTGGAAGTGATCGATCAGGCGACAGACGAAGGGTTTAATAATGATAAGCTATGTGACTTTATTGTGGAGAAAATAGATGAGGTTCAAAGTGTGCTAGTTATTTTAAATACTAAGACAGTAGTGAAAAGATTGTATCAGCAAATGCAATTAAACATGGCTGGAAGCGATGTCCCTATCTATCATCTCAGTACATCTATGTGTGCTGCGCATCGGAACGATCTTTTGCAAAAAATTAGAGAGCATTTAAACAATGACGATAAAATCATATGTATCAGCACACAATTAATTGAGGCAGGAGTAGATGTCAGTTTTGAATGTGTGGTTCGTTCTTTGGCCGGACTAGATTCTATTGCGCAAGCTGCAGGCAGATGCAATCGTCATGGGGAGCAAGAATTACAACAGGTTTATGTAATAGATCATATCGAAGAAAACCTTAAGCATTTACGAGAAATTAAGGTTGGCAAGGAAATATCTAAGAAGATTCTTATTGATTTGAAAAATAATCAGCAATATCATGGCGGCCATATATTATCAATTCAAGCTATGGAGAAATATTTTAAAGAGTTTTATTCTAAATTTAAAACGGACTTGGATTACCCTATACCTAAATTAGGCTCGAAGATGACTAGTTTATTGTTAGCTAATATTGCTGATAATTCATACTTTCAAGCCTACTCTACCAAGAATAAAGAGCGGCTTCCTTTATTCTTGGCGAACAGCTATAGAACAGCCGCTGAACATTTTCGTGTAATTCATGATCTTACAACATCGGTAATCGTACCATATGGGGATGAGGGTAAGGACATTATTGCAGAACTGAATGGTGAACGCAGAATTGAAGAGCTAACACGATTATTACGTAGATCGCAACAGTATACGATTAATTTATTTAAATATGAACACGATCAATTGGATAAGAACGCTGGATTGGAGAGCTGTCTTGATGGACATGTCTTGGTATTAAAAGAAGGAGCTTATAGTGAGGAATTTGGTCTTGATCTTCAGAATGAGAGTGGGTTTGATTTGAGTATGTATTAGTATTTAGATCATTATGGAAACGATAAAGACAACTCAAGAAAGGAGGTGAGACTATGAGAAATTCGGTAGAGTTTGAAATTACAGGAAACTATGCGCTGTTCACGGATCCTCTCACCAAACTGGGCGGGGAAAAACTCTCTTACCAGGTGCCGAGCTATCAGGCACTAAAAGGTGTAGTGGAATCCATATATTGGAAACCCACACTAATTATGATTGTAGACAAGATCCGTGTAATGAAACCTATCCGCATGGAATCCAAAGGCATTCGTCCAATCGAGTACGGCGGGGGAAATACGCTGGCTAACTATACTTATTTAAGAGATGTTCGTTACCAGGTGACAGCTCACTTTGAATTTAACATGAACCGTCCGGATTTGGCGCATGACCGTAACGAAAATAAGCATCATAATATTTTCCGGAGATGTGTTCAAGCCGGAGGTCGAAGAGATATTTTCCTCGGAACACGGGAATGTCAGGGTTATGTGGAGCCCTGTGTATTTGGGGAAGGTAAGGGATTTTACGATGATTATGGTGATATACATCTCGGTAATATGGTGCATGGCATCAGTTATCCGGATGAAACGGGACGGGATCAAATGGAAGTGCGTCTATGGAGTCCCGTCATGAGAGATGGTGTGATCGAGTTTATACGTCCCGATGAATGTACGCAGATTCGTAAAGCAGCGGATGATATGAAACCGAAGCATTTTGACCAAACCAATGTAGAATCAGTAGATGAGCTATATGCCCAAATGGAAGGGGGTGGGGATCTATGAGCTGGCTATTAAATTTATACGAGACTTATGAGTCCAATCTGGATAGAGTTGGTATCATTGAACAAAAATATAACGGTCAAGAGTACACGTTACTGCCTGTCTCTCATACAACGCAAAATGCTCATATTGAAGTAGGAATTACGGAAGACGGTGAATTTCATTCAGCTTTCGTGATCGACAAGAACGATATGAGCACATTAATTCCATGTACAGAGAAGTCAGCGAGTCGGGCAGGTAAGGTAATATCTCCTTATCCCTTGCACGACAAATTAGTTTATGTAGCTGGTGATTTTACTGTTTATAGCGGTGAAGGAGAGGATGCTGAATCTTTCATACATTACATTAAGCAATTAGGGGAATGGGCCAACTCACCACATGGTACTTCGAAGGTTCGTAGTATTTATAATTATTTGAAAAAAGGCCAACTTATTCGTGATTTAGTAGAACATAACATCTTGTTTATTGATTCTGACCATCGGCTAATTGAGAAATGGGATAAAAAATACGAGTTACTACATTCTGATAAACCTCCTATTTTCGCCGCAGTTGCAGGTGGACAGGAAAGTGCTTTTATACGTTTTAATGTTTATTCGCCTAGCGATATTTTAACTGAAGTGTGGAAGGATCAGGAGATGTATAATTCTTTCATTCAGTATTATCGGGATTTGCTAGGTAATGAGGACATTTGCTATGTAACAGGACAAACTCTGCCAAGTACGGATAAGCATGCAAACAAGATTCGTAATGCGGCAGACAAGGCGAAGTTAATTTCAGCAAATGATTCAAGTGGCTTTACCTATCGAGGTCGGTTTAATTCAAGTAACGAGGCTGCAAGTATTAGTTATGAAGTGTCTCAAAAGGCGCACAATGCACTTAAATGGTTAATTAATCGCCAAGGTAGATTTGCCGATCAACGGGTGTTTTTGGTATGGGGCAATGATGCTCTGGATATTCCTGATCCAACCGTAGATACTTTTGCGATTGATCCTAGACCAATCATTCTTGCCAAGAAATCTTACACTAACCAAGAGTATGCGAATGAAGTCTCCAAAGCCTTGGATGGTTATAGGAATGATCTGTCTACCAAGGCAGACGTTAATATTATGATTCTTGATTCAGCAACAACTGGACGAATGGCCGTGCTGCACTATCGAAATATGGATAAGAATCTATATTTGGACAAGTTGGAGAAGTGGCATTCAACCTGTGTGTGGCTGCATCGTTATCGCAAAGATGATCAGGGGGAGTTTGTGCAATTTATCGGTGCGCCAGCCACGAAAGATATTGCTTTTGCAGCTTATGGGCCACGGGCGAATGAGAAGATAGTAAAGGGACTAATGGAACGGATGCTGCCATGTATTGTAGATGACATTAGGATTCCACAAGATATTGTAAATAGTGCCATCCACCGAGCAACCAACCCTGTATCGATGGAAAAATGGGAATGGGAGAAGACGTTAAGCATCGCATGTGCCTTAATTAATAGACAGGAGGGATTAAAGTTGGCGTTAGATACAGAAACGGATGATCGCGATTATTTATTTGGACGATTGTTAGCGGTTGCTGATGTATTGGAAAGACGGGCATTAGGGGATGAGATGCGTTCCAGCAACGCGATTCGTTATATGAATTCTTTTTCAATGCATCCCGAGAGAACCTGGATGACGATCCAAAGAAGTTTGCAGCCGTATCAGGCACGGTTAGGTACAAAAGCAACCTACCTTTCCAAAATTATTGATGAAGTTGCATCCAAATTTAAAGTCGACGATTTCAGCAACAAGCCTCTATCTGGAAAATACTTGTTAGGTTTTTATAGTCAAAGACACGAACTCTACCAAAAGAAAGAAAATAATAATAATGATGCAGTAAATGCATCTAATGAGGAGTGATTAATATGTCAACATTAGATCATAAGATTGATTTTGCTGTCGTATTATCCGTAAAGAGTGCTAACCCCAATGGAGATCCGTTGAATGGTAATCGTCCACGGCAGAATTACGACGGCCATGGTGAGATTTCGGATGTAGCGATTAAGCGGAAGATTAGAAACCGTCTGCAGGACATGGGAGAATCTATTTTTGTCCAATCCAATGATCGTAAAGTAGATGCATTTAACAGTTTAAGAGAGCGCGCAGATGCGAATGCTGATTTGAATAAAATTTTGAAGTCAAAAACAGCCTCAAGTGATGAATTCGCCAGTGTTGCTTGCCAGGAATGGATTGATGTTCGCAGCTTTGGACAGGTGTTTGCATTCAAAAGCGCTGATAAAGGGGCAGGTGTCTCTGTTGGTGTAAGAGGTCCAGTCTCTATTCATACGGCTACCAGCGTTAATCCGATTGATATTACAAGTATGCAAATCACGAAGAGTGTCAACTCGGAACCGGGCAAGGACAGAGGCTCGGATACGATGGGAATGAAACATCGTGTGGATTATGGACTTTATGTTATTTATGGGAGCATCAATACTCAATTAGCGGAGAAAACCGGGTTTACATACGAAGATGCGGACAAGATTAAGCAAGCGCTTGTAACACTATTTGAAAATGATTCCTCTGCCGCAAGACCCGATGGAAGTATGGAAATTCATAAAGTATATTGGTGGGAGCATTCTTCTAAGCTGGGTCAATATTCTTCCGCCAAAGTACATCGCTCACTAACGATAAAATCACGTGTCGAAGAGCCCAAAACCATTGATGATTATTCTATAGAATTGAATGAATTGGAAGGATTAAAGGTTGAGATCATAGATGGCCTGTAGTGAAGACGATGATTATTTAATGTTGTCTGGGATTCAACATTTTCAATTTTGTAGGCGACAGTGGGCACTTATTCATATTGAACAGCAGTGGGAGGAGAACGTTAGAACTGTTGAAGGTCAGTATTTACATCGTAAGGCGGATCAGCCATTTGTTAGAGAGAAACGGGGTGATAAACTCATCGTACGTGCCATGCCTGTCAAATCTAATGACCTGAAAATAACAGGTATTTGTGATGTGGTTGAGTTTATCAGAGATAACAGTGGTGTTGAAATCAGTGGAGCTGAGGGAAAGTATATGCCATATCCAGTTGAATACAAACGGGGAAAACCTAAGATGGATGATGCTGATCTTTTACAGCTAACAGCTCAAGCTTTATGTTTGGAGGAAATGCTTCTGTGTGAAATAAACACGGGTTATATGTTCTATAATGAAATTAAACATCGAGTCGAAGTGCCACTGACTGCTGAGATTAAAAGTAAAGTGAGATTAGTCGTTTCAGAAATGCAAGATTATTACAGCCGGAAATTTACTCCTAAAGTGAAAACAGGTTCCTTTTGCAACAGTTGCTCCCTTCATTCGATATGTTTACCTGAACTCATGAATAAACGAACTGTGAAAAGTTATATCGAAGGGAAAATTGGGGAATGAAAAAACTTCTGAATACACTATTTGTTACTCAACCCGATGTTTATTTATCGCTAGATGGGGACAATGTTGTCCTACTTAAGGAACAGGAGAAGTTAGGTAGATTACCTCTTCATAATCTGGAATCTATTGTGACCTTTGGTTATACAGGGGCAAGCCCAGCGTTAATGGGATATTGTGCGGAGAGGAATATTTCCATTGTCTTCTTAACGATGAACGGGAGGTTCCTTGCCAGAGTTATTGGTTCCAGTAAGGGGAATGTAGTTCTAAGGAAGAAACAGTCTCTTGCATCTGAAGATGAAGAGCTATCAGCAAGAATTGCCCGGAATTTTATTATAGGTAAGATTTATAACCATAAATGGATGATTGAAAGAATGACTAGAGATTATCCACTACGTATAGATATTACAGGGTTTAAGGAAGTGTCTTTGCACCTATCTTCTATTATGGCAGATATAAGAGAATGTGAGGATTTGGAGCGGTTAAGGGGATTAGAGGGACAGGCTGCCTTAAGCTATAATAAACTGTTTGACCAAATGATTTTACAGCAGAAAGACGACTTTTTTTTTCGCTCTCGTTCCCGCAGACCACCATTAGATCCTGTGAACGCCATGCTGTCGCTTGCCTATACACTACTGGCTAATGACATGACATCTGCTTTAGAGGGAGTTGGGTTAGATGCATACATAGGATTTTTGCATCGAGATCGTCCCGGGCGGGCATCGCTCGCTTTAGATGTCATGGAGGAATTGCGTGGGGTGTTTGCAGACAGATTTGTGTTGTCGCTGATTAATAAAAGAATAGTCAATCCAGAAGATTTCGTTCGTAAGGAAAATGGAGCCGTGATCATGACGGATGAAGCCAGAAAGAAATTCCTGGGTGCGTGGCAAAATAAGAAGCAAGAGAAGATTACACACCCGTATTTAGCCGAGAAAATATCTTGGGGATTAGTACCGCATGTTCAAGCCTTACTATTAGCACGGTATTTGCGAAATGATCTGGATGAGTACCCTCCATTCCTATGGAAGTAGGTGCAGCTAATGCTGATAATAGTTACATATGATGTAAGTACGATGGATAGTGAAGGGCAGAGAAGATTACGTAATGTATCAAAAATATGTCAGAATCACGGTCAACGCGTCCAAAACTCCGTGTTTGAATGTATTGTTGATTCGACCCAATTCGCTGTATTAAAAATGAAGCTTGAAGATGTAATTGACCAGAATCAGGACAGTCTTAGATTCTATCAACTTGGCAACAATTACAGAAACAAAGTTGAGCACATTGGCATTAAAGCCTCCCTTGATTTGGAAGGGCCTTTAATTTTGTAGTGCGAATCCAAAGCGAACATGAATTTCCCGGGACATTCGCACCGAGAAAACCATGCAATACATCCAAATAAAGAAAAAAATGTATAATTTAAATGATGTTTTGGTTAGGGAAGGCTGATTTCTAGGTTAAATTACTAGAAAATCGGAGTCGCATCCCTCGCGGATGCGTGGATTGAAATATGGGAGACTACAACGGGCAATCAATATGTTTCGGTCGCATCCCTCGCGGATGCGTGGATTGAAATAAGGTACGTATATTTAACCCTTTTGCTCATCGCGGTCGCATCCCTCGCGGATGCGTGGATTGAAATCTCTCCATTTCCCAGTTGTCATTTACCCACTCTAGGTCGCATCCCTCGCGGATGCGTGGATTGAAATATAATCGCCCCTAGCTCCCCGGCTCTAACTGTCCGTCGCATCCCTCGCGGATGCGTGGATTGAAATTTCCTATCCTGCCAGTATGACTTCGCTTCCTAGATGTCGCATCCCTCGCGGATGCGTGGATTGAAATCGATCAGATAATTTATACGTTAGGGATAATACATAAGTCGCATCCCTCGCGGATGCGTGGATTGAAATAGCTGGACCCCTTATGCGGTCGTAATTGTCTGAGTCGCATCCCTCGCGGATGCGTGGATTGAAATCTGTATGCCGTGAAGCTGGCTTATAAGAAAATGACGTCGCATCCCTCGCGGATGCGTGGATTGAAATAATTCTATTGAAAGGGGGTTCTTCATCAGATTCGGTCGCATCCCTCGCGGATGCGTGGATTGAAATTTTGTGGTAGGTTTGTTTAATGATATCACCTTCGGTCGCATCCCTCGCGGATGCGTGGATTGAAATCAAAAACGAACCACTACCCAGTAAGGTATTTCCGGTCGCATCCCTCGCGGATGCGTGGATTGAAATGTCCTGATAAAGTTCGACCATATTGTTAGTCGAGGTCGCATCCCTCGCGGATGCGTGGATTGAAATAGTAATGAAGTATTGCAAATCATCCTTATGCGCGTCGCATCCCTCGCGGATGCGTGGATTGAAATTCAATCTCCTATCTATTGCAAATTTAATCTTTGGTCGCATCCCTCGCGGATGCGTGGATTGAAATTCATGAGGAGTGAAATCATATAAAGGATTAGGAACGTCGCATCCCTCGCGGATGCGTGGATTGAAATTTTATCAAGATTATGCAGAAGAATTAGAAGAAGAAAGTCGCATCCCTCGCGGATGCGTGGATTGAAATATCGAAAGACGAAGTGCAAATCGAGCTAGTGTCAGTCGCATCCCTCGCGGATGCGTGGATTGAAATGACACGAATCTCACTTATAGGACAAACCTATCAAACGTCGCATCCCTCGCGGATGCGTGGATTGAAATAACAACGGGCTACATCTTTTGTAGGAGCCGGGGCGTCGCATCCCTCGCGGATGCGTGGATTGAAATTTTTGTAATTACAGTGCCAATCACACCAACTTTGTCGCATCCCTCGCGGATGCGTGGATTGAAATAAATAGTACCATCAAGTAAATTACTAGATAGAACCCGTCGCATCCCTCGCGGATGCGTGGATTGAAATACTATTACCATGAACATGTAATTCAGTATAAATACGTCGCATCCCTCGCGGATGCGTGGATTGAAATAAGATTCCGTATGGGATGCGCTGATTGAATTATCGTCGCATCCCTCGCGGATGCGTGGATTGAAATCGAAAAAGTTATGAGCGTCTAGGGCTAAGTCCGGTCGCATCCCTCGCGGATGCGTGGATTGAAATATTAGGCAGTGCCGCCAAAGTATCAAACAAATTCAGTCGCATCCCTCGCGGATGCGTGGATTGAAATCACAAGTGGGGGAGTGGTGCTAGATGATGTTAAGTCGCATCCCTCGCGGATGCGTGGATTGAAATTATGGTTCGCAGGCAAAAGCCGCTAAACAATTAGGTCGCATCCCTCGCGGATGCGTGGATTGAAATTCCTGCGTATCCCGCTTGCTGTAATGCCAGTGCTGTCGCATCCCTCGCGGATGCGTGGATTGAAATCTAGAGTAGCCGAGCGAATTAATAAGTATCAAGGTCGCATCCCTCGCGGATGCGTGGATTGAAATTTATAAACCAAAAAGTAATAACCGCTGTAATTGCGTCGCATCCCTCGCGGATGCGTGGATTGAAATGGGAAAATCTGGACTTGTCGGTCGGATGAATTCCAAGTCGCATCCCTCGCGGATGCGTGGATTGAAATTCTGTCGAAGCTTTTGACCGTGGCGCTGAATATCGTCGCATCCCTCGCGGATGCGTGGATTGAAATTTTGCAGGAATAACAGAGGAGGGAAACAACAAGTGTCGCATCCCTCGCGGATGCGTGGATTGAAATTACGCTTCGGCTTAACTGTGCTAATGCGACAAGTCGCATCCCTCGCGGATGCGTGGATTGAAATTTATATGCTTTGCTTTGAGCTTTCCAACGTTACGAGTCGCATCCCTCGCGGATGCGTGGATTGAAATATGCAAGCAAGAAAGACCCTCACGACATGATACAGACGTCGCATCCCTCGCGGATGCGTGGATTGAAATATATCAGCTTGCCTAGAGTCGGAAAAACATAAAAGTCGCATCCCTCGCGGATGCGTGGATTGAAATCGGGTTATAGACAACAACCAGGAACATAGTATCCGTCGCATCCCTCGCGGATGCGTGGATTGAAATCTACTAACATATCCCCAGCGACCGCCGTTGCGTCAGTCGCATCCCTCGCGGATGCGTGGATTGAAATTTTTTAACCAACTCCTTATAAAAACTCATTGGAGTCGCATCCCTCGCGGATGCGTGGATTGAAATCGTCATTTCCTTGAAAGGAGATGTTTGGATTTTCCGTCGCATCCCTCGCGGATGCGTGGATTGAAATTATCATGCGTTTCGACAAAATAACCTTCCTTTTTAGTCGCATCCCTCGCGGATGCGTGGATTGAAATCAGCATTTCTTATCAATCCGATAATCTCATTTGAGTCGCATCCCTCGCGGATGCGTGGATTGAAATCCTTTATCGAGTACCAAGAACATACCGATTAGAAAGTCGCATCCCTCGCGGATGCGTGGATTGAAATCATTACCAGAACGTAAAACACCAGACGATATAAGTCGCATCCCTCTCGGATGCGTGGATTGAAATTCTAGCACTACTGAAGCAATCGATTGGGAAGCTAGTCGCATCCCTCGCGGATGCGTGGATTGAAATTAGTATACTCCATAGAGCAAACCACCCTATTAGTGTCGCATCCCTCGAGGTTGCGTGGATTGAAATCGTCCTAAAGGTGAATTAACACGAGCGGAGAGCGCAGTCGCATCCTTCGCGGATGCGTGGATTGAAATGCATCTCCATACACCACAGCAACACCACGTTTATCGTCGCATCCCTCGCGGATGTATGGATTGAAACTTTTCTGTGTGTACAACTCGTGTGTTCGCAGATCTAGTCGCATCCCTCGGAGATGCGTGGATTGAAATTCCTATATAGCCGCTCCTTTAGGGAGGCGGTATTTTTTTGACTCTCTTTACTCGACATCGATCCATGTTACGAATGCGTCACATCCCTTGTTGAGTCGTGGATTCTCTTATTTTATTTTGGGATATTATAACAAAAAGGGCATTAATTCGGCTACGGACACTAATTTTTTTCGTTATTTTGACCGATAAGTTATAAGTAGTTTATTTTTTCTGAAATTCATAATAGAGACAGAGAGACAGAGGCATCTTGCCAAAAGGAGAAGAGACTATGTTTAAACGGGTAGAGAACGAACTGGAGATGGCGATGTTTAACGGCGTTTGGACTACCGTGTGGTTGGAAAAAGGCTATGACCTGGAGTTCTCAGAGCGGATTCTCGAAAGATACGTAGTCGTTACCAAAGAAGGGCATTACGTCGGAACGACGGAGATCAAGCCGTTTAGCAGCGGCAGTTCCATTAACGAGACTGCGGCCTTTGATCAGCATCCGGCTGTTATGCAGGCTGAAGGGGCAGTGGCAGAAATCGATAAGATGGCTGTACTACAAAGCTATCGTGGCCATTTCATCTCGGAGCTGCTGTCCGCGCTAGTGGATTTCGGAGAAAAGAATAAGCTGAAGTACTATGTTGCACTACTAGAACCGGTGCTGCAGCGAGCACTGCGGATTTCGTTCAAGATCCCCATGGAGAAAGTTTCACAGAAAGTGTTTTATAAAGGCGATTACGTCGTCCCTACAATCTTGAACGTGGAAGAAGTATATAACCACAAAGACCGTTACTCATGGATAACATCCCCGCAGGACGCTGTGTATACAGGAGCCGGGACTATTTAGATTCATATTAATAAATATCGATAC
Source organism: Paenibacillus anaericanus (assembly GCF_003994475.1). Lineage (GTDB taxonomy): Bacteria > Bacillota > Bacilli > Paenibacillales > Paenibacillaceae > Fontibacillus > Fontibacillus anaericanus. The sequence goes on along the minus strand of NZ_RZNY01000018.1, from coordinate 41,622 downwards.
ATAGAGCAGAAGGAGCATGAAACGATGAAAACGGTAGAACTTACTGAACTGGATAAACGCAATCGGCTTTTTGTCATAATTTTATGGGGGATGCTGGGGCTGGGCGTTCTCACGGATTTGGCCATCGGGTTAGGCATGGACATGATTCTGCTGCTGGTTGGCATCGGCCTCCTCACCTGCGGTACAGCTACATGGATGACCTATCGACGCGTTTTGGTCAACTATATCAAATATTTTGTGGCCTGTACTTTTACGATCATCACTATGCTGTTGATTCTGTCGGATCCTCATCCGATCATCAGCACTTACTTTCTGATTTATGTCAGCTTAGCGGTCATGACGCTGTACGCGGATTACAGGCCGATTATTTTCTCCGGCATACTGGGAGCGGGCGTTAGCACCTATTTATATCTGGATCCGACGTACCGGGAGCAGCTGTTTCCGGGAGAGTCACTGATATACTTGTACATGTACTTGGCGTTTGCAACGGCGGCACTCGCGTTCTCTGCAACATTTAGCCAGCGGCTGCAGCGGCAGGTAACGGAAAGACAGCAGGAGACGCAGGAGGCCAAAGAGATGGTGGACGGCATGCTTCAGCAACTGAAGGATTCGGTGCTTGTCTTGAACGAGTTTAACGGCACCCAACAATCAGGTGTGCGGGGAGCCGGGGACATCTCAAGGGAAGTCACGTATAGCTTTGCGGAAATGACGACCTCCATCGAAAAACAGACAGACAACATCATGCATATCAATGAATATTCACAAATCATGAACAAAGCGGTTGGACAGCTATTGGAAGGAACGGAGCAACTGCAGCATTACGCCGCTGAGAATACCAAGCTCACGGAGCGCAGCAGCACGCAGATTGGCGTACTTTCCGGTGAGGTAGAGAGTGTACATGAAATGATGGATCACACGGTTCAGGTGATGCAGTTGCTGAACGAGGAGAACGAACGCGTCAGCTCGATCGTGACGGTCATCCGCGGCTTGGCGGACCAGACGAACCTGCTCGCGCTGAATGCAGCGATTGAAGCGGCGCGTGCCGGAGAGCATGGGTTGGGTTTCGCAGTCGTATCGGGCGAGGTGCGGAAGCTGGCCGATAGCTCCAGCAGCGCTGCTGCGGAGATCGACAGCATTTTGTCGGGCATCCGGGAGCGGATCAGCGCGGTGAATACCCAGGTAATACAGGGGCAACAGGCTGTGAAGACCAGTAGCGAGGTATCCCAAGAAGTGAAGCGCCTAATCGGGACCATTCATGAGAATATGGAACAGGTCAAGGAGAACGCCGACCAGGTCGGCGGTTCGGCTGTAGATCTTCACAAACGTCAGCAGGATATCACGGACAGTATGGCAGATATCGCAGCTTCGACGCAGCAGAATATGGCCTCGGTAGAAGAGATGCATGGCAGTATGTGCAGCCAGGATGCACAAATCGGCGAGCTAGTGCAAGATTACGGCAAGCTGGACAAGCTGATCTCCGACATGAAGTTGTTAGTATCCAAACGCTAGAGATTGAAGGTACGGCGGGTAGAGAAATTGTCTACTTGGACCAATACATCTGAACCGCATGGGAGTGTCTTTTTATGCGCAGCGCCTCTTTATGGATGAGGGACGGACTGTCGCATGGAAAAAGGCACTCTTTTGTTTGTGCGAAAGCACCAAGAGAGCCCGGTAGATAATAGGAATGAAAAGCATATGCAAATATAGTGCTAAAGAAAAACGATCTATGCCTTTTAGAATTCAAATGTCCTTTTGATGTCGATCGATATGGCCCGTTACTTATATTTTCCTTGTTTTGAAGTCAAAATTGTGCCTGAACAGGTAAAAATCCAACCTGTCGCAAGACCAATCATTCAATTTATGATGAAACATGGAGATGAAGCATCAACTTAAGAAGTGAAAGGGGGATTTTTATGAAAGCGCTTTATAAAAGAATGTCGGTAGTTTTGCTTGTTTGTATGATGTTGCAACTACTAGTCCCGTTTCAATCGCTGTTAGGAAATGTATCTGCAGATAATACAATGGAAGAAAATATGGTTTTAGATGGTGGTTTCGAAAAAGTAGTTAGTGAAATGGAAGAAAACATGGTTCCAAATGGAGGTTTCGAAAAAGTAGTTTCCGCGAAGGAGCCAGAATGGAGCGGGTTACAACCGGAAGGATGGGGGGCTTGGTTAGCCAGCAAGAACGGAAAGGTCTCAGTAACTAGTGACGTTTACCATTCGGGAGCCTATTCGGTGCAAATTGAGCACTTGGGGAGCGACAGAACAGGACTTTCCATCAACGTACCGGTTTTAACGGGTGGTGACTATAAGCTAGGAGCTTGGATCAAAACCTCAGATGTCGTTTCCAACGGCGGAGTTTTCGTTAGAACACAGTTCTACAAAAGAATAAAAGGACTGGATGGCAGTGACCGGGATGAAAAGCTAGCAGACGGGCCAGCGACGAATAAAATGTCGGGGACGAACGATTGGACTTTGCAGGAAGTCGTTTTATCGGTTCCGGCCGATGCGAAATATGTGAGACTGGAGCCATTTTTCGAAACGGGTCAGGGGACCGTATGGTTTGATGATCTGACGCTTCAAAGCCGGGAAGGAGTTACGGGCTTGGCATTAGAACCGAAGCTGGTTTCTTTGGAAAAAGGGGGCAGCACGGTATTGACGCCAATCTTTACACCGCAGGATGTGGTAGATCGATCGGTCATTTGGACTTCGTCCGACCCGAAGGTTGCTAGCGTGTATGAAGGAACGGTTACCGCCGAAGATTATGGAACTGCGACGATAACGGTGTCTACCCCAGACGGATTGATTACCGCCAAATCTTTCGTGACGGTGGAATCCGGTGGTATGTTGGACGGTTACAACGCCCTCAGACAGAAATGGTATGACAAATTGGTAGGCGGAGCCTGGATGGATATGAATGATTCTGATGTTAGCGCTTACATCGAGAAATTGTCGATTCGCATTTCAAATCCCGAAGGAACGGGTACTTGGGATCGAATGAATAAGACGCCAGATGCGCAATATTTGTGGCAAGATGTGATTGATAAAGGAAATACTGATTCTGCTGCGATATCTACAGCTTATAGCATGATTAAGGATATGGCGATCGCGTATTCAACTGAGGGTACGGCTCAATTCAGAGATTCGAAACTGAAGGATGACATTGTCGGGGCCCTGGATTGGATGTATGCCTATCAATATAACGAAAATAAAAAAATCGTCGGCAACTGGTGGGATTGGGAAATAGGAACACCGCAGGCGTTAATGGACATTCTTGTACTCCTATACGACGATTTAACCAAAGAGAAACTTGAAAAATTTCTAAATGTAATCGATAAGTTCGTACCGGATCCAACGAAAAGGGTACAAAATGCAAGTGTGACAGAAACGGGTGCGAATTTGCTCGACAAAGCGCTTGTTGTTGTACTGCGCGGTGTTGTCGGTAAGCAGAGCTTCAAGATTGAGCAAGGCCAAAATTCGATATTTAGGGAATTCCAATACGCGAAGAGCGGTGATGGTATATATGAGGATGGCTCTTTAATTCAGCACTCTAACATTGCCTATACGGGATCGTATGGGGGCGTCTTAGTCGGAAGAATGGCCGATTTATTGTATTTGTTTAACACATCGCCATGGGAAATCCAAGATCCGAGCGTGGAGAATGTGTATGATTGGATCGAGGATTCATTCGAGGCTCTGATCTATAAAGGAGCCATGATGGACATGGTGAAAGGGCGCAGCATTTCTCGGGAGAAGGATTCCGATCATTTGACCGGACGTGCAATCATTCGAACGATGGCACGATTGGCCGAAGGAGCGCCTACGGAGCAATCCATCAAGATTAAAAGCATGATCAAGGAATGGGTACAATCTGATATCACATTCTCTAACTATTACGAGAATATGCCGGTTTATGAGATGAATCTGATTAAGGCTATCATGAAAGATTTTACCATTATGTCACGCGGGGAGCTGGTGAAGCATCAGAATTTTGCTGCGATGGATCGAGTCGTTCACCTGCGTCCGGGCTACGGATTTGCGCTCAGTATGTTTTCAGATCGTATTTCAGCCTTTGAATTTGGCAACGGAGAGAACAAGAAAGGTTGGTATACGGGAATCGGAATGACCAGCCTCTATAATAACGACTTGTCTCAATACAGTAATCAATATTGGCCAACAGTTGATATGTATCGCTTAGCGGGTACAACAACTGACGGCTATGCGCAGGGACCTAAAGATTGGGCATCGTATTATAATCCGAAAGCCTGGGTCGGCGGATCGTCGATGGAAGACCAATTCGGAGCTGTAGGAATGAATTTCTCGCTAAAAGGAAGTACGGGAAGTGAATTGCAAGGCAAAAAGTCATGGTTCATGTTCGATGATGAAATTGTGGCTTTGGGTTCCGATATTGCAAGTTCGGCTAACCGTAAAGTTGAAACGATTGTGGAAAATCGTCAATTAAATGCAAATGGAACGAACAAGCTTACCGTGGACGGGAAGGCGAAATCAGACGTTCTTGGATGGGAGGAATCGCTGAAAGGGATGAGTTGGGCCCATTTGGAGGGCAATACTGCCGGTTCAGATATCGGTTATTATTTCCCGGAGAGAGCTGATATAGCGGGGAAACGCGAAGCAAGAACGGGTTCCTGGAAAGACATTAATAATGGAGGCTCGTCAGAGCAGATGACGAGAAATTACTTAAGCTTGGCGTTTGATCACGGCAATGCTCCGCAGAATAGTTCTTACGCCTACGTATTATTGCCGAATAAAGATGCCACTGGGACCGAGCAATACAGCCTGAATCCCGATATCGAAATATTGAGCAAATCGAATAAGGTACATGCTGTTCGAGAGAACAAGCTAGGAATGACCGCATTCAATTTCTGGGAGGCAAGTCAGGCTGAATTTGTTCGCGCTTTCAATCCGGCTTCCGTCATGGTGAAGGAAGATGGGGACAAACTGACTGTCTCTGTGTCGGATCCGACACAGAAGCAGGACAAAATCGTCGTTGATCTCGGCAAAGTCGTGCTCAAGGAAATGAAGAAGGATGCTTCCATAAACGTGTTGCAAACGTCGCCTTATTTGAAATTAGAAATTGATACAAAGGGTTCCATCGGCAAGAGCCACGTCATTCAGTTTCAATATGATCCGACACAAACGCCGGGATTGGATGGTGATCCGGTTGACCAAGGTGAGAAAGTGATTGTATACGTTGCGGAAGATGCCTATGTAAATGCCGGAAGTAAAGCGAATCAAAACTTTGGTTCTGTTGGCTATTTAAATATAAAAAATGGAGCCAATGATTACTTGCGCAAAACGTTCTTAAAATATGACTTGAGCGGTATTTCCGGAGTTGGGGAAATTGAATCAGTTAAGCTGAATGTATACGCCAGAATCAACGATTCACGAGGCAAAACTGCTAAAGTAGGCGCTTATGAAGTGGGAAGCAATGCTTGGAGCGAAGGTGCGCTTACTTGGAATAACATGCCTGCAATCGGAGCTGCGATTGAAACGATTACACTGGACAGCGAGAACCAGTGGCGGCAATATGATGTTACTTCCTTTGCCAAATCGCGAATAGAACTCGATAAACAATTGAGCGTGGCCCTGCAGGGGGAAACGGATTTGACGGCGGATGTAAGAAGTAAAGAAAACGAAGGCGGAATTTATAAATCATATCTAGAAATTACATTAAAGCCGGTCATTCCGGTAACGGGTATTCAGTTGAACAGCGAGCAAGCAGTATTGGTAGTAGGAGAAAATGTAGATCTTGCGGCAACGATTATGCCGTATAACGCTACGAACATGCAGCTTAAATGGAAGGTTGATTATAGCGACGTCTTGAAGCTGGAGTCGGACGGTCTCAAAGCCACGGTAACCGCATTAAAGCCAGGCCGTGCCAAAGTCACGGTCACGACCGAAGACGACAAGTTTTCTGCAACCTGTGAAATTAGGGTTGTACTAACGAGTACCATCGGTGATCTTAACGGGGACGGTAAGGTTACGGTAGGTGATTTAGGGATAGCGTCTGCGCATTTCGGCAAGATCAGCGCAAGCTCTGATTGGGGAGCAATAGAGGCAGCTGATATTAATGGCGATGGAATTATTGATGCTATTGATTTAAAATGGTTTGCCGAAAAAATCCTGACAGAGCAGCAATGAGGGGACTAATCAACGTCCCCCACAAATTATGGGAGAGGGTGTTATTTCATCGTGAGGAAATATAGAATCAAGATTTTTGTCTCTTTTTTGATGATTTTTTCGCTCATATTTACGTCGTTTCCGGTTGCGCCGGTCTCAGCAGCACAGCTTGGGCAGGGAGATGAATTCGATGCGCTCCGCTTGAAATGGTTCAATTATTTGACTGGCGGAACGCAAATCGATCTGAATGATGGGGATATTCGTGGCTCAGTTGAGGCGAATGCCCTGAAAGTAACGAACGACAATAAGAGCGGGGTCTGGGATACGCTTAATAAAGCGACGGGACGAACTTATTTATGGTCGGATTATAACAGCACCACTAATTCAAGTCATATCACATTGTCATATAACCGGTTGAAGGATATGGCGATTGCCTTTGCAACTCCGGGCACGGCTTTATATCGGAATGAGGTACTGAAGAACGATATTATCGCAGGTCTGGATTGGATGCATGAGAATCGTTATAACACAACAAGAGCTACTTATAACAATTGGTGGGATTGGGAGATTGGATCACCCCAATCGGTAGCGGATATCGTAACTTTAATGTACAACGATTTAACTGCTGAACAGATCGCAGGTTACACGAGCGCGATTGATAGATTTATACCCGATCCGACGAAGAGATTGATTGGAGCCCCGGGCTTAAAGGAAACGGGCGCGAATCTGTTGGATAAATCGCTGGCTCTTCTTCTTCGCGGGGTACTTGGAAAGGACGAAGCGATCATCGTGCAGGCGCGTGGTGCGATTAGTTCCGTATTTCCTTATGTAACCAGCGGCGATGGATTTTATATGGACGGTTCATTTATTCAGCATGGAAACATTGCTTATACTGGAAGCTACGGTAGTGTATTACTTGGAGATGTCTCGAAATTGTTGACAGTCCTGAATGGTTCGTCGTGGCCAATCGAGGTTTCTGATTTCGGCAATGTGTGGAAGTGGGTGACCGATTCATTCGAGCCGGTGATTTATAACGGACATATTATGGAAATGGTCAGCGGCCGAGCGGTTTCCCGGTTCAATAACAATACTAGGGGCGGGGTGTGGACGATTCTCCGTTTAGCGCAGTTCGCTCCGCCCGATCAGGCTGCCTACTATAAGAGTATGGTTAAGGAATGGGTGGTTTCGGATACGAGCATGCCGAATATGTATGAGGGTATGCAGATTAGGGATATTGTTAACTTTAAACAGTTGATGAATGATTCTAACGTTAAGCTGCGTGGTGACCTGATTGCTCATCGCCAGTTTTCGGTGATGGACCGAATCGTTCATTCCAGAAAGGGCTATACCTTTGGAATCAGCATGTCTTCCTCCCGTATTTCCAATTTCGAGGGCGGCATGAACAGTGAGCATACGAGAGGATGGTATACCGGCGATGGTATGACCTATTTATATAATCAAGATGCTGACCATTTCAGGAATGGATTCTGGCCAACCGTTGATTCTTACCGGATGCCGGGAACAACATCTGACGGATTGGAAAGAACGATGATCAAAACGACGGGAAAAAATTGGGTCGGAGGTTCGTCGATCGACAACCAATTCGGTGTCGCGGGGATGGATATGGCTCCTCCTGGAAGCAAATTAACTGGGAAAAAATCGTGGTTTATGTTTGACGATGAGATTGTTGCTCTTGGGACCGACATTAAGACTCCCGACGCACGAAAAGATGGCCGTGAGGTTGAGACGATCGTGGAGAACCGGATGATCAATACGGCAGGAACTAACAAACTAACGGTAGACGGTCGGGTTATGCCAACTGAGCTGGGGTGGTCTAAGGAACTGAAGGGCGTGAAATGGGCGCATCTGGAAGGGACGGCGGAAGGAGCCGATATCGGCTACTATTTCCCCGATTCTGCTGATGTCGGGGCCATGCGTGAGGCGAGAACCGGTTCGTGGAAAGAAATTAACGCAACGGGCCCGGCCGATCCGATTACGCGAAACTATGTCAGCTTAGTGATGGAGCATGGAGTCCTGCCAAAGGATGGCGGGTATTCGTACGTGCTTTTGCCATCGTTTAATTCAGCGGCTACGCAGGCTTACAACGCCAATCCAGATATCCGCGTGTTGAGCAATACGGCGCAAATTCAGGCGGTACAGGAAACGAAGCTTGGTATAACAGGCATTAATTTCTGGCAGCCAGGGGAGCTGGATCGCGTTCGTGTATATCAGCCAGCTTCAGTCATGGTTAAGGAGCAAGGTGACGAATTAACCGTATCTGTATCTGATCCAACGCAGACGCAATCCAAAGTGAAGGTAGAAATCGCTGCTGTCGCACTGGCGGAGTTGGCAAAGGATTCGACGGTTAAAGTGCTGCAGACGGCTCCAACGATTCAATTGGAAGTCGATACCCAAGGTGCCAAGGGACGAAGCCACGTAATTAAGCTAAAGATTGATCCTGAAGCGGAAACGGAGCTTCCCGGTGAAGGTGCTCTTGAGCCTGACGCTGCGGCAAAAGTTCGGATCAATGTAACGGAAGATACGTTCGTCAATGGCGGAGGAGATGAGAATACAAACTTCGGTACGAGAGGATTCTTAAATATCCGTAATGGAAGTGGGACCTATGATCGCAGAGTGTTTCTGAAGTTTGATCTTTCACAAATTATAGACGAAGTTGAAAAGGTTACTTTGCATGTATATGGCCAAACAAAAGACAGTAACGGTACTCAATCTGACATCGGCGTATTCGAGATTGATGACGATAGCTGGAAGGAAGATACGATAACGTATAAGAATAAACCTGCGGCAGGTGAACGAATCGATCTGCAGACGATCGCTTCGCCGGATCAATGGTGGCAATTCAATGTGACGCCATTCGCTAAATTCAAGCTACAAGGCAATAAAACGGTTAGCTTGGCTTTGCAACAAGTTGGTCGTGATTTAAGTGCAGAAATGCGCAGCCGTAAAAACGAGGGTGGCCAATTTGGGTCGTATCTGGAAGTTCTCCTCAAGGACACGATTGCACCGACAACTACGGTTCAGATCGAAGGAGATGGAGAAACGGAAGGAGAGTACTATAAAGATGTTACCTTGATGTTCTCCGCTGAGGATAATCCGCATGGATGGGGCGTACTGCGAACCGAAGCTCGAATCGATGGAGGCAAATGGAAGTCGGTGAAAGACGGTAAGCTCGCCATTCAAGGGGAAGGTACTCATAATGTCGAATTCCGGTCGGTCGACAAGGCCGGCAATGTTGAAGAGACGAAGGTCATTGTCGTATCCGTTACGCGGCCGACAGTCGAACTAAGCGGTCCGAGCGAGGTAACCGCAGGTGAACCGCTGTTGGTGAAGTATGGGATCAAGACTTCGATGAAGGACCTATATGCCAATCATTTTGCTCTCGCATATGATGAGAACCTGCTAGAGTTCGTATCCGCTAAATCATTACAAGAAGGGATCAGCATCTTGGATACCCGTAAGGATAAGGGACAAGTACAGCTTGTTATCGCAGGCGAAGGGCAACCAATTCAAGGCAATGCTGATATGTTGAAGCTCACCTTCAAGACAGCTAATGTCACAGCGACTACAGAAGGCAAGTTGAATATTATCCGGGCCTCGATGGGGAATCAGCAGGGGAATGAGATCGAGACAGCCCCCACTTCTGTAACCTTTTCAGTGAAAGTGAAGGAGGAGAAGCCGAACGTCGAAGAGCCGGATCCTGGGAATGGCATTGGATCTACAGGCAATTCAGGTCCAGGGACTAATCCATCCGATTCAGGGAAAGCAAGCATCCATGATTTGAATTCGATTGCTAAATATTTTGGAATGACTCTTACCAATGCGAATTGGGATCAAATGAAGGCAATGGATGTAAACGGAGACGGTAAAATCGACGTGCTGGATCTTGCTGCCATGGCACGTAAAATTCCAGTTCCGAATAGTGATAAGCTACCTGTGCAATCACAAGGTATGACGTCTTACCATTTAAATGCGGATAAGACGGTGTGGAAAGCAGGGGATACCGTTAAGCTGAATTTAACAGGGAAAAATGTGCGAGATTTATATGCCTATGAGTTGAAGCTCAGCTATGATTCCGCTCATCTGGAATTTGTTGAGGCGAGTTCGAAGCTGAAAGGATTTACTGTGTCCCCGATGGTCAAGGACGGTGAGATTACGTTCATCCATACGATGATGGGCAATACGGATGGAGCAGACGGGGATCTTGAGCTCGGAAGCTTGACATTCAAGATCAAAAAAGCGGGAGCTTCCGAAGTTCGTTGGGATGCCTTGACTACCGTGGATCACAAGCTTGAGGCAGAAGTGACGGCAATCGGCCAATCCGTACGTCTTGGAGAACCTGAGCATGATAAGGCTGTAGCCTTGAAAGATACTAAAGGCCATTGGGCTGAAGCGATCATTTCTCAAGCCGTAGGGGGAGGTTTGATTAACGGATATCCAGATGAGACATTCCGTCCGGATCAGCGTATTACCCGTGCGGAGTTCACCGCATTATTGGTAAGAGGATTAGCGCTTAAGGAAGAAGCGGAGCTTTCGTTTACCGATGCGGCTCAGCTTCCGAAATGGGCGAAATCGGATATTGCCAAGGGAATAAAGAAAGGATTTATTAACGGCTTCCCAGATCATACGTTCCGGGCAAACCAGTCCATTACCCGTACGGAGCTTACAGTCATGGCTGCAAAAGCGCTGGATTCCTCCGAAGGATCGAAGACAGTGTTAGCGTTCGCTGATACCGGCGATATTCCGGTCTGGGCGCAAGGCTGGATTGCATCTGCCGTCAATGAAGGGCTTGTCCAAGGACGAAACGGCAATCGCTTTGCTCCTCTTGAGCAAGCAACTCGAGCGGAGGCCATCGTGGTTGTAATGCATCTGCTTGAAGCTCGCATGTTGCGGTAGGGACATGCAGGAAAATCCTTGAATAAACAAAAAACAGGAGGAAAACTTCTATTGAAGTTTCCCTCCTGTTTCGTTATAAAAGTGTCTATGTGGGATCATTATTAACTAGAAGACTTGTCAGTATCATAGATATTAAGATGACTAGGGCTATAGCTGCCATGTGGATTACAATGTCATAAGGACGAGGAATAGTAATATATCCGAAAACCACATCACTGAGCAGAAAGAATAGAATGCGAATTATAGATGTAAACACTAGCAACTTTAAGATCAACTGCTTAACTTTCAGTTTAACCTGTATCACCTCTTCATAAGATCAAAGTCAGTCCATAAAGGATTATATTACAGAACTGAAGTCTCTCTAGAAGCTTCTTAAGGAAACTTAACTTTGAGTATAGCTCAAATATACGTTACTCACTTTAAAATGTATATACTTAGTAAATATGGAATTCGTGGAGTATATAAAATTATTTGTATCTATAATTAACGGAAAAAGAAGCCGACAAGCCTAATGCTTGTTTGTTTCTCTGCTCTTTGATTGTTAATATTTGGAGGGTATAGACGGTTTCTGTCGAATGTTGAATATACAGATAATAATTCAGAGAATCTGAGGTACATATGATGAAACAAGGACTATATGAACAGATCATTAATAATATAACGACGCAGCAGTTAGCTGCCTTGGACCCGGAGCAATACGAGATTGGAAAAGAAGTACTAGATGCGGAGGAAGCGCGGAAGTTGTTGTCTACCTATCTAGCAGCGGTAACGCGCCGGGCGCTTAAGGTTGTGCGGGAGCAGAGTCAGGATGATGAGGCTGTGCTTGCGCAGGTGAGAACTTGTAATGAGATTCTAGCGACGCTTAAGGGAACGTTAGGTGAGGAAGAGTACAATGAGCTTCGATTGGATGAGCAAGGCGAAGTGTTGACCTACGTTTATTTCAAGCTGAATCATATTCGCGGATTGAAGGAGCAGAAGGTGTTACGTCCGGCAACGCCTTTATCGCAAAGCTCACTATTTACGGGCTCTCATTCAGAGCCCAATATGATGCATGAATTGCAGCGGGAGATTGTAACTTCAGATGAGATTGATCTGTTAGTTTCCTTCATTAAATGGAGTGGAATTCGCTGCCTAATGGAGCAGTTGAAGGAATTCACTGCAGGAGGTGGGCGACTGCGGATCATCACGACTACCTATATGGAGGCGACGGACTATAAGGCTGTTGTGGAGCTGAGTAAGCTTCCTAATACCTGCATCCAAATTTCCTATGATACGGACAAGACGCGACTACACGCCAAAGCTTATATTTTCCGAAGAAACACGGGTTTCACGACTGCCTATGTTGGCTCTTCCAATCTGTCGAACCCGGCGCTGACGAGTGGGCTTGAGTGGAATGTGAAGGTAACGGAGAAGGATTCTTATGATGTGCTGAAGAAGATCGAAGCGACTTTTGAGAGCTACTGGAATGATCGGGAGTTCAAGGCGTTTGATGCTGAGGATGAGACCCATGAGGTGCAGCTTCGGGAGGCATTGAATCGGAAAAAGGAACAGTCGACGCTGCATTTTCATTTCGAGCTAACACCTTACGATTATCAGCGGGAGGTGCTAGAGAAGCTGGAGGCACAGCGGACGTTATTCGGCCGGTACAAGAATCTGCTGGTTGCCGCTACGGGCGTGGGGAAGACGGTTATTTCTGCCTTTGATTATAAAAGATTCTGTAAGAACCATCCGGGAGCAAAACTGCTGTTCGTTGCCCATCGGGAGGAGATTCTAGAGCAAAGCCGCGATACTTTTCGCGTCATTATGCAGGATTGGAACTTTGGCGAGCTACATGTTGGGGGATATCAGGCAGAAGCACTCGATCATTTGTTCATTAGTATCCAGAGCTTCAATTCACTTAAACTTACGGAACGGACGTCTAGTGATTTCTATGATTACATCATTGTGGATGAGTTCCATCATGCGGCTGCACCTTCCTATCAGAAGTTACTAACTTACTATGAACCGCAGATTCTACTCGGCCTAACTGCCACGCCGGGACGGATGGATGGGAAGGATATTCTCGGGTATTTTGGTGGTAGTCCTGCTGCAGAAATTCGGCTCACCGATGCGATAGATCGGAAGCTGTTGTGTCCATTTCAGTATTTTGGGATTACAGATGTTACGGATCTGACGGGGGTGAAATGGTCAACATCTTATTGAGTATTGACATAGTATAGTAAGGCAGTTCGTTCACTTGGTTACCAGTTATTTGTGCTATACTTTATAGTATTATGTTTAAATGTATTGGATTACTAAATTATTATAGTTGGCATATGTTCATATTATCCAGAGTTTTAAAGATCCTCTAGGCTAATAATTAATTCATATAACATTTTCAGGAGGATTTTATGCATAAAAAACCAGTTGCAATTGATTTGTTTTCAGGAGCCGGAGGCTTAACATTAGGGTTTGAAATGGCAGGATTTACAGTGAAGGCTGCTGTAGAAATTGATAATCATGCTTGCGAAGCTCATAAGATTAATTTTCCAAATTGTGAAGTTATTAAAGAGGATATTTCTTTAGTTAATAAAGAAAAGATACAGAAGACAGTGGGGCTCGATAATGAGATTGAGGTTGTTTTTGGTGGTCCTCCGTGTCAAGGGTTTTCAATGGCAGGAAGAAGAGCAAGTGATGATATAAGGAATGAATTGTTAAATGAGTTTTCGAGAATAGTTATGGATATTAAACCTAAATTTTTTGTAATGGAAAATGTTAAAGGGCTTATCTCATATAAAGCAGGCGAAACTTTGAATCAGTTTCTCAAAAGTGTTTCAGAGTTATATTCAATAATAACGCCTATTAAAGTTTTAAACGCAGCCGATTTTGGTGTTCCTCAAAATAGAGAGAGAGTATTTATTCTAGGGACAAGGAAAGACATCGAGTGTGAGTTAATGTATCCACAACCTACTCATATTCGTCCAAAGGATAACAGATTTATTTACAATCCTAATTTTGTTAATCACTCTTCATTGGAGCGAATGGATAATATGAATTTTTGTCCAACAGTTTCAGATGCTATAGGTGATCTTCCTAATCCAGATTTATATGAAGAGCTTATAGAAGGAGATTGCGTAAGATATCGGAATGAAGGAGTTTTATATACTTCGAATTATGCACAGATAATGAAAGGATTAGTTAAAGACCCTAATGATAAATCTACTATACGCCCGGATTGGGATTCTAATATCATTACCAATTATAAGCGAACAATGCATGAGCAACGAATTCGAGAAGAATTCACAAATCTTATACAAGGTGAGGTGCACCGCAGTCGTAGAAAAAAGCTAAATGCTGACGGGCTATCTCCAACAATTCGTGCAGGGACAAAAAGTGACAAAGGATCATATACAGCCCTACGGTCAATTCACTATGAGCAACCTAGGGTTATTACAGTTAGAGAAGCGGCCAGACTAATGAGTTTCCCTGATTGGATGTATTTTCATCCCACAAAGTGGCATGGATTTAGATTAGTTGGAAATGCTGTTCCACCCCTTATGGCGAGAGAAGTTGCTTTACAAATTATTAAAGCAATGGTGAATTTAAATGAAAAAAAGGAGTGTCAGTAAAATGAATAACTACGTTATTGAAATTGCTGCCTCAGAACGTTTGTTCTGGACTATGGGGAACCAAAATATTACAATAAGTAGAGCGATTGCTGAATTTGTAGATAATTCATATGATGCTAGACTCGATTCAACGACAATTGATGTTACCCTTTTAGAAGATGCTATTGAGGTTAGAGATACCTCAAGTGGAATGAATTTAAATGATTTAAAGAATGCTCTAGCGCCTGCTGATAGTAAGAGGAAAATAGGCTCAGTTGGAGGGTATGGGTTTGGCCTGAAAACCGCTTCTGCCTTTTTAGGAGATTGTGTTGAAATTGAAACAGCTACGGCGGAGATGAAACATTCATTATACCTAAAATTACAAAATCCATTTAAGAACTTATATGAGATGTCTTTGTATAATTTCTCTGGTGTATGGAAAATTGAGGTCAATGAAAAGGCTAAGACGTTTAAAGAAGGAACTGTTATCACGGTTTCAAATTTAAAACGACCTCGAAGAGAAGATGATATTAAAAATATTAATTCACACTTTTCTAAAACATTTTCGCAGTTCTTAATTGAAGGGAAATTAACTCTTAAAGTAAATAACAATGAAATAGTACCATATAAATTTGATACATATTGGAAGGAAGCATTTAATTTCACTATCCCAGGTTTAAACGAAGAAATCTGTGATGTAAGTGGGTGGGTAGGCGTATCAAAGTCATTAATTAAATCTACTACCTCAGATACAGAAAATGGGTTTCACTTATACCTGAATGGTAGATTATTGGATTATAATATTTGGATTGGTTTAGGGGCTCACCCAGAGATGCGCTTGCTAGTTGGAGAAATTTTTTTACAAGGTTTTAGATCAAATATTACAAAAACTGAGATTATAAAAGATTCATTTGAATATCTAGAATTTGTGGAGGTATTTGAGAAATGGCTAAGAGAAAATAGTATTAGGGCAAAAATCGATAAGAAAACCAAGGAATGGACGAAGCTTAAGAAAAAACAGGATAAAGAAATTAAGTCGAACATACAAGGTGGACAGTCATATGAAACAAAAGCTTCAGCCAATAAGTCGAATTCTGGAAAAAGGGATACAAAGAGTAGTCCCCAACAAGATAGTGTGACAGTAGTATCTACTGACAAGGAAAAGGTTACTAATTCAGGAGAAATCGATACTACTGACATTTCGTCTTCTAATTTAAATGAAACAAAGAATGATGCCGCCAACTCCCAAACAGACGTAACTGTTATTAGAAATAATAGAACTGCCAAGGAAATAGACCTTTTCATTAAGACTGTTAGATGGAAAGTATTATTTATTACAGGTGGGAAGTATAACCAAATATGTGATATAAACCATTATAATAGGGAAATTACATTGGATTTAAATAACCCGCTTATTTCAAGGTATATGACGTATATTTCTTGTAATCCCAACTTCTCAAAACAAGTGCTCTATACTATATTTGCTGTATTTAATAATGAATGTTTTGATAATGCTAAAATATTAATGATAGAGAAACTCAATGATGTTATATCTTTTAGAGGTGAATAATGTCTACTGTTTATATATTTGGTGCTGGAGCTTCATTTCCAGAGGGGGCTCCTTTAATATCTAACTTTATTGGTAGATCTTTTGAAAAGTTAGCTAACGATACATCCGAACCAATAATAAGTACATGGAAGTTTTTAAGTGATTATTTTGGTAAAAATCCAAGCAGCAGTAGTGCAGCAATAAATGACTATCCAACAATTGATGAAATTGTTACAATAGTGGACTATGCAATTTCCAATAATTATAGTCTAAGCTCATTTCACACTACTACAAAACTAAACCAGATAAAACGAGGGTTAGTTAATTTAATATCTAGAACAATTGTAGAATCTATAACTTCAAATGAGAAGCATAAAAGGTTTATTAATGAGTTGTTTATAAAAAGAAAAGAAGTTAATATCATTTCGCTGAATTATGATACTTTGTTAGATGATGCAATAAATAACGCTTATAAAAAAAGCCAAAAACAAAAAATTAATTATGGATTTGATTCTATATTAACAACTACTCCTCGTTTTAATTTACTAAAACTTCATGGATCTTTAAATTGGTCATTGTGCCCGTTTTGTCAGAAAATACATGTTCATAATACGCCGGTTGCTCATCTTTTATATAGCAACTATTATACTTGTACTATTTGTGGAAACACCTATTCCGAGCCAGTTATTATTACTCCGACTCTGTTAAAATCTTATAATATACAACGGTTAAATAATGTTTGGTTAGCTGCGGCAGATTCTGTATCACAGGCGAAAAGACTTATTTTTATTGGTTATTCTATGGCATTATCGGACTATCCGATTATCAACCTGATCAAAAGTGCTATTAGCCGGAAAAATATCTTAGAGGAAGTCATTATTATAGGAGTGGACTCTGATAAGACTCAATTAGGAAAAAGATATTGCAAAATATTTGGAGACCGTATAAAAATAGCCTTTGATGGAAATGGGTTTTTAGGACAAACGCATTGGGGTACTGTGTTTCCGGATGACTTGAGCATTAGGAGCAAATAGGCATAATAAATATAATATACTTTTGATTCTCATGTATGTGTCAACTTCTCTAGATTTATAAAGCAAATAGTATACTAAGATCTAAAAGATCTATTGGAAAAACATAAACTATTCAAAATGTCTCACATAAATCACTGATGCTTAGTGCATCGGTGATTTTTTATGCACTTGGACACACATCGAATTAGGAATGAAAGTCTTTAGTACGTCGCGAGGATACGTGCTTAGATCCTGAAGAACAAACCAGGAACAGGCGAGAATTGTGATACCTACAATACTGGATATACCTGTGAAATAAAGAAATTTGAGCGTCTGCTCTCGTTATATTTTCGGGACCAAGGATATGTTGTCAAAGAGGTTGGTGTTGGGGGCAAATATAGTGGTGTTGATCTGGTTATTACGGATCAGCAGGGAGAGAAGACGGCAGTTCAAGCCAAATGTTATGGGGATCATAATAATGTGGGTGGCAAACAGTTCGTGAATTGGTTGAAGCTAAATATGATTATGATTGTATTCTTAGCTTGATAGTTACGACATCAGATCTGACTCCGAAAGCGAAGCAGGAAGCCGAGCAGTTTATAGTGGATTATTGGCGCGGCGGAATTTTTGAACAGAAGCTAATGGAGTGGGGGGAATGGCAGCCTATGGACGAAAAGGTAGAGCTAGTTTCTACGTAGCATGCTAAGGTAGCAGTGGCGCAAAGTCCAAGACTGACTCAGGCGCATCTGTCATGTGTAAGTACGGGGCACCGATGGTGAAGAGGAAGAATAAGAGTGGGGATGCTTTCTGGAGTTGTAGTAAGTATCCACAGTGAAAGAATAGGAAGGTTTCATCTTGATTGGCCGATTCTGTGGATACTCTAAAATATAACGAGGGCCATCTCTATTTTGTGGATAAAAATGATGAGTTCCCATTCACTTGTCCACTTGATATCTACTGTATCTACAGTATGGATCAGATTTTAGTGACATTTGGCTACTGGAATGAGACACAGGGCCTACCTTCGTGAAGGAGTTAGGTATTTCGAGGCCGAGAAAACGGACATCTTCTTCATCACTTAAACAGCAAAATATGTTATGTAAAACGCTCTAGTTCTAATACAACATCTGATATTGAATTTAAACTTTAGTCCTAATAAAAGAGAGAAATCCCTACAGGGACTTCTCTCAAGATATAACTATAGAAGTGGAACTGTTTTTGCTCATTTCAATTTCATTATATTCATCTAATACTTTCTTAATTTGTATTGCCAAAAGTTCAGCCAGTCGGAATGCAACGCCATTACTAACCATTTTAAACATTTTTCCTAATGGGGTATTTTCTCTAAATTGGTACCAGTCAGGAACTGATTGAAGTCGTAATGCCTCCCGAACTGTCAACCGTCTTGGAAGCGTTGGATGCAAATGAACTTCGTTATTTCCGTATGCAACAGTAGGACTATACCGGAAACGGTGTAACCTCTTAAATGATTTCCGCTTCACGTCCCCCTCGGGGACTGTCAAAAAACGATTCGAGTAGGGTCGGAATGCTACATGATTCGGTAGCCCTGACAATTCCTCGGTATTTCCAATTACAGAATGTATGGTTAATTCATAAGGGACAGCGGAAGCGCCTCTGTATTCTTCTTCATCAATTACTGCTCCAAAATCCATCACATCCGGCCAGTTGTATGTAGTCTTAGGCTTTAGAAGGCTAGGTTCAGGCCATTCGAAACCAGGCAAGCCGACTGAGTTGAGAGAAAGTACAATTTGATTTTTTATTCCTACAATAAAGACGCGGGAACGATCCTGGGGTATACCATATTCCAAGGTATTTAGAACCTTGAAGTATACCGTGTAACCCATCTCACCAAATTTCTTAATCATTGGTTCTAGAGCTTCCTGACGGTGCTTCTTCGTCCTGTACAGAGCCTCCACATTTTCGAAGAGAAAGAAGTCAGGATTTAGATAACTAATTTTATCTAGAAAGTCCCAAACTAGTTTCCCCCTATCCCCATCAACACCAGGGCTATTTGCATTTCCTATGGAAAAGTCCTGACAGGGTGGTCCACCAATGACACCGCGAGCCTTTGGAATATCTTTAGGCTCTACTAATGTTATATCCCCATGTGAGATAAATGTATCAGTATGTCCATATCTGAGCTGGTGGTTATAGTTGTTTGCATCAGCAAACTCCTTGATCAATTCATAGCCGCGGATAATGTCAAATCCATTCTCACTAAAACCAAAATCTAGAAAACCCGCTCCAGAGAAAAGTGAAACAATACTATATGTCATCTTCCATTAACCTGCCTTTCAATCTATAACTATTATGAACCATCTTAGATAATCCATCAAACAACAATTTGAACCATATATAAAAAAACACAAAGAACATACGTTCTCAAATAATCAAACCATGAATTATATGATATGGTCAATATCCCCTTTGTTATATATTTATAAATTATTGATGAAGGGATATCAGCTCAAAATGTCGAAAATTACAATAACCGGAAATATAGAAGGGAGATAGTATGCGTATTTCATCTCCAGAATTTAATAAATATACCATTCCTAAAATACCAATCCTATCCTTTTTTACGGGAGCGGGGTTCATGGATATCGGCTTTATGCAGGCGGGATTTCAAACGGTTTGGTCTAATGAATTTAATCCGAACTTTGTTAAAGGATTCGAATGTGGAATCAGTTCAATGACTGGAAAACAGCATAGAATTACAAATACCTCATCAATAATAGGGATTGGACCTAATCAGATAGCCAAAGAAGCTTTTAATAATATTCAGATTCCAGATACATTTGGAATAATTGGTGGGCCACCATGCCCGGACTTTTCAGTAGGAGGAAAGAATAGGGGACGTACAGGAGAGCATGGGACACTATCAAAGATATACGTAGATAAGATACTAGATCTCCAGCCAACCTTTTTTGTCTTTGAGAATGTTAAGGGACTTTTTAAAACTGCAAGGCATCGGGAGTTCTTTGACAGTCTAAGGATGAAGTTTGCAGAATATTATGTAACGGATGCCCGCGTTCTGAATTCTTTGGATTTTGGAGTGCCCCAGGACAGAGAGAGAGTATTTATGGTGGGTTTAAATAAGAAATGGTTAAAAAAAAAGCTTGGTGTAAGGAATATTCCAAAAGACTATTGTTGGTTCCATTGGCCTGTAGATCTAAGGTATTCAGGAGCAAAACAAAAATTTATCTGGCCTACTGAGTCCCCCTTTGGCATGGAATTGGAAAAGCCCTATGATATTCCAGAGGAATTAATGGTTGGCTCGATTATTTGTGATCTAGAGGAGATTTCTTCCTTACCAAATGGTTTAGAAGGTTTGAGGCCCATAAGTGATAAGTATCATGTTATATATGAAGGGGATGTGTCACGAAAAAGTTTTAAGCGACTACATCGTTGGCGATATAGTCCTACCGCTGCTTACGGAAACAATGAAGTACATCTGCATCCCACACAGCCAAGAAGGCTAACTGTCCGTGAGGCATTAAGGATTCAAAGTGTTCCCGATACCTATGTGCTCCCATCAGACATGCCTTTGACACATAAGTTTAAAACAATAGGTAACGGTGTGCCTGTTAAATTAGCTCATGTTATGGCACTTGCAATTAGGAGAATGATAGAGGAGGACCCTAAATGACTCATTCAGAATATTTTTTTGATTTCACTCCAGATCCTAAGGTTCTAATCGCCTTGACACATACACCAATGTTACCATTGGATGCACTTTGTGAACTTGTTGATAATGCTATTGATTCTTTTCAGGCTGCGAAACTTACAGGTATTAATATTGAAAACCCTCTAATTTCAATAGATTTGCCACGAATGGCTGATCTTAATAAAAATATTGGAAAAATCAGGATCCGAGATAACGGACCTGGAATGTCGAGAGATATGGCTGAAAAGTCTATAAGAGCAGGGTTTTCTGGTAATAATCCATACGATAGTTTAGGTTTATTTGGAATGGGATTTAATATATCTACTGGAAAGCTTGGTAGAACTACCAAGCTGTTAACAGCGCGCAATAACGAAGATAAAGCCATTAACGTAGAAATAGATTTAGATTATATAAATGAGACAAAGGATTACGAACTACCGGTGTTCATTGTGGACAAGCCCAAAGAGTTGCCGCATGGAACAGTGATTGAAATAGAACAATGGTGGCCTGAAGGAAATGCGAATAGTCAATTTGTGAAACGATTAGTGCAATATGGACTTCCAAGAGTCAGAGCGGAATTAGGACGAAGGTATGCCTCGGTTCTATCGAAAAGGGAGATAAGGATCGTAGTTAATGGAGAACCTTGCACCGTGTATGAACATTGCGTATGGGATTCTTCAAGGTATGTTGAGCGTAAAGGTAACGGGCAGATTCAGGCAAAATACGAATTTGATCACGTTATTGGTGTGCAACGACGATGCGGTAACTGTACGGCTCTTGTGCCGACTGATCATATTGAGTGTCCTGCTTGTAAAGCCTCAAGTATCCGAAGTGTTGAGGAACGTATCAAAGGGTGGGTTGGTATCCAGAGATTTGATGATAGCACTGAATATGGAATAGATTTGATTCGGAACGGTAGAGCTATTCGAATTGCTGAGAAAACAGCCTTTTTTGAATTTGTAGATGAATTCAAAAAAATAATTAAGGATTACCCGATCGACGGTCAGTATGGAAGAATCGTAGGGGAAGTGCACCTAAATCACGTCCCTGTCGATTTCCTGAAGCAGGACTTTCAGAGAAGCAGTCCTGAATGGCAGCGGGCAATTACTTACTTAAGGGGCGAAAGTTCTTTACAGCCTAGCAAGCCAGGTGCAGATAGAAATGGGAGTTTTATTTTTAAACTGTTCCAAGGTTTCCGTAGAGTGAGGAGACCCGGTAGATCTGATTTATATATGGGTTATTGGGATAAGGAGGAAAATGGACCGAAAAGGATTTCCAGGGATATTGAGAAGGAATATTATCAGAAGTTTCTCGATAAACTTCCGGGTTACTATGATGATTCAGAATGGTGGAAACTGGTCGAGCAAGCAGATTCACAACCCTTAGAGGAACTTGTTGAATGTCCTACGTGTAATGCCCAAAATTTAAAAGAACATGATATTTGTACAGTATGTGGTTTCGTTTTAATTGGTAAGCCATGCATTAATCCAGACTGCAAATGTGAAATACCAAAATCTGCAGAAATGTGCCCGGAATGTGGCCTATCTCAGGTTCCTAGAATAGAAGAGCCTTGGGTATGTTTGGTTTGTGGTATTAAAAACAGAGCAACTGAAAAGAACTGCACATCATGCAATGAAGAAAAGGGAAAAGAAAATACAACGTCACAAGAGTTTTTATTTAAAAATGCGAACAAGTCGGATGAATTGTCTTGTCCGGGATGTTCTATTATGTTGGCTGATGGCACTTACAGTTCTCCTGTAGATGTAAATGTTTATATAACGCATAATCCAATAAAAGCAAATCTACAAAAAGTCGGAGTACCCCTAATTGCATTTAAAGGGGAAGATATCGAAATTTATTTAGATAAGGCACATAAAGTTTTCAAATCTTTCAGAATCCGACCTGAACAAATGATAGCGGCTGAAGTTGCTCTTTTCATTTATGATATGAACAGAAGGTTATCCGGTAAACAGTATCACGGACAACATACTTTGTCTAATATTGAGTGGCAGATATTAAATACCAGATGGGCTGAGGAACTTGAAGACAGCCCAGAAAAAATTAGAGAAGATGTTAATGTTTTTTTTGCGCAAATGAAAGAAAGACTACCGGAGTTGCTCCAAGAACTGACTTTGGATATTTTCAATGAAATGCCAGAGGAACAAAAAAGAACCCTTGTTAATAACATGCTTAATCAAAGTGTGGATATCAGTCAACTTGGTAATATGAAAGATAGTGGTGATTTTCTATTATATATTGATGAGGAGTGCATAACTGACATATTTAAAAAATATCCGCACGTATTCTTTGACGGCGGAGTATGGGATACCTCATATTCCGATTCGATAGAAATAACGGGAACTATTCTGCAACAGGCACAAGGAAGAATACGGAACATTTACCTTAACTGTTTAAATGATATTGTTAATTTTGTAAAATACCGTTCCACGGAGACTGCTATTGCCCAAAAAACAAGGTTGTCTTTAGACTTCCTTCAGCAAAAGGTGATAAAATGAGCTCTTTTATCAGTGAAGAAAATCTGAGGTTTAGCTCTTGGCAGGCATTTGAAAGGGTAGTTTCACGATTATTAGCACATGAAGGTTTTGAAGGTATAAGACTTGTGGGCCAATCTGGTGATCGTGGGGCTGATGTTCTTGCTCAGAGGTTCGGTAAGCGGTGGTTGTTTCAAATGAAACACTGGAAAAATAAGGTTGGACTAGATGTTGCTGATCAGACATTGGAGGCTCTCAGGATCTATAGGGCACAAGTGCCTGTAATTGTGGCATTAAGTGGATTTGATGATAAGTTGAAAGAGCATCAGATAGCTCTCTTGAGTAGAGGAGTCCCGCTTCAGTTATGGGAAACAAAGGATCTTATTATCAAGGCTGAAAGACTTCCAGAGATGTGCGTAGTGGACAGAAATCCGCGAGAATATCAGGAGCAGGCTATTCGTTCCACAATACAGGCATATAATGAAGGAAAAAATAAAGCTCTTGTTGTTATGGCTACTGGGCTGGGAAAAACCTTCGTGGCATGTGAGACGGTTAAACGTATTAATGCTGTATCTCCAACAAGGATCCTTGTAATAGCACATACAAATGAACTTGTTTATCAGATAGAGAAAGCTTTTTGGCCATTTTTATCTAAGCACCAGGAAACCACGGTATGGAATGGTTATGAGCAACTAAGCCAAGAACGTTTGGAAAAAAGTAGTGCGGTATTCGCATGTTTGAATACAATTGCCGATTACATTCAACGGGGGAAAGAACTCCCACACTTTGATCTAATTATCATAGATGAATGTCATCATGTGGGCGGGCAGATGTACAAAGCCATTTTAGATGATACACTGGCAGGTTCTGAAAAGGGTCCATTTCTTCTTGGATTAACAGCAACACCTTGGCGTCCAGATGATATAGATCTTACTGATTATTTTGGAGAACCTCTAGTACGTGTAGACATTGTTACTGGATTGAGGAATGGCTTTTTATCAAATGTCGACTACCGAATGTATACGGATAATATCAACTGGGGAGCATTGGGTGATTTGAAAGGAAAGAATTTTTCCCCACGACAGATTAATAGAACATTATTTATAACTGAATGGGACGATGCTGTTGTATTTGAGCTAAAGAGGGTATGGCAAGAACAGCACAAACCGAGAGCTATAGTTTTCTGTGGCACAATAGACCACGCTGTTACAATGAGAGACCGTATTAATTCACTAGGTTTTTGCAATGCATCGGCACTATATTCTCAAACTTCTACAGGGCGCACAATGGATCCGGCAGAACGAAATCGTATACTATGCGATTTTCAAGACGGGGTAATTGATGTGTTATGTGCGGTTGATATCCTCAATGAGGGAGTCGATGTCCCCGATGTAAACATTATCGTGTTCCAGCGGGTAACACATAGTCGAAGAATATTTATTCAGCAGTTAGGCAGGGGACTGAGGTTATCTAAAGATAAAGAAAAGGTCATTGTTCTTGATTTTGTTTCTGATATACGAAGATTCGCTGCAGGAATAGATCTGAAAGACAGTCTTTCTGAAGAAGGACCCGCTCCTGGGAATCCGGTGAGAATCAGTTTACAGCATAAGGTTACTTTCAGGAAAGCTGGAGGAGAAGATCCGAAAACTGAAACATTCTTAAGGCAATGGCTTGAAGATGTGGCTGCAGTAGAAGGAGCAGGCGAGGATACAAGCGTACTTAAATTTCCGCCAGAGTTACAGGGAGGACGAAAATGACATTTGATGATGTGATTAATGATATTGAGAAGATGGTAGGTTTAGAGTTAGAAAGTATTAAGTCGGGTGCTAATATTACTCTCATTGAGGTAGACAGAATAGGAAAGAGAGTAAAGCTTATTACTTCTTCTGGTAAATCCAAAACTAGACCATTCAGCGAGTTGAAAAAAATATGGGATATGTTATGCAATTCCCCGGCTGCGCACGTTGATAGCGTGCTTAGTGGTTCGGGATCAAGCAGGAATCAGCCTGAAACCGTAATGGCTAATCTTCCCTATATTGAGTGGTTTTTAATAGATAAGAGAAAGCATCTTGCTTTGATGAAAGAGCCCACTCATGACTATGGAACGTTATTAAAGATGGATGAGATTAAGGCTATTGAAATAATAGATAAATTGATGGATATGGACAATACCGCTTGTGAAGTCGTGGTAATTACAGAGGATATAAGATCAACTGCGGATACATATGAAAAAATTAATGGAGTACCTCTAAAGTCTCTTTCACAAGGAATCTATGAGCAGTACAAGGATAAAGTGAGGTTTATATTCGTTTCAAAGAGTAATCTTAACGAGCAAGTAGAAGCCGGAACCTATATTGTGGTGGCAGGAACTAGTATAGCAGGTATAGGGCGACCGGTTACAATTGATGGTAAGGAATATGATTTAATTCTTCAGGGAGGACTAAGTCTCCTTATCCCTGTTTAATTCCGAGCATCAAATTGAATTCCATATCCGCCAACGAGAATGAAGAGGTGCAATTAAACCTTGCGACCCGACTCAGGAAATATGTCTAAGTATCTATTGATAAAGTGGCGAACAAGATTTATGTTTGATTCTAGCGCGATGTGAAATCAAAAAACACCCTGTTTTTGGGTGTTTTTTTGATTTTTCGACAAGTTAAAGGGATTATCTATTAATATGTAGAAATATAGGAGTAAATTCCTGAATTTCGGTATAAAGGACTGGGTATTATGCATCAAAACTATGAAAAGTGGAATAGAGCTTTTTTTGAGCATTTTTTTGGTGAGCATAATTCTCATAAGGTAGTTTATCTTTACATCAACGAATCATTAATTATTATGATAGGTGGGAAATTAGGTGTTTCTGAAGAAGATGCTATAAGAGATTTTTGTTTGTCTGTTCAGTCATACACTAAAGAAGTGAATGAATTATTTGAAATAGCATCTAAAAGAGGCCAAAGATGGTTTAACCAAAAGGCTGAGGGTATACCACCATTTATAGCAGTCATGGCTCTGACAGTTCTAGCAGCGGTAAATATGAGAGCTGATTCCGAAAACGGTATTGGTGGTGGGAACTATTATGTTAGACTACGTGAATTACTTAGTCTTGAAGGTAATGGGAATGGGAATGGGATGCCAAGGGGATTTGATAATTTTCAAATCTTGTGGGATATATTACGCGACTGGCAAGAACTAAAGAATGGTGAATATGGCTTTATAAATATATTTGAATTTGGAACTAAGTATACAGCTTATGCTCGCTCCCAGTGTTTAATAAGAGAAACAGAGAGAGAACAGTTATTTGATTTCTTTTATTGGGCGGGTTATAAACCCGGGATACAAATAGACATCAATTATCTCATTAACCACCTAGAAGCTTATTTGTCATCCAGGTTTAATAGATTGAGCAGAATGTTTAACACTAATGATTTAGCATTAAAAAAAGAAATAGCCGAAACAATTTTGCATGAATTCAAGAGATGGACTGGGGGTACACGCGAGAAACAGGCTGAATTCGGGTACAATTCAAGAGAAGTAAATAGAATCAAAGAATTTAAGCTTTTCCTTGTACTAGAAGCTGAGGGGATCATACCTAAAGCAAAAATTAGTTTTAATTACCTCGCTGATAATGAAAGCTTCATCAATAACATCGATGACGATGATGATGATTTTGGGATTGAAGGTTTTAGCTATGCAAACAACTTATTTCGCAAATATATTGAAGAAGAATTACTAAATGAACCAATAAGTTTTGAATCGAATGACAAGTGCTTCAGATTATTTCATGAGGCTACTAATTATTTCATTTTTAGAAAAGGGCAAGATTTAGGATTTAAAGGTTGGGTAAGTCGAAGGGAATTGCTTGCAGGTCAAGAACATCTATTACTATTCCATGAAGAAATGAACGAAGTAATAGAACAATGGATTGAAGACCAGAATATACAGGCAAAATCGAGAAACTATAAAGAATTACCCTTAGGTTGGAAAAGTTTAATTATATTGATTTCCGAGGGTTCAAAAATATTACCTTTGGACTCTAACATGATAGTGAATGTTGAAAATACAAGTATTCATTTATCAGGTGGATTGAAAATTGGGAACCAGGAATGGCTACTTGATGCTCCACCGACTTTGTCAATTTCTTCGCCACCTAAAACTATTGTTAAAATTAACGATGTTGAATCTTTTTGCATAATCGATGGTGCTGATAATGTAGAGCTCAGCTTGTTACATTTAATGTATTCGAATACCTATGTTATTAAGGCTAACAATACAAGCAGAACAATCATTTTAAGAAATGATAATGTGCATCGTATTAACCAGGAGAACTTTACCCCCGTTACTGCTCAAGCAACTGAAGGGAAGTTGAAAATAGCGGGTACCTATATCTACAACAATCTTGATGAGTTTGATAATTGTTTTGAAATAAAAAACGGAGTAGCGTTTCTCACAGTAGAGGGGAGATGTTACAAGAAGCCAGTTCCTCAATTTATTAAAGGGGTCCCTTTCGATTTAGAACGTGGCTTTAGAACTTTGGGGATAGAATTTGGAAAAGAAGCTTTACCTATACGTAAAATTGATCTATTTATTGAATATTTATCTTTAAGTGGAGAAGGAAATTGGAATAACTTTTTAAGGGGTTTAAGCTGGTGTTTTGGGGAAGAACAACTCCGATTAAGAGCGTATAAAGTCAGACAACGACTGTCTCAGACAGGCTTTGTTGAATTTACGCGTAAGGGCGATACAAATAATTATTACTGGAGAGTGATACCGACATCAGCTGGGATTATTCCTGGTGTTGATCCACTAGTTTCAATAGCTGGCGCGAGGACAAGGAGAATGTTTGAAACATGGAAAAATAACAACAGTGATAGGTTTGATATGTTATGGTCGATTCCCGCAAGTGATTTAGAACCTATAGCTGTTTATTTATATTCAAAAAGTTGGGATGATTTAGAGGAAGCCCTTCAAAGTTTGAAAATTCCATATAATTTAGGTGATGATTATTTTGCTTATCATCTTGCTAAATGTTTACCTTCGATTACATCACAAATTGATAATGATAAAGAGATTATAGTTTCAAATTATGGAAACTGGGATGTGAAAGGTTGGGATACCGTTTTATCGAAATGGGAGAGGAATGGTTCATCAAGACTAAAACAGTACACTAGTCGTTTTGGAGATAATATATGTGTTTTGCAATTACCAAGTGGTAATAAAAAGAAGATAGAAAGGGATATAGGCAAACTTTACTTGGCCTCAATGGAAAAGCGGAAATTGTTCAGCTATAGAAATCATGAGCTTAGAATAAAGAAGGAGTATACTTTACCGGAACTTTATGAACGTGCGTTAGCTTCCTGTATAGGTAAGTGTCCTGAGCGGGTTGGCTCGTACCGTATTTATAAAAATGTGCCTTTGGAAGTAGCGTGGACTCTAGTGCATAAGCTCGGTTTCGAACTTGAGTTTCTAAGATAAGGAGTGGTGAACTTGGAAGATGTTCTAGGCCTTTTTCAAAGAATGAAAGAAATGTATATCCGCTACATGGACAGTCCGTTTGCTCTGGGACACGACAAATTAGCAGCGGAGCGGAGAGCTTTACTGGAGCAAGAAGGAAACATATATCAGTATCCATATATTGAAGCTTTACCTCCATATAGAAGTTCTAACAAGACTGTGAAAGATGTTTGTAAAGAAACCCTCTTATCGTCTGATTTTTCCGAGTTTGTAGGTCTTGGCTTATTTGATCCTAAGCATAAATTGCATCAGCACCAATATGACGCATTTAAGAAAGTTGTAACAGAAAAGAAAAATATTGTTGTAACATCAGGTACGGGTTCAGGAAAAACTGAAAGTTTCTTGCTGCCACTTATTTCAAATATATTAAATGAATCAAAAAGGTGGCCTTCTCCAGGTCCGTCAGAGCAGAAGTGGTGGGACTCTGGCAGAAGATGGAGTTCAATAAGGGCACATGAAAAACGTAAAGCTGCAGTCCGCGGACTAATCTTATATCCGCTGAATGCTCTAGTTGAAGACCAGATGGTACGGTTGCGTAAAGCATTAGATAGTGATCAGGTAAGAAAATGGCTAAGGGACAGCAGGGATAATAATAAAATATATTTTGGCCGCTATACTGGTAAGACGCCTATTCCGGGGAGTCCTTCAAACTCAAACAAAGTGGGCCAATTAAAGACAGCAATAAAAAAAATGGTACATAAGCAAAATGAGCTTCGTGATCAATTTAAAGATTTAATTCACAAAGCGGGTAATGATCCAGATTTTAGAACTAAGCAAAATATTATTGTGGAGATACAAAATGAAATAGATGCAGACATTCTATCCTCAACATCACAATGGAGTCCATCCGAAGTAGAATTAATTAAAAATAAATTGTCCGATAGACTAAATGAGAAGCTTGCGTTTTTAAATCAAGTAGATGGATCGGAAATGATTTCCCGTTGGGATATGCAGGAGTCACCTCCAGATATCTTAATCACTAACTTTAGCATGCTGAACATCATACTAACCCGTCAAATTGAACAACAAATTTTTGACAAGACACGTGAATGGATTGAAGAAGACTCTTCAAATACATTTCATTTGGTTCTTGACGAATTACATGCGTATCGTGGGACTGCTGGTACCGAAGTGTCCTATGTAATTCGAGCATTGCTTGATAGATTGGGGCTTAGACCGGACAGTCCTCAACTTAGAATATTGGCGACAAGTGCATCCTTAGATGAGAGTGGAAGGGAATTCTTGGGTGATTTTTTTGGCGTTCCTATTAATAAGTTTGAGATAATCACCGGAGAGCGAGAAAGCGCTGAACAATTTCCGCTTAGTAATTATTACAAGGAAAAGAAAGGCCTTTTTTCGGAATTATTTAATTCATTTCATAACGAAGCTGATTGGAATAAATCCATCAGCAAATTTTGTGATGAATTCAATGTGAAATACGATGCCAATACTCCAGGAGAATGTTTAACTAAGGTTCTTGAAAATAGTGGCGCGCTTGAGGCATTAATACGTGAATGCGAAAAACCTAAATCCATTAAATGTCTTTCTGCCAAATTGTTTAGTGATGAGAATGATTTGAGTTTTATTGGTGGGTTACTATTAGCTGTTGTTAAATCAAGAGCTAATGGAGAACGTGATGTTGTTTTACCATTAAGAGCCCATCTATTTTTTAAAAACTTTCAAGGACTTTGGGCATGTTCGAGTCCTGACTGTACAGAAGTTGATCCTCTTTATAAATACAGCGGAAGGAATATTGGCAGATTATATAACCAACCAAGAATTCAATGCGGTTGCGGTTCCCGTGTCCTTGATTTCTATTATTGTCAAAATTGCGGGGATAGTTTTCTTGGCGGGTTCAAAACAGCTGATAAAACCGATGATTCAGGTAGCCGATTTTTATTAAGTGCCGAGTTTCCTGAAATAGAACAGCTTCCAGATAAACTGCCGCCTGTTAAGAAATATGGACAATATGCAGTCTATTGGCCCTCATTGAATATTGATCCTGATGCGGCGAAAGAATGGGGGCGTACACCTTCTGGAGATGAGTCTGTTCAGACAGGAATCGGTAAAAGTAAAATGAAGTTTAAATGGGAGAAGGCTGAGTATACTCCTAGAATGGGAAATATATGTTCTGACCAACACAGTGCCACAGGCCATTGGTATAAAATAATGAATATGGAAGAATCAGCACAAAGAATGCCGGCGTTTCCGATAAAGTGTCCAAATTGCGCAGACGATTGGGAGCTACAGCGTATACCAAGTGGATGGCTTCCTATTGAAAGTGAAAAACGTACTCGTTCTCCAATTCGTGGACAAAGAACAGGGTTTGACATGATTGCGCAAATTATGCTAGATGCATTAATGCGGGAACTTCCTGATAAAGAACAACCGAAAGCAGTGTTATTTTCAGATAGTCGGCAGGATGCAGCTAAATTGTCAGCAAAGCTGGAAATTAACCACTACAGACAGATTATCCGTTATGTTGTTATAAAAGTTGTCCGGGAACAGAATACTGCTTTACGTTGTTTTATTAAGCGTACAAGACAAGAAGCATTGACAGATCTGGAAGCGTCGATTGCTGAATCGTATTGGAACGAGAACTATAGTGAAGCTAGTCTGATTGAAGCTGCATTATTAAACAAAAATCTACCTCCGGTTAAATTGGAAGAGGCTAAACAAATTATTAAATTAGCTGAAAGTTATCCCCGACTGGGTGACATGTGGGATAGTATTGAGAAGGAACTGCTCAAAGTTGGAATAAATCCGGGTGGCCCAGAAAACTCCTTAAAGGAGTTTTCTGGAGTTAATTGGACGAAACTATATAATTGGTTGGATAGAAGCAATCCTAGTCGGATTGTTAATTTGAGTGGCACTCAGCAAGTATATCTTGAAGAAATAATCAAGAAATTAAAAGAACGTGTTATTATTGATGTCCTTTTTTCACAAAGGAAAAGGGATTTAGAGTCCATAGCATTGGCAACAATTTCGACTGACATGGAGAAAGAATTTGAAAGTTATCTTGGGCAAGAGCCTGAATTCTGGCGCCAGCTTGTGGATAGTTCGATCCGAATTCTTGGCGGGCTAAAACGCTTTGATGATAATAAAAAACAAAGTGAGTCGCCGCGACCTCAATTAAATGCTTATTGGAAGGCAATTGCTAAAGAAAATAATATTAATGAAACACAGTTGTTGGACAGAGCTCACCGAATTTTTTCTTCTTTGCGGGGAGTTAAACATTATTTATTACAATCAGACGAATTGCAGGTTATTCCATTTAATGAAAAAATTTATGCATGTGTAAAGTGTCAGAGGGTGCATTTACATCCTTCCTGTTCGGTATGTACAGATTGTTATTCGCGATTAGAAGAAAGCAGTCTTGAGGAATCTGTAACGAATGATTATTACAGATACCTTTCTCTTGACTCTAAAACTGTAAGGCGTTTCCATTCCGAGGAAATGACGGGGCAAACAGATCCGGATGATGCATTAAAGAGACAGCAGCTTTTTCAAGGTATCTTTGATTCAGATGATACTGAGCTTGTTGACGAAATTGATATTTTAAGTGTCACGACCACGATGGAAGCAGGCGTGGATATTGGATCTTTAAGAATTGTAGCCATGTCGAATATGCCTCCACAGAGATTTAATTATCAACAGCGGGTAGGGCGATGTGGACGTAGAAATTCTCCGTTATCCGTAAGTTTGACACTCTGCCGCGGCAGAAGTCACGATGATTGGTATTTTGATAACTTGGATAGAATTACGGGGGATCCGTCTCCGCAGCCATATATCGACCTGCAATCTAAGAAAATATTCAGTCGCGTTGTTAATAAAGAAATGCTGTTTTATGCTTTCAAGGATACCGGTTTATCAAAGGAGGAATTAGGCGGAGAAAGTGTCCACGGACAGTTTGGTAATCGGAATGACTGGGAGCAAATTAAAGATCGTGTGCAAAAGTACCTTACCTCACAGGAAGGTGCCCTTCGTTTAGAGCAAGTTATTAAAGCACTTTCGGTAAAAAGCAAAATCTCTGTTGGTGATTTAGAGCAAATCAAAAATGATACAATAAGCGGAAAAATAACTGAAGAGATTTCACGGATAGCTATTGATTCAAGATATTCTTCAAACGCATTAAGTGAGAATTTAGCTGCAGCAGGGTTGCTCCCTATGTTTGGGTTCCCGACACGGGTAAGATTGTTACACCATAGCCAGAAAAACTCATACACTTCAATTCAAGATTTGGACAAAGATACAGTAGATCGAGATTTGGAAATGGCGATAAACGACTACTCGCCTGGATCAGAAGTGGTTAAAGATAAGTCAAAACATCGTGCTGCAGGAGTGGCTCATTATTGGATTCAAGGTAATCGGGTTATGCCGGAACCTAATCCTCTAGGTGACATTAAAACGATTGCTCTTTGTAAGAACTGTCATATGTTATACGACAAAAACCTGCCAGAAGAATGTCCTTCTTGTCTTAATATTCTAGATGCCATGGATAGTCCTTTCATAACAATACCGATATCTGAGCCGCAAGGTTTTAGAAGCGACTGGACTAAAAGGGACTATAAGGAAGAGTTTGAATGGTCATCAAGAAGTACTGTACCAAGACTGGCACTCGATGGAACCAACGCTGAAGATAATACCAATGAAATTTATAATACGGTTTTCTCATGTCAAGAAGGGGATATTTATACTATTAATGATCGAAATGGGGCATTATTTACTTTTGAAAAAGCCCGGAACGATTATGAAGGATGGATAGAAACAACGAGTTTGGCTGATGATTATAGGCCGCCAGCATTAAGTTCAATAAAAAAAGAAGTGGCATTGGCAGCAATAAAGAATACAGAAGTTTTAGTTATTAGTCCTAAAACAACTGCTGCCGATATAAGTTTTGATCCGACAGTCCTTGGAGCCCGCTCCGGCCTTGTCTCTTTTGGATTCCTCTTTAGACGAATTGCAACAAATCTCTTGGACGTCGATGCGGATGAGCTTCAGGTAGGTGTCCGCTCCGTATATAACAATTCGTCAGATAGTCTTGTTGGTCAGGTTTTCTTCGGCGACAGACTTATAAATGGAGCGGGATATGCAAAATACTTGGCTCAAGAGCAAGTCATGAAGAAAATTCTGGATGACTTATGCGGGGAGTTAAACTATATTCCGAAACTACGGAACCATATGTGTGACTCCTCTTGCTATGAATGCTTACGTACTTACGAAAATATGAGCTACCATGGAATTCTTGATTGGCGTCTCGGACTTGATGCAGCACGTTATTTGAAAGATGGGAAGGTACCTGTTATTGACGGACAGTGGATTGAATTGGTTCAAAATTCACTAACCAATCTTGTGGAAAACTTTAAAGAATTGGAGTCAAAATGGTATTTTGGAGTACCTGGATTAAAATTTGCTTTTGAGAATGAAACCATTGCTCTGTTTGGACATCCGTTTTGGAACACGAAAAATAAAGTTTATTTTACTCGTGAATTAGCCAAGGCAACGGCGGAAGCAGAGCTAGAAGCTAGGGTGATAAAGCATTTCAATGTGTTTGACTTAATACGTCGTCCAACTTGGGTAATTCAAAAAATGATCGAGGATAACAATGGATGAAGCTACCTGACTGGTTTACACACAGAGTTAATACCTATACTATCTTCCGTGCTTGTAAATCAATTAGGCAGTAGATGCTCTTGAACTCTTCTATTTCACATATCCAAAAAGTAGTATTCGGAATCGGGTTATCATGCTTAAGGGGGTTTCTTACGAAGAACTGGTAGATATAATGAGACTAATAATCTTACGCTATCCAGGAAAAATTTAAGTGTATTTGTTAGGTATCTAGTTATAAGATTGCATCGCTAGTCTTGAGCCTCGTTTCGTTAATTCTCACTCTAGCAATCTTAATTTCTACAACCTTCATAATTTATAAAGGAACTGGATAGAAGACATTTTAGTTAACTGATTCTAAAAGTCTAGTTATAACATAATTAATAAAATAATAATCCACCACTAGGGGTGCCCACATGGACGATCTTATAAATAAAATCATAGCCTTTCGCGATGAAAGAGACTGGAAGCAGTTCCATAACCCTAAGGATCTAGCAATCTCGTTGACATTAGAAGCTAGCGAATTGCTAGAAACTTTTCAATGGAAGAGTAGTGAGCAGGCTGTTGAAGCTAATCTTAACGATATTCAGGATGAATTGGCGGATGTGTTGATCTATTCAATGATGCTTGCACATGACTTGGGTATCGATGTTAAATCTGCTATTCTACAAAAGTTAGAGAAAAACGCTGAGAAGTATCCCATAGATAAGTTTAAGGGAACATCAAGAAAGTATACAGAAGCTGAGTAACGGGGTGGGGCAGCTATGATAATTTACGAAGCGACCAAAGAAGAATTCATGAATGACGTTACTAACGATAGCATTGCTGTTAAAATTCATGAGAATTACCTACAGAGAATCGGTAAAATCTCGGAGAGTGAGTTTAACTCCTGGAATAATTCTATGAATTATATGTATAAGGTCCTGAATACTCCAATCATTCCTGATGATGTAGGCGTTGCTATTGAATATAAGGTGCCTACGACTTCAAGAAGGATCGACTTTATGTTAACAGGTTTAGATGAACAGGACCGTTATTCTGTCGTTATTGTGGAATTAAAACAATGGTCTTCCGTAAACGTAGTTGAAAATTCAGATGGTCTTGTTGAGACTGCTATGAATCGAAGAATGGTCAAACATACGCATCCATCGTACCAAGCTTGGTCATATGCAAAGCTAATCACAGACTATAATGAATCTGTTCAGAACGAGGCCATATCATTATATCCCTGTGCCTATTTACATAACTATATCCAAAAGGAAAATGATCCACTTACGGATACTCTATATGATAACTACATATCGGAGGCCCCGGTATTTATTAAGGGCGATGCCCTAAAGTTAAGGGGCTTTATTTCTACTTACATTAAAAAAACAGACCGTAAAAAGTCATTATATCTGATTGAATTAGGAAAGATTAGGCCATCTAAGTCTTTGCAGGATTCACTAGTCAAAATGTTAGATGGAAATGAAGAGTTTATTATGATCGAAGAGCAGAAGGTAGTATATGAAGAAGCTATTTTAATGGCTAAAAGAGCACTATCAACAGATCGCAAGCAAGTTCTGATCGTGGAGGGCGGACCTGGTACAGGGAAGTCAGTTTTAGGGATTAATTTATTAGTCAAATTAACCTCCAAAGAGATGGTCTGCCAGTACGTCACCAAGAACAGCGCCCCAAGAGAAGTATATACGAAGCGTCTTCAGCAAAATTATAAGAAGACAGTTATTAATAACCTGTTCAAGAGTTCAGGAGTCTATCATGAGGCATTGCCAAATGAATTAGATGTTCTGATCGTGGATGAAGCCCATCGACTTAACGAGAAGTCAGGCTTATTCAAGAACAAAGGTGAAAATCAGATGATGGAGATCATTCGAGCTGCTAAATGCTCTATATTTTTCATTGATGAGTATCAAAAAATCTCGATACATGACGTAGGGAATAAGGAACAGATCAAACAATTTGCCGAGTCATACGGTGCTGAAGTAGTAGAGATGAAGCTAGAATCTCAATTTCGCTGTAATGGTTCCGATGGTTACTTGGCATGGTTAGATGATGTATTGGAGCTTCGGGAAACAGCAAATGCAGATGGTTTTGATTTTCAGTATGATTTTAAAGTTTTTGATGACCCTAATGAACTACGCAATGAGATATTTAAAAAGAATCAACTTAATAATAAAGCTAGGATGCTAGCGGGTTACTGCTGGGATTGGAAGACGGAAGGGAAAAGCAATCCAGAGGTTCATGATATTTATCTGGAAGATCATCAGTTCTCTATGAGTTGGAATCTGAACAATACACTAACATGGGCAATCGATCCTAAATCGGTGGAGCAAGTTGGTTGTATTCACACTTCACAAGGGCTGGAGTTTGATTATGTAGGAGTTATCATAGGGGAAGATCTTCGATATATTAATGGAGAAATTGTCACGGACCCATTTAAACGTGCGAATACAGATAAATCGTTGTCTGGATTTAAAAAAATGTACAAGAAGGACAACAATGAGGCTTTGGGGATAGCGGATCAGATCATTAAAAACACTTACCGTACACTCCTCACAAGAGGGATGAAAGGTTGCTATATTTACTGTGTTGATCCTTTGCTAAAGGAGTATTTTGTAGATCGATTGTCCAGGTCACGGAGTATAATATATCCGTCACACCAAGAGAAAGTTCTCATCGCAGCAGAGGAATCGGTGCCATATGTAACTGGAGACAAGGCAAGAAAAGTAACTAGTCTTTCACTACAACCCAATCAATAATCTCTCTAAAATCGCTGATGCCTAGTGCATCGGCGGTTTTTTTCGATATGAGAGAACTTGATGCTTTCTCTTTTTTTGTTGGATAATTTCACAAGATATGATGGTATAATAAATCAGTACATTGCACCTTGAGTGGGCATGCCTCCTGTAAAGGAGGTGATTCTATGAACTTCTCTTTCTCTGATGTAATCATTTTCGCAGCGTTTCTAATTGCGTTATTGACATACATTGAAAAAAAGAAGTGACCCCTCTTAAGGTTGGCACCGAGGGTCACTTCTTCTGCATTAACAACCAGTTGGAGAAACCCCCACTCAAGTTGTTGTACGGGGGATTGGCAGCCACCAATCCCTTATTTAAGTTTATCTTAGCATACTCATTTCTATACCTCAAGGGACGAGACAGGTCAGAGCTCTGCTCAGTACTTAGCTAAATAATATAGAGTATTACTTACGTAGCATGTGTATTTCTTATTTAATCAGTTACCTCAACCAAATCAATAATCTCCCTAATATCGCTGATGCTAAGTGCATCGGCGATTTTTTCGATATGAGAGAAATTTATGTTTTCTCTTTTGCCATTGGAAAGTTCACTAAGCGCAGCGTGACGTACGTCGGATAGGCGGGAAAGTTCACGTAATGAGATGCCGTGACGTTTAAGTAATTCTGGAATTTTAACGACGACTTTTTTCGCCATGGACAATCACCTCATTTGAGTGACTAATCACAATCACGCTTCCATAGTTTTATTCATTTCCTCGCACAATCTCTCTGATTACATTTTTAGCTACACGCACTTTTTCTGGGCTTGATTCTCTAAGCATCGTTACAATATCCTGTATATTTACATCTATCTGTTCGCTTTCTTCATAAGCATAAGCAAATATCTGAGCAACATTTACTTCCAAGGCGTTCGCAACCTTGGCTAGACTTAGCAAGGAAACGTTCTTTTCGCCTCGCTCAATCTGTCCGATATAAGAAAAATGGAATCCACCTTTTTCTCCAAGTGCTTCTTGTGAAAGTCCTTGTTCTTTCCTCAAAGCCTTTATTCGAGCACCAACGAGCTTAAGAATTTCTTTCTCAGTCATATTCTACACCTCTCTATTCAAAAGTGTAGACAAGTTTAAATAATGTAGACACATGCATATGATAATCATAAATAATATCTATAGATATTATTTTAGTGTATAATATTGGTATTATAGATATCATATGGAGGATTATTGTGTATGACTAATGAGGCCCTTGTAGAGAAATATGGTTTAAAGCTTGAGTATAATACGGTTCAAACCTACATGAACCTCACCCCAATGTTCCTGCATCACAATCTCCCCAAACCTTGCCTCATCCTAAGCGACTGGTCATTAGAAATCATGCTCAAGACTCTATATATCCAAGAACGAGGGAGTATTTTTCCACCGTATAATTTGCCCCTAGAAGATCTATTAGATCTGACACGGAGTGAGACGGGTACTGACTTGGACTCCGTTAATCTAATTGAATCGGTTAAGTTCCTTGCGAACTGTCCAAGTACATCTTGGATACAGAATATGAGCGCAGCGCAACTTCAGAGACTTATGCGGAGAGTGGACGAGTTGTTATGTCGACTTTCCTCCAGAGTTACTAACTCTCCTATCAAGCGGTATACTTCCATATTTTAAAAGAAGAGGGATATGGATCCTAAAGATGATGTTTGTAACAGTCGCTGGCTTCCAGATATTGATATAATGGCGGCAGTTCTATTTTATCTGAGGGTGGGAGAGATGTGCTTAAGATGAATGACAAGGTAGCATTCAAACTGACTTGGCTATTGGTAGGTTTATCGTGTTTATGGGTATTCTCAGTTTTATTTAAGATGCTCTTTATTTGGTTTCTGTTATTTGGAATCATCTCAGTGGTTTATATTATAAAGAATAAAAACACCAAATTAATGGATGTTATTATCGGTTGTGTACTTGGGATCATAGCTATGCCAGCTAGTATGTTTATGGGCGTGTCGTCCATTATCATATATATTGGTGCTACGAGTATGATGAAGGGTTCTAGTCATAGAATTATTTTAATTAAAAATAGTACGAAGAAAGATGTTGTGATCTCGTGTGTAACTTTGGTGTTGGTGGGCGTGGTATTGGGTGCGATCAATGTTCTACTGGCAGTGGGCAGTACAGCGATTAACCCCTCCTTCCAACTGTCATTTATTATGGAAGCTNAAGTTTACTAGGCTTCAAAATGTTTTATGTTATTTGATTATGGTGATGCCACATGTATTCATTCACTTTGAATTAAGCACTTTTAATATTGTAAATGTAATTGTGTTAGCACTATTATTTGGATTCCCATTTGCATGGCTTCAACGCAAGCGCGATTTGGTATCAGCTATGGGTTCACATGCCATTGTAGATATTATTAGGTTCTGTGTGTTTAGTGCGTAGATGGCGATCATATTATAGCCTCCCTGTTGTAGGGGGTTATTTTTTTTGCAAAGTTAAATCTATGAAAGAATATGTTATATAGCGTATTTATATATTTAGGAGGCTGTGAAGAAGAAGTAGATGGTTCAGAGTATAGCGGAGCATTCGAAGAGACTTGCGATTGGTAGGTATCAACGGAGCAGGTCTACCGAGCGGTGAAGATTAATCGGAGTGAATCGTATCATAAATA
Source organism: Paenibacillus anaericanus (assembly GCF_003994475.1). Taxonomy (GTDB): domain Bacteria; phylum Bacillota; class Bacilli; order Paenibacillales; family Paenibacillaceae; genus Fontibacillus; species Fontibacillus anaericanus. The sequence goes on along the minus strand of NZ_RZNY01000018.1, from coordinate 1,699 downwards.
GGGCGAAATTTTGTAAAACTGTTTATTAAGCAGGCTTTGCAACAAGGAGTTAGATTTAACTCATCGATAGAATTAGGTAATACATGATATAATTGCCATAATGTTATCTGATAGGTGGTGAATATATTTTTGAAAAGAGCATCAAAAGAGGACTTATTGAAGTTTAAACAATCTTTAAGTCCAATTAAAGGGTTAGAGGCTAAAGATGAGGTTGCAGCTACGGTAGAACAATTACCGATTGTGAGCAAAGACCCTGTTATAAGTTTGGTAGAAAAGGCGAAATTAAAAGAGAAGTTATCAGTAGAAGAGCAAATCGAGTATTTAAAATTTAAAGGCATTACTTTCAATTCCTATAATGAGTCATTAGCTAAAGGAATACTAACAGATCGAACTTACTATTATAAAGTTACTGCTTTTAGAAAAAATTTTAATAAAGATAAAGATAACAAATACACAAATGTTGATTTTTCAATCTTAAATGATTTAGCCACAATAGATATGCATTTTAGGTATTTATTTTTAAAGTTGTCTTTAGATATCGAACATAATATAAAATCTTTAATTATTCGCTTGATAACTGAAAGTGATGAAGATGGTTTTAGAATCATTGATGAGTATAAATTATTTGAGTTAGAAAGTTATAGACAAAAACTTATAAAAAAAGAACTATCACTTGAAGAAATTGAAAATAAATTGAAAAAATATGAGACTATAGACAAAAAGTTATTGGAAGCATATAAGTCACAAAGAGATTATAGTTATGATTTGATTGTTAAAAGAAAAAAGAAACCATCCATTTGGGTACTTATTGAATTAATGTCTTATGGTCAATTATGTTTTTTTATTAATTTTTATGTTCAAAAAAAGAAATATAAATATAAAGAATTAAAACTGGCCAATAGCCTATTATTTGATTCGAAAAATATAAGAGATTCCTCTGCACATAGTAGACCTATTATTTTTAATATTGTAGGGCCTAATCAATTTTTATTATCTAATGAAAAGCGTATAAAATTGCAAGTTCGAAATTTTTTAATTCAAAATTGTAACATGAGTGATTCAATTACTAATATTCCACTTAGAAACCTTAAAATACATGATATTACTGCCCTACTGTATTTACATGATTATTATGTTAAAGGAAGAATTTCAAGAATTGAACGTAAAAAAGAATTAGTGAGTCTCATTAAAAGATGCAGATTGAAGAAATCTTATTATGAAGAACATCCAGAGTTTGGGGAGGTAATGTACATTTTATTCAAACTGATCAGAAATTATAAAGTGAAACCTTAAGAGGTTTTTATTGACTTGATTATTTTACAGTGATAAGATTCTAGTTAGATGAAAGACCCTTCCGCAAGGTCGTCTGGAAAATAGGGTAACAGCTATTTCTAGATTAAAGGAATCAAAATCTTTGAAACAATTATTACTTGTGTAATTGTTTCAAAGATTTTTTTATTTCTAAATTATACAACCGCACGTACCTTTATCACGGAGAACTGTATCATAGGTAAGTGCGGTTTTGAGTTGAAAGCAAAGAAGCCTATTCAAGATCATTAGGGACTGACCCCCGTTTGTGAGACAGGGATCAAAACACCTTGCAAGTTTAAACTGCCAGTCGCCGAAAATCAATCGGTGACTGGTTTTTTAGTTTTGTTTGAATACGAACTGAGTTATAGTAAATAATGTAGTCTCGAAC
>NZ_RZNY01000017.1 GCF_003994475.1 Paenibacillus anaericanus | reverse complement strand
GAATTCTCTTATCGAGGTGTCCACTTTTTATTCTAGTTCTACTTCTCCCTCTAATTTGACGCCTTGAAGCAATAGTATGATAGATCAGAAGAATTAACAGGAGTTATTCCAATTAAAGTGAGTAAGGTTGGTCACCTCAACAAAATAACAGGAGAATTTCCATGTGACTTCGATCAAACAACTTGGCAATAAAGGGTTTTACTATAAATTAACGAAATAAAATATCGAAGAGAAAACAAGAAGAGAAAACAAGATGATTTCGATAATAGGGGGAGGTAAGGATGAAGAAACGATACCTGTGGATTGTAGCTGTGGTTACTTTTGCTACATTAGGAGTCTGTATTCGTCTTTTTTTCTTTCCTTCGTACGAGTCATTTACAGTAATTCAGCAAAAAGAGCTATCTAGTTCAAAGTATGGTACATATGTGTATCGAGGAATGGCTGACCAAACGATATACGATTCAAAAATCAATCGAAAACTAATAGGTAAAACACAGACAGGCGATCGAATTGTCGAACTTAAAAATGACCCTGCGAATCATTACCTCATCTTGATTTTTAATACGGAAATGCCTTGGTGGGATCTTTATGAGTTAGATACTAAAGAAGATAGCCCTAAATGAAAGAATTCAGTTATTTCAGCAAGATTCCTTAATACATACATTTAAAAAGGGAGCTCATCATGGCAAATATCAGCTTTGGAATCATGTCGGGGTTATTAATTGCAGCTACTTTATTCGGATTGCTGTCCATTGTATATACCAGTTGGAGAAACGGCATCTCACCAATGCCCTCTTCGGCGCCGGTCCGGCGTATCGTAACCTCGGAGATGAAGCGGTTTGGGGAGGTTGGTCCCATTGTTGAAGCGGGTTCGGGTTGGGGTACGCTTGCTTTGCATCTGTCAGGCCATGACTTGAACTGGCGGATCACGGGGATTGAGAACTCGCTCATTCCGTTATGGATTTCCCGCGTATCTGCTCGGCTTAGCTCTTCTGACAATGTTACTTTTTTACGGGGAGATATCTATTCTTATTCCTATGAACAAGCGAGTGTAGTCCTTTGTTATCTCTATCCAGGGGCGATGAAGAGACTAAGTCCGATCTTTCGCAAACAACTAGTTCCGGGGACAAGGATAATTAGTATTTGTTTCGCATTGCCAGAATGGGAACCTGAGGAAGTCATTGTTTGTCGAGATATGTATCGAACCAAGGTTTATATTTATCAGGTCGTGCTATAATATCAATACATGCGGTTGTATAAACACGTATTATATCTAAACTAGGAGTTGAAATTTCATGAGTGAACAATTAAATGAACAAGAGTTAGTTTATTACATTGCTAGTCATACGGATGCCAAACCCGAGAACATTCGGTTGGTACTGAAGCACGAGGCCGCTTTTATTAGCAACGCACATAAGGGCGCAAGTGATGACGTTGATATCGACAGTGATGAACTTGTTGACTATGTGCTTAGTCGATCTGATGTCAAATTAGACGAATTGACCGTAGAAACGATACTGGATCTAGAAATGGATTATTTAATGGAAAAAGGACTTGCTGGATACGTAGATTAGTAGCACAACAATAAGTTTTTAGCCCGTGCCCTTGATTCTGGGGTTGCGGGCTTTTTTTGTATATTCGTAAGGAGTACAAAAGGACCTAAAATAGGCCTGCAAAGGGTACAAATTTGACAATGTTTTGTTGGAACTGAAAAGGATTTGCTGGTTAAGTAGATTATTGTAAAAATTAGTCGGAAAGTTGCATAAATGCTGGAAATATAGTGACTTTTTTAACTACTTTACAATGGTATATTCATCTACTATGAGAAAGACTCAAATAACATAACTCGGGGATAGAACATTATGAATCAGAAAAAATAGATCGGGAGTGAAATCACTATGCGGCGTAGTAGCATTGCTACAAAAATTAGTTTGATCGTGATTGGAATTATGTTGGTATTTGCCGCAGCGATTGCGATTGTTGCCATCGAACAGATGTCAAAGGGGATTAAGACTTTTGCTGAAGAGAAGGCTAAGAGCGATCTGGGACTGGCAGGTCAATTTATCGACAGCAAATATCCAGGGGCTTGGATGATGCAAGAGGGTGATTTGTACAAGGGTAACGTGAAGATGAGTGGGAACTTTGAACTCGTTGATGATATTGGAGAGATGACGGGGGACACGGTCACAATCTTCCAAGGAGACACACGAATTGCTACAAATGTTATGAATGAAGGTGAGAGAGCGGTAGGAACAACTGTCTCTTCAGCAGTGGCTGAAGCTGTGTTGAAGAATGGACAGAAATATTATGGTGAAGCAGTTGTAGTAGGTAATACATATCAAGCGGCTTATGAGCCCATCAAGGATGCGGGCGGCGAAACTATTGGGATATTTTATGTTGGTGCTCCACAAGGTTTGATTAATAACATTATATCGTCATTTATGGTGCGGTTCTTGTGGGTTATTGTTATCTCGATTCTCATTTCGTTTGCTCTGATTGTGTTGTATATAAATAGGATGAAAAAAAGACTCAGCACACTATCCAAGGCAATGGAAAGTGCTGGGGAGGGAGACTTCACTACAGTTGTTCAGGATCTTGGTGGTGATGAGATCGGCAAGCTAGCGCTGAGCTTCAATCGAATGGGTGCCAATCTGCAGGATCTTGTTCAGCATGGATTACATGCTTCCGATAATGTATCAACTACGGCGAGTCAACTTAGACTAATAGCAGAGAAAACGACCGAAGAATCAACTAGAATTGCCACTTCCATTGAGCAGGTAGCTGTAGGAGCAGACAGTCAGACACAGAGCGCGGCGGAGAATGCTAGAGCGGTTGAGGAAATAGCCTATGGCGTGCAGAGTATAGCCGAACATGCTGTCGATGTCTCGGAAGTGATGGCACAGACTCAACAACATGCGCAAGCTGGGGGTCAGTATGTCAAGAAGACAGTGATGCAAATGGCTACTATTGATGGATCTGTTAGAGATACCGAACTCATCATCAGACAACTTGATGAGAAGTCGCGTGAAATTACAGGTATGGTTACGATGATTCAGGGGATTTCACAGCAGACGAGTCTATTAGCTCTGAATGCTTCCATCGAAGCCGCTCGGGCGGGGGAAGAGGGTAGAGGGTTTGCGGTCGTTGCTTCTGAAGTGCGGAAGTTAGCAGAACAATCGCACCAAGCCTCGGAAGTTATCGGAAATCTAATGAGTGAAGTGGACATAGACGTGAAATCCTCGTTAGCGGCGATGGTTGGAGTTATGCAAGAAGTGCAGACCGGACTAGAGCTCACGAGCATGACGGAAGAGAGCTTTGACGGGATCATCCACTCAGGCGCTCAAATGGGAGGGCGGGTTGAGCACCTTGCTGCTACGGCAGAGCAGATGTCCGCAGGTATAGAGCAAATTTCTGCTTCGGTTACGATGATTGCAGAAATTGCTCAAGTTACCAGCTCAAGCTCCCAACAGGTGGTGACGGCAACAGTAAAACAATTAACAGCGATTGAGGAGATGGATTCTTCTTCTATTGCTCTGTCAACGGCGGCGGTTGAATTGCAAACTGCGCTAAGGAAATTTAAGGTATAGACTTGAATTAGACGACATACTCTTCTTGTTTTTCGGCAAACCGGTCGATAAGCGAATCTCTGCTCAAGACAAGTCTCATCGGAATGAGCTTCTCTGCGTGTGGGTCGATTCGCTCTCGACTGCTTGGATGGAATACACTTAGCAATATACGTAAATACGAAGTAGTGAGCGCTCGAAATTTTCCTCCTTCTAGAGGGTGAATCTCAAAACCTAATCCATGGATAATGCCCCTATGAAGCAAAGTAATGCCTTGTAGGGCCTTGACCTGGCTAAGCTGCGGGTCTGTGATTACTTCAGCGCAAATTTCTCGCAATGAGACACGTGCCATTCGAGCAACGGATAGCGCGACTCGGTTGGCTCCCTTGGCCTGTAGCATATGTAATATTTTATGATTATCTAAATGAAGCTCCCCTACCCAATCTCCTGATTGAATGATAGTTCCATCCTCGCATAGAATGTCTTTCCCGTGATATTTCGTCACGAACATTTTACATATACCAAAATGTCCTGAATAACTCGACCTGAGCGAGGTCGACCATTCAAATACACGTTCCCACCCCATCCATACCCCTTGTATGGCACGTTTATAACGCGAAGTAGTCTTCATTAAGTAATCCTCACCTTTAGTAAAAGTATGCCAACTGAGAAGTACTTTCTGTTCATGTGAACATGGCTATGTTTTTCAGTATACAGGAGAAATCATGTAATAAATACCGGCTTTTGTCATATTTGCTGCTAGCCTCTAGTCTAGTGGGCTTACTAGACCTTTAGTTACGGGAAAATACACAGAAGTATTATTTTTCCAAAAAAATACTTATTGTGCGCTATAACTATATAGTAGAATGGATTTATTATTAGGAATGGAAATTGGAGGTATTAAATGAAGGATTTTAGGGAGACTCTATTTTCAATTCAAGAAAGCCAGAACAAGCTTATTAAGGAGTATCAGATCCTTATTGCGGAATATGAATCCCATGATCTCCTCCGTGAGAATGAAGTGATTCGTAAAAAGGTGGAGGAGTACAAGGAACGCATAGCGATGTTACAGACCAAACTTCACCAACTGGAGTCAGAGAATGGCGGACTACGGCAGGCGCTTACGGAACAAATTATCGATGAGAAAATGAATATTATTAAGGTGTCGCGTGAGAAGTTGAATACATACTTTGGAGCAAAGCAAGGCGCTCACATGAACCGGCTAGAGGCAGTGGAGAATAAGGTTAAGAATGACATTCATCATTTGTACAGACGGGCTGAGCTTCATTTGAACGAAGGTAAGGAGCAAGTCAACTCAAAGTTAGCAGCCGTTTCTACCGAGCTGGATCAACGAATATGGCATCACCGTCAGCAACTTCAGGATATGGAGAAGAAAGTTGGGCAGGACAGTTCGAATGCACTGGATCAACTGCAATCGGAGGAAGTCAGCGAGGAAACCATGCAGCGTAGAATCAAGCAGAATCAAATTGAAATGAAGATCGGATTGAACTGGATTAATAAAATCGCAATCTTGCTCATTATTCTTGCGGTAGGCTCAGCCTTCAAGTTCTCATATTCCGAATGGTTCAACGGTTATATGAAGGGTAGCACCTTCTTCCTATTGGGTGCGCTGATGCTTGCAGGTGGAGAATGGCTATTCCGCAAGGGCAAAGAAACTTTCGCCTTAGGTTTGCTAGGTGGTGGGATATCCGTATTGTATGGATCGATTTTCTACAGCTATTTCTTGTTAGAGATTATTGGTATCTATACGGGCTTAGGTCTATCTGTGCTGGTGACATTAACGGGCGTGCTGTTATCGCTAAGATATCAGTCGCGAACCATTTGTTCATTGGCTTTGGTTGGCGGTTACATTCCGTTATTCTCCTATATGCAGGCGTTTGGTCTTCATGGGAATGCCGTGTACATCGCTATGGTCTATTTACTTCTATTGAATGGCTTCATCTTATTGATTTCATTAAGAAAACGCTGGGTTATCGTCAATTACATCAGTTTTCTATTTAATGTACCTTCCATGTTGGCGTTAGTGTGGCGGGGGGATAGTGAATCTATAAGCATGGTATATGCTGTGATTACATTCCTAATGTATCTTGGAATCACGTTATGGTATCCATTCAAATACCGTTCCAAGTTATCCTGGTGGGATTTCTCGCTACTGGCCCTCAATACGATGTTCAGCTGTGGAACGCTGTATGCATTGTTGGCTGACGCAGGATTAAGTGATTTCAAGGGTTTATTAGCCCTGATCTTCTGTCTGATTTATATGGGGCTAGGGCGACTTGCGCTTAAGTATTTGGAGCAAGAGAAGGAGACGAGGTTATTATTCTATGGGACCTCGCTTACGTTCGCACTACTCATGATTCCGTTCCAGTTTGGTATTCAATGGGTGGCCCTGGGATGGTTAATTGAAGGCATTATATTGACGGTATTCGGTAATAGAAATTCCTTGAAGCAGCTGGAGCGAGTGGGTTGGGGGATTATCGGACTTTGTCTGGGAGCCTTTATCCTTATTGATCTAAGTAGTTATCTACTCTTGGATAGGGGAGCCTTCAATTTAAAATACAGCTCTATCTCCATTGGTATGCTAATCATTACGTTATATTATGCGATTCGTCATCAGGACAAGGAAGCGTTCCTGAATAAGAAGCCATTCGAGAATACAATCATCAACGTATTTAAATATGTGACACTCGCCAACGTATGGTTCTATCTATTGTTTGAGATGGGGCGGGTTTATCAAACGTTGGTCCCGAGAGATTTCGCTCAATATGGTTTTTACAGGACACTACTCATCGCATTCATCACGATGATGCTTGCTTATTCGTTGACAAAGGTTAGCGTGCTGTATGATCGACTGGTCAAATACTATTGTCTGTTTCTCAATGTAGTGGGCTACTTCTTCTGTCTTTGCGTTACTTTATTCATACCAACACTGCACTCGAACTACAGTCAAAATTCAGTAGCTGATTATCTGGCATTGGTTGTATTGATTGGAATTAACGTATTTGTATTCATTAGTGGGCGGGATTTGGTCATTGCGTTAATTCGTAGGGAGTTTAAGAGTATAGAACTGTATCCCACTATTTTAGGAATTTATCTGCTGGCTATTCTTACCGTATTTTTGAGTATCCAATTACGACTTGGTGATATCGCATTAGTATTTAGCATGGCATATTTATTACTGTCCATCGCCTATATCATGTATGGCTTCCGCAACAGATACGTGTATATAAGGCGTATAGGGCTAGGGTTGACGTTATTTTCCACGGGGAAATTGCTGTTGTATGATCTTAGCTTTTTAACCACAGGTGGCAAGATGATTGCCTATTTCTGCTTCGGACTGGTGCTACTTGGTATATCCTATCTCTATCAGAGAGTATCAAGCAGATTGGGGGAGACTCATGAGGATACGGGAGTGGATTCGCAAGGGTAGCCTGTTAGCTGGCGCCGGTGCGATCTTGGTAGGATGTCTGTTCTTCAATGTAGGCGGGGGGATGAACGTAGGGGCTGCTGAACAAGATGGGGCACAGAACTTTCGTTTCTCCAAACCGCTAGATTTCAAGGATGCCAGCGGCCTATACCGGGCCGTGTTTCTAGATGAGCAAGTGTATGCGGGAGCTTCGCAAGATTTAAATGATCTTCGGATCGTGAACGAGCAGGGGCAGTTTGTGCCTTATTATATTGATAACGGATATAGCGAGTCTGCGGAAGATCGTGTAACATATACGACCGAATTACTGGGTGAAGTCAAGAAGGAGAAAGATGACTCGGTATTTGATTTCGAAGTTACCCCGTTAGGGAAGAACGTAGATATCCGGGGGAATAGCCTAAAGGTATCACTGCCGAATGAGAATTTCTTGAAGCATGTAGAAGTTTACGGGAGTTATGACAGTATAGGCTGGGAACGGTTGAAGATGGATGATCTTTATCGGATCGACTCGCTGACGAAGGACACCATTGAGCTGGATGATAAGTATTCATTTCGTTATTACCGTTTGAAAGTGCTGAATAATGTAGAGGGTTTATCGTTCCCACAAATGCAATTGAGTAACGTTATTTCTGATCTACAGTGGCGGGACTTTCAGAGGAGTGGAACGCCAAAGTATGAAATGAAACAGGAAGATGGGTTTACGGATATTATCATTCAGAATCCAAATCATTTAAGGATCAAACGAGTACAACTTACGGCCGCTGGGAACTTTACACGCACATATGAACTTATGGATTCAGAAGGAAAGACCATTGAAGCAGAAAACATACCAGAACTGTTCAGTATGGACTTCAAAGACGTAAGAATTGCCGACACCACAATAACTGCAATTTTCCCAACTACTACGCCTGCATTCACAATTAGAATTAACAATCAGGATGATCCACCTTTGGACATATCAGATATTTCAATTGAATATAAGCTTAATAAGTTGGTATTTGAGGATAAGGGAACTGGACCATACCGATTGTTATATGGAAACGGCACTGTAGTTAAGCCACAGTATGATATCGTGAAGTTTCGAAGTCATATTGAGCAAGAGGATATGGTAATAGGAACATTGGGAGAAGAAACGACTTTATCCGTGGTAACAGATGATAACATACCTGCACGGGAAGGGTTCGCAACGAAACCGTGGTTTAGCGGAGTGATTATTGTGATCTCAGTGGTGTTGATCGGATTACTTGCCCAAAAGCTTAGGAAAACATCCTAAGAGAAGTAAGCAGATGAAGCTTTAATTAGAAGAGACATCCCATTAGTATAACGGGATGTCTTCTTTATGTGAGTTGGCCTGATTATACACCACTTGGAGCCGGTAGACGTAAGCCGGGGATCAGAAACGGCGTCATTCTCACGGTAGGCATAAGTCCCAGTAGACCTGCCATGAGCGGGGCGATGGCCAGTTGGGGGATAGGTTCATCATATACACCAGGAGTAAAGGGACGTCCGATTCCATATAATGCAACCTCACGTTCTTCCGGTGTTGTTCCACCATGTTGGCCCGATACGGTCATACCGTGATCTGCTGTGATGAGTATAGTGTATCCGGCTGCAATCCACTGAGGTACGGCCAACGCCAGAATACTGTCTGCGATACGGACAGAGCCTTCGTACTCTTTACTCCCACCACCAAAGCGATGCCCGGCATCGTCAATGTTCATCGAGTGTACATATAGAAAGTCTGGATTGTAGGCCTGCCTCAGGAATTCAGCATCGGCAAACAAGTGGGAGTCAGGATACTGATCCTCGAAATAGAATGATCCATGCATAATGGGGAGCTGCTCATCATGTTGATGGCGATCCCGTAGTGGATTGAACGGCGCCTTGTTATATAGCTCGCTCACCCAATGGTACGCAGCTGCTGCAGTGGTTAAACCCGCATTTTTTGCCAAATGAAACAAACTTTCCTCTCCACTAAGTCTTACAACCTGGTTGGTGGTTATTCCGTTCATATAAGCGGGTGTCCCTGTAAGTAATACTTCATATAGGGGACGTGACAAACTAGGAAGCTCCGAGATCACTTTGTAGCGAGCCGCCTGCCCCTTTTCCACCATATGTTCTATATAACCAAGCCACTGTGTAGCCCCTTGATAGCGGAGGCCGTCAAGAACAACAGTAATCAGACGGGGCCCGAGTCCTACAGATTCCCCCAGCATTTTACCATGTACACGTTGTTGCACCATTATATTATCTCCCTTCGATAAGAATTAGGTCTGAATCCAAGCCATCTGATAGTCGTTCAGTAGGGGAAGCCAGGGCTCTGGAGGAGAGGTGTCACTAACGATGGTATTTACGGCCTCCAGGGGAATGATCTGTACAAAAGCATCCTTGCCAAGCTTACTATGATCTGCGAGTACAATGACTTCATTTGCCGATTGAGCAAATAGCTTAGACATGCGACATTCATGGATATCATAGTCGCTGATTCCCCGTTCGGTGGTTATCCCACCTGCGGAGAGGAATGCCTTATCGACATTGAACTGCTTCATCATCTCTTCTCCAATGACACCCGAGAGTGATTGCTGCTGAGGATTTAATTCGCCGCCGATAATAATAACCGTACCTGTAAAACGCCCCATATTAAGTGACTCCATCAGACAAAAGGACACGGCGAGTGAATTCGTTAGTATCGTTAGGCGCTGACGACCTTGAATTGCCTTGGCGAATTCTAGTAAGGTGGTACCGACATCAATAGCGATCGTATCGCCGGATTTCACTAACTCGGCCGCAGCCTCCCCGATCCGCTGGTTATCTTCTTTATATATGGCTTGACGTTGGAGATACGGTGGCTCGTAGTTGCTAAATTTCTGGGGGATAGCTCCGCCATACACCCGATTTAGCAGTCCGTCATTTTCTAATTGCTTGAGGTCACGACGGACCGTTTCCTCCGAGACACCGAGCCGCTCCGCGAGCGTCAGTACTTTCACTTGCCCAGCACTTCTTAACTGTTCCAGAATGATCAACTTACGTTCTTCTGCCAGAATGGACAATAATTAGGCACCATCCTTCTCCAGAGGGATACATTGCGAAGTATAGACACATAACGTAACCTCTGATTGCTCACTCGGGCGGTAAGTACCTTGACCAGCCAGAATATCTACGGATAATAGAACACCTTCCGATTCCACACTATACCGAAGAATGTTACCAAGCATAGTCATAGAGACTACTTTGCCTGTCCAGTACAGTGGAATATCACCACCAGAAAAGGGTGGGGTGGCATAACCTGAGAGGGTAGTGGCAGCGATAAATTCTTGGGAACCATTCCAAGTAGATGGCATACCTTCCCCCGGCAACAGGATAATAGATTCAGGCCGGATGGCATAGCTAATATCAGGAACTTTGGCTAGGCCTGCTAGCCGTGCTGCTTGTTCAGGTTCCAGCACGTTATAGTTACCTATGAACCGTGCAACAAATTCTGTACGTGGAGCTGAATAAATCTGCTCAGGGCTGCCCTCTTGAACAATAACTCCATTTCGCATGACACAGATCCGATCCGAGATCATCAGCGCTTCCTCTTGATCATGGGTAACGAAGATCATCGTCATCATCAGTCGTTTCTGTAATTGGCGGATCTCCATGCGTAAATTCTTGCGAATTTTGGCATCAAGTGCACTAAGCGGTTCGTCCAGTAGCATCAGTTTAGGTTGCATAGCAAGCGATCTCGCCAGGGCTACCCGTTGTTGTTGTCCGCCTGAAAGTTCATGAGGATAGGCGTGATGTTTCTCCGATAGATCGACTAACTCTAGTAGCTCATTCACGCTTTTCGTTCGCTGTTCTTTTTTGATTCCTTTCATCTTCAAGCCGTAGCCGATATTCTCACTTACGCTGAGATTGGGGAACAGCCCATACGATTGAAACACCATGCCTACTTCGCGGTCGCGAGGAGCCAGGGAGGTGAGTTCGCGTTCTTCCAGTACAACAGAACCCGCTTCAATCTCGGTTAACCCGGATATACAGCGAAGCAGAGTGCTTTTACCACAGCCAGAAGGGCCAAGTAGGGTAATCATTTCCCCCTTAACTGCACTCAGGTGTATATTGTCTAACACGGTATTACCACCAAACCTTTTCGTAATGCCTGCAAGTTGTAAGTAGCTCATAGGCGGAGTCCCCCTTTCATGAAGTTGCCCATTTTCGTTAAGCCAATGGAAACGAGTAGAATAAATGAGAAATATAATATGGCGATGGTGCTAGCCAAATGTCCACTTTCCGATAGGCGATTATATAAATAGATCTGAACCGTCTCAATTTGCCCACCGACCAACATATTAGTGAGCACAAATTCACCGAAGAGCACGGAGAAGGATAACAAGATCGAGACCGTGATACCGGGCAGAATATTGGGGAGAATCACAGTACGGAAAGCGGTTATTTTACTCACACCTAGCATTTCTGCTGCATCTAGCAGTGCGGGGGCATCTACGGTCAACATGCTGTTACGCAGTCCTTGATACATGTAGGGTAGAATAGCCACAAAATATGCGCCAATGAGGATATAGGGTGTACCGGAAATAGCGATTGGACCGCTAGAGTAAGTACGAATGAGACCAACCGCAGCAACAATGCCAGGAACGGCATAGGGGAGGATCACCATACTTTTGAAAAGAAACTCCCAGCGTGGGAAATAAACGGTGACGATAAAGACGGTAGGTAGCATGATAATTAGACTGAGTAGCACGCTAATGCCACACAGATAGAAGGAGTTCCATAACGATTCTAGGAACCTAGCGTCGAGTGACATCTGCCGGAACCAGTCGAGCGTCCAAGTTTCAGGTAGTATAGTATGATCCCATTTACCAGCAAAAGCGTATAGCGCTGTTGCGATTAACGGGAGTAGCAAATAGAGTAGCAGGAAACTAATGAGTATCCGGTGATATCCCATTTTACGAGTCATGCTGATTCCCTCCCTGTTAGGGATTTCTGGTCTGTAGAGACTTTCTTTCTGGTTTGAAAAAGTCTAGTGCGCGGGGACTGGGGTGACTCCGAAGGTCCAGATGTAAAAGCTGCGACTTTGCGCGTCATCATACTGTTGATCCATACGGCTGCGATGGAGGTTGCCGCTAGAAGTACAGCCAGCGCCGAACCGAGCTGTGGACGAGTGACGACATCACCCGTGACAAGTGAGCTGATTCGCACAGCCAACAGGTTGTAGTTACTTCCTACGAGGGCATAGGCGGTAGCGTATGCTCCCATCGCATTGGCAAAGAGGATGCCAAGCGTACCCAGTAGTGCGGGAGCGATACAAGGCAGACCAATTGTAATCCAGAACTTGACGGGGGAGGCCCCGAGTAAATAAGACGCTTCACGCCACTGCTCACGGATGCCATAGAAGGAAGGGTAGACGAGCAGAATCGCCAGTGGGATCTGGAAATATACATAGACCAGTGTCAATCCCGTCCAACTATATAAATTAAATCCGGCAAAGATATCCCAGCCCCATTCATGGAACAGTAGGGTGAAGATCCCGTTGTTTCCAAGCAGAATGATGTAAGCGAAGGCAAGTGGAATTCCTGCGAAATTGGAAGTCATGTTGGACATCAACAGGATACGGTTTCGAACCGCAGGGGAGAAGAGTGTAATAGAATAGGCGGCTAATGCGCCGATTATAATGCCAGCAAGACTGGAGAACAAGGCAATGAGTACACTGTTCTGGATCGCTTTGAAATAAAAAGCGTTGGTTAGGGCGGTAACATATTGATCTAAGCTAAAGCCATCTCCGCTATCGTTCATAAAGCTCCCCGTTAGCATCGAAAATACGGGAACAAGCAGGAATCCTATAATTAACAAGGCAAACGGCAAGAGGCCAAGCAGGATCAAAGCGCGTCTGCCACGTTTCTTTTTCATTACGAATCACCACATTTCTGGAATAGTGGACCAACAGCTTATTTTTATTCGCAAAATAGCAGAGGCACCCCCTTACGAAGGCGCCACTGCGGACCCGGCTAGCCCGGGCTTACTTGTATCTTGAAGAGGTCAATTGAGTATTAATTTAGGTGAACAAGAACGCGTTCCTGCCAAAGTTGCGGCAACGTCTTCGCTGTTTCTTCCCAAACCTTGTAATCGCCAACGGGTTTAGCACTTGTATATTGATCTGCAGGGAGTAGTTTAGCGGCAACGTCTTCTGGAAGCTTAACGCTCGCTCGAATCGGTCTAGCGTATCCTTTAGCCAAATTAATTTGGCCTTCGTCACTTAGAATATAATCACGAGTCAGTTTTGCGGCATTAGGATGTGGTGCGTATTTATTAATAATGGTCGCATAACCACTAACTACGCTGCCTTCTTTAGGTATCGCCACTTCAAAACGCTCTTTGTCGAATTGATCCCGGTAGCCCAGTGAGTTGAAATCCCAGAGAATGGTTACTGGAACTTCACCTTTCTCGATGTTGGCAGGAGTTGCTTCGGATAAAGAAATGCGATTCTGTTTGGCCAAATCTTCGAAAAACTTAATGCCGGGTTCAATATTGCTTTCATCCCCACCAAATGCAATCGCCGCTGCTAGAACTGCCATTTGTGCTTGGGCAGCCTTGGTCACATCTCCGACAACGATTTTATAATCGCCATTTTTCAGATCTTCCCAACTTGTTGGCGGGTTTTTCACTAAATTTTTATCTGTTAGAAAAGAGATGGTCCCTTGATAACCTACGACCCAATGTCCATCGGCATCTTTACCCCAGCTCGGAATTTCATCCCAATTTGCGGTTTTGTAAGGTTGTGTTACCCCGGTTGACACAGCTACAGGACCGAAGGCTACTCCAACATCGCCGATATCGGCCGTTGGTTTATTTTTCTCCGCGTCGAACTTGGCGATTTCCTCAGCGCTGGACATATCCGTATCTTGATGGTCGATTCCATACTTCGTTTTCATATCAGACCAAGTATCTTTCCAATTCGCCCAACTATCCGGCATCCCCACGCTGACAACTTGGCCTTCTTCTTTAGCTAGCTTGGTCAGTTCCTCCAGACTAATCACCTTATCGGTGGAGTTTCCACCTGCTTCAGCAACGGCGGCAGTATTCTTATTTCCTCCTGAGCAAGCGGACAGCATCGTAACCAACGCTAGTGTTAGAATGACCCCAGTACCTTTTGACCATCTCTTTTTCATGGATTCTCTTTCCTCCCAAACTAGATTTGTGGATTATTTCATGATTGTTGTTGTTTCTGTATAGATTTAACTTTAATGGTGTATTGTTTTCCCAGTTTCAACGTAAAGATTGTAGTATGTAAAAGTAGTATTACACCTTGTTCAAAGTGGGTTGCCATATATATAGTAAAGTAAACCCACTATTTTCCAATAAGGAGAGTCCCATGAGAACATTTAAATGGATCACCATGTTCATTCTACTGATGGTAACAATATTATCTGGGTGTATGCAGAACGAGCAAAACTCAGCAGACAGTGTGGAGCAGTTGGATCAGAATGAGGTGAAAGAATTTATTTGGCCGGAGTCAACTCCATTAGAGCAGGGGCTGAACGAGGAGAAATTGAATCTAGCTGAAGAGCAGATCAAGGCAAATTATACTAGCTTATACAGTCTGCTCATTATTAAAAATGGTTATTTGGTGTATGAGAAGTATTTCGATTGGAAGAACGGCGAGACAACAACCGGTGTATATTCTATTACCAAAAGTGTGATTTCTGCATTAACTGGAATCGCCATCGATCAAGGATATCTTACGGGGACAGATCAGAAATTATCTTCGGTGCTGACGGAGATGTCGGAACAATCGGATCCGCAGAAAATGGATATTGCGCTGCATGATGCATTAACATTGTCAGGGGGGCTTGCCACAGTAGACGATGATTTCGAGAATTGGATTGTGAGCCCGGATTATCTTCAATTTGCAATGGATAAGCCGATGGTAACTGCTCCGGGAGCTGTTTTTAGTTACAGTACGGGTCTTCCACATATGCTGTCAGCGGTATTGTCTAGAACAACAGGGATGTCTACGAAAGAATTCGCCGACAAAAGTCTGTTCGGCCCATTGGATATTGTAGATTATCAATGGCAGCAGGACTCAACTGGGATGTACAATGGTGGTACCAATTTGTCTATGCTACCAAGGGATATGGCCAAGCTAGGATATCTTTACTTGCAACACGGCAAGTGGGGAGGGAAACAGATTATACCTGAAGCTTGGGTGGAAGAATCTACGCGCAAACAAATCAATGTGGATGCTAATACTGACTATGGCTATTTATTTTGGATAAAGACGATGCAGGATGAACAAGGGAATAAAATATCCGCCTATGAGGCAAATGGTTATAGAGGGCAACATATACGGATGATTCCAGAATTGAATACGGTGATTGTCATTACTTCGGACGCCGGATCCTCCGAGGTAGCCAATACCGATGAATTAATGGAGAAATATATCCTGCCTGCATTGCGTTAAAATAAAGAGCCATATATGGCTCAAAACCAAAATCAGCGGTTGACAGACCCTATAGTGGGAAGCAGCGTTACGTTTTGGAGGATGCTACCATCACTCCAAAACTCCACTGTTGTATTCGTTTGTGTCAACCACTGATTTTTAGATTTTCCTCATATATATGTATACAAAAAGGGTATACCGTCGCAATTTGGACGGTGTACCCTTTCGTATGCAGATCTATATTATTTGAGTGGTCTGGCAAAACGACCGAGAATTTCAGTGGATTGGACCACATTCATAAAGGCTTGATTATCGGTATCCACTACCGTTTTACGGACGGCTGCCAGTTCGTAACGAGTTGTAACTGTCATCAACATGTAATTCTCTTCTTCGCTGTACCCACCTTCGGTGTGCACACAAGTAATCCCGTGGTGGAGCTTGCGCAATTGGCAGAGCATTTGCTCTTTTTTCTTAGTGACGATAAAGCAGGTCACCTTAATATGTCCTACATGGATCATGTCCACAACTTTCCCTTTAACAAAGGTAGATAGCATAGAATAAAGGGCAAGGTCCCAACTTAAGAAGAAACCCAGCGCGAGAATAACAATTCCATTGAGGATAAATAGAATATTGCCCATCGCCACATCATGTTTGCGAGTTAGGATCGATCCGACGATATCAAAGCCTCCCGTTGATCCACCAACACGAAGTGAAAATCCGATACCTGCCGCAGAAATGATTCCTCCAAATACGGCGCCGAGTATTGGATCATTGGTTACTTGTACTTGAGGAATGATGGACATGAACCAGGTAGTGGCTACGACGGAAATGCAGCTTAGTATGATATAGCGTCTCCCGACTGATTTCCAGCCCCATATAATAAGCGGTACATTAATGATGAAATAAAGGATAGAGATATTCCAGTTAGTTAAATAGCCGATAATTGATGCAACGCCCGCTACACCACCCGACAGGAGTTGATGTGGAATAAGAAACAGATTAACTCCGGCTGCGACAAGAAGGGCAGACAGAAGGATAACCCCAACTTCCTCGGCCGGTTTGAGGGAAGCCTTTAATGGTTTGCGTATGAGTTCTGGATATTTAGTGAGATTCATGTCTGAGCCTTCTTTTCTACAATAGAGTATGTAATAGAATAATATTATCAGTTTAAATTATCTTTTTTATCGGCATACCTCACTATAATATTTATCACGATAAAACAAATATTTAGGAAAATTTGACCATACCAATGGATGCTTACTTATGGTTTCCCCAAAACACATAATAAATATATCTTTTCCGCACAACGTTACAGTGCAAAAACCAGTATAATCAAGTGAAATAAGTCTGTTCAAGGAGCAATCACATGGACACAACATTACTTATAGTAGAAGACGATATCAGTTTGAATAAAGGGATTGCGCTCACGCTAGCCCAAGACGATATTAAGATCAAGCAAGCTTATGACTTGGCAACCGCAGAGACGTTATTTGCCAATGGTGGAATCGATCTGATCATACTCGATGTGAATCTCCCAGATGGTAGTGGACTCGATTTCTGTGAGAAAATACGGCGGGTATCGAAGGTTCCTATATTATTTCTGACCGCAAACGATATGGAATGTGATATTGTGACTGGCTTTGAGCTTGGAGGAGACGACTATATAACCAAACCCTTCAGCTTAATGGTGCTACGGGCTAGGGTGATGGCTGTACTAAGAAGATCCGATCAACATAATGAGGACAAGCTGACCCTTGATCATATGACATTTGATTTTGGAAAGATGGAATTTCGTAGTCGTAATCAAGCCGTGATTCTAAGCAAGACAGAGCAGAAGTTATTGAAGATCCTTGTGACGAATAAGGGTAACATTCTGACGCGGGAGCAGTTGATGGATAGAATTTGGACGCATGAAGCGGAGTTCGTCGATGAGAATGCTTTGACTGTGACCATCAGAAGATTACGTTCCAAACTTGAAGACGAACCCTCTTCACCTAAGTACATCAAAACGGTTTATGGTCTAGGGTACGTATGGGCAGAAGGGAATGCGCATGAATAAGAACGGTGAGTATTATTTTAATAGAGTCTATCTGGTCTTCTCTATCTTGCTAACAGTACTGGTAATAGGGTATACGGGTGCAATACTATATACAGTCGGTTTCAACAGTAGAATAGTTTGGATGTCGGTTCTGTTCTTGGTGATTGTATTTGTGGTTGGAGGAGCCTCCGTTTGGAGTCTGAAATGCAGAATTGCTGGCGTGGTTAATAACCTGGATGATGTGATTGATGGGGCTATTAACGGTCAGGATCGGGTCACAGGTTACATGGAGACCAACATTTCATCCCTGGAAAATAAATTAATCCGTTATATTGATCTATCTACGACTCATGATAAAAAGGTAGAAGCTGAGAAAAACAAGATCAAAGAGCTGATATCTGATATCTCGCATCAGACTAAGACCCCGCTTGCGAACATCGTGCTATACAGTCAGCTTCTGGATGAGCATTCTCATTCCGGGCTAGATGAGGATACTCAGGGGTTCGTGACGCAAATTAAGTCGCAAGCGGACAAGTTGGATTGGTTGATCCAATCCCTGATCAAATTGTCCAGGTTAGAGACGGGAATCATTTCAATTCACGCCACGATCAACCCTATCATTGAGAGTATTAGCAAAGCGGTGTCGCAAGTATATACCCATGCGGAACACAAGAATATTGAAATAGCGATAGATTGTGATCAAGCCATTACTGCACGGCACGATATGAAATGGACAAGCGAAGCCCTGTTCAATATCATGGATAACGCAGTTAAATATAGTGATACAACAGGTAAAATACATATAGCAGCACAAGCCAATGAGATGTTCACCCGTATAGATATCTCAGATACAGGCATCGGAATAGACAATAGTGAGCTTAATGATATATTCAAGCGCTTTTATAGATGCAAGGCGACATCGAAATATGAAGGCGTAGGCATCGGTTTATTTCTAGCCAGAGAAATCATTAACTCTCAAGGAGGATATATCATGGCTTCTTCCACCGTGGGGCAGGGATCGACTTTTTCCGTCTACTTGCTGCGAATGTAATTACTCATATGATTGTGTCAACACTGTTATATTTCAGACATGGGAATGTTAGATTGATTTGATAGATTTAGTCTGTACCTAGCTCAGGGTACGGACCTTTTTTCAATAGGGAGATGAGAATAGCATTATGTCAATCTTACAAATACAAGATTTAAAGAAGTATTACGGTCAAGGTGATCATGTTGTCAAAGCGCTGGATGGTATTTCGTTAACGGTAGAGAAGGGGGAGTTTGTGGCTATCGTTGGCACAAGCGGAAGTGGGAAGAGCACGCTCCTTCACATGCTCGGAGGGTTGGACCGGGCGACGGAAGGCAAAGTATATGTGGACGGAAACGATCTCTTTGATATGAATGATGACAAGCTGACGATTTTCAGACGGAGATCCGTAGGCTTTATTTTTCAAAGTTATAATCTAATTCCTATCCTTAATGTTTATGAAAATATTGTACTTCCGATTGAGCTGGACGGTGCGAGAGTGGATAAAGGATATGTGAATCAGGTCATTGAGACACTGGGACTAAAGGAAAAGGTAAACAATCTTCCAGCGAATTTGTCCGGGGGCCAGCAACAGAGAGTGGCGATTGCCAGAGCCTTAGCCACTAAGCCTTCTATTGTCTTGGCAGATGAACCTACGGGGAATCTGGATAGCAAGACAAGCCAAGAGGTGCTCATCCTCATGAAACAAATGAGTCAGAAATTTAATCAAACGATCGTAATGATCACCCATAACGAAGGGATTGCCCAAACCGCTGATAGAGTGATCCGAATTGAGGACGGTCAAATTGCAAGCCGCTCCGAAGCTGGTAGGAGGTGAGCTCATGATTTCTACAGGTAACGGAAAGAGTGTTTCGAATATTGCAAGGAAGAGCTTAAAGGCGAATCGGATGCGCAACCTCATGATTGTGTGTGCCATTGTGCTCACCACACTTTTATTGACTTCGGTATTTACAATGGCGCTAAGCGTTAATAAGTCCATGGAGCTTGCCAGTATGAAAACGGTAGGTAGTGACTTCCATGGCGGATTCAAGTATCTGAACCAGGATGAAGTTGCTAAGCTGATTCAGCATCCTTCCATCAAGGAATATAGTAGGGCTACTGTGGTTGGTGATATTAATAGTGGTGTGTTCAAGAACAATCGGGTAGAGATTAACTTTGTTGACGAGAACCATTTCAAACACAGCTTTATACACTTCATTGAAGGTGGGCTGCCTTCTGAAGAAAATGAGATAGCTATGAATACCTGGGAGCTAGATTTGCTGGGAGCTCCTCATGAGATAGGAACTAAGGTGAATCTGGATATCGACATAGATGGCACTATGGGTGATAAAGTCATTTCACAAGACTTTGTAGTGTCCGGTTATTTCGAAGCCGATCAGTATGTCGCTATGTCCGGTTTGGCCTATGTATCGGAAGCTTTTGTTCAGAAGAATATCGCCGACATCGACACGGAAATATCGAAGGCAGACGGTTCGTATACCAATACAATTAGACTTGATGTGATGTTTAATAACTCTTTGGACATCGAGGGGAAAGTAAAGAAGGTGCTATCGGATACTGGAATAGATGCGCCTTATGGGGTGAATTGGGCCTATGCCAGTGTCTCTATATTTGAAGATTGGACCAATATCATTCCGTATGTTGTACTGATCTTCATCATTATGCTGAGCGGATATCTGCTCATCTACAATATCTTTCATATCTCGGTCGTCAGGGATATTAAATTCTATGGTCTACTGAAGACCATTGGAACTACACCGAAGCAGCTCAGGAAGGTCATCTCGATCCAGGCCAATAGACTTTACCTTATTGCGCTACCTATTGGTTTGGCTGCAGGATATGGGGTTGGTTGCTGGATAACGCCTATGATGACAAGTTCTTTCTCTATGACTGAGATGGAAGCTAGTTATTCGGTTAATCCGCTCATTTTCATTGGCGCCGCGTTATTCTCATATATGACGGTTCGGATTGCCGCCAGTAAGCCGGGTAGAACCGCATCGAAGATTTCACCTGTAGAGGCCGTTAGGTATGCTGGGATAAGCAGTGGTGGCAGCAGAAAAAAAACGAAGAGATCGGTAAACGGGGCCAAACTGTCCAGAATGTCGCTGGGTAACATCCTTAGAAATAAAAAGAAATTATTCCTAATGCTTGCCTCTTTGTCCCTGAGCATTATACTGTTCAGCATTATCTTCACAGTGATTTCATCCTTCGATGTAAATAAATATTTGAATACATTTATATCAGGTGATCTTGTAATGAAGGAAGAGTCTTTTGCGGGAAGTAGGAATAGCGAAGTAGATCAATATATGCTGACGGAAGAGGTTACCGACGTTTTGGGTAAGATTGATGGCGTAGAGAGTCTGGATAAAGTCTATTATCAATGGGATGGTTTACCAATAGATGATACCATCAGATCTGTACTGGAACCTTTGATTGTTGTTGCCGAGCCACATCCTGCTATTGCTGAAACATTGGAAAGTGGGGTTATACGCCTACAGTTGCATGGGATTGAAGGTGGCTGGTATGACGTACTGAAGCAGAAGGAGATCATGGAAGGTACGTTTGATCGTGCAAAGTTTGATTCTGGTGATTATGTCATGATTACGGAAGCGATACTAGATGAGGATGTAAATGCCAGCTACTATCACCCAGGTGATAAGATCAAGCTGGGAAGCATGGGTAAAAGCTATGAGGTCATGGCAGTGCTCAAGCAGGAAGCGTTTTATGCGGCGGGAGCCCAAAGGTATTCACCTTTCGGTTTTAATGTTTATTTGCCGGCTAATGAAATGAAAGCCACCTTTGCTGACGCGCAGATTCTCTCCGTTACCTTACATGTAAACCCAGCTAAGCTGGATGAAGTGGACCGCACTGTAAGGGCTGTTGCTGAGGCTACAAAGGGCCTTAATGTGAGATCCAGAGAAGATTATAGGCAGGAAATGGCTGGATTTATGACTGTATTTAAAACGGTAGGTTATAGTTTAAGTTTTATCATTGGACTAATCGGGGTGCTGAACTATATCAATACCGTTATTACTGGGGTGGTCTCTCGTCGTAATGAATTTGCTACCTTGGAGAGTATCGGGATGACCAAGAAGCAGATGAAAAGGATGTTGGTGTATGAAGGGTTTTACAGCATCTTATTGACAGCCCTGATTGTTGGGACACTTGGGATGTTCCTGACCTATCAGATCGCAAAGACTTTAGCGGATAATCTGGCATGGACCGTATTCCGCATGAATGCATGGCCGATTGTTGCTGTTATCCTTATCCTGATGGTGATCGCCTATATCGTAACGATTACCGCGTATCGCATGTTATCCAAGTCCACAATCGTCGAAAGACTGCGTGTGGCGGAATAGACAAGGTTATGTGAATTATAAGAAAAGATGGCCTTTGCGTCTCAGCAAGGGCCATCTTTTTATTAATGTTAGATAATTATAAACTCTCTCCATTACTCTGGATAACTGAACGATACCAATAGCCGGAATCTTTGATCGTGCGTTTACCATCGCGGTAATCCGTATGCACTAGTCCAAAACGTTCATTATATCCTTCTGCCCACTCAAAATTATCCATGAATGACCAGTAGAAGTATCCTTTTACATCGACACCATCCGTGGCGGCTCTACGATACTCTTGCAAATAACGATGCATATAATCGATACGCTGTGGATCGTGAACCTGTTTGTCTAAGTTAACCCAATCTAAGTTCGCCATACCATTCTCTGTAATTACGATTGGGGCGCCGTATCTTTCATAGAAAAACTTAGGTCCCCAATAGAGCGATTCCGGTGTCACAGTCCAGCGCATAGAGGTTTGCGGATAGCCGTCATGGTTACCGATGAGTTGAGGCTTACTATCTGCTCCCATCTTCACTGGGGTTCCATGGTAAATATTAAGTCCAAGGAAATCGAGCGGTTGGTTGATGGTCTCCATATCGCCTGGTTTGATAGTTGGCAGCCATGGTTCAAATACTTTTAATCCATCCTCGGGATAATGGCCAAGGAAAACCGGGTCCATATACCATGTGTTCATCCAAAATGTAGGCTCTGTAATGCTAAAAGTATGTCTTCTAGCGGCTTCAATATTTTCTGGAGTCTCTGTCTCCGGAAATGAAGTAATCCCAACAGGAGCATAGCCAATCTGACAAGGTTGTTTGGAGTATTGTCGCAGAGTCTGCACGGCTTTGCCGTGGGCAAGTAAGGAATTATGAGTTGCTTGTAACACTTCGGCTTGTCCTAGCTTCAGGCCTGGCGCATGGGTTCCATTGCTATGACCAAGGCCGATATAGCACTGCGGTTCATTTTGCGTGAACCAATTCGTGACACGATCGGACAACCGATCTGCAATGACCCGAGTATACTCTGCGAACCAATCAGAGCTGTCCGGGTTTAGCCATCCACCTTTTTTGAATAGTTCATGAGGATAATCCCAGTGGAATAGTGTCACATAGGGAGTAATTCCATTCTCCAATAACTCATCGATTAAACGGTCATAGAAATCGAGACCTTTCTCGTTGATTCGACCTGTTCCATCTGGCAGTACACGTGGCCAAGAAATCGATAGCCGATACGCTTGCAGTCCGATTTCTTTCATCAATTGAACATCTTCTTTATAGCGGTAATAGTGGTTGCATGCGTGATCTCCCGTGTGGTTACCTTTGACGAAGCTTGGAATATGGGCACACATGTCCCATACAGATAATCCTTTACCATCTTCGCTTGCTGCACCCTCGATTTGATAGGCCGCTGTAGCGGCACCCCAGACAAAATTAGAATTGAAGCTCATGATAGCCTCCTACGTTGTTATTATTTGTTATATATAATCATAATACAACAAATAACAAAATAACATATACAATAACAAATGATCTAACAAATGAAACTCAGGCCATCAGAATTATTCTGGGGCGTTAATTGAAGCAGGGCAAACGCTTAGATGAACTTACCAAAGAGGGTTTTATACGTATTCATAAATATTTGAAGAAAGAGTATAGAATTGATGTGTCTCGAGCGTCCACTTAAAGACAAGAATAAGAGCTAATTCATGGTATACTAATAGAACTAACGTTCTGTAAGTATATTGAATCGGCAGGTGGATTATATGGGTGACCCGATAAAGATTGCAGTGAGACCTCTAGTGGAATATGTATTTAGTAGTGGGAGTTTGGAGAGCGGCTTCCGCAGTACAGGCACTATGGTTGAGGGGACGAAAGCACACCAGAAGCTACAGAAACAATACGGTGAATTAGATCAGAGTGAAGTATATTTATCGGCGGAGATATCTTATGGGGATCTCCTCTTTATCATAGATGGGCGTTGTGATGGGTTGTTACTCTCGGAAGAGGGGACATATACGATAGATGAGATCAAATCAACAGCAGCGGACATCGGTTTGATCACTGAAGAGTCGTATCCGGTACACTGGGCGCAGGCTAAGTTTTATGCCTATATGCACGCTAAAGAGCATGGGATTCCCACCATGAATATTCAATTAACCTATGTAGATCTGGATGTGGAAGAGCAGAAACGATTTATGCAAACACTGGAGTTTCCAGAGCTAGAGAGTTTTGTCTATGAAGTCGTGAAGCAATATGTCCCATATGCAGAGATGTCTCAACAGCATAGGCTTAATAGAAACCAAAGCATTCTCGACCTCGGATTTCCATTTCCAGGATACCGGGCGGGTCAGCGGAAGCTGGCGGGATCAGTCTACAAGACAATTGAAGAGGGCGTTAGTCTGTTCGCCAAAGCACCTACGGGTATTGGGAAAACGATATCTACGACCTTCCCTGCACTTAAAGCGATTGGCCAGGGGTTGTTGGAGCGGATATTCTACTTGACTGCTCGTACGACAACTCGGACTGCTGCAGAGGAAGCCTTCGTCTTAATGCAATCTAAGGGACTCCATCTGCATACCGTGACCCTTACGGCGAAGGAGAAAATTTGCTTTCAAGAGAAAGTTAGCTGCCGCAAAGAAGATTGCGAATACGCCGATGGGTATTATGACCGAATCAACGGAGCAGTACTAGATATATTATCTAATGAAACGCGAATGAGTAGGGGAGTAATCGAGGAGTATGCACGCAAGCATCGCGTATGTCCGTTTGAATTTTCGCTAGATGTCTCCTACGCTTCCGATGCGATCATTTGCGACTACAATTATATTTTTGACCCACGCATATCCTTAAAAAGAATGTTTGCCGAGCAGAAGAATCAAACCGCACTGTTGGTTGATGAAGCTCATAACTTGGTGGACCGGGCAAGAGAGATGTTCTCTAGCACCTTAAATAAACTAAGCTTTCTTAATCTAAAGCAGGAATATAAAGAGGTTAACAGTGGGATTTATGATGTGACCAAAGCGTTAAATGCCCATTTCATTAAGCTCCGTAAGCAGGCAGAAGACAAACCTCTTATCCTCAAAGAACCGCCAGTGGAACTGATCATGTTGGTAGAATCCTTTGTGTTACAGGCTGAGCAGGAGCTAGCGAACACGGGCTTTACCGAGCAGAATCCGCTGTTGTTGGAGACTTACTTTGCCGCCCAGAACTTTGTGAGAATTAGCAAGCTATATGATGAACGATACGTAACGTATGTGGAGGTCATTCAACAGGAGGTTTCGATCAAGCTATTCTGCTTGGACCCTTCATATCTACTGGGAGAAGTGGGTAAGAGCTTTCGCTCGCACATCTATTTCTCGGCAACGTTGTCACCGCTAGGATATTATCGGGACATGCTAGGGGCTGATGAAGAGGATTATAGTCTTTCGATTCCGTCACCCTTTAGCCCGGAGCAATTAGATGTCCATCTTGAGCCTTTATCGACTCGTTATCATGATCGGGAAGTGACTAAGAGCCGTTTGGTTCAATTATTATTGGAGTTGACGGCAAAACGAAAGGGAAATTATCTATTCTTCTTTCCGTCATATGCCTATATGAATCAGATCTACGAAGCCTTTATGGAGAAAGAACCTGATGCTAGGGTGTTACTACAGCGTGGCAATTTATCGGAAGAGGAACGAGATGGGTTTCTGTCTGCATTTGATGCGGAGAACCGGAGAACGCTTATAGGATTTGCAGTGATGGGAGGAATCTTCTCCGAAGGTGTCGACCTGGTAGGTGATCGGCTAACAGGGGTGGTTGTGGTAGGAGTAGGGTTGCCTCAAATCGGTTTAGAGCGCAATATTATTAGGGATTATTTCAACGAGGTAGGCAAGGATGGGTTCGACTATGCTTATGTTTATCCTGGGATGAACAAGGTGTTGCAAGCCGGAGGTAGGCTAATCCGCTCTGAAAATGACCATGGTGTAATCGTACTGGTAGATGACCGCTATCTCCAGCCACATTATGCAGCATTGCTACCTACGGAATGGCGTGACCGTATGGTGGTTGGAAAGGGCGCACGAGATAGATGAGATCAAAGGCGGTGCCTATGCGCTTAGTTGCTCAAATGCTTGAGCTTAATGATCTCTCTTTCTATTGCTCTAGCATCATCGGGATGAAACATATGCGATGAATGCTCCATCCATATGAGTTGCTTGCCTGCGGGAGCTTCTAGCGATTGATAGTACCGTTCTAGAAGCTCGCCGTAAACTTGGAGATCCTTGCTCCCATGAATGATAGTAACGGGGATTTCAACTCGCGTGATCTCCTCTTCGTAATTAATCGTTGCAAAATCCTCGATCATCGTTTGCGTGTAGCTGGCCCCAAAGCCTTTGAACGTATTCATAATATTCCGGATAGAGTAATCAGGGGACCGCATAAGTATACTGAAAGCTAGCTTCATACCGGAATGCTTCACTTGATCATCAGAGTAGATCATGGCATTGTACTTAGCAAGCCATTTTCTTACCGTTGTCCATTGCTCTACACTCGTTACAAAAGGTGGTTCTCCGCAGTTCGTTAACTCATCGATTGCCTTTTGGTTGTTTGTTTCTATCGCTTTATCCAAAGCCCACCGCAAACACAAGACGTCATTCTCTGCCCAGTTAATCAATTGTGAAATACCGATATAAGCGTAGAAATCAGTTGGATTCTCATAAGCTAACCGTAAGCCAAGAATACTTCCCCATGAGTGGCCGGCGATAAATATTTTATCTCTATGGAAATGGTTTTTGAGATACTGGACGACTTCTTTGGCATCCGCTACAAATTGGGCAACGTTAAACGAGTCTTCAGGAATATTGCGTGCGTAAGATTTGCCAGCACCTCTTTGGTCCCAGAATACAAGGGTATAATGTTTGACTAGGTCTTTGGTTGTTGTCGCTAACGCATAATCTCTGGAGCGATTCGATACACCTGGAACAGGCAGGCCGGGGCCCCCATGGAGCATCAACAAGATAGGATTACTGATATTCTCCGATTGAATTAACACGTACTGCTGTATGCCTCCAATAACAAGCTGCTCGACTTTGCTGATCCCGGTAGGGGGAACGACAAAGTCTCTCTTTGCCCAAAAAACGCCCATGTAACATTCTCCTCTGTAATGTATCTATGTAGCTCTATTTCTCCCAACCTCGATCCGTTACACCCTAACTTGTTAAGTTGTTCTGGAAAAATTGTTGAATATGGTTGTTCATTCGTTTCTCGAGTAGACTTGTATCCTTCTGATCACATTTCAAAATATAATATTCGATCATCATCGCAAACACGGGGTATTGATAAGCTGCGGCTAAATCGGTAGGATCCAAGGGTTTCATTTTGCCCATGTTGATGAGTTTCTGAAATACTTGTTCGACGAAAAGAAGTGTGTTGTTACAGATGTCGTTCAGATAGATATCTCTAGCGCGGACATCACGAAACTGTTCGATCTGAACAATTCGCCACATTTTCTCAAATGTAGGGTTATTGTAGCTCATCTTAAATAAAGTAAATCCCTGCTGCATGAATACTTCTGGCTCCATCAGTGGAATTAACTCATCTACTTTCTCCATGGAAGGTAGAATCCGCGCGAGCTCCATTCGGTAGTTGGTATAGATGGTTTCGATGATTTCATTCTTATTGCGAAAATGATTATACAGAGAGCTTTCCTTAATCCCAACGTTACGTGTGATTTCACGAATGGAGACCGCGCTATATCCAGAATGAGCAAAGAGTTCGATACATGTATGAAGAATGGAGGCCTTGGTTGCGTTCTTCATAGGATTATTATGGATATCTACAAAAGTATGCGGGGTTAGCGGTGGGTTCATATCATATACCTCGTAATTCATAATTTTTTCCAATACAACTATATTAACTAACGTTCGTTAGTAAGTAAACAAATTATTTTCAAGCTAAAGAAAAGAAGGCCCAATTCCGTTGAACTTATTGGTGTTACCTTCGTGAAATATCACCTACCGTTCTTTAGTATATTTGTCATATGTATTGCCTGAAGTACCCATGATACTATAGTGTAAGTACATAATATTCCAAAGTGTGTTGTAGAGAGTACATAGATCCAAGTTGGAGGGGACGTAGTGTATCAGAATTATATTTTTGATCTATATGGTACGTTAATTGATATTCATACGGAGGAAGAGAGCCCAGAAGTGTGGGAGGCTATGGCTTTTCATTTCCGGTACTATGGGATGGATACTACGGGGGAGGATTTGTGCCGTCGTGTGGCTCAGGAGATTGAAGTTCAGATGAAGGCGGCCGCGCAGCACTGTGAGTTCCCTGATTTCGTAATGCAGAACGTCTTTGCCGCTATCGTACGTGATCTAAATGGTGAGCCAAACGAGGATTGGCTGGATGAAACGGTACACTGGTTACGTATCCTGAGTATGCGACATCTATCTCTTTATGATGGGGTTATCGAGATTCTCAATACTCTACGGTCTAAAGGTAAAGGAGTGTATCTCCTATCGAACGGGCAGAAGACGTTTGTTGAGGCTGAGCTAAAGGTATTGGGTATTTACGATTTGTTTGATGGGATTGCCATATCATCGGAAGCAGGGATAAGTAAACCGGATCCGCTATTTTTTGATTATCTAAGGACTACCTATGAAGTCGACTTATCCTCGGCAATCATGATCGGCAATGACCCAAGAACCGACATGGCAGGGGCCCTGAGAGCTGGGATCGATGCTTGTTATATCCATTCCAATTCATCGCCAGAAGGGCTAGAAGTAACAAGTAAAGTGCAAATATGGGACGGTAACTTGCGAAAGATACCAGGATGGGAGACGAGAGCATGAACGACATAAGAGAAGAATTGATGGTTGATCTGCAAAGAATCGAAGATAATGGTTATATGCTAAATGAGGGTGAAGTATTGTGGGATTACATAAAGCTGATGCTGAAGTATATTGGGGACCCTTTGCCGGAGTTGCGTGACAATCTCATTTACGCTACTTTTGCCGGATGGATCGGTGAGAAAAAGCTATTTAATGACGCGGAGCTTCGAGAGATCTTATCTGTTATCATCGACGATGAACATCTGTTTTATCATTTGGGTAGCGAGGAAGATCCGAGTGTATTTACAAGAACGTTCTCTGTACTTGTTGTGGTTTTGATATTGCAGCGGCATATAGAGCAACCTTTTCTGGACCTATCTGAATTCACACACTTGAAAGAACGTCTGATTGGATACTACATAGAAGAAAAGGATTTACGAGGTTATGTGACCGAGGGCGGTTGGGCTCATGCAGCAGCTCATGGGGCGGATGCCTTGGAAGAGTTAGTGCGGTGCGTGGAAAGCGATGAAGCTGTGCAGCTAGAAGTGCTAGCTGCAATTCAGGGAATGCTGTATAACGGGCGGTATGTTTTTAGTGACGATGAGGACGACCGTATTGCTAGCATCGTTGTTACTATAATTGAACATGATCTGCTGTCGCCTTCGTTGATTACTGATTGGTTTGGCCAATTGGAGCAATGCTGCGACTGGCCGCGGAGCCGCAGTTTGTATATGACCCGTACGAATACGAAAAATTTCCTACGCAGTCTTTATTTCAGACTGCTTCATCACAATCGTGGGACGGAACTTATGGATGCAATAATTAAAACAGAAGCAAAGTTAAATATCTTCGTTTAATAAGGTGGTATAAGAAAAACCCCGCTCTACGAGAGCGGGGTTTTTCTGTGCTTTTATAGTCAATCACAGCTTCTTACTGTGGGTTAGTTGTCCAAATACCTGCAGTTTTGATAAATACTCGTGATGGTAGTTTCAAGGTAGCCAAGGCCAATTCCGCAACATCCTCCGGTTGCATCATCCGGTCTTCATCCCCAATTTTTAATCCTGCATTTTGTGCCAACTCGGTAGCAACAGTGCTAGGTGTAAGAGCAACTACCCGAATGTTCGACTTGCGAACTTCTTGTAATAGGGACTCCGTTAAGCCGAGCACGGCGAATTTAGATGCACAATATGCCGAACCCGTAGCAAAACCACGTTCTCCAGCCGTTGAAGCGACATTGATAATATCTCCGCTATTTTGCTCCAGCATGAAGGGAAGTGCTGCGCGGGTAATATAATAGGTACCCATCAGATTTACTTGAATGATTCGTTCCCAAGTGCTTTGTTCCATCTCAACGAGGGTGCCGAATTCAGCGATTCCTGCATTGTTGATAAGAATATCGATAGAACCGAGTTGCTCTTTAAGTTTCAAGACGGCTGCTTCGGCTTCTTGTTGGTTAGAGATATCCGCTGTAGCAATATGTACATTCACGGAGTGTTCTATCTTTAAAGAATTTTGCAATGATTCGAGGTCAGCTGCTGTCCGTGCAATGAGGCCGAGGTTCACGCCTTCCTTCGCCAAAGCAATTGCGATGGATTTGCCAATGCCTTTACCTGCCCCCGTAATGATGGCTGTTTTATTTGAAAGTTGCATGTCTGATCTCCTCCATATCCATTTTTTATAGTTTACATGTTTATTTTATATTATATACGAGGTAATAGTAAGGGTAGGGGTAGTATCTGTAATAAAATGGACAAACCGCGATTTTTAATAATATATGCAAATTAGGTAAAGATAGGAAAATGGCTTGAATCCATAGAATAAAAGGTGTATGGTGCTTGATGTGATATTTCTCACACTACTACAAGGAGGGATTTACTTGAAGAGATTAGAGAATAAAGTAGCTATTATTACTGGTGCAGCTGGTGGAATGGGTAAAGCCGATGCGCTTCTTTTTGCGAAAGAAGGTGCCAAGCTCGTCTTAACAGATATACAGGAAGATAAGATTAAGCAAGTTGCTGAGGAGATTGTACAGAGCGGTGGAGAAGCGATTGGTCTGGCTCATAATGTAACTTCCGAAGAAGACTGGAAGCGCGTTGTGGATCAAGCCGTTGCTACATTTGGTAAAGTAGACATTCTTGTTAACAATGCTGGTATTTCTAGCGCTACACCGTTCCTCGAAACGGATGTTGAACTATGGAATAAGGTAATGAACATCAACCTGACAAGTGTCTTTTTAGGACAAAAAGAGGTAATCCCTCACATGATCCAACAAGGTGGAGGGTCCATCGTCAACATTTCCTCAATCGCTGGATTAACGGGTGGTAGCGGAACAGGTCCTTATACTGCAAGTAAAGGGGCAGTTCGGATGCTGACCAAAGCAACGGCTGTAGATTATGCTAAACATAACATTCGGGCGAATTCCGTGCACCCTGGATTTATCAGAACGCCGATGACGACCGACATGATGAACGATGAAAAAATGAAAGCTTGGTTCTTGTCCATGTCGCCACTTCCACGACTTGGCGAAGCGGAAGATATCGCAAAAGGCGTATTATTCCTAGCTTCAG
Source organism: Paenibacillus anaericanus (assembly GCF_003994475.1). Lineage (GTDB taxonomy): Bacteria > Bacillota > Bacilli > Paenibacillales > Paenibacillaceae > Fontibacillus > Fontibacillus anaericanus. The sequence continues at coordinate 81,931 of NZ_RZNY01000017.1, read as the reverse complement.
ATGAATCTTCCTATATTACAGGTATTGAACTTCCGATCGACGGTGGATATTCTGCGAAATAAATATACTTTAAAAAATGCACCCCCTAGAAATAGGGAGTGCATTTTTTAATGGTTACAGAGTAATTAATTACATCAAACTTGACCAAATAATTTGCTTGGTACCCAACACGGAGAGAGGCACCCATGAATACGCAGATGGTACGAAGAAGACGACTACCAATTGTTCAGCAGGGTCTACAAATAGGGCTGAACGGCCCGCCCCTTCCAACTGAAACGTACCGATCGATTCGAAAGACATATGATCAATAGCGAGGTCGAAGCCAAGTGCTTGACCTTTATCTTTGATTTTCCCACCCCAATGGTATGCCGGAATATTGAACAGATGACGACGCGTTAACAAATCGACTGTTCTACGCCCTAAAATTCGTTGCCCTTCGAAAGTACCACCATTCAAGAGCATTTGTCCGAACTTCCATAAATCATATAAGGTTGAATGAAGTCCGCTATCTGATCTCGGAGGTCCACCAGTTCTGTCCTGTCGGCTTGTAAGTGAATCGTGGTCATACTGATCCACAATAAGCACTTGATTGTGTAATTCCTGCGGAACATCGAAGTAGGTTCGGCTCATTCCTAATGGAAGTAGAATCTGCTCCGTAATGTATTGTTCATACGGCACACCCGATACTCGAGTAATGATTTCCCCCAGTAAGGCGTAGCCGACTGTCGAATAATTGTAGGCTGTTCCTGGTTCACATACCAAGGTTCCTTGTAGTATTTTACGAATCCAATTGTCAAAACCCTGTGCTCCCCACCATTCTCGTGGATAGGGCTCATTGAAATAACCGGACACGGGCATAATACCGGATGTATGCGTTAATAAGTGAAAGATGGTAATGTCTTGATGTGTCGAATTGTTAAACTCGTCTAGAATTGTAACCACCGGCTGATCCAAGTAAAGCTTACCATCCTCGATCAGTGTACCTATTGCGACGTTAGTGAATGATTTCGTTAAAGAAGACAGTTTGCGAATGGAATCTGGTTGCAAATCACCGTGCTCTTGCGTACCATCTAGCTTCCCTAATGAATTCCATGCAGCAATCTTCCCGTGCCGTGCCACAAGATAACTGGCTGCTTGGAGCTCCCCACGTTCCATTAATCCATAGAAGTGAGCCTTCAATTTGTTCAACTGCTCGGAGCTGAGCCCTACTTCCTCCGGAGCTACATCTACAGCTCCCTTGTATATACGAACGCCTTCTGGAATCTCATTCATTAATTTCCCTCGCCTTCCTTAAAGTAGGAACAATGGAGTTATTCTAACGAATAGACCTTATGTTGTCTATAAGTGTTCGAGAAGTGCGTTATTTTGTATAATAAAACATTTGTTTTTATCACAATATAGAATCAATAGCTTTCTGAGTTATTAAATAGCAGTTGACAGTTTACAACAAATAAAGTATCTTAATATTAAGATATTTCATGTCGAGATAATTTTGTTATGCAAAATATATTTACGGTATTGTAGGAGGTGGAATAAGCATGGATCAAACTAAGAATGAGTCCCTAGATCTCTACGTTGCACTTACAAGAGCAACCCAATGGCTGAATGCTCATACCGAAAGGGATATTCGACAATATGGTCTAACTCGAACTGAATTTGGGGTTCTTGAGCTACTATATCATAAGGGATCGCAACCCATTCAACAAATCTGTGGTAAGGTGCTTATGAGTAGTGGGAATATCACGTATGTCGTTGATAAACTAGAGAAAAAAGGCCTCGTTGCCCGTAGAGCTTCTACGGAAGACCGCCGTCTAATATACGCAGAGATAACGAATCAGGGAGAGCAATTTATAGAAGAAGTTTTTCCTAAGCATACGGAAGTGATAGAGCAAGCGATGGCTGGTCTTTCTCCAGAAGAGAAATCTGTAGCGGCACAGCTTTTGAAGAAGTTAGGTAAGTACGCTCAGGAGAATTTTAAGTAGAACATTCATACCCTATGTCTGTTTCTTGCAGATCACACTGAAGGGGGTTCCAGTTAGATGGTAGTGTTGGAGGTTATCGCAACTTGTGTAGAGGATGCGTTGCTAGCTGAAGAATGTGGTGCGGGTCGTCTTGAATTGATTACTGCTATCACAGAAGGTGGATTAACTCCTAGTATTGGAATGATTGAGCAAGTCGTTGCTGCCGTCGATATCCCGGTAAATGTTATGGTACGACCACATAGTCGGTCTTTTGTATATGGGAAGCAGGATGTAGCTACGATGTCAGCGGACATCAAGGCAATCGCAGCAACGGGTGCAGCGGGAATTGTCATAGGTGCTTTGACGGTGGACCGGGGCATTGATGAAGCATTTCTAGAACAAGTGCTTCCACTCGCCGGAAAGTTGGATGTAACCTTTCATCGTGCCTTTGATGAATTAGAGGATATGGTTGCTGGGTTAAGGACACTCTTGCGTTACCACCAAATATCCCGTGTACTAACTTCAGGTGGAGTAAGACCAGCGCCAGAAGCAGTGCCGATGATTCGCAAACTAGTTGAAATAACTAGGGACAGGGAGGCAGGTTCATTGTCTCAACCTTTCAGTGGGCATTCACTAAGTATTCTCGCAGGTCATGGTCTGACAATTGAAGGAATCGAGTCATTTATTGAAGCTACGGGCGTATCTGAAGTGCATTTTGGCTCCGCAGTTCGGTTGGATAGCTCGGCTTTAGCGCCGATAGACCCGACTCGATTGAAGGACTTAGTTAATAAAATCAGTTACATTGGCTGATGGTTGATGGATATGCTGTTGACCACATTAATGAAGGGGTAGGCTTCGGAGCCTACTCCAAATACATCACAGGCTATGGTGAGTTATTCACTCATTCTTACGCCATATATCTTTATATAAAGATTCTTGAAACAAACATAAAAGAACATAAGGGAGAGTTTTAAAAATGAGTATAGCATTAGGTTTATTAATTGTTAGGTTAGTAATTGGATTGACGTTTGTAGGACATGGCGCACAGAAGTTGTTTGGATGGTTTGGGGGATACGGACCCAAAGGAACGGGAGGTTGGATGGAATCCATCGGCATTAAGCCGGGAATTCTGATGGCAGTTATGGCGGGTCTTTCAGAATTGATTGGTGGGCTACTTCTCACTCTAGGATTATTTACTCCGTTCGCTGCTGCGCTGATCGTCATAACGATGTTAGTTGCAATTGTTACGGTACATGGTAAGAACGGCTTCTGGTCCACTGGAAACGGATATGAATACAACTTGATCGTGATTGCAATAGCTGTGGGAATTGCACTGATTGGCGGCGGAGATTACTCCATTGACGCGATTCTGTAACTATAAAAGACAACTTAACTGAGACAACCTAGGAGGAATATTTTAATGAGTGAATTTACTTCTTTACTTAAATCGCGCAGATCGGCGAATAAATTTGTTACCGGAGTTACAATAGAAGATAAGGAGCTGGATGAAATTTTTCAGCTTACGAAATTTGTTCCATCTGCATTCAATTTACAGCATGCTCACTACGTTGTTGTTAAAGACCACGAGCAGAAGCAGAAGGTGTACGAAGCTGCAAACAAACAATATAAGGTTGAAACAGCTTCAGCCGTCATCGTAGTTTTGGGTAATAAAGATGCATATAAAGATGTCGCAAAAATTAACGAAGGTTCGCTCAATTTGGGCATCCTTAGTAAACAAGAGTATGATATGACTGTGTCCAGTGTACTGGAGTTCTATGAAACCCGGGGTGAGTCATTTCAGCGGGATGAAGCGATCCGAAATGCAAGCTTGTCTGCTATGGCAATGATGTTGATTGCTAAGGATAAAGGATGGGATACTTGCCCTATGATCGGATTTGATCCGGATGCATTAAGTGATATACTGCAAATCCCAGATTCATATGTTCCTGCTATGCTAATCGCAATTGGCAAAGAGGATACGACGAGCATGAGACCACGTGGCTATCGCAAGCCCGTAGCTGAATTTGTTAGTTACAATAAGTTCTAATAGGTACCGTTAAAGATATCAGGAAGTTATCTTATATAATGAACCCGGTTTATGCGGGTGTTGGAGGGTGATCTATAATGAAGCATATTTTTCAAAAAGGAACGGATCGGGAGGCGCCAGTGTTACTTCTACTACATGGTACTGGTGGAACTGAAAATGACTTAATACCACTAGCAGAGCTAATATCTCCTGGGTCGTCCGTATTGAGTGTACGAGGGAATGTACTGGAGAACGGAATGCCGCGGTTCTTCCGCCGTCTGTCGGAAGGAATATTTGATGAGGAAGATTTGATCTTTCGTACAAAAGAGTTGAATGATTTTCTAGATCAGGCTGCTGCCGATTATGGATTTGATCGTAAACAAGTGGTGGCAGTTGGTTATTCTAACGGTGCCAATATCGCCGCAAGTCTCCTGTTCCATTATTCAGATGCGCTCCGTGGGGCGATTCTACACCATCCGATGGTGCCACGCCGGGGGATTGAACTACCTGATTTAGCTGGGGTTCCCATCTTTATCGGAGCAGGAAGTAACGATAACATGTGCCCACCTAATGAGACAAGAGATTTGGATGGTATTCTGACCGGAGCAGGGGCACAAGTTACAGTTCATTGGGAAGCATTTGGCCATCAGTTAACTTCTTCTGAGGTGAAGGCTGCTGGGATCTGGTATCAACAAAATTTTGCATAAAAATTGACTGATTAATCAACTGCGAGCGAGGAGGGATGCAGAATGTTATCGTTTGATCCGAACAACCAAAGTGAACGTGATAACTATAAGCTCTTAATTGGTAGTATCATCCCACGACCTATAGCGATGGTAACAACATTGTCTAGTAGTGGGGTGTTGAATGCTGCACCTTACAGCTATTTTAATATCGTGACGGCGAATCCTCCTCTGATATCGATTTCTGTACAGCGAAAGCAGGGTGTACCGAAAGATACTTCAAGGAACGCCATAGAGTCGGGTGCTTTTGTAGTTCACATATCGGATGAATCCTACATTCAGGAGATTAATGTAACAGCTGCTAGTCTGCCGCCAGAAGAGAGTGAAGTTGACTTAGCTGGACTTACCCCGATCAAAAGTGAAGTGATCTCTGTACCTGGCCTTGCTGAAGCCAAAATCCGCATGGAATGTCTGCTGGAGCAAGTGATCCCACTTGGCGGAACAGCGGAGGCACCCGCTACCGATTTGTTAATTGGGCGGGTGGTCCAATTTCACATCGATGAGTCTTTATATCAAGATGGACATATCGATCCGGAAGGATTGAAACCGGTGAGCCGTTTGGCAGGGACTAACTATTCTAAACTGGGTGAAATCTTTTCGATTGAACGCCCAGATTAACGAAAAATACTACGATATAAAAAGCATTCCAGCCCTTCATAAAGAGACGGAATGCTTTTTGTATGCTATCGCAGATATCCTCCATTATTAATATCAAAGGTTGCTCCTGTATAGTGCTTCGCTTTATCTGATAATAAGAAAGCTACAGTATTAGCAACATCTTCGGGCAATACAGGTGTGTTGATAAGTTGATGTTGTAAATACTCTTCTTTTCTCCATTCAGGTATCGTATTCATCATGGGAGTGTTGACCATCGTAGGAGCAACTGCATTAACTCGAATGTAAGGCGAAAAATTCATCGCGCAACTTTTCGTTAAACCTAGTATGGCAGCTTTGGATGAACCGTAAATGGCATCTGAACTGCCTTCAATACCTGAAACTGAGGACATATTCACGATAATTCCTTCGCGCTGGCTATTCATCAATAGTCTGCCGAACATTTGCGAGAAGTAAATAAACCCCTTTACGTTTATATTAAGAACTTGATCTATTTCTTCAGCCTGATAATCTAGTATATTTTTAGCTAAATAAATGCCGGCATTATTAACTAGTCCATTAATGTTAGGGTGTTCTGCCTTCACATAGTCAAAAAATAATGCGACCTCATCATAATTGCTCACATCTAATGGATATGTATATAGAACAAGATGGTCAGCTGTTGAACGTTTTAAGTCATCTAAGGAATGTTCATTAATATCGCATGCTATAACCGAAGCACCCTCAAGTAAGCATTGTGTGACAACTTCCCTTCCAATTCCTGAAGCTGCACCCGTTACGATTACTATTCTATTTTTGAGCACGAATATAACTCCCCTCTCTACCGCAGAAAATCTTTCTCAAATTGTATAACTAAATGATGAGGGTGTACATCAGATTATAGAATTAACTCCCACGTTTCCCCAATGACCTCTGGACCATAGTTGCTATGCTTTTCCTCAGCTACAAGTGTAAAACCTGCTTTGCGATAGATGTGACGTGCTTCCTTGAGTACATGATTAGTCCATAATACTAGCTTTTGGTATTTTGCACGTTTGGCAAACTGAATTGCTTCTTCAACGAGGCGTGTACCCAGCCCCATCCCACGTGCTTTTGGGTCAACTATGAGCAAGCGAAGTTTAGCAATTGTGTCACTCTCCTGTACAACAACGATAGAACCGACGATTTCTCCGTTCATTTCAGCGATCCAGCAACGTTCCTGTTTAGGGTTGTAGTTATTAATAAATTCAGTTGCTATTTGCAATACGGAGGCTTCAAACCGTTCATCCCAACCATATTCTTGAGCATAGAGCACACCATGTTTATGAACGATCCAACCCATATCTCCCGGCTCATGAGGCCGTAAGATAAACGGTTTAGAATATTTGAAGTCTTTAGTTAACAGCTTTTCGATAGTTTGCATAGCTTTAAACAGCTGAACTTGATCCCCCTCTGAGAGCTCACTAAGCATCTCGGCTACTTCTTCATTTGAGCGTTCATTAAGAGGCAGATAAACCTCTTTACCTTCGGGAGTGAGTTGCAGAATCCGTTGCCTACCATCGGTTTCCGAGCGGACTTTAACGATAAGTCCTTGCTGTTCAAGACGAGCCAGGATACGACTAAGGTAACCTGCATCAAGTCCCAACTCCTTGGTTAGGTCAGATGCAGTCGGATTGTCTCGATGGGCTAGTTCAAACATAATACGGACTTCAGTGAGAGAGTAAGGACTATGTAACAAACCTTCTTGCAAAACTCCTATATTACGAGTGATAAAACGATTGAAGTGCCGTACGGTATGGATTCTATTTTCTAAAGTAATTAATGACATGGAAACACCTCCTTTTTATATATTTAAATTAATTAGTTGCTTTTGTCAATTAATTAGTTGTTGATAAGCAACTAAATTCCATTCCATTCATTTGCGTGCATTTTAAGATATATTACAAAATACGAGGTTTTCTGCCATTATTTCCGATACCGAATCACAATTCCTAACGTATAATATATGTAAATATAGAAGGCTTAGGAGGATGACGTCATTTGGGACTCTTTTCGTTTATCAAAGGTCAATTTATTGAAGTTATTGAATGGAATGATACAACAGGTTCGGTAGTATACAAATTTCCAGTGTATGATAACGCCATTAAAATGGGTGCGCAATTAACTGTTCGTGAATCGCAGGCAGCTATTTTTGTGAATGAAGGTGTCATTGCCGATATATTTGGTCCTGGCCGTCACACGCTTAGCACGCAGAATATGCCCGTACTTACAGGTCTTAAATCTTGGAAATATGGGTTTAACTCGCCATTTAAGGCGGATGTCTACTTTGTGAGCACTGCGATCTTTACGGATCAGAAGTGGGGAACAACCAATCCAGTCATTATGCGTGATCCTGAATTTGGGATGATTCGTTTGCGTGGTTTTGGTAATTATTCGTTTAGAGTAAGTGACCCGGCCTTGTTCATGCGTGGGATATTCGGAACCAATGAGAACTTTAGCGCGGAGAGCCTTAACGGTTTTTTCAAAACACTTATTGTCTCCAATATTAGCGATATGTTAGCCGAATCCAAAATTCCTGTGGCTGATCTTGCTGCAAGTTACCAAGAACTAAGCCATCAAGCGGGTCAACGTCTTAACCAGAGTTTTGCTGACATCGGACTGTCGCTAGTGGGATTCGTGATTGAGAACCTATCTTTGCCTGAAGAAGTGGAGAAAATGATTGATCGTAAATCTTCCATGAACATCGCTGGAAATCTCGATCAGTATATGAAGTATCAGGCTGCTGAAGCTATTCGTGAAGCTGCGAATAATTCGGATAACGGACTTGCAGGTGCGGGAGCAGGAATGGGTGCTGCCATGGCTATGGGACAAATGTTTAATGGAGTGATGAATAACTCTAATCTTACACCTCAGCAAGCAGCTCCATCTCCGGCGACCCCACCCGTAATGGGAACGATAGCTTGTGAACATTGTGGTCATCAGAATCCACCAGGGGCTAAATTTTGCTCGGATTGTGGTACACCAAAGGCAGAGGTGAAATTCTGTTCCCAGTGTGGGACTGAGCAGGCGCCAAATAGTAAGTTTTGTTCCGGGTGTGGAACTAAACAGTAAAGGATGAGGGATGGATTATGAGTTCTGAAGCAAATCAGGTTAGTTTCCCTTGCCAAAGCTGTGGTGGCCAGATGATGTTTGATACGGAGAGTCAAAATCTCAAATGTGGATATTGTGCTAGAGAAGAGACGATAGAGAATATCATGACCGAGCCCCAAGAGCACAGCTTGAATTTCGCGGATGTAGAAGAAGCGGCTTCTACGGATTGGGATACAGAACAACAGGCGTTGTCTTGTTCAAACTGCGGGGGACAGATGCTGCTGAGTAATCATCAAACCGCTGTGACCTGTCCTTTTTGCGGATCGCCAAAAGTATTGCCTCAAAATGATGCGGAAAGAAGTATACGTCCTGAATCGGTTCTACCCTTTCGGATCTCACAAGAGCAAGCCATTTCCTCATTCCGTGCATGGAAACGAAAACGTTGGTTTGCACCTAACCAATTTAAGAAACAGAATGTTAATTCAAGTCTGAATGGTATCTACATTCCCCATTGGACTTATGATGCGAATACCTCCTCAGCTTACACAGCAGAGGTAGGTACATACCATTACCGGAATGAGACAAGGACGCGCACAGTCAATGGCAAGACGGAAACCTATACCGAGCGGGTACGATATACGGTGTGGCATTCTACGAGTGGTACTTATAGTAGGTTTTTTGATGATGTACTCATCCCCGCTTCTGGACAATATGATGCGAAGTTGTTGGGGAATATCGGGAAATTTGATCTCAAGAATCTAGCAGCTTACAAGCCACACTATATTAGTGGTTTCATAGCAGAGCGGTATTCGGTACCGCTTAAGCAAGGTTGGGATCAAGCGACGAACGTTATGGATGGAGCGATTAGTGGAGGGGTGCGAGGTCAGATTGGCGGGGACGAACAGCGGAACGTGAATATACGGACTCATTACTCCAATGCTACCTACAAGCACATCCTATTGCCGATATGGAATGCGATTTATACATACCAGAATAAGCAATTCAGGTATATGGTTAACGGAGAGACGGGTGCCGTATCGGGTAAAGCGCCTAAGAGTGCTTGGAAAATCACTTTCTTCTCGCTATTCTGGGTCGCCGTACTTGTTTTATTGATTTACTTTATTAGTCAGTCGCAATAGTTCTGATTACAATTTAAAATGCACATTGCAAAAAGCATTTCATCCCCATTCAAAAGGGGGTGAAATGCTTTTTTATTAGGGTTGATTTATAGTTTGACCCAAGCAACCAGACCATCGGGTTGGTCGGGGTTAATGCCCTGACGGTCAGCACTAGTCAAAGCAACGATTTGTGGAATGAAGATAAACGGAATACCTTGTACGGCAACATCTAATCTGTTGTCTGAGATGACAGCTAGATCTACGTGTTCTGCCGCTACAGCATCGGCATGATCGGCGAATGCGATAATCGTAGCACCTCTGCCTTTGATGTCACGCATTAGATTGCGTTGTTGTTCTGTACCATTACCAGTGATCGCCGCGATCACAAGTGTATCCGGTCCAACAGTTACCATCGGACCATGACGAACGTCCAGCAGGTGGTAGGAATGTGCTTGTACCTTTGCAATCTCAGTCAAAGCGATAGCACCTTCGGAAGCAAGACCTTGAAGCTCGCCATCAGCAAGCACAACGGCATTCGTCCAAGCGAAATCAGCTGTTTTACGAATATCACTTTCTACGCGTGCCATGTAGGCTTCGCCTTGGTTGATCGCCTTTTGGATGTCTGCGATAACAACTTCATCGTTGCCGAGGAATGCGGTCAACATCAGGTTAGCTACATAAAGATTGGTTACGGTACGAGTCTGGCAGACACTGTGGTCGAATGCCCAAGGTAACTCTAGCGATAAATTCGCCTTTTTCGAAAGTGGTGAATCTGTCACACAGGAAAGTGTCAGTACAGCAATAGGCTTATCATTTTGAAGCAATCGTAGTGCTTCAACTACTTCACTTGTGCTGCCGGAACGCGATGGAGCTACCAATAGAGTTTTGTCTAACAAAGTGTTGTACCGCTCAGGGTTTAACATGAGATCGCCACCAGCTAATGCGCTTGCTGGAAGTCCCGCACGCAGACGAGTAGAGAATGCAGCCGATTCACTTAAGCAGTAGCTTGACCCACAGCCAACAAAGGTAACGGAAGTGATGGACTCAGATTTTGCAAAGGCAATAATTTCTTGTCTTTTAGAGAGCATGTAATCATAGGTTTGTTGTAAAGCCGTATATTGTTGCTTAATTTCGCTATAAGTTAAGCTCATGGATAATAGCCTCCTAAATATTGTTGTGTATGTAATGTGAGTGTAAATCAATTCGATCATAATTTCAATCATAAAAAGAAAAATTTAATCAATTAATGATAATTACAATCATTTTGAGGTGTGTTTTGTGTATTTTTTATTGCTTATTTATCAAAATAATCAAAAAAAGATTGAAAAAATCAATAAATGAGATTATTATAATCATGAAATGAAATAAAACATCAGACCGATTTCGCCACATATATAAGGGGGAAATGTTGATGCAGCATAAAGCAACTCGAATTTATAACGCACGGATTCTTACGCCTGATGGCTGGATTGAGAATGGTAGCTTACTTATCAAGAATGGAACGATTACTCAAATCTCTACTTCTGAACCGAATGTAGAGGATGATAGCGTAGGACTTGAACATGTGGACGCCTGTGGAGGGCTTTTGTTACCAGGGTTCATCGATATTCACGTTCATGGTGGTGGTGGTTACGATGCCATGCTGGGGAATGTAGATCAGATTCAGGGTATGTGTAGATTTCATGCTTCTAATGGAACAACTTCATTACTAGCAACGACGCTTACTGCGACACATGAAGAAATCATTACAGCTCTGGAATGTGCTGCACAATCGATGAAGATAGAACGTGAACCGGATGGGGCTAACTTGTTAGGTGTTCATCTGGAAGGACCATTTCTGAATGCAGCTAGATGTGGGGCACAGAACCCAGCGGATCTTCGTGAACCTTCTATAGAAGAATTCGATGCCTTCTGGTCAGCTTCGCAAGGGACCATCAAGCTCATGACGATTGCACCTGAACTGAACCATGCGGAAGAAGTCATCCGTCATGCTGTGCACAAAGGAGTCGTTATTTCCTTGGGTCATACCGATGCCGACTTCGAAACAATGCAACGCGCGACGGAGTGGGGCGCTTCGCAGGTAACCCATCTCTTCAATGGGATGAAGCCTTTACATCATAGAGAACCTGGTGCCGCTGGTGGATCACTGATGCTGGATCAATTAGCAGTTGAAGTAATTTGCGATGGTATTCACGTACACCCTAGTTTAATCAAATGGGCTTTCGACATTAAGCCAGAGGGCAAAGTTCTTCTGATCACAGATAGTATGTGTGCGGCTGGATGTCCCGATGGGGAATATGTGCTTGGTAAGCTGCCGGTCATCATGAAACAAGGCAAAGTGTATCTGAAACAAGAAGATGGAACAGAAGGCGGCCTAGCAGGCAGTTCACTGACGATGATTGAGGCTTTGGCTAACGCAGTTAAGTTTACAGGAATGGATGTTGCGGATCTTGTTCCTGCACTAACAATTCATCCAGCTACACAAATTGGAGTTCACGATTCTAAGGGAACCATTGAGCTGGGCAAGGATGCAGATTTAATCATAGTAAATGAACATTTTAAAGTGCTTCAAACTTTTGTGCAAGGGCATCAGGTCTACGCTTGTGCGGACTAGTACTTTGATTATTTGGAACGGGAGAGGAGGGATCTTCTATGAAATATGCAGTTGGTGTTGATGTTGGTGGTACCAATATTGAGTGCGGCATATTGGATGAACTCGGCAATGTCCTGATTAAACGGAAATATCCAACCAAGCCTGAAAGAGGCGTAGACGCTATTTTAGAGAGCATAGCTGTAACGCTTGAACAGCTTAGTGAAGAAGCTGGAATCGCTGCCCATGATATAGAAGTTATTGGCTTAGGTATTCCAGGACTTGTTGATCCCGAGGCAGGCATTAGTCTTCGGGCAGTTAATCTGAACTGGAATCAAGTACCTGTGGCGGCTAAGCTCAGGGCAATTACAGGTAAGCCGGTCTTTATAGATAATGATGTCCGCATGTATGTATATGGAGAAGCGGTTGCAGGTGCTGGCCGCGGTCACGATTACGTATACGGAATTACAATTGGCACGGGCTTGGCAGCTGCGTTTGTACAGCGCGGGGAAATACATCGTGGACACAACTTTATGGCGGGTGAGATCGGACATGTGCCGGTCGATCATGGGACCTTTGCGTGCGGCTGTGGAAGAATCGGCTGTCTCGAAACGATCGTATCTGCAACAGGGATTGCAAAGCAAGCTCAGACGCGAATAGAACTAGGCGAAGCAAGTCTGCTTAGCGAGTGGTTTCCTGATGTGAAAGATATCCGTTCAAGCGACGTTTCGCGTGCATGTCTAGCAGGTGACGATCTGTCACGTGATGTGCTTGAACAGACGGGACGTGTACTTGGGCGTGCATTGGCTTGGGTCGTACCGACTCTCTCGCCCGATGTGATTGTTATCGGTGGAGGGGGCGCCTTAGCTGGTGAGCTCATTTTTGCACCGATGAGAGAGGAATTAAATCATCGTTTACTCCAAGATTATCGCAATCATTTTGCTATCAAGAGTGCAGAACTTAGTGACGATGCCGGCATTATTGGAAGTGCGCTTTGGGCGCTACATCAACATAAACAAGGTTAAGAGATTACCACTATATAGCCAGTTTATCTGGCAAAACACACTTAGGAGGAACTTATCATGACACTTATCTCATCCACTGAAATGCTGCAAATCGCTCGTAAGAATAAATACGCTGTTGGTGCTTTCAACGTTCACACATTAGAAATGCTTCAAGCAGTAGTAGAGGCAGCGGTCGAAACTCAATCCCCACTCATCATTCAATCAACGGTTGGAACGGTGAAACACTTAGGTCCTGATTACATAGCGGAAGCTGCTAAAGTTGCTGCTGATCGTACTGGACTACCCATCGCTTTGCATTTGGACCATTGTACAGATTTTTCGACGATTGTTCAGTGTATCCGTGCAGGTTATACATCGGTCATGATCGATGCTTCTATGTTTGCGTTTGAAGAGAATGTGGAACGCACACTTAAAGTAATGGAAATCGCTCTTGCAGCAGGTGTAAATGTGGAAGCAGAACTTGGTAAAGTAGGCGGCGTTGAGGATGATATCGTCGTGGCTGAACACGAAGCCTTGCTTGCTGACCCTGAAGATTGCAGATTGTTTATTGAACGTACAGGTGTGCTTACACTAGCACCAGCAATCGGTACAGCTCATGGTATTTATAAAGGCGAGCCAAATATTGACTTTGACCGCATTGCAAAAATAGCTGAGATCGTTGATGTTCCGTTGGTTCTACATGGTGGTTCAGGAATTCCAGCTGAGCAAGTGAAGAAGGCAGTAGCTCTAGGGATGTCCAAAATGAACGTTGCTACAGAATTGCGTATCGCGTTCTCGAATGCAATTAAAGATGTATTCGCTGCTAACGTGGAAGAGAATGACCCTCGTAAATATATGGTTCCTGCTAAAGAAGCTGTGAAGCGCCTTGCGATTGAAAAAATGGAACTTTGCGGATGTATCGGAAAAGCCGGCGATCTTCGATGATTACAACGGTCACGCTAAATGCGGCCATAGATAAAACGTACTATGTAAATCAGTTTGAACTAGGCGGCGTGCAACGCGTCGCCCGGCAAATTGCCGAGCCAGGCGGCAAAGGTAATAATGTAGCCAAAGTGATCACACTACTTGGTGGTGAGGTAACGGCAACTGGATTTGTTGCTGGCAGTAGCGGTTCTTTTATTGAAAGTAGCTTGAACAATCGGGGAATTCAAACTTCCTTTGTTCGTGTAGCGGGAGAATCACGCGTATGTCTGAACATCATTGATGAGTCCAACGGAACCTCCACAGAGTTACTTGAACAGGGACCGACAATCAGTGACAATCAAATTACGGAGATGAAGCAGACGATACACAGACTTGCTCTACAATCGAGTGTTGTGGTGTTATCGGGTAGCTTACCACCTGGTGCACCTGCTGACTTGTATGCTGATCTTATCGGTATCATTCAGTCAACCAAGGCACGCGTATTCTTGGATACTAGCGGGGCAGCGCTGACTAGTGGATTGCAAGCTCGGCCTCATTTTGTGAAGCCGAATGAACATGAGCTAGCTGGATGGCTGGGACAAGATCAACTTAATGAGTCTGAATGGGCAGAGGCGGCGCAAAAACTAGCAGCTGAGGGGATCCCTCAAGTGTGTGTCACACTGGGTGACCGAGGAGCTATTGCATTCATCGATGGACAAGGGTACCGTGTTATTCCACCAAACATTCAGGCAGTGAATACGGTTGGCTGTGGGGATTCATTTGTTGCAGGTATGGCGTTTGCAGAAGAACGTGGAGATTCGCCTGCAGAGAAGCTACGCATTGCTTCAGCGGCAGCAGCAGCTAATGCGATGTCTGACAAAGCAGGCCATATCGAATATAAACTTTTTCAAGATTACGTTAAACAAGTTCAAGTCGTAGCCTTATAAGTCGTAGGGTTCGCTCGTAATATTACAATTGAATTAGCCTACTTGCAATTTAGTCCTCCATCCTACAAAATTAGGATTAGCATGGATGACGCAATGTCATCAAAGGAGAGAGTTATGGAATACTCAAAGAGTGAGTTGCGCAGGACCAAACTTCTGGAACTCATTAAATTGCATGGGAAAATATCGATTCAAGAAATTATCGAGACCATTGGGTGCTCGGAAGCTACCGCCAGGCGTGATCTCGATTTGTTAGAGAAATCAGGGCAGATCATTCGTA
The DNA here is from genome assembly GCF_003994475.1 of Paenibacillus anaericanus. Lineage (GTDB taxonomy): Bacteria > Bacillota > Bacilli > Paenibacillales > Paenibacillaceae > Fontibacillus > Fontibacillus anaericanus. The sequence goes on along the minus strand of NZ_RZNY01000017.1, from coordinate 66,657 downwards.
CGATTGGGGGAGCCATCTATGAAGGGGCACTCATGCAGTCGACATCGGAATTGCCCTTTGCAGATAAACGGTTTTTTCAGCGGCAAGGCAAAGAACGGATCGCCGAGGTGGCTGCGGAACTGGTGGAAGAAGGAGACATCGTTTGCCTAACCGGAGGCACGACAACCTTTTTTATCGCCAGAGCTTTAAAAAAGCACCGGAACATCACGATTGTCACCAATGCGGTGAATATCGCTTCTGAGCTAGCAGATGCAGATGGTGTTCAAGTAGTGGTCATTGGCGGTGTCATGCGCGCGAAGAGTTACGAACTTAGTGGTCCACTTGCGGAAAGTGTTATTGAAAAGATCAACGTTACGAAGATGTTCCTTGGTGTAGACGGGGTATCTCAAGCTCATGGATTTACTATGCATTCTGAGTTGGAGGCTCGTATTGCCCAACTGCTAATCGAGCGTTCAAGCGAAGTATATGCTGTATTCGACCAAAGTAAGCTTGAGAAAAGCGCTCTGTTCACGATTATCCCATTGCATCGGGCAACGGGAGTCATTACGAATAAGCATCCAGAGGGCTGGTTTGAAGCAGCATGTAAAGAACAACAGATTGCGATTCATACAACGGTTGAAGATGTTGCTCATCAATCATAGCTGGGACATGTTGTTTGTCCCAATCCCAAGACAGATGTTCAGTATTTGAACATCTGTTTTTCTGCGATTATTTCACTTAACGTATGTTATAATTTGGTATATTCACCTAAAGGGGTTGATACCATGTTTGATGATAGCAACAAGCCGCTTTCCCATTTATCGGACCCATACGCAGCCAAAGCTAACTTTGATGTGAATGAGAAAAGGCTTCACTCTCAAGGTGCTCCAGGCCTTCTATATCAAGTAACAAATTTGCTCATTCTGGTTGGAATCATAGCTGTTATTATTGTTTTAGTCAGAATATTTTAAGATATTTGTATATGTAAAACCCCGCCATGGCATCTTTCCATGACGGGGTTATTTGATCTTACCCTTAGGCTCTTTGCTCAAATTGCTTTGCAATCTCAATGATCACTTTACTCGCATAGACCATACTTTCAACTGAAACATACTCGTACTTACCATGGAAGTTCTCCCCGCCTGCGAACAGGTTTGGTGTGGGCAGTCCCATATAAGATAATTGAGAACCATCTGTACCGCCACGGATAGGCTTGATAATCGGCTCAATACCAAGACCCTCCATAACCTCACGAGCGATATGCACGATTTCGATCACAGGTTCAATCTTTTCCTTCATGTTATAATACGTGTCTTTCATCTCCAAAATGAGATTGTCCTCACCGTAGATAGCTCTTAGTTCATCTACAATACGCTGCATGTTGGCTTTGCGCTCCTTGAATCGATTTCGATCGAAGTCTCGAATAATATATTGTAGTTGTGTTTGCTCTACATTCCCTTGTATAGACTGTAGATGATAGAAACCTTCATAACCATCAGTCGTTTCAGGTGCTTCTTCGGCAGGTAGACGACGTTGGAACTCCATAGCCATTTTGGCGGAGTTAATCATTTTTCCTTTGGCAAATCCGGGGTGGATGTTAACCCCTTTACACCAGATTTTTACTGAGGCGGCATTAAAGCTCTCATACTCCAGTTCACCGAGTTGTCCACCGTCTACAGTATATGCATATTTAGCGCCAAAGGCGGCTACATCAAAGCGCTCAGGGCCTCTACCGATTTCTTCATCAGGGGTAAAAGCAACTCGTACTGTACCATGCTTGATTTCCGGATGTGCGATTAGGTAGGCCATCGCGGTCATAATTTCAGCGATTCCTGCCTTGTCGTCAGCACCGAGCAGCGAAGTACCATCGGTTGTAATTAACGTCTGACCTTTGTATGTAAGAAGTTCAGGAAAGTCCTTGGGTGACAATACAATCTGCTGAGCTTCGTTCAATGTAATGTCTCCACCATCATAATTTTCAACAAATTGTGGAGAGACGTTAGCGCCATTGAAATCTGAGGCCGTATCTAAATGCGCTAGAAATCCGATGACTGGTACTTCTTTCTGTGTATTAGCGGGAAGGGTAGCCATGAGATAGCCATATTCATCTAAGCTGATGTCTTTCATACCGATGTTTCGCAGCTCTTCTGCTAGCATTTGGGCGAATGTTAATTGCCCGGGAGTAGAGGGACAACTCTCATTATCTTCATTAGATTGTGTGTCGACTTGGACATAAGAGGTAAATCTCCGGATGATCTCTTCTTTCAATAAGTTCAGCTTCTTTCCTTTGTTTTATAGGGAGTAGTAAGTTCATTGTTAATTGAATTGTATCAAACGGCTGCTGCACAATAAAGGGTGAGAAATAGTAATGGAACATAATAGGCGAAAACACGTACTATGTTTAAGTTATCCTTTATTGAGATTAAAATACAATGTTTCTAGATCGGTGTTGATAAGAATGAATTATACGCTCAAAATTGCAGTCATTGGCGGCCGAGGTAAGGTCGGACGATTTATCGCCGATTATGCATTGAAGCGAGGTTATCAAGTTAGAATGCTAGTTAGAAGTATCAATCTTCAGACAACTTCCAACGAGCACATCGAAGTGGTAGAAGGTGATGCTAGAGACAAAGATGTCATTGCAAACCTGATTCAAGGTTGTAATGTCGTAATTAATACGTTAGGGCAACCGGCTAAAGATTCACCTATATACAGTGCAGTAACCAGCAATATACTTACAGCGATGAATGATTTAGGGATTCGGAGATACATAGCAGTTACAGGTGGATCATTAAATGTTGATGGGGATCACAAGAGCTTATTAAATAAACTTGGGGCAAGGCTGTTTCTTATCCTTTATCCTGCAATGATGGCCGACAAAAAGAAAGAACACGAAATCTTAGCTAGTAGTAACATAGATTGGACATTGGTACGTTTACCCGTCGTAGTTGAGGGTCCGCAGACAGGGAGAATTAAAGTGAATTTGACTGATATGCCTGGAATGAAGATGACAAATCAAGACATTGCGGATTTTCTTCTTCAACAAATTGATGATACAAAGTACATTGGAAAAACACCCTTTATTGCGAACTAAGCAATAGAGGGCGTTTTTTTCGGATGAAGAGCATTTAGGTACTAATGATGATTATTTCTTACTAAAGATATCAGCCAACAACTCATATGAATGTAAACGCGCTTGATGATCATAAACTTGAGCTGAGACGATGATTTCATCGGCCCCAGTCTCTAACAAATGAGACTCTAACACTTTGCGAACAGTATCTGGGCTACCGACTGCGCCATAACTGAATTTACTACGAACAATGGCTTTCTCTTGCGCATTCCATAGAGCATCCATATTATCTACTGGTGGTTGTAAAGGGCCGGTACGACCACGGATGAGATTCAAGAACTGCTGCTCTTGGGAAGTCGCTAACCGCAGGGCTTCCTCATCACTATCAGCCACGATGACACTTACGCCGATCATAGCATAGGGCTTCTCGAGGGTCTCTGACGGACGGAATTGACTACGGTAAATATCCAAGGCAGGCAGCAAATACTCGGGAGCAAAATGACTGGCAAAAGCGAAGGGTAGCCCTAGTCTCCCCGAGAGATCAGCACTAAAACCACTGGATCCTAGCAGCCATATCGGAACGTTCAGACCTTCACCGGGAATAGCTCGAACCCTCATAGCGGAAGTAGCGGGGGGATTGAAATAGTCTCGGAGTTCACGGAGCCGTTCAGGGAAATCCTGACCGTTGCTACCGGGGCCTCTTCGTAACGCTTGAGAAGTCAGTTGGTCTGATCCCGGGGCTCTTCCGAGTCCAAGATCAATACGCCCAGGGAATAGAGATTCCAATGTTCCGAACTGCTCGGCTATGACCAAAGGGGAATGGTTAGGTAACATGACCCCACCGGAACCCACTCTAATTCTTTTAGTTCCTGCAGCGACATGCCCGATGACGACGGAAGTAGCTGAACTGGCGATCCCCGGCATATTGTGATGTTCTGCCAGCCAATATCGGTTATAACCCCATTCGTCAGCATGTTGCGCCAGATCAAGTGTGTTGCGTAGAGAGTCGGTAGCTGTGCCACCTGACGTAATTGGGGCTAGATCCAGGATAGAGACTGGGATATCCGAAAGTTGCCGAGCCTCTTTATTATTCAAATCTTTATCAGACATTGATGTAGCCTCCTTAAAGTTTTGTTAGCAATACTTCCTGAATACACTTCGTACAAAACTTGCTTCGGAAGCATACGCTTTTTTTTGTTAGCATCACTTCCAGAATACGGCCCGTACAAAACTTACCTCGGAAGCATACGCGTTATTTATGTTACTTACTTTCTTTTATATATGAGTACATTCTTATCATAACAAATGTGATCACTGGCTACAAAGTTTGCGTTTAATGTATTTTATATTCTTTGCTAAAATATAGGTAAATATTTGCTCAGAGTGAAGCACACTTACGTAGCGTCCATGACGCCCGTGGTGTGCTTTTTTGTCGTGTTGTACGAACCTTATTTGGCATGTCAGAGCCCAGGTAATGCAAGAAAATACCTAGTAAAATATGCATTTTCGCTCTATTGTGGAATAGTATCTGATCCTATCTGTACCTTATTAGGAAGGGAAAAGGGGTAGGAAAGAAGCCGCATAGTTAGTAGAAACCCTTAAAAAAGTCAGTTCGGAAAATTTCTAGTAGGAGCGTATAAAATGAATTTAAAAGAAAAGTTGAAATTAATTAAAGATAATGGCTACCAAGCACCTCCCGATACATTTCAGTTGATACAAGAAATGATAAATAATATCGGTTCTTTGGATGCTGAGCTACGAGATGAGCTAATTTTATACAACCTTATCACATTGGATTCCTGGTAATTTTCTAACTGCAAACGAACTAGAACAACTTCTACCAGTTATTTTGGATAAAAACCATTTGCATTTTAAGCTTGGTGAAACAAATACAGATTCTGTCTTCACTCGATCTTTCTCTATGCTAGTCATACCGCTCCTCATCATGAAGCATAGAGAATCACCATTTCTCTCAAAAGAGCAAATTCAACAGATAAAAGAGAAAGTATTTCACAGTTTACAAGAAGAGCGAGATTACCGTGGGTATGACGAAGAAAAAGGCTGGGCTCATGCCATAGCCCATGCGGCAGATGCTTTAGACGATTTGGCTCAATGTTCCGAACTGGATAAGAATGACCTCATAACCATCCTCGATTTGGTTTACGAAAAGATGACCATAACAGATCGAATTTACTCCGATGGTGAGGATGAGAGAATGGTAAGACCCATAATCAGTGTTTTAAATAGAAAAATGCTAAGTCAGACTTATGTAGAGCAATGGATTCAAAGTTTTGGTGATGTGGAGAAAAGTTCAGAATTTCTTCCTGCTTTTAAGCAAAAAAATAATATAAAGAACTTTTTAAAAAGTTTATACTTTCGAGTTAAATTTTATAAAGTAGATGCCGATCTCTGCCCAACTATCGAGCATACATTATTTAAATTTGAAAAAGTATACTATTCCTAATTAAGAAACAAGTGAGGGAAAAAGCACCCTCACTTGTCTGTCTCCACTTCAAATACAGTACAGGCAAACAATAGCCCTCAGGGAACATTTTCCCCTTGGTCGATCGAACGATAATAACACCTAATCAGACAAAAACAGGGTAACATCTAAAATGATGTTACCCTGTTTATTTATGAGGGACGAACTTGCAACTATGAAGGGATATCGCTGTTGTATGTATATCGTTCTCCAGGCGTTATGTCCAAAGGCTATCACTGGTCACGCCCGGCTGTGGCCTATCCGTTCATTACGCTGCCGCCGTTAGCACCTAGCACTTGACCAGTATAGATATTACCATCATCAGAAGCTAGGAACATTACTGATCTTGCGATCTCCTGAGGAAAGGCGAGTCGACCCAGTATATAACGCGAATCATCCTTGTCTTGGCCTTCTTCTAAGGAAGAACGAATATCTGTAAAAGTTCCACCAGGAGCAACTGCGTTCACGAGTACATAAGGGGCAAGCTCACGTGCAAGTGATTTGGTAAAGGCTGTAATACCACCTTTGGCTGCCGCATAATGAGATAGCTCAGCAGCGCCCTGACTGGCTAGATCTGATGTCACGTTAATGATTTTACCGGATTTTTGTGCCGACATTCGGCAAGCCGCTTCGCGAGAAGTATTAAATGTGCCATATAGATGAATTTTGATCATTCGATCCCACTGTTCGTCTGTCATCTCCGTAACTTTGACGGTTTGGGCGATTCCTGCATTGTTAACAAGAATATCTAACTTACCGAATAGGGTATCCACTGCGGCAAACATGTCCCGCACCTGAGAAGGGTCGCTGACGTCAGCATGAAACGTTTCTGCCTGAACTCCATGGGATTCTACCTGACGCTTCACATCTGCAGCCTCTTTGTCATCGCCGTAGTAATTAATCATAATGTTAGTCCCTGCCTTGGCTAGCTCAAGTGCGATGGCCTTACCAATCCCCCTACTAGCGCCTGTAATCAAGGCATATTTACTCTGCAAGTTGCAATTGCTCATGTTGATTTCTCCTTTAAATTTAGATATAGCGGGATCATTGCCCAAGACATAGAACTACTGTACCAAAACTTACCGTTAAAATACTACGGAATTTTAAATAATAGAAGGGTTGTCTCTCTAAGTAAAGAAGATTTTGTCATCCGTTTTAACTTTGTTGTGACCCTTTTTTTTCCCCTCCGTCATATAATAAACATAGACCGAAGAACAGAAAGGCGGGAACCCTAACCATGAAAAAACTGATTGCCGTAATGATTCCCCTATTCTTTATTGTAACAATGTCGCTGACGCCCGGTTCAAGAGCAGCCGAGCCTGAATATAAGCCTGTACCACAAGATTCTAGCACGATTAGCGTATATATAGACCAATTACATATCGGCAAGGATGGCAATGAAATTATTGTGGATCCGATCCAATGGTATGAAGGCAAGGAGGCGGAGGTTGCGTTCCAAGAACATGAACCCGATGCGGGAATAGATGGACCTCCAGATGGGTATTACATCGTTAACGACGATGAGCAACTAACCCATTATCCCTTGGCGAAGGATGCTGAGGTATTGATGCAGATTTATGATCATTCAGGAAATATAGAGGATTTGGACATTCACTGGAATGAGTTTATCAGTTTAGCGAAGTTTGGAGAGATATTTTCGCAGAGTGATCTGATTGATTTAAGCCAATTTCCTTATCATATAACCATTAAGAATGGGCAAGTTGTGCGGATTGTACAGCAATACATTCCTTGAAATGAATAATATGACATCCTGCCTCTTCTAGTCATTATCCAAAAGCTATCCTATGGTAGAAAGCATCTACTATTGGGATAGTTTTTTTTGAAATGAAAATTTTAATCCTTAGGGATATTAATATGGCAGGACGGGGTAATTTAGTATACTATTACTTTAGGTATAGTTCTTTACTCCTATAAAAGGAAAAGAGTGGGGACAATGAACGAAGAAACGGATCGGATACATCAAAAAAATATATGGATGTTGAAGCTATTAGTTATTTTTTATGGATCAGCTCTCATTATCAATTTGCTAGTTGAGGGCAGTTTCTCGGCTATTAATCCATTAGTCAGTTTGATCTTACTGTCGATTCCGGCACTGCTGGTATGGATCAAGCGCTGGCCAATTTTTACGATGCTACTGACTGTATGCTTCCTATTTTTATTTTTCTATTTCTTAATCGCCGGTGACCCCTATTTAATTAATTATATTTTTCTGGGATTTGCGCCATTATTATGTTTATTTTACCTTGATCTTCGAGCTGTTTTGTTATCAGGTGTGCTCTATGTTGTATCTAGCATTTATTTCTTTTATCAATTAAAATTTCAAACACTTCCGGAAATGAGCAGCCGGGACTTGATCTATATTATTGTATTCGGTATTTTTACTACGATATTTTCTCTAGTATATACGAAAATGATGCAGAAACTGTGGTTTAGGGCTAAGAGCAGCGAGGAGCAACTTAGGTCGACTTTAGAGGATTTATCCATAGGGATTTGGACCTATGATCTAAGTGCCTCTCAGCTGAGTGTTTCGAAAGGACTTGAACATATTTTCGGATTCAATGCTGAGATATTCAGTCAAGATGCTAAGCAGTTTCGTGAGATTATTCATCCGGATGATCAACATATATTCGATATGGGCCAGAAGGAGTTACTAATTTGGCAAATGAATACGGTGAAAGAGTATCGGATCATTTGCCCGAATGGGGACATAAAGTGGGTGCAGAATCGGGCTAGGCCACATTTGAACCCTCTGAATCATCTTATTCGGCTGGAGGGTATCATGATTGATATCACAGAGCGTAAACAGATGGAGGGAGGAATAGAATTCCTGGCCTATCATGACGAGCTCACAGGATTACCTAATCGCACGATGCTAAGTAATAAATTCGAGGAATACTGTAAGCGTGGCTATCTTCCTATAGCAATATTGTTCATTGATCTAGATAATTTTAAAGATGTTAATGATACATATGGTCATGCAGCAGGAGACTTATTACTGAAGGATATAGCTGGGCGGATGTTGGAACTTATTCGAGAACAGGATACGGTATGCCGGCTGGGCGGTGATGAATTTGTCGTGCTGTTGACCGAAATGGATGAGATGCGGGTGGTTAAGGTAGCTGATCGGATTAGAGCTAGCTTGACTGAGGGGTTTGTCCATCATGGATTTAATCTGACAGCTGGAGCGAGTATTGGAATTTGTATTTCTTTGGAGGGTACGGGAACTCTAGAAGAGATGATCCGGCAGGCCGATGAAGCGATGTACAGTGCCAAGAGGGATAATGGTGGCGTATATAAGATATATGGTGAGATAGCCTACACAAAAGAGTGAGCCCTTGGGCTCACCCTTTTACTAGGATCATAGAAACTGGAGAGCATTTGTTAAAGTATAACTTAATCAGTCATTTTTTTTAGAGTTACTACTTGCTTAGTCCCTTTCTGAAGCGAGTAAGCAGCAAGCCCAACTGACATGACGGTGAGGATAAAGAAGGGAGCGCCATAGCGGGCTGTTGGGATAAATAAAAGTTGGAATAACAACATTCCAGTGAAGCAGAAGGCCATGAAGTTCTTCTTAATTAATAAATAGAGTAGTGCGGGTATAGAGCAAGCGGTAATGCCGTAATGGAGTAGTACTCCACCATAAACATATAACTTAGGAAAGTTTAGGCTACTAGAAACCCACATATTACTGAAGAGATAATACAGCTTACCATACGAGAACCAACCCAAGTAATAGAAGAATTGATCACTTAGTCCATTTAGAATGACGCGCATACCATATTGGGACTGACTTAAGCCGAGAGCGTACATTTCTGTGTAATTGGCACTCTCTTTGAAATAAGGAAAGGCTCCAGCAAGAAGAGCATTTCCGCTTCCAGCGGCAAGGATCGTAAACTCATGCAGGACAATATAGTTCCGCAGAACCCATGGTAAGAAGCATACGGCGACTGTAAGTAGATATGGGAACAGAATTCGACGTTTGGATTTTGACAGCACAAGAAATAGTGCAGCGATGAAGATTATGGGCAACATCCCTGGACGGGTGAGAATACCCCAACTTAATAAGGCAGCGTTTAATATAATATTCCAAAGGGAAGGCTTATTCCACATGCGTTGCCATGATGCAAAGAACAAGGCTAGTAAAAATACAAATAGGGTCTCAGTTAGAAACAAGCCCGTCATATAGATAAAGGGTGGATAAAGAGCGACAAATAAAGCGCCTATCAGTCCGTATACTGCTCGAGTGTTTGCTTTAATAAAGTAGTACACCGGTAATATTGTGGCAGCGCCAATTAGAATTTGCACCCATTTATAAAGATCGATATTAAAGGAAGATACGGAGAGTACAATATAAGCAAATATAGGAAACCCCGGCGTCACACGGGAGTTAGGATCTTCACTTCCGTAGGAGTATACATGATCTTGGGCTAACTGCTGGATCATAGTATAGTAATTTCCGCCATCCCCTTCTAAGAAGTCCTGGGTTCCTGTGACGAACACAAATAACGATCTAAGTAGTATAGCCAGAACAAATATTAATATAAGAAATGGTAGTGCTTTTCGAGCAAAGATTGAAGAATCTGAGGGTTTATTCATGAGTAGTTTGTCATCCTTTAGTATGAATTTTTCCAACATTGACCAATCCAATAATAACTATAGAGGAACCTTTTAATTTCAGTCAATGAAATTAATTATCTTACTAATAGATTAGGCGTCTGGGAGACGTGATATATGTTAATTTCTTTTGATATTATTCCAAAAATTAGATATCATCATTTAAGACATATCACTCAATAGCTCATAAGGATGATGAAAAGGAAATGAAGAAATTTTTTGAACTTGTAGAATTAAGAACTAAAGTAGCGAGTATAATTCCCTTTTTCATTGGAACGGTATACGCAGTGTTCCGATTTCAAGAATTTCACGTCTACAACTTTGGATTAATGTTTCTCTCGTTACTCAGCTTCGACATGGCCACTACGGCTATCAACAACTATTATGATTATCATAAGGCCGTCAAGACGAGAGGCTACGGGTACGAAGTCCACAATGCGATCGTTAAGCACAAGATGCATCCATCTAGAGTGCTAAGTTTGATTATAGCATTGCTACTGATTGCTATTGGTGCAGGCATTATGCTTGTTGTACAGTCAGGACTTCTGGTACTGTTACTCGGGGGTCTGTCTTTTGCGGTGGGTATCTTATATTCATTTGGCCCCATCCCAATTTCAAGAATGCCACTAGGAGAAATATTCTCTGGTTTATTTATGGGTTTTGTTATTATTTTTGTGTCTACGTACATTCATGTCGGAGATGCACTTGCATCCTTGACGTTGCAGGGCGGGGTTGTCAGTCTAAATGTACAATTGCTTGAAGTGGTCCTCATATTCCTAATCTCGATTCCAGCGATCTTATGTATTGCGAACATTATGCTCGCAAATAATATTTGCGATATGGACGAGGACATTGAGAACAAAAGATATACTTTACCTATTTATATAGGTAAATCGAATGCATTGCTTCTATTTAAACTTATGTATTATGCGTCATATGCTGATTTAATCGTGCTTTACTTTTTAGGCGTAAATCCACTAATTTTGCTACTCGTCCTCTGTACAGTAATTCCGGTGCACAAAAATGTTATGCGATTTGCAGAACAACCAACCAAGAGGCTTACATTTAGTCTAGCAGTCAAAAATTTCGTGCTGAGTAATGTGGCACGTATTGTTGCCTTAGGAATTGCAGTACTGTTGATGTAATGTAATGGAGGATGTTTTTAGATTGCTTCGTAAACGGGCATAGTAACTGGGAAAGATATTACCCGCAAAGGAGGCCAGATCATTGGAGAACACGCATGATTTTGTTGAGAAGGTTCATGATACACAGGCGAAGGAAGAAAAGAACAAAATTCATAATGGCAAAGGAAGTCCTTCAGGGCGACTACCGAACAAACAACACGGTACACAAAAGTAGACAAGAAGGAGGTGTCCCACAGCTTAGCTGGGGGCGCCTCTTTTTACTATTCCTATGCTCCTTAGGAGAAGAATTATCTTCCCTCTTGTTGATCTGCCCAAATAACTGGACTTAGGTCTAGTAAATATCTTCCCTAGAGACCGAAGAACGCTTAATCTTAATGTAGTATGCTGTTATAAGATCAATACATAGGTAAAGGAGAGAAAGCGCGATGAATAAAAAATCATGGATCGGCCCACTTGTTATCCTACTTGGCGTATACTTGCTGTTCTTCCGTAAAGAGGCCCTCACCGCGGGTACGCTGTTCGGTAACTTTTGGCCGACCATATTTGTCATCCCTCTAGGATTGTTTTTTCACTGGATGTACTTCTCAATGACAGGTAGAAGAGGATCGGGTCTCCTAATTCCGGGGGGGATTTTGTTTACTGTTGGCCTCGTGTGCCAAATTGCAACTTTATTCGATAGCTGGGAATATCTGTGGCCCGGTTTCATTGCGGCTCCAGCAGTAGGGTTGTTCGAATTTTACTGGTTCACAGATCGAAACAAATGGTTGCTGATTCCTATTAACATTCTAGGAGGTTTGTCGGTTCTATTCTTCGCTGTGTTCTCCTTTGGAGCACTCTATAACCGGTTTATTTTCGGGCAACCGGTTCTGGCTATCGCACTAATTGTCATTGGGGTTGGTGTAATGATAGCGCCGAGAAAACGTTCGTGATGAATCATTTTTTGCTCTGGTAGCCACTATCCACCACAATAGAAGTTCACTTATTTAATCGACATAATGCAGTCTCTTAGCGAAGTAGGGAGAACAATCCCTTCTTCGCTTTTCTGTGTTCTATGGGATATATCCCTGTCACAGGTACATATCGTATCGCCCCCAATTAAATCTTTAATTTTAAAATAGTTGACAGTTCAAAAAAAAAGACGTTATAATTTAGTCTAAATGATAATGAATATCATTATTAATGAACTGTCTTGCCGGCAGTGACATCAACTTTCTCAGACGTGAGGAAGGAAAGTAAGGTCAATACATGAAGAAAATATATTTAGCAGCATTACTTATTGCATTTTCGGTACTTTCTCTATTTATTGGTGTTAAAAGTATATCAATAACTGATATTTTTCATCTTACTGGTGACCAATGGGAGATTTTATGGATTAGTCGAATTCCGAGATTGATTAGTATCATTATTGCTGGGGTCAGCATGAGTATCGTTGGCCTGATCATGCAACAATTGACCCGGAATAAATTCGTATCCCCGACGACGGCAGGTACAATGGATTCAGCTAGCTTCGGGATCATGGTCTCTATGCTTCTGTTCTCATCTGTAGGGCCGCTTGGGAAAATGTCAGTAGCCTTTATATTCTCATTGACCGGAACCTTCATTTTTATGAAGATTCTAGATCGAGTGAAATATAAAGACACCATATTTATTCCGCTGGTTGGCCTGATGTTCGGCGGTATTGTTAGCTCGGCAACTACCTTTTTCGCCTATAAATATGATCTAATTCAGAGCATGTCGGCTTGGCTGTATGGCGATTTCTCGATGATCATGCAGGGACGATACGAACTTATTTACATAAGCGTCCCACTCGTCGTAGCGGCCTATTTATATGCAAATAAATTTACGGTTGCGGGCATGGGTGAGGAATTCGCAGTTAATTTGGGGTTGAACTATAAGCAGGTGGTTAACCTGGGGCTTGTATTAGTTGCCTTGGTTACCTCAGTTGTCGTGCTTACTGTTGGTTCGATTCCTTTTATAGGACTCATTGTCCCGAATCTGGTGACGATGTATTTAGGAGATAACCTGAAGAACAACCTATCTCACACGGCACTACTTGGAGCGGTATTCGTTCTAGCATGTGACATTCTAGGGAGAGTAGTAATTTACCCCTATGAAGTACCTATCGGTCTGACCGTTGGAGTTATCGGGAGTGGTATATTTCTGTACATGCTGATGAGGAGAAAGTCATATGAGTAATAGAACAAAACTAAGTATCCTTGTCGGCATTTCAATTCTGCTCGCTGTTATATTTATGACGATTGATGTAGGAGGACATTGGGATTATGTATTACCTAGACGAGGCAAAAAATTGTTTGCCATCCTCCTCACCGGAACGGCCATAGCTTTCTCCACCATCGTATTTCAGACGATCACGAATAACCGTATCTTGACCCCAAGTATTATTGGGCTGGATTCACTGTATATGCTCATACAGACATTGATCGTGTTCTTGTTTGGTTCAACTACCTTAACCATGATGAATAAGAATTTCCGTTTTATTCTTGCCGTTGGCTTGATGGTATTATTCGCTGGACTACTTTATAGGATGCTCTTCAAAAAAGAAGGACGTAATATATATCACTTGCTATTGATTGGATTGATCTTCGGCACCTTTTTCTCTAGTCTGTCGTCGTTTATGCAGAAACTAATTGATCCTAACGAATTTCTTGTTATACAGGACAAAATGTTCGCTAGTTTTAACAACGTCAATTCAGATATTTTACTCATCGCTTTGGCGGGTGTATTACTGACGGGGATCTATTTTGCCAAGTTTAACAAGTACTTAGATGTACTTGCCCTCGGCCGAGATCACGCGGTTAACTTGGGTATCAGTTACGATTATGTGGTTAAGCGGATGTTGATTGTCGTCGCTATCCTGATTTCCATTGCAACTGCATTAGTAGGTCCGATTACTTTCTTAGGGCTGCTTGTGGCAAATGTCGCCTACCAGTTCCTGAATACGTACCGTCATAAACAGTTGATCGCAGGTGCGTCGCTTATCAGTTTTATTGCCTTAGTTGGCGGTCAACTGATTCTTGAACGAGTATTCACTTTCTCCACTTCATTAAGCGTGATCATCAACTTTATAGGTGGGGTGTACTTCATCTATCTACTGCTAAAGGAGAATAAATCGTGGTAAAGGTCAGGGGAGTTTCCAAGAAATACGGCGGTAAAATGGTGGTCGACCGCGTTAACGTTGATATTGCTAAGGGTAAAATCACCTCGTTCATCGGTCCTAACGGAGCGGGTAAGAGTACACTGATGTCGATGATTAGCCGTCTGATTACCAAAGACGAAGGCGAAATTTTGATCGATGATAAGGAAATCGGTAGTTGGAAAAGCGGCGAGCTTGCGAAGAAAATTTCGATCCTAAAGCAGTCAAATCATATCAACATTAAGTTGAAGGTAAAGGAATTGGTTAGCTTTGGACGCTTCCCTTATTCACAAGGCAAACTGACCAAAGAGGATTGGATCCATATAGATGAAGCTATCGCTTATATGGACCTTGGATCTATGCAGGACAAATATTTAGATGAACTCAGTGGTGGTCAGAAGCAAAGAGCATTTATCGCTATGGTTATCGCACAGAACACGGACTACATTTTACTTGATGAACCGCTAAACAATTTAGACATGAAGCATTCGGTACAGATTATGAAAGTTCTAAGAAGGCTCGTTGACGAGCTTGGAAAAACGGTTATTATCGTCATTCACGACATCAATTTTGCCTCTTGTTATTCCGACTATATAGTCGCACTCAAGGACGGAATTATTATAAAGGAAGGCACTACCGACGAAATCATGGATTCGGCTGTATTGAAAGAAGTTTACGATATGGACATTCCAGTTGAAATAATCGGGGGCAATAAAATTTGCGTTTATTTTAGATGACTAGTTAAAACAAAATAAATTATGAGGTGAATTCATTGAATAAGAAATTTTCTTTGATGTTTATGGCAATAATTATGGTTGTTGTATTGGCAGCATGTGGATCCAATAATAGCAGTAATGGAGCAGCGAATTCTAACAAGAATACAGGAAGTACGAATTCGACGGATACGGCAGTTGCAGCTCCAGCAGAGGAAACAGAACTTAAGATTACTCATAAACTGGGTACAGCTACCGTGAAGAAAAACCCTGGCA
This sequence comes from Paenibacillus anaericanus, assembly GCF_003994475.1. Classification (GTDB taxonomy): domain Bacteria; phylum Bacillota; class Bacilli; order Paenibacillales; family Paenibacillaceae; genus Fontibacillus; species Fontibacillus anaericanus. The sequence goes on along the minus strand of NZ_RZNY01000017.1, from coordinate 51,200 downwards.
CTGTTGTTGTATTCGATTATGGTGTGTTAGAAACATTGGATAAATTAGGCGTTGAAGTAGCGGCTGTACCACAAGGTAATCTTCCAGCACACCTCAAAAAATATGAAGATTCCAAATATACAAATGCGGGAACGCTGTTTGAGCCAGACTTTGAGAAGCTGAACGCACTTGATCCAGATGTGATCTTTATCTCTGGTCGTTCTTCTGAAGCATACGAAGAGCTGAATAAGATTGCTCCAACGATCTTCATGGGCGTAGATACGGCTGATTTTATGAATTCTTTTACGAGTAATGTAAACGAATTAGCTAATATATTTGGTAAAAAGGCCGAAGCAGAGCAGGAATTAGCAACGATTAACGATTCTATCAAAGCGCTTCATGACCAAACAGCGGCAAGTGGTAAGAAGGGTTTGATCATCCTTACTTCTGGTGGGAAGGTTAGTGCATATGGAACAGGTTCACGTTTTGGTATAATACACGATGTGTTTGGTATAACTCCTGTAGATGAGGGTATTAAAGTCTCCACTCATGGAGATAGCATCTCCTTCGAATATGTTGCTGAGAAGAACCCAGATTATCTATTCGTTGTCGATCGTGATGCTGTAGTTAGTGAGGGAGCAGAAGCAGTAGATCCTGCTTCGAAGTTGGTAGAGAACGAATTGGTCAAGAAGACCAATGCCTACAAAGATGGCAAGATTATTTACCTTGATCCGAGTTACTGGTATCTCTCTGGTGGTGGATTGTTGTCCGTACCGGCAATGTTAAATGAGGTACAAGAGGGTATCAAATAAATTAATAACAGTAGATTTTGGATAGGGGCTGACCTGCAAGTAGTTTATGCTACTTGTGGGTCAGCCTCTTTGTGTTAGATAGCTTGAACCCAGCGGGGGCGCGGCTTTAGGTTAAAGTATTCTTCATCAATTTGTCATGAAATCTTCATGCACTATAGCAAGTCTGCATGATACAATTTACTTAAGAACTTAGACCAAGTCTAAATATAACAATTCGAAAGGTTGTGTATATATGAAAGAAAGATTGACAACAAATACAGGTGCGCCGGTTGGTGACAACCAAAATTCACGTACAGCGGGCCAGAATGGACCGACATTGCTAGAGGATTATCATTTATTAGAGAAGATAGCTCACTTTGACCGTGAGCGGATTCCAGAACGTGTAGTGCATGCACGTGGGGCAGGTGCTCACGGTGTATTCGTAACTGAGCGAAGCATGTCCCAATATACACGGGCGCATTTCCTTCAAGAAGCTGGACGTGAGACACCAGTTTTTGTTCGCTTCTCGACAGTAATTCATGGCACAGGTTCCCCAGAAACGGCACGTGATCCACGTGGATTTGCAGTGAAGTTCTACACCGAGGAAGGAAATTACGATATCGTAGGTAATCACCTGCCAGTATTCTTCATCCGCGATGCGATTAAGTTTCCAGACATGGTGCATTCACTGAAACCTGCTCCTGATACCAATATTCAGGATCCAGCTCGTTATTGGGATTTCATGACGTTGACACCGGAATCAACACATATGATGACCTGGTTATTATCGGATAACGGAACGCCAGCAAATTATCGTCAGATGGATGGTTTCAGTGTCCATGCCTACAAATGGATAAATGCTGAAGGTAAAGCAATCTATGTGAAATATACTTGGAAAACACGGCAGGGTGTAGTTAATTTGTCTGCCGACGAAGTTAAGGAAGTACAAGGGAATGATTTCAATCATGCGACTCGTGATCTTCATGAGCATATTGCCAAGGGAGAATTCCCACAATGGGATTTGCATGTACAATTAATGCCTGTTGAAGATCTGGATAAATGGGGATTTGATCCTCTTGATCCAACGAAAGTATGGCCAGAAGATCATTATCCATTGGAGAAGGTTGGTACGATGACACTGAATCGTAATCCAGGAAACTTCTTCGCTGAAGTAGAACAAGCCGCATTCTCGCCGAGCACGCTCGTTCCAGGAATCGAGCCTTCCGAGGATAAATTGCTTCAAGGTCGTTTGTTCTCTTACCCGGATACGCAGCGTTATCGCCTGGGAGCTAATTATTTGCAAATTCCTGTTAACTGCCCTTATGCAGCGGTACGAAATCATCAGCGGGACGGTCAGATGAATGTGAATCAAGATCTTTCCCCTGTTAACTATGAACCAAATAGCTTAGATAGCAGTCCAAAGGAAGATCCAGCTTACCGTGACAGTGTTATGCCACTACAGGGAGAAGTCGGACGTCAGAAAATCGCTAAGACGGATGATTTTACCCAAGCGGGTGAACTATATCGTAGCTTCACACCGGAAGAGCGGGATAATCTGATCCGTAACATGGTGAATGATCTCCGTGCGACGAATGAAGAGATTCAACTTCGGGCGATCTGCAATTTCTTCCGTGCCGATGTAGAGTACGGTATGCGCCTTGCAGAGGGACTTGGTGTTGATATCAGTGGATTTATGTCTGGTGCCCCTAAGAGTGAATAAGTAAGTATTACGGCGATATCAATGGACGAAGCTCCTTATGTGGAGCTTCGTCTTTTTAATATGATTTACTACTCAACCTCAAAACGACTGAGAAAATTATGGTAAAATGGAAGTAGCTTGGGGAGGAGATGAGTAGTGATAATGAAAAATACAAGAGAACCGGTTATCCGGATAAGTGATCTTAGAATGAAATATGGTGATAAATATGTGTTGAACGGGGTTGATCTTGAAGTATATCCTGGTCAAATTATTGGATACATAGGTCCGAATGGTGCAGGTAAGAGTACTACAGTTAAGATTATGCTTGGCCTGGTGGAGGGTTACAGTGGTGATGTGAGTGTACTTGGGCAAAGCCCCAGTGATGGAAAGGTTGATTACAAGAAAAGGATAGGTTATGTTCCGGAAATTGCAGAAATGTACGACACGCTGACCGCGTTGGAATATCTGTCTTTTATCGGCGAATTATATGGACTAAAAGCAGTAGACGCAGAACTTAAGGGAATTAAATTGATGGAAAGCTTCGGGCTGCAGGATGTGTCCAACGCCCGGATTGCGACTTTCTCCAAAGGGATGAAACAGAAGGTATTGATCATTTCAAGCTTGCTGCATAATCCTGATATTCTTTTTCTTGACGAGCCCCTAAGTGGTCTAGATGCTAATAGTGTTATGGTTGTCAAAGAAATGTTGGCATTGCTTGCGGCTGGTGGGAAGACGATCTTCTACTCCTCACACATTATGGATGTGGTAGAGAAGATCAGTAGCCGGATTATTTTGCTAGACGGTGGGCGAATTGTTGCCGACGGTAGCTTTGAAGAGCTTAAGGCTCAAAGTCATGAAGGATCATTGGAGCAGATTTTCAATCAATTAACTGGATTTAATGAGCACAGGGCTATCGCGGAAAAATTCGTATCTATTGTGCAAGAGGTGTAATGATGAAAGATTATCGTTCACTGAAGATACTGGATAAGTTTAGTAGGTTATTTGAAAAATCAGGCATTGATTACCCTGTCATGCGCCGTATACTTCAGACTAAATTGACGATGGATGCTAGAAGAGTACCCACCATCATCACGAAGTCTTCGAAGAAGAAAGACGGCAAAGGCGCCCCGGAAGGCAATCAATTTATTCGATCATTATGGTTGTATATTTTATTTGGATTAATGAGTACCCCATTTATTTTGATGGGAGATAATTATATTTTTCAGATGAGTACGGTGTTTGGTGTATTCATGTTCATGATTTTGACCTCGCTTATTTCCGACTTTTCGGCGGTGTTACTTGATATTCGTGACCGAAACATATTGTCTACTAAACCGATAAGTCGGAAGACGATTGCCATGGCTAAGACCATACACATCCTGATTTACATGTTCTTCCTGACAGGTGCTATATCAGGTATACCGCTGGTCGCGGGATTAATTCGGCATGGGGTAGGGTTCTTCCTACTATTCCTGCTGGAGCTTATTCTGATGGATCTGCTGATTGTCGTCATTACCGCATTGGTATATTTGGCGATATTAAAGTTCTTCGACGGTGAGAAGCTCAAGGACATGATCAACTATGTACAGATCGGTCTCACAATATCAATTACGATTGGTTATCAACTGCTTATACGAATGTTTGGTGTCGTAGATTTAGAAGTTGTTTTCCATGCGAAGTGGTGGCAGTTCTTCCTCCCTCCTATTTGGTTCGGGGCGTCCTTTGAGAGCCTACTCCACGGTGTGAATGAACCTTTGTTTATTCTATTTTCATTATTGGCAGTGTTTGTACCGATTGCGGCCTTTCTACTCTATATCAAACTGATGCCATCCCTAGAGAGAAATCTGCAAAAACTAGCTGATCCTGGAGGGCGGAGTCGGAAGAAAAAAGGATTCCTATTAAGACGTGTAAACAGTTTATTATGTAGAGACCCACAGGAAAGGGTGTTTTTCAACTTTGCTTGGACCATGATGGGGAAAGAGCGAGAGTTTAAGCTCAAGGTATATCCCTCAATCGGGCTCTCTATTATATTCCCCTTTATATTCTTGTTTAGTGATTTTTCTGGTAATGGGTCCCTTGATCTAGTAGGTACGAAGAAGTATTTGCTTATCTATTTCTGTGCAATACTAGTTCCGACACTTGTAATCATGCTAAGATATTCCGCTAAATATAAGGCATCATGGATATATCAGGCTGCTCCAATATCGGACCATGCACCTATTTACAGGGGGGCACTGAAAGCTTGCCTAGTTCGATTGTTGTTGCCACTGTTTATATTAGATAGTTGTGTTTTTATGATTCTGTTTGGCGCAGTGATTATTCCGGACTTGATCGTGGTGGCACTAAGTTTCACGCTCTATACTGTGATTTGTTTTGCTTGTATGCGCAAAGCCCTCCCTTTTTCCGAGGCATTCGAAGGAGGACAACAGGCGGAGAGCATACGAGTGATTCCCCTGATGCTACTATTGGCAGTGTTCGCGTTTCTTCACTGGCTGGCTACGAGTTTAGATTATGGTGTTTATGGTTATATTGTAGTCTTGGTCGTTGCAAACCTTGCTGTATGGAAATGGGCATTTTCCAAGGCTATATTACAGCGTGGGATTCAGATATAAAATGAGAATTTAAGGTTCACTGTCTCTAAAACTTAACTTACAATGACTGCCCTGTTGATCAAGAATCAATGGGGCAGTCACAGTTTTTTCACAAACACATAGGTAGTCTGATGAAGGAAAAGGGCGCTATAGTGCGGAAATCAGATATTCTTCATAATTGTGACATTAGTCATGTGATTCTTGTCACAAAATTATTACTTTTACGGCGTTCATTTTAATTTTTCCGTGATAGAATTCACAATAGATAAAAAAAGATAAACAAAGAAAGAAAGTAGGGAAGAAATTTATGGATCCGATCATGCTTGCGCGCCTTCAATTTGCAACCACAACGATTTTCCACTTCTTCTTCGTGCCGCTGTCCATTGGTCTGGCGCTGCTCATTGCAATTATGGAAACTATGTATGTTGTGAAGGGTAAAGAAGAGTATAAACGTATGGCGAAGTTCTGGGGGAAGCTGTTCCTGATTAACTTTGCAGTAGGGGTGGTTACTGGTATTCTTCAGGAGTTCCAGTTTGGTATGAACTGGTCAGATTACTCGCGATTTGTAGGGGACGTGTTTGGCGCACCGCTAGCGGTTGAAGCGCTATTTGCATTCTTTATGGAATCAACATTTATTGGATTATGGATTTTTGGTTGGGATCGTTTATCCAAACGTGTTCATTTGCTCTGCATTTGGCTCGTTGCGATTGGTACGGCGGTTTCAGCGTTCTGGATTTTAGCAGCTAACTCGTTTATGCAGCATCCTGTTGGATTTGAGATCAACAATGGGCGGGCTGAGATGAACGACTTCTTTGCGCTGATTACCAATGGGCAGTTGTTGGTGGAATTCCCGCATACCGTTCTGGGTGCGTTTGCCACGGGGGCCTTCCTCATTACAGGTGTCAGTGCTTATAAACTATTAAAGAAACAAGACGTTAAATTCTTTAAGAAATCGTTCCAAATTGCGATTATTGTTGGTCTGATTTCTTCGTTGGGTACAGCGTTATTCGGTCACCAGCAAGCTCAGTACTTGGTGGAAACTCAACCGATGAAGATGGCAGCATCTGAAGCTCTGTGGGGTAAGAGTGGTGACCCAGCTCCATGGACGGTATATGCTCATATTGATTCAGAAAATGGAAAGAATAATTTCGAAATACAAATTCCGTACTTGCTCAGCTTCTTGTCCTACAGTAGCTTCACTGGTGAAGTGAAAGGGATCAATGAGCTTCAAGCGGAATATGAGCAAACTTATGGACCAGGCGACTACATTCCACCTGTGCGCACAACGTTCTGGAGTTTCCGGATCATGGTTGCTGCTGGGTCATTGATGATTGTACTTGGTCTCTGGGGTTTATATCTGATGAAGCGCAAAAAATTAGAGTCTCCAAACAAATGGTATTATAAGCTCATGTTGTGGTCGATATCGCTACCATTCATTGCGAATACAGCGGGATGGGTCATGACGGAAATTGGTCGTCAACCATGGACCGTGTTCGGACTCATGCAAACGAAGGATAGTATCTCACCTAGTGTTACTTCAGGACAAATTTTGTTCTCAGTGATCAGTTTCACTACAATTTACGCGGCACTTGGTGCGGTCATGGTGTACTTGTTCGTCAAAGTTATTAAGAGTGGTCCATACGCTGAAGATAATCATGATGACCATTCAGCAGATCCATTTGGTAAGGAGGGTAACCATGCTATCTCTTAATGAACTCTGGTTCGTGCTTGTTGCAGTATTGTTTGTAGGGTTTTTCTTTCTAGAAGGATTCGATTTCGGGGTCGGAATGAGTACGAAGTTCTTGGCCAAGAACGATATGGAGAAAAGAGTATTGATCAATACAATTGGTCCCTTCTGGGATGCGAATGAGGTGTGGCTAATTACAGCAGGGGGCGCGATGTTCGCAGCTTTCCCGAACTGGTATGCCACTATGTTCAGTGGATATTACACACCGCTGGTCGTCTTGTTACTCGCACTGATTGCCCGGGGTGTCGCATTTGAATTCCGCGGGAAAGTGGATAACGGGAAATGGAAAAAAACATGGGATATCTCCATTTTCCTAGGAAGTTTATTGCCTCCATTCTTGCTGGGTGTAGTGTTTACAGGGATGATGAAGGGATTGCCGATCGATGCTGACATGGAAATGAAGGCCGGATTGTTCGATATGGTAAATCCATATACATTAGTAGGCGGCATTACTGTTGTTGTGTTATGTCTTGTGCATGGCTTAATGTACACATCTTTGCGGACTACAGGAAGTTTGCAAGAGCGTGCTCGTAAATTAGCTCACAAATTACTTATTCCACTTGCGGCACTGTTTGTAGTGCTAGGTGTAATGACGTACTTCCAGACAGATATCTTTGAAGCTCGCGGTTTACTTCTAAGCATAATTGCTGTTATTGGTGTGGTAGTGTTCCTACTTGCCGGTCGGTTTATTTCTAAGAAGAGAGACGGATGGGCATTTGGTATGACTGGAGGGCTTATCGCATTGGGATTCTCCTCCATCTTTATTGGTATGTTCCCACGTGTTATGGTCAGTTCGATTAGCGATGCTTTCTCATTGACGATTCATAACGCGGCTTCAGGTCAGTATTCCCTTAAGGTTATGACCATTGTTTCACTGACCCTATTACCGTTTGTATTGGGATACCAGATATGGAGCTATTTTGTCTTCCATAAACGGGTTCATGAGAAGGAGCATCTGGAATACTAATGGGTCGCGGTTTAATGAAATGGGCAGGTATCAAATCGGTTCTTGTGGTCATGGCCGGTTTGACACTGATCCAAAGTGTTGCGATCATTATGCAGGCCAAATGGTTGGCGGAGGTCCTCTCCGCCTTGTTTGCCGGCGCTAAGCTGCAGGCGCAACTCGGGGGAATCGGGTTGTTCCTGCTTTCTTTTATAGTGAGGCAGTTATGCAGTTTAATTCAACAGAAGGTAGCTTACCGTTTCGCGGAGCATACGGGAAGAGATTTGCGTAAGCAGGTTATGGAGAAGCTATTTCAGTTAGGGCCTCGTTTTGCGGGGAAAGAAGGGACAGGAAATTTAGTTACGTTAGTCATTGAAGGCGTGATTAAATTCCGTAACTACTTGGAGTTGTTCCTACCGCGGATGCTGGCAACGGGAATGACACCGATACTTATTCTGGCTTATGTATTTATGCAGGACGTGGAATCTGGTGTTATCCTGACGATCACGATGCCGATCCTAATTATCTTTATGATCTTGATCGGAATGACAGCACGTAAACACATTGATCGTCAGTTTGAGTCTTACCGGATGTTATCTAATCATTTCGTGGATTCATTGCGTGGATTGGAGACGCTAAAGTTTCTGGGGCGAAGTAAGCAACACAGTGAGTCAATCGACAGGGTCAGCAACTCTTATCGTTCTGCGACGATGCGAACGCTCCGTGTTGCGTTCTTATCTTCATTCGCCCTGGACTTCTTCACGATGTTATCCGTGGCTTCAGTAGCTGTTAGTTTAGGACTTCGACTTGTTGATGGTGAAATGACGCTGCTTACAGGTCTGACTGTGCTGATTTTGGCACCGGAGTATTTCCTCCCTGTACGAATGGTTGGAGCAGATTTCCATGCCACCTTGGATGGAAAAGAAGCAGGCGAAGCGATGGAAGCGATCATCAGCGCTGCGGAGAAAGAAACTACGGAGAAATCGACGCTCCCTGGCTGGACACAGGAGAGTACCTTGACCTTGTCCTCCATTGGTGTGTGCCATGAAGTGGACGGCAAACCTTCGCTTGATGGTGTTAAATTGCAATTTGGGGCTGTAGGGAAGATTGGTATCATCGGTGAGAGTGGGGCTGGCAAATCAACCCTGATTGATGTGCTTGGAGGCTTTTTGCGCCCGACTTCCGGAAATTTTGAAATAAATGGTGTTTCAGTAGGTGACTTGACTCAATCAGCTTGGCGAGAGCAAATTACTTACATTCCGCAAAATCCATATATTTTCAGTGGTTCTCTCCGTGATAATATCAGCTTCTATTCACCAGATGCGTCAAATGATGCGATAGAGAAGGCTGCTGCGGCAGCGGGATTGGACCAAGTAGTCCGTGGTTTACCTGGCGGGTATGATGAGCTTATCGGTGGTGGTGGTCGAGATCTAAGTGGTGGCCAGGAGCAACGTGTGGCGTTAGCCCGTGCTCTACTCAGTGAGCGCCCGATTATTTTGTTAGATGAGCCGACTGCACATCTCGATATTGAAACAGAGTATGAACTGAAAGATACGATGCTGCCATTGTTCGAGGGTAAGCTTATACTTCTAGCCACTCATCGGTTGCACTGGATGCGAGATATGGATTACATCATCGTTATGGAACAAGGGCGAGTGGCGGAGATGGGAACGCATCAACAATTGATAAGCAGTAAAGGGGTTTATCATCAGTTGGTAGCATTACAACAGGAGGGGATACAATGAAGCAGGAGCAATGGATAAGACCGTACTTCCGGATGTATAGCGGACGCTTTGCACTCTATTTGATCTTGGGTGCACTTACACTGCTCTCCGCGTCAATGCTCATGTTCACCTCCGGTTTCTTGATCTCCAAGTCGTCCCTGCAGCCATACAATATTCTCATGGTATATGTGCCGATTGTCGGAGTAAGAACGTTTGGTATCGGTCGGGCTGTACTCCATTATGTAGAGCGGTTAGTTGGTCATGACACGGTGCTACGTATTTTGTCTAAAATGCGGGTGAAGTTATATAAAATTCTAGAACCACAAGCGCTATTCATTTCTTCGCGTTATCGGACTGGAGATATCCTAAGCGTACTGGCTGATGATATTGAGCAGTTACAAAACGTATATATCCGTACGGTGTTTCCGAGCTTAGTAGCTTTGATTCTTTATGCGGCAGCAGTTATTGGGTTGGGCGGATTTGATATTATGTTCGCGGCTTTGGTTGCACTGTACATTTTTATTTTGGTGGCGGTGCTTCCTTACATTTCCCTCATGCTGACTAGAGCTACGAATATCGAAGTGAAACGTGAGCGCAATGGTCTATATCAGAAGTTGACTGATGCCGTTATGGGCATTAGCGATTGGGTCATTAGTGGTCGACATGCAGAATTTCTAGAATCATATGAGCGGGATGAAGCGGTTGTAGCCCGGAAAGAGCGTAGACTACGGACTTGGGCCAGATGGAGAAGTTTAATCGGGCAACTGGTTGTAGCTGCGATTGTAGTTTCGATGGTGTATTGGTCTGCAGGGCAAGTGGCTATTGGAAGTATCGATCCCGTATTAATCGTAGCTTTCGTATTGGTCGTGTTTCCACTTGCAGATGCATTCCTCCCTGTATCTGAAGCGATGGAGCGGGTTCCTCAGTATGGTGAATCACTGAGTAGGTTGGACCGTATTTCGGGTACTACTTTAGAGGGTGGGCTGAATGCGGATAAAAATGGACAAGCGGATCTGTCCGTGACTATAGATGGTTCGGATTCTAGTGTTAGTAAGGATGCACTTAGCGTAGCATCTCGTAGCGCTGTGCTGGAGCTCCGAGATGTAAAGTTTGCCTATAGTGCTGATGACGTTAATTCCGTTGATGGCGTTTCACTGGATATCCCACAGGGCAAGCGAATCGCAATTATTGGTCGCAGCGGTGCGGGCAAATCAACTTTGCTGAAGCTAATACAAGGTGCTATTGCACCTGGAGTAGGATCCGTTACGATCAATGGTCTTCCTGCTACGGATTTCGGGGATGATATCTCGAAGGTGGTTTCCGTACTGAATCAACGACCACATCTATTTGACACGACGATAGCTAATAATATTCGACTGGGTAACCCAGAGGCGTCAGATGAAGACATTGCTGAGGCGAGTAAGTTGGCACAGCTAGATGAGTTAGTGAAGTCACTCCCTGAGGGGCTTGAGACCCCTATGCGTGAGACGGGACAACGTTTCTCAGGCGGAGAACGGCAGCGTGTCGCCTTAGCGCGCATCTTATTGCAGAATAACCCCGTACTTATCCTTGATGAGCCAACAGTGGGGTTAGATCCTCGTACAGAACGGGAACTGCTATCAACGATTTTCAGCGCAACGAAAGGGAAGTCGCTGATTTGGGTTACGCATCATTTGGTTGGAGCGGAGTGTATGGATGAAGTTATTTTCATGGAGAACGGAGTTGTTCTCATGCGCGGTACACATACCGAATTGATGGAACGAGAACCAAGGTACCGTAATCTATATCATCTGGATCGACCAGAGATTTAAGATTAGGAATACGTATAAGTAGAGTTATCGGATATTAACAAATTAGTTGAAGGCACTTTCGGACCCACTTAAGAATGAAGTGGAGCCGGAGGTGTTTTTTTTGTTTACTGGACAGTCAATTTCACGAAGGGTGCTTATAAATGTTAGTTGAGAACTTGTGCGTGCGGACACTGAGTCCGTTATTTGCTGAAAATACCGCTGTTTTGTGATCTATGCGGACACTGGTTCCGCTATTCGCTCAATTATCTCTGATTATGACTCCAATTGGAGACGAATAACGGATCTCAGGTCCGCAAAACTCAAAAAAGACCTGAAAAGGGCATAATAGCGGATCCTATGTCCTCTCACCTTGAATCTTAGCTTATGGATTCGACTTAACGACATATCTCAGTCTCACATCTCTATCAGCGATTGATCTCCCCTTTTTTGGGTATAGGAATATTGGGATATTATACCTTTGATTGATTAGGTTATTTTTTCTATGCCACTATTTTTCGACAAGAACTTTTGACTGTCTAGTAGTTTAAAAGTAGGCCCCATTAGTTAACCATAGTAAGATAAGATTTTTACTAATCGAAATCTAGATGCTTCTCTTCCTGCCAGTTAGCCTATATAATGGGGAATAAACCTATATAACATGACATGGAAGTTTTTTGATAAAGCTTGAGTTCCTAACTATTACATGAAATAGGAGCAGAGTCAGGCATGGTAAGAAGACGGAGGTGGCAAGGTGGAACTGAGGCAGATTCAATATTTTATTGAAGTGGCGAAGCTGGAGCATGTAACGGAAGCCTCTTATGTTCTGCATGTGTCACAATCGGCAGTCAGTAGACAAATATTCAAGCTTGAGTCAGAACTTGGCGTGGATTTGTTTATTCACGAAGGGCGTAAAGTTAGGCTGACCCCGATTGGGCGACTATTTCTGGCACATATGGAACACTTAATGAAAGTAATGGAGAATGCACAGCAGGAAATAAGTGAATTTCTCGATCCGGAACAAGGTATGGTGCGGATTGGATTTCCTAGTAGTTTGGCAGCACAGATGATTCCGAAAGTTGTTTCCGCTTTTCGTGAACAGTATCCGAAGGTACTATTTCAATTACAGCATGGATCCTATAAAGAATTAATCGAATGGGTTGTAAAGGGAGATATGAATCTGGCGATTATGGGGCCAGTACCTCTGCATGAAGCACATATAAAAGGCGAGGTATTGTTTCAGGAGAAATTTACGGCTCTACTGCCATCTAGCCATAAGCTGGCGGGTCAATCCTCCGTGAAATTGAGTGAGCTCAAGGATGATTTATTTGTATTGTTCCCTGAAGGTTTTGTACTACGGGAGATTGTCGTGAACGCTTGTGCCAATCTGGGCTTTAAGCCGAAGGTGACATTTGAGGGGGACGATTTGGATGCAATTAAGGGATTGGTTGCGGCCGGTCTCGGACTAACAGTTCTCCCTGAGATTGCTATAGGAGAGCATATACCATCTTCCATGGTAAGTTTGCCAATTGCAGAATCGAATGTAACTCGTGACGTCGGTGTTATTATTCCGACCAACCGTGAGTTACCTCCTACGGAGAAGTTGTTCTATGATTTCCTGAAGGATATGTCGCCGATGTTCGGCATGCCAAATGAAGAAGAAGCCGGGCCATTATAGGCCCGGCTTCTTTTATTCATTTTACTGATCAATTTGTCTGATTTAGATGACGCCGTGAGCGATCATTGTGTCAGCAACCTTCAGGAAGCCAGCGATGTTGGAACCAACAACGAGATTTCCAGGATGGCCGTATTGTTCAGCTGCATTTACTGAGTTGTTGTAGATGTTTTGCATGATTTGAACCAACTTAGCATCTACTTCTTCAAACGTCCAAGCAAGTCTCGCACTGTTTTGCGCCATTTCTAATGCAGATACTGCAACTCCACCAGCGTTAGCAGCTTTGGCTGGTCCGAAGTATACACCGTTGTTCAAGTAAACGTCTATAGCTTCCAAAGTGGAAGGCATGTTAGCACCTTCGGCAACATACTTAACGCCATTGGCTACTAGGATCTTAGCGGATTCTTCATTAATTTCATTTTGCGTTGCGCATGGTAATGCGATATCACAAGGAATAGTCCAAATGTTCTCGCAGCCCTCAAAGTATTGTGCAGACGGATGAATATTTACATATTCTTTGATCCGTTTTCTTTCTACTTCTTTTAAAGTCTTAACAGTATCAAGGTTGATGCCATCCTTGTCATAAATGTATCCATTGGAGTCACTGCATGCAACGATAGTAGCACCGAGTTGTTGTGCTTTCTCAATAGCATAGATCGATACATTTCCTGAACCGGAAACAACAACGGTTTTACCCTCAAAGCTTTCGCCTTTCGTTTTAAGCATTTCTGCTGTGAAGTAAACGAGGCCGTAACCTGTAGCTTCAGTACGTGTCAAACTACCGCCGTAAGTAAGTCCTTTACCTGTCAATACGCCTGCTTCGTTACCGCCGCGAAGACGTTTGTATTGGCCGAACATGTAGCCGATTTCTCTTGCGCCTACACCGATGTCGCCAGCTGGTACGTCTGTATCAGGACCGATATATTTGGATAATTCAGTCATGAAGCTTTGTGTAAATTTCATAACTTCATTATCGGATTTTCCTTTTGGATCAAAGTCAGATCCACCTTTACCGCCACCAATAGGCTGTCCAGTGAGGGAGTTCTTGAAGATTTGCTCGAAACCTAGGAATTTGATGATGCTGGCATTAACAGACGGATGGAAGCGTAGTCCACCTTTATATGGTCCGATAGCACTGTTAAACTGAACGCGGAATCCGCGGTTTACTCTAACATTTCCTTGGTCATCGACCCAAGGTACCCGGAAAGTAATTAAGCGCTCAGGCTCAACGATTCTTTCCAAGATGGCATTGTTTTGATATTTAGGTTGTTTAGCGAACACGGGAACGAGGGAATCAAGGATTTCTTTTACAGCTTGGTGGAACTCGCTCTCACCAGGGTTACGTTTCTTAACTGTCTCATATACCTCGTTAACATATTGTTTGGCCGTATCTAGAGTTGAACCTGTCTGTTGGGTAATTGCCATGATTAAGACTCCACCTTTCATTTGTCAGAAATTAGTTTGTTCTATTTTTCACGATTTCTCTAATCTAATTGTAATGTTTATGTGAGATATAAACAAAACTTTATTTAGATGAACTTGATGACCAAATGAGATGAACTTAACCAAGGATGTAAGGTTATTCTCCAGTAATAGCAGAGAAAAGTTAAGAAATAATTCAAATATTTAATATTCTCATAATACAGATTTAGTACTTTTGGTCTATAGTGGTACAAGGGGGGGATTCGAATGATTTCACAGATCGGTGAGATTGCCGAGGTGATTCCGTATGTGTCTCAAGATACTAAATGTGAACAGGTGAATCAGGTATTCAAAGATAACCCTCATTTGCAAGGTGTTGTTGTCATCCATAACGATTATCCTGTGGCCTTGGTGATGAGAGCGCAATTTTACCAGCAGATGGGTACACTTTATGGCTACAATATATATATGGGGCGCCCTATTGGATTGATTATGACACAGGAACCACTGGTTGTTGATTATGGAGAATCTATTGCTGAGGTCAGTAAACTAGCGATGGACAGGCCGGAAGAGGAGCTCTACGATTACGTGATCGTGGCGAAGAATAGTCAGTTCTACGGAGTCGTAAGCATCCGTAAATTGCTGCTAAGTTTCGCGGAGATTCAGAC
This sequence comes from Paenibacillus anaericanus, assembly GCF_003994475.1. Taxonomy (GTDB): domain Bacteria; phylum Bacillota; class Bacilli; order Paenibacillales; family Paenibacillaceae; genus Fontibacillus; species Fontibacillus anaericanus. The sequence continues at coordinate 36,174 of NZ_RZNY01000017.1, read as the reverse complement.
TAAGATTGCCACCTTTCTTAATCCACTCACAGGACTTCCGGGTAATCTGTCGATTAAGGAGAAGCTGAAGCAGATTCTGGAGTGGGAACACTCTTGTGTGCTCTACATAGATCTTGATAATTTCAAGGCATACAACGATACTTATGGATTTACAGCAGGGGATAAGTTGATTCAGGCTACTGCCACGATCCTTAAAGGATTTATTTATCAGCCGGATAGTTTTGTAGGTCATATTGGGGGGGATGACTTCATTGCTATATTAAACCATCATGATTATCGGCAACTTAACCAATCGATTATAGAACAATTTGACGATATGATAGGGTCATTTTATAGTGATAGTCATTTGCGGCAACACTACGTGCTAGCTGAGAATCGAGCAGGTAGAATAGAGGAAATTCCGCTTGTGGGTATTTCAATCGCCATCGTAACTAATGAGTGGAGACGTTATGATCACGAAGACGAAATTGTGAATGAATCTACCCGGATTAAGAAAAGATGTAAAGCGGATAAGCATAGTTGTTACTATACTAATGATTGCGTCCCGGATGTGCTTGTTCCGTTGGCTTAGAAAAGGCTTTTTTGAAAAAACAGTGAGTAGCCCCAGGGAGCTACTCACTGTTTTGCTTATAACGCTTATTTAAAAGTGTTCCAATATGTCACTTGCTCCACTGGAAGGCGAGGAGTAGAATGAGCAGGTTTAGCCGCCTTGCCAATGGCCAACAGAAGGATAGGTTTTAGTGTTTCTGGCAACTCGAAGGCTTCTGCGAACTTCTCCGCATTGTAACCCCCCATAGGCACGGTGTCATATCCTTTAGCCTTGGCCACGAGCATGAGTTGCATGGTTATTAAACCAGCATCAAATGTATTGATAAGGTGCAGCCGTTCAGGAGGTAATCCACCATATGTCTTTTGCAAACGTTCGACAAAGCCTTGTTTGATCTCCTCTGTCATAAATCCGCCTTCAACTGATTTGCTATAGATGGCTTCGGCTTGTTCAAAGGATCTTAAATCACCGAGCACAGCAATAACAGCCGAAGCTTCAATAACTTGCTGCTGGTTATTGGCAATCGGAAGCAGCTTTTGTTTCAAGTCTGCATCATCAATGACAAGAAAACGCCAAGGTTGTAAGTTGGAAGAAGAGGGTGCGGTTGCGGACAACTCGAGCATTTCTGTCATTTCTTCCCGCGATATTTTGACCGTAGGGTCGTAAGATCGTACAGAGTGTCTCTCATTCATTAAAGTATAAATATCTTGCAGTTGTAATTCCTCTACATGACTCATCCAATACATTCCTCTCTGTAATAAAAATTAGACTCATAATTTAAGGAAAAATAAACCAGTTAAATGATAACCACAGTATATATCCAAACTGTAATTTTTGCAACCACAGTTATGGAGAGAAGAGATAACCATGAATTAGGTACATAGTTCAATGAAAACAGATGCCAATATAGGGTGTAATACTCTTGCAGTTTTTACTTGTAAGCGCTACGCTTAGAACAAAACAACATAACATACAGGCATCTTTGAGCAAGTTTTGTACGAACCGTAATCACCNTTTGAGCAAGTTTTGTACGAACCGTAATCACCGAAGTAATGCTCACAAAACTAGGCATATGCTTACGATGTAAGTTTTGTACGGACCGTAATCATGGAAGTAATGCTCACAAAACTAGGCATATGCTTACGATGTAAGTTTTGTACGGACCGTAATCATGGAAGTAATGCTCACAAAACTAGGCATATGCTTACGATGTAAGTTTTGTACGAACCTTATTCACTGAAGTAACGCTCACAAAACTTTTAGGAGGAATACATATTATGTCCTTGAATGTTGGGATTATCGGTACAGGTTGGTTTAGTAAGGTTCACGGGGATATCCTGGCAGGAACAGAAGGTGTACAGGTTGCTGCTATATGTGGGACGAGCCTTGAGAAGGCACAGGAGATGGCCTCACGTTATTCCGGAGCTCGGAGTTTTGCTGTATTAAGCGATATGTTGGATGCCCTGAAATTGGATGCTGTCTACATTTGCGTGCCGCCGATGTCGCATGGGGAGATTGAGGGAGAATTGATTGAAAGGGGAATTCCTTTTTTTGTCGAGAAGCCGCTGGGGATGAATTTAGATGTTCCTGTGGGGATTTTGGACAAATTGAGCAAGAAGCCACTGATTAATTCAGTGGGGTATCATTTTAGATACCAAGAATCGATCCAATGGTTACGTGAATTGCTTCAGGGTCGTACGATTGGTATGGCACTTGGGACCTGGATGGGAGATATGCCTGGCGTAGCTTGGTGGAGAAGACAGGAGGGGTCGGGCGGTCAATTTATCGAACAGACGACTCATGTTGTCGATTTGCTTCGATATACGGCTGGTGAAGTTACAGAAGTGTATGCTGCCTATGGTAATCGAGTCGTTCAAGATAAATACGAGAACGTAAATGTACCTGATATTGGTACAGTTACTTTGAAGCTGAAGAGTGGTGCTGTGGCGAATATTTCTAACACCTGTATTCTTCCAAGCGGTGTCGGTTCGGCCGGATTAAGTCTTTATACGGATAGTGGAATTCTGGATTGGAATTCAAATCGACTGGAAGTAGTAGAACAAGGAGTCAAAACAGCTTATACAAATGGAAACAATGCTTACGCTGCAGAGACAGAGGCATTTATCCACGCACTACGCTCTGGAGATACCTCACGGATACTCTCTGATTATGCAGATGCGGTGAAAACACAGAGAGTAACTTTTGCTGCATTGGAATCAGCATTGTCCGGAAAACCAGTCCAAATCGGCGAGTAAGTTAATTAACTTTATACTATTTAAGGCCTCGGATTAGCCGGGGCTTTTTTTGTTTGCTGATCAGGACTTGCGGAGAGAGCGAAATGATTTTGAAGGAATGTCAGTTCTCCTAACTTATCAAAAAATGACCCTGCCCATGAGACTAAGGGCAAGGTCCAAACGGAGAATCTATATAAACAAGAGGAACCACATAGTAAGTTTTAATGCATTAAGAGCGAAATAATCATCGGGGCAACGCCCAAGGTGAATAAAGCAGCTAGTATCATTGAAATACTGGAAATAGTTCCGGTTAATGAACTAAGTTCGAAGGCCTTTGAAGTTCCTGTCCCATGTGCACTTGTTCCAAAGAGAACACCACGGGCGACTTCATTATCGATGTGAAACCACTTCATCACGAGCGGACCGATGACGGTTCCTAATAAACCAGTGATGATGACAAATACAGCGGTAATATTCGGAACACCCCCGATAATCTGAGAGACATTCATGGCGATAGGTGTTGTTACAGAACGCGGAATTAGACTGCTTACTAGCTCAGAATCAAGATGCATCCATTCTGCAATGAAAGCCGAAGAGAACATGGCGACGATGGAACCTGTAAGTACACTGACTAGAATTTCTATCGCATGCTTCTTTAGCACGTTGTAATACTTATACAGTGGTATGGCAAAAGCAATTGTTGCGGGTTGGAGCATCGAACTGAGCCATTGTCCACCTAAGTTATATGTCTCGTAAGGAACTTGTGTCCACATCAGAACAATGATTAGAAAGAGTGGAGTAATTAACAGTGGTGATAAGTAAACTTTCGGATGTACACGATATAATCGTTTGGATAACCCGTAAATCACAAGGGTGAAGAGGAGATATAGCAATCCAGTGATCATCAGATCCACCGCTCCTTTCGCTTAGCAATTCTAACGGCGATTAGACCTGAGGAAATCATGACGATCAAGGTACTAGAAACGACTACGATAAGTATACGAACCCCATCGCTTTCAAGCATCGGTATATATTTCATCACGCCGACAGCAGAAGGAATAAAGAAGAGTAGCAACTCAGCTAACAGCCAGTTAGCTCCTTGCTCAATCCAGGCCAGCTTGATCAAATTTGTTTTCAATAAAGTAAATATGACGATGATTCCAAGAATCGATCCGGGAATCGGTAAATGGAGCAGCTGAGATATTTTGTTCATAGCTATGGATATAAAGAACAGAACCGTAACTTGCAAAACACCTGTACTTATTTTTTTGATTGTATTCACGTTGGTTCACTTCTTCCTTGCTACGTTTGTTTGTAATGAAAACAATACAGCATTTGTTTTCATGAGTAAAATGAATATACTGAATGTATATCATTCCGTTTATCTATGATGTGGCCAGGGGGAATTTATATCGATATAAGGCAATTGCAATATCTAATAGAAGTAGCTCGCCTCAAAAGTTTCACCAAGGCAGCCGATGCGCTCTTTATTACACAGCCTACAATTAGTAAGACGATCAAAGGTATGGAGGAAGAGCTAGGGGTTATTTTATTTGAACGAACAGGCAAACGGATACAGCTAACGGATGCTGGGCAAATTATTGTGAATCAGGCTGGGCAAATCGTTACGGCCTTTCATAACCTAAATGCAGAGTTAGATGATTTACGAAATCTTAAACAGGGTCATATTCGAATTGGCTTACCTCCAATGGTTGGCGCTAGCTTCTTTCCCAAGGTAATAGGGCAATTCCATAATCAATATCCGGATATCAAAATTCAATTATTTGAAGACGGGGCGAAAAAGGTGGAACTCGATGTTGCCAATGGATTACTCGATGTAGGAGTTGCCGTGTTACCAACTGGACAAGAAGGATTAAGTAGTATCCCGTTTGTAGAGGAGAAGCTAAATTTAGTTGTACACCCTACCCATCGTCTTGCAGAACAGAGTGAGGTCAAGTTGTCTGAGTTATCCGAGGATGGATTCGTTCTGTTCCGAGAGGATTTCACACTTCATGATCGGATTATTGCCGAATGTGTCCGTGTGGGCTTTCAACCACATGTGATCTATGAGAGCTCACAATGGGATCTCATTAGTCAAATGGTAGCTGTGGGTCTAGGTATTACATTGTTACCGGAGACAATTTGCCGAGAGATTGATGAAGAGCAGGTGCGGGTCATTCCACTGGTAGAACCCGTGATTCCATGGGAGCTTGGTATTATATGGCGGGATGAAAGGTACCAGTCCTTTGCAACACGAGAATGGATCCGATTTGCTGAGCGGGTATTGGCAGATAAAGGTTGATTTAGCGTGATGCTTCGTACTTTTCATGGGCTTGTAGTATATTTTACAATGCTGAAAAAATCGGATAAGTCGTTAAAGTCCGATTGATATTACCACAACTAGGGCAGGGGACAACATAGATGAGTCTTTTCAGAAGGAAATCAATTACTGCTATGCTTCAGGAGAAAAACAACGCAAGCGTAGGATCTTTAAAAAAAGAACTGGGCGTATTTGATTTGACAATGCTTGGTGTTGGTTGTGTTGTCGGAACGGGGATTTTTGTACTCACAGGAGTTGCAGCCGCCGAACACGCCGGACCAGGACTTATATTATCTTTTATACTTGCAGGTATCGTGTGTGCTTTCTGTGCATTGTGCTATGCTGAATTCGCCTCGATGGTTCCGGTATCAGGTAGTGCGTACGCCTATAGTTATGCCACCTTTGGTGAATTAATTGCTTGGATACTTGGCTGGGATCTCATCTTGGAATATGGTTTTGCTGCTTCCATGGTAGCCAGTGGATGGTCAGGTTATTTTCAAGGGTTGATGTCTGGATTTGGTGTGGATATACCTAAGGCACTCAGCAGTGCATTTGATCCAGCAGCAGGTACTTACATTGATGTGCCAGCTGTATTAATCATATTACTTTTAACCTTTGTTGTGTCTCGTGGGGCCAAGGAATCGACCCGACTTAATTCGATCATGGTCATAATTAAGGTTGCCGTCATTGTTTTATTCCTCATTGTAGGTGCCTTTTATGTGAAACCATCTAACTGGACTCCCTTTATGCCGTTTGGCTTTAGTGGTGTCGTAACCGGAGCTGCTTCAGCATTCCTAGCCTATATTGGGTTTGACGTGGTGGCTACGGCCGCTGAAGAGGTTAAAAACCCGCAGAAGGATTTGCCTAGGGGGATCATCTGGTCATTGGTTATTTGCTCTTTGCTCTATGTACTGGTAACGGCGGTATTAACGGGTATGGTGCCTTATGAACTACTAAATGTTAAGAATCCTGTAGCCTTCGGTCTGCAGTATATTAATCAGAATTGGGTTGCTGGCTTTATCTCTCTGGGGGCAATCGTTGGTATTACTACGGTGTTGTTCGTACTTCTCTTCGGTCAAACCCGGTTATTATATGCCATTGGCCGTGATGGGCTTCTGCCAAAGAGACTAGCGAAGCTTCATCCTAAGACGGAAACTCCAGCGACAAGTACTTGGATTACCGGCATTATTGTTGCCGTGTTTGCAGGATTAATTCCACTCGGTAAACTGGCTGACCTGGTTAGTATAGGTACACTATTTGCCTTTGTTTCGGTATCGCTTGGAGTTGTTATTCTGCGGAAGACGCGTCCTGATTTAGAAAGATCCTTTAGGGTTCCACTCGTTCCACTCATTCCATTAATTGCCGTGGTAAGCTGTGGGTATTTGCTCATTAGTTTACCAGGGATAACTTGGATTGCCTTCATGATCTGGATGGCCATTGGCTTATGTATCTATTTCTTTTATGGACATAAGCATAGTGAGTTGGGAAAGCAAAATAACTCTAAAAAATCATAAAGTTAATAATTGATATCTAGCCGTCGCAGCGAATGCGGCGGCTTTTATGTATATTACAGGTCAAAGAGGCAGAAATTAAGCACAGTACGAACACTATAAGACCTTAAGGAGAGTATGCAGTATGAAACATGCCTTGATATCGGTGGTGATGGTCTGTCTCCTCTTTGCACTGAGTCCAGTAGTAGCAATGGCTGGGGACAGCGGGGTGGTTTCCGCGGCCGATGGCGCTTTTCATTTTGGCTTTAAACGTAGCGTAGATGGTAAGCTTCCTTCTATTAACGAAGAGGGATTTAAATCGATCGTGGATAAACACGGCGCTGTTTTCCTAGGGGACACTACTCGTAAGGAGATGTTCCTAACATTTGATAACGGATATGAGAATGGATATACACCTGCGATCCTAGATACGCTTAAGGCGAAGAAGGTACCGGCCATATTTTTCGTAACAGGGCATTATGTTAAAGATCAGCCAGCGCTTGTTAAAAGAATGGCGATCGAAGGACACTTGATAGGAAACCACTCTTGGAGTCACCCAGATATGTCCACGATATCGGACGCCAAAATTAAGGAAGAGTTAGAGTCCGTCAAGCAAGGTGTTACCGCTATAACGGGCAATTCTGAGATGACGTATCTTCGTCCACCTCGGGGTATTTTCAATGAACGGACTCTCCGGGTAACGAAGGAGCTTGGCTATACAAACGTCTTCTGGTCGGCTGCTTATAAAGATTGGGACGTAAAGGCGCAGAAGGGCTCTTCTTATGCTTTCCAAAAGGTGGTCTCTCAGTTTCATCCGGGCGCTGTTCTCCTGCTTCACTCCATCTCCGCAGACAATACCGAAGCCCTAGGAGCAATTATCGACGAGGCACGCCGTCAAGGGTATCAGTTTAAGAGTTTGAATCAGCTTCACGGTGACGTATTACCTTTTCTGACTAATGGAAATTATTGAGTAATCTCAGAACCTGACGGAACCTCCGCCAGGTTCTTTTAACTCTATACCTCCTCTCTTTAGCTCAACTTGACTTTGTATTTATACGCTTTTATAATTAGGCTTACGAATAAATAGGTGAGCTAATTATTAAACTGTTTAAATAAATGAGGGGGAGTGAAAGTTGTGATCATGGGCGACGATACGAAAGCCCAGAGACTTCTAAAGGCATTTAATCGCTTGCACCGTTCAGAATGGAACAGGATGCCTTTGGCAAACTGTAAAGGAAATGAGATTAGGGTATTATTCTATATTAAGAGGGGTTGTGCTCAAGATAAAAGGGGTGTAACTATCTCTGCGCTCAGCTCAATGATGGAGGTTACTTCACCAACAGTAACACCGTTGATCAAAGGTCTTGAATCCAGTGGTTTAGTATTGCGCTATAACGATCAAGAGGACCGGAGGGTCGTACGCGTCCAATTGACAGAGTCAGGCGAGGAAGTTACACAGAAGGCCATGAAGAATTTTGAGAGCAGATTTACAGGTCTATTTGACTTTTTGGGCGAAGAGAAAAGTGATCAACTCGCGGACCTGTTGGAACAAGTGCATCAATATAAAGAAATGATGCTAAAAGCGGAGCAGGAGAAATAAGAAAGAGAAAGTGGAGATGATAGGGAATGTTAAAGCTTTTCCGAAATTTAAAACCATACCGTTTACTAGTCATCGCGGTGCTTGTACTGGTATTCTTCCAGTCACTCTCCGAATTGTATTTACCGACGCTGATGTCCGATATTATCGACACGGGTGTCGTGAAGGGTGATACTGCTTATATATGGAATATCGGTATATTCATGTTACTTGTGGCTCTGGGTGGGATGGTCTGCTCGATTGGAGCGAGTTATTTCTCCTCCAAAGCAGCATCCGGGTTCGGTAAATCATTACGTGCCAAGGTGTTTAACCATGTTGAGAACTTCTCACTTGAAGAATTTGATAAGTTGGGAACAGCATCACTAATTACACGGACGACGAATGATATTACTCAAATTCAACAGGTGCTTATTATGATTCTACGGATGATGATTATGGCCCCAATGTTATGTATTGGTGGAATTATTATGGCCGTATCGAAGGATGCAACCTTATCCCTAGTATTCATTGTCGTTATTCCAGGACTTGCATTGGCGATCTTACTTATTGCCCGTAAAGGGATGCCATATTTCAAAGCGATTCAGCTGAAAATTGATAAGTTAAATCTCGTTATGCGTGAAGGATTGACGGGCATCCGGGTTATTCGCTCGTTTAATCGAATTGACCATGAGAAGAAACGTTTTCAAGCGGCGAACTTAGACTTGACCGAAACATCGATCAAAGTAAATAAAATAATGGCGCTGATGATGCCGATCATGATGCTCGTCATGAACTTTTCTTCTGTAGCTATTATTTGGTTCGGTGGATTACGCATTGACTCAGGTCATATGCAAGTCGGCGATCTAATGGCCTTTTTACAATATGCTATGCAAATTATGTTCTCGCTCGTTATGGTATCGATGATGTTCGTACTTATTCCTCGGGCATCGGCTTCAGCCATACGGATTAACGAAGTGCTGGATATGGTTCCTATTATTAAGGATGCCGAAGTACTGAAACCAGCTACTGGTAAGAAAGGGTACGTCGAATTCCAGAACGTAACCTTCAGTTATCCTGGGGCGGAGCAACCTGCCATTCAAGATATTTCCTTTGCAGCTAATCCGGGTGAAGTAACGGCGATCATTGGCGGTACGGGTTCGGGTAAATCCACGCTGATTAGTCTCATTCCGAGATTCTATGAGGTGGATAGTGGTCGTGTGCTGGTGGATGGTACTGATGTTCGAGACATGTCACAGGAGGAACTCCGTAAGAAGATCGGTCTTGTTCCCCAAAAATCAGTCTTGTTCACTGGTACTATCAACGATAATATTCGTTATGGTAAAGAGGATGCGACGGATGAGGAAATCCGGCATGCTGCTCAAATTGCGCAAGCGTCGAATTTTATCTCTGAAATGGAGGATGGCTACGATTCTGTTATTGCTCAAGGGGGATCAAATGTCTCCGGCGGACAGAAGCAACGCCTTTCGATCGCACGGGCCTTGGTTCGGCAAGCTGAAGTTTATATTTTTGATGATAGTTTCTCGGCACTGGATTTCAAGACAGATGCTAAACTTCGTGCTGCACTGAAGCAGGAGACACAGGAATCTACGGTTATTATTGTGGCACAGCGGGTTAGTACTGTACTGGATGCAGATCGTATCATCGTGATGAACGATAGCCAAATTGCTGGTATCGGCAATCATCGTGAACTGATGGAGACCTGCGATGTTTATAGAGAAATTGTGTATTCACAGCTTTCAGAGGAGGAGATCGCATGAGCCAGAAGAATACGAAAGGCGGAGGCGCTCCTGTTGGACCAGGTGTTGGACCAGGCGGTCCGGGTGGTATGGGCAGACCTGTAGAGAAGGCTAAGGATTTCAAGGGTACGCTAAGACGATTGATCCGATATTTGAGTCCTCATAAACTGCTATTATTAGCAGTGCTGTTCATGGCAGTTCTGAGTACTTATTTCAGTGTTTTAAGCCCAGAAGTTATGGGGAGAGCAACCACCAAATTATTCGAAGGTATTATTGGGAAGATGAATGGCGTCCCGGGAGCAGAAATCGACTTCCAGTACGTGGGACAAATCATTATGCAATTACTCGGTCTGTATTTATTAAGTGCATTGTTCAGTTATTTTCAACAATACATTATGGCCAGTGTTGCTCAGAAGACGGTATTTGATTTGCGTCGTGATGTGAACGATAAGTTAACACGTCTGCCGCTGAAATATTACGACGCACGTACGCACGGTGAAACGCTGAGTCGGGTAACCAATGATGTCGATAATATAAGCAGCACATTGCAGCAGAGTTTAACCCAACTCATCACGGCAGTACTAACAATTATCGGTGTTATCATTATGATGCTGAGAATTAGCCCACTGATGACGTTGATTGCCGTTCTGACTCTGCCGTTAAGCGTAGTTGCGATTACTTCGATTGCTAAACGATCACAGAAACAGTTCATCAGACAGCAAAAGGAATTGGGACAGCTTAATGGACATGTAGAAGAGATGTATACAGGACACAAAGTCATTAAAGCTTTTGGACGTGAACGCAAATCATTGCAACAGTTCGAAGAAATTAATGAACGGTTATATGAGGCTGGTTGGAAAGCACAATTTATTTCCGGCGTAATCATGCCTATTATGAGCTTTATCGGGAATATCGGTTATGTGCTCGTTGCAGTTGTTGGTGGTATTCTGGTGACCAAAGGAACAATTAAAGTCGGAGAAATCCAGGCGTTTATCCAATACTCCAGACAATTCACAATGCCAATTACTCAGACGGCCAATATTGCTAATATTATTCAATCCACTGTTGCTTCGGCGGAACGTGTCTTCGAAATTCTCGATGAAGAGGAAGAAGTCGCTGAAGAGAAAAAGCCGGTTGTTCTGGAACAACCGCAAGGTAATGTCGTCTTTGATCATGTGAAGTTCGGATACGATGACAAGAACATCCTGATTGAGGATATGAACATCACAGCTAAACAGGGAGAGACGATCGCTATTGTAGGACCAACTGGTGCCGGTAAGACGACACTGATCAACCTGCTGATGCGTTTCTATGAAGTAACAGATGGAGCTATCACTGTTGATGGTGTTAACATTGCTCATATGAAACGTGGAGATTTACGGAGCCTGTTTGGAATGGTGCTGCAGGATACGTGGCTGTTTAACGGTACAATCCGTGATAATATCGCCTATGGACATGAAGGTGCGACAGAAGAAGAGGTTATCCGTGCAGCCAAAACGGCACATGCCGACCACTTTATCCGTACCCTTCCACATGGCTATGACACCATTTTGAACGAGGAAGCTTCGAATATATCGCAAGGACAGAAGCAACTTCTTACCATCGCACGCGCTATTCTTGCTGATCCAGCCATTCTTATTCTGGATGAAGCGACGAGTAGTGTAGATACACGGACAGAAGTTTATATCCAAAAGGCGATGAATGAACTAATGAAGGGCAGAACAAGCTTCGTCATTGCCCATCGACTGTCGACAATCAAGGATGCCAATCTTATCCTCGTGATGAATCACGGTTCTGTTATTGAAAAAGGGACTCATGAAGAGTTGTTGGCTCAAGGCGGGTTCTATGCGGACCTGTACAACAGTCAGTTCTCTAAAGGTGGATTCGATCTTGAAGTTGGATAATCTAATGTAACATCTAGTATTCAAAAAGGGTGCCCCCATTAACGGGGGCACCCTTTTATCTTTGATTATCTTGCAAGCAGATAAACACCGCACATAATTACGGCGACACCAGCTAATTTGGTTGCAGTGATATCTTCGCCAAATAAGAAATAGGCGGGAACCATGGAAAGAACATATGCGAAAGCCTGCATAGGGTACGCAACGCTAAGCGGCAATCGAGTTAGAACTGCAAACCAGAGCAGGGTGGCGATACCGTATAGAAACAAACCGCCAATAATAGTAGGGGATGTTATTATTTTATCCCAATGAAGTCCACCGGATTTCCCAAGCCCAATCTTGAATAGAACTTGTCCTGTCACGAGCAGCAGAATATTACCTATTAGTAGAAGATAACTAATCATTTTGTCCATGAGAGACCTCACGTTCCTTTAGAATGGTCACTTCCTGAGCCAGTCGCAATACATGACTTGTCAGCTTAGTAATCACAATCGTCAGATGAAGTATAAATGCGAAACAGAATAGGAGTCCGAATAGGAAGAGAATGGCGGGAGCGTACTTCACTCCAAGTTGATCCGCAACCCACTCAATAATAGACACGTTAAACGAAATGATGAGCAGTGTCACACTAAATAGGATCCAGAGCAAGGAATACTGCTCTTTTAATTTCTGCCTCCGTACAAGCTCAAGAACGATCAATAGAAATGCAAATGCAAGTGAGACAGAGAGAACATAGATGGCCATTTATTTAGACACCACCGTTCTATCATAGCGCATAGCGCTCATGAGGACGGATAACGTCACCTTTACCATATAATATATGGATTTAAGCGGTGTAATAGATGATTTGCCAGTTTCGCGTTTGCGCATTTCTGTCGCTACTTCTGTTATTCGACAACCCTTACGTTTTAGGTAAATGAGTGCCTCAACTTCAGGATAATCTATCGGATAGTATTGTGAGTACAAGTCGATGACCTTGGGTCCTGCGGCACGGAAGCCACTAGTCGTATCGGTGAAGCGTTGGCCCGTGACCATACTAACCAGACCTGAGAAGAAGATCATGCCAATACGTCTCAAATGTGAAGAACGATAGGATGTGCTCTCTACATATCTTGAACCAATTACAAGGTCATAGTGCTCTGCCTTGGCGATCAACTTAGGGAGTTCTTCGGCAAGATGCTGTCCGTCGGCATCCATTTGTATGGCAATATCATAATTATGTTGCTTGGCATACATATAACCAGTTTGCATGCCTCCACCAATGCCAACATTGTAAGGCAGCGTTAGTACACGCGCACCTGCATTTATCGCACATTGTTCGGTTCGATCCGAGGAGCCGTCATTAATGACGATGACGTCGACAGACGGAGCATGCTGGTGAATATCCCTAATGACAGCAGCAATGCTGCCTTCTTCATTGTAAGCGGGGATAATAATAAGGGTCTTCATGAAGCAGATGTCCTCCTTCCCTCTAAACGGTCCGAGGGATATTTGATGAAGTGATTTAGAACCTGGTCAATGGCATAGGCACCGAACATAATCAATAAGACCATGTTAGGGTATCCGTAACGGTTAAATGCTACAAACGGTACATAAATAACAGTGAAGTACCCTAGTGCTAGAAGCAATGGGAGCAGGCGAGTGAATTGATGTTTCAAGAGTGCCCACACGATACCAACCATATTAATTAACATAAGAATAACTTGTAGTACATTCATGAGAGGACGCGTCACTGGCCATATGGGACGAGAATAGAAAGGATGGAAGTAGAGCTCAACCCATCTTCCAAGCGTGAACCAATACAAATATTTCAGTGGTTCATGACGGAAACCATAGGATATAATATCCAGTCCCTTTTGAATCGCCGTACTGTCCGATCCTTGGAACAAAGTCTGTGGATCGTATTGAGGATATTCCTCGAAGAATCCGGCGGGCGGAAGCTGGCCATAAATTCGAGTGCCTAGCAGGAATGGGCTTCCTCCTGAGTTGGTGAACAGAATAAACTCATGGAAGGTTATCCAGTTACGAATCCACCAGGGAGTCAGCAATGCCACATAAGTAGCGGCCATAATAATTGTATATTTCAGCATGACCCTTAAGGGGATCTTCTGTTTCCACCATAACACAAGAAATACAGCAGGATAGAGTGATGCATGTGGCTTGAAATAAGCCGCAGCAGCTGTCAAGACACCAATCAGCAGATACAGCGCAGATCTGTTTTGTTCTATAGCAAGAATCGTTACACAGACCAGCAGCAGGATTATTGTTCGAAACGTTGTCTCAGATAGGATAACTCCTGAGGAGAAATAATCGGGTAGATATATGGTGCTTATGGCACAAGCAATCAGTGCGACTCGCGTATTAAAGATTCGCCTGCCAATCCAGAAGATCAAATAAATACAGAATGCTTGCTGAAGACACTGGAATATCCGGTAGGCGATCACGCCTCCCTGATCTTGCCCAAATATCGCCATGAATCCGGCTAGAATAAACGGTAGCCCGGGCATGATGAATGCTGAAGGCTTGTCCTTGGTATTATACGCCAGCACCCCCTCATTTAAGAGGAGGCGGGACGTTTGAATATATTTGACATCGTCATTGTTCGGTTTGATCGGATCTCCAAGGAAGAAATAGTCGTTATAAGCAAGGACAATAATACAAGAGACTATTCCCACAAAGGCTATCATCCCGAGCAATGCCAACTTGGTAGGACGATTAAGTCCTGATAATGAGAACAATTAGCTCAACTCCGTTCTTTATTTTCGGATCCCTATTTATATAGTCAACTTAAAGACCCTATTTTAAAACGGTAGGCATCATTTTTTTGATTTTCAAGGGAATTCACGTACCTAAAAATTACCTATTATCCTATCTTAGCGTAAAAGTTTAGAAACAGCCATGCTAGATTTAAACGTTTCTAAAGGTTATTATGTTACATTGTTTTCCATTGTTTGAAAATACGCCTCCATCATCTCATCAAGTTGAAATTGAATCTCATTCCGCTGATTCTGTAGGTCGATCAACCGCTGTGCGTCGTAAGCGGCCTCCGGCTCTGCCATTGCTAGATCAATTGCTGAAATCCATTGTTCCGCCTCTGTGATATCGCGTTCTAGCTTCAAGATGGAAGCTGGATTGGTCATCTTGGATGGACTCGTTTGCGATTTAACCTTCAAGGGCTTCAGGGATGTAGCTGAGGCTGAGGGACTGTTAACTGAAGTAGCCCTGTTACTAGTGTCACTCGGCGCTTTGGCGCTGTAATTTTGTATGCTTGATGTGTTTGAACTTTGTTTCTTCTCTTGTTCAGCATGATAGCTCTCAAAGTTACCTAGGGTTACATACATTTTCCCATCCTCAAGAGACCAGACCTGCCCGGCGATTTTATTAATGAAATAGCGATCATGAGAAATGGCCAATAACGAGCCTGGATACTCTTCGAGCGCTTCTTCAAGTGCCTCACGTGAATCAATATCCAAATGATTGGTTGGCTCATCAAGCAGTAGTAAGTTCGGCTTTTGATACATTAAAATAGCCAGTCTTAACCGAGTCCATTCGCCACCTGAGAGGCTGCGGACCTTCTTGAAGACATCAGCGCCGAAGAAGAGAAACCGGGCAAGCTGGTTTCGAGCTTCGCCACTTTCCATTCCGATCTCATCTCGGAAATATTGTAATACGGTCTCCTTATGATCGGAAGGTGCCGATTCCTGGGCCAGATAACCGAACTCTACTCGGGAGCCAAGTCGAATTTCGCCCTCATCAGGGGGCTCTAACCCAATAATGCTTTTGAGCAAGGTGGTTTTACCTGTTCCGTTGGCACCGATTAATACAGCCATTTCGCCGTAGCGCAGTGTATGGCTTACATCACGATATAGACGTCGTGCGCCCATAGATTTTCCAACCTCTGTAAGTACGAGAGCGTCCTTTCCTGAACGGTCCGACTGTTGAAGTTGCAGGTCAATGGCTTTGCGCTCCAGAATAGGTCGCTTTAGCTTTACCATTCGATCAAGAGCTTTCTGCATCGATGCAGCACGACGATGAAATCCTGGATTCGGTGGGTTAGAGCGATTACCCCAATCTATTAGTTGTTTGATCGACTCCTGCATCTTCTTGATCTTCTTCTGCTGCTCTTGGTAATGCGCAAACTGTAGAAGTAGTTTTTGTTCCTTCTCAATTTTATAGGCGCTGTAATTACATGAGTAAGTGAACGCCTCACCGTCCTCGATTTCGATAATCTTTCCAGCCACGGTATCCAGGAAATAACGGTCATGCGAAATGACCACTATAGTACCTTCGAATGAATGCAGGAAGGATTCTAGCCATTGGATTGCTGTCATATCCAAATGATTAGTTGGTTCATCGAGTAATAGGATATCCGGGTTTTGCAGCAGGATTACAGCGAGTCCAACCTTAGTTTTCTCTCCGCCAGATAAAGAAGAGAAGGGACGATCATATTGAATCGAAGGAATACCAAGTCCGTTAGAGATTCGCAAGATGGAAGGCTCAATCTCATACCCTCCGCCGCGCTCAAAGGCTTCCTGCAAGCGGCCGTATTGTTTGAGTAATGATTCCAGCAGAGTTCCCTCACCGTAAGTAGGGCAAGCAGCCATCTCTATTTCAAGCCGCTGCATCTCATCTTTGGTATCTAGTAAGTGCTTGAAGGCAGACTCCAGTACGCCATAAACGGTACTTTGATTGCTGTAATTTGGTATTTGCGCTAGAGCACCAATCTGAGCATCTTTGGAAATGGAAATAGAGCCTTGATCAGGATTGTCACTACCGGTGAGTAGTGACATCATTGTGGACTTGCCGGTACCGTTACGCCCGATAAGTCCAACCTTTTCTCCCTTTTTAATTTCGAACGATACATCACTTAGTACCAACTCGGCACCGTAATATTTCTGTATATTTTGACATTGAATCATCATGATTAGTTTCTCCTTCGGCCTATGCCGCTACACCGAAGCACCCACAATAACAAAAGAAGACTGCAGGAAAACCTGCAGCCTTCTTTCACACAAACAACTAGTCCGTGAGGGTAAGGTAGGAGCGGCATTTCGCAATTTTTAATGGATATCGAATTGTAAAAATGGACAGACTTATCCCGTAAAGGACAACATCATAAAATATTCCAAACATTGCCATTGGAAGTTGGCTTATTCGATTCCACGAATTATTACGATGATCCACTCTACCCACCTCCTTTTACTAAAGATATACAAATTATATGCTCCGTAAGTGGAAAGATCAAGCAAAATGACGAAACACATTGCTTATTGGAATGATCAGATCAGCAAATAGAAGGGAGTATGAACACAATGAAGAGAATAAGCTTGTTGCTGTTAACCCTAGTTCTAACTACAATGCTTGCTGCTTGCGGAGGCAACTCGAATAATAACAAGAGCAACACTTTGGAAGCTGTTAAGGCGAGTGGGAAGCTGAGGATCGGAACGGAAGGCACCTATGCTCCCTTTACCTATCACGATGCAGATGGCAAGTTGATTGGCTTTGATATTGAGATTGCTGAAGGAATAGCAGGGCGTCTGGGCGTAGAAACGGAATTCATTGAGACACAGTGGGATGGAATCTTTGCTGGTCTGGATGCGAATCGCTTTGATGCGGTGTTTAATGAAGTGAAGATTCGTGAGGATAGGAAGGAAAAGTATGATTTTTCCGATCCTTATATCGTTTCACGGGCAGCGCTTATCGTTCGAAACGATAATACGGATATCACGAAGTTTGCCGATCTGAAAGGGAAGAAGGCAGGACAATCACTCACAAGTAATCTAACGGATATCGCCAAAGAGAATGGCGCGGAGATCGTGGCAATAGAGGGATTTAATCAAGCCATCGATTTGTTACTCTCCAAACGGATTGATGCTACTGTCAATGAAAAGTTGTCCTATTTGGATTTGATGAAACAGAGACCTGATGTGGCTTTGAAAGTGGTTGATGAATTACCGGAGGCTGATGAGAGTGCAGCTTTGTTTAAAAAAGGAAATGTTGAAATAATTGATGCAGTTAACCAAGCGCTAGCGGATATGAAGAGCGATGGAACTTATTTAGAAATCTCGAAGAAATACTTTGGTGAGGATGTATCAAAATAATATGGATGATAGAAAAATTCAGATTTTTATCGATTCATTGCTACCTTTGCTCCAGGCAGGGGTGGCTTTTACCATCCCATTGACCTTGATTTCTTTTGTACTAGGTCTAACCTTAGCTGTGCTTACTGCCATTGCACGGTTATCGGGCTGGAGCGTGCTACGATTAACTGCACGTTTGTATGTCTGGATCATCAGGGGAACTCCGTTACTGGTGCAATTATTTATTATTTTCTACGGTCTCCCCGCCGTTGGAGTAACGCTAGAACCCTTTCCGGCAGCTGTAATCGGCTTTACACTTAGCGTGGGAGCATATGGATCAGAAATTATCCGCGCAGCTATTCTATCTATAGATGAGGGACAATGGGAGTCAGCATATTCTTTAGGTATGACACGTATTCAAGCCCTTCGGCACATCATTCTGCCTCAAGCTGCCCGCGTATCCGTGCCCTCGCTAGGGAATTCTTTTATTAGTCTTGTAAAAGATACCTCACTTGCGGCGATGGTAACATACTCGGAAATGTTCCGCAAAGCCCAGGAAATTACCGCGACAACCTATGAGCCACTGCTTGTATATTCCGAAGCGGGTCTCATTTATCTATTGTTCAGTACTGTATTATCGGCGCTACAGAATCATTTGGAGAAACGATTCGATCGTTTCACTGCAAAGTCATGAGATAGCATTAGACAAGAAAGAGGCTAAACGTGGTAGAGTATGCTACCCGGATTAGCCTCTTTGACTTTGATGATTATGACGATTAATCTTTAATTTTTATGTTTCCCGAGGTGGCGCGGATTTTGATAATATCCTTTGTAATCTGGGGTGATTCAGGAGAACTGATATTACCTGAGGTTGTCTTGAGATCATAGAAACCTTGGAATTCCGGATCTTTTGACAATGTTACATTACCCGAACTAACTGAAATATCTAAAGAATCAGAACGTTGATCCATTAGAGTGATGTTACCCGAAGTTAATTTGAATTTACCAGATCCGGTGAAATCGATGAACTTGAGATTACCGGAAGACCCCGATGCATCTACGTTTCCTTGAACTTTATTCACGGTAATGTTACCTGAGGTTGCATGGGTGGAAAGAGGGCCTGTAAGATCATTCACCTTAATGTCACCAGATGTTGTACGAGCAGCAAGAGAACCTGTAAGAGTATTTACTTTAATATTGCCCGATGTGACTTTGGCATCTGTATCTCCTTGGACTTGATTAGCCGTAATATTGCCTGATGATGCATGAAGTTTTACTGCTTCTGCTTTAATTGAATCAACCTCGATATTACCGGAAGATGCAGTGATCTCAACGTTCTGACTGCGTAAGTCCTGGAAACCTCCATTATTAGCACTCAGATCTATTAAGATGGAGTCTAAAGATTTCTCTTTGGAAAGTGCAACCGTTATATGTTGTCTCTCGGATTGAAAGTTTATGCTTAGAAAACTCATCCGGAATTTTTTCTCCAGTGGCAGGTTTAAAGTTCCATTAGAAAGAGTTACTTGCTGCAGCTTATCGATGTTATCCTGCTCCATATTTCCGCTCATTTCAATGTAATCCGTTCCATCGGGACTATCAATGAACTTTAGGTCGATGTCGTAGTCACTATCTGCAACTAGTGATTTAAATTCTCCCTCGTCAAATACCCATTTGTGATTATAGGATGGCAGGTCATCACCAAACTCGAACTCTTGATAGGCCATCCCCACAAAACCGAGCACGATGAAGATGATGGCAATGAATGACCAATTTCTTTTATTCATACTGCTGTTCCCCTCTCACAGTTCGAGTATGCCAAGCCCAAAAACTCAAAGTTAAATTCTTAATGTCTTTAAATGTACGCTTTGATACGATAGCAAGTAATATTCCAATACCTACCAGGGCCAAGACGGCAAATGCTTTGGCTTGGTATAACTCACCATACCATAAATATTCCAAACCTAATGCAAACGGGCTAACGAGTCCACCTACGGCCATGGCGGCCAAGGCGAACCAAAGTGACCACAAAGTTAGTAGTAATGGACCGATAATGATATCTACAAAAAAGAGTCCTGTGTAGACCATAGCAGTTGCAAAACTCCCTCGATGCGGGGTAACTGGTGTTACGGGTGGTACGGGACCGGGGTCAGGTACGTGATTAGAACTAGGACTTCCTGGTCCAAACCAGTAAATAGGTTCTTGAGGAAGTCGATTACCAAGGGCCTCCTTAGCTAGCTCAGCGGGGTGACCTAATTCTTGTATGACATCTGCTTCGCTTCTACCGTTCTGGAGAGCAAAAGCAAAATGAGCCTGATAGTCTTCCATTAACTCATTACGTTCCTCAGGTGGAAGATCTGATAAGTGGCTATGAAGGAGCGCTAAATATTCGCTTTTATTCATCACTAGATGTTCCTTTCTCGATCAGGGTTGATACATTTCTGACAAATTGTTTCCACTCGATCACTAGTTTGTTCATATGAATCTCTCCTGCAGGCGTCAGTTTGTAATATTTGCGTGGTGGGCCGCCCGTGGATTCCTGTAAGTAAGTCGTACAGTAGCCCTCGATCACTAGCCTTCTCAGCAGCGGATAAAGCGCACCTTCTGCTACCTCAATATGCTCAGAGACGGATTGGGCCAATTCATATCCATAACGATCCCGTTCATGAATAAGTACCAGTACGCAAAGCTCCAAGGCGCCTTTCTTGAATTGGATACTTATATCCAAAAGTCATCGCCTCATTTCTTTGTTTGATAATTAACAGTACTGAACATTGATTAGTATCGGTAAATGGATACTACCATACAGTACTGATTAATGCAAGATAGTATGCCATAAATAATGGAAAACAAAAGCCGCTTGAACAGCAACGTAGAAATTACGTCCTGATCAAGCGGCGATATAATATTCATTGAAATGTTAATTATCTCTTTCCTGGATCGTAATGTTGTCCTAGTGCAGATGGTGCAGCGGATCGACCAACTGCAGCAACTAACACGATAATGGTTAATACGTACGGAAGCATATAGATAAATTCTGTAGGGATGCTCTTAGACCAGTCAAATAGTGTGACATAACTACGAATAGCTTGAGAGAATCCGAAGAAAGCTGCAGCCCCAAAGGCGCCAAGGGGATTCCATTTACCAAAGATCATTGCAGCAATGGCAATAAAACCTTGTCCAGAAATCGTATTATGCGCAAATGTACTCGTTGTTGTCAGTGTTACTGTAGCTCCCCCGAGGGCTGCCAACGCTCCACTGATCATTACGCCAATATACCGCATACGCTTAACATTCACGCCCGCTGTATCAGCCGCACTCGGATGCTCGCCTACCGCACGAAGTCGCAGGCCGAAGGAAGTTTTGAATAGAACGAAGTATGCAACGAATACGAGTATAATCGCCAAATAGGTGGTTGGATAATTATTGAAAAGACCCTCACCGATAATTGGGATTTTTGAAAGCCAAGGAATGGCTACCTTATTGAATACATTTTTAAGTAAGGCAGTCTCACCGTCTCCATGAAAGATAAGTTTGACCATATAAAGGGTACTTCCTGTGGCCAAGAAGTTTATAACGATACCACTGACAACCTGATCCGCCTTGAATGTAATGGAGGCCAGTGCATGAATAAGTGAAGCTAGAACCCCCATAATTAAAGCAGAGATAATTCCTATCCATGGAGAAGCCGCTCCCATACCAGCTTCTTGTGCGAAATAAGTACTGACCGCAGCTGCAAAGGCGCCGAAGGTCATTAATCCTTCAATACCGATATTCGTAACCCCGGACCGTTCCGAGAAGATGCCTCCTAAGGCTCCAAAGATGAGAGCTGTTGAGAATACCAGCGTCGTATTCATTAGTTGACCGAGCGTAGTTACCCAATCCATTTACAACACCTTCTCTTTCTTGCGTTTGGCGTAGAGGGGCTTTAGAACATAACGAACGATACCAGGCGTAGCTATAAAGAAAATGATCGAGCCAATAACTATTCGGATCAGTTCTGGAGGAACCCCAGCTCCGAAGCTCATTCCAGCAGAACCGTACGTAAGTGAGCCGAACAAGAAGCCACCTAACAAAACTCCGAAAGGATGATTCATACCAATCAGCGCTACAGCAATCCCATCAAATCCTATACCTGGTGTTCCAGACATCACAGATTGATAATGGAATACGCCGAGGATCTGAACAGCACCTGCGAGTCCAGCGAACATCCCACTAATGAACATAGACTTTATAATATTTCGACCCACATTCATACCTGCGTATTCGGCAGCATGAGGGTTCAAACCAACAGCTCGAAGTTCGAAACCTTGTTTTGTTTTCCACAATAAAATATAGAAGAATACGGCAGCTAACACAGCAATTAATGTTCCCCAGTGCATTCGGGCATTGCCCAGTAACTCGGAAAGCCACTGAATGGATATGGATGCGCTATCCTGAAGATTCTCAGAACGTTGTTGACCTTTGAGGAGTAGAAAATGCCTAACAATATAGTTAGCCAAGTATAAAGCTGTCCAGTTTAACATAATGGTCGTGATAACCTCATTAACTCCGCGCTTTGCTTTGAAGTAACCAGCAATCGCAGCCCATAAACCTCCACATATCCCACCAACAATGAGAGCTAGTGGAGCATGGATGATCATTGGAAGCCCAGTGATCTTGATGCCGACAAATGTAGCGGCAGTCATCCCGATAATAAACTGTCCTTCACCACCGATATTGAACAGACCTGCTCGGAAGGCGAATGCTACAGCTAGTCCCGTTAGCACCAAAGGTGTAATTTCCCGGAATGTTTCTCCGAGATCATATAGATTTCCAAACACTTGGCTGAACAGAGATTGGTACGCTAGTAATGGATCGTACCCTCCAAGTAACATGATGAGAGCTCCGACAAGAAGCCCCATCACAATAGCTGTTAAAGGGACGATAATGCTGCCAGAGAAAATCTTAACTATTTTATTCATGCCCATGACCTCCAACAGCCAAGCTACCCGCCATCATCAGACCCAATTCCTGGTCATTCGTATGCTCCGGCAGGACTTCTCCTACAATTTTGCCTTCATAGATAACTATAATTCGATCTGCAACGTTCATTATTTCATCAAGTTCAAAGGAAATAAGTAGTACGGCTTTTCCTTGATCACGTTGTGCTATCAATTGTTTCTGTACAAATTCGATAGCGCCAACATCAAGTCCTCGTGTAGGCTGTGCCGCGATCAGAACATCAGGGTTCTTATCGATCTCCCGTGCTATGATAGCCTTCTGCTGATTTCCGCCCGATAAAGAGCGAGCTAAGGTACCAATTCCAGGGGTTCTAATATCAAACTCTTCAATAAGGCGTTGTGCTTGTTTCTTAATCGTATCGAAGTTTAAGAATCCACGCTTGCTAAAGGGTTCTTTATAATAGGTTTCAAGTACAAGGTTCTCACTCATAGAGAAGTCAAGTACAAGACCATGCTTATGACGATCCTCTGGAATATGAGCGATACCACTTTCGGCGAAAGCACGAGGCGTAGAGCCTGCAATTTCTTTCCCGTGGATTTTGATGGAGCCTTGATCCGCCTTACGTAATCCGGTAATAACTTCGATTAGCTCCGTCTGACCATTACCATCTACACCAGCGACTCCTAATATTTCTCCTGCTTTAATATCAAAGTTCAGGCCATTTAAGACGGATACTCCGTCTTTTCTCATTAACCTTATATCGTTCAACGACAGTACGGTTTCTCCCGGGGCTGCCGGCTGCTTGTCCACTTTAAATGTAACATTCCGTCCAACCATTTTCTCTGCGAGTAAATTTGGATTGGATTCTGAAGTCTTTACTGTGTCAATAACCTTGCCTCGGCGGATGATCGTTACCGTATCCGAAATATGCATGATTTCTTTCAACTTGTGAGTAATGAGAATAATTGATTTACCTTCGGCTACTAAGCGCCGCATAATTTCCATTAATTCAGTAATCTCTTGGGGGGTAAGCACTGCAGTTGGCTCATCAAAAATAAGGATTTGTGCTCCGCGGTATAAAGTTTTTAATATTTCCACCCGCTGCTGCATACCAACGGATATGTTTTGAATCTTGGCATTTGGATCAACCTTCAATCCATACTGCTCCGATAATTCCTTGATTTTGTTAGCCGCTGTTTTTTGATCTAAACTGAGGCCCTTTTTAGGTTCCATCCCAAGAATGATATTCTCAGTTACAGTAAAAGGCTGAACCAGCTTGAAATGCTGGTGGACCATTCCGATTCCGTATTCAATTGCTTTATTTGGATTGTCGATATTAACGGGTTTGCCATCGATTTCAATGCTACCCTCGTCCGGCTGGTATAATCCAAACAGGATGTTCATTAACGTGGATTTTCCAGCTCCATTCTCACCAAGCAAGGCGTGAATTTCGCCTTTGTGTAACTTTAAGCTGATGGAGTCATTAGCAACAACACCTGGAAAGCGTTTCGTAATGGATTTTAATTCGACGATAGGGTTGGCTGCAATCATGAGGAACCCCCTTCTATTATTTTACCTAACTGTCTGTTAACAAACGACAAGGCTAGTTGTAATAACCAGCCTTGTCATTAATTATATTTGATTATTCTTGTACTGTGAATAGAAGATTATTCAGCTAAAGCACTAGGAACTACGATCTCACCACTAATGATTTTTGCTTTGAACTCTTCTACTTTAGCAAGAATTTCAGCAGAGACATTTTTGCTTGAAGTTTCAGCAATACCTACACCATTGTCTTTCAAACTAAGAGTTTCAACTCCACCTTTAAATGTACCGTCAACAACTTCTTTGCTGACACGTTTAACAGCTTCATCTACACGTTTGATCATGGAAGTCAAAGTGATTTCGTCACCGAATTCAAGAGATTGGTCCTTGTCGACCCCAATAACCCATACATCTTCGCCTTTTTGCTTACGTGCTGTACCTTCATTGAAGACACCAGTTCCTGTTGCACCAGCGGCTGGGAACAAAATGTCTGCTCCATCATTATAATAAGTTGCTGCTTGTGTTTTACCTAGGTCCGGTTTGTCGAATGCGCCTGTATAGCTGATCATAACTTGGGCATTCGGGTTAACAGCTTCGATACCAGCTTTAAATCCAACTGCAAAGTTTTCAATAACCGGGATTTCTGCTCCGCCGATGAAGCCGATTTTATTTGTCTTAGTAGTAAGACCTGCTACCACACCAACAAGGAAAGATCCTTCATTTTCCGCGAAAGTAATAGATTTAACGTTTGGAGCATCTACAACTGCGTCGATAATAGCTAGATTAGCATCTTTATTTTGGTCAGCGACTGTTTTGATCGCTTCTCCCAAATCCATACCAATACCCCAAGTTAGGTTATATCCACCTTTTACGAATTTATTGAGGTTGGTTATATAATCATCAGGCTTAGTGCTTTGCAAGTAATCAACACTAATTCCATCCGAATCTTTAACAGCTTGAAGGCCTTCCCATGCTGATTGGTTGAATGATTTGTCATTAACTCCACCTACGTCTGTAACCATTCCCACTTTAACATCAGATTTTGTACCATTTCCTTCAGCAGCACCGCCATTGTTCGCTTCGTTCTTCTTGCCACATGCGGACAAGACTAGGGTTAATGCAAGTAGCATTACCATAGTTAGTTTGATTGATTTCTTCATCTATACTTTTCCCCCTTTAGAGTATAAGCCATACTTTTGGATGGCTCTAAGCACAATGAAGTGCTTGTCTGACAAATCTGATTATACAATTAAAAAAACGCAAAATCCAGATGTTATTGACCGTGGTTAAATAAATGTTCGGGATATTTATTGAGTAAGCGTTTTATTAGGAAAACCCTAACATTCAATGTTCGATTACAGGAAGTTTTAACCTAAATATTAATTAAATAAATCTGCCCTGAAAACTGAGGATTACGTATTTTTTTTGTTAAGGCTCAGGTTGTACGGTTAGTGGTTTCAGATCTTTTGTGGCCGGGCCCTCTAAGACATGCCCTTTATAATTAAATCTCGATCCATGGCAGGGACAATCCCAAGAACGTTCGCCGTCATTCCATTCCAACTCACAACCTAGATGTGTACATGTCGTATCCACCAGAAAAATTTTCCCGTCACTATCTCTGTATGCTCCGGCCCGTTTTCCGCAATGCTTCACAACAGAGCCCTCGTCAGTGCCTAGATCCTCTAGCTTCATATATACGTTTTCTATCTTTCCTGAGACCAACTCTTTCGCAACTATGGTGTTTTGCACTGCAAAGTTCTTGATGCTAGGATTCATTTTGAATCGTGAGGGGCTAAACAACTCCGTATAACGGTTCTCTTTACCAAGGATAAGGTCTCTGATCAAGAGTGCAGCGAGTGTTCCGGTAGTCATTCCCCATTTGCCATAACCAGTTGCTACGAATATGTTGGGGTGACGTGTGTTAAGGGCTCCGATATAGGGCACATCATCTAGTGTGATGAGATCTTGGGTAGACCAACGGTATGGAACTTTTGTGGCTTCAAACATCGCCCCGCCAAACTTTTCAAGTTCTTGATAATGACAGAGGGTACACTCGTTTGAACCTGTTCTATGAGATTCTCCTCCTATTAGAATAACCTCTTTACCGTTCATTTTGGCAGATCGTAGTGATCGTTTTGGTTTTTCACAGTTGATATACATTCCACCAGCATAAGAAAAATGGTTCTTCGGTTCCAGTGCTATGGCATAGGAGCGTTCCGCATGTAATCTTGTGAAGTACAACGAACCTCCATCAAAGAAAGGGAAGTGAGATGCCGATACAGCGTGATTACAAGTGATGATATGACCTGACATTGTTTTTAATGCGATGGAACCATCTTCACCTTGCTTGGCATAATCCTCCATCATCGTATTTTCGTATAGGATCCCACCATGCTCAGTAATGTAGTTAGTTAATGATCGTAAATAGAGAAGGGGATGGAATTGTGCCTGATTCCCCAGGCGGATCGCCCCCTTGGTTACTAGTGGAATAGGGAGGGTTTCAGTCCATTCTCCAGGAAGTTCAAGCTGCTCATAAGCCTGCCATTCCTTATGTAGTTGTTCAGCTTGTTCATCTGAGTCGGCGTACAGATAGGCATCCTCCTGTTGTAAATGGCAATCAATGTTCTCTTCTTGAACCGTATTTTTAATGAATTGAAGTGCTTCTTCATTGGCCTCGTAATACAATCTGGCGGACTCTTCCCCGAAATGATGAATCAATTTACTATAAATCATTCCATGTTGGGAAGTAATTTTGGCGGTTGTATATCCAGTTGCCCCATCAAGAATCGTAGCAGCATCAAGAACTACGACTTTTAGTCCGGCTTTGGTTAGTACATAAGCCGTAGTAATACCTGTAATACCTGCACCAACAACAGCGACATCAGCTTTGATATCCTTATTTAGTTGGGGGAAGGAAGGTAAGGACGAAGTTTCTCTCCAGAGAGATTCCGGGAATTTAGGCAAGGCAGGTAAATTTTGCAGTAAATCATCTTTGTTCAAGTTATGTTCCTCCTTATTTTTAAAAGTAACTCATCTTAAAAACCGTATTGATGAGAAACTTTGCTCACTAGTGAGTTCGTGTACTTTTCATAGTATGAGGAAAATGTGCATGGAACATACGGCCGTGGAGACAAACTAAGCGAGGATCAACCCATTGACGACGCATGCAATAAGACTTATACTAATTCTAAATTAAAATAAAATTACAGGGATGATATATATGATGAGAGCATTGAATCTAACAACACAACGTAAGGCCGTATTTGATGTGATTCGTAATGCTCATGACCATCCGACTGCGGCAGAGGTAATGAATCGTTTGGTAGAACAGGGTTTCAATTTTGCCTATGGAACGGTTTATAACTCACTGAGGTATTTGGTTGATAAAGAGATGATCCGCGAATTAAACTTGGGCGAAGCTGCTAGTCGTTACGATGCTAAGCTCGACGATCACCAGCACATTCTTTGTGAGGTGTGTGGGCGCGTTGATGAGGTGATGACCCAAATTCCTGAGGAATGGAACATTGAAGTATCCAAAGAGACGGGATATGATGTGCATCATGCTCATGTCGTTTTCGGGGGGGTGTGTTCGGAGTGTCAGCAGAGGAAGTAAAGAGTACAGGACATCATTCTGGGAACATTACTCCGTTCCAGCGGCGTCCGATAGATATGGATGGAGCAACTTTAGACTCAGAACAATTTATGGAGATGCCGGATGCTTGTCCGATTACCCAACGGGTCATTATCGTCAGCTCATTTCCGAGTGGAATTCATGAGTTGGTTCGGGACCTTTCTGATGGTTGTTTCGATGTGCTTGTATTCCATCATTGGGAGCAAGGGATACGTAACGCCTTAGGTGCAGACTTGTTGATTTTTGATTTAACACCTTACGTTAACAACGAAGAGATGTTTGCGATCAAATCATTAGTACTGCAGGAAACAGAGGACATCCCTTCTTTGATCCTTGTGAAAGAATCTATGCTGTCCCGATTGGATCAAGGGCTGCAAAATCAGGAGCTGTTAGTATGGCCTGCACGTCCTCAGGAAGTTCTCTATCATGCTCAGCGTATTATCCGTAATGGTGAGAAGCGCAAATCAGCTTCAAGGCTACTGGTAGGAACATCGCCGGCTATCTACAAAGATCTGTGGATTGACCGTAAGAAGATGTCAGTGTACCGTAGTGGGGCCAAGATTGAGTTGACGAAGACTGAATACGAGTTATTGGTCAAACTTTTGGAACAAGAAGGTGCGGTTCTATCACGTGAGGAACTGCTGGAGCAAGTTTGGGGCACCTCTTTCCTGGGTGGAAGTAACGTTGTTGATGTGCATATTAAGAGCTTGCGCAAAAAACTAGGCGATCGTGCCGCAAATTCAGTCTATATCACGACCGTTCGCGGCGTGGGATACCGATTGGCGGATTGATGGGATATTTACAATCATGATCTTCGTTAAATGGCCGTCCATCTCAATTGATGGACGGTCTTTCTATATTTACTTCACATCCCGTGTCGTTTAAGCTGGAATTAGGGTAAGTTGCTTTTAGTAGCTGAAGCGGGGGGAGTATTTATGTCACGAAGATTAGAAGGTAAAAGGATAGCATTGACAGGGCCACGTCGAGCGGAGGAATTGGGTAAGCTAGTAGAGAACCTGGGCGGGGTTCCGTTGTATCGACCTGCACAGGGGACAGTACTCCTAAAGGACATTGATTTACGAAATGCTATTCTCTCCTGGGTAAATGATCCACCAGATTGGTCTATATTTACTACAGGTGTGGGACTGGACGCTATGTTTGATATGGCGGAAGATATGGATGTAGCACAGCAACTTTGGGACAACCTAAAGGTAACGTCTATCGCTGCTCGAGGATATAAGACGGCTAATACATTGAAGAAACGTCAACTTACACCGCTGGTCCGTGATGATGACGGTAGTACGGAAGGATTAATTCGTGAACTTGGCGCACATGATATGCGAGATAAATCAATCATGTTACAGCTTCATGGGGATCCTGCTCCACGCCTAGTGAGTTGGTTAGAAGAACAGGGCGGTAGATGTACTCCAATTCTCCCTTATCGTCATATTGCACCCCCTGAAGGTGCACTAGAACAGCTTCTATGTGATATTATGGAGGGCAAGGTTGATGCTGTAACCTTTACAAGTGGTCCACAAGTTAAGTTTCTATTGGAGTATGCAGACAAACAGGGGTGTTTACAAGGATTGATTGAAATGCTGCGTGGCCCGGTTATTTCCGTAGCGGTCGGCAAGGTAACAGCACGTGGGCTTTACGAGGCTGGAGTTCCCCGAGTAGTAGCACCCAAGGAAGAACGAATGGGCAGCATGATGATTGAGCTAGCCCGTTATTACGCCGGTGAAGACGGACCCTTATCCATGGAAGGGTCGCATGAATCGGACAATTAGCAGGTCTAGGGTTATAGGAGGACATACACATGATGAACAAGAAAAAAGCACTTTTGATTGGCGATTACACTCATCCCAAATTTCATCCTCTTCAGGGAGTAGATGAAGAAATTACGCGTATTTTGCAAGAGAGTCTTACAGTGCAATGTAGTGAGAATAAGCAATTATTAGAGAAAGAGAATATAGAAGCCTTCGACTTATGTATTTCCTATCATGATAGTTGGGCAGAAAAGGTTTCCTCTAAGCAAGCGGCAGGGCTGCTGTCTTTTGTTAGTGGCGGTGGTGGGTTACTCGTTCTTCATAACGGCATTGTACTTCAGAAGAAGTATGAGCTCGCACAATTAATTGGGGCTAAGAATACAATACATCCAGCTTTTTGTGATTTGGAAATGAGGATCACCGCTCCAGAGCATGATATTATGCTGAATATAGAACCATTTGAAATTAAAGATGAACCTTACCGGTTTGAGTTTGATCCTTTTAATGAAACAACGATTCTGATGGAATATAATTTGGATGGAGAATGGCATCCAGCGGCCTGGGCTCATCGTTATGGCTTAGGCAGAGTTGTATATCTTCTACCTGGACGTGACCAGGCAGCATTTCAGCATCCAGAATACCGTAAGTTGGTTCTTCAGAGTGCGAAATGGGCAGCAAGATGTCCGGGTTAGAACCCAGCACAATATTGGATATTAAATCAATTAAAATGCTTAAGTAACAGATAATAGGCAGTTTTGTCCGGCATTCCGGCCGTTATCGGAAATTGCCATGGCGCTAGTCGCCATGGCTTTGGTTATTAAGGAAAAGTATTTCGGGTCAATCTCTGTTACAATAAAAGGGTCCCGAAATCCAAGCGTTCCTTTCT
Source organism: Paenibacillus anaericanus (assembly GCF_003994475.1). GTDB lineage: Bacteria > Bacillota > Bacilli > Paenibacillales > Paenibacillaceae > Fontibacillus > Fontibacillus anaericanus. Next base: position 5,500 of record NZ_RZNY01000017.1, on the reverse strand, counting down.
GAATAATGGACAAAGGTGCACGAAGATGCGAACAATCGCATCTATCAAAATATGAGGTGAGTACTTTTGACAACATTTAAACAATGGGGCATCACCCCCGCCCTTCTTGATATATTAGATAAACAAGGCATCGTAAAGCCTACTCCGGTCCAGGAGGCCGCAATTCCGGCCCTACTATCGGGAGAGGATGTTATTGCTCAAGCCCAGACGGGTACGGGGAAGACATTGGCATTTTTGCTGCCAATCATAGAGAAAATTCGTGTAGATCGCAGTGATGCACAAGCGCTGATTATTACACCTACACGTGAGTTAGCGATTCAAATAACTGCCGAGGCGCGTAAATTAACAAATGCCAAGGAAGGACTGTCTATTCTAGCGGCTTACGGAGGACAGGATGTAGAGCGTCAACTCCGCAAATTGAAAAGTGGAACCCAATTAGTTATTGGTACACCAGGTCGATTGCTGGATCATTTACGTCGTGGCTCACTCAAGTTAGGATCCATTAAAATGTTGGTATTGGATGAAGCAGATCAAATGCTTCATATGGGTTTTCTAGCAGAAGTAGAAAGTATTATTCGTATGATACCGAGAAGTCGCCAAACCATGTTATTCTCTGCGACAATGCCTGACAATGTGAAGAGACTGGCCAAAACATATATGGACCAACCCAAGGATATCCGGATCACTGAAACTTCACGTGTAACACTGGATAGTATTCAGCAAATTGTGGTGGAAGTTACAGATCGGGGGAAACAACAAGCCCTGATTGAAATGATTCGTACTAATCGTCCATACTTAGCGGTTATTTTCTGCCGGACGAAACGACGGGCTAGTATGCTTAATGAGGCATTACAAGAGGCGGGATTCGCTTCGGACGAGTTGCATGGCGATTTGTCGCAGTCCAAGCGTGAGCAAGTTATGCGTGCTTTCCGCGAGGCGAAGTTGGAACTGTTGGTTGCGACGGATGTTGCTGCCAGAGGCATCGATGTTGAAGGTGTGACTCATGTCTTCAATTACGATATACCACAGGATGCGGATAGCTATATCCACCGGATCGGCCGGACGGGGCGTGCTGGAGAGAAAGGGATCGCTGTTACATTTGCTTCCCCGAGGGATATTGAATCGTTGCGGCTGATTGAGAAGGGGATCTCCGCTCGGTTGGAGCGACCAGGTGGTAGTAGCAGTAGCAAGACAGTGGATCGGGCAAGAAATGTCTCTGCGAGTCGGGATGCAAGTAGATCTGAACGTGGCCGGACAAAGAGCGAAGCTGGAGGCCGGGATAAATTCCGCCGTGGAGAAAGTAAAGACAGTTCTCGCGGAAGACGCAATTCGACTAGTGGATCGCGTGATGACCGTAGTGGAGGTCAGGGTGGAGAGAGCCGTGTAGCACGTGGTGGGGAAGGAAGAGGCCCTGCTGGACCAACTGATACTAAACGTGGCCCGGGTGGTCAAAGCAAACCGGATGGTTATAAACGTGGACCAGGAGGTCAAGGCAGACCTGATAGTGTGAAGCGGGGATCAGGAGGTCAAAGTAGACCTGATGGTGCTAAGCGTGGACAGGGTGGTACCCGGAACAGTGGTAGTGATCGTGGAGTCCGCAAAGGACGTTAATGCTAAATAGCTTACGATAATTACCCCAGTGTAAATTTTTCTTGAGTGTAACCTAATAGTGCATGAATACGTCTGAATTAATCAGATGGAACTAAAGTCTTTACTAACAGAATCCCATCGGGATGAAGGAGCCTCTTTCTTTAGTTCATTCTATATTGATAACTAACCTGGAATTGCAGGGTATATAGGGGGAACCAACTTTGAATAAATGGATCACAACCGTCGTCGTTCTTTTTGTAGCAGCTGTATTGGTGGTAGGCTGCGGATCGAAGAACTCGGCGCTGCCAGTTACCGGGACAAACACAGGTCAATCCGGGATTACAGACGGAAACGCTGTGTCTCCTGATAATGAGGAAAGTGATACCGTAGACACGCCTACAGATAATGGTGACTCCTCTACAGAGGGGCAAACTCCATCGGACTCTCAGGATAAGGGACCAGATCTCGCGGCGGCTGCGGATGCTGAGAGTGTTGCAGTGCTAGTTAATAAGGAATTCGCGTTGCCAGAAGATTATAAGCCAGAAGACTTAGTATATCCCGATGTTCGGTTTACTTTTAAAGAAAAGATTGAAAAGCGAATGATGCGTAAAGAGGCTGCACAGGCATTAGAGGAACTTTTTGCTGCTGCGGAGAACGATGGCGTGTATTTAGCTGGGGTTTCTGCCTATCGCTCTCATAGTACCCAGACCTCCTTGTTTAATCGGTATGTAGCGAAGGACGGGGAAGAAAAGGCCAAAACTTATAGCGCTGTTCCAGGTCATAGTGAGCACGAAACAGGTCTTGCTATCGATGTGTCTGGTAGTGACGGTAAGTGTGCTGCTGACGATTGCTTTGGTGGCACAAAGGAAGCCAATTGGCTCGATGAACATGCTACTGAAAATGGTTTTATTATCCGTTATCCAGATGGCAAGGAATCCATTACGGGCTACAAGTATGAACCATGGCATCTGCGCTTTGTCGGTAAGGAAATTGCGGCAGAAATTGCTGAAAGGGATATTACTCTCGAAGAATATTATGATGCTGTACCCGTAACTGGAAAATAATAATCTGTCTCATCTATGGTGAAGGCTGCCCTCAAGTTAGATTGTATCTACTTAGGAGGCAGCCTTTTTTGTGTGAACAATTTGAAAACTATCCCTCAATAATTTGCATTGTGATAAATATCACACTATAATAGATACATAAGGTGAATTAATTCACAAAAACATGTATTTACAAGTGACACTTTTCACAATATATACCCTAAGGGGTGAAAACCTTATAAATTGGGGAACTTGGAGGAGGAAGAAATTATGAAAGTAGCAGTTATCGGATGTACACACGCGGGCACAGCAGCCATTGTTAATACGGCTAAGTTATATCCAGAAGCAGAAATTACGGTGTATGAGAGAAATGATAATATCTCTTTCCTATCATGTGGGATTGCTTTATATGTTGGTGGAGTAGTGGAAGACGCTGGAGGCTTGTTCTACTCTTCACCAGAGCAACTTGCTGAGTTGGGAGTAACAACAAAGATGCAACATGAAGTGACTTTTGTAGATACAGCATTGAAAACCCTTCGAGCTCGCAATCTACAAACAGGAGAAGAGTTTGAGGAGTCTTTTGATAAGCTTATCGTGACGACAGGATCTTGGCCGATCATACCGAAGTTTGAGGGAATTGAACTCGAGAACATTGTGCTCTCAAAGAATTTCAATCACTCTAACACGATCATTGAGAAGGCAAAGAAGGCGCGTAATATCGTCGTGGTGGGTGCAGGATATATCGGTGTAGAGTTGGTCGAGGCATTTGAAATGAATGGTAAACAAGTTACTTTAATTGATGCAGAGGATCGAATTCTTAGCAAGTACTTGGATCCTGAGTATACAGATAAGATTGAACAATCCTTAAGCGAGCATGGTATTAAACTGGCCCTTGGAGAGAAAGTAACACGGTTTGTAGGGGAAGACGGGAAGGTAGGCAAAGTCGTTACAGATCAGGGTGAACATGAAGCTGACCTTGTTATCCTATGTATCGGTTTCCGTCCGAATACAGAATTATTGAAGGGTCAAGTTGAGATGATGGACAATGGGGCAATTATCGTCGACGAATACATGCGCACTAGTACGCGTGATGTATACGCAGCAGGTGATAGCTGCGCTATACTGTACAATCCTACGGGTAAGCATTCGTACATTCCACTTGCTACGAACGCAGTACGTATGGGGACACTCGTAGCTCGGAACCTTGTGACTCCGACAGTGAAATATATGGGTACTCAAGGCACTTCAGGGATTAAAATTTATGAAGATAACATCGCAGGAACTGGAATGACGGAAACAGCGGCGAAGCATGCTGGGATACAGGCGGAAGCAGTACTTATTAACGATAATTATCGTCCGGAGTTTATGCCAACACATGAATCTCTTATGCTGAAGGTCGTATATGAAAAAGATACAAGAGTAATCCTTGGTGCTCAAATCATGTCGAAGGTGGATCTGACACAATCCATTAACACTATTTCAGTTTGTATTCAGAACAAAATGAAGATGGAAGAGCTTGCGTTCATCGATTTCTTCTTCCAACCGCATTATAACAAGCCTTGGAATTTCCTGAACAGCGCAGGTCTTGGGGCATTACCAGAGGTTCCAGCTAGAGAAGTTACTCGTGTATGATCGATAATTTGAATGAATAATAGAATGCCTGACAACGGCCATCTATAGGGAGAGATCCCTGAGGTGGTCTTTTGTATGAAGAGTGTGCAAAGGATGTCTTGGCTAGCTACATGAAGTCTTGTTTGAATGAAATGTGAAATATTTCACCCTAATGAAAGCGCTAACGTGATCTTTGTTACTTTTCGGGCGATGACCGAAGCTATACAATTATAGTAGAATTCATAATAACGAGATATGAAGCATAAAAGGAGATTAAACCATGGCATATTACAAACCTCAGCAGATTGCGGCGATCACTGTAGAGAACGGTGTAAAAAAAGCGCACAATCATTTGCTTACGGTGTTGATTTTAGGATTTCTGGGTGGAGCGTTCATTGCTCTTGGGTTTCTGCTAGATATTCGCGTGATTAGCACTGCTCCCAAAGAATGGGGCAGTTTAGTTAACTTTGTTGGAGCTGCTGTGTTCCCGGTTGGCTTGATTCTAGTTCTACTCGCTGGTGGCGAGCTGTTGACAGGTAATATGATGGCTGTTCCACTGGCGCGAATGAGTAAGAAGATTTCGACGGGTGAAATGTTCAAAAATCTCGTGCTTATTACAATCAGTAATTTTGTTGGAGCTTTATTCGTAGCGTATTTTTTTGGTCACGTTGTCGGATTGACTTCAAGTGGAGCATATCTAGATAAGCTTGTTGATATGGCGGGTCACAAGATCGATGATAGCTTTCTTCAAGCTTTCGTTTCAGGTATAGGATGTAACTGGTTAGTGGCTTTGGCTGTATGGCTGTCCTATGGAGCGGACAACATGAGTGGCAAAATTATGGGGATATGGTTCCCGACCATGGCTTTCGTTGCTATTGGCTTTCAGCACGTCGTGGCTAACATGTTCCTTATTCCAGCAGCAATTTTTGAAGGATATTTCACTTGGGGAGATTATATAAGAAATTTCGTTCCCGTATGGCTCGGTAACTTGACCGGTGGCGCGATATTTGTGGCTGCAGCATACTGGGTAGCCTATCTGAAAGATCCTGCGGGTGAGAAGGTAGCTACTGACCAACATGGTCAAAGCTCCAAGTCCGTAGCAAGCAAGTAGTTAAGAAGTGGTACTAAAAGTACTTGCCTAGACTTACGTTTTAAGCGATACTATCATAATCTGGTCAGCGACGGTTATATGCATGAAAAGGGGGCCTCACAAGGGCAATGTCATTAAGATAAGCTCAAAACGAAACCGAGAATAA
>NZ_RZNY01000016.1 GCF_003994475.1 Paenibacillus anaericanus | reverse complement strand
GGAGGCTTAGCTCAGCTGGGAGAGCATCTGCCTTACAAGCAGAGGGTCGGGGGTTCGAACCCCTCAGCCTCCACCATAGTACTTCTTTTATTGGGGATTAGCCAAGCGGTAAGGCAACGGACTTTGACTCCGTCACCCATAGGTTCGAATCCTATATCCCCAGCCATTATTATTAAGAGCCATTAGCTCAGTTGGTAGAGCACCTGACTTTTAATCAGGGTGTCGAAGGTTCGAGTCCTTCATGGCTCACCACTTTATTGTTAAAGTGATGCCTAGTAACATTGTGCGCGTGTGGCGGAATGGCAGACGCACCAGACTTAGGATCTGGCGTTTCACGACGTGGGGGTTCAAGTCCCTTCACGCGCACCATATTTTTGCGGACGTGGCTCAGCGGTAGAGCATCGCCTTGCCAAGGCGAGGGTCGCGGGTTCGATTCCCGTCGTCCGCTCCATAATTTGCGCCCTTAGCTCAGCTGGATAGAGCGTTTGACTACGAATCAAAAGGCCGGGAGTTCGAATCTCTCAGGGCGCGCCATATTATCTTTATAACTTCATAAATCATGAAGCATTTTATTTCGGGACGTAGCTCAGCTTGGTAGAGCACCTGGTTTGGGACCAGGGGGTCGCATGTTCAAATCGTGTCGTCCCGACCATTATAAAATGCGGGTGTAGTTCAATGGTAGAACTTCAGCCTTCCAAGCTGATAGCGTGGGTTCGATTCCCATCACCCGCTTTTATGTATAACAGTAACATCATCTGACACGATGATGTTTTTTGTTATAATTTTTTCGTATTCCACAAACCTTGCAATTCACCGCTTCACCGTGTTAGAGTTAATGGAAGGTCGTTTTGCCATAATTGCAATATAGAAATAAGTGCATAAATATTAATTTAACCTTCAATGATGCGACGGGTCAATTCCTTTTAGAAAAAGGTGGAAAATAGGTTATCGGCGATTCGAATTATGCGAACTATTGAATAATAAATCATTAGACTTCATTGTTTTTTTGCTGAATTTCTGAAGTTTTTACAAATAAAGTGAAGATTTTCAGGGGAGTTTATTGTATTATGTTAAGAAGGCTTTAGAAAGACGGTAAAGGGACGAAATGGGGGAGAAATATGACTGAATTAACGGTAACCGCAGGAAAGAGCAACTCCAATAACCTGCTTCGACGCGACATTCGTTTTTTGGGCAATATTCTAGGAGAGGTCCTTGTCCATCAAGGCGGTAATGAACTCTTGGATATTGTCGAGAAGATTCGTGAAGCGAGTAAGTCACTGAGGGCTGTATTTTTACCCGAACTATATGAAGAGTTCAAAGCGATGATCAATTCTCTTGAACCCGGGATTCGTCACCAAGTTATTCGAGCATTTGCGATTTATTTTCAATTAGTAAATATTGCTGAGCAAAATCACCGAATTCGTCGAAAGAGGGATTATGAACGTTCAGCAGGGGAAAGTGTACAGCTAGGCACTCTTGAAGCCTCTGTTAAGGATTTGAAGGACCGAGGATTTACTTTTGTAGAAGCTCAAGAGATATTGGAAGGGATGTCACTAGAACTTGTTATGACAGCCCACCCGACGGAAGCTATGCGACGGGCCATTCTAGATATTCACAAGCGGATCGCTGATGATGTTATGCAACTTGATAATCCTACCCTTACTTTCCGTGAACGGGAGCAACTAAGAGAAAAACTTCTTAATGAAGTAATTACTCTCTGGCAGACGGATGAACTACGTGATCGTAAGCCAACAGTACTTGATGAAGTGCGTAATGGGATGTATTACTTTCACGAGACGCTATTCCATGTGCTTCCTGAGGTATATCAGGAATTAGAACGTTGTCTTAGCAAGTATTACCCAGAGCATTTGTGGCATGTACCGACGTATTTGCGCTTTGGTTCGTGGATTGGAGGAGACCGAGATGGTAACCCGTCTGTAACCTCTGATATTACTTGGGAGACCTTGCGGATGCAACGGAAGCTAGCTGTACGTGAATATCAGCGTATTCTGTCGGAATTATTCAAACACCTCAGTTTCAGTACAACGATTGTTGATGTAACAGATGAGTTGTTGGCATCGATTCAGAAGGACCGCTTACAGGTTACATTGAACAAAACACCTAAGTGGAACAACGAGAAAGAACCATACCGTGTAAAGCTGACATATATGACAGAGAAGTTGCACAATCTTCTGGATGAATCGAAAAAGGATACAGAGGAACGGTATTCTGATGTAAGTGGTTTGATTGAGGATTTGAAAATTATAGATCGTAGTCTGCGTCATCACTATGCTGACTATGTAGCCAATACGCATATTAAGAAGTTGGTTCGTCAAGTGGAGTTGTTCGGATTCCATACAGCCACATTAGATATTCGCCAGCATAGCCAAGAGCATGAAAATGCGATGACTGAGATTTTGGCTAATATGAATATTGTAAGTAATTACGCTGAGCTGCAAGAGGAAGAAAAAGTGAAGCTGTTAGAGCGATTATTGAATGATCCTCGTCCACTGACTTCGTCTCATCAGGAATACAGCGAGAGCACGTCGGAATGTCTTGAGGTATATCGGACCGTGTTCAAAGCGCAACAGGAATTCGGGAAGAAGTGTATAACTAGCTACCTTATAAGCATGGCAGAAGCAGCTAGTGATGTTCTTGAGGTCATGGTCTTCTCTAAAGAAGTAGGCTTGTTCTATAAAGAAGCCGATGGTACGGTAGTATGTACGTTGCAATCCGTGCCGTTATTTGAGACGATCGATGACTTACATGAAGCTCCAGAGATTATGCGCCAACTGTTTAGTATGCCAATCTACCGTCAATCTGTAGCAGCTATGAATGATCTCCAGGAGATCATGCTTGGTTATTCAGATAGTAATAAAGATGGTGGTGTGGTTACCGCTAACTGGGAACTACGTGTTGCAATGAAACAAATTACAGCTGCGGCAAATGAGTTTGGTGTGAAGTTGAAATTCTTCCATGGACGCGGAGGAGCACTAGGACGCGGAGGGATGCCGCTTAACCGTAGTATTCTCGTTCAGGCTCCACAGACGATTGGTGGCGGAATCAAAATTACGGAGCAGGGTGAAGTGATCTCTTCTCGTTATTCACTCAAGGGTATTGCTTATCGTAGTTTAGAGAATGCGACATCGGCGTTAATTACCGCAGCCATTCAAGCGAGGCTTAATCAAGGGTATGATTCGGATGAAGAGAAGTGGGAGGAGATCATTGCAGGCATCTCTGAAACTTCGCTTAATAAGTATCAGGACTTAGTATTCCGTGAGCCAGACTTCTTGAAGTTCTTCAAGGAATCAACACCTCTTCTTGAGGTTGGCGAGTTGAATATTGGCTCGAGACCATCCAAACGTAAGAATAGTGATCGTTTCGAAGATTTGCGTGCTATTCCTTGGGTGTTCGCTTGGACCCAAAGCCGTTATTTATTCCCAGCTTGGTACGCAGCAGGGACAGGGTTAAACGAATTCTATCAGAATAATGAAGAGAACATGAAGGTTCTTCAAGATATGTATGAGAACTTTTCGTTCTTCCGTTCGCTTATCGATACGCTACAGTTCGCAATTGTAAAGGCTGACCTAACTATTGCCAAGGAATATGCCAATATGTGTAGCGATGAAGTGGTTCAAAATCGGATTTTCGAACAGATTGAGGAAGAGTTCCATTTGACGAAAGCTATGATTCTAAAAATCACAGGTCTTACTGAGATTTTGGATAATGCACCTGCCTTACAGGAGTCGATTCGTCAGCGTAATCCTTATGTAGATCCGTTAAGTTATTTACAAGTTCAATTACTGGCTGAACTTCGTGAGATCCGTGAACAGGGGCAGGATGATCCAATCCTACTTCGAGAGGTACTACTTACGATTAATGGCATTGCAGCAGGTCTCCGGAATACGGGCTGATATAAGAACGATTATATAAGATGACAGGAGCAAGCCGGATCCTTATACAGAGGACTCGGCTTGTTTTTTCCAATTCTATTGCATTTTAGAGGGACTTGATTTAACATTTGAATGAAGTGCTTACGTCTGGGTGTAACTGGTTGAAAAACCAGGCCACAAGATGACCGGACAAGCTGGGTGTATGAATGAAGCCCGTCCATATGATATGGGGGAAATTCAATGGTGGAACATTTTGAAGCGAGAGTGGTGAAGCTAGCCCGAAAGGGTGACCAGGGAGCTTTTGCCGAACTCGTGGATTTATATAAGGACAAAATATTTCATTTAGGTTATCGGATGTTATCCAATCGTCATGAGGCGGAGGATATCGTGCAAGAAACGTTCCTACGGGTGTATAAGAATTGGGAGCGGTATGATGAAAAACAGAAGTTTTCTACTTGGATTTATCGTATTGCGACTAATTTATGTATTGATCAATTACGTAAGCGTAAGCCGAATTATTATCTTGACGCTGAAATGAATGATCAAGAAGGTATGGATGGATACACACTTATTCCTGGTGATGATAGAACACCTGAGACGGAATATTTAGTATCAGAGACACAACAGATGATACATCATGCAATCGAAGGTCTACCTGTAAAATACAAATCGGTTATTATTTTAAGATATTTGCAGGAGCTGTCGTTACAAGAAATCGGTGAAGTACTTGATATGCCGGTAACTACGGTCAAGACGCGTGTTCACAGAGGGCGTGAATTTTTGCGTAAAAAGTTGGAGAATAAAGTATTATAGTCTCCTATACTTTGGAATCCTTCTGTCTTTTTTTTTTGTGAAACGTATTATATGTTGGAACGTATTGTAGGTAGGACGACTTTTCTATACTGTATAGTTAGTTTCCCATAGATTGATACTGAAAGGATTGGCTGATATGGATTGCAAACAAGCATCCTCATTAATGCATGATTATCTGGATGACGATTCGTCTACTGCGCAGAATATTGAGCTTAAGAATCATCTTCAGGGATGTCCGTCGTGTCACATGCAATTTAAGGAGCTCGAGCAAACAGAAATGATGTTGTTTGCTACAATCAAGCATAGCACCTTTTCGGCTTCAGATGATTTGGTGGATCGTATTCTTGGTAAGATCCCGAGTCAACGTAAACAACAGGATTGGGCTAAATGGATTAAGAGACACCCGGCGATAACAGCTGCAGCAGTATTCCTTTTTGTTATGCTAATCAGCATGGTTTCATTCTGGGATAGTGATGAACAACTTGTTGTGAAGGGTGTAGACCTTGACCAGGTGATTATAAATGGAAACACCGTGACGGTGCCAAGTGGAACTACGATTGCAGGGAATCTGACTGTAGAGAACGGTAAAGCTGAAATCTACGGTGAGGTACAAGGCAATCTTACGGTAATTGATGGGTCTTACTTTCAGGCCTCAACAGCTAAGATATCAGGACATGTTAAGAGCATCGACCAAGCATTGGACTGGATCTGGTACAGGATTACCAATACGTTTACAGAAGTCGCCTACAGGTAATGATTTATAATGGAAGGTATGATTCGGCGCTCCCCTTCGGGAATTTGGGCGCCTTTTTTATTGAATTTCAAGGAAATTTTTTCATGTAGTGGGGAAAGTTTCAAAAAAAGTAGGCAACACTTGCATCTGACTTCCGAACGTTATAACCTAGAGTTTAAGGGGAACATATAGAGACAAGTTGAATGCGTATGATTTCATACAGGAACTGAACCATTTGGCTTAAGCAGTACATAGCGTTTCTTAATTAAAGTTGACTTGTAATAGGGGAACAATTGGGGGTTGCACCATGAACTATTTGGCAAATCTGACGTGGCAGGATTACATTAAAGATGCCGTTGATATACTGATCGTTAGCTATATTATTTACCATTTGATTCTGCTTGTTAGGGGTACAAGGGCGGTTCAACTACTTAAAGGTATCCTAGTTCTGATTGTAATCTGGGCAGTAAGTACATTGTTTGACTTGTACACTTTGAAGTGGCTTATGAACCAAATGTTTACCTTTGGTGTTCTCGCCATATTTATTATATTTCAGCCTGAGCTTAGACGAGCCTTGGAACAACTTGGCCGTGGTAAGTTATTTGGGAGAAATACGGCTGATGAGGAAGAGTTTAGTCGAGAAGTCGGCGAGATTATTAAAGCCATTAATTATTTAGCACGTAGAAAGATTGGGGCGTTAATTGTCTTTGAGCGGGATACGGGACTTAATGAATATACCGAATCTGGAATTCCAGTTCAATCTGTTATTACCTCACAGCTGTTGATAAATATCTTTATTCCGAATACACCACTTCATGATGGTGCAGTTATAATACAAGATCATAAAATTTCTGCAGCTGCTTGTTATTTACCGTTATCGGAAAACCCTTTTATCAGCAAAGAGTTGGGTACAAGACACAGAGCTGCGATCGGGATCAGCGAAGTGGGCGATGCTATCTCAATTGTTGTATCTGAGGAGACCGGTCAAATCTCGCTTGCAGTTGATGGACAAGTTGTTCGTGACATCAATGAGGAGTCACTGATTTCTAAGTTGTATATTGAACTTGGACCAAATTCCGCTGAAAATGAGAAAAAGCCTTTCTGGAGAAAGTGGGGGGCTAAGAAGCATGGATAAATGGCTAAGTCACAACAATTTCGCGAAAGTGATCGCGCTTATTTTCAGTGTGATTTTGTGGGCGATGGTTCATTTGGATAGTGGGACTCCAGTGCCTCCTACGACATCGGTTCCCACGAAGTTTATCGAAAATGTGCAAATTCAAATGGTTGGTTTTGATGAGGATAAGTATGTGCTCTATGTAGAACCGGATAAGGTTAACATAGAAGTGAGGGGAAAACGTACGGATATTACCACTAATTTTACTGATTATAAAGTTAAACTGGACTTATCACATGTGAAACCGGGAACGATGACGCTCCCATTGACTACTGAGCTTCCTCCTGGAGTACAACTTGTATCGATGGACCCTTCCTATGTGAACGTAACGATTGAGGCCAAGATAACGAAGGAGGTTCCCGTAAGCATCGTGACCAAAGGAACGCTGGCTGCTGGTCTGCAAATGGGAAGCCCTGTAGTAGCCAAAGAAGGTTTAGTTAAAGTGACTCTACCAGAGAGTGAGATCGAGGAACTGGACAAAGTACAAGGGATAGTCGATATTACTGGTTTAGAGGAAACATTGAAAGGCAAGGCAGTGAAGTTAGTCGCATATAATAAACAAGGGCAAGAAATGAGTCATGCTGAAATATCTCCTGCATCTATTGAGGTTGATATACCTATTAATAAATTGTATAAGAGTGTCCCTCTGGAGGTTAAGGCTACAGGTCAACTTCCTGATGGATACATTCTAGCTAGCATTGAGAAAAGTGTTGAAGGAGTGGCTCTCTACGGATCGAAAGAAGCTTTGGATGGAGTTGATACTCATACCGTTACTGTAGACTTGAATCAGTTTCAGGAAGGAACTGAGATGAAGTATACAGTTAACTTGACGCCTCCTGAAGGTTTTGAGAAAATCGAACCAAGTACTGTATCGGTTACTGTGAAGGTTGAACCTGTCCAACAGAAACTGGTGAACAGTATTCCTATTACTTTATTAAATATGGGAGAGAAGTTTTCTGCCAAATTTATTTCGCCTGTAGAAGACAAAATTTCTTTGACTGTTCTAGGGTCCGAAGTACATCTTGCAGAACTCAAACCGGGTGATATCACGGTGACAGCTGACTTAAGTAATCTTGGAGTAGGGATACACAAGATACCACTTGAGGTTAAGTTGCCTCGATATATAGAACTTGCGGATAAGTCCCTATATGTGGAGATTGAGCTGACCGACAAATCAAATCCAACGGTGACGGTACCGGTACCAGAAGATCCACCAGAGGACACAGGGAATGACGAAACTCTTCCTCCTCCTACCGAGGAGAATCCTACTGAAGGTAGCACAAATAATAATGGTGGCTAGTAGCAATAGTCTAGCCACTTTTTGAACACGAAAATGATGGATTGATTGTAAAGCTTCTAACAGCTTTGCGTAAAATTGAAGGAGTGAAAGTAAAATCATGGGGAAATATTTTGGAACAGATGGAGTTCGGGGAATCGCTAATAAAGAATTAACTGCAGAATTAGCCTATAAAATTGGCCGTTGTGGTGGGTATGTACTCACAGGTCAAGCATCAAAGCCTAAAGTGATTATAGGAATGGATACACGAATTTCTGGAGTAATGTTGGAGTCAGCGCTTGTCGCTGGTCTATTATCTATTGGTGCGGATGTAATCCGTATTGGTGTTGTCACGACTCCTGCTGTAGCCTATTTAACACGCCTCTTAAACGCAGATGCTGGTGTTATGATCTCAGCTTCACACAATCCGGTTGAAGATAACGGTATTAAATTTTTCGGTAGTGATGGCTTTAAGTTATCCGATGAGACTGAATTAGAAATAGAAGAACTGTTAGACAAGGATATCGACGAGCTTCCTCGACCGATTGGGGGAGATCTAGGTAATGTAACAGTAGATACTAAATTGAAGTATAAGTATTTGGAACATCTAAAAACGACGATTACTTCTTCGTTCGAAGGGATTAAGGTGGTACTTGACTGCGCAAACGGAGCAGCATTCGAGCTGGCTCCACAATTGTTCCGTGAATTAGGAGCGGATGTTCATACTATTGGTGCGGATCCAAACGGTCTAAATATTAATGATCACTGTGGTTCCACACATCCGGAACTTTTGAAAGAGGAAGTCATTCGTTTGGGAGCTGATCTCGGACTTGCATTTGATGGAGATGCGGATCGCTTGATTGCCATTGATGAGAACGGAGAAGAAGTAGATGGAGATTACCTCCTGTGTATTTGCGGAGATGCAATGAACCGGGCTGGCAAGCTCAAGGACAGTACTGTCGTATCTACAGTAATGAGTAACTTTGGATTCTATAAAGCGACCAAGAAGCTGAATCTAAACACGGCACAGACGGCTGTAGGTGACCGTTATGTTATGGCTGAGATGATTCGGGGGGGATATAACCTGGGCGGGGAGCAATCCGGACATGTAATCTTTCTAGATTACAATACAACAGGTGATGGTATCCTGACAGGTATTCAGCTTGTGGATACTCTACAAGCAGAGGGTAAGAAATTAAGTGAGTTGAAGAAAGTGATGAAGCAATACCCACAGGTATTGGTGAACGTACGTGTGCAGGATAAGAGTAAGTTTGAAGGCAATTCAGCGATTGAGGAAGCGGTAAAGGCGGTAGAAGCTACACTAGGCGATAATGGGCGGGTATTAGTACGGGCCTCAGGAACGGAGTCGTTGATTCGTGTTATGGCTGAAGGTCCGGATAAGCTTGAACTAGAGCAACTGGTTTCGCAAATTGTGATGGTTGTGGAGAAAGAATTGGTATAATAAATTACTTATATAATGGATTTATACAATACGCCGCTGAGATGGGATACTCCTGTTTCAGCGGCTTTGTTATTGTTCCCTATAAGCTTGGGTAAGATGATCATTGCCAAATCACTAGTAGGTGCATATAATTAAACATATTCAAATACAGAGAGTGAGGATCGTGAGGTTACAGCATAATAAGCGCCAGAGCTTCATTTCGCGCGGGGGAGATTGTCCATAGGAAGGAGAACATCTTGTTTCTCGCTTTACCCATATGGATTTATTCCACGGCAAATGCAAGCTGACGAGGTGGAGGTGTTCGAATGTTCGGCGGGGGCCTCCCGGTAACGCATCTAAGCCGTAACCGACAAAGACAAAAGGAATGGGCGACTATTCCCACAAACTTTTCGGAGAGATGCATGAGAAGAATATAAAATCATGAATGTACGAAAGATACGCGGAAGAACCGCGGTGGCCGGAGGGAAATGCGCATTCATGAAAATAGCCGTGTAAGATTTTGAATTATTTTCATATAAATTAAATATTTCTGTCTCGGAGCACCGCATATAGGTCTTCCGCTTCTTTCATCTTATGACTATAAAATCTAAGAGAATTGAAACGGAGGATATATAAATATGTGTGGTATTGTTGGATATATCGGAAAAAGAGACACGCAGACGGTATTGATCGAAGGGCTTAAGAAATTGGAGTATCGTGGTTACGATTCTGCAGGGGTCGCTGTGTATACACAGGAGGGTCTGCAGATATCGAAGTCGCTAGGTCGCCTAGCTAATCTCGAATCGAAATTAGAGGGAGCTCCTTTACAAGGTAACGCGGGCATTGGCCACACTCGATGGGCTACGCACGGTAAACCGTCTGATGTAAATTCACATCCACATACCGATCACACCCAGAAGTTCTCGGTTGTGCATAATGGTATTATCGAGAATTATTTGGATCTGAAAGAAGAATTGATAGGCCAAGGTTATGTGTTCGTATCGGAGACGGACACGGAAGTGATTTCCCACTTGGTCGCTCGTGAATATGATGGTGATATTGTAAAAGCAGTTCAGAAGGCAATAAGCTACATGCGTGGTGCTTTTGCACTCGGTGTATTGACCGAATATGAACCAAACAAGTTGGTCGCTGTTCGTCAGGCAAGCCCGCTCATTATCGGAATTGGTGAAGGTGAGAACTTTATCGCTTCAGATATTCCGGCAATATTGAACTATACGCGTAATGTGTATATTCTGAATGACGGTGAAATCGCGGTACTGACAAAAGATGCTGTCGAATTAATGACCATAGAAGGGAATTTTATTTCTCGGGAAATGATTTCTGTCGATTGGGATGCGGTTACCGCGGAAAAGGGCGGTTTCGACCATTTCATGTTGAAGGAGATTCATGAGCAGCCCAAGGCATACCGTGACACGATGAGAGGACGAATTGACGAGGCTGGACAGAGTGTTGTGTTCCCTGGGTTGAATTTAACTGAGGAGAAAATCCGCAGTTTAAATAACGTTCATATCGTAGCTTGTGGTACGGCATATCATGCTGGATTAGTTGGCGGTACGGTTATCGAGCAACTCGTACGTATTCCTGTCGCGAACGACGTCGCTTCAGAATACAGATATAGTTCGCCGCTAGTTACGCCTGAGACGCTTGTGATCGTCGTTAGCCAGTCAGGAGAGACCGCTGACACCTTGGCTGCGCTACGTGAAGCGAAGAGCAAGGGAGCGCATGTGCTCGCGATTACAAATGTAGTTGGAAGTTCCATCGCCCGTGATGCGGATGATGTCATAGCCACATTGGCGGGACCTGAGATCGCGGTTGCGTCGACAAAGGCATATACATCCCAACTCATTGCATTCTATCTGTTCGGCTTGTATTTAGCCCAAGTTCGTGGGACTAAGAATAGCGACGAGGTAGCTCATGTGATTGCTGCTCTGCAGTCATTACCAGAACAGGTAGAGAGCATGCTCGCTAATGTAGACGCGATTAAAGCATACGCTGAAGAAATTGCGAGTCATCAGAATTTGTTCTTCATTGGGCGTGGTATGGATTATGCCGTAGTTCAAGAGGGATCGCTGAAGCTCAAAGAGATCTCCTACATTCACTCGGAGGCTTATGCAGCTGGTGAGTTGAAGCATGGTACGCTAGCACTTATCGAAGAAGGGATCCCTGTCATCGCTCTGGCGACTCAGGAGGCCGTTCTAGAGAAGACAGTAAGCAACATCAAGGAAGTGAAAGCCCGCGGCGCTGCTGTCATGGCCATCACCCATGAGGAGCATGTAACGGACCTGCTTAGATCCGTTGACCAGGCGCTGTCCATTCCGAAGACTTTGCCGCTGCTGACACCGGCACTATCCGTTGTACCGTTGCAATTGCTGGCTTACTATACTTCGCTCGCCCGTGGCAACGACGTTGATAAGCCAAGAAATTTGGCGAAGAGTGTGACGGTGGAGTAGGGGAAGTATTAGAATACGTGTGAATGTCAGGTGATAAAATAGTGTGGAACCAGTAAAGAAAGTCTGGAACTATTAAAAAAACAGTGGAACCAGTAAAAAATGTGTGGAACCATATTAAAGACATCATGAGCCGTCCTGCGATATTTTGGGGCGGCTTAATTTTTTCTAGAGGGGTGAAATCATGAAGACTATTGGAGGCAAGGTAAAAGCCATTCGATTAAAGCATGAATTAAACCAAATTGCCTTTGCGGACAAAATAGGGATTTCGCAAGGAAGGCTTAGCGAAATCGAACAGGGAAAAACTAAACCATCAGCTGAAACTCTAAAAGAGTTAAGGAAGAAATTAATGTTGATTTGAACTGGTTATTCGATGAGAGTATATAGAAAACCGAAGTTCCACCTTGTTCCTCTGATTGACATATGAAGGTATCCGGCGGATCTCGTTTAATTGTAAAGTGAAACCTTTATCAGGCAGGCAAATGCTGCCGATGTACTCAGTATGCGGTGATTAATGCCGTTTCTTGTTCTTGAAGTGCTACCTTAGATGACCAATATATATTTGATAAGGGTCATCTGAATCATACTTTCATGAACGGTTTTGTTTAATTCATGTACAATCAACGCAAAATCCCTTGAATTTGGATTGAATCCACAAGTCCGTTTAACAGGGCGATAAAAGTCAATTAGTATTTCTTTAGCTTTATCGAATTCATAACCTAAATCATTCAAGTTTACTAACACCCCTAGAGGATAAGGACGATTAAGCTATGATAGTTATGCAATTTATAACCTTCCAATTACGACGATTTAAACGGAAATTATTTCCTTGTTTCATTATCGTTCATGGTTACACCTCGAGTGTTTTAAAAACATTAAAGACTCTATAGACTCAGAAAAACTGTGAATGGAGAACAACCCCGTCAGCCTTAAGTGTATTGTGAGGACTCTAATCTTATAGGTTACTTGATGGACTATGGCGGACTCCTTGAAGGATACTCCCCGGTAAGTATCAGATTGCAGGTGGCTGGCTCTTCAGGAGGTAGTTGAATTTAGAGCACATGTTGTAGTGTGAATATTATTGTACAAGATCGATGCGAAAATAGTGTAGGGCGGTACGCCATTAAGCTATCGGGCAGGATAGTTTAACAAATCATTATTTACTGTCTAACCAACGTGCCTCGTAATAAAAATAGAATTTTATACCAATAGAATATTAGGAGTGATAATTCCAATGACCAGCCTAATAGTCCCAAGTAACAATATCCCTATCAAATCAACCGAGAATCCGATTGTATTCATATCTGATTTGCATTTTGATTTTACGAAAAGAAAATTTAAGGCGAAAGCAGCTTTGCGAATGAAGGATGATTTTATTACATTTGTAAAAGAGCGTTATTCTGGTAGCATATTATGCTTGGCGGGAGATTTTTTCAATAGCTATAAAAAGACACTTTCGTTCGTGAAAGAGCTTGAGAAAAATCAAATAGTAGGGTTCTTTGTTCTTGGAAATCACGATTATTGGAACAATGGCTCAATGAGTCATCGGGATATTATCAATCTTTTTTCTGATGTAACAAAAGATAATCAATATTTCAGATTTCTTGTTACTGGTCGCAAATATTATTTTAACGATATTTGCATTGTTGGAGATACTGGTTGGACGAGTTTTCGGAGGGGGAGACGACAAGTCGAACTGAATCAGTTTATGTGTCTTCCTGATGCTATGCAAGTTAAGGATTTCAACCCTAGAAACATTATAGATTTGCACAATGAATGGGTGTCTTTCGCCAATGATGTGCTAAAAAAAGAAGAAAAGGTATTAATAGTTACCCATTTCCCTATGGTTAATTTCACGAAAGAAGATAAAGATTGTTGGTGGAGTTCAACAACTGCACTTAAAGGTGATAATAGTTGGCGGATATTTGGTCATACGCATAGAAGTGGTCAGCGATTTAACAATATTTCCTCGCAACGCGGATATGTGAATAAAGATGCGAAAGACTTGGAACGACAATGGGTGATGCAGTACACGTCCGCTTGTTTTGGTAAAATCGAAAAGTCCGGTTACCAAGATAACATTAGTTCTGTGAGTAACTTTGATTCCATATCAAATTTTCATTCTCCTATTGTTGTAAAAAACGTCACAGATGATGTGGCATTAATTTTAACCGTAAAACTAAGGGGTTACAAACGGTGTGCTGCAAACAAACATAATTTCACCACTCTTGCTAATTCACCAGAAGCTTATCTTGAAATAGTAAAAAAGGTAACTAAGGGGTATTTAAGAGATACATATATCGGTTATGTTTTGTCAGGACCCTTACCCCAAGAAATTATAAATGCCATCCAACATTCAATCGAAATCATAGAACGCAGGGATATGTCTGATGTAAGAGCTTTTATCACTGCTGCTGTAATAACTGGTTATGTTTTTAATGAAATGCCATTCCTTATAAAAGACATGCGCCCTTTGGATGATTACGATATATTAAGATTTTGGTTAATGTTATTAACAATAAACCATTATGGAATTAACATGGAGTCGATTAATACTGTGCGGAGCGACAAAAAGAACCCTATTAGATTTTGTAATGTTGATTTGTATGTACCGGCTGTAAACGACTTGTCATTGACTTCAGATGAGGTAGAAATGTTGATGCATAAAACGCCGTTATCGCCTCGACCAGCCGTATTATTAGAATTAGTGGATGATTGAATCTTTCGTCTTCCACTGTTAATTCGGCAAGGTTCATTACGCTAACGGGAAACAATAGTTGAATAACACATATTATTGAGCAGGCTACCGGAGTCTGCTTAAGCTAATGGGCAGATAGTGAAGAAATATGCTACCAATTCCCAAGTGCGAGTCATTGAACCGTTGCCTACAGTGATAAAATGGCATAAAATGTAATTAATCCTGACGTATTTCCAGTCGGTGTTCAAATTGTTAAGGAGTGAATCGAATTGCGGGTATATTCAAGGGGTGTACGAATAGCTATCATCGGTGTTGTATTTGTCATTGGGGTAGTGGCTGGAACGATGGTTCTTGATAGTACAAAAACTAAAATAAATAATAATCAAAGTTCTTTGCAAGTTCCAAGCTTCCCTAAAAATGAAAATGGACAAACTTACGGCTCCGCAGCGGACGCCGTTTCACCAAGTACAGAACCAGATTTAATTAAAGCGATGGGAGTAGACGGCACTGAGGGATATGTACTGAAAACGGATTTAGATGGTAAGATGCCCAAGAACCCTTCGGAAGCTTTAGAACAACAGCGTAACGCTCCAAAAAGCCGCACAATACCGTTGTACGATGTTGATGGTAGGACCGTCATTGGACATTTCAAAATCGGAAATGGTTAAATGTCAATAAACTAATGAGTTATGCTAATGGAGAACAAGAGTTGAGGAGCTTGCTTGAGTCGGCTCCTTTTTGATTTGTTGAAGTAACGGGC
Organism: Paenibacillus anaericanus; assembly: GCF_003994475.1. Lineage (GTDB taxonomy): Bacteria > Bacillota > Bacilli > Paenibacillales > Paenibacillaceae > Fontibacillus > Fontibacillus anaericanus. The sequence goes on along the minus strand of NZ_RZNY01000016.1, from coordinate 131,704 downwards.
AGTTTAGCGCAACTAAATATTTCCTTTTTCGTTAAAGTAATAAGGGGTGAAACAATGAGGAATATTTCTTTTTCTTTTCTAGTAATGATTTTTTTATTAAGTGGATGTAGTAGCAGCAATCCAACCGAAGAAAGAAGTAAATCAATGCTCTATGATTTCTATGAACCATATAGATTTCCATTTGAAGTTAATGAAGTTCGCACGGAAATAGCAATTGATAATCCTGATGTACTTCAACAGTATATTTTTCATTATAAAAACAAGCAGACCACGCAAGAATTAAGGTATATCTTGAGCAAGGTTATTGATGAACCAGAGAAAATATCCTCGCAAGGCAAGCAACCCTTTGAACTTGAAAATGGGAAACAAGCATATTACGAAGAGGACGAAACCAGTCAATCAATTTGGTGGGAAGGTGAAAAAGGATTTTTGGCTCGATTTGTTTATTATATTAACGGGAACCTTAATCAGTTAAACAATTATAAATTAGATGAGTCCGACCTAATTGATTTAGCTAATCAGGTTCAATAGTATCTTTGCGCTAACGGGAAACGTTAGTTCAATTTAAACAGTGGTAGTGTAGGACTTTATTTTATGTCCCTAACTAATGCTGTTTCTTTTTTTGTCAGTCTAAAACTTATTTAAATGAGTCGGATTGTTTTGTAATACAAGGAGTCCCGTGAATCAATAAATACAGACAGACATCAAATATTCTATTTTCCTAAGACGGACATCATGTATGAATTATCCGAAAACGGATACTATCAGCCGAAAGGAGAGATTTTATGGACTTTAATGAGATTGAAATTGTTTGAACTCGTTTACAGTGAGAACGCTCAACTCTCGGTGCACTTCTTGAAATCTGTTAATCGTTTGTTTCACTAACGCAGAAATAAGCTTTTTACTTTGATAGTTAATTATAGGTCAATCCCGGAATTTAAAACCTTTACCAAGTCCCAACTGGCCTCATTTATAAAAGAGTAATCAATTGCGGAAAGGTTCACGATATTGAGTTAGTAAAATCGCTTAAACCAAGAAGAACTACTACTGTCCACTTAGTGTCAGCTCTGCATATAGATGGAGGATATTTATAAAAGATTACTTAGAAGCTTTTTCTGTATATCCGTATCTTTTAGATTTTAGTAATCAAACTTATGGTCAATGGTACAAGATATTTAATAAACACTCTTCTGCTCTAATTCAAGCCCCATATAAAAATTTACAAAAGTTTGATAGCGAATATCGCGATTTTAGCGAGTTTCCAACATATCGTACACCATCCGGTACAGCAAAAGAAACGATTAGTATATATACTGGTACCAAAAATTCAGAGCACCCTGCAGTTAATACTATTCACTCTGTAAAAGGTAAAGATTTTGAGGGAGTAATGGTAGTTTCTAGCCAGCGAAATACGGGGAGCGGCCACTGGAAGCAATGGATTGAGAGTGACGGAGAAGCTAAAAGAATAGGTTACGTTGCAAGTACTAGGGCTAAATATTCTTTGATATGGGCGGTCCCTACTTTGAAAAAAGGAGAGAAGATTATAATTGAATCTTATGGTTTTAAGGCTATTGAGATTAAAGACGATAATCTTGGAGAAGGCAAAACTTATACAGAAAGTGAGGACGAGGCATGACACACGAGTTTTTTTAGTGACAAGGAACTTGGAAAAAGGAATTGAGGTCCGAAGAAAGAACCACTTCCATTTATAACGGAATAAGTGGCGTAATCATTAGTTAGATGAAAAATATAATAAGCAAGTATACTCGCAAGAATATAAAGATATTTAGTCCTATGTACAGGAATAGTACAGAAGAATTAGGTGAGAAGTTTACAAGATAGTTGAATGATTTTTTATGAAAAAGGATGAGCATAGTGAAACATAATCGCTATGCTTATCCTTTTTATATGTTACTATAGTCCGGATCATTTTTGGGAAATTATTGTGAATAAAGTAGGATTTTCTTGTTAGATGTCGAATTTATACAAATGCCTTATAGTTCATTATACATAAACTTTGAGAGTGATTATTTGGATTTAAAAGAAAGACAGTACAATAAAGAAAAAAGTATGGTCAGATCCAGTAGTCGATTAAAAGCTCCAGATAAATATTATGTTGGTGTCACGCGGGCAAAGTATAGCTTGGCCTTTGTGGTTGAGAGGCTCAAACCCAACAGATATTTTTTTGAAGATAGTATCAATTTAAACGGTAATAACGTTAGAGTTTTAAAGTTTAGATTATAGTACTAATTATTATAACCATTCTGTTGGTGATGAGTTTCACTAACGAATTAATAATTACAATATTCATCTCTTACAGGACGCTCCATACTAATAAATGTCGAGGTGCACTGCAATGTGGTCAGATAATGAAACTTCTCAGGACTTATTGGGTTTTAAAGTCCATGCTGATTTGATAAGATCGGTTGTTACTGATCCTAAACTACTACCTGTTACATTAGGAGTTTTTGGGGACTGGGGTAGTGGGAAAACAAGTATTATGAAAATGTTAGAGTACGATTTGAATCCTGAGCATTATCCATTGGACTCACCTGAAAAGGAGAAATACGAAAAAATAGCAGTGTTATATTTCAATGGCTGGCTCTTCGAAGGTTATGATGATGCCAAATCAGCGCTTCTTAGCTCGATTCTTTTGCAACTCGGCGAGAATAAAAGATTCGGTCCAAAGATTAAAGGAAAAGTCGCGGGGCTCTTAAAATCTGTGAATTGGATGCGAGTTGCAAAATTCGGTGTGAAAGAAATTGGGATGCCAGCACTGGCAGCGTATATAACAGGCGGAGCGAGTATTGTTCCCAGTCTAATGGGTTCTGGTAAAAAGATAATGGAATCAATTCTGCCGAAAACAGACGAAGAAGAGTCAGGAGAAGAAGGCGAGTCAACATCCGAGATTAATTGGGAGGAAATGATAAAGGGTGATAAAAGCGAAGCAAGCGCCATGGATGTAAGAACATTTCGTCAGGATTTTGAAAAGCTGTTGGAAGAAACCAATATTGAATCTTTGATCGTGTTAATTGATGATTTAGATAGGTGTTCAAACGAACGCATCATAGAGAATTTAGAAGCAATCAAATTATTTTTAAATGTTGAAAGAACAGCATTTGTTATAGGAGCTGACCCGCGCATAGTACGCCATGCAATCGAAGTTAGGTATTCGCAAATGAAATTCAAGGATGAGCGAGATCCTGTTGAAGCTTCAGAGAGGCTTGTAACCGATTATTTAGAAAAGCTAATTCAAATTCCATATAGGCTTCCAAAGCTATCTCCGGCTGAAGTGGAAAGCTATATGTCACTTTTGTTCTGTGCTAGGGATATTGAAGATAGAACCTTGCTGGGTATGGTTCATAAGGCTTGCGAGGATCAGAGGTGCGCGAATCGTTATTCCGTATTTGGTTACGCTGCCGTGAAAGAAGCATTTGGAGAGACCGAACTTCCGGCTACACTAAGTGAAAGTTTGATTTTCAGTTCCAATATTGCTCCGCTCATTACTGAAGGACTTAAGGGAAATCCAAGGCAAGTTAAGCGATTTTTAAATGCCTATTTTCTGAGAAAGCAATTAGCAAAAATTGCAGGTCTACAGAGCATTCGGGATGACGTTCTGGTAAAATTGATGGTCCTTGAATACGGACACTCTAAACAATTTATGAATTTATTCGAGTGGCAGGCTAAACAAGAGGGAAGACCTAGCGAGTTAAAGCAACTTGAAGCGGTGCTAGCACCGCCCGATGGTAATTTCGAAAATGAAGATGAGGCCAAACAAATTGCTCCGGAATGGTCTTCTTCTTTTATGCGCCGCTGGGTGGCAATGGAGCCGTTGTTGAGCGATATAGATTTGAGGGATTATTTTTGGGTAGCAAGGGACAAGCTGAGTTCAACTTTATCAGGGGTATCTATGATTCCACCATTTGTAAGAACTATACTTGAAGACATTCTGTCCTCTAATGCAGGAAGGATGGGACGTGCGTTTGATTCTACATTAAAACTAAGTACAGATGAGCGCATTTTACTGCTAAATCAAATTGAAAAGCATATCCTCCGAAATCCAGATCAAAAAGTTGGCTATGATGCATTAAGAGGATTAATAGAAAAGGATGTCATTGAAAGTATTGAAATTCTCGCTCGCATTTTATTAAATGTTCCTGCGGATGCTATCCCCCCGGCGGTTGGTAACGATTTGATTACTTTGCAAAGAAGTAAACAAGAACTGAATGAGCATTTTGAACCCGTAATTAAACAATTGAAATCAACCGAGACAAAAATTGGTCGAGCTTTAAAACCTATCGAAAAAAGGAGGTAGATATTCAATGGGAACATCTAAAGGCTACGATGCACCAACAACCCCTCAATGGGGAGATCTGAAGAGTAAAGTTTCAAGGCTAGCTAAAGTAGGTCGCCCTGGCTCTGATAACTCCAAGGAATTAGTGGGACAGTTTATTCGTGCCAATGGAGGTACGCAAGGTGTAGCAAAGAATGGAGGTATGGGTGCTAAAAGCGCTCAAGCTGTTGCAAAGAATTTAGGTTCATTTCTTTCCTTAGTAAACCGTCTAGGAATCAATGAAGCACTGAAACAAACGGGATTAGAGCATTTAAAGGGAAAGGCAACATCGGATATTGTTTTGTCGCTTATTGATTATTTTGGGGAAGAAGCAAGTACTATCGATCAAGTTGATGCCAGAAATGCTCTATCTCAACTTATGGACGAAATGTTTGAGAAAGTTGAGGGGATTGATGAAATCACTCAAGTACTAGAAGGATGTTCAAACCCAGACAGTTTGACGGAGATGCTGGAAAAGTTTTTTGGTTATTATGTTTATCAACAATTTTGTCGATCTTTTTATGAAAGATTAGCTTCTAAAGTTGGTAATGCTCAAGCCGATGCATTCCTAAATGATATATTGGATTATATTAAATCAGAAATTACAGTCTTTTCTCTCGATAAAGACATTACACAGGTAGATTGGAGCGGGCCAGAAGGCGAATCAATATGTGTTCAAGTATTAGAAAAAACACTAGATGTATTTGGAGGTTAGCCATGATAAATGTGACGGTAAGCCCGGCGGAAAAAACTAAACTCGAACTAGCAAAAGTATCCCTTCAGAATACCGATACTCAAGAAGTCAGTAATCTTGATTTGGATTTTAAAACACTATTTCAAAGATGTGGAATTCCAAACGATACTGTCTTAGACTTCTTGTTTATGGCTACTGTGTTCTATGCCACAGATAAATTTGTTGGGAGAAAAAGTGTAGAGGATAAATGGACTCGGAATATTAAGATTAAAATCCCTGTATACGAGTTGCTGAAGTGGCAAACTGTAAAGGGAAATTTGGATAAGTGTATGTCATTTTTAACCGGAGATATTTGGGATATTGAGTTTTATCAAAATACTTCTTCGTTGCATAGACCAAATGAAAGAAGACGTTCACCAAGGCGAGTCTTGTCACGTGTTCAAGCGGATTTGGTTTGCTTATTTTCGGGTGGACTAGATTCATTAGTTGGTGCTGTGGACTGGCTGGAAAGTAATCCACAAGGAGATATTTTACTGGTGGGACACTATGATGGACAAGTAAGTGGACCTAAGACAGATCAGAGTAATCTTTTTCAACATTTGCAGCAGCATTATGCTTCCAGAATTGATTCATTACAAGTTAGGGCCGGTCAGAGTCCTTCAGGAAAAGAAACAACTTTCAGAAGCCGCTCTATTTTGTTCCTTGCCATCGGAATCTATGCAGCTGCAAGTATTGGCGAGGATGTACCATTGTTAATACCGGAGAATGGAACAATTGCTTTAAATATACCTCTTACACCATCTCGAAGAGGCTCTTGCAGCACGAGAACTGCTCATCCAAGCTATTTGCGAATGCTGAGTCATATTTTACAAGGTGTCGGAATTACAAATCCAATATTGAACCCGTTAGGTATGAAGACCAAAGGAGAGGCAATTAGCCAGTGCAGAAATCAACAAGTACTACAGAATGCTATTCCCGATTCAGTGTCTTGTGGTAAGAGTGGACATAAATCCAGTTGGATTAGAAGAGATGCAAAAGGTTGTGGGAGATGTGTTCCCTGTATTTTTAGAAGAGCATCATTGCATGTAATTGATGCAGACAATGAAAACTACGGGATTGACATTTGTAGTGATGAAATCGATTTGTCAAGTAATAAAGTCTCTATTAGTGATTTTAGGGCTGTATTGGCATTTCTGGGGCACAACTATAATGTTGAGGAAATAAAAAGATTATTGCTTTCAAGTGGTGTGTCTATCGAAGAAATTGATGAGTATTCAAATCTTGTTATTCGAGCGATGGCTGAGGTAAAAGAACTTGTTAGTGACAAAGGAACAACTGGTATTAATCAATTGATCGGTCTTACTTAAGGATGTGAATTAAAATGATCGATGCTCATTGCCATATAGATTTGTACAAGAACCCTTATACAGTAGCTAATGAAAATGAAAAAAAAGGTATATCAACTATTGCAGTTACAAATTTGCCGAGTCACTATGCATTGGGCTATCCTCATTTGAAAGAATTTAAATATATTAGAGTGGCCCTAGGTTTACATCCACTCTATGCCGATAAGCATACACCTACTGAAATGAAAAAATTTATTGAATATGCAAAAACGACATCATATATTGGAGAAATTGGACTGGACTTTTCAAGAGAAGGCATAAGTACAAAAACAAAACAACTCCAAAGCCTGCGTCATGTGTTAAGCCATATCAGTGATAGACCTCGATTTATTTCGCTTCATTCAAGAAGGGCTGAATCTACAGTCCTGCAAATGCTAAAAGAGTTCTCAATTCAACGGGCTGTTTTTCATTGGTACAGTGGTTCATTATCCTTAATAAAAGAAATTGTTGAAGCAGGTCATTACTTTTCAGTTAACCCTGCAATGCTCCATTCGTCTAACGGATGTAAAATTATCGCAAAGATTCCTCGAGACCGATTGTTAACTGAGAGTGATGGACCCTTCATCAAAATTGAAGACAAGATTATTAAATCCCAAGATATAAGGCTAGTTCAAAAATACTTGAGTTCGCTTTGGGGTTGCTCTTATGAAGATGTCGAACGGCAAATAAAAGAGAACTTTAACCGGGCTTTGCTCCCAATTAAACAGCATAGAACTGGGAGTTGATGTACTTCAAAATGGATAGAAACAAGAAATGAGGTATTTGGGATGCTTCCGTGCAGATCACCAGAGGTTAGAGAGAAGTTGGTCCAAGAATATTTTATCACACCCATTGCTCATGTCCGGTTGTTGAACGGGCAAGAACGCCGAAGTTGTACTAAGGACTTACTTACAGATAGCTATTATTGTTTTTCTTATCGAGCGAAAAAAGATGATATTACCGGGACCTTTTTGTGCGGCACTTATGCAGCCAATCATTTCCTTGAACTAATTCATCACCCTAAACTAACACTTTTTGACCCGTTAGCATCTGAAACCGTTGGAATGGGAACAAGTAGCACCAATGGAAATACAGTTTTTAATGAAACGTGGCATCCAGCTGCAAAACAGTTGTTTAATGCAATTATCTTGTTAATAATATGTTGGGGAATTGTCCCGGGAAATGTACTTCAAGAAATCAAAAGAGATCTTGAGATAAATAAGAGTCGTGAACCACTTCCTAGACAAATTAAAGCAATCAATACGATCATTTCAAGGGATAAGAGAGGTCGCACGCTGCAACACATGCTTGATGAATTGCGGAACCACAACAAAGAGCTCCGAAGTTTCTGCTTTGATTTATTAAATGAGGCTTTATTTAAAAATAAAATCGAAAATTCCTTTTTTGGCTAAGCACTTTGACTTCATTTGTAATGCAGTGAGCTTGTCTAGGACAAGACAGTTTAAAAGTTAGGCATCAAATTTTTTATTCTTAGCCCTCATCATTTGAACAAAGTGGGGGCAATTTGACAATTACGCTCGTAATACTTTCATCATGTTCATAGGTACGAATATGCGATAATAAATAGAACGAAATATGGAATGAAGCGATATCTAAATAGAATGGGGCACAAGAATTGACGATATCTTGCAAAAAGTGTGGATATGAACTTATGCAATTCGGACTAAAATATGTATGTCGAAATGAAAATTGTGATTATCAAGAGGTTACAGTAAGCAAAAGTTGGTATAGCAGGCTTGCCGATGATCCTCAACTTTGGAACATTGCAATTTTGCAGGAAGGGCCCTCGATTATCGCTCAACAATACGAGAAGTTACGTCGACTCTTGTCGGCAGGATCGACCTATGGGGCTCAATTGAAATTGAAAGACATGTTTGAAATGCTTGTAAAATTCTCTACGCTATTATTGGTTTCTGAAATGGTTGAAGTAGAGAAAAACAGTTCTGAGTATAATGAAATCCTGTCTTTCATGACAAGTAAACCACTTAGCCTTGGGGACTGGCAGCACGTAGCATACAAGCTTATCGATACCAATCGTTCGAGTAACAGCAGACTGATAGGTATTCTAAAGGACATTCATGGAATATATACGAAGTATAACATCGTTTCGTGGCGCAATGACAAGATTGGTCACGGGGCACTATTACTCGACGATAGTCTTGATTTCCAAATTGATATCGAGAAAAAGGTTCATACAATAGTAGAGCACTTTCATCGCTGTGAGGAGTTGTATTCGGGGGTTCGTATATTGCTCAGAAACAACTATAATTCGTTTTTTTTGATCGGAAGCGGGGATACTTACTCCGAAAGTATGGTTGACGAAAAACTAATCGTTCAATTTGACGGAAAGGAAATTAAGCTCGAACCTTTTGTCCAATATATCGATAACAACGTGTATTTATTTGACTCATATTATAGCATGAAATCAACCGCTTCTTTCATCAACTATTCGACAGGCCATAAGAAAAAACAAAAACCTACTACACTTACGGACATATACAATAGCATGCAAAGAAAGCATACTTCAATGATTGCAACTGCATCGGCAGAAAATGACATTTATATCCGTTCGCAAGCGGATACCATTAATCGAATAATGAGCTCGGAGGACCTAATTGAATTTAAATTTCTGCTGGAGGATTTAAAGAGAGCTATCGAAGAAAACGACAGGGGCTACATTCTCTTGGAAATGGCTAACGGCATGGGGAAATCGACATTTGCCAAAATGCTCGATCCATTGGTTTACGATCTTGTCCGTCTAGACAACATTGTATGTCGAACCTATTATATAAATGATATATTCTCACATGTTCCTTCTATATTTGTTTCGAAATTATCAGATCTCCTTAGACAATTGGATCGAAGTGGAGAGATGTTGGATGGAGATATTCCAAATATCGACGTCGAATCGGCTGCATCGGAGAAGAATGTGTCTAAGCTGTTGAATACTCTTTTTACTGCCCATAAGAAATATAAGTCCGCTGAAAAAATGATCCTTATTGTGGACGGCGTGGATGAGATACCGGCACGAAGTGGAAAATCGATCTTTGATATGTTACCAAGTCCGGAAATGCTTGATGATGGTATATATATTCTCATCACTTGCCGGATGGATGAACAACTTTCCTTGTTTACAAAAGATAAGCTTGCCTTGATCTCCTTCATAAAGAAAATGTCTGTCGAACCAACAGATCCGAGGTATCAGGAGATGTTGGAGGAGTTTGTCGATTTCAAATTAAAGGAACAAAAACTAAAGCCAATTACTGAAGATGTGAAAAAGCTGATTCAGATTAGTGAAGGGAGTTTTATTCACCTACGTATTTTAATTAAAGCTTATTTAGAAAAAGGAATGGAGGCGGTCCATGCTTCGCCTATAAAAGCCGAAGAGCATTTCCTCGAGTTGTTATCCAGAATGTACGGAGAACAATATTTTAGAGAAATGCTTGGGGTTCTCATGTCCTTATCTTTCTCCGCAGTATCACCGAGTATCAAACAATTATCTCAAACTTTTGGAGAAGAAGAAATCAGCTTTAAGTTTTTGTGCTTCCTGAATGAACTAAAGCCACTGCTGGATATCCGACGAACAGGAAAAGGTAATCTAATAAGTATCCATCGCAAGGAATTACGAGAAATACTTGAGGACAAATATGAGCCAGCCATCGATCAATATATGACAAAATTAATTGAAGGTGTTCACTTCATAATCGGAAATACTCAAGAAAGGCCATTAGAGGATGATGAGGCAGTATATATTGTTAATGCACTAACGGCATTACTTAACCGTAATCACGATACTTTTGGATCGAAGATTGGAGAAAGGATATCACCTATATTCAGATTATTGTCATATCATTTTCAGCAAGGTGGTGCCTACAGCAGCGAGCAACAACAACAATGCTATTATCTACTCTATACCCATATTAATTTAGCTATACGAGCGCTTGCCAAAGCTCAAATTCCATTTAATCCAGATGACTATCTCTTCCTTATGGAAACGATAAGCAAACTATTGATAAACGCGAATATGCTAGATGTTGCCGTTGAAAAGCTTGAAGAAGGTTTGTTTTTGTTAGAAGAACAACATATATCGGTTGGTCAGCTTCCCTTGTCAGAGTGCTACAACAGCCTGGCAACGCTGTATTCAAAACAAGGAATTAAAAGTAAGGCTGAGCAGTATTTTATGAGGGCCAAAATGGAGAGAAACAATATTAAGGGAAATACGATAGATAGTAAGGTTAGGGTCTTGAAATCGGAATTGGTTCAAATGCTAAATGAAGCCATTTTTTATAAAAACAGAAATAAATCGAATGAAGCGCTCACCATTTTGAAACAACTAGAGAGAAAGATATCCCGGTTTGAGGAACAGGGGGGGGACGGAAAATTAATTGTCTCTGAGAAAATTAATATGTTAAAAACGGCTTGCAACATTTTCAAACGAACAAATCCTCAAGATGCACTTAATTTAGCCATCAAGGCAAGGGAGCTACTTCCATATATGTATAAGCAGGATGAGATATTGGCTCGAGGAACGGAAAGTGACTTGCTATTAAACCTGGGACAGGTGTATCGACAGTTGGAAATGCCCGATAAAGCAATTAATTGTTTTGATGAAGCAATAAAGATGAATATGCGGGTTTTACAATTAGGAGGAACAGTTGTGCCTGAAGAAATGGTAAAACTCTACAACAGCAAAGGTAATATTCAATATGATGAAAATAATTATAAACAAGCTATCACCTTGTACAGCCAAGCGATAGAGCAATATGAGGAGTTCACAGCACAAGGAAGACAAATATCTACCACCTTATTTTTTCAGATACTCATCAGTCGTAGAAATGCATATCAAGCGGAGGGCAATTTCGAAAAAGCGGAATCTGATTTTCAACGAGCTTCTGAAATTAAATATGATCGTGAACTAACTGCTTATACTTTGCAAGGGAAATTAAAATGAGGAGGTGAAGAGTTATAGAAACTTTAGCTTGAAACATGGCCAACACTTTAAATTTGGTTTCCCACCTTCTTTACAGGGTAATTTATAGTGGTTCCACACTTTCTTTTTTTCGCCTTTATCACGTGCCTGGGCAAACCCAGTAAAATCAACAAAATTGGTTCCACAGTTTTATTACACCTGACAATAACTGTCTGGTGATATAAAAGTGTGAAACCAATAAAAAAACTCGTAAACCACTAGTCAGTCCCGATGATGAAAAACATTATCGGGACTTTTTTTATTTATAGGGGAGGGGGATACTGTAGCTTTGTAAAAAAAGATTGAATAAAGTTTGGTACAAATCACTTCTTTAGTAATCTTACATTTAACCTCGAGACATATTATCTATATTGAGGTAACTGGGCAATAGCTCAAATATCATCTCAATGATGAGATAGTGGTAAGCTATAGATCATTGTCAGATTTGGAAAAACAATTGCAGGTTTATTATTGAAATCATTGGTCTCGGCGGAAAAGGTTTAAGAGCAGCATTCAGCCATCCTATAAAACTTTTTTACATTCAAAGCCAATAAGGCATGAGTTCGGACGAATACCGAACTCATGCCACATAAAGACATACTTTTATAACTGTCTATTTGATAGGTAAATGTTTAGTCATAGACAGGCTTTGATAATTAACATGGCATGTTCGATAACCATTCGTTCATCAACTCCTTATTTACTTAAAAAACGTTTTACTCCCTCGACAGCATAATCATGATCGAGTTGAGCCGTAAGTCCTGCTACGGTTACAGTGCCAATTACGCCTACGTCTTTAATGCGAATAGGGAATGAGCCGCCTACAGCTTGATAATCTGATGATTGAAGAAGAGAGCTTTCATCATGGGTCGTTCCCTGTTTTTCAAATCTTGCTGCAATATAATGAGAACTTCTATTGTAATGATCTACTACGCGTTTTTTTCGATATAACCAAAATACATTTTCTTCAGATGTACCATCCATTAGATGGGTGAATAAAGGTACTCGATTACGCTCAATATGAATAGCTACTGCTTTGTTATTTTCCTTTGCATAATTAATTAATGTCATACCAAGGTTTAGAGCATCTTCATTTGTAAATGATTCAAATTGTAAATCCTTTTCTACGTTTTCTAGTTGTTGTAAGTTCATAAATAACTCTCCCTTAAAATAATTTTTGTTTTTTATCTAATTTATAATTCAGTACGGATAGAAGAAAGGCGAATGCCACCATAATCGCACCAATCCATGCCGTATCTAAATACGTTAAATAGTTTACTGCTAATCCACCTAAGGTAGATCCTGCAGCGATCCCTACATTAAAAGCTGATATATTAAGTGCAGATGCAATATCTTTTGCAGAAGGAACCAATTTTTCAGCAAGCATTACAATGTACGCTTGAACTCCTGGAGACATCATAAATGCAAACAAACCTAACAAAATAATAGATAAAATACTTAATCCTTTACTAGGTAGTAGTATTATTTGTAATAAAAGTACGATACCTTGGAGTAAAAAGACGAAGCGTAATGATTTAACGGGATGCTGATTGGCCATTTTCCCACCTACTATATTTCCAATGGCAACGGCAACTCCATAAACTAAAAGCAGCAATGAAATAGATCCAGCTGAGTAGCCACTGATTGTTTCCAGTATAGGAGCGAGGTAGGTAAATAACGCAAAAGTTCCACCAAAACCTAATGCGGTCATTAATAGTGCCAGTAGAATTCGTTTATTTTTCACAAGTTGTCCTACATCTTTAAGAGTTGGAGGATTTGTTGGTCTGCTCACTTTATCAACAGCAAATACATTTACGATTAGTCCAATAATGCCGAGTATAGCTACCGCACCGAATGTAGCGCGCCAACCAAACTCTTGTCCAATATAAGTCCCCATTGGAACACCAGCTATGGTTGCTACTGTTAATCCGGTAAACATAATTGAAATAGCTGTTCCTCTTTTGTTTTCTGGTACGATATCGGCAGCAACTGTAGCTGCAATTGCAAAAAATACCCCATGTGCGATAGCAGTAATAACTCGTGAGATCATTAATAGCTCATAGGTTCCTGCAATGGTCGAAAATGCATTACCTAGAATGAAAACCATCATTAAGATTAGTAAAAATCCTTTTTTCGGAATACGCCCTGTAATAGCTGTAACAATTGGAGTTCCAACAGCTATTGCTACTGCATAACCAGAAATTAAAGCGCCAGCTTTTGTCACCGAAATAGATAAATCATCAGCAACTGTTTGAAGTAAACCGACAATGACGAACTCGGTTGTTCCAATGGCAAAAGCACTAATGGCCAAAGAAAATAATGCAATGTATACTTTTGTTGACATCTCTTTCATCATAATCCCCTTCCTCATATTTTAGGGTGTTTTCCATCAAAGCATTTTCGAAATACGTGAACTACATTGAATAAGTTTTTTGCTTAAAGTTCTATCTAATTTTTTATTCAACCGAAGGGCTGGACCAGATATCGCAACTGCTGAAATCATATTTCCCTCAAAGATGACAGGAGCAGCAATACAGCGTAAACCTATTTCTGTCTCTTCGTCATCTACTGCGTATCCTTGCTTACGAATGACCTTTAGATGTTCTTTTAATAAGTGCAAGTCTACAAATGTATTTTTTGTATTTTGAACTAATGTCAATTCTTTAAGGATTTCATCGAGCTTGGTTTTATCTAAAAAAGCTAATATGACTTTTCCTAGAGCACTTAAATGTACAGGAGCCCTGTCACCAACCTCGGAGTGTGCCCTCATTGAATGAGTGCCATCAACAACTTGTGAGGTGACTACTTCCGTACCATAAAGGATTCCAACATAGGTTGTTTCTCCAACTTCTCTACTCAGCTCATATAAAGGTGGAACCGATAACCAATTTGCTTTTGAGTTAAAGGAAGTAGATAAAAACCCCATCTTTTTAGTAAGACTATAGGAATTATCAATCTTTTTAACATAGCCCATTATTTCAAGGGTATATAACAAACGAAAGGCTGTTGATTTATTAAATGAGAATGTTTGTATAACTTCACGAAGAGTCATATCCTTTTCTTGTAAAGCATCTAAAATTAGAAGTCCTTTTTTCAGTGTAGCTACTTCGTATTGCTTCAATGGATTCACCTCTCTTTCGTATGTTGTTCATAATAAAATATTGAGAAATAAGATTCAAAAAAAGAGAAAAAGTTTCTATATTTGAAACAAAACCTTTGAATAACGATAGTATTAAGTAATGGGGGGCATCTTATATTTGAAAATATAGGGGGATAGGTGATCATGAGATCTTATTATAAATTATTACTCGTTATGGCCTTTTTTATTTTATCTGCGTGTAATTCATCAGAACAGTTAAAGCCGATCAAAGAAGAAAGTATTGATTTCGATATAAAAACTGCCATTCAAATGGTTGAGAAGAAGGAAAAAATCATTATTGATTTAGCGTTGAGAGAAAAAGTCTCAATAACGGAGTATGAGGAATTAGAGAAATCTTTTGACGAAGAGTTTGGAAAGTATTCTAAAGATATTTTATCTATCTTTTTTCTAAATACAATGGAATCCGTGCCCGAGTCGGAGTCTGGTATGTATGTAATACAGGATACATTTTACCCAACTGTCTTCCATGAAGGAATAACTGTAACAAATGCGGTCATTGATAAGAGTTACTACGAGAATGAATTTTTCAATGTAACTAGTTTAAGGATTATGGAAGAATATGTTGGTGATGACGAGAAGTTAAAGGATTGGAAACGAGAATATATTTTCACTCCAAATGAGGATGGGGAATGGGAAGTTCATGGATTTTCTGGGGTGATGAATTTCTTGGGAGAAGAATATAGCATGAATTATTTAGAGTTAAAGAAGTAAAGAATGAGTAGTTGTTAAGTCGTAAAAATAGCTGTCGAGACTTTCTCGACAGCCTTGGTACATATTAACTAATATGTTCTCCCTTTTGTTATAAACTTTGATTGATACGGTAGTGAGTCATAAACTGTTACAAAGCTAGCATTTAATATGTTTACCTAAAAGCTTCTGGTGAATGAAAACGATTGAACTACGTAATTAGACCTCTAAAGATTTGGATTTATAGTCTAAAAGTTGTATTGACCAGGAAAAGTTTGAAGCCTATAATCGAAAACAGGGAAAAATCATTATATATGGATCTAATTGTAATTTTACGACTTCTTTACAGCTCTATTTGTAAACGCATACAATGATATTTTTCCATGCTTCTACGAAGGAGGAGATTGATAATATCGAGTAATTTTTTTTCTTATAATTGCAAACGTTTGCACGGAGTGATTTGTATTTAAAATTAATAAGGAGGTTTTTTATTTGCTACGAAAACAATCAAGGCGTTTTGTTTCTTGGTTAGTCATTTTTTCGCTTTGCTGTAGCTTATTCGGATTATCCGGTGGGGCTTCGGCTAGCAACAATGATTATACAGTCACCTATACAAACTCTACAGCGACTGCTGTAACACTGCATTGGACCTCGAATAACTGGACGGATATTATGGACACAGCCATGTCCAAGAATGGAACCACGTTTACGGCGAATATCAATGTCCAGGAGGGCGCCACACTTATTTATTGTTATCACATCACGGCCCCAACGGATAGTTGGGATAGCAACGGAGGCAAGAATTGGACGGTTGTTATTCCGGTTGCTGGAAAATACGAAGCTGAGAGTGCTAGCTTATCAGGTGGCGCAACAATAAATACGAATCACACCGGATATTCGGGAACTGGTTTTGTTGATGGTTACACAATTACAGGAGCGACGACTACTTTCAACGTTCAGTCTTCCGCTTCGGCGGAATATAATGCCACGCTCCACTACGCCAATGCGACCGGCAGTGCCAAAAAAGTTACCATTTATGTAAATGGAGCAAAGGTAAAGCAGACCACTTTGGCGAACTTGGCAAACTGGGATGCATGGGGTGACCAAACAGAAACGCTCTCCTTACAGGCAGGGAATAATACGATCGCTTACAAATATGACACCGATGATACTGGAAATATCAATATCGACTATGTGACCCTTGCGGCCGGACCAACACCAACACCAACACCAACACCAACACCAACACCAACACCAACACCAACACCAACACCAACACCAACACCAACACCAACACCAACACCAACACCAACACCAACACCAACACCAACACCAACACCAACACCAACACCAACACCAACACCAACACCAACACCAACACCAACACCAACACCAACACCAACACCAACACCAACACCAACACCAACACCAACACCAACACCAACACCAACACCAACACCAACACCAACACCAACACCAACACCAACACCAACACCAACACCAACACCAACACCAACACCAACACCAACACCAACACCAACACCAACACCAACACCAACACCAACACCAACACCAACACCAACACCAACACCAACACCAACACCAACACCAACACCAACACCAACACCAACACCAACACCAACACCAACACCAACACCAACACCAACACCAACACCAACACCAACACCAACACCAACACCAACACCAACACCAACACCAACACCAACACCAACACCAACACCAACACCAACACCAACACCAACACCAACACCAACACCAACACCAACACCAACACCAACACCAACACCAACACCAACACCAACACCAACACCAACACCAACACCAACACCAACACCAACACCAACACCAACACCAACACCAACACCAACACCAACACCAACACCAACACCAACACCAACACCAACACCAACACCAACACCAACACCAACACCTACGCCGACACCAACAGTAACGCCTACTCCTACGCCAACTCCGGCGGGTTTAACGGTTCATTTTAAGAAACCATCAAGCTGGAATTCATCGATCCGAATCCATTACTGGAATCTAAATCCGACAACTGTTCCAATAAGCGGAGCGTGGCCGGGAGTTCTAATGAATTCGGACGGAAATGACTGGTACAGCTATAGTATTGCCAACGCCACCGGCACAAGCCTTATCTTTAATGATGGTAACGGCAAACAGACTGCCGACTTGTCCCGCAGTGTGAAAGAGGGATGGTATAACGCTGATAATGTGTGGTATGACGCTAATCCGGAGATTCCCAAGATTCCCGTGATTTCAGTCTCGTTAGCGCCGAAAACATATGATTCTGCACAAACCGTGAAGCTTTCAAGTGTCAACAGTGACGATAAAATTTACTATACGACAGACGGGTCGACACCTACGACATCCTCTACCTTGTACACCACTCCAATCCAAGTATCATCTACTATGACTATTAAGGCATACGGGGTTAACTCCATCGGTCAAGCAGGCAGTGTAGGCTCTTTTGCTTATGTCATTGACCTGAATATCGATCTGCAAGCCCCAACCATAACAGCGAATTTGCCTGTTGGGAATTCAAGTTCAGCGGTTACCGTATCTTTTAATATAAAAGACAACAAGACCGCAACGACAACAGCTTATTACACGGATAATGGTACGGAACCAACCACTAGCTCAAATGTCTATGTCTCAGGAAATGTTTTAACTGCTTTGACAGGACCGTCCATCCTTATCAACAAGACCACGACACTGAAGTTTCTTGTGATAGACGGTGCCGGAAATGAAACTAAACAGAGCTTTGTCTATTCTATTGGAAATAAGGGCGATTTCCGTGAAGACACCATTTACTTCGTGATTACTTCCCGATTCTATGATGGCGATCCGAGTAACAACGTGCATGCATGGGATGATACCAAGGCAGGAAATTCGGATTCAGACCCAGCTTGGAGAGGTGACTTTAAGGGACTGATCCAGAAGCTCGATTACATTAAAGCCCTCGGATTCAGTGCTATTTGGATTACGCCTGTTGTGCAGAATGCCAGCGGTTATGATTATCACGGATACCATGCAATAAATTTTTCCAAAGTAGATCCAAGGTATGAATCAGCGGGAGCTTCTTATCAGGAATTGATCAATGAGGCTCACGCCAAGGGGATAAAGGTTATTCAGGATGTCGTCGTTAATCATTCTGGTAATTTTGGTGAAGAGAATTTGTTACCTATGTTCAAGAAAGATCCAACTGCAGCGGACACTGTGAATAACATGATCAAAATTACGGATAAGCTGCCAGCTAACTATGATACCATGACCCCTGATCAGCAATATCAGGCAAGACTCGCAATAATGAAAAATGCGGAGACCAACAATAACATGTACCATACCGAGAAAAGTCTTTCCTGGGAATCTTACACCGTACAGACAGGACAGATTGCAGGAGACGCGGTGGACTTGAACACGGAGAATCCTGTAGTTAATGAGTATCTAATTGACAGCTATAATCAATATATAGACATGGGTGTTGATGCTTTCCGGGTCGATACTGTGAAGCATGTGAGCCGGTATATTTTTAACAAGTACTATGTTCCTGCTTGGAAAACAAGAGGGGGCTCAAACTTCTTTGTATTTGGTGAAGTGGCTACTCGGTACAGAGATGTGTGGAACAGTGGGATTCCAGCAATATCGACACCATTTTATACTTGGAAAAGTTCGAAATCCTATCCGGGCGACGGCACAAATGATTACGCTTCCAACAAGTTGTCAGTTGAACAAGAGTGGGCGGATAACTCTACTACAGTAGGACAGCCAACCTCGAACAATGCTTTTTTAATAGGTAATAATTATCATGCTCCTGACTATTCGATGAAATCAGGTATGGATGTCATTGACTTTCCTATGCATTGGGCGTTCAAAACTGCACAGGAAGCATTCAGTATGAAGAGCGGGGATCAATTTTATAACGATGCTACCTGGAATGTTACTTATATTGACTCCCATGACTATGCGCCTGACCAAGCACCAGAAAATCAAAGATTTGCGGGGACACAAGACACTTGGGCTGAGAATCTCGCTTTGATGTTCACCTTCCGAGGAATACCTGCGATCTACTATGGTTCTGAAGTTGAATTCAAAAAAGGATCAGTCATCGATGTAGGTCCAAATGCACCACTCAGTTCAACAGGGCGTGCTTACTTTGGAGATCTCATTGAGGGTAGTGTTACGGTTCAAGATTACGGTAAATATACCAATGCTACCGGCACACTTGCGGATTCATTGAATTATCCTTTGGCAAAACATATCAGACAACTCAATTTAATCAGAAGAGCTGTCCCAGCCTTGCAAAAAGGCCAATATTCTACAGAGAATGTAACGGGTGATTTGGCATTTAAAAGAAGATACACCGACAGTACGAAAGGAATTGATAGCTTTGCACTGGTTACGATCTCGGGAAATGCGACATTTACCGGAATTCCGAACGGAACCTACGTGGATGCGGTAACTGGCGATACCAAAACTGTTACGGGCGGCACGATTACTCTGATATGCTCCGGCAAAGGAAATGCGAGAGTGTATGTATTGAACGGTAACGGTGGAATTGGAGTGACAGGAACCTACTTGAAGTAGAGTGAATATCCATATTTCTACCTGTGTTTAACGCAAACATCATACCACTTCATAAACCAATCATACTGTTCATTGCAGAATTTATGAGATATACGTTGCAATCCTTGGCACTTCACTATTCTTGAGATGATTTGAAAATGCCTAATCGCAATAATAAGTAGACAATGCTAAAAGACCACGGAACCTTGGGAATAGGTTTCGTGGCCTTTTTAAATTTTTTTGGCAACTCTTTAGGAGAGAAAGCTCCTTACGTTTCATTTCGGCTTAATCAATTCACAGGGTTAAAAGGCGGATTAAACCGCTAATCTCTTTGGTTCATTTAAAGAGTGACGGCCGCTAACCGCGAGCATGACTAAAGAAATAATGACGAGTATTAAACAGAATACAAATGAATAACGGTAACCTACAATACTGGCTAATCCTCCACCAACAAGACTACCAATCAATCTTCCGATCGTTGATGCATTTGAGTAGAGCGTGGATGCATACCCAGGCATGCTTGGAAGCAGATCTTGGATGTAGCTAATGCCAATCGCTGAGATAACGGCAACAAAAACAGCGAGTAGAATTTGAGCTGCAAGCATCTGCCACATAGCACCTGAGATAAGGACCACGATATAATAAGCTCCTCCTAAAATGGCACCACACATCATCAAGATTCGGTTACTATACTTTGCACTGAGTAGACCAAGCGTAATCATAAAAGGAATTTCCAGTGCAGCGCAAATACTGCTGACTAGACCGACATCACTTGTCGTTCCACCGAGATTGTGCGTAATAAATAGGGCGGTATTGATGCTACTCGTCCAGTGAGCTATATACATGAGTGTTAAAACCAGAAAAGGAAGCAGAATATTACGGTTCTGACTCAGCCGGAAACTTGTCACTTTTACTTTAGTATTACTGGGTTTCAGTTCTGTATTTGATTTGAGAAATAGGGTAATAAGTAAGGCAACAATCATGAAAACTCCGATCGTGCCCGAGAAAATCCCCTTAAATCCAACAGCAGCAATTAGTAGGGTACCGATTAATGGACCTGTAATAAAGCCGAGAGAGAAAGCAGAACGTAGAGTAGAATTAGCAAACGCATGATCAGTTAAATGACTCTTATTCACAGCTTCTCTAGCAATGGCGAACAATTGAGGCATCCCTGGTGCACCGAGGGCGGTGAACACGGTCATGTAAATAAACAGGGTCGTAAAATCCTGGAAAAGTAAGTATCCGCTATAAGCAAGAGCATTACAGAGTGTGGAGATGAGGTAAATGTTCTTTCGATTCAAGCCATGGTCAGAGCGTCTTCCGATTAGCGTACTGATCCATATCCCTACAATTAACGTGACTGCTAGAAAAATACCAAATATCCCGACTGATACTCCGAGTTGTTCAGTGAAATAAATCGATAAAAAGGGTGCGCTGAGTGAAACTCCCATTCCCTGTAGTAACATACATAAAAAAAGTAAGGCATAAGAGGGGATTGAAAATAGTTCAGTGAGTCTTTTGATCATAATCGTAATGTTACTCCTCTATAGTAGTTTAGATAGATAGTCCAATTATATTATATTTGAAAAAGGAAGTAACAATATATACGATATTTAACTGAAAACTTATCATTTAAGTGAATGGAAAGAAGGGGAAGAGACAGAAAGTAGAGAATACTAATTAAAACTGTTCGGTATGACTCAGGAAATGAATACTCTGATGTAATTAGCAGCAGAATAAATAATGAGTTCACTGAAATGTAACAGTTCTTAGATTAGAATTATTATAAAATAGCTTGACATATTTCGTGATTTAGTTGAGAATGATTATTAACAAGTGTATTCAAATTGTTTTGTTCACAGCTCAAGAATATACTATCAACTATAAAACAAACTAAAAGGAGATATAAAAAACATGTCACTAATTGGAACAGAAATTCTACCATTCAAAGCAAACGCATTTCAAGAAGGCAAATTCATCGAGGTTTCCGAAGAAAATTTCAAAGGTAAATGGAGTGTAGTATGCTTCTATCCAGCGGACTTTACATTCGTTTGTCCTACAGAGCTTGAAGATCTACAGAACCAATACGAAACTTTAAAGAGCCTTGGAGTTGAAGTGTATTCCGTTTCAACGGATACTCACTTTACACACAAAGCATGGCATGAAAGCTCTGCTGCAATTGGTAAGGTTAAGTACATTATGATCGGTGATCCTTCCCATGTGGTTTCTCGTAACTTTGATGTCCTGATCGAAGCTGATGGTCTAGCTGATCGTGGTACATTCATCATTGACCCAGACGGTGTGATCCAAACTGTTGAGATTACAGCTGGTGGCATTGGCCGTGATGCAAGTGCTCTTGTAAACAAAATTAAAGCAGCTCAATATGTTCGTAACCATCCAGGTGAAGTTTGCCCAGCGAAATGGTCGGAAGGCGCAGAAACACTGAAACCAAGCCTAGATCTTGTAGGTAAAATTTAAGGTGGTAATATAAATGGCACTAGACCAAGAAATAAAAAACCAATTAGAACAATATCTCGGTCTTTTGGAAAGTGATATTGTACTTAAAGTTAGTGCAGGCGCCGATGATGCATCTGCTGAGATGCTTGCTCTGGTAAATGAACTTGCCAGCATGTCTTCTAAGATCACGTTGGAGCAAACAAAACTACCTAGAACACCAAGTTTTAGTGTCAATCGTATAGGTGAAGACACAGGTGTAACATTTGCTGGAACACCATTGGGACACGAGTTTACTTCATTAGTACTCGCTCTACTGCAAGTTAGCGGACGCGCTCCCAAGGTTGAGCAGAATGTAATTGATCAAATCAAAAGCATTCGTGGCGAATATACATTTGAAACTTATATCAGCCTAAGCTGCCATAACTGTCCTGATGTTGTGCAAGCTCTTAACTTGATGAGTGTCCTCAATCCTGGTATTACTCATACGATGATTGACGGTGGAGCATTCAAAGAAGAGGTTGAAAGCAAGGATATTATGTCTGTACCAAGCGTTTACCTGAATGGTGAATTTTTCGAAAGCGGTCGTATGACCGTTGAAGAAATTCTTGCTAAGCTGGGTAATGCTCCGGACGCATCAGAGTTTGATAATAAAGCTCCTTATGATGTACTTGTTGTTGGCGGTGGCCCAGCAGGTGCAAGTGCTGCGATTTATGCGGCACGTAAAGGTATTCGGACAGGTATTGTTGCTGAACGCTTTGGCGGTCAGGTCAATGATACATTGGGCATTGAGAACTTTATCAGTGTGAAACATACTGAAGGTCCTCAGCTCGTGGCGAATATTGAACAACAAGTGAAAGAGTACGACATTGATGTGATGAAACTTCAACGCGCTAAGCGTCTAGAAAAGAAGGATCTCATTGAAATCGAACTCGAAAACGGTGCTGTTCTCAAGAGTAAGACAGTAATCCTTTCGACAGGCGCACGTTGGCGTAATATGGGTGTACCTGGTGAAGTAGAGTTCAAGAACAAAGGTGTGGCTTACTGCCCGCATTGTGACGGTCCTTTGTTCATCGGTAAAGATGTTGCGGTTGTTGGCGGCGGTAATTCAGGTATCGAGGCGGCAATTGATCTTGCTGGTATTGTGAAGCATGTAACCGTTCTTGAGTTTGCTCCAGAGCTTAAAGCTGATGCTGTTTTACAAGACCGTCTTTACAGCTTACCTAATGTGACTGTGCATAAGAACGTTCAAACCAAAGAAATTACCGGAACGGACAAAGTCGACGGTATTTCCTATATTGATCGTGAGACAGGCGAAACACATCATGTTGAATTGCAGGGTGTATTCGTACAAATCGGTCTTGTTCCAAATACAGATTGGTTAGGTGACACAGTTGAACGCATTCGCGGAGAGATCGTTGTTAATAGCCATGGTGCTACGAACGTTCCTGGCGTGTTTGCTGCCGGCGATTGTACCAATAGTCCGTATAAACAGATCATCATTTCAATGGGATCTGGCGCTACTGCGGCTTTAGGTGCTTTCGATTATCTAATCCGAAATTAAGCGGTTTTTTTATAAAAGTAAATTGCGATGGTATACCCCTTTAGATATGATTATCTAAGGGGTATTTTTATGTCTAACAGGTGAGGGTGACTTTTTAAAATACTATCGTTGAAAAAAGAAACATAATAGAAAAATATAGAGATTTATGATAGTGTTTCTACATACATATATTAGCATTAAGAGGGAAAAAATAGATGGAGGTAGATATGGAGAATATACAACCAGAATTCAGACGAGGCCACACAGTAGATCGGAATGGCTGTGCAGTAGCCTCATTTATTTCAAGTCTAGTGGGCTTATTTTTATTTGTTATCTTGTTAGTTAATGATGTTGATGATATCCCAGATAGTATATTTATAGTATTGTTTCTACCCATGATTATCCTACCTATTTTGGGAGTGATATTTGGTTCTTTGTCTTTTAACTCCATGAGGGGTAAAGGAATGGGGATAGCTGGATTTGTTATAAGCGTAATTTTACTTTTGCTTATCTTTCTTCTATTGATTGCTGGTAGTATGGTATAGAGCGATCGCCGCATAAGTTATAATTTTTTCTGTTACTTCTGCTTTTGATGATGTCGAGTTGTACAAGCAGTAAGATATTTAATTAAGCTAAGTCAGAAAAAAGAGGTTATCCTACGCAGGCCATAATCATGGTTGCTACAGGATAACCTCTTTAATTACCGATATGACTATTAATTTCTCAGTCCCAATTTATATTGCAGAAAGTGTTCGTATTGGCCGATTCATTCGCCTTTATGCACATTAATGCGCTTAGGAGGCCGTCGTCCAGTGAAGTGAGAGATTGCTCTCGTCCTCGCATAACCTGGATAAAGTTATGGAGGAGTTTGGAGTCTCCTCCCGAATGTCCATTGGGATCAACATCAAGTTGATGCGTTTCAATTCGTGGTTCATGATGCATATGGATCTCCAGTTTATTCGTATACCAATCAAATTCCAAAGTTCCCTTATAGCCGAGTAACCGTACTCCACGTTTTGCTGCGCCACGGCGGGCGAAGAAGTTTTGCGAGTAGGAGAGATGCATCCCTGACTCATAATGAATTAGTGCGCTACCTGAATCTTCGTTTCCGGTATCCTCAGCAAAGCTGCAGAATTCTCCAATTTGATTCACGATCGTACTTTCGGCGCAAGTATACTTTTCATCACAATCCGTACACTTCAGATTGGCGGGTTTATCTCCTTTAAAGATCTGCTTAGATTTCATTGCGCAAATGGCTAAGGGCTTATGCCCTACCAAATAGTTAATATAGTCGAAATCATGTGTAGCTTTCTGCAGAAATAAGCCTCCGGTAATCTGCTCGTCTCGATACCAACTGTGATAGTATACACCGCCATAGGGAACATTGTTCACAGCTTGTACGTGCTCTACAGTGCCAAGTTTACCAGAGTCAACGATCTCCTTAGCTAGTTCAACCAATGCTGTATGGCGCAAGGGGAAGGAGACAACAACTTGCGACTTCGAGTTTTCATATCCTGCTTTTAATCGAGTTAAATCATAGATATTCGTAGCCACCGGTTTTTCGAGAAAAAGTGGCAAATTCCTCTCTAGTATCTTAAGTGCGATATCCGTATGTAAATCACATCGTGTACCCACCATTACGCCATCTAATTGCATATGCTGAAGCATCTCATCTGCACTTTCAAAAAAAGTGATAGATTCCGCTTCGGCCCCCATATCTGTTCTGATCTCCTCTATACGAGGATCGACAATAGCGACGACTTTGCAATCCGGGAATACTTTTGATAAGAGAACGTGCAGAGACCTAATCCGTAACCCGTATCCAATTATACCAATCTTCATAGTGATCCCCCTTAGGATAGCTCCATAAGAATTTCGCTGATAATTTCCTCATAATCTGCATTCTGCAATGAGAAGAGTTCTTCTCTTTTCTTCCTAGCGCTTGGATGAAGTTCATCAATTGTCTGCCATAGGAATACCTTTTTCATTTGCTGATCAAGCTTATCCCGGTCCCCACCTTGATTGATGTAACTATTGATGATTTCGTAATCCCGAATTCCTTTCTGGAGAAGTTTATACCTCAGTGTAAGCAAGGGCTGTCCGTCTCTTCCGGGATAGACAAAGTTAGTATCACCTGCCGCGAAAATTGGATAATGATAAGCGATCTTATGGAGTGGATCATTCGGCCAAACCGTATAATTCCATCTTAAGAAGCCATCCATGTTCATGTGAAAGGCCAGCCAAGGAATAAGTCTACTTTCTAGCAAATGAGAGCTAATGAATGTGTTGGGAAGTTCAGGAACACAGCAGACATAATAGGTCATGCTTCCCTTAATTTCATTCTTCATTTGTTGTATTTTTTCGAATTCACTGGTGATACAGTCCAGAACGGGAACATAATCTACAATTCCTTCGATCTTTTGCTCTATGAAGGAGGCATGATTAATGGCCGCTTTATATTTTAAGGAGGGTGCCATTTTTTTTAACTCGTCAAGTCGGTCTGTGAAGATCTCAATATCAGAGGGTTCATCTGCGATTACACGTACCTTATCGATCCAACCCTTATGGATGAAATTTTGTTCTAAGGCCTGAACATATTTCTCGAAATCCTTCTTATGCTTCATAAACTTGTAGGTATTGCTATGCTCATCCCAATACCGGATTCGGACTGCATCATTGTAATCCTTCATCACACCGCCGAAACCTGCATCCTCAAGAACCCAAATATTAATCAGTCCAAATACCTCAATTTCTTGAGTTATCCCGTGCTTCATACCCAATTCTATATATCGATTCAAGGCATTGAAGTCAAAGTACCAATCGCCATTTTTCAACAGCGTTGCTTTCACAATATTGTATTCAAACATGTTAGCAGGATCAATTTGATCATAGCTGGACGCCTGTCCCGACCAGGGGATTTCTGAGACAATAACGCTTAAGGCCTTTTGCCCGAGATCGGCCAAAGAGGAGATATAGTTATCCATGATGGCAAAATGCTCATCACTCCATAGGCTTAGGTCGTATTTTCTAGCAATATTAGAATTGTGCTGCCATAAGTTCAGGTTAAATGAATAATCCTTCGCATCGCTTAGCGTCGTATTCATGACCTGTATTTCAAATGACAATTGTCTAATCAATTCCTCGTCTTCAAACATTCGATGTCCTAGTACGGTGATCTGAGGAGTATAAATACCAGGTTCAACATCTTTATCAATCTCAACTTCGATCCATACGGGTTGTATTCTTCTGCCAACGACATGAATGAATGGCTGCTGGAGGATTATATCGGATTTTAATTGTCGATCATCATCCTCGACAAGCCCAATTAGGTTAGCTTTAATGCTACCCTTTTTCAGACCAGGAACTTCCACACTCACGCGGACAATGTCGATAGCACCTCTTTCATAGAAGCAAGTATCCTCATTTACACATACCAGCATTTCCTGCTCGGAATAGACAAGGAGTTGAACGGCAACACGATCATTTTTACCGCACACAAGTGAAATGTGCTTATTTTCGTCCATAGAAAAGCTAGGTTTGTTCAAAACTCCATATACGTACTTATAGCTTGCATCTTCTAAACCCAGTGATATATTCATAGGGAACCCTCCAGCTAATTCATGTATTTGTCATTAAAAGTATAGATCCCTATTGACCGAAACCATATGCATATTTCCCTTATATATATGGATTTTTCGCGTATCAAAAGAAGATTATGCTAGAATATATTCAAGAGGTGACGAGGGTGAAATATTCTAGCACATATCGTATTCCGGACGAAGATGATAGGGGAAGTATTGATCTAAGTAGCTTTTTACTCGTAAATTCCGTCGGTTTCTACGAATATGAAGCTTATTTTAGAATGACCCATAGGAAAGAAGGGCGTAAGGACTTTTACCTTGCCTATAATTATTCTGGACCGATGACAATACGCAGTAAAGGGCAAGAGCATATCTTACAACCAGGTAGCTTGTTTATATATCGTCCACATGAAGAGCAGTACTATGGTCATTACGCCGAACAGAAGTTTATTTCCTACTGGGTGCATTTTACCGGTTACGGAGTAGATGAGCTTCTTATTAACGCCAAGCTTGCCGAAGATGGCCCATTCTTTGTGGGTATTGATAACGATATAGCTGCAAAATTTGAAGATATGATGAATGAAATTCGTGATAAGAAAGTAGGATATGAACTTGCTTCTGCCTCAATTCTTTCTTACTTGCTGTCGATGATATCCAGACAGATTGAGCAAGGGTCGAACGTTAGAGCCAATAACAACCGAACGGAGATCTATGAATCGATCAAATATATACACGATAACTATGCGCAGGAAATATATGTGACTAAGCTTGCCGAAATCGCGTACCTTAGCACCGATAGGTATACAACACTGTTCAAAATCATGATGGGGACGACTCCGTTGCAATATATCAATAGATTCAGGTTGCAGAAGGCGTGTGAGCTCATGAAGCATACGCACTTAAATATTCAACAGATCTCAAACCTTGTAGGCTTTGAAGATCAGCTTTATTTCAGCAGACTGTTTAAGAAGTACTATCATGTGACGCCTTCTGAGTACCTTACAAGGTTTAATTAAATATTAGCTAGTCAAGAAAGAATTTGAGCCCGTGCAGGGTTATAGATTAGGGGGATTTTTGACATGGATTTGCAATCATTTTGTGAGGGGATAAGACTTATCCCAGACGCCAGACAGGTTTTGTTCGATTTTCATATGGATGAAGAAGTATATCAATTACATAAACAACAGTTTTATAACGATAGATTTTCTTTCTTTGAAAATGTAAAGCAATCCTCAAATTATCGGCAATTATTCTTATATTTGTATGTCAGATTTGCTGTTGATGCATATGAAGAGTATGCCGTTAGAGGCATCGATGATCAGATTTATTTCGATACGTTTTCAGACATAGAGCTTTGGTGCTCTAACTGCAGAGGAGATTTTGGTGAATATGGTATTCAAGAATATGAATGGTTACAAGAACATATCCAGCTGCGGTTATTCCGATTGGGAAGATTACAATTTCAACCCTGCGTTTTTGATCGTGAATTAGAGGTAGAGGGCCATAAAATCTATAAAAACCAAATTGTACTAAATGTGCACATCCCATCGGGAGAGCCGTTGGAATCTCAACAAGTCGAAGAATCCTTTGAAAGTGCAAGGAGATTCTTCAGAGGGATTACGCCGGTCTTCATTTGTAACTCATGGATGCTTTGCCCGAATTTAAGCGAAGTATTACAACCAAGCTCTAATATTATGAAGTTCCAAAAGAAGTTCTTTATCTATCAGGTGGATCATGAAGCAAGACAGGCCGAAGAACGGATATTTAATAAGGTAAGTTCCGACCCGTCCGAATACGAGGAGCAGTCATCTTTGCAACGAAACGCGAAGTCCTATCTGATGGCAGGAAATAAACTGGGCACTGGTTATGGAATCATGGTAAGTTAAATTTGCATATAAAAATATGACAAAACGCTTGGATGCAAATCCAAGCGTTTTCAATGCGTCAAGGTTGAAAAAAAGATGAAAAGTAGACGAATTTGGCTGTTTAGGTTATATTGTGATACACCTCAAATTTGGCTGCTAAGCTTGCAAAGAAAGAAGGATGTATAACCGTGTTAAAAGATGTGAAATTAAAAACCTTATTCTCAAAGCTTGTACTTCTTATTTTTATTTTGATTTTTGTTATGGGATATAATGCTCTGTTTGGAGATGTTAATTTACTCATGGGGGTAGCCATTATCACGGGGCTACTTATGTTTTTGAACATGGATATTGGAATTAAAAAGATACAAGCATCTCTACTCATTGCAATTACATTTCCCGTTATTGGAGTCTTATCGTATGTATCTGGCATGAATCCAGTGCTGGGTCTGATGGTTCACCTTGTTACCATATTCCTTATTATGATGCTATTCTCAGAGAAGATGGAGACAAAGGCATTTTTGCCTATTATGCTATGTTATGTGTTTGCTCAAGGAAATCCAGTAGTGTATTCCCAAACTGGGTCCAGAATATTTGGTTTGCTGGTGGGTGGTGTACTAATTAGTATTATTTATTATGTTAAGCACCGTAAAAGTGATGATACGACTTATGCGAATTTATGGAGTCTTTTTGGTCAATTTGATAAAAATGCTGTTCGTATTGAATATGCCATCAAGATGGCGGTAGGTGTAAGCATAGGGATGCTAATTGGTGATTTATCTCATGTTCAAAAGGGCATGTGGATTAGCCTTACGATATTCTCTATCCTGCAACCACATTATACTCATAGCAAGCAGCGGGTAAAGCACAGACTTATGGGAAACATCATTGGTGCTGTTGTATTTGTTGTTCTATTCATAATGTTGCCTCCACAGTTTAGCATGGTTATCACGCTAGCACTCAGCTATATTTATATGTTTGTTGTAGAGTACCGTATTCAGATGATTTTTGTAACCATTAATGCATTAAGTGCCGCACTCGTATTATTTGATTATTCGGTCTCTATTCCGATGCGAATCAGTTTTATTATCATAGGAGCTTGTATCGGAATCGGAATTAGTATAATCGATCTAAAGGGTATATTCGCAAGAAGAGGTAACGCTAATAGTTAAGTTATATGATATTGAATTGAATATAAAAATAGGCGATCTCCCTCCGGGTAAAATACGGAAAGGTGATCGCCTTTTAATTTACTTAAAAACAAGTAAATGAACTGATTTGGTTCAAATCAATCCCAAAGTACGCCCATCTTCCTCCGAAAAATCTAAAACCGGCGACGGACCTAGGTCCGACAAAAATGGGAAAAAACCAGAAGCTATCTCTATTTCTCAACCATACGTAAGTATTTCGAAATAAACATCCGGAAATAGCTCCTGGGTCAACAGCATAGGGCGATATCTGTGGTACAAACGAAGGGGGAGGAGCAGTTGGTGCCTGTTGTCCAATAGATCCTGGAGACCCTGGTGGTGGCCCCGGAGGTCCGGGTTGTGGAAAAAATGGTCCGAACGGTCCTTGAGAAGGTGGTGGCGGTGGTGTAAACCCCATAAGACTTCACTCCTTTTAAAGTAGGCTAAAACAATGTATGTTGGAATGAATTCATGGGTTTGGGCAGATACCTAATAAAGGGCAATTAACTTTGTAGGTGGTATGGAAACCATTAGTCTTGATGAAATGAAAGTAGTTCCATCCCATGTCAGCAGGTTTTGAATATAGCCTAATGTGTCCGCATTAATTGTACCAATGATTCGTTGCAAAGCTGTTAAATCATAACTCGAACTTTGAAAATCTGTAACAATGGGATACAGTCCGCCTAGCGCAAGAACCTCGCCTTGGACCGGACTTTTGAGCTTTCCATTATCATTGTAATATTGGGATAAATAATCGGCGCCCTTATTACTTATATCTATTATGAACAGCACATCTAGTTGAGGACTTCCGATACTAACTTTGTAGTAGTCTTCATAATTCACATTGAACTTATATTGACGATTATAGGCTTCGCTATCAAACAATTCCCGAAGATGGTTATCTCTGAAGGAATAGATATAAGCACTAATGTATCCTCCGCTTCCCCCTGAATCAATATTTACTAGAATATCTGCTATACGGTCCTTATTGAAATCCCCAAGAAACAGTCTCGCGTTATATCCGGCGTTATCCTTAAGATTAACCACTGTTCTTTGGTGAGAGTACCCGTCTTGGAGGACAAGGGTAATGTTATCAGCAAAGATGCCTGATGCGCCATCGGGTTTATTTCCATACAAAAAAACGGTATCCAATAGTCCATCTCCGTTTATATCAGCTTGTTTCATATCCAATAAGAAAATAGTACTAGAAACTGTATTCGTTCCAAATCTTTGATGGGGGTATTCATATAATTGCCAATTCATTGTAGAACCTCCGTTTACGATTAGCATAGTTTCTTCATCATACGCAGATGCCTAATGGAGGGTGCTTTTATATTTAAGGTTGATGTAAGGTTCACATTAAAAGGGTGTAAGATGGGCAAATTATAATAGCCTTAACACAGTTAACAGGAGGTACTTATGAGATCCATACTAAAGGCTATAAATGTACAAAAAGTATTTGGTGTTAAAGGCAATGTATACAAAGCATTGGAAGATATAAATTTAGAGATTCAAGAAGGTGAGTTTGTTGGGATCATGGGTCCATCAGGTTCTGGCAAATCAACATTACTCAATATTTTGTCTACAATTGATACACCGACATCAGGTGATATCATTATCGATAATCAGAATATTATCAAAATGAATGAGGAACAATTGTCTGATTTCCGTCGCAATAAGTTAGGCTTTATTTTTCAAGATTACAACTTACTTGATACGTTAACCGTTAAAGAAAACATTTTGCTTCCCCTTGCCTTGTCTAAGGTACCTGCTAAGGAAATCGAACAACGCGTAAATGAGTTGGCCGATACCTTTGGGATTCGGGAAATTCTAAATAAATATCCATACCATATTTCTGGAGGTCAGAAGCAAAGAACAGCGGCCTCGCGGGCGATTGTTGCAAATCCCAGCTTAATCTTGGCCGATGAACCAACAGGCGCATTGGATTCGAAATCTGCTACAAGCTTACTCGAAAGCTTAAGCACGTTAAACAAAGTGAAACAAGCGACCATTATGATGGTCACCCATGATGTGTATGCAGCAAGCTTCTGCAAACGGGTGTTATTTATTAAAGACGGTAGGCTTGTTACGGAACTTCATAAGGGACAACTGCAACGTAAGGAGTTCTTTCAGAAAATATTAGACATCCTCGCTTCCCTCGGAGGTGGTGACAATGACGTTATTTAGTATTGCTAGTAAAAGCATAAAGAAGAATTTTAGTAATTATTTTCTTTACTTTGCATCGATGATATTTAGTATTGTCATTTACTTTGTATTCGTGTCGTTGAAATACGATACTACGATTCAGGCTACAACTGAAGCTTCACAAAAAATCAGCTCCGTATTTAGCGGAGCGTCAGTTGTGTTAATCATTTTTGTAGCTATTTTTATTTGGTACTCTAACTCGTTCTTTACACGGAAACGTAAAAAAGAAGTCGGATTATATTCCCTACTCGGAGTACGTAAGAAACAAATTGGTCGCATGCTTTTTTATGAGAATTTTATTATGGGAGCTTTAGCCCTAATTGTTGGAATTGTGCTAGGTTCGGTATTGTCGAAGTTTTTTGTGATGATCTTAATGAAGGTTATGGGCTATAGCGTTATTACGAATTTCACCATTTCAATTGAAGCGATTCTGAACACGATTGTTGTATTCACTATCATTACGCTCGTTACATCGTTCCATGGATATCGTTTAATTTATCGTTTTAAATTGATTGAGCTTTTCCAAGCAGACAAAGAAGGGGAACAAGAGCCGAGAGGATCTTTGATCATAGCTTTGTTATCCGTAATATTCATTGGGATTGGTTATGGACTTGCACTCCAAGATTTGATGGATTCAGCGCTGTGGAGAACAATGGGGTTTATGATTACCCCGCTGGTCATCTTAATCACCGTGATCCTCGGGACGTACTTCTTATTTAGTACCTTAACGGTATATTTATTGAGGATTTCTCGAAAGAACACGAAGAAATATTGGAGTGGGATTAACTTAATTGGCACATCCCAGCTATTATTTAGGATCAAAGGCAATGCCCGCACCCTAACGGTAATCGCCGTGCTTAGTGCTACGACATTAACAGCCGTTGGAACAGCTTATAGCTTGTATTACAACAACAGAAGTAATGTAGAAATGGCTGATCCAAGTAGCATGATGTTTATTATGGTAGACAATAACGTAGATGAAAAAGTAAAAGACTTAGTCACAAATAGTAAAGACCATGAACTGGTCTATCATGAGACGATACCGACGCTTCAGATAGATGCCGATGTAACCAACCTAAATAGTCTATTTTCAAGTGATGAAATGATTTATACCGTTATTTCAAACGGTGGTTATAATAAATTAGCAAAATTACAGTCCAGAAATGAGATGCTTTCTTTAAAAGCAAATGAAGCAGCTGTTTTGGATGCTGCCTACAACGAAAAGTTCTCACCTGCATATGTCGGGTCAGCGGTTTCTTTAAAGGTGAATGGTCAAAATGAGGATATTACGTTTAAGTTTTTGAAGAAGTTTAATGTACTCAACTTAAGAACTGCTGGCGCAACTATTGTTGTTAGTGATGAGTTGTTTACCAGTTTGAAACAAGAAACAACCCAAGAGAACATGGTCGCATATAAAATCACCAAAGAAGATGATGCAAAGAAATTAACTGAAGAAATTCAAGCGATCATGCCAGAGCAAGCTAACTTCTCTAGTTTCTATGAAGATTATGCTGCGGGCTTAGAGTCATCAGGTTTAATGATATTTATGGGCGGGTTTTTAGGACTAGTGTTCCTTACGGCAACAGGTAGCATTATCTACTTCAAACAATTAACAGAAGCCAGCTCAGACAAAGAGCGTTATGAGATTCTACACAAAATCGGTGTGAATAAAAGAGAAGTAAAAAGAACCATTGCCAAGCAAATGTTATTTATCTTTGGCCTACCTTTGCTGGCCGGCATTGCGCATTGTGCTGTGGCATTAACTGCTTTTTCAAGGTTGCTACAGATGAACTTAGTTATTCCAGTACTGATATGTATGGGGGTTTACACATGTATCTACATCGTTTATTACTTCTTAACTGTACATGCTTACTATAAAACCGTGACGACAACAAAATAAAAGAATGTGAGGGAATAATTCATGAAAAAGGTAATCATAGTTGTATCAGCCATGATCGTAGTAGTCGCTGGACTATTGATTTTTTTGCAAAATGTTAATTTAAACAGACTAGGTGCAGATAATTATTATGTTCAGATTAAAGGTGGGGGAGAGAAGACAGAAAGTAAATTAGGTAATGGGGAGAAGTTTGTAACGTATGAATATACATTACCCGCCTTTAATGAAGCAGGAGAAGAAAAAGTATTTACATTTACAAGTAGTAAGCAACTTCGTGAAGAAGCGTATCTAAACTTATTTGTGAAAGATGATAAAGGGGTAACTTCCTATCAAGAGGTACAGAAAGAAGAGATTCCGGATAAAGCAAAGGCAAAACTAGAAGGGATCTCTTGAGAAACGTGTGACGAAGGACTTAGTTATTCTGATCAAAGATAACTAAGTCCTTTTTTCACTATGAAATAACACATCAATGAAATGCTGTTGTTTCGTTTTCTTTTGTTTAAACGGGCGACCAATGCATTATACTATCACTACTACAGAGGATTTGTAGGGGAAGGAGTCATGAATTAAATGTCACTTAAAGAAGCCAAGGTTTTGATTATTGATGATGAAGAGGATATTTTAAGAATTTTGAAAACCGTGTTAACCAAAGAAGGAATAGATCGTGTATATACCTCGACAACTGTAAAAGAAGGATTTATGCAATTTAAGCAAACACAACCTGACATTGTTTTGTTGGATATTATGCTGCCTGATGGAGAAGGGTACGAAGTTTGTAAACAAATAAGAAGCATCTCTAATGTTCCCATTCTATTCTTGTCTGCAAAGACAGAGGAGATCGATAAGATTCTGGGATTTGCTATTGGTGGGGATGACTATATTGTAAAGCCATTTAGCCCCAAAGAAGTTGCTTATCGTGTAAAGGCACAATTACGTAGAGCTGAATATATTCAGATCGATAAAGAAGATCATCTATTGAAAGCGGGTCCCTTCGAATTAGATGAGCAAAGAACAGAATTCAAAAAAAATGGGGAAACCATTGAATTAAGGCCTAAAGAGCTTGGGCTAATAACGTATATGCTTAAGAACGTGAATCGAATTATAAGTAAAGAAAGCCTATGTGAGCAGGTGTGGGGAGAAGACTTCATAGGTTTTGATAATACGGTCATGGTACACATCCGCAGGTTAAGGGAGAAAATTGAGGAGCAACCTTCAGATCCACAGTATCTAATTACAGTAAAAGGCTTGGGTTATAAACTTGTTGTGAGGGACGAATAATCTATGAAGTGGTGGTTAACTGGAAGATATTTATTATCTGTTGTTTTAGTTGTCATACTAGTGATTATTATAAATATTCTGATTGTATTGGGCTTGCTAGTGACCTATGCTGTGGCGCAGGAGCCTCTTTTTCAAACCAGAGAGATCTCTGCAGAAGCATTTACGACAGCATTTCGTGATTATGTAACGATAACTAATGATCAGGTGACAGTTACTGAAACAGGAAAGGAAGAGCTTGAAGCTAAGAAGGCTTGGATACAAATATTAGATGAAGATGGTAGTGAAATATATAGCTATAGACTGCCTGAACAGGTACAGAAGAAATATACACCGTTAGATGCTATTCAAATGTACAAGTATAAGGAAGTTGATGGAGAGACTACTGTTTTTGCTAGTGGAAAAGAAATAAATCAAAAATACTACAGTTACTTTATTGGCATTGTAGATCGTAACATCGGTAAATATGTCTTGTCATACGATTATCGGACCATTTTCCAAATTTTCAAAGTAGGCAGCGTTACTTTTATAATTGTTGATGGATTAATTGCTTTATTGATCGGCTATTTTTTCAGTAAAAGGCTTGCCAAGCCAGTAAACTCGTTAATTGAGGGGATCAAACGGTTAGCTAATAAAGAATACAATTTAAATTATGAGCCAAAAGGAATCTATAAAGATGTGTTTTATAATGTTAATTATTTATCCAATGAACTCAGAGTAAACGAGAACGAACGAAAAAAACTAGATAAGATGAAGGAAGAGTGGATTTCGAACATTTCTCATGATATTAAAACGCCTTTAGCTTCCATTCTAGGTTATGCGGAAATGATGAAAGATGCCGAATACTATTTTTCATTAGAGGAAATGATGGAATACGCTGAAATTATTGAGAGTAAATCACTATATATTAAAGAAGTAATTGAAGATTTAAACTTAACCACGAGATTGAAGAGTAAAGAATTAACTTTAAACACAAAGACGATCAATATGGTGACTCTTTTACGGAATATGGTGATCGATATCCTGAATGACGCCAAGTATGCTGACCGACACATTGAATTTCAGTGTAATCAAGAAACGATATTGAGCGATGTTGACGAGATCTTGATTCGGAGAGCCATTAATAATTTGATCTATAATGCGATTGTCCATAATGATAACAATGTAAAAATTGTTGTTCGTATTGAAAAAAAGGAACGGATCCACATTACCATACAAGACGATGGAAAAGGGATTCAGAAACAAGAACTCGATAGAATCTTTGATCGCTATTACCGAGGAACAAACACAGGCGAGTTACATAAAGGTTCGGGGCTCGGTATGGCTATTGCAAATGATATTGTCAAAGCACACCATGGAGAAATAAAAGTTAATAGTATTATGGATCAGGGGACAACGATTGAGATTCAATTATAAAACAAGCTCTAGAATTATTTCTAGGGCTTTTTTACGTAGGGGAGTCAAATTTGACCTATAAGAGGTAAAAATATGACCTGTCTAAGGTCAGTATTCATCCTAGGATTTCGCATTGCTTACTCTATATTAGAGGCAAGGTGCTAAATATTGAACAGACTGAATCAGGGGTGAAATTATGGGTAATAGCAACTGTAAATTAATAGAGAATCGGCCAGCCAGTGTTTGGACAGAAGCATTTCCTATTGGTAATGGTCGTTTGGGTGGGATGGTTTTCGGTGGCGTGCAGAATGAACGAATTCAATTAAATGAAGATTCGATGTGGTACGGTGGCCGCCTGGGGAACGACAACCCGGCATCTGTAGGAAAGCTGGAGGAAATCAGAAGGTTAATACAGGAAGGTAAGCCACAGGAGGCTGAAAGATTGGCCCTACTAAACATGACCAACGCACCACATTATTTTGGTCCATATCAACCGTTAGGCGATGTATTAATCAAAATTGAAGGTGCAGAGACAACGTCCGACTATCAGCGAGAACTTGATATTCAGACAGGTGTGGCTTCAGTTAAATATAAGGTAGGCACTACTGAGTTTAGTAGAGAAGTCTTTTCAAGCGCAGTCAGTCAAGTTGTGGTCCTGCATTTGACGGCTTCGCAACCAGGCGCTCTTTCATTGACAGCTAGGCTGAGTCGCAGACCCTTCGAAGGAGAAGTTGGCAAGGTAGATGGTGGTATACTCACAATGCAGGGTCAGTGCGGACCGGATGGAGTAAGTTATGCAGCAGTATTACAAGCCGTTGTTGATGGGGGCGGAACACAGGTTGTTGGAAATTATCTAGACATTCGCCAAGCTAATTCCGTTACCTTAATCCTTGCGGCACAGACCTCTTTTCGATATAACGATCCTTATAGTGAGGCGATAATGCAGGCAGCTTGGGCAGCTTCAATACCGTATGCAGAGCTTAAGAAAATGCATGTTCAGGATCACCGCCAATTATTTGATAGGGTTTTATTAAAATTAGGCAGTAATGACAATAAAGAGATTGAAGAAATATCTACTTCTGATCGACTTTTGAGTTACAAGAAGGGGAATACCGATCAGGGTCTTGAAGCACTATTCTATCAATACGGGCGCTATCTTCTTATCGCAAGTTCGAGACCTGGTAGTCTGCCCGCCAATCTGCAAGGGATATGGAACGAAAGCTTCACACCGCCTTGGGAATCCGATTTTCACTTGAATATCAATTTGCAGATGAATTATTGGATCGCGGAGACTGGTAATTTACCAGAATGTCACGAACCGCTATTCGATCTAGTTGATCGTTTGGTTGTGAACGGTCGGGATACAGCGCATAAATTATATGGTGCAAGGGGATTTGTCGCCCATTCTACAACTAATATTTGGGCGGAAAGCGGAATTTTCAGCGCATGGGTTCCGGCCATTTTTTGGCCGACAGGAGGTGCCTGGCTAGCACTTCACTTATGGGAGCATTACAGGTACAACGGTTCGGAATCATTTCTGCGTGAACGGGCATATCCGGTACTTAAAGAAGCTGCGCTATTCTTCTTGGACTATGTAGTCGAAGATGGAAGTGGTCAGCTTGTAACTTCACCATCTCTTTCCCCAGAGAACAGCTATGTAACAGAAGGTGGGGAGATTGGTGTGTTATGTGCTGGACCTTCTATGGATTCACAGATATTGTTTGCTCTATTAACCGCCAATATGGAGGCAGCAGAACTTCTTGGTCTTGATCAATCATTCCAGCAAGAATGTATGGAAGCTCGGAGTCGGCTTCCTAAACCGCAAATTGGTCGTCATGGTCAGATCATGGAATGGTCAGTTGATTATGAAGAAGCGGAGCCCGGTCATCGCCATATTTCACATTTGTTTGCCTTGCATCCGGGCGAACAAATTCTGCCTCATCGTATGCCGGAATTAGGAGCAGCAGCACGGGCTACACTTGAACGGAGGTTGGCGCATGGAGGCGGACATACCGGGTGGAGCCAAGCTTGGATCGCGAATTTTTGGGCCCGGTTGGGTGATGGTGATAACTCGCATAATAGTCTGCAAGACCTTCTAAGCAAAGCTGTGCATCCCAATTTATTCGGCGATCATCCTCCGTTCCAGATTGATGCCAACTTTGGAGGAGCAGCAGCAATTCAAGAGATGCTCTTGCAGTCGCATGGGGGCGAACTCCGCCTGTTGCCTGCACTTCCATCTGCATGGACCTCAGGTATTGTTAAAGGGTTGCGGGCAAGAGGTGGGTATACCATCGATATTGATTGGTGTGATGGTATTTTACACGAAGCGAAGATTTGTGCAGAATCCGAAAGGGAGTGCGCGATTTATAGCGAAGTGCCGCTTGAGATTCGCGGGCCTGAAGGTAATCTTATAACGGTTAATAAGATGGAGCATACTCATTATTTCATTATTCCAGCTGGAGTAATGTACCGAATTAGCATATTAAGAGCGCCCATTTGATATTTCAGAGAGCTCCGACCTTTATATTCTGTTTGATCATCATGGTGCACGAAAAGGTCAAAATTTTGCACATCCCTACAAAAATTTAAACCTATTAAACTAGAATATGTTTGCTATGATGGATCGTAATCAATGATCAAGTATATGGGGGTTATGATACCATGATGTGGAAAAATGCGATTAATGACGCTATTACCAAGACGTTAAGAAATATAGACAGATTCGGTGAGAAATTCCCTCACGTCAGTCGTAATGCAAATTATGAATTAATTGATAATAATGACTGGACCAACGGATTCTGGACCGGAATGCTCTGGTTATGCTACGAATATTCCAATGACGAGCGTTTTCGCAATGCGGCGGATAAATCGGTGGCTAGCTTTGATCAACGGTTACAAGATCATGTAGTGCTTGATCACCATGATATCGGTTTTCTGTACTCGTTATCCTCCAAAGCACAATGGATTGTGGAGAAGGACGATTCCGCTCGGCAATTAACGCTGCAAGCAGCAGACGTACTTATGAATCGGTGGCGTGAACCAGGTCGCTATATTCAAGCATGGGGGAAGAAGGGAGATTCTAAGGAGGAAGGGCGGATTATTATCGATTGTCTGCTGAACCTTCCGCTGTTGTACTGGGCGAGTGAACAAACAGGTGACTTAACATATAGAGATGTTGCTGTAACCCAAGCGGAGAAATCAAGACGCTACCTCGTAAGAGGCGATGACAGTTCCTATCATACATTCTTCTTCAACTCGGAAACGGGGGAACCGATCGGAGGGGCGACGCATCAAGGTTATACGAACGGATCAACATGGACGAGGGGGCAGGCCTGGGGCGTATACGGATTCGCACTCTCTTATCGATATACGAAAGATCCCCTATTCTTGGATACCTCCAAGCGACTTGCCCGGTACTTCCTTGAACATTTACCGGAAGATCATGTAGCTTACTGGGACTTTAATGCTCCTGTAGGGGCAGATACCTATCGGGACAGCTCGGCTTCTGCGATTGTAGCTGCTGGTCTGCTAGAGTTGATATCCCACATGGATGAGCAGGACACCGAGCGTGATTACTTTCAGGAAATGTGCATGAAGTCGATGACATCACTTGTTGAACGTTATGCCACGATCGGGGAAGAAGGTGCAGAGGGATTACTCAAGCATGGTTCGTATTATGTACATGGAGGGTTATCACCTGATGATTATATGATCTGGGGAGACTATTTCTACTTGGAAGCACTAATAAGACTGGAGAAAGGAATAGGAGGTTATTGGTATGAACGTGAATAACCCAATAGGTTATGAAAATAGTCTATTTAGTCTGCTTAACCTTGATCATCCGGGTTTGGAACGTGTCAAGAAGGCTGTTCTTGATGAACGGTATGATGAAGGCTTGATGGCGTTCAAACAATATTTGTTGTCCAGAACCTATCCTAAGATGTTTCTCTGTAAGGAAGATCTAGCAGAAGTTTGTGAGTATGTAAGTTTGCATTGTCCAGAAGAATTACGGGAAGTGATGAAAGCGGCAGATGAAGTCGTTGCTCAAACTTTCCTCTTCCGTTTCCCATGGGATATGGAACGTACTTGTGTACCCGTAACCTTTGACGGTCCAATAGACTGGAATCATATCCCCGACGGAGATGTCGAATGGGCTTACATGCTCAATCGCCACAGATACTGGCTGGCACTTGGACAAGCATATCAGATGACCGGAGATGAGAAATATGCAAATACCTTCTGCCTCCAACTAGAGGATTGGATCGAACGGAATCCTGTTCCCTCTGAGCAAACTATGGGTACGTTAACGTGGCGTTCTATCGAAGCCGGGTTGCGTTGCGGCAACTGGATCAAAACATTGCCTTTTGTGATGAACAGCCCACATATGACATCGCATCTCCTAACGAAGGTATTCATCTCAATGCATGAGCATGCCGAATATCTAGCCTCTTCATTTACAGGCTGGAAACATATTAGCAATTGGGGCGTACTTGAAACATGTGGATTGATTGAGATGTCTGTATTTGTGCCAGAATTCAAACGATCGTTTCATTGGCAACAGTTGAGTATCGAGAGAATGGGAGAAACGGCCAGGCTACAAGTAATGAAGGATGGAATCCATTGGGAGCAGTCTCCCACTTATCATCATGAAGTATTGAATTGCTATCTAGATATGTTGACTCTGACTATCAATAATAAGATTGAAATAGAGTATTCCATTACGGAAACTATTCGGAAGATGGCAATTGCTTCCCTCTACTGGGCTAAGCCAAATCATAGGCAGATCATGCTAGGAGACAGTGATAATAATGATATCCGGTCGGTTCTGACCGCTTCGGCAATTGTGTTACAGGATGCTACGCTTCGGTTCGGCGGATATGATCGTATCGATTTTGATAATGTATGGAATTTCGGATCAAACGGCATCCGCTATTATGATGAATGTCCTGTTTTGGTGCCACCACGGCTATCCCACGCATTTGAACATTCGGGACATTATGTGATGCGATCTGGTTGGGATGAGCAAGCTTTATATTTGTATTTTCGCTGCGGTCCTCTTGGAGGGGGACACGGACATGCCGATATGCTTCATATTGATATTCATGCGTACGGTAAAGAACTGCTTACTGATCTAGGTAGGTATAATTATAGTGATCATACGCCTCTGCGTAGGCAACTTAAACTATGCAGTTCCCATAATACAACTGTGGTTGATGATATCGAATTTACGGAAGTTATCGATACATGGCAATTTGGGAGAGTAGCTTCAAAGACATGTAGCGAATGGATTACGGAGACCGGCTATGATTACGTAAGTGGGAGCCATAATGGATATAAACATCTCGATGATCCAGTATATCCCTCCAGACAAATTATTTTTATTAAGCCATACTATTGGTTATTGGTAGATTACTTTGATAGTCAGCATGAACATACATGTAAGCAATACTTTCATTTTGCACCGGGTGAAATAAGTACTTCGCAGGAAACGGGCATTTGCCGAACTGAAAATAAGCATGAGGCCAATCTTTGTATCATTCCTGTTCATGCTTCAGAATTAAAGGTAGAGCTAAGCGAGGGTGTTATTTCTTATGAATATAATCTGGTAGAACCAAACTATCATGTAAGTTACGAACGGACCCACTCCGGAGCGTTCTCTATGATGCAGGTTCTGTACCCTTTACGGGCCGGGGAAACTACTCTTCCGATCGTCAAGAAAATAACGGTATTCCTGTACACCGGGGAATTAGCCGACGACAGTAGCGTAGAAGCGTGCAAGATTATGTTGCCACAATCCGATGAGGAACATATTATTGTTGTATGTCATAGACCACCTGCCCGAGCTATCGACTCTTATGTGGTTGATGGGATACAAATATTCGGTGAGGTCGTGCTTATAGTAACAAAGGGCGAAGGTAAAGAGATCACGGTTATAAAGTGAAAAAGCAGCATGAGAGAGGCGCGGTAAATCATGTTTAAGTTGACCTTTTACCGAAGAATACAGCTATCGTTTCTTCTTTTCATTATCGTACCCATCATTACCGTTTCGGTCATCTCTTTTATTCTAATTAAAGAAACAATGGTAGAGAAGCTGCAGTTAAGTAATGAGAACTTCTTGAATGTAATTATTGATGAAATTGGAAAGACGATTGATGATGTTACGTTTTCCTCACATTTTATTGTTAACGATACGAGTTTTAGGACGTATTTGAAAAAATTTGCGGATGCGGACAAGCTGCGTACTTATGATGATTATATAAATTTTAACGAAATCAAAGGTGTATTTTCCTTAATTACATCTAAACCATTAAATAATAACATTAGTATGTATCTGGTAAATAGAAAGCGCTTTATCATTCCTTCTAATGAAGAAGACTTGAAGCTAGTCAATCGGAACCTAGATCATTTGTATGAAAAAATCGATTTCAACAAGCCTGAAACCCTTCAATGGCTCGGTATGGTCACAGGTAAGTCTAGTAACGAGGGTACCTATTATATGGCCAGAGTG
Source organism: Paenibacillus anaericanus (assembly GCF_003994475.1). Classification (GTDB taxonomy): domain Bacteria; phylum Bacillota; class Bacilli; order Paenibacillales; family Paenibacillaceae; genus Fontibacillus; species Fontibacillus anaericanus. The sequence continues at coordinate 87,943 of NZ_RZNY01000016.1, read as the reverse complement.
ATTCATGGTAGTCATGAAAAAGAGTATCTATCTGTTCTTATCATTGGGATTTCGGAATCGTATTTTGAAAGACTACTTAAGCCAGTCGAGTTTGGGAAGATTGTTCTTTTAGACGCGGGAGGAAATCGAATCGCAGGAAATACTAAACTTTCGTCGCATGATTCAGACCCAAAGAGTTCTAACCTACGCTCTGAGGTCACATTAGACAAAACGGATTGGACTCTTGTGTATGAAGCGAATAAAGAAGCATTTACGGGTAAAATTTCAAGAACATTTTTTACGGGTATTGGAGGGGTTATTCTTTTCTTTATCCTTTTCAGCATAACATCCTTATTTATGGCCAGAAGACTGCACAGACCTATTCAAAAGTTGCAGCGAGTGATTCGACAGTTTGGAATGGGGAACCTGGACGTAAGGATTGAAGTGAAGGGGGGAGATGAAATCGCCGAGTTAGGACACACGTTAAATACGATGATGGATCAACTTAAGGGACTCATTTACGATATTGAGCAAGAGCAGGAACAAAAAAGGGTTATGGAACTGGATGCATTGTTTATGCAGATTCGGCCACACTTTTTGATTAATACGCTAAACTCCATCAAATGCAGCCTGATATTGCAAAAGGATCAATTGCATAGCGGAGTGATTGATTCATTAATGAGTCTGCTCCGCGCCTATTTGAAGATCAATGAACCTACAACATTACTGGAAGAGTGCGAATTGCTAGGGCATTATATAGATATCATGAAGATCAGGAATGAAATTCCCTTGGAACTGGTGGTTGATTTAGAGCCCGACTTGAAACAATGGGTTATTCCTAAGTTGATGCTGCAGCCATTAATTGAAAATGCAATTGTACATGGTTTAGTGGACAATCCTGATGCGAAAATATCGATTCATGCTAGAAGAGATCAAAATTGTATTATGATCGATATCGAGGATAACGGAAGTGGTATGGAGGAAGAACAACTATCAGTGCTGAATCAACAGCTCCAATCAAACGATACGGATCAGCACGCCTCTTATACAAGAGTAGGGCTTATTAATGTGGTCCAAAGGTTGAGGCTTTCATTCGGTCCAACTGCAACTTTATGTCTATATCAAAATAATATGGGTGGAGTAACTGCCTTCCTCCAAATTCCTGTTCATGATCATCAAGTTTTCATACCGGGAGGACGAAGCTATGATGCATAAAGTTATGTTAATTGATGATGATGTCCCTATGCTTAAAGTTTTGCAACAGATGGTAGAGTGGGAGTCGCTCAATCTACATGTTGTTGGATCAACCTACTCGAGTGCAAAGGCTCTTCTAATGTTTAAGGAAACATCACCCGATATTGTCATCACTGACATCGGATTGCCCAAAAAAAGCGGAATTGAACTTGCAGCTATCTTCCGTCAAATGAAGCCGGATATTAGAGTGATATTTTTGACCTGTCATGAGGATTTTCATTATGCTCAGCAAGCAGTAAAGCTGAATGCCGACGATTATCTTCTCAAGGATAAATTGACTGCGGAGCAGCTCGAACAAAGTTTGAAAAATTCAATACGCTTGTTAGAAAAGACAGCAAGTAGATTAGATAAGGATGTATCAAGTTATAACAGGGAACTGTTCAAACAAGGTCTAATTCAAAAAGTCATCGATGGAGCTCCTCCTGAATCAACTGTGGAATATGCAGCCCAACTTGGTATTTCATGGGGATACCCTTGCTTTATGATGGGGACGGTGAATATCAAGTTCTCAACATACGAACGACTGTATGATCAGAGCAACCTTCCTTTAATATTCTATGCCATTTACAATATTGCAATGGAGTTATCTGTGTCTTATGAGGGAATCACACCATTTATGGATCAAGAAAAACTTGTTGTTTTATATAATTACAGGGTCAACCTGGCGAGTAATGCCTACCTCCATTTTCAAAAGTATTTGCAGGAGCTGGAGGATCGTTGTTCCCGGTTCTTGAAATTGCAATTAAGCATGGTTACCGTGACAGATAGAATAGGATTACAGTCGCTTGGATCTTTCTATCATCAGATTGTTCAACATAAAAATGAGTTTTATGAGAGTAATGAACTAGTAGTTAAGGATGTGCAACTCTTGTTACAGCATATATTCTTACCCTCACCTCAAGGGTTGTTGGATCCTTATAAGAGTGATATTGAACGTGCAATACTGAAGGATGATACAGAAAGTATACGTAACATTGTCTCAACCATGGGAAGGAACGCACAAGAGAAACGTATTGAGCCAAGTGAATTCGTCCAGGATTTATTAATTCTATTGCGCAGTATTGATATCATGTTTTCAAAATGGAAGTCGAATGAAGCGATCTATTCTTACCTGTCATTTGCAAGGACGTTAGAGGATGTAATGGAACTGGTAGTAAGTAAACTTACACATATTACACAATATCGCCAGAAGGGTTCTGGAACGGCTGTCAAAGAACCCAAATTGCAGATTATTCAACAATTTATCGATAAACATATATCTGAGAATATTACTTCAATCGATATGGCGCACTACTTATATTTGAATTCAAGTTACTTTTCACGTTATTTTAAGCGATTAACCGGGATCAATTTTACCGATTACGTTCATCAATATAAAATGGGGATTGCTACAAAGATGATGAAAACGTCTAGTCAAACGCTTGAATCTTTAGCGATGGGACTTGGATATTCGGACAGGACTTATTTTTCGAAAGTATTTAAGAAGTATATTGGAATGACTCCTAGTGAATATAAAACAAAGCATGCTGTAAGCAGGTATGCAAAATAAAAGAACTACTCTTTATGAACCATGTAAGATAACCTGTCCATTTATGGATAGGTTATTTTTCTTTCTTTAATTCATATTTTCCGTCAATACTGCGCCATAAAAGGTCAAAATATTACTCGTACTTGGTCATAATCCATCCTTCGTCTGTTGTGATTTTTAATTATCATAGTATTAACTTATTAAATGTTGAGGTGATACGAAGTGGAATCTGCTAAACCAACCATTACTCCTGAAAGGCTTCAGATGCCAAGTAAATTCTGGACTCCGAAGCGGAAAGAAGCTTTGATAGGCTGGTTATTTCTAGCTCCGGAGATCATAGGCATGCTATTGCTAAATGTATTTGCTCTTGGGTTCTCTCTTTACTTAAGCTTTACCTCTTGGGATCTGTTGTCAGGGGTATCAGGAATTAAATTTTTAGGGCTAGACAATTTCATTCACATGTTTCAAGATCCAACCATCATGAAAGCATTGAAGAACAATTTGATTTATACGGTGTTAACGGTGCCCATTCCGATGGCCATTTCACTGGTACTGGCAGTTCTTATCCATAACAAGGTGTTTTGGAAGGACTATTTTAAGGTAGTGTTCTTCATTCCTTATATCTCGTCCATTATCGCGATTGCAGCAGTGTGGAGTGCATTATTTCACCCTTCGTTAGGACCTATTAATCAGTTTCTTATGGATCTTGGAATTTCCAGTCCGCCGAAATGGCTTGTGGATCCTAAGACGTCGCTCTTGGCTATTGCGATTATCAGTTCTTGGGCTGGACTCGGATATACAATTATTATTTACTTGGCTGGGCTGACAAGTATATCGAATGAACTATATGAAGCTGCAGAAATTGATGGTGCAACTTCAATAACAAAGTTTTTCAAAATCACGATTCCGTTACTTCGCTCCACTACCTTTTTCTTGTTTATTACGATGTTGATCGGTTCATTTAAAGTATTTGATATCATCTCCTACTTGACTGGAGGAGGACCGGACAATTCCTCTACGGTTATTGTATTCCGGATCTATCAAGAAGGATTCGTGAATTATAACATGGGATACGCTTCGGCTATATCGTGGCTATTGTTTGCCATCATTGCTGTGATTACTGCGATAACCTGGAAGTTTAGGAATGAGGAAGATTAATAAAAAGGGAGGGACTTCTGTTGCTATTCATTAGACAAAACATTTCCAAATTGATCACTACCATTCTGATGGGAGTGCTATCCATTTTCTTTTTGATTCCATTTGTATGGATGATTTCATCTGCTTTTAAATATGAAAAGGATGTTATGCGTTTCCCCATTGCGTGGATTCCTAAATCCACAAATGTGGTGTACAATTTCAAAGCGGTTTGGATGGGGAAAGTACCATTTCTTCATGTTTATTTTAACTCGATTAAAATTGCTGTTATTGTAACATGTATTACTTTGGTCATTTCAACAATGGCGGCTTATGCATTTACGAAACTCCGCTTTCGGGGAAGAAATTTAGTGTTTACGGCTCTGTTATCATTTATGATCATACCAGATCAAGCCACGTTGATTCCTCGTTTTATGCTGATTCGCTGGTTAGGCCTTTACGATACTCACGTAGCACTGATTTTCATGAGCATGTTTTCTATTTATTTCACGTTCCTACTCCGTCAGTTTATGGTTGGCATTAGTGATGAGTATCTTGAAGCGGCTAAAATTGATGGAGCAGGTCAAGTTAGAACATTCGCGTCTATTATCATTCCGCTATGTCAGCCAGTACTTGCAACCGTTGCTATCATTAAATTTATTTGGTCATGGAATGACTACCAGAACCCACTTATTTTCTTGCAATCCAAGGCACTTTATACGATTCCGCTCGGCATGACCTTGTTCAGAGATGATTATACGACAAATGATGCCATTATGATGATGGCGTCCTTATCAGCCATTATTCCTTTATTGATTTTATTTGTCACTTTGCAGAAACAAGTTATTAGTGGAATTGCACTTGGTGGTGTGAAAGGTTGATGTTCGAAAGGAAAAGGTCAAAATAGTAATCCTTTTACCTCAAAATCTTACACTTGCACTAATAAGCCAGTCATTATACTGATGTTGATAGATGATTGCTTATTTTACAAAACAGGGGGCAAGAAAAATGAACCAAAAGAAGAGTACACGTAATTTTTTAGTTTCAATATGTCTAATGTTAGTTGTTTTTTCTGTGTTAAGCGGCTGTGGTAGCAATTCCAAATCAGCTGAAAACTCTAACGGTGCACCTGCAGGGGATAAGAAAGAGGAGCAAGTAACTATAAAGTATTACAACTGGGATAATGCAGATCAAGAGATTGGTACTAAAGCGATGCTTAAGGAATTCGAGGCAGAGAATCCCAATATCAAAGTTGAGCAGGTCATACTTGTTCCTGGTAATTCGGTCGAAATGCTAAAAAAACTAGATTTTCTAATTTCGTCTGGGGAAGCTGTCGACGTAGTCAGCGTTCCGAGTGAGGGATCAGTTGTTGAAAGAGCAGCTAGAAATGCATTGGCTCCGTTGGATGAGTTCTATAAGGCCGAAGGCCTTGTTCCTGAAGATGAATATTATGTTAATCCAAAGATTGATGGTAAATATTACGGCATGCAAATGACAGCTGGTTACCAGTTTGTTTTGCTAAACAAGGATGCTTTGGATGAGGTTGGACTGCCTGTGCCAACCTATGGATGGACATGGGACGATTACCGCGATTATGCTAAGAAGTTGACCAAAGGAGAAGGGGTCGACAAACGTTACGGATCGTATTTCCATACATGGCAGCTTTATATGAATGCTCCAGCACAGACGGTTATGAAAGATCCATTCCGATATGATGATGGAACGACTATCTTGTCAGACCCGACTTATAAATACTTCTTCCAGTTACGCAAGGATATGGAGTCTGTGGATAAATCGGCTAAACCTTATGCTGATGTTCTTGCAGCTAAACTTAACTACCGAAGCGAGTTTTTCAGTGGTGATGCTGCTATGATCCTTTCCGGGAGTTTCATGATCCCTGACCCAGGCAATACAGAACAATATCCACATGATTTCAAGACTGCATTTGCTCCAGTACCGCTTCCAACTCAGAATGCGTTGCCGAAAGATTATGAAGGCGGAAAATATTTTGTAGGTGGCTCGCAACTTGTAATGGGGGCGACTTCGAAACATAAAGATGCATCATTTAAATTGATGCGGTTCATGACAACGGCGGAATCGGAATCAAGAACGGAGTTTTCGGGCTCTAAGAAGTCGGATCAAAATGCACTCATTGATCGTTTAATTGGCGATAACATCGACAAATATGATGTTGATTCACTCAGAAATACATTGTTTGGTCCTGACATTAAATATTTGGATGCGACACAAATTGTTACAAAAAGTTCGTCTGATTTAACTAAAATTATCGATGATGGATTTAGTAAATTTATGTTAAGTAACGATTCGATTGATGATGTACAGAAATGGATGGTTGATGAAGCAACGAAAATCATTAATGAGAAAGAGTCTAAGTAAAGAAATAGTTAGATGAATTAAGAAATGAGGAGCTTAGAGCAGTCTAGACATGGCTGCTTCAAAGCTCCCTTTTTCGTGCCGGATCAATGAGAGCTTCAATAAATAGAAAATTAGTTGCATAGAAGGGAGATCTAGAAATGGACAACTCATCTACATTATTACCGATACCGACAAAGCAGCAGCATCGCTGGCAGGATCTTGAGCTAGGAGTTTTCTGCCACTTTGGAATGAACACGTTCTGTGATCAGGAGTGGGGCGAGGGAAATGATTCGCCGTCCTTATTTAATCCAGTTGAGCTTGATGCTCGCCAGTGGGTACGTACAGCCAAGGAGGCAGGATTCCGCTATTTTGTGCTCACGGCCAAGCATCATGACGGCTTCTGTCTTTGGCCGACCTCAACGACCGATTATTCGATAACCTCTAGTCCTTGGAGGGATGGGAAAGGGGATGTTGTACGGGATTGTGCCGATGCTTGCCGCGAAGAGGGAATTGGATTTGGTCTATACTTATCCCCTTGGGATCGACATGAACCGTGTTACTCCGATCCGCAGGCGTATGATAATTTCTATGCTAATCAATTGGAGGAGTTGCTGACGGGTTATGGCCCGCTCGTTGAGATCTGGTTTGATGGGGCAGGCTCAGAAGGCAGAGAATATGATTGGAAACGAATCATGAACTTGATCAAGCAGTATCAGCCGGATGCTATGGTATTTAACATGGGAGCACCAACCATATGCTGGGTAGGTAATGAAGATGGGCTTGCCCCTTATCCTTGCTGGAATACCGTTGAATCCGCTCGCGAGAGTATGTTTAGTGAGGCGTCTTTGAAATGGCTAACTGGGACACCCCGCTGGGTACCAGCCGAATGTGATGTGCCCATTCGCAAGGATCGGTGGTTTTGGCATCCGGATGAGGAACATTTACTGCTTCCCTTGGAGCAATTAATGGATATCTATTACCGGTCGGTTGGTCATGGGGCAACGCTACTTCTGAATTTAGCGCCGGATAACCGGGGACTTATACCTGAGGTGGATGTGAATCGCGTTATTGCCTTCGGGGATGAGATACATCGCCGATTCGATCATTCACTTGCAGAAATATCGGGTGAGGGGGAAGTGATCGAAATTGAGTTACCAGAGAGTCTCATCATTGACCACATTATCACTATGGAAGACATTGCTTTTGGAGAGCGGGTACGGGACTATATAATTGAGGTTCACTCCGGTGGCGAATGGATGGAGATTATCCACGGGAGTGCAATCGGGCACAAAAAGATCGACAGGTTTAAGCCAATCTCTGCCGACAAGGTACGCTTAACGGTACTCGAAGCGTTTGAACATCCAATGATAAGACGATTTGCCTTGTTTAATTGTAAATAAATAAGTTTGTATGTTAACGATGTTGAATTTCGCTCAAGATGAATAGTTCCGCTAGCTGAGCAAAACCGATGTGTTCATCCTTGGAGTACAAGTTATAAGTGAAATTGGATCTTTAATACGAAGATTCTTTTCAATATCTCATAAAAAGTATAAAACTACCATATATTGTGAAAAATAGGACATAAGGTTTTTAAATTGGAAAGGGGTGAGTGTATTGGATGCTACACTTGGTGCAGATGAGGTTATTAATCGAATAAGGCTACTCCAATCTAATGGAGGCGCGGTTGGTAAAAAACAAGTAAAGCAAAGTGATCCTGAGTTAATGCGGAATGCGTTGTTTTATTTTCCAAGTTGGGATCATGCATTGAAGAACGCGGAGATTTTATAGGTAAGATAGTAGAGTGTTGCCAAGATATATGATTTTAGATACTGGAAAGAGCCCTATACCTACTTACGACAGGTATAGGGCTCTTAGTGAGTTTTAAGTTAATAATGTTTACCAAGCATTCACACCGAGCTTCTTGATCGTTTCACTAATAAAGGCTGGCTCGTCTTCTGGTTTGCGCGATGTGACTAGATTGCGATCAACGACAACCTCTTTATCTACGTAATATCCTCCGGCCGCCTTAATCTCATCGGCTAGTCCGGGATAGGACGTTAATGTACGTCCTTTAAGTAAGCCTGCCGCATTCAATATTTGCGGGCCATGACAGATGGCTGCAATCGTTTTGTTTGCTTTGTCTGCTTGCTGCACGAACTTTTGTATATCCTTGTTGTTCATTAAGTGAGCCGGGGAACTGCCACCGGGAATAATGACAGCGTCATAATCATCCACATTTGCATCTGTTATAGACATATGTGCCGTATAGCAAATCGTCCCCTGTTTACCTTTCAATTCTTCCGTATCCTTCAATCCAATAATAACGGCTTCATGACCGTTCTTCACCATTTCATCGTACGGATTCTTCATTTCAGAATCCTCAAAGCCATCAGCCAGCAAGAAAGCAACCTTTTTCATTTGTTCCATAAAGACACTCACCTTTCATATTTCGAGTTAAAGTACATTACCCCTAGAGAAGTCATATAATCAGGAATTTATTGACACATCGATCAAATAATTTTATTCTATTATTGTAGTAGTTTTATTGAATTTAAGGGCAATGCATGTCTTTTCAATCCGCTGTTAATGGGTGAAGAGCACAACCCCAAGCCAATTTACGGGGGGTGTGCTCTTTTTTGATGGTTATTAAAATTTTAAATAGATCAGGAGGAATTTTATTATGAACAAAGAGGCCTTATATCATCGTCCCAAGAACAATTATGCCTATGCCTATGATGTGGATACTTTGCATATCCGACTCCAAAGTAAGAAGGGCGATCTGGAGAGTGTCAAACTGATTTACGGAGATCCATATCGTTGGGCAGAGGATGCGATGCTTTCGGATAAAATACCGATGCATATATCTGGCTCAGATGAACTTTTTGATTACTGGTTTATCGCAATCAAGCCGGAGAATAAGAGATTCGTTTATATGTTTGAGGTATCGGACGGCACCGAGTGTCATGTATACGGAGAAAAAGGATTTACACCGGATGAGAAGGAGAACCGTTTCTTCCGTTTTCCTTATCTGAATGCGATCGATGTATTTGATGCACCGGCGTGGGTTAAAGACACGGTCTGGTATCAAATTTTCCCGGAACGATTTGCTAATGGTAACCCAGGGCGCAAAAACAATGTTACCGATACTTGGGGGGATGATCCTAAGCCTGATAGCTTTTTCGGCGGGGATCTGGAAGGGATTACTGAGCATATAGATTACCTTGTGGATTTAGGGATAACAGGTATTTATCTAAATCCTATCTTTGAATCTCCTACGAATCATAAATATGATACGACGAACTACATGGAAATAGATCCACAGTTCGGGGACAAACAAACCTTCAAGCAGTTTGTCGATGTGTGTCATGAACGTGGAATCCGTGTCATGCTGGATGGGGTATTTAATCATTGTGGATACCAGTTTGCACCGTTCCAGGATGTGCTGAAGCGTGGGGCCGAATCACCTTATGCAGATTGGTTCCATATATACGAGCATGCCGTAGAGGAGGGCGAACTTCCATCCTACGAAACATTCGCTTTTGTGCCAGAAATGCCAAAACTAAACACGAGTCACCCTGAAGTGAAACAATATTTACTTAGCGTAGCAAAGTATTGGATTGAGGAATTTCATATCGATGGCTGGCGTATGGATGTGGGAAATGAAATCGATCATCAGTTTTGGCGGGAGTTCAGACAGACCGTGCGATCGGTTAATGATGAACTTTATATCATAGCTGAAATATGGAATGATGCGATGCCTTGGTTACAAGGAGATCAAATGGACTCGGTTATGAATTATCCATTTACGGAATCTGCGATCGACTTTACCGCCAAGAATAAAATAGGGGCACGTGATTTTGGAAATCAAATCGTGAAGCATCTCCATCTTTATCCCGAAAATGTTAATGAAGTGATGTTTAACTTGCTAGGTAGTCATGATACCGCTAGAATTTTGACGCTATGCGGTGAAGATACAGAAAAGTTGAAATTAACTTACTTACTTCTGCTTACCTATCCGGGCTCACCTTGTATTTTTTACGGAGATGAGATTGGGTTAACGGGAGATGGGGATAACTTTGCCTACTATCGTAAATGTATGGTTTGGGAGAAAGAACATCAGGATACCGATTTGCTTACTTTTATCCAAAGACTAATCCAACTTAGAAAAACGCTCAAGCCACTCACTGCGGATGCACAGTATTCCATTGTTGAGGCGGATAATACAACGAATCATCTCGTCTTCAGTAGAACATATGGCAATGAGAAAATTGTCGTTGCTCTGAACAACGGCGAGGAAGACACAACAATTGTGTTGTCAGACCACATTGTGGGCAAGACACCAACAAATGCATGGACCAATGAATCATTGCTTCTTGAGTCAGACAATCTCCATATTACTCTGTTGCCAAAACAATTTATCTTCATCCATACTGTACTATAAGATGAGAATAATTGTTGCACGGTGAAAGATAGAGTTGCCGGAGCTCCATCCAGGAGGAAGACATGGCCCAACTGATTTTTGATCAAGCTGGCTATTTAGTTAAGAGTGGCACGGATACGATTGTACTGTTGGCTAAAGAATATGCTTTGCTTGAATTTCTCTACTACAATCGCAATCACACATTTACACGGGAGCAATTGCTGGACCGAGTATGGATGCTGGAATACCCTTCGGAAAGAACCGTGGACGATCATATCTATCGCTTACGGAAGAAGCTTCATCATTGGGATCATATAACCATTAACACAGTCCGAGGATATGGATATACTTTAACGCTAAACGAACGAAGACAGGTTGATAATCCATCAGTTCATGATGAAGAAATGAAGAATGCGATTGGGGAGATGTTTGAGAAATATCATCGGTTTGGGCAGAGTAAGTCCATGTTGGCTCTGGAAACTCAGCAAGATGTATTAGGCTTTGAGATGGACCCGTTCTATCAAGTGTATCTTCGGTTTATTCAGGGTGATATTCCATGGTTTCTTGGAGCGGAGGAAATACCACTCCAAGAGCGGCTATATTGGCTGTTACTTCTATATCGGGGAATGTCATCTGACCCCAATGATGTGTTGCGGAAGTGTCAACTGGCACTGGATTCGGGTATCCTGCCGCCAGAGCAACATAGAGAAATGGAGATATTGAATATACTAGAATTATACGGTGAGGCAGGGCTGCCACTTGAAGCTATTTCTAAGTTTCCTATTACTCGCAAGCGAATTGAGGAGGATAAATTATCTTCTTTCGCGATGCCTGTAGCTTTAATGCAAATGTATGTGTGCTTACTTGCGGAACAAATGATCGAGGTTGAGCGAATATCTTGTCGGTTGGAACGATTTTTGAAGGATACACCTTATTTACGTGAGATCGGACGATATCACATTTTAAAAGGGTTATGGTTATTAGCGCAAGGGAAGAGAAGCCAGGGTGTTGATTTGCTTGATGAAGGACTGGAAGTACTCCGTATGTCGATAAATGCGCCGCTGCTTTTAATTTCTGTATCCCAAATCCTGCTGTATGTACAGAATCATGTGCCTGACTCTGAGTTGGAACACAAATATCAAGGAGTCTATGCTGCGTTAGATAGAGAGTACGGCCTGTCCAAGTATCGACACGACGTGGAACGTACATTAGAACAAGCGTTGAATGTACGTTGATCCTCTGATATTCCTCTGATAATTGTAGGATACGCTAATTGTATCTTACGGATCATATGGAGGAATTACAGATGAAACTTAATAAACGCGTGGCACTACTATCGAATCGTAACTTTCGGCACATGTTCATCGCTTATACCCTTGCTTCCTTTGGTGATTGGTTTGACGCTATCGCGATTCAGGTCCTGGTTGCTTATCGCTGGGGCGTTGACCCGTTCATGTTGGCGCTTATCCCAGTAGCAATGGCACTGCCCGCTGTTCTACTCGGCTCCTTCGCAGGAACGGTTACGGACCGTGTGAACAAAGCAAGACTAATGATAGTATGCGACCTTGTGACTGCTGGACTGACTTTGGCTATACTGTTTGCTCCTAATATGCTGCTGTTACTACCATTGCTTGCACTTCGTGCAGCTGCCAGCGTATTTCATGGACCCGCACAGCAGGCGTTGACCAGGCAAGTCGTTCCAACAGAACAGCTGTTTCAGGCTACGTCTTTGAATGGATTGGTTAATCAAGGATCGAAGGTGGCAGGACCGTTGTTAGGTGCTATTACATTGGTACTTATGCCTGCTCAAGCATGTATTATTTTGAATATAGGTGCTAGACTGTTGTCTGCACTGTTTCTCTCAAGAGTATCGCAGAGTTCACAAACTGCCTTATCTGAAGTAGATGAATCCAGTAACAAGATTGAAAACAAGAAGCGGAGCTTTTTTGCTGAGTGGCGGGAAGGGTGGATGTTTCTCCTGCGAGCCAAAATAGTACTTCACACCATACTATTTGGCTTTATTGGACTGATATCAATATTGATGATCGATTACCAGTTTCCTACATTGTTGCGTGAGATAGATCCTACTAATGAATCGTTAATCGGTTGGCTTATATCGGCCATTGGTGCAGGGGCTGTAACAGTTCTTCTAGTGTTAAATCGCTGGAACCGTATCTCTTATGGATTGGGACTTGGTAGTGGTTGTGTACTGATTGGGACGGGGATCGCTCTACTAGGGTTATGTCCTCCTGGAACAGGGACCATTCTCCTCCTGGTATTCGGGTTCTTGCTTGGCATGGGAAATGGTTTTTACATGGTCACTCAGAATTATATATTACAAAAGGAGTCACCTCCAGAAGTCATTGGACGTGTGTTCGGTATTCAAAATACGATTTCAAGCCTTGTTATGTTGACCGCTCCACTTGCGGGAGGAATTCTTATCCGTTCAATCCAAGTAGGCCATGCCTTTATGTTAATCGGGATTACGAACGCAACTTTGGGGATATTAGCTATTTTATTTGGAAGGATGTTATGGCCACAGCCGGTTACGAGAAGCGAATTCGGTGATCAAGTCGTTAAGGACATGCAATAAAATGAAATGGATCAAAGGACCACTGGAGTGTATTTCTCCCGTGGTCCTTTTGCGTACCAATTTCTTTCGTATTGGACTCCATTGGATTGTTTATATTTTTTAAGTGGATGCTCAGCTTTCATTCATGTTAGGTTCAGCAAAGCAGACTAGGCTAGTAGTAATAGGAAAATTGAACCAACTATACATAAGAGAGCTGGAGGAATTCTGTTATGCAACGATTACAACTACGCTCAATCCGCTACAAAATTTTAAGTGGCTTCACTGCTGTGATCCTGCTATTCATCGTGGCTATCGTGAGTAACACCGTGTTACAAGGAAGAATAACTTCAATGACAGATCAGATTAACCGAAATATGGACAAACTCTCATCGATTCAGCAACTCACTGATAAAATTCGACAGGCCGACGAACTGGGTGCCCGCTACCTCATGAGTGAGTCAGAAGAAAAGATGAGCACTTATTTAACAGCCTTCGATCGATCGCTTGTAGAGGTTACTACGGACGTTGAACAGATGAAGAAGAGCAATCTAAGTGAGGATGAGCAAGCAGCAGTTAGTTCTTTTGAGACACAGTGGAGCAAATATTTAATTGATTTTAAGGAAGCCTCTCAATTGCTGCAGAACAAGAAATTTGCGGAGGCTCATGATAAGTTCACTGAAATATCTTTGGATTCTGTTATAAAGTCACAGCTAGAATTTGAGGATATATTATCGAAGCAAATCGATGACCAGCAGCGTATATCGGAATCGAGTCGGTCACTTGCTATGATGATCATGTTGGTAGGTACCTGAGTATCCATTGTATTAGCTGTGGGGGTTTCCTTGTTCTTAGCGAGAGCCATTTCGAGGCCCATTAAGGATGTAAACAATCAACTCAGAGAAATAGCGCAAGGTGACGCGGATTTGACGAAACAGCTCACGGTGAAATCGAAAGATGAGGTTGGCGATTTGGCGAGGAACTACAATTTAATGACAGAAAACCTTAGAATGATGATCATTCAAATAAGTGCGTCTTCGAGTGATCTTGAGCGTTCCTCTGCGAAGCTTACTTCTGATAGCAATGTGACAGCTCAGGCAACGGAACGTATTGCTGGTATCATGCAAGAGGTATCAAATGGCAATGAACAGCAGATGAACGATTTACATAATAACATGGCTACCCTCATGGAAATTTCCAGTGGGATAGGGCAAATCGCACATAGTATTACGGAAGTATCTGGAGCCTCACTTCGTTCTTCTGAATTCGCATTGATAGGAAATAACTCCTTACAAGCAGCTAATTCCCAAATGGATAACATTAACCATTCTATTCAAGAACTATCGAGTATAATTGAAGGTTTTGCGATTCATTCCAAGGAGATTGGAAAGTTTGTAAATATTATTACCGAGATCTCAGCTCAGACAAATTTATTAGCACTTAATGCATCGATTGAAGCAGCGAGAGCCGGCGAACAAGGAAGAGGTTTTGCAGTTGTTGCTGGTGAAATTCGCAAGCTGGCGGAGCAGTCTGCTACCTCTGCGAGTCACATCGCCAAGACGGCCAATATAATTCAAACCGAGGCTGACCTGTCAGTGTCAATGATGAGAAATAGCATGAAAGAAGTTCAAGCAGGGACGACCGTTATAGGGACGGCGGATAAATCATTTGGAGAGATTCGGGAGTCAGTTGAAGGATTGACCGGCCAGGTTCAGGAAGTCTCAGCCGCAATTGAGCAAATTACAGCCGCTACGGATGAGATTTTACATTCGATTCAGTGTGTAACCCATATCTCAGAATGTAACACGGTCAAGGTAGAAGAGGTTTCTGCAGCTTCTCAAGAACAGATGAGCTCCGTAGAGTATATTGCTCATTCCGCGGAAGGGCTTAGCAACATGGCTATAGAATTACTGGAACAAGTGAAACGGTTCAACGTTTAGACAAGGTTAGATTTACAAGAAGTCGTTATGGTATCCTATATGGGATCATCATATCGGCCTTTTCCTATTTATATAGGAAAAAATATAGTGGTGATATCTATGGTGATTCAAAGCTATAATAGAAATATATATTTACAAAAGGAGGGCGAATATGAACGGAGCTTTGGATATCATGGATTATTTAACAGAACAGAATCTTGAACTTCTGCTGTTGAAATATCGATCCATGGGACCTCTTCCTGGAATTTTCCTTACATTTATGAAATCATTCATTCCTCCCTTGCCCACGATCTTGATAGTTGGTGCAAACGCCGCCATTTATGGCATGTGGATGGGATTCTTATATTCATTGTTCGGCTTAGTAGCGGGTTGTATGGTAACCTTCTTAATTATTCGTAGAGTAGCTACTTCTTCCTTCTTACAACGTTGGGAGAGAAAACCGAAGATACAGAAAGCGATGGTCTGGGCTAGAAAGAATGGGTTTAGCTTTGTCTTCTTATTCAGTATGTTGCCGGTCGGCCCATTCGTAGTCATCAATATGGCAGCGGGCCTAACTCGCATGTCAATTCGTTCGTTTCTAGTAGCCGTTGTTCTAGGTAAGGGAATTATGGTATTCTGTGTTTCATATATCGGAACTCATATTTCAGATTTTGCATCGCAACCTCTGAAGCTACTAGGAGTAGTCGCATTCATTGCTGGATCCTTATGGTTGAATAGAAAGCTGCAAGCTTACTTCATGGCAACCCGGAAGAGCAGTGTACTTCCTACACCTGAACAACCACCACAAGTATTTGTAGAATAAAAAACAAAGGCAACGGCTTACAGCGCCGTTGCCTTTGTTATATAGATTTACATTTTCTCTAATCGTTCAATTCTAGATTCGATTGAAGGATGAGTGCTGAACCAACTTGTTCTTTTCTTCTTTCTTTCCTTGCTAAACGGACTGGAGAAATACATAGAGGCGGTAGAGCCTTTTGCTTTCCTTACATCGAGATCGCTGCCGCTGATTTTGAGTAGAGCGTGCTTGAGTCCTACTGAATTTCTAGTCAATTCTACAGCTGTTGCATCAGCTAGATATTCCCGGTTCCGTGAAACGGCGAAATGAACAAATCTAGCTGCAATCGGAGCAAGTATGACAAAGACTAGGGCGATTATAAGTACTGCTGGATGTGTCTTCTTATTGTCATTACCTCGTCGGTTATGGAATAACATACGTGTTCCCATATCAGCCAAAATTGCTACAACAGAAATGAGCGCGATACTGATAGTCATTAAGCGAATATCGTAATTGCGAATATGTCCAATTTCATGTGCAGCTACAGCTTCGAGTTCTTCCCGATTCAGTCGTTCTAACAGGCCGGTTGTGAATGCTACCGAACCTTTCTCTGGTTTAATTCCTGTTGCGAATGCATTGGGAGAAGGATCATTAATTATGTAGATCTTAGGCATCGGAATGCGTGCTGGAATACATAAGCTTTCAACAATGTTGTAAAGCTGGGGGTGCTTCTCTGGGGTAGCCAGTGTAGCACCCGATAATCCTAGCACCTGCGCATTTGCAGACATGTATGTAATCGGGATATAAAATACAAGCACCACTGCCGCCACGATTAGACCAAGCAAGATATCTCCATAGCCTAGGTAACCAATGGCACCGCCTATGCCTGCTATCAAAAGACAAAAGAACATGACCAACATAATCGTTTTTCGTTTGTTTTGCTCGATTTGTTTATACAGCACAGAAATCACCTTACTTTCATGAATCAATCCATCCAATATCAAGGCAGATTAAAATGTAATCTTAGGAACTTCCTTCTCTGCTTCTGGAGTAACAAGTAATTGTTCTACCTTGAAATTGAATATCCCGGCAATCATATTTGTAGGGAACGATTCCCTTTTTGTGTTATATTCGGCTACTGTTTTGTTATATAGCTGGCGGGAATAGGCTACTTTGTTCTCCGTATTTGCGAGTTCCTCTTGAAGCGACACAAAGTTCTGATCGGCTTTCAAATCAGGATAAGATTCACCCAGTGCAAATACCGACTTCAAAGCTCCTTGGAGCTGACTATCAGCTTCGACACGCTCACTCGGTGAGCCTGAGATTAACCCATTACGAGCTTGGATGACTTTCTCTAAAGTCTCTTTTTCATGCTTAGCATAACCTTTAACTGTTTCTAGTAAATTGGGGATCAAGTCATGACGACGCTTTAACTGAACATCAATCTGACTCCATGATTCTTTAACCCAGTTCCGAAGTTTTACTAAACCATTGTAAGCGACAATAACATAAATTAAGATGATCGCTACAACACCAATTACGATCCATTGCATGTACATCATTCCTTTTCTGTTTAATAGACTCCAATTTACTATAGGAAATCAATTTAATTGTACCATAAATATACAATGGAAAATGTTGATGAATCATCAAAATCTACTATTGTCTCTACTAACTTCTTGATTTCGTTCAAAAGCAACAATCCACTCACCTTGAGTTGCGGCGTATCCGGTATCTCCTTCGGCGACAAGTCCGTAAATATTTTTGACATCTAAGTATTCTTTACGTTCACCATTGTCAAACTGCAGTGTGATGTAATAATAAGTATGTGAAGAGTTGGTGGTATGCATTTGATCGTTAGCATCGGTATGGGAATAGAACTGCACATCCATGCGCTTGGAAGTAATGGTTGCATATACAGATTGCCGGGGGGAACTGGCGTTGTTGGCGTAACGCGCACCACTTCGGATCATACTAAAGATAATTAGTGCAAGAATGATAATGAAAAGAATTGGGAATAACGTACTTATCAATTCAAAACCGCCTCCACCAGTTGAAGGGAAATTTGGCATAATTATTCCTCCTCTAATATCTATAGGTAAACTGAGTCATGTAGATAACATATGAGGTTGTTCATTTGAACATACTTATGGTAAAATAGACTTAATTTACATGAACGGAGGGTTTCCCGTGTTATACATTAAATTCCGTTTTTCCACTTTGCGCGGCTAATTGAATAGTGCTCAAAGGCTCTGCTCCTGTGCAGGGTGAACGGGATTGGTCTGCTATGATAAGGGGAACTTTAGAATAGAATATACCGACTTGTTGACGTCGCTTACGGTAAGCGTTTATTTCGCCGTAGGTCCGCTATGGTCATCATATCTCGTTTGCATTCTACACAGGCCTGCTGCCTGTGTTTTTTATTTTTTCTTTAGGAGGAATGCAGTTTATGGAACAATTAGAACAAAAGGCGATATTAGTTGGGGTTAATCTGAATCATCAAGCTGATTTTGAATATTCGATGGAAGAATTAGCGAATTTGGCAGAGGCATGTGAAGTTGAGGTTGTAGGAACAATGACTCAAAACTTGCCACGTGTGAATAAATCTCATTACATTGGAACAGGAAAAAGTACAGAGGTGCTTGCACTACTAGAAGGGGTGGAAGGCAATCTCGTGATTTTTAATGACGAGCTGTCACCTTCACAAATTCGTAATCTCGAAGCCGATTTGCAGTGTAAGGTGATCGACCGGACGATACTGATTCTTGACATCTTTGCACGACGGGCGAAGACGCGCGAAGCTCAGTTGCAGGTGGAAGTAGCGCAACTTAGATATATGCTACCTCGTTTGATTGGGTTAGGGGAATCACTGGGAAGACAGAGCGGGGGAGTAGGTACTAAGAACCGAGGTGCGGGTGAGACGCGACTTGAGCTTGACCGGCGGCGGATTGAAGAGAAGATCACGGTGCTGAGTAAAGAACTAGAGGTGCTCGTTGCTCATCGGCAGACCCAACGTAAACAGCGGAAGAAAAATGATGTTCCTGTTGTTTCACTCGTAGGATATACGAATGCTGGAAAATCTACGATTATGAATGCCTTGATGGAACAGTACAGTATAACTCCAGAGAAGCAAGTGCTTGAGAAAGATATGTTGTTCGCCACGCTGGAAACGTCAGTTCGTGACATTCCACTGCCGGACAATAAATCATTTTTGCTTACGGATACAGTTGGATTTGTAAGTAAATTGCCGCATCATCTCATCAAGGCGTTTCGTTCGACGCTAGAAGAGGTGGCCGAGGCAGATCTGCTGATTCATGTGGTCGATTATAGTAATCCGGAACATGAACGACTGATCGATATTACTGTTCAGACGCTGAAGGAAATTGGAATTACAGATATTCCGACGCTTTACGCTTATAATAAATCTGATCTTACGGAACGGAGTATTCCCGAGGTTGATGGGGATAAAATATATATTGCCGCAAAACCACGGATCGGTATTTCTGAATTGGTCGAGGCTATCCGAGAGCGTATCTTCAAAAATTACATTCAATGTGAGATGCTTATTCCTTATGATCAAGGGGCTGTGGTGTCTTATTTCAATGAAAGTGCAAACATTCTGTCTACAGAATATGAGTCTGAGGGAACAAAGATCACTATGGAATGTAAGCTAAGCGATTACGGTAAATACAAACAATATGTCATCGAAGTAACGGAATAAAGGGGTACCTGATCGTACAAGAGGCCGAGAGTTCAAGCACATCAATTGTGCTGAATCCTCGGCTTTTTAATGTGTTATTTTAAAATAGGAAGTACCACTTGAAATGTTGTTCCTTCTCCTACTTCACTATAAACGCTGATACTGCCGCCATGAGCTTCGACAATGGAATGTGTTATCGAAAGACCTAATCCAGCACCACCATGTTTACGAGTACGTGAAGAATCACTACGATAGAAACGTTCAAAGACATGGGGTAAATGCTCTTTAGAGATACCCTGGCCGTTATCCTTAATGGTCAATTTGGTGCGATCTTGATGGGAGGATAAGGTTAGTGTAATAGCGCCATCAATCGGGTCGGTGTGTTGGACGGCATTATGAAATAAGTTTAGTATGACTTGCTTTATCTTATCAGAATCGTACATACCCGGACTGCAAGGCGATATATTCAATTGAAGATTTCGTTCTCCCGCAAGAATTTGCAGACTGGGCTCCATTTCTGTAATAAGCAAATCTAATCGTGTCTCGGTTAGTTGAAGCTCAGGGGCACGATCTAACTTAGCTAACATCAGCAGATCTTCTACCAGCTTTTTCATGCGCTTAGATTCCCCATGCATACTGTTCAAGGCGGCATAGAGCTGTTCTGGTCTATCAACGGCACCACGTAAAAGGACCTCCAAAAATCCGTGAATCGAAGTTAACGGGGTGCGTAGTTCATGCGATGCATCGGCGATGAATCTTCTCATCTGTTCTTTGGCTTCCCGTTCAGCATCGAAGGACAACTCTAATCGCTCAAGCATACCGTTAAATGAATTGGCTAACCGATCGATCTCGAGTTGTCTCTGCGTATCGGGGAATCGATGATTTAAGTTACCTGCATTTATGGCCTCAACGGTTTTTATCATTTGGTTGAGCGGATTAAGTGATCGGCGCAGAACCGGTAAATAGAGCATCAATCCTCCTGCTAGAGCAAGTAAGGATAAGATAAGAAATGTCCTAAGTTGCCTTAAAGCGATCTCTCGTATTGGAGCGGTGAGTGTACCCATTTGAATGAGCTCGTGACGATTATCGGGTCCACCCACCACCGTGATCACGACAAGTTGTTCATTCCCAGCAGTGTCTTGAACAACTTGATAATTACTATGGTCCTTGTATCTTGTATTTTCTAAAATCTCAGCGTACTGTGCATCGGTAAGACGCGGGGAGGGTATACCGTATTCTTCTGTTAAGTCCGTAAAACTTCCGTCTTCACTGATGTAGGCCAAGGAAGTGCCAGCAAGGAAAAAGATAGGTCCACGATTTCCCTTGTCGGGACTAGGTAGATCGGTATTTGATCCCCCTTCGTCTCTCCATTCAGGGGCTGGAGTATTCGTACCAAGCAGGTTCTTAGGGATACTCCGCAATTGAGAGATCATCGTCTCCGACTGACTGCGGTATAAGAAGTCTTTCATCAGAACGTACTGCAGTGATCCAATGAGTAATAGCAGAGCCGCCAAGATGAACAAGGAGCGCGAGAGTAACTGGAAGCGAAGAGAGCGGGGGGCAAAAAATGTCTTGATTTTGCCGAACAACCCCCTCTTCATGGCAGATCGACGCGGTAACCCGCGCCCCGGAGCGTGCGAATGAGCCGATGCTCTTTGTCGTTTAATTTCTCGCGAAGCGATCTTATATATACTTCAACGATATTCTCCTCACCACCGAAATCATAACCCCAAACTTGATCTAAAATCGTTGACTTACTTAATACAATGCCTTGATTAATAACCAAATATTTAAGCAACTCGTATTCGGTTGGAGATAGCTCCAGTACCTGCTCAAGATAGGTTATTTCTTTCCTGCGGTCATCGATACGAAAGGGTCCTAGCATGACTTCTCCAAATAGAGTTGGAAATTGGTTGCGTAATCGCGCTCCGATTCGTGCTAGCAATTCTTCGAAGCTGAAGGGTTTGACGACATAATCATCAGCGCCGATATTTAGTCCCTTAACTCTGTCATCAACCTCATCCTTAGCTGTCAACATAATAATGGCGATGTTGCTCATATTTTTCTTCAATAATCGACAGACTTCCCAGCCGTCCATTCCCGGCAACATGACATCGAGCACGACGATATGGGGATGG
Organism: Paenibacillus anaericanus; assembly: GCF_003994475.1. GTDB lineage: Bacteria > Bacillota > Bacilli > Paenibacillales > Paenibacillaceae > Fontibacillus > Fontibacillus anaericanus. The sequence goes on along the minus strand of NZ_RZNY01000016.1, from coordinate 66,130 downwards.
AATTCAGCTGCTATGTTAATAGCACTCATTCCATCACTAGCTGACCGTATATCGAATCCTTCATTAGTTAAGCCGAATTCTAGAAATTGAAGAATATGTGGTTCATCGTCGACAAGTAATATTTTGATACCCTTCACGTTGTTCATGTTATGTGCCTCCCTAACTATTAAACCTTACTCATAGTACATATTATCTATGATTAGGCTGAGTGCCTGCTGAAGACTACCTGAGTGAAGACTTAATGTCATTCTTAGGACTTATTATCTCCTTGACCCTAGTTTGTTTGCAATGCGTAATAAATATTAAAGCTATCATCTTGATTGTCCAGCTAAATCTGAGATATACTTTTCTAAGTTGATGACGAAAAGGAGAGTAATTAGATGGAAAAAGTATTGATTTTCGGTCATAAAAATCCCGACACAGATACCATTTGCTCAGCAATTGCTTACGCAGACTTGAAATCCAAGCTAGGTTGGAACGTTGAACCTGTTGCATTAGGCAACGTTAACGGGGAGACGGCGTTTGCTCTGGATCGTTTCGGATTTCAGGCCCCTCGGGTTATCGAGGCGGTAGCTGGTGAAGTGAAAGAAGTCATTCTAGTTGATCATAATGAACGGCAACAAAGCGTTTCGGATATCGATCAAGTCCGGGTCGTTGAGGTTATTGATCATCATCGTATTGCTAACTTTGAAACGAGTGGACCGCTTTATTATCGCGCTGAACCCGTTGGTTGTACGGCTACAATATTAAATAAATTGTATAAAGAAAACGGAATTGCGGTACCCAGCAATATAGCTGGCTTGATGCTGTCTGCTATTATTTCGGATTCACTACTATTTAAATCACCTACATGCACAGAGCAAGATGTTAATGCTGCTCGCGAACTAGCGGAAATTGCAGGCGTAAATACTGAGGAATATGGTCTTGACATGCTGAAGGCAGGAGCCGATTTGAGCGACAAGACAATTCAGCAACTCATCTCCCTTGATGCTAAGGAATTTGATATGGCTGGATCTAAAGTGGAAATTGCTCAAGTAAATGCAGTGGATGTAAACGATGTGCTGTCACGGCAGTCTGAGATTGAAGCCGCTCTTAACGGAATCATCGAGAGTAAGGGACTGGACTTGTTCTTGTTTGTTGTAACTGACATTCTCAACAACGACTCTGTAGGACTAGCACTCGGTAAGGATTCTGCTGTTGTAGAAGAGGCTTATAGTGTGAAACTAGCCGATAACAAGGCAGTACTCAAAGGCGTCGTATCCCGTAAAGCGCAAATCGTTCCGGTATTGACGGACATTTTTAACAAACGATAAGCAAACTGGCTATATATGAAGAAAGAGTCCTGTGCAAAGATGATCCCTTGATCATCTTTACCAGGACTCTTTTTATATGCAAGTAATTTATGCAGGGTTAGCAGTTTCTGCTGTTACAGTAGGTGCTGGTTTATGTTTGAATATCGGAATGAGAATGAGTGCACCTATTAACATTACGATACCAGATATAACGAAGATTTCGACCAGCGGAAACATTTTCTTGAGAACTCCGGCCACCGACATCATGATGACCATCATCCCCATAAACATCGGACTAAGCACTCCGTTTACCCGGCCTACATAGGACTGTTCTGTCCATTGAAGGATCATGGTGTTAATCCCGATTTGGATGCAGGGCATGGTAAGTCCGTTTAGGAATTGTAACGCCAAGGTTAATGGGATACTAGTGGAGAGACCCATACCAACAATACATACAGCACTAACGGCTATACCAAAAGCGAGCAAGACTTGCGGAGCGATCTTTTTGGCAAGCGTCATAATGACGGCTCCACCGAGCAACATAGCGACCCCGTTGACCATCATCAGAAACTGTAAGAACTCTTTAGGTTGACCAAGCCGCTCTGTAACGATGAAGAGGGAAAGTGTCTGGATGGTACCTATGGAGAATCCAGCAATCGCAAATGTGAGACCGAGGACTTTCAATACAGGACTGCGCCATACATAACGGAATCCATCACCAAGCTCTTGCCATATTTTTGTGCTGCGTTCACCCTTGGCCTCTGGCTCCTCATCAGCTGGGAGTCGGAATAACACAACCGCAGATAATAAGAAGGCTACGCCCATGACTCCGATTGAAATCTTAATGCCGAATTGGTGATATGAGAATATACCAAGGGAAGGTCCGAGTACCATGAAGATGGCAACCAGGGATTGAAATAGGGCCATCCCTTGCTGTAATTTCTCGGGATGAACATGTTGTTTGAATAGTTTCATGACGGAAGGTTGGGAGAATTGTGATAGTATGGCCGAGACGAATGTTGCTAAGTAGACGGCCTCCCATGAACCATACAGTAGGGTAAGTAGTACAGCGAATACAGAGATGGCGGATAGGAAATCACACCAGATCATGGTTCGCTTGGGCTTCCAACGGTCAGCGAACGCACCTCCTATGAAGGAGAAGACGAAGATTGGAGCAAATTCAACTACAGAAATAAGCGAAATTGCCAGTGGATCGTTGTTAGTCTGATCTGTCACGAACATGAGAATGGCAAAATTTCTAACCCAAATCCCGATTTGTAGAAAGATGTTCGAAATCAGGATCGTTTGGTAAAACCGGTTTTTAAACAAACTGCCTGAAACGGGCGAAGCATGTGCATTACTTGACATCTAATTTCTCACCTCAGTATAGTTTTCTCTCTAATAAAATTTCCCATATACAGAATAAGGTATTATAGTCTCCATGGAAAGAGAAAAAATAAATATAAGAAATTAAGGCTACATCCAAAATCGGAGTGCTACCCTAATCTGAAGCGCTCTAATTGGTCCCAGAGCTCCTCTTGTTGGAGGATTTCACGTTGCTTTGGTCCGAGTAGATCAAAATGGGGGAAGGGGGAGCGATTATGGATGTATTGTGGTGGGAGATCATGTTCGATACACCAGGAAGTTAGACGTTGCAAGTCGGAACAGCCGACCTTGGTAACGGTCGTGATACCGGGAAAACGGGGATCTAGCCAAAAGTGTGTCAAGAAGGCAATCTCCCCGCGGGAAACTGCTTCTTTCCAAGCATTTAGTTCTTCTCTTTTGACGCCGAAAGCCATATATATGATCATCCTTTGTTTGTTATGGGCTTACTCACTTATGAATACCTCTCCAAAGGAAGGATACGATCCCTTCAGCAGCCTCTTCTATGGAAGCAAATAGTTTGTTGTCATCTGTATATTTACGTTCCCCAACCTTTAGCATGGACACGAAAATGTGAGCGGCTATAAAGGAATCGTTGCAAATAATTTCTTCATTTCTGACGGCTGCATCGAATCCCTCTTGTAATCTCTGGTACAACGCATTCTCATGAATAATTAGTGATTCTTGTTGTTCAGGAGATAGATGGTGCCGCACCTTCTCGACCATCCCATCCATATGGACCTGTGGGATTTTCAAATAGTTTGTAGCAATGTTAACTAGACGAGAACGGAAGCTGCCAGGCTGCTCTAGAATTGTTCTAATACGTTCGTTAACAAAGGACAATACCTCGAGCATCGAAGCCATAAATAATTCTGTTTTTGTTGGAAAATAGTAATAAACGGCCGCTTTAGTTACGCCGGAAAGTTCTGCAACCTGATTCATCGAAACGGATTCAAATCCTTTTTCTATGAAGAGCTTCGAGGCAGCATGTAATATAGTCTTGGAAGTAGGTAAGCCTTCTTGTTGTCCAGAAGGTCTTCCTAAAGGCCTTTTTTTCGGGGATTTCATCCCAATCACCTCAATCCCTTGTACTGACGAACTATTATACCATAAGCGATTTGAGGAGAACAAAGGTGGAATTAAATTTTCGATTGATAATTAACCTTCCGGTATATATAATTACAATATGATTTATGTCACACCACTAATCAATGGAGAAAATGGAGATGGAGAAGATATGGATATCCTACTGGAGCGTATGGGTCGCTGGGTTGCTGGGAGAAGAACGAAATGGGTCACACTGGTCGCGTGGATTGTTCTTGCTGGTGTGCTAAGTGCAGTCTGGCCAGGCGTTAATCAGAAAGAAGATAATACTGCGGCTAATCTTGATTCTCTTCAGCCATCGGTTCAGGCGGGACTATTATCCGAGGAAGAGTTTCCAAGTGATTCCGGATTACCGGCGTTGCTCGTATGGAAACGAGATGGTGGACTTCTTGATGAGGACTACGAGAATATACAGAAGTTAACCGCTTATTTTACGCAGAATCCGCTTGAGGGGCAGGAGTTAGTCGTACCCTTCGATCGTATTCCTCTGCCAGCGTTGAAACAGCAGGCGTCTGAGGATGGAACAGCTATTGTATTGCCGTTTTTCTTCAACAAGAATATTGATTCTGATCTGCTAAAGCAAGGGATTGCCCAGATTCAGGAGCAAGTGAAGACCGACTTCGGGAGCGATCCGTTCGCTGCTAAGCTTGATGATCATGGTGAACTATCCGTCCGTGTATCAGGACCTGCGGGAGTTTCACTCGACGCGGTAGGGTTATTCTCCAATGCAGACGTTTCATTACTTATGGCAACTGTACTGTTAGTTCTGGTCTTATTACTGCTTATTTATAGATCGCCTATCTTGGCGATTATACCTTTGATTGCAGTTGGCTTCGCTTATGGAGTAACTAGTCCGATACTGGGGAAAATGGCCGATATGGGCTGGATCACATTTGATTCACAGAGTATTTCAATCATGACTGTCCTTCTGTTCGGTGCGGGAACGGATTACTGTTTGTTCCTCATATCCCGATTTAGACAGCTCCTGATGGAGGAAAAGGATAAGTCAAAAGCGTTGGTAAGAGCGTTCCGAGATTCATCTGGTGCTATTGCAATGAGTGGATTCACCGTGGTCATGGCATTACTGGTATTGTTATTTGCTAAGTATGGTTCTGTCCACCGATTCGCCGTTCCTTTTAGCTTGTCGATTCTGATTATGGGCATTGCCAGTTTAACCTTGGTTCCGGCGCTGTTGGCCATCTTCGGACGGGTTTCATTCTACCCGCTTGTTCCTCGAACACCAGAGATGGCAGCTGAACGGGCACGTAAGAAAGGGAAAGCAAACATTTCTAAATCGCACAAAAAAAGCGGAGGTCGGGTCGGACGTGTAGTAACGAAGAGACCTTGGCTAATTGTAATTGTGACCCTAGTGATTCTTGGAGGGTTCGCTGGTAATGCGCTACGGATTGAATACACCGTGGATATCTTATCTTCTTTTCCGGAAGATAGTCCTTCTCGTGAAGGATTTGCCGTTATTGCAGATAAATTCACGCCAGGTGAGTTAGCACCAGTTAAGCTTATGGTAGATACTCAGGGGAAGGAAGTTCCACTTGAGAAGACCTTCTCTGAATTGCCTTTTGTTAGCAAGGTGTCAGAGATTACCCAGGGGAAAAATAATAATGAGATTAACGCTATAGATATCGAGTTTAATTTGAATCCATATTCTAATGAGGCAATGAAGCATATTCCTGATATACGAAATGCTGCAGTGCAAGTTTTAAAGGATGCCGGTGTAACATCGCCAGAGGAGCGGGTTTGGGTTGGGGGATTGACGTCAACTCAGTTTGATACGGAAGCGACTAATGCACGAGATCAACAGGTCATTATTCCAATTGTAATCGGCTTGATCGCCATTTTATTACTAGCGTATCTACGCTCCGTAGTCGCCATGATCTATCTAATATTGACAGTCGTGTTATCCTACTTCTCCGCACTTGGATTGGGCTGGTTCGTTATCCACGACATCATGGGCGCTACGGCGATTCAAGGTCTGATTCCACTCTATGCCTTCGTGTTTCTTGTGGCGCTAGGTGAGGACTATAACATTTTCTTGATCTCAAGCATTTGGAAGAAGCGAAAAAGTATGCCGCTCAAGCAGGCCATTCAAGAGGGAGTTACGGAAACAGGGGGAGTCATCACCTCGGCGGGCTTAATATTGGCGGGTACCTTTGCTGTGTTGGCAACATTACCGATTCAGGTATTGGTACAATTTGGCCTGATTTGCGCCATTGGAGTACTACTAGATACATTTGTAGTCCGTCCACTACTTGTTCCGGCAATTACGATGCTACTGGGACGATGGGCTTTCTGGCCGGGAACAGTGGAGGGAAAGACTGAAATATCTCAGCATTCATACCACAAACAAAAACAACTAAAATGATATAGATCGCTTTGGGCAGGACTGCGGGATGATTATATTCCTGTGTCCTGCTTTTTTATTTTCGTTTTTTAGATAGATCCACTTGTAAAACTAATGGTATTAGTTATAATATAAACTAACGGCATTAGTTTTTATAGAATAGTAATGAAATAGACTGATAAGGTGAGAGGGAGGCAAGGGTTCATGAGAATAATTCAGAAGGAAAACTTATTCCAATTATCATTTCTCCCAAGAATTTTCCCTGTTAACTGCTATATAGTTGAAGAAGAAAACGGGGTTACTTTGATCGACGCAGCGTTGCCCTACAGCGTGAAGGGCATTATTCATACGATCGAAAAGGTAGGAAAGCCATTATCACGTATTGTACTGACACATATTCACAATGACCATGTAGGTTCTTTAGATGAGCTGAAGTCTCGCTTTCCCAAAGTTCCAGTATACGTTTCATCAAGGGATGCGCGGCTGATGGATGGAAACCTTACATTGGATCCAGATGAACCGCAGACTCCCATTCGTGGAGGAGTGCCCAAGGCGCTACAAACTCGGGCCGATGTTCTCGTTGTTGATGGTGATGAAATTGGATCACTGTTGGTCATCGCTAGTCCGGGTCATACACCGGGATCGATATCTCTGCTAGATCAACGAACTGGCGCACTGGTGGTTGGCGATGCGATACATACTCGCACAGCCGTCGCGGTGAGTGGGATGATGACTCCTCTCTTTCCGTTCCCGGCTATGGCTACATGGAATAAGCAGGTGGCGCTGGATAGCGTTCGGAAGTTAGTAGCGTTGAATCCAACGCTATTAGCAGCAGGACATGGCAACCTGATCTTAGACCCCATTCAGGCTATGGTCAGCGCGGTTAAGAAGGCGGAACTGGCATTTGGATCTGTGTCAGGCGAAAGCGAGAGGAGTAAACCCCATGTCACCTAGAGCCGGACTTAATGCAGAGTTGGTTTTACATGCTGCCTGGGGGATTGCTGATTCTCAAGGTATAGCGGCTGTAACTTTGTCATCCGTAGCTCAAAAACTAGGGGTGCGTTCGCCTTCACTTTACAATCATGTCAGTAGTCTTGATGAGCTTCGAAGAATGTTGGCTGCACAAGTTCTGAATCAATTGCATGAACGTATCGTTGCTGCCATAGAGGGACTTAATGGAGAGGCGGCGATACGTGCATTTGCTAGTACTTATATAAACTATGCTCTAGAGCATCCAGGATTATATGAAGGTGCCCAAATAGCTTCTGATCAGAGAGATCATGAGGTTACCAGGGCGGGTGGAGCTATCGTAGATTTAACGCTTCAGTTATTGAGTCACTATTCTTTGAATGAAAAAGAGGCATTGTACGCTGTACGCGGATTGCGAAGCCTGGTACATGGTTATGCATCTTTAGAGCGACTTGGTGGATTTGGACTTCCACTCGATTTGCAAGAGAGCTTTGTGTTTAATTTGAACATCTTTCTTGGGGGACTGAGGCACGGCAGTTGTTGACAGTATTTTTAACTCTGTGATACTTTAGGTTTGAACTCACAGTAAAGTCAGAACTAACCGAGGTGAACTGAAAATGGCCAAAAAGAAACCACGTCCAACGCCTCCCGTTACTTCCAGTGATCAACCAGCTACGCTAAAAGACTTGCTCAGCCCTGATATTGTAAGCAAGCTAAAGGAGCAGGCTGCGGATATGAAACGGGAAGAAGAGCAACGGAAAGAGGAAATTCGGATCCAAGCAGAGGAAGAACGTAAGGCGAAACAGAAACAACTGGATAATAACTTTGAGCATTTGCTAAGTAAAAATGATATGGATTGGCATAAATATAAATGAACTGGAGCTCCGGATAGGAGCTCTTTTCTATGTATTGTTGCGGTATTATCAGGAGTCTTATTGTATGATGAGCAGGTAACGATTACAATACTACTATGGATTCAATATAGTTTAACGAGCGATGATTCCCTGTGACTACTGGTTAGCTAGCGGCACAAATAATAAGTACGAAGGTGGATGAGTTTTTTATTTATGAGTAAATTCAAACGAGACTATATCATAATGATGGACGATATTATACGCGAAGGCGACCCCATTCTCAGAACTGTAACGGAGCCGGTAAGTGTTCCTCCAAGTGAGGAAGACAAAGAAGAAATGGCGGCAATGATGCTCTTTCTGAAGAATAGCCAAGACCCTGAACTAAGTAAAAAATATAAGCTCCGGGCAGGGGTAGGCTTGTCTGCTAATCAAATTGGTTTGAATAAGCGCATGTTCGCAGCGTTGCTAACTGATGATAAAGGTGTAGATAGAGAAATTGCGCTATTTAATCCAAAGATTATTAGCCACTCGACCACCATGGTCTATATACCGGAAAGCGAAGGTTGTCTCTCGGTAGATCGGCCGATCCAGGGCTTTGTACCGCGATATGAAAAGGTACAGATTAAGGCTTGGAATGAGAAAGGCGAGGAAATAAAAGTTCGCTATAAAGGTTTCAATGCGATTGTGATGCAGCATGAAATCGATCATTTGAATGGAATTATGTTCTACGATCGGATCAACAAGGATAATCCGTTTAAGCTTCCTACAGATGTATAAATTTCAAGTTTATATTAAAAATAATAGATCAAAATCGGGGGAATTAATGTGAGTATGAAATCGGTCGTGGCTAAGATAGACCACACTTTGTTAAAAGCTGATGCAAGAAAAGAAGATATCGTGCAGCTAGCTAATGAAGCTAAGGAATACGGGTTTGCTTCCGTATGTGTAAATCCAGTATGGGTGGAGACGGCTGCAGAAGTATTAAAGGATGTCCCTAATGTGAAAGTATGCACGGTTATCGGGTTCCCACTTGGGGCTTCTGCACCACAGGTAAAAGCGTTTGAAACGGCACAGGCAATTGCAGATGGAGCCAAGGAAATTGATATGGTCATTAACATTGGTGCTTTGAAAGCTGGGGACGATGACCTCGTTGTACGTGATATGATTGGTGTGGTTGAGAAAGCAGAAGGCAAAGCTCTTGTGAAAGTCATTCTCGAGACATGTCTGTTAACTCCTGAAGAAATTGTTCGTGCATGCAGGTTAGCTGTATCGGCGGGTGTTGATTTTGTCAAAACTTCTACAGGATTTTCTACGGGTGGAGCTACAATAGAGGCAGTGGCACTAATGGCGAAGACGGTTGGTCCTGGAATTGGTGTAAAGGCCTCAGGTGGCGTACGGAGTCTCGAAGATGCTTTAGCTATGATTGAAGCTGGAGCAACCCGGTTAGGTTCGAGTGCAGGTGTGGCTATAGCACAAGGCCTACGTAATGATGGGGCTTACTAAGCATTCAATAAAAATTAGATAAACAGGTATGAACCCGCCGGGAATTGGCGGGTTTTTTAATTTTATAATAATTCACATAGGTTTTATCGGATTTGCTATGTTCAAATGGATGATTTTGTGAGAGAATATACAAAACATTAATTAAATCAAATTAAATGTATTTATTCTAAGGAGGAATTATTCATGTCTGAAGAGCGTAAACTTGCGTTGGAAACCCTTGCTGTCCATGCGGGCCAGGAAATTGATCCCACTACATATTCAAGGGCCGTACCATTGTATCAAACGACTTCCTATGGTTTCCGCGATACAGAGCATGCTGCGAACCTATTTGGTTTGAAGGAATTTGGTAATATCTATTCCCGTATTATGAATCCAACTAACGATGTGTTTGAGAAGCGGATCGCAGCACTTGAGGGCGGAGTCGGCGCACTTGCTACAGCTTCTGGACAGGCTGCAATAACTTTCTCCATTCTTAATATCGCTGGAGCGGGTGATGAGATCGTCTCGTCTGCAACGCTCTACGGTGGTACGTATAATTTGTTTGCTAATACATTACCAAGGTTAGGCATTGATGTGAAGTTTGTTGATTCCTCCAATCCAGAAAATTTCCGCTCAGCTATTACGGATAAGACTAAGGCGTTGTATGCAGAGACCATTGGTAATCCGAAAGGAGATGTGCTTGATATCGAAGCGGTAGCGGCAATTGCCCATGAACATGGTATTCCATTGATCGTGGATAATACGTTCCCAAGTCCGTATTTGCTACGGCCCATCGAATTTGGTGCCGATATCGTGGTCCATTCCGCTACAAAGTTTATCGGCGGACATGGGACATCGATCGGTGGTGTGATTGTGGATAGCGGTAAATTTGATTGGACAGCGAACGACAAGTTCCCTGGCTTGACGAATCCAGATCCTAGCTACAACGGTGTGGTATACACGGATGCTGTAGGACCGCTTGCTTATATTATTAAGGCACGTGTACAATTGCAACGGGATCTGGGTGCATCATTAGCACCGTTTAATGCATGGCTATTGATTCAAGGACTGGAGACGCTCCATCTTCGGGTAGAACGTCATAGTGAGAACGCCCTTAAAGTGGCGAAGTATTTAGAAGCGCACGACAAAGTAGAGTGGGTTAGTTATGCTGGACTTCCTAGCCACGAATCCTATGAACTTGCGCAGAAATACCTACCAAAGGGTCAAGGAGCAATCCTGACTTTTGGAATCAAGGGTGGAGTGGATGCAGGACGCAAGTTGATCGAGAGTGTGAAGTTGTTCTCACATCTTGCCAATGTTGGAGATTCCAAATCATTGATTATTCACCCAGCCAGCACGACGCATCAGCAACTCTCGGAAGAGGCGCAACTGGCAGCGGGAGTTAATCCAGGACTCATTCGTTTATCTGTCGGCACAGAATCGATTGACGACATCATTTACGATCTAGAACAAGCGATTGAAGCTAGCCAATTGTAGAGTGGTGGAGTAAGACGCCTAACTAAATAGTGAATAAGCATAATCGAGCAAAGATCGCTATTCAGGGATGAAAGATTCCCGGAATAGCGATCTTTTTTTATTGAATAGAAATATCTGTATTTACAGAAGTAAGCAGAAGGGTTAAAATAAAATTAAAGTTTCACAAAGGAAAAACTGTTGTCCTAGTACAACAATGATTATCATTCTCAATAACATGCTGCTCCGGGGATTCCCGGGGCAGCATGTGTCATTTTCAGGGCATTAACAATAGTATTCATTCTCAATTGAACATTACAAAAGTGGAGGGGATTTAAATGCAAGCCATACACAGGGTGATGCCTGCTACACAGAAATCAATGAATCAGCCAGATCCGGGACGTCGGCCTCGCGCCTCATTTCTAGCGATGTTACGTCATAAAGAAATATTGATGGTGATATGTAGTGGAGCTTTGATGCTTGCCGCTTGGGGTATCGGCAATTGGTCGGAGCCCTTATCGGTACTGCTCTATATTGCGTCTTACGTACTGGGTGGGTATTTGAAAGCCAAGGAAGGTTTATTGACCTTATTCAAGGATCGTGACCTGGATGTTAATTTGTTGATGATTGCTGCAGCGCTGGGGGCTGCGTCCATTGGATATTGGAATGAAGGTGCAATGTTAATATTCATCTTTGCACTTAGTGGTGCGCTAGAGTCGTTTGCAAGTGAGCGAAGCCGGAAGGATATTTCCGCATTAATCGCATTGAAGCCAGAAACAGCGCTTCGAGTCGATGGTGACGGAATGAAACGAGTTGCGGTGGAAGAATTGAGCATAGGAGATTTGTTATTAGTGCGACCAGGGGAGGTTATTCCGGCCGATGGTATTATTCGGAGTGGCGGATCTGCGGTTAATCAAGCGACGATAACAGGTGAATCCATCCCTGTGGATAAAGGTGTAGGTGATGGAGTCTACACAGGTACGCTCAATGGTGAAGGTGCGCTTTATGTGGAAGTGACAAGTCCGGCGGAAGGGACACTCTTCGCTAAGATCATTGCTCTAGTGGAGCAGGCGCAGAATGAGACGCCTGAAACACAACGGTTTATTAAGCGTTTGGAAGGTGTATATGCCAAAGGAGTAGTTATGGTAACCATGGGGTTCATATTGTTAACCCCCATACTTTTAGATTGGGCATGGTCTTTTGCATTCTACAAAGCCATGGTATTTCTAGTCGTTGCTTCTCCTTGTGCCATAGTCTCATCTGTAATGCCCGCTATGTTATCGGCCATGTCAAAGAGTGCCAGAGGTGGTGTACTCTTTAAAGGCGGAGCGCACATGGATAATATGGGGATGACTAAGGTAGTTGCATTTGATAAAACAGGAACACTTACGGCAGGGCTACCCATGGTAACGGAGCTATTTGCTGCGGATGGGTATGATCGATTACAATTGCTTTCCGCTTGCGCTGCTGCAGAGAGTCTATCAGAACATCCACTTGCTCGTGCTATCGTTAGAAAAGCAGAAGAGGAAGGACTAGGGATTCAAGCTGCGGAGGAATTGCAAGCACTTCCTGGTTGGGGGATTGAGGCGAGAATTGACGGGATACTCTGGCGTATTGGCAAAGCGGATGAGAATGATCCTAGTTTACCAGAATCGTTGCGCCAGCGACTCCAGGTTTTAGTGAATGATGGGAATACGGTTTCCGTTATTCAATTTGGCGACAATTATGCAGGATTGATTGCATTGCAAGATACGGTTCGTCCACAGGCGAAGGCTGCTCTTTCCAGGCTACATAAGCTTGGGGTAGTTACAGTGATGTTGACAGGGGACCGGAATGGAACGGCGCAGTCTGTTGCTAGGGAAGCGGGTATAGATTTGGTATATGGCGATCTGTTACCACAGGATAAGGTGAAATACGTTGGGGAGTTACGCGCAAAGCATGGTCATGTCGTTATGGTTGGCGATGGTGTTAATGATGCGCCTGCGCTTGCTGCGGCGACAGTTGGTGTGGCGATGGGCGGAGCAGGCAGTGGGGCAGCGCTGGAAGTAGCGGATGTTGTGTTAATGAATGATAACCTGGAGCGGGTTGCTGAGACGATTGAGTTGGCTAGGCGTGCTCGAAAGATCGTGAAGCAGAATCTGATTTTTGCAGCTGGTGTCATCACATTACTTATTATAGGTAACTTTGTTCAAGAATTACCCTTACCACTTGGTGTGGTAGGTCACGAAGGTAGCACTCTTCTAGTTATTCTTAACGGACTGCGTTTATTGCGCTAACTTGGAGTAACTTCATCATTCCTTCATTTAAACTTCACCTAACCCCTCCGTTACGAATATTGACAGTACGCTAGCCATTCAACATAATTAAAGCAAGAGACTAGCGTACTTACCTTGAAGGAGGAACTTATATATATGTATAAATCTATTATTATAGGTACAGGGCCAGCTGGCCTTACAGCAGCTATTTACCTGGCACGAGCTAACCTGAGTCCACTTGTGATTGAAGGACCACAACCAGGTGGTCAACTAACTACCACAACAGAAGTAGAGAATTTCCCGGGATTTCCTGAGGGGATTATGGGACCGGAATTGATGGATAATATGCGCAAGCAGGCAGAACGTTTTGGCGCAGAATTCCGTACTGGCTGGGTGAACAGCGTAGACATGAGCCAACGTCCATTTAAGCTTCAAGTGGAAGGAATCGGTGAACTAATTACCGATACATTAGTACTATCAACCGGAGCTACTGCGAAGTATCTGGGTATTCCCGGAGAACAGGATAATATCGGACGTGGTGTGAGCACATGCGCAACTTGCGATGGTTTCTTTTTCCGTAACAAGGAAATTATCGTCGTGGGCGGCGGAGATTCTGCGCTAGAAGAAGCTGGGTTCTTAACTCGTTTTGCGTCGAAAGTGACACTGGTACATCGTCGTGACGAGATGCGCGCCTCCAAGATTATGCAGGACCGTGTACGTGGGAATGAGAAAGTGGAATGGGCATTGAACCGTACACCGCTTGAGGTTATAACGGATGAGAAGGGTGTAACCGGACTCAAAGTGCGCAACAATGATACAGGTGAAGAGGAGATTATTAATGCTAGTGGCGTGTTTGTGGCCATTGGTCATCATCCCAATACCGCATTCCTTGGTGGGGCAATTGATACAGACGAGAACGGCTACATTATTGTGAAGCCAGGAACATCAGAGACGAATATCCCAGGAGTGTTTGCTTGTGGCGATGTGCAAGATACTCGTTATCGTCAAGCGATTACCGCTGCTGGTAGTGGATGTATGGCAGCTATCGATTGTGAGAAGTATATTGAGAACTTGGAGCATGAAACAGTGCCTTCTTCAGTATAATAGTTTGATATATTAAGGCTGAGAGAAGGAGCGTTATCCTGGGTATGAACAAAACTCAATTTGAGAGTGCTCTGGCCTAGTAAGCTTGTGAGAAACAAAAAAAGAGCCCCTTGGCTCTATTATAGGAGAACAGATCACGAGATCTGTTCTTCTTTTTGCTGTATTTCATAGATTTCACTAAGTTTAATGGAATAGACCAGAGACAAGTTGGAATACGAAATAACTGAGAATGCCGCCGCCGATTAGGCTAAGTCCGGCTTTCTTTTTACCTTGGAACAACCGTAAGGCGCCTAGGCTTACCAGAGGGGCAATAATAAGTACAAAGCACATTACTGCAACAAACATTTGTACGGAAATGTCTGAAGTATCTACTATGGTCATAGTCCTTGTCTCTCCATTCCTGTTAATAATTTAAATTGATATGATAAAAATCACAAAGAATCATGTTATTTATTATACCTAAATCTGTGTTGTTATGTAGGAAATTAACTGAGAAAATAAGTCAAATTTGCGTCACTTTTAGAAATAGAATTGATTATATAGTGTGAAAAATCTCATTCGTGTTAGCTCGACAAAACTAGAAACCTTCTGCAATATTAGCTGTGTTACAATGTGCTCAAAGGGAGCTTGGACCGCTATCAAGCTTCTGGAAGCTTAGAGTAAGAAGAGTAAGAAGAGTAAGAAGAGTAAGAAGAGTAAGAAGAACCAATGGGAGAAGGAGTTGGAGAAGATGAGACTGAACGTACATAAACGATGGCTAACTGCGGGAATTATTGGCGTCATTCTATTTGGATCCATCCCATCAAAATGGGGAGTCGTTGAAGTATACGCTACTGCAGACATAGCTTCTGTATCCTCTTCTGAGCAAATTCAATCGAAAATTGCGGAGGGAATGGCTATGCGCCAAACTTCCCTATCTTTTAAATATAAAGGATCTACGAAAAACTTGGAGACCATGTTGAAGGATGCGATGAACGGGGCGCTCGACAGCGATCCTTATACGAAATACATCGTTGACCGTTATGCATACTCTTGGCGGGGAACCACAGGTGCTGCGAAAATTACGATTAATATCGTATACCGTGAGACGGCGGAACAATCTGCTTATGTGAATGAGAGAGTCCAAGCCATATTGAAAGAAATTATCAAGCCAAGCATGAATGATCATCAGAGAGTTAAGGCCGTCCATGACTATGTGGTGATCAATTTGAAATATGACGAGGATTTAAAAATATATACGGCATATGAGGGACTACGAACAGGTGAGGCTGTGTGCCAGGGGTATGCGCTCCTTACTTATAAATTGTTACAAGGTGCGGGGATAGAGAACCTAATTATTGAGGGGAATGCTGGTGGACAGGCTCATGCCTGGAATCTGGTTTTACTGGATAAAAAGTGGTATCACATCGACACGACGTGGGATGACCCGATCCAGGACTCCCTAAGCGGAATTAGATATTCGTATTATCTTAAGAACGATGAAGAGATGCGAAGAGATCATATATGGACCAAGAAATATCCTTCCGCTACCTCCTCATATAAAGAAAACCTCCAAAGCTTGATCAAGAAGGGCGGAAAGGTAACAGCCTTCTATCAAGCGATGGAGGATGAGCTAGGTTATAACTTATATGATGCTACTGCTGTTGTCACGAATTCAACAGGGCTACAGTCCAAAGTGAAGCAGGGACTTAAGAAGAATAAACTGACAGTTACCTTAAGATATTCCGGACTAGAGAAAAGTCTTCTAGAGGATCTAGGTAGTTTGTATGAGCTAAATATTAAGAATATTAGCTATCTCACGGAACCTCTGGAAGAAACCGAAGATTGGCGGGTCGAGATACATTGGGAGATGAAATAGAACATCCTAGGCTAGCCTATCGAAATTAGTGTATTCGATGCCACGGGAGTGAGCGCTACTCTATTCTAGCGCTCAGATGGGGCATCGAGTTCACAATCTTTAAGTGGGATTAGCTTGCTTCCCTTGCTCCATTTATAACCGAGCCACAGAATCAGAAATAATGGGACACTGATATAAGTGACGACTAGACCGTACCAATCAATACTATCGCCATTGAAAGAAGACATACTCTGACCCAGGATCACAACCAAGCAAAGAGCGAAGGCAAAGATTGGTCCAAATGGGAACCAACGTGCCCGGTAGGGAAGATCATTAAGGTCACGACCTTGAGCCAAATAAGCCCGACGGAAACGGTAATGGCTAATAGCGATGCCAAGCCAAGTAATGAAACCACACATACCAGAGGCATTTAGTAACCAAGTATAGACGACACCATCTCCGAACAGAGAGGCAAAGAATGCGGTCATACCAACGAGTGTTGTCATCAGCAGGGCGTTCATTGGAATGCCGTTACGGTTTAGTTTGCCAAGGAATTTTGGCGCCTTACCACGTTTAGCCAGCGAGTATAGTACCCGTGATGAAGCATACATCCCCGAATTGCCGGCTGACAGAACGGAGGATAGAATGACAGCATTCATGACCGAAGCTGCGAAAGCCAGCCCCGCTTTTTCGAATACGAGTGTGAAGGGGCTAACGCCAATACTTTCAATACCATCCTTAAGCAGATCCGGATTAGTATAAGGGATGAGCAGGCCGATGACTAGAATGGCTAGAATGTAAAAGATCAGGATCCGCCAGAATACTTGGCGAATGGCACGTGGGACATGTTCACGTGGATTATCACTTTCTCCAGCTGCGACACCAACCATTTCCGTTCCTTGGAACGAGAAACCGGCTGCCATGAACACACCCAAAACGCCAAGGAATCCACCATGGAAGGGTGCGTCACCCGTCGTGAAATTACTGAATCCTACAGCTTTTCCCCCAAGGATACCGAAAATCATAAGCACCCCGATAACGAGAAAAACAACGACTACCGCAATTTTGATCATTGCGAACCAATATTCAGATTCCCCATACCCTTTAACAGAAAGAACGTTTATTCCTAGAATAATAGCAAGGAATAGTACACTCCACATCAGCGAGGAGCTCTCGGGGAACCAGTATTTAATAATCAGTGTTGCTGCAGACAATTCGGCTGCAATCGTAATCGCCCAGTTGTACCAGAAGTTCCAGCCCATGGCGAACCCTAGTGATGGATCAACAAATCTTGAAGCATAGGTCTCAAAGGAACCAGAATCCGGCATGTAGGTAGCAAGTTCCCCCAAACTGGTCATTAGGAAATAGACCATTATGCCAACTGCGGTGTACGCGAGAAGGGCGCCACCAGGTCCTGCTGTGGCGATAGCTCCACCACTTGCGAGAAACAGTCCTGTTCCGATGGAACCCCCAAGTGCTATCATTGTCATGTGACGAGCCTTGAGACCGGGCTTTAGACTGTTAACGGATGCAACTTTTTTGTTACTCATGTTATACGACTCCTTCAAATAGGGATCTTCCCCGTAATTATTAGAGATCGAAGTAGCGGGACGATCCACACATAGAAAAAAGACCGCAGAAAGGATTCTGCGGTCTTATTGTATACACTGTGTATCCGCACCATTCCTCCATGAAGATAGCTCAACACGATTTGCCGGGATGACGGGAAATCGTGACAGTTCTGTCCCTTTCGGTAACAGCCCCAGCATGACACCCGATTGAAGCCTAGTGTCTTACTTCGGCGAAGGTGCCTTTCCCCCGGGATTCATGAGCGGCTTCAAACGCCTCCTCCGGGATACTCTTCACAATCGCGACCTCTACCTCATCGTTTCAATGATGAGGGTACTACATATTTTGTTGGTTTTTGAACAACTCACAGTATATAGCATGGAATTGAGCTCGGCAATGTCTAATTGTTTACAATTTTTATATATCTCGTCGAAAAGGGTACTGTGCCGTCCTTATGAGGACGGCACAGTACCCTTAATTACGTAAGAGAAGTTTAAACGTCGTTCCCACTGCGGTCGCGGTTAGCCATCTGTTGCCATACGGTTCCGGCAGCTTCTTCACCTGATTCAATCCGTTCTAGTGCCATTCTCGCCTGTAGGCCGACTTCAAACTCAGGATCTTCAGCGGCTTCCCGCAGTGCTTCAAGTGCGCTATCAGTCCCGACTTCGTAAAGGAAGCGGGCGGCCCGCCAGCGAACAAGCTTGCTCTTGTCCTTGAGCGTTGCAATCATCGCCTCTGTTGCAGCGGGATCACCAATGTCAGAGAGCGTATCGCCCGCTGTGCGACGCACAACAGGGGAGGCATCGCGCAGCACCTCATAGAGAAGCTCCATCGCTTCCGGCGTACGGATGTCGCCGAGATAGACAACGGCAAGGCGGCGAAGCTGCAGCTTGGGATCGCGCAGTGCCTTCGCGATGATCGGTAGGGCTTCCGGCCCCGGTTGTTGCAACGCCTCGAGTCCGGCGTAGCGGACTTGCCAATCCTCGCTCTGTTGTGACGATGCGATTTCTTCTAAGCTGAGTTCACGGCGTTGCTCAACGAACTCGCTCTCGTTACGACCGTGGGCAATCGCTTGTTCGATGACTGCCTGCAGCCGCTCTGGTGGAAAGGCGGCCTCTAGTTCCTGCTCGATCTCACGGGCGATGTCTGCAAGTTCTCCATAGCGAACGCCGTAGTCACTTAACTTACGCTCCTTAATGAGTGTAGAAGTGGCTACTTCTGTTACCGCTGATAGAAATCGCTCTGAGAGTCCAATGCGTTCCTCTTGTAATCCTGATTTGACCCGGATTTGCATCGGAATGCCACGGAAAAATTGAACAAATACCTGCGCTTCACCATAACTAACCATTTCCGTATCATCGGGGTTCCATGTAGATTCCACGGTTTCTTGGCCGAACTGCTCTTGTACTTGAGATAGAATCGCAGCCCAATCGGCATTTCCTTTACGATCTAAGGCGACAAAATCGGCGGTATGAAAGACACTTTTCACTCCAGGGATCTTCAGCATTTGTGCTATCCAGGTTGGGGCGGACCGCTCATTATCCTGGTTGTATGTTTTCCGGATACCCGGCTCTAAACTCTCGTCTAAATGGAGCTTCATTGAATTAGGACTTGGTGTAGGCTCTATAAATACAATTTTCATAAACTGTTCACATCTCCTTTCATTATTATTCTACCTCATAGGTGGCTTTTGCCCAACATTTTGCGAAATAGATTGGAATTACAATCGGTTTGAGGAATAAAAAGGAACTGATACGCCACAATAAAACAATAGAAATTAAGGGGGCGGACTTCGGCGATGTTCAGAAAACAAGAGAAAAACTTAATCATCGTATGTCTAGTAGTCGCTGTTGTGATGCTATATGCATTTGTGAAAAGTGTGATCCGTTTCATGAAGTACTATTGATGAGCAGCACCCAAAGTCAGCCGTTGTTTACGTTGGAAGATCATATTAAAAGGGAGTTGAGCTCATAACATGTCTTCACTAGATCCTGTCACGTTAAGCCGAATGCTTACGGGACTGACATTAGTCGTACATATTATCTTCGCATCGATTGGGGTTGGCGTACCGCTTATGATTGCCCTAGCGGAATGGAGGGGAATCCGTACGGGAGACCCTCACTACACACTTCTTGCGCGTCGTTGGGCTCGGGGATTTGTGATCTCTGTAGCGATTGGTGTCGTTACAGGAACCGCCATCGGTCTACAGCTCAGCCTACTGTGGCCAACGTTTATGAGGGTTGCTGGACAAGCAATCGCGTTGCCGCTATTCATGGAGACATTTGCCTTTTTTGTAGAGGCCATCTTTCTCGGAATTTACCTATACACATGGGAACGTTTCAAAAGACCCATGCTACATCTACTACTACTGATTCCTGTAGCGATAGGCTCTTCAGCTTCGGCGTTCTTCATTACTACTCTCAATGCATTCATGAACACACCACAGGGATTTACGCTGGAGAATGGGGTGTTTGCTGACTTTCAACCATTAGTGGCTATGTTCAATCCAGCTACACCGACTAAAGTATCACATGTAATAGCTTCATCCTATACAGTTAGTGCAGGGTTACTAGCGGGAGTAGCTGCATATAGCCTGCTTAAAGGCCGTAAACATGTTTATTTTAAGAAAGCGCTGAAGCTAACAGTAACGGCGACTTTTGTATTTGCTCTAGCAACAGCGATCATCGGTGACTTCTCCGGTAAGTTTCTAGCTCACTATCAGCCAGAGAAACTGGCAGCTGCAGAGTGGCATTTTGAGACGATGAAGCAGGCCCCATTGATATTTGGCGGTATATTGGACGAGAACAATGAAGTGAAATATGCGCTCAAAATACCGTTAGCATTAAGTGTATTGGCTGGAGGTTCTCCGAATACCGAAGTGGTCGGCTTGGATGAATTTCCTCAGGATGAGCTACCTCCGTTGTTTATTCACTATTTGTTTGACCTGATGGTGACATGCGGTATGTTGCTCGTTGTGATTCCTTTCCTATATCTCATTCGCGGCAGATTACCAGGTAAGAACAAAGGTTATCCTCGATGGATGTTGATTAGCATTATAGCGTTGGGTCCACTTGCAATGGCGGCAATTGAGTTGGGTTGGTTATATGCTGAGTTCGGTCGTCAGCCGTGGATTGTTCGTGGTTACATGAAGGTATCGGAGGCAGCTACAACATCTTCAAGTGTTGGTTACATGTTGGTGCTGTTTGCTTTTCTGTATATCGTATTGTGCTTGTCCTGTATTAAGGTACTTTCTAAATTGTTTCGTAATAAGGACGTGCTAGCTGAGATGAAGGAACTTGGAATTGAAGGAGGGGAGATATCTTGAGCTATGAAGTTGTAGGTATTACGGTGCTATGGACGTTTCTATTTGGATATCTCATTGTTGCCTCTATCGATTTTGGTGCAGGGTTCTTCAGTTATTACAGTGTGATTCGAGGACATGAGAATAAACTACATGACATCATCCAGCGTTATTTGTCGCCGATGTGGGAGGTGACGAATGTATTTTTGATTTTCTTTGTAGTAGGGCTCGTCGGTTTTTTTCCAGACTCCGCTTACTATTACGGTACAGCGTTATTAGTTCCGGGTAGTCTAGTTATTGTACTTTTGGCGCTCCGTGGAGCTTATTATGCATACAATACGTATGGTAGCAGCAAGTCGAATAATTTGTGGTATATGAGAATTTACGGGGCAACAGGTTTATTGATCCCAGCTGCCTTGTCCACTATTCTGGCGATATCTGAAGGTCATATTATTTTAGAAAGGGAAGGTAAGGTCATTCTGGAGTGGGGAAGATTCTTCAGCAATCCATATACTTGGTCTGTTATATTGCTGGCGTTGGTGTCCGTACTTTACATTTCAGCCATGTTCCTATCCTATTATGCCAAGAAGGCTGGCGATCGATCTGCGTTCGAGATTCTGCGTGGATATGCACTGATGTGGAGTGGTCCAACGATTCTCGCAAGCGTGTTTGCTTTTTTTCAGATCAATCGCCAGAACCCAGAGCATTTCCGTAACATGCTAGGAATTTCTTGGATGTTCATTGCTTCCTTCATCTGTTTCTTAGTTGCTGTTTATTTTCTCTGGAAACGGGTAAGGTTAGGGACTTCCTTTATTTTTGTCCTGCTACAATTTGGGTTTGCTTGGTATGGATATGGTCGTTCTCATCTTCCCTATATCCTCTATAAGCAAGTGAATATCTATGAGAACTTTACGAATGAAACGATGGCGATTGCTCTCATCAGTGCATTTGTCGCGGGTTTGTTTATTTTGGTTCCATCTCTGGTTTTATTGTTACGTCTCTTTCTGTTTGACGCCAAGTATGTTCGTGGTAATTCGCCAAAGAAAGGGTGAGGATAATGGAACATTTTATTATTATGGTGGCTCCCCAATTGGTAATTGCGGGTGCAGTTTTATTTCTGTTTCTATATGGTTATAAGTATAATGATCCTTCTGATTGATTAGAAAGTTTGGAATTGCCTGCTATCTGATTTAAAATAGAATAAACTAAACTTTAGGGAAAAATTTTGCAGTGTGAATAACCACATTTAAAGAATAGGGATGAAGGGGAGGAGACCTTGGGTTTGCGAAAAAAACGCTATAACAACATGGATAACGTCGGTACTGACAATACATTAAAACAGTTCAAGCAATGGCGGGAAGAACGACGCAATAAGAACAAAGATTATTCGTATGTCATTCCCAATTCACCTCCCTTGCTTGATTATCTACGGGATAACCGGGAAGAGACTTCAATCACTTGGATTGGTCATTCTACATTTTTCATTCAGTATGAAGGATTGAATATTGTGACTGATCCGGTTTGGGCAGGCCGAATGGGCTTTCAGCGAAGATTGGGTACGCCTGGTATTCCTATTGGGGAAATTCCCAAGATTGATATTATTCTGATTTCACATTCGCACTATGATCATATGCATATGTCCTCGATCCGTAGGCTTTATAGTGAAGACACAACGCTAATTGTACCTATGGGTCTTAGGCGGAAATTGGCTCGTAAAGGCTTCCGCCAGATCCAAGAGCTGAGTTGGTGGGAGGATCTTACTATCGGTAATGTAAAAATATCGTTCGTACCAACGCAACATTGGACACGCCGAACATTATTCGATACGAACACCTCTCATTGGGGCGGATTTGTGCTAGAACCGGCTGAAGGAAAAGAGTCCCAAGTCGTTTATTTTGCAGGAGATAGTGGCTATTTCAAAGGGTTTACGGACATTGGAGAGCGATTTGAGATCGATGTTGCATTATTGCCTATTGGGGCTTACGAACCTGAATGGTTTATGACTTCCCAACATACGACACCAGAAGAAGCGCTCCAAGCATTTCTTGATGTGAAGGGTAAGCTGATGATCCCGATGCATTATGGCACCTTTCGATTGGCTGATGATACGGCGAGGGAAGCACTCGAACGGCTTGAGGCAGAGCGTCAACGTCTAGACATACCAGCCGACTCCATTAAAATATTGCTACATGGGGAGACGCTTCGTTTCCCTCAGAGCTAGAATCGTAATAACGGAATGGCGTGCGTTACTTTGCTGACAGCCTCTCTGAATGAGGTGATTAGGTCTTTTTTAGCAAAGTAGGGCCGCCGAATTCCGTTATTTTTTATGTTTTAATATGCCTTAATTTATCCTAATAGGTGGTCTAAGTTGTCCTCGGTAGCGTCTATACCGATTTGTGTTATAATATTGAGTTAGTAGTGTGATAAAAAATAAAGGATGGTAATGCCTAAATGATTAGTACAACTGGTGTAACGCTCCGCTATGGAAAACGGGCACTTTTCGAAGATGTAAATATAAAATTTACGCCCGGTAACTGTTATGGTTTAATTGGCGCAAATGGAGCAGGAAAGTCTACCTTCATCAAAATTCTGTCCGGCGAGATAGAGCCCAATCAGGGTGAAGTACACATGACTCCAGGCGAACGGATGGCTGTACTCAAACAGAATCACTATGAGTATGATGATTTCTTCCCTGTGGAGACGGTAATCATGGGTCACTCACGGCTATACTCGATTATGAAAGAGAAGGACGCTTTGTATGCCAAGGCGGATTTCACTGAAGAGGATGGAATGCGCGCTGGGGAGCTTGAAGGTGAATTTGCAGAGCTGAACGGTTGGGACGCAGAACCGGATGCAGCAGCGCTTTTGATCGGACTCGGTATTCCACGTGAACTACATGATAAGAAAATGGGAGAACTTAGTGGTAACGAAAAGGTTCGTATCCTCTTGGCACAGGCTCTCTTTGGTCGTCCACACAACTTGCTGCTGGATGAGCCTACCAACCATTTGGACCTTGAATCTATTCAATGGCTCGAGAACTTCCTTATGGATTATGAGGGTACTGTTATTGTAGTATCCCATGATCGTCACTTCTTGAATAAAGTGTGTACGCACATTGCGGATATCGACTTCGGCAAAATACAGATGTATGTCGGCAACTACGACTTCTGGTATGAGTCTAGCCAATTAGCTCTGACACTGCAACGTGATGTTAACAAGAAGAAGGAAGAGAAAATTAAAGAGCTTCAAGCCTTTATCCAACGGTTCTCAGCGAATGCTTCGAAATCGAAGCAAGCGACTTCCCGTAAGAAGCAATTGGATAAGATTACACTTGATGATCTGCGTCCTTCTAGCCGGAAGTATCCGTTCTTGAACTTCAAAGCGGAGCGTGAAGCGGGCAAGCAATTGCTTACGGTTGATAGTCTTACAAAGAGCATCAAAGAAGAAAAGCTGCTAGAAAATGTAAGCTTTGTTGTTAATAAAGGCGATAAAATTGCTTTTGTTGGACCGAATGGTGCTCCGAAGTCGTTGTTATTCCAAATTCTTATGGGTGAGCAAGAAGCCGATGCTGGTGAATTCAGCTGGGGCGTAACAACCTCGCAGGCTTATTTCCCGAAAGACAATAGTAATTATTTCGATGGCGTAGATTTGAACCTTGTCGAGTGGTTGCGTCAATATTCAACGGATCAAGATGAGACTTTCTTACGTGGCTTCCTAGGGCGGATGTTATTCTCTGGAGAAGAGGCTCTCAAGAAGGCAAGTGTGCTATCTGGGGGCGAGAAGGTACGTTGTATGCTGGCGAAGATGATGTTAAACGGCGCCAACGTGCTGTTGTTTGATGAACCAACGAATCACTTGGACTTGGAGTCGATCACGGCACTCAATAACGGATTGATTGATTTCGATGGAACGATTTTGTTCACATCCCATGACCATCAGTTCATCCAAACGATCGCAAACCGTATTATTGAAATTACACCGAACGGGGTTATTGACCGTAATATGTCGTATGACGAATATCTGGAGAGCGAAGAGGTACAGAAATTGCGCGAATCCATGTATCCAGAAGAGGCGTAATTATATAAACCATAACGAACAAGCCGCACAGCCCTTAAAGGCAAGTGCGGCTTGTTTATTTGGAATGCGGGTTCTTATGACCCGCCGGTCCGGCGGCGTTGGTTATTTGGCTTTTTGTTATTCTGAGTTTTGAGCGCCTTGGTTTGATGGTTTTCCGCCGTTCCTGGTTTGTTCCCAGAAGCTTGTTGTTGTTTCTTCTGTTGAAGCTTTTGACGCATTGCTTCGGCTAGATCAATTTTGCGTGGTTCATTTGTTTCTGTCATTCATATCATCTCCTCATAATAGAAAACGGGGGTATCCTTATATTATACGTTTTTAAATGAGTGGACAACGGGAATAATGAATAAGGCTGCTTTAGCCTTGTGCAAAACTGTTTCTCTAGACCCACAAGCTCTACATTTGCTAAGATGATAAAACGATTTTAATTCTCTTGTCGTGGGAGAAAGATTTGGAGGTGCGGATTATGGACATATACGAAGACATACGCAAAGGGGAGCGCGGCGCGTGGGTCAGCATCATAGCTTACATACTGTTATCCGCATTTAAACTGTTTTGTGGTTATTTGTTTGCATCGAGCGCTTTGCAGGCGGACGGATTTAATAACTTGACTGATATCGTCGCTTCGGTGGCTGTACTGATCGGTTTGCGGATTTCCCAGAAGCCACCGGATTCAGATCATACCTATGGGCATTTCCGGGCAGAGACTATTGCAGCACTGATCGCCTCATTTATTATGGCTATGGTTGGTATACAGGTGGTTGTCGATGCTGTCCGTTCACTGTTTGAGGGTCAGAAGGGTCAGCCTGATGTACGTTCTGCGATAGTAGCTTTGATCTGTGCTGCTGCAATGTGGGGAGTGTACATATTCAATCGGAGATTGGCTACCCAGATCAACAGTCAAGCATTGATGGCTGCTGCAAAGGATAATTTATCAGATGCCCTGGTCAGCGTAGGAGCGGCTGTAGGGATTATTGGAGCTCAGTTTGGCTTACCGTGGCTTGATATAGTGGCGGCTATTGCTGTCGGTGTGCTTATTTGTAAGACGGCATGGGATATCTTTCGTGAATCGACACACCGCTTAAGTGATGGCTTTGATGAGAAAGAGCTGGGTGATTTGCGGGGTTCTATTGCCCGTATTAAAGGCGTGGAAGGTATTAGGGATCTGAAGGCCCGTATTCACGGCAATCGTGTACTCGTTGATGTTATCATTGAGGTTGATCCCCAATTGACGGTTATGGAGAGTCATCATATCAGCGATTTAGTGGAAGAACGGATGAGACGTAACCAGAAGAATGTGATGAATGTTCACGTTCATGTGGAACCTAAATTAGAGGATAGCTAATAGTGAAGTGATAGAAAAGGTCGTCAGAGATTTATTCTGACGGCCTTTTTTCCATGCCAAGATTCCTGTAGATTTAGCCAAATATAGTAAAAGTGGGTAATAAGTCTTGAAAAATATTCTTGATTAACAGGTAGATAGTCCTAAATATACATAATAACACGAAATATGACGGATTTAGACATTCTTCGACAAGGGATATAATGGTGACTAGTCCAATCTAAGGAGGAAAGATACAATAATCACCTAAATACACTGAGAAACAACAACAGGAGGACATCTATGAAGCGCAGCATGGCAATTCTTTTGTTAAGTGCAATAATTCTTACTTCTTATACAGCAGCTCCGAAGACGACTTCAGCGGCGAGTTCATCAGCCCAGAAGGTCGTAAGTGGTCACATTAATAGCGGGGTAAATCTCCGTGATAAGCCTTCCACTTCAGGAAATATTATTAGTTCATTGAAGAAAGATTCGGATGTTGTTGTACTGGAACGTAGTAACGATTATTTCTATAAGGTACAGACTTCTCAAGGACAAATAGGTTATGTAAGTTCTGCAGAGAAATATATAAGTGTGAGTGGATCGGGTACGGCGCCTGGTGGATCTGGATCAGGTGTTGGACAGGCTTGGACTGGACTTGTGATCTATGGAGTTAATTTTCGGGATCAACCGTCTACATCAGGGAAGATTGTTACTCTATTGAAGAAGGGAACTTCCTTAACGATCTTGGAGAAAACAAACTCCGCCTTTTATAAAGTGAAGACAGAAAATGGCAAAGTGGGATATGTTAGCTCATCCGATAAATATATGACAGTGAGTGGGGGAACGCAGGTACCTACGCCTAATCCTACTCCATCAGAAAGTGTAAATAAACAAGTGGAACTTGTCATCAAGGCAGGCATGAAGTATTTGGGAACTCCCTACGAGTATGGTTCGGACAGAAATACGACACTCACGTTTGACTGTTCTGATTTTGTAAGACAAGCCTTCAAAGATGCACTGAATTTAGTTCTTCCTGCAGATTCGCGAGGGCAGGGGACTTGGGTTAAAAATAATAGCAAGGCCGTTTATAGCACCAAGGATTTAAAACGAGGAGATCTGATGTTCTTTATGAGTTACAAAGGTTCCTCCGCTTCTGCTTATGCAGGAGTTAACAAAGCTACAGAGCGAATTACGCATGTGGGCATTTATCTAGGTGACGGGCAAATTCTCCAGACCTACTCAACTAAATCTGGGGGAGTAAGGACTGACAAATTAGATGGCGCATGGGTTCACCGCTTCTTGTATGGTGGAAGTGTAGTCAAATAATTAAGTATAATGTAAAAGGCTCTGCGGAGGAGGATTATATCCTACATCCGCAGAGCCTTTTTTGTAGAACGTATCATTACTATGTTATAAGTTAGTTATAGGTAAATACGTAATTTGGATAGTAAATCCAAGCTGTGCCGAGCCATGTATAAATTTCTACCCAGTCGTCAATAACTCGTCCGGATAATTGCACCTCTTGAGGAGAGATTGCTCCCCATTGGTTGCCGTTAGGGTTATCATAGAAAAAAGTTTTCTCCAGTAGATCAATTGGATTAGGTGCGATGATCGCATCCACTGCTTTTACAATGGGCTCGTCCAGGTTCAATTCAATAGGAGTTACATCATCATTCGCCGATACGGCGGTTGCGAAGGCAGCACTCATAATTACGGATGCGGTAATAATAGCAAATCTTTTCATAGTTTATTCCTCCCTCAATCTAATAGGTGTTGAATGTGTATAATTGTAAATAAACAGAATGAAGGATAAAGAATCATGTTCTAGAAAATTAATGTAAAAAGGGGGAAGATGATGAAGGGCTTATTTCGCTTTAGTATGTTTCTGATTTTAATACTCATAGTGCTAACTGCAGGGGTCTTATACATCCGCCCAACTCAGCCGCTAGATATGAGCTATAAGGATATTGTATGGAAAGACAAGCTAATTGAAATGGTGGAGACACGTCAACCTGAAATTACACTTACAAATACAGATCTGAACAATTTGGCCAAAATGGGAATCGCCAAGGCTTTGGAGGAGAAAGACATTCCCGTTTCAATAACAGGAGCTGAATTTCGATTTGAAGGAAATAATGTAAGTGTAGATTTCAATGCGAAATGGGGATTCCTTACTGCAGGTGGGACGGCAAAATTTCAGATGGAGTACAGTGAAGGCAAGCTTCGGTTATCGCCGGTTTCTCTTTTTGTTAAGCAAATACCAATCTCTCCGGATAAATTAGGTCTTGTTCCGATGGATATTGATCTAGCAACGTACCTTCCAAGTATTATCCATATAAGCCAGGTGGATTTCGAAGATAGGTATATAAAAGTGAGAATCTCGGCTGATTGGATGGCAATTCTACAATATTTACAGACATTATAAACAAAGAAAAGGCTACCGTTCTCCCTCGAGAGCGATAGCCTTTTCTTCAGTTCTAACCTTATTCTTATCTCTTTGGCAAGTTAAAGCGACCTTCTTCTACCGGTTATCAATGAGACAACAAATAGGATGAGGAAAATAAAGAATAGTACTTTGGCGATGGAAGCGGCGGCCGCTACCAGGTTAAAGAAACCAAAGATACCTGCGATCAGAGCTATCACCAGAAAGATTGCTGACCATTTTAACATGATAATCACCCCTCTTTCATAGTAAATTAATGTATAGTGGAGCTATGAAGTGATGATGCAGGGTATAGGGGGATGTCTAAGTGGAAGGCATCTGCGACCGCTGCACCATCGCTTGTAGTTGTAATTAACCGAGTCATTCCAGATTGAAACAGAGTTGTTTTGAACTGTTGTATGGGATGAACTGCGGGATTGTTTCGAGCGTAGGGCCACAGGGTAACTTAGAAGTACCGAATACATGGAAAACGGAAAGAGAGGGAAGTGTATGATCTGGGAATTAAGTCTTGCACTCATTGCTGTAGCTTTTGTTGCACTGGTTATTTTCCTAATTAAAACATTGGTAGCAGCGGAGAAGTCACTAGATAAGACAACGCAAACGCTACAAGACGTCCAGAAAACAATTGACGAACTCAGTTATGAAGTGAAACAGGTAGTAAGACAGGTGAACGATATCACCGGGGACGTACAACATAAGATGAAACAAATCGACCCTGTACTTGAATCGGTTAAAAATGTAGGCGAAGTCTTAAGCGAAGTAACACTTGCTACAAAACAAGTTTCAACGTCAGTGATTGAGAAATTTAAGAAACCATCGAAACGAACGGAAAGTAATCATGCCCCTGTACCGGTTGTCGCAGCACAGATACCGAACAACCCGACTACACCAAATGAAGTCCCAAGTCTTCCGAAATCTGACCCCGCTAAGAAACAACCGGATTGGATAAAGGTAGTTGATGTTGCAGCCGTGATATGGCAGAAATACCGCGCATAAATGGCTTCGATAGGTATAAGCAAGCTTAGAAGATAGTGTCCGCACGGGGGCGGCAAAGAGTATTCGGGATAACTGTAAATTTCCAGAGAGGGTGAGAATCATGCTAAATGTACTGTTTCTTCTACTTGGATTATTTTATCCCTTTACCCATACAAACTCAGTTGCTGTAGATGAAATTCCACAGTCCACGGTGAAACTTGCTATATGGCAATCGCCGTCTCCAACTCTATCTTCAGAAATTGAGGGCAAAGGGAGCCAGGTTATGGATTCGCTTGAGTCCATGGGTGACATTTCCTTGAATGATGATCGTCATGATCTGCTAGAAAAGAAGGGCAAACCATATTCCGTAGACACGGATCCTTATACGAGGTATACAGAATATCGATACGACGATATAACTGTAGGATTGTATGATGATCTTGTCTATTATGTACACGCTGATGGAGATCCAGAGAAGATCAAGATTAATGGAGTCTGGGTAACTTTACAGGAGGAATCACTGCTTCAGGTGTTGGGTGAACCTGACTTTTTGGCGGAAGATGGGGACGTATATACTCGTGGCCTAGCTGCTCTTAAAATATATCGCGATCCATCCTCTAGAGAAATATCAGGAGTAGATTTGTTCGACGATAGTGTGTCCTAGTTTGATTCAGATCCTTGTTGTGTGGGTAATAGAAAGTAGCAACATAACAAAGAATCTCATGACTAGGAGTGAATGAATATGAACTCAAAATCATATGTAAAAGTGGTGCAAAATGGTTTGCAGGCTGTGGAAGCGGTAGGGGAGCTTCGCGCTAGCGGGTATCTTACCGAACAAATTTTCGTCCTTGCTCATAATCAAGATCAAACGGAGCGTATTGCTGAAACTGCGAATGCAGATGAGATTGGTATTAAGGAAGAAGGGATCTTTGACGCCATCGCTAATCTCTTCCGTTCTCGAGGGGATGAGCTAAGGGCCAAAATCGTCTCGCTTGGTTTCACTGAGATGGAAGCGGCGTTTTATGAGAAAGAGTTAGATCATGGGAAAGTACTTGTAATCGCTCGGCAGTTACCTTAAATGACATGTTCGATATGTAGACTAATGAATACATTCAAAAACATAGATAAGGAATGGGAGAAGTCTAACCCATTCCTTATCTATGTTTTTGAAAAAGCACACTTTTACAATATGTTATAGTTAAAAGAGGTTATATGTAAATTTGATACAAACTAGGAGATAAACTATGAAAATTCTAATCGTTGATGATAATCACACCAATACTTTAATCATTAGGGAAATATTAAAAAAAGAGAAACATAAAAACATGTACTCCGCATCTTCGGCAAAGGAGATGTTTGAAAGACTGGGTGTTACTAATCCTGGTCAAGATCAAGAATCAGCACCAAAGTCCAGTGATATTGATCTCATTTTACTTGATATGATGATGCCTGAAATGGACGGTATTGAAGCATGCCGTCTTATTCAGCAGTACGATAGTTTGAGGGATATTCCGATCATTATGGTTACAGCCGTAGGTGATTCCAAGAAGCTTGCTGAGGCTTTGGATGCAGGCGCTGTTGATTATGTGACGAAACCGATCAATAAAGTTGAGCTTATGGCTAGAATTCGCCTTGCCCTCCGATTGAAGAGAGAGAAGGACTGGCATAAGGAGCGGGATCAGCGGATTCAAAGTGAATTAAGACTCGCTGCTTTGGTTCAGAATGCTGTATTAAGTGCCCCGATTGTAGATCCTCTTGTCCAAATTGATGCGCTCTACAAACCTTCGTTTGAATTAGCTGGTGACTTATACTCGTGGTATCCACTAGGAGATGGCCGATACGGTGTCATTCTACTAGATATCATGGGACATGGTATTTCCTCATCTCTATTCTGTATGTTTATTGCATCTATGTTGAAAGAGACGGTATATACATATGTTGAACCGGAGAAGGTTATTCAGGAATTGAATCGGCGGTTCAATCAATTGTGTATTGAAGATCAATTGATTCAGTATTACTTCACCGCTATTTATCTAGTAGTGGATACTAGTTCGAAGAAAATAGATTATGTTAATGCAGGGCATCCCCCAGGGTTATTCTTTCACGAAGATGGTTCCGTGATAAAGCTGAATACTGTATGTCCACCAGTCGGACTATTTGATAAAATTGAAGCCGTGACTCAGACCTTTTTCTATGAAGGAGATGGACATCTCGTGCTATATACAGACGGATTATTAGAGACTTTACCAGGAAATCAGGAGGAACAGATTCAACTTCTGGAGGATGCACTTCACGGAAATCATGAGATGGACAAACCCAAAATGCAGACGTTGTTTTTTGATGAAGGACCTGCTCAGGAGCGGGAAGATGATAAATGTCTGGTATGGATTTCACTTAAAGAGCGGGGAGATATAGCATGAAAATAAAAAATAAGCTAGTCATTGGTTTTAGTTCCCTGATGGTCATTATGTTGGTGATGACTTTTACCGCTTATGACAGACTAACGTATATGAACGATCAGTTGGATAGCCTCTATAGCAATCGCTATATGAAAATTAAAAATTCCACGAGTCTGCGCGGAGAGATTAATGATTCAGCTCGTATTATAACTAATGTGTTACAAGTTCAGAACCAAGACTATTTTGATAAAGAGTGGGCTCGATTAGAAAGTAAGAATGAAATGGCTACAAGTCTTTTAGCTACTATAAAAAGTGAAGTTAATACTATGG
This sequence comes from Paenibacillus anaericanus, assembly GCF_003994475.1. Lineage (GTDB taxonomy): Bacteria > Bacillota > Bacilli > Paenibacillales > Paenibacillaceae > Fontibacillus > Fontibacillus anaericanus. The sequence continues at coordinate 33,603 of NZ_RZNY01000016.1, read as the reverse complement.
AAGAACGAAAAATGCTTGCATCTATCGAGGAGGCGAATCAGGAATTTTTAAATTATCAGAAACGCGTGTTGAACTATTTATCCACTGGGGATTACCAAGGTGCTAATGCATATCGTATTTCGATAGGCCAGGAGACTCAGGATAATTTACTCGATATCTTAAATGAAATGAAGCAATATCAAGATCTTCAAATTGATGAGGATATTAATCAGGCTAAACAAGCCTATAAGGAATCCATTCAAGTGATGATCGTCATTATTTGTGCAGGACTTTTATTAGGACTAACTATCATACTGTGGGTGATTCCGAGTATTGGTCGTGGATTAAACACAGTCAACCTTATGATGAAGCATTTTGGGAAAAGTCAGTTTGATGAAATCCAAAGGATTACTATTCCAACTACGGATGAAGTGGGGGATGTTGCTCGCGTCTTTCAAGAGATGTCCGAAGATCTTCAGGAGAAACGGGAGCTGGAGGGGAACTTCATACAACAGCAGAAGGATCGGACCTGGCTCAATGCAAATATGGCGCGTATCACGGAATTGTTCCACGGAATTAATTCACTAGAGCAAGTATCGCAATTATTCATAAGTGAGTTTACCCCTGTGCTTGGTGGAAGATTTGGAGCGATTTATATTCGGAGGGAAGAGAATAATCCGGAGTATTTAGACCTTGTAGGATCTTATGCTAAAGACGGAGATATGAAATTACGCGAAGTTTTCAAAATGGGTGAAGGCTTGATCGGACAGGCAGCATTGGATAGGAAATCGATCTCTCTAAGCAAGGTTCCTGATGATTATTTATCAATACGTTCTGGTTTGGGAGAAGCTCAGCCTTCTCATGTTCTAATATATCCTATTGTTTTTGAGGATGAATTGCTTGGCGTAATTGAACTTGCCAATTTTGATCATTTCACACCGCTTGAGGAAGAGTTACTGGAGGATTTGACCTACAGTCTAGGTATCATACTTAACAATATTTCTGGACGACTTCGTGTAGAAGAGCTGCTGCGCGAGTCGCAGGCATTGACTGAGGAACTTCAAGTGCAATCGGAAGAACTTCAGAGTCAACAGGATGATTTACGCCGCTCCAATGAGAACCTTGAGAAACAGACCAGTGCGCTCCGGCGTTCTGAAGACTTACTGCAGCAGCAACAGGAAGAGTTAGAACATTTCAATACGGAGCTGATTGCTAGGACCCGTGCAATGGAAGAACAGGTGCTAGCGGTAGAAGAAAAGAATAAGGAGATTGAGAAGACTAAGGGAGAATTGGAACGGCATGCAACCCAGCTTGCTGTGACGAGCAAATATAAGTCTCAATTCTTGGCGAATATGTCACATGAACTTCGTACTCCGCTGAATAGTCTCCTGATCCTATCGCAGTTACTCTCTGAGAACAAGGAAGAGAATCTGACAATGAAGCAGGTTGAATATGCACATACGATTCATATGTCGGGTGGCGACCTACTTAGGATGATCGATGAAATTCTAGATTTATCAAAGGTGGACGCCGGTAAGATGGAGATCAACCGTGAAACTGTTCGTGTGCAAGAACTTCAGGAGTTTGTTGAACAGAACTTTAGACCTGTAGCTGAGAGCAAACATATTGGACTAAGTATTGCGATAGAAGAGGCTGTACCGTTAGAAATTGTGACAGATGGCCATCGAGTGAAGCAAATACTCCGTAATTTGCTCTCAAATGCGTTCAAATTTACTTCTGAAGGGGAAGTGACCTTCGTTGTGAGGGAGGCGTTACCAGAAGAAGTACCTATTTATTTAGATCGTTCTCGAGAGTATTTGGCATTGAGTGTGGAGGACTCTGGAATTGGCATACCTCTAAATAAAGTCGATTTGGTATTTGAGGCATTTCAGCAGGTGGACGGTACAACTAGCCGGAAGTACGGCGGAACTGGGCTTGGCCTGTCTATCAGTAGGGAGATTTCCGCTTTACTTGGTGGGGGCATTAGCTTGAATTCAACGGAAGGTCAGGGGAGCAATTTCGTACTGTATCTTCCCAAGGAAGCTAACTCCACTATGTTCATTGCCGACGAACAAGTTGCAGCTACCCGTCCTATGCATTCCTCGGCATTCGATCAAGAAGTTTCACTTCAAGTAGCTGAGCATATGCCTTTGTCTGTGGTAGAACCCGTAGAAGATGATCGAGAGAATATTGTCCCTGGAGACAAAGTGATGCTTATCATTGAAGACGATATACACTTTGTCAAAATTCTAGTTGAAATGTCGCGAGAGCACGAGTTCAAGACAGTGGTCGCCATACAGGGAGATAAGGGCTTGCAGCTAGCTCGGCAGTATTTACCGGATGCAATCATCTTGGATATTCAGCTGCCTGTGATGGATGGCTGGTCCATTTTAAACGAGTTGAAGAGTCATGAAGAAACTCGTCATATTCCGGTACATGTTATTTCAGTTGTGGATGACGCGAAGCAGGGGCTAAGAATGGGAGCCATCGCTTTCTTACGTAAGCCGTCTTCGAGAGAACAGCTTGAGGGTGCTTTCTCTTATATCGAATCTTACACTAAGCAGGATCTCAAGCAATTGTTAGTGGTGGAAGACGATGAAATCCAGCGCAACTCTATTATCGAACTGATCGGTCATGACGATGTGGTCATTACAGCCGTACCGACCGGTGGAGAGGCGCTACAGCAATTACGTCAGAAGCATTACGATTGTATGGTGCTTGATTTAATGCTAAAGGACATGACGGGCTTTGAGTTGTTAGATCAGATTCGTGATGATGAAAGCTTAAACGATCTACCAATTATTATTTACACGGGTAAAGAGTTAAATTGTACGGAAGAGACCACGTTACGTAAGTACGCTGAATCCATCATTATCAAAGATGTTAAATCACCAGAGCGTTTGCTGGATGAGACGACACTCTTCCTACACCGAGTGGTAGGAAATCTTCCGGCTGAAAAACGTCAGATTTTACAAAAACTTCATAATAAGGAAGAATTGTTCGAAGGTAAGAAGATACTGTTGGTCGATGATGATGTGCGAAATGTATTTGCTCTGTCAAGCGTACTAGAGGCTTACCAAATGAATGTGGTCTATGCTGAGAACGGAAGAGAGGCACTTGAGAAGTTGGAGGAAGCAGGGGATATTGACCTGATTCTGATGGATATGATGATGCCGGAAATGGATGGATACGAGGCGATGACTCGTATTCGTCAAATGGACAAATTTCGCAAGCTGCCTATTATCGCTCTGACGGCTAAGGCGATGAAGGAAGACCGATCTAAATGTATTGAAGCTGGGGCATCTGATTACGTGAAGAAGCCAATCCAGAGTGATCAATTGCTCTCATTAATGCGTGTATGGTTGTATTCATAAACCGCATTATGGGGTAATGGTTATTAATTTTGAGGCAATTGGAGCTGAATCGATGACACCTAATGTATACACAAACTTAGAAGAGAACGATGAGAATCAAAGCGAGCGTGAGATGATTGAGATGGAACTTCTGCTTGAGGGGATTCATCGCATGTACGGGTACGATTTCCGGAATTATGCACTCCCCTCTCTCCGGAGGCGGATTTGGCATCATATCTACGCCGAACAATTAAATAGTATTTCTGGACTTCAAGAGAAGGTGCTACATGAGCGGGCGAGCTTTGATCGCTTAGTCTATAATTTATCCATTCCGGTTACTGAGATGTTCCGCGATCCGAATATGTTCCGGACATTTCGTGAGAAGATTATCCCATTGCTACGGACTTTCCCTTATATTCGTATTTGGCATGCGGGCTGTTCGACTGGGGAAGAGGTTTTCTCGATGGCGATTTTATTACATGAAGAAGGATTGTATGATAGATCACGAATTTATGCTACCGATATGAATGATAGATCATTAAAAATTGCTAAAGAGGGTATTGTCGGAGTCCAGAAGATGGAGTCATACAATCAAAACTATATTGAGGCGGGGGGGACAGGCTCCCTGTCAGATTATTATACAGCGAAGTACAATTCGGTGATCTTTCAGCCTTTTCTGCGTAAGAACATTATTTTTGCAGAGCATAATTTGGCAACGGATCGTTCTTTTAACGAGTTTAACGTTATTTTTTGCCGAAACGTGATGATTTACTTTGATGATACCTTACGTAAACGGGTTCATAACCTGCTTTATGATAGTTTGAGTCACTTTGGCGTTCTAGTTCTGGGTTCTAAAGAATCCACTCAATTTACAGGTTATGAGGATTGTTATGAGACATTAGATCAACGTGAAAAAATATATCGAAAAATCAAGTAGGAGGTTTCCGTGATGGTTGAAGAACCGATTGCCATCTTATTGGTGGATGACCGACCCGAGAACTTGATGGCTTTAGAAGCGGTGCTGGAGAGCCAGCAATATGACCTAATCAAAGCTAATTCAGGAGAAGAGGCTTTGAGACAGCTATTAAGGAAGGATTTTGCTGTCATCGTACTTGATGTACAAATGCCAGGAATAAACGGGATTGAAACGGCTAAATTGATCAAAGCTCGCGATAAAACCAAGGATATTCCGATTATCTTCATCTCGGCCAACAGCAAGGATGTTGAACACTTGTTTGCAGGATATTCAGCGGGTGGTATTGATTACATGGTGAAGCCTTTTATCCCTCAAATTTTGAGATCCAAAATCGAAGGCTTTGTTAATATGTACATTACGAATCAACGGCACAAAACTCAGAGCTTGCTGCTCCAACAGAAAACCCTGGAGCTTGAACGCATTAATCAGGAGCTTCTGCAAGCCAAAAATGTTGCTGAAATTGCCGCCAAGGCGAAGACTGAATTTCTAGCGATGATGAGTCATGAAATTCGGACGCCGATGAATGGGGTCATCGGAATGATTGATCTATTATTAGAGACGGAGCTTCAAGGTGAACAGAAGGAGTATGCAGAGATCATTCATAATAGTGCAGGTACATTGGTCACCGTAATTAATGATATTCTCGACTTCACGAAGATGGAATCAGGCAAGATGGAACTGGAAGAAAGTCCGTTTGATCTTAGGTTAGGGATTCAAGAAGTGTTTCACCTGTTCTCTATGGATGAGAAACGCAAAGGGTTAGAGATGCTGTATTTCATCGAGGAGAACATTCCTACTGTTCTTTACGGGGATATGAGTAGGTTACGACAGGTGTTGATTAATCTGATCGCAAATGCGATTAAGTTTACCGATCAAGGTGGCGTTTATTTAGTAGTTTCTTCTCAAGTAGATGAGGATAATAATCTAGTATTGGAGTTTACTGTTAAAGATACAGGAATAGGTATTGCTCACGACAAAATAGATCGATTGTTTAAACCGTTCTCACAATTGGATTCTTCTATGACACGGAAATATGGAGGAACGGGTCTGGGTCTAGCTATTTGTCAAACACTTGTACACATGATGGGTGGAACCATCAGAGTCGAGCCGATGGAAGAGCAAGGAGCTACCTTTGTCTTTGACATTACTGTTCGTCAGTATGAAGAAGTGGAGGAAACGCTCCCTACTTCAACACAATTGTTACCAACCAATATATCTGTGGTTACTGAACGGATATTGGTGGTAGATGATCACCACATCAATCAGCGACTGATGGTAAGTATGCTGCGTAAGCTTGGGTATCACTGTGATATAGCGGAGGATGGAAAACAAGCGGTCGAGATGGTTCAGAATAGCGAAGGTTATGATTTTATCTTCATGGATCTACAAATGCCAGTGATGGATGGGCTAGAAGCTACGCTGCGGATTAGAGAAGGGGAAGAGAATGAAGAGAAAGCGAAGATTATTGCGATGACAGCGAATGTAATGGATGGAATCAAGAGCAAGTGTCTACTTACGGGTATGGATGATTATATAAGTAAGCCCATCCAACTCAGCTCACTCAAGAATATTTTGGGAAAATATATTGCTACTCCCCTAAGATAGTATTTTCTAAGAAACATATGTTTCAAAGGTTGTTCAACGGGGTTATGTATATAAAGAAAACAAATTTCAGGAGAGATTACCTATGAATACAAATAAAAATGTGAAGTTCGTCGCAACGCCGCAATTGAAGAATGGTACATGCACCGTGTTTTTGCGTGGGGAGTTCGATCTATCAGTAGCTCCCGACTTTCGTGAATTGATTGAGCCATTTGTTGGGGACGATAAAGTTAATTTGGTATTGAACCTGAAAGAACTGACTTACATCGATAGTACCGGGATTGGAATTTTATTGTCTATTCTTAAGGTAAGAAATGGTATGGAGGCAAATTTCCTTGTACAGGAAGTGCCGGATCAGATTCAAAAGTTATTTGATATGACAGGGATCGCTAAATTTTTTGCTGCACAATAGAATTCCCAATAGGAAGGATCGAGAAAGAATGAAAGACGAAGTACAAAGAGTAGTCATTAGTTTGCCCGCAACAGCAGAATACGTAGATATCGTTAGATTAAATTTATATGGGATAGCCTCAAAGATGGGTTTTACATATGAAGAGATTGAAGATATGAAAGTAGCTGTATCCGAAGCTTGTAATAACTCGGTCCTCTATGCATATAAGCAGGGGCAAGGAGTTATGGAAGTTACTTTTGAAGTGGTTGCCGAGGTATTGTCCATTACGGTCAGAGACAACGGGGAGAGTTTTGAGTCGTGGGGTGAGGCAGGTGAACGAGTTACGATGCATGATAAGGAGTTGGATGATGTTCAAGTTGGTGGACTTGGCTTCTATCTCATGCAGGCGCTTATGGATGACGTAAGTGTCGTAAACGAAGCTGGGCAAGGGACAAAGGTGATTATGACCCGCCGGCTGATGAAGACTGAGGAAACGGTATGAGCGATAGGTTGACTCCCCCCGAGTCGTTAGAGAAATCTACCCGTCTGATTAGGGAATATCAGGAGACAGAAGATAAAGAACTTGCCACGATTCTAATTCAGAAATATGAGCCCATGGTCAAAATGGCAGCAAGTAAAATATCACGTAACCGACCTGATCTGTATGAGGATCTGTATCAAGTTGGCCAAATGGGGCTACTTCGATTGCTTAAACAGTATAATATGGAGCTAGGCATTCCATTTGAGCCTTATGCTATGAAAAGTATGATTGGACATATGAAGAACTATCTGCGGGACAAGTCATGGTATATCCAGGTGCCTCGAAGAATCAAGGAAAAGGGCGCTCTTGTGCAGCAGGCGATCGACGAGTTGACCGTCAAATTGGAACGTTCCCCCGACGTGAAAGAGATCGCGTATTTTTTAGATCTTTCGGTGGAGGAAACGGTCGAAGTGCTCGCCGGACGTGAATGCTATCACTACGTTTCACTGGATTCTCCATTGTCCCAAGATGAAAGTGCAGCAACGCTTGGCGAATTGATTAGCTCGGAGGCTAACGATTATGACGAGGTTGAGAAGAGGATGGATCTTCAGCAAGCGTTGAACCAGTTGAAAGAGCAGGAACAAGAGGTGTTGCTGCTTGCATTCCAGGATGGTGAATCTCAACGATCCATCGCCCAGAAGCTTGGTGTGTCCCAAATGAGTGTCTCTCGTATCCAGAAGAGGGCAACGGAGAAGCTCAAGTTGATCATGTCCAATCTAAATTCATTGTGAATACGAATAGAACAACCTGAAGCTTATTATGAGCTTCAGGTTTTTTTGTGGTTAATATGAGGTTGTTTTTATATTAAGGCTTGCTTTTGATATAATCTTGCAAAGTCTTAATATAATCTCCGACCATGGGCAGATCGACAAACAGCGTAAGTAGCCAACCGAGTAGGCCTAGTACGACGAAGGTACCTACACTAAGCCCGAGACCACGTGATAACCCAGCCATGAAGTTTGTAAATAATCGCTTTTTTGGATCGGCATAATTTTCGATAATGTCTTTGAATTCCGCCTTCTCTAATAGGTGAGAAATGCTGTCCAACCGACTATTTAAACGTTTCACCTCATGCCTTAATTCGAAAGGATGTTCCTTTGGATCATATGATTTTAAAGGTTCCAAATGCTTACCTCCTAATTATGTAGTGTCAGATTTCTAGGATAACAAATAGCCAGCCCAAGAGAAGAGCTGGCTATTGTAACTGGGAGAACTATAAGAGGAATAAATCCTCTGAGTTCATGTTGATCTCTGTGATCTCTGCTGTCATGTGCATCAACCCAAACTTTTTTTCACATCATCTGCAACGTTATCTGAAGCTTTTTTTGCTTCTTTACTCATTTCAGATGTAGCTTGCTTTACATCATTAGCTACATCAGCAGAAGCTTGCTTTACACTGGACAGAATGTCTCCAGCACCCGAACTCACTGTTTTTGCAAGGTCGGTTGTTGTAGCTGTTACGTCTTTTGCCAAGTCTGCAGTTTTTTCTCCAACAGTGTAGGCTATTTCTTTGGACTTGTCTGTGACAGTACTAACTTTATCCGCTATGTCACCGCGTAATTCACGACCTGGTTTGGGTGCATAAAGTAATGCCGCCGCTGCACCAAGTAATCCCCCAATGAGCAGGCCTTTGGTGAATGTTGAACCACTTTGTACTGGACAATCCGTTTCTGTTTTATTCATGATCAATCACTCCTTATATGTGATAATTCTGGTTCTTTTGTTTGTCTTGCTTACTTCTATATAAACGAGTAGGATACGTGCTGAAACATCGATGCAAATTACTGAAGAAAGAAAAAGTATTTCTTATGTTGTATCAATAGCCATATAAAGGGTACTGTACTATACTGTAGTGATGGAAATAGTAGTGATGGAACTAAGGCAGAGGAGAGAGAGAATAATGGATACATTATTGATACAAGAATTCCGTGCGGGGCTGTTAGAATGTGTTCATCGCGGTCATATAAGTATAGTGAATGAAGAGGGACGGGTAGTTAAATATGCTGGAGATCCACATTACGTAGCTTTTACCCGTTCATCTGCCAAGCCTATTCAAGCGATACCGGGGATCCGTGCGGGAATTGTAGAATCATTTGGTTTAACTACAGCCGAAGTAGCGGTCATGGCCGCTTCTCATCGGGCGGAAGAAGAGCATGTTGCGACATTAAACTCTTTGATCTCAAAAATAGGTGTAGAAGAGGAAGAGTTGGTATGTGCACCAAGCTTACCTCTAGACAGAAACTCGAGGGAAAAATTACTCCGTAACGGAGGAGGGCGCAGGCGGCTGTATCACAACTGTGCGGGTAAACACTTAGGGGTATTAGCTTACTGTAAGATGATGGGCTATCCTTTAGATGGTTATGATGACCCTACTCATCCGGTCCAACAAGAAATTGTGAATACACTTGCTGAGTTGAGTGAGCTCCAAGTTGAGAATATTGGCCGCGGGGTAGATGGATGCGGATTTCCTGTGTTTGCTCTACCATTGTCCGCACTTGCAACTGCGTATATGAAGCTGGCTTGTCCTGATAAGATTGCTGATCCGGCAACCGCCAAGGCAGTGAGAACGATAACAGCCACAATGAATCAATATCCTCATTTAGTAGCTGGACGCGGTAAAGTGGACTCCATTATATTGGAAGACCCTAATATTATCGCCAAAGGTGGTTTCAAGGGGGTATATGCTTTTGCTCTGCGGAAGGAACGCTTGGGTATTACCTTCAAGGTGTCAGACGGCTCCGAGGAGGAATGGGGAATGATCGTTCTGGAAATTCTGCAGCAGCTTGGTTATGAGAACCAAGAAACGATACAGAAGTTACGAGAGGTGTTCTCTACTCCGATAACAAATGATGCTGGTCGGGAAGTCGGGCATGCCACAGCATCCTTTTCTTTAGAGGAATGGGCCTAACTGCTGAAGAGAAATTATTTGATTAATACTTATGAGATGAGGGTAAGAAATAATCAAATAACGGAAAGCATCTGTAGAAAGTGAGGAGAACTACTATGATTAAAGTGGTCGCATCGGAAGAGCGTCATACTTCCTGTAAAGGTCCTATTCATAGCGAACTCAGCTTTTCCTTTTCAGATTATGACGATCCGAGTAACACTCACTTCGGCTGCCTGTTGGCTCTTAACGACAATATTGTAGCACCTGGTGAAGGTATTAAGGCACACCCCCATCATGATTTAGAGATCGTTACTTATGTAGTATCGGGGACGCTTCGACACGGGGATGATAGGGGAAATACGCAAGATTTAGAGACTGGATCTCTTCAAGTGATGAGTGCGGGGACAGGAATCTCACATTCCGAGAGTAATCCCTCAGAGCATCATCCAGTTCGTTTCATACAAATGTGGTTTCTTCCATCACAGAGGGATCTGCTTCCAGCTTGGGACAGTCGTTCCTACTCACAGGAAGAGCGAATGGGAGAACTGAAGCCGCTTGTCTCAGGCAAGGTAAATGATAATAGCTTGAGGCTGAATCAGGACATAAATATATATGTACCGATTTTGGAATCGGGCAAAGAGTTGAACATTGCCGGGTGTGGAAAGCGGCGTACTCATTTATTCCTCTTATCAGGACATGTAGATTTACATGCTGAAACCCAGAAATTCTCTCTTAATCCTGGGGATACGGCTAGAATCAAAAACACAGATGATTTAATCATTCGTAGTACAGGTTCAGGTGAATCAGCAGAAATAATCATTATCGACTTACCCTAATTTCCTAAGGTTTAGATAATAAAATCACGCTAAAGAGTCCAGCTATGAAGGTAAGTGCCTCCATAAGCTGGACTCTTTTTTTGATGAGTTTAGTAGACATAATCTTTTATTTACTACGTAGCTTTCCAAGTTCCATAGCTAGAGCTTCCACTTCGGAAATGCTGAGTCTTTCTTTGCTCATGACGATATCATACACATCGAAAATATCATCGTACTGATCCACATTAAAGGCGGAGGCTAACATTGCAGCTCCAGTGGCCATTCTTAACTTCGTTTTGATTTCTTCGATCATATATTCAACGTTTTCTTGAGTTTTTTGCGACAGATCCTTCATAAATTTCATCCTTTCTTCAATAGACATTAATATGTATTGTATCACGTCAAGACAGTGTAAACTATGTTTTGTCGTGAGTGGTAAGGATAAGGTACAATTTGATTATATGATGAAAATTGGTTATCCGGAGGTTAGCTAATGGGAGTAGAGACATCCAAAGATAAGGCTCTGCCGTTTTCTGACCAAGAGGTGAGGAAGATTAGCGGAAGCGAGTTGGTCAGCTTTTTTCAGGAAATCTTAAATAGGCATGGTAAGCAGGACATCACTTTCTTATGCATTGGTACGGATCGATCAACTGGAGATGCCCTAGGTCCACTCGTAGGCAGCCGTTTGGAGGAATGCGGATGGGGGAGTGTGATCGGTTCACTGCGGCAGCCTTGTGATGCCAACAATTTGGAAGTAAGACTGGCTGAGATTCCTAAGGGAAATATCATCGTGGCGATGGATGCTTGTCTAGGATCTACTGCTTCGGTAGGTTGTTATTTGGTATCAGGAAAACCGCTATTGCCGGCGCAATCAGTCAGAGGAGATCTTCCTGCTGTTGGACATTATAGTATAGCAGGTGTGGTGAATTTGAAGGGTCCCAAACCATATTCAACTCTTCAAATGACTTCATTATATTCTGTGATGCTAATGGCGGATGAAATTGTCAGGGCTGCGGCTAAGGTGTTTATGCCAGATTGTCAGGGGATCACTGGAAATAAGCAAGATTAAGGTTTCAAGATACCAGAGTTGGTTTAATAATAAAGATGAATCCAATACATAAGTGGAGAGGAAGGGATTACTGTGGATAACAAAGTAGTAAACGGCACGACAATAGCGTACCAAGAACAAGGCGAGGGTGAAACAGTTGTGCTACTTCATGGTTTCTGTGGTAGTTCCGCGTATTGGGAGAAGGTTCAGCCGCTACTAGCGGAACAATATCGGGTCATCTGCCCAGATCTTCGAGGACATGGTTCCACTGATGCACCAATGGGTGCTTACACAATAGAACAAATGGCTGATGATATCGTTGGATTGATGGAGGAGTTGGGGATTGAGAAATACACCCTTCTAGGTCACTCCATGGGTGGTTATGTTGCTTTGTCACTGGCTCAGCGTTACGCATTTCGATTGAACGGCTTTGGGCTGATTCATTCAACAGGTTATCCGGATAGTGAGGAAGCGAAGGAAAAGCGGCTTAAGGCAGTTTCGACCATCGGATCCGAAGGGATTACCTCGTTTATAGAAGGTCTAGTACCTGGATTATTTGCCCCAGAAAATGTCGACACGCTGACAGAGGAAGTCAACAGGGTGAAAGAGATTGGGTATAAGACGCCACCACAAGGGGCATCTGGTGCTGCACTCAGTATGCGTGAACGAATTGATCGCAGAGATGTGATGTCTTCAACTACACTACCTCTTCTCCTGGTTGCTGGGGAGAGTGATCAAATCATCCCGTTAGAGCGGTTATTCACGACCGAAGGGGACAACGTAATGAAGGCAGTCATTAAGGGAGCGGGCCATATGAGTATGTATGAAGCTCCTGATCAACTTGTTGCAGTTATTCTAGATTTCTTGCGGAAAATGGATAAAGCAGAACACTAATTACTGTGTGGTGAAATTGGAAAAAAGCGGAGGGTCCTACTAGGAAACTCCGTTTTCTTTGCGTTTTAACACATTAGGCAGTAAAATTTGATTCTAAGCACGCTTTTTGAACAACCTCTACAAAGAGTGAACAAACGGAGTCGTCTGTCGCTTCCGTAGGAAAGGGCTGGAACGTTATGTTACGAAGAGATTATCTGGTCCGCATGATTGAAGAAATGACAGAGATGATAGGGAAAGTGTTTGGTTTGAAGCAGGAGCGTAAATTTATAGAGGCCCTGTGGGAGATCGATGATCTGTATAAAAAACAATTTCGTCTCAATTCAAACTTGCTACGCGCTCTCTCTGCAAGGGATATAACAGAAATGTTTCGCAGTAGTGGGGAAATTGAAGCTGATAAATTACAGAGCCTAGCCTATCTACTCAAGGAAGAGGCTAGTATTTATTATGCCATGGGGCAGCATAATGAAGGAATAATCTGCTTTATGAAGTCGCTCCACTTATATCTGACTGCGGCTATGAATGGTGCCGATCGCTCGTTATGGAATTTGAACGAAGAGGTTAAGGAGCTACTATTACATTTAAAAGGTTATCGTCTACCTACGGATACAGAACGACTTCTGTTTAGGTTCGAAGAGTATGAGGGACGGTTTGATCAGGCTGAGAACGTATTATTTCGGCTCTTACATGATGAAGCGATTCCTCTCGATGAAGGAATTGCATTTTACGATCGGCTGTTAGTACTTGAACCTCAAATTTTAGAGCAAGGAGGACTGCCTTTGAGTGAAGTCATGGAAGGCCTGGCGGAACTACAAAGCCGGTTCTTATACAGTGAAATTTAATAAGTAATAATTCTAATATTAGTAATGAAAGCGAGCTGTCTAGTTTATGGAATCACTAAGAAATCTTATACACCAATTGGCGGAGCAGGGAACTTTGATTTCTGCCACGCTTAGTCAGCGTCGCAAATCGGAGGATAACAGCTATACTAAAGTGGTAATCAAACCTGTGGAATTGAAGAAAAATCTCCATTACCAGTTTGCTTATCACTATACAAACAAAGTAACACATGAGAATATTCCTGCGGTGAATTTTGAAGATCATCTGATGGAACTGTTTCATGGAGTCTTCCGGCAAGGTTTGATATGCACGCCAGAAGCAGATTACCAAGTTCTGATCAGTAAGAAATATAAGGTGTCCATCTTGACGAAATCCCCAACCAAAAAATTAGTTGCATTAACGCATAACCGCCAAAAACAGTACATTTTGGAGGAAGGTCGTCCTATTTCTTTCCTTGTTGAGCTGGGGATTATGAATGCGGATGGGAAGGTACTGGCCAAGAAATATGATAAATTCAAACAGATCAATCGTTTTCTTGAAATGGTTCAGGATGTGCTCCCTCATCTTCCTTCAGATCGGACCCTGACCATACTCGATTTCGGCTGTGGTAAATCGTATTTGACGTTTGCATTGTATCATTATTTGTCGGTGGAGCAGCGGAGAAAGCTGAAAATTGTCGGCCTAGATTTGAAAGCAGATGTTATCGAACACTGCAGAATGCTGGCGAAATCGTTGCATTATCACGATTTGGAGTTCCTTGTCGGCGACATTGCGGACTATGATGAATTAAGTCAAGTCGATATGGTGGTTACTTTGCATGCATGTGATACAGCAACAGATGCCGCTCTGGAAAAGGCAGTCCGTTGGAATGCCTCCGTTATTTTATCCGTGCCTTGTTGCCAACATGAATTATTCGCACAGGTGAACAGTCCTGTAATGGAACCACTGTTGTCACATGGAATTCTTAAAGAACGATTCTCAGCACTTGCTACCGATGCGATTCGGTCCAAATTGCTGGATTTGATGGGCTATAAGACTCAACTCTTGGAGTTTATCGATATGGAGCATACACCAAAGAATATTCTAATTCGGGCAGTGAAAGCTCCTGGTGGTGATACAGTTACTTTATGGCGGGAGTATACGGCGTTTCGCGACTTTTTGAATGCTGCTCCCTATTTAGAACGTGCTTGCCGCGACTTGTTACCAGAGTCTCCCCTAAATCCTTAGAATACTATGGTTTGAAGCGAATGACTGAGGTCAACACTTAATGTGTTGGCCTTTTTTGGTTGTTGGACTAAGGAGATTGGGAGGGGAGATATCTGTGCGCATGCTAGGAAAAATCAGCAAATTGAGAATCGTTGGTGTTGTGAGTACAGGGCTACTTGTCATTTTTAATAACGGAATGTTCTACACGGATTCGCTGTTTACATTGCTGCTTATCTCAGTATGGCTGGTTATCACGGCAGTAGCTATCGCTATCAATCTACGGGGAGAGACCTCCATCACTCTTTTATCCTGGAAAGTTTCATTATTCCGTAATTTTCTTTGGATATGGATATGTCCTTTTATTATTGCTGGTTTATATGGTATTCACTTAGCTATTGGTCCTCTGTCCTATCAATCTACTTATGAGGCTTTGTTTCGTTGGTTATTTTATGGTGTATTCGGTATGGCGTTATTTAGAGTCAGTAGGGAAAAACGAGGCCGTCATTGGTTAAAAGTAGGCTGGGTGGCTATGGCCTCGCTGCTTACGATTTCTGCGCTATCTACTCTGTATGGTGTAGTGGTTTTTCCACATGTTGTCCTGCGCACAGGAGATGGAGAAATAGCAGCAGCGGGAGCACGGCTCGGTGGTCTCTTGCAGTATCCCAATACGTTTGGAGCGATAATGGCAGCATTTCTGCTGGAACGTTTGATGGCGCTTGCCTCATTATCGGGTACGGATAAATCACGAAAGGTGCAGCTACAAGGATATGGAACTGCAGCTCTAGCACTACTTATTGCGTTATGTCTTCTATTGTCAGAGTCACGCGGGGCTTATGCAGCAGCTGGCGTGGGCTGGATCGCCGGTTGGTTCTTGTTGCGTGGAAAAATACGTCTAAGTTATCTGCTTCAATCTGGGATAATTGTCTCTGCAGCAGCTTTTTGTGCACGTCAGCTTGTCCATGCCAAACTGGCTCCATCCCCGTTGCCTGGATTGATTTCGCTAGTAGCAGTAATGGTTGTAGCATTACTGTTGTCTAGATTAGCCGTAAAATGGATGGACAGCTGGTGGGGCTGGACCCCAGGCAATCTAGTAGCATACTTTTATGGTGCAGCATGTTTACTTACTATTGGTGCTCTGATTACATATGCTGGTCTTATGGATAGGTTATTTCGTTTAGGTACTCTTACTGCTCGTGCGACAATGTATGGAGATGCATCGGATTTGTATATGGATTCACCGTGGATCGGTTATGGGGGGGATGCCTGGCGTATATTATTTCGCAAGGTCCAAAGCATGCCATATGTTGGTACTGAAGTTCATAGTGGATATTTAGACTTGCTTCTAGATCTCGGGGCGGTGGGGCTCATGATCCTACTGTTGGGACTAATTTCAATGCTAGTTGGCTTAATTAAGTTACGCAGTGCATTGCTTCCATCTTTCGTCGTACTGATTCTACATAGTGCAATTGATTTCGATATGAGTTATGGATTGAGTTGGATTCTTATGATTTGGATAGCAGGGCTAGGGCTTCACGAGCCGATAGACGTGAAAATACGAGATCGGATGATTCATTCTGTCGGACTAAAAACAATGCGTATATTGTATGGACTCGTTGCGGTATTACTTTTACTCATAAGTTTGAAAGGATTTACACATGCCGAAAGTTTGAGATTGTACTCACTCGCAAGCCAGCCTGGAAAGAATGTAACTCCAATGGAATCCGTTTCATTACTTAAACGCTCCCTAGCGCTCAATCAGTCTCGGACCTCTGCACGAATGGCTCTGGCTGGCATGTCCAATTCTGCTACAGCAAATCTAATCTTGATGAAAGGGATATACTATGACACTACGAATCCTGATTTATGGTTGGCGCTTGGCACCATATTAGCATTAAAAGGGGATATGAGAGCTATACCAACTCTGGAGCATGTGGCCTATATGGATCGTTTCGATCGGGAGATACAAAGTGCCGTCTTGCGAAACCTAACGCTGCTCGCGATGAGATTAGAGAGGGATAATGACCTCGATAAGGTAATGTTAGTAGTTTCGACAGGAGAGGAAATCTATCTAAGGTACGCGAAACTAACGGATCAAGTGATAATGATGAAACAACTCCGTAATGATCGTGGTTTCAAGCTGACGGATGAATCTAAGGTCTGGGGTATGAAGCTATCTAACATCTCTGATCGAATAGCACTATCTACAGCAGATTTGGTGAAGAATAGAAGGGGAGAATAGTGAATAACAAAGGTGTAGGGGCATTTATTACGATTAATTGGTGGGCTATTGGGCGAAGCCAGATGGCTCTTGATGTATTGAACTCCGCCCTCTATTCCTATTAGCCGCCAAATGCCGCTCTGAATGCTTTTGAGAGATTTTCACGGTCGACTTCCCATAGTGTAGCCAGTTCAGCGCTAACTTCTTCGTCCCACCAATCCGCAAGTAATTTACGATTACTACGGTTCTCTGCAATCCAGAGCAGCTTGCCGATCACTTTTTTGTAATACAATGTTTCGCCTTCCTTCAAACGCTCATCCGGGACATATATACCAAGCCGTTTGATTGTTCGGTACAGTTCTTTGTTACATCCTCGACGGATTTTGCGCGGAGTAGGGAGGTTTGTTTGATGCCTTCCCTGATTAGTTGCCATAATACCGCCTCCTCTTCTCCCAACATATGCGCAATATTCCCTAAGGGACACCGTCCCAGGGTTTAAAGTAGAATGCATGTCCCTCCCTATGGTAGAATAGACTAAATAAAAAGTGACTTGGGGAGAGGGAGAAATTTTGGAATGGATTTCGAACATTGTAAGTATTTTATTTGAGTGGATTCAAAACCTTGGGTATTTTGGAATTATGCTAGGGTTAATGATAGAGGTTATCCCAAGTGAGATCGTGCTGGCTTACGGTGGGTATTTGGTATATGGTGGTCATATTAATTATGTGGGCGCTGTCTTCTTTGGCGTCGTTGGGGGAGTTATCGCTCAGGTATTTGTTTACTGGATTGGGCGTTATGGCGGTCGTCCTATTTTAGAAAAGTTTGGTAAGTACATATTCATTCATAAGAAACAAATTGATAAATCAGAAGAGTGGTTTCTGAAATATGGTCCCGGGGTGATTTTTACCGCGCGCTTCATTCCAGTAGTTCGTCATGCGATTTCAATTCCGGCAGGGATGGCCAAAATGCCATTAAGCAAGTTTGTTACGCTTACGACACTTGCCGTCATCCCTTGGTCAATGTTATTTGTATATCTGGGGATGGTACTCGGCGAGCAATGGGAAAATATCGATGAGAAAGCAGGTCCTTATATTATTCCGATCTTACTTGGTGCATTGGCAATAATGATCGTGTACCTTCTGATCAAATGGTTCGGATCGAACAAGAAGAAAGGGGATACGCATAAATGAGTATGAATTGGAGTCATAAATTTGGTAAGGGGTTATCTCCCAAGCAGTTTATGGATGGAATGCAGCGTAATAAGGAAGCGTTTGTGGCAGGATATGAGGCCTTTGCATGGCATAATGATGATGACCGCGAGTTCTTTGAAAGTTTAAATTTTCGAGACGACCTAAGAGTACTTATTCTTGCAGCAGATTGGTGTGGGGATGTAGTACGTAGTATACCCGTAGTATTTCGGGCTTTGGAGACTTCAGGGATAGACACAGAAGTGCTTATCTTGGAGGAACATCCAGAGGTGATGGATCAATATTTAACGATGGGTGGTCGTTCCGTTCCGATTATCTTACTGACGGATACGGGAGGACATGTTCTTGGACAGTGGGGCCCGCGGCCTAAGCAGGTTCAAGAAATTATGATTAAATTCAAGCAAGAGAACCCCGATCGCGAAGCACCGGACTATGAAGAGAAGATCGCTGTGGTGCGTAAGCAAATGGGAGAAAAATACGAGGAAGGAGCCGGAGTAAATGCCAGCGTTGTTGATGAATTACGCGAGCTAATCTCTGGATTTTAACATCATGTTGAAGATTGAGACATTCGCCTTAGGACCCTTGCAGACGAACGCATATTTATTACGTGGAGAAGACGAGAGTAAAGCAGTTATCATTGATCCCGGTACGAATCCGGGTTCGCTTATACGCAGAATTGAAGGGCTGGAGATTGAAGCCATCGTGTTGACACATGCTCACTTTGACCATATCGGTGGCGTAGATGAGATACGTAAGCTAAAGGGGTGCCCTGTATATCTCCATGCTTTGGAGAGCGATTGGTTAACGACACCGAAGTTAAACGGATCTTTAATGTGGCCAGATGCAACACCGCCAGTTATGACTGATCCAGCCGAGTATGACCTAGCAGAAGGTCAACGCCTGAAGTTAATTGGGCATGAATTTACTGTTTATCACACACCGGGGCATTCGCCAGGTAGCGTGAGTTTATTATGTGGTAATGATTTGTTTGGTGGAGATGTGCTGTTCCGACTCGGGGTTGGACGGACTGATTTACCGGGAGGTCGAGAGGCTGATCTTTACAATTCAATCCGGAGTAAGCTATTTCGTCTTGATGATGAGGTTAAGGTATATCCGGGACACGGTCCGAAGACAACGATTGGATATGAAAAGGCCAATAACCCTTACGTGAGATAAGGGCTAGAATACGTGTTCAAAGTACTATAACCTAATGATGGAATCAGTAGTGAAATCACACCAAATAGTACATTTATACTAGACAAAAGACTATACCTTTGCTAGGATGTATATAAATTAAATGTTTGTAACCTTTGCGAAGCACGCAGGCTGTGGAATGGTCCCGGTTTGCGTTCTTTTTTTGTCTTTTTTTGTTTTACGGGACTTAAATAAACCCAGGTTTGGACAAGTCCAGTAAGTACAGAAAAGGAGGAATTGATTTGAAAAGTGAAATATCGTACGTTACAGATGCAGGACATGAACTGCTTCATAGAGAAAGTAATCAATACATACAGAAAGTTTCAGATTCGAGAATTCCGAATCAAGGAATCTCGAAACAAGGAACCTCGAAGCAGAGATTAATAGAGGAACGTAAGATCCTATGGAGACATCTGATGATGGATTCAGGTGATATCAGGCAGCCATGGTATGACAAACTTCTTCGTTTTCGCGAACATACATAATATAAAGACCGAGGTGCCCATTTTGGGCGCCTTTTTTTAAAGGAAGTATAAGTAAGTTTGAGCTTAATTTTTTTTATAATGGCTATTGAACGAAATGGTGATCTTAAACGTAATATAGTCGCTTAGCTGGAAGTAAGGGGGAATACGGTGCCTCAGGAGAGAGAATGGATAAAGAAAGCCAAAAAGGGTGATGTAGCGGCACTTGCCTTATTAATACAAAAGCATTATTCCTTTGTGTTTAAATATTTGGTAAAAGTAACGATGGATCCAAGAGCAGCAGAGGATTTAACACAAGATACCATGCTTAAGTGTATGGAGAATATAACTCGATATGATGGTTCTTCAGCTTTCTCCTCATGGCTGATCACCATAGGTACACGTTTATTTATTGATAAGAAGCGACGTAGAAAAAGAGAGCAGCAGTGGTTGTTGAAGGAAGGAAACACACGTCTCTTGCGATGGCAATTCGAGTCGAATCAGGAAGAGTGGCCCGAACTGCTTGAGCTTCTATCTAAGTTGTCTGTGGATCAGCGAATTGCGGTTTTATTGAAACACTATTACGGTTATGCCTATGACGAAATTGGAGAAATGCTAAATATCCCAGCCGGAACGGTAAAATCACGCGTTGCTTATGGCCTGCGCGAATTGCGAAAGGAGCTTGATCAACATGAATAGTAACGGGAATCATGATGAACCTCAAAATGATGTTATTGTTGATCGACTGATGGCTGATCTACGCAAGCTAGACCAGGTAGTACAAGAGAGTAGTTCACCATCAGTTGATACTTGGAAAGGTATCGTTAGGGAACAGTGGGAAATAACAAAACGTAAGAGACGATGGGAGACAATATTGTTCTTCATGGTCGCTTTATTATTGATCAGTGGAGGATATTTTGTCGTGTTCTCTACCCCTTGGATTTTGGGTGCTATTCAAGTCATTGGATTTGCGCTGGCAATTGGCATCTGGATTTTTGAGAGCTCTAGTCATAGGGAGGAAAGGTTATGAATGCTGAGACTCCCTCGGTTTGGTTATGGATTGTAGTGGGGTTGTTGCTACTTAGTCAAGGAACGTGGATTTTTATTGACGCGCGGAAGCGGGGCAGAAGGGCTTGGTTATGGGGATTGTGGGGCATTATTAATTGTCCGACCTCATTAATTGTTTATCTGTTAATCGTTGTTCGGCCAGAGACAAGAAAAAGACGTGATCTTTAATAATATGGAACGAATGGGAGATGAGATTATGTCGGAACTGAATTGGGGACTAATCGCACCGATTATAATATTGCAGCTTCTGCTTGCCGTAATAGGATTGATTTCGCTTGCTAAGGCAGAAGTTGAATCCGTAAGGGGACCTAAGTGGTTATGGGTCATTATTATAGTATTTGGTAGCATTATCGGGAGCATCTGCTATTTCACTATTGGAAGGAAAGCGTACTGATGGTGATGTTGAGTGTGACGGAATTGACTAAAAAATTTGGCATGCGTACTCCGGTCAACGGGATATCATTTCAATTGGAAATGGGCAGTTGTACTGCTCTTCTAGGACCCAATGGAGCTGGAAAGACGACGACATTGCGCATGCTGGCCGGATTGATAGATCCTACTTCGGGCAACATTGCCATTGCAGGATCCGATGATAAGGATACACAGCAACAGACCTCAATTGGATATTTGCCACAGCATCCTACCTTCTATGGTTGGATGACGGGGAAGGAATTTGTAGTATATGTCGCGGGACTTAGTGGAATGAGTGGAAAAAAGGCTGCGAATGAAGCGGATATTGCTTTGGAGCGTGTCGGATTAAAAGATGCTGCCAAGCGGCGTATTTCAGGCTACTCCGGAGGCATGAAGCAAAGGCTTGGACTAGCGCAGGCTATAGTTCATCATCCCCAGTTGCTCTTGCTAGACGAGCCAGTCTCGGCACTTGATCCACTTGGGCGACGAGAAGTGATGGATTTACTATCACAACTTCGTCAGCAGACGACGATCCTCTTCTCCACTCATGTATTGCATGATGCGGAGGAGGTATGCGATCGGATGATGATGTTGCGGGACGGAGAAATCGTAGAGAGTGGGTCATTAAGAGAACTTGCGGAGAAGTATCGGCAACCGCTACTAACAGTGCAAGTGGAGGCAGGAACGGGGCAAGAAAGTAACACTTGGCTACACTCACTCGAAGATCGGGCCTTTATCATAGAATCGAGTATTACAGGGAACACAGCAGTATTGACTGTCAATGATGTTATAGAGGCAAGGCATACAATTTTACAAGAAGCCGCATCACAGAGAATCCCTCTTCTTCGCTTTGAGGCAGGTACAACTTCGTTAGAGGACATGTTCATGAAGGTGGTTAAATCATGAAAATTACATGGCTTATGTATCGTAAAGAACTGCTTGAAATGGTCCGAAGCTATAAACTCCTGTGGATACCTGTTGTGTTTATACTGCTTGGAGTGATGCAGCCCATTACATCCTTTTACTTGCCTAATATTTTAGCCGCTTCGGGGGATATTTCCGCAGAATTGCTAACTCAATTGCCAGTTCCACTTCCTGCAGATGTCATGGTGCAATCACTAAGTCAATACAGCACCATTGGAATCCTAATTATCGCTATTGCAGGTATGAATATTGTAGCTGGAGAACGTTATAGTGGGACTGCGGCATTAGTCTTAGTTCGATCGGTTCCCTCTCTATCTTTCATTATTGCTAAGTGGATGGGACAGCTTACACTATTATTTGTATCATTTACACTTGGATACGGAGGTGCCTGGTACTATACGGCGATATTGATGGGCCCTGTTAGATGGGGAGATGCTTTAATTGCTGGAGCTCTTTATTTTCTATGGTTCGCATTCGCACAATCTCTGTTATTATTGCTCAGCACGATATTTCGTGGAAGTGCTGCCGCAGTGATTTCACTACTTATTATGGGGGCACTGTCCGTAACCTATAGTCTTATCCCATCATGGTTCTCATGGAGTCCTGCCCGCATATTAAACTTTGCTAATGCAACATTTGCTGGAGAGGTAAACTATACTGCTGCTACGTTTGTGACAAGTGTACTCGGTTGCCTGGTCTGTCTTGCGGCTTCCGCTTGGCTTCTACGTCGGCAAGGTATTCCGGATCAGTCCTAGGTACGAGTTTCGAAATATAACAAATAACCTGATCTTTTTGGAGACAGGTTATTTGTTATATCATGGGATTCGAGTTAATTCCTCCTATCATAGAGTAATAGACTATTAATTCGCGATTACTTCATGGTACGGAGATATAACTTAACAAAGAGCGGAAGCTAATGTATAACCGTAAGTTTCTTGTATTTGAAGGGGTTTAGAATCTAGACAAATGCCTTGACCAACCTCTGTCTTTTTTAGTAGGATAGAAAATAACTTATGAGATACTCATATATTTAAAAGATCAGGGAGGTAGACGATGCTACGTTTAGGAGAGAAAATTGTTATCGTCGGCGATGCCTTTGAGCAGAATCTTCCTGTTGGGGAATATGGCTACCTTATTGCTTATGATCGTAATCCGGATAATGCCTTTGACTATGTCGTTCGGTCTCCAAAGACAGGACGCAATTACTTCGTCCCATCAGGCGATGTTGAATCCGAGGCGCTGTTGATTGAGCAAGAGGTGGAACGAACGACCCAGGAAGCGTTGATAGATTACGCACTGGCTACGCATAACGAGCAGCTATTCGCGCAAATTATGAATGGCGAAATCAATGATGCTGACGAAGAGGATGAACCAACAAAGGAAGTTTTGTCTCAGGCCGAATTCATCAAACAAGTGAATTTGCGTGCGTGGATATAAAAGGGTCGGCGCTGCCGACCCTTTTTTGGTATAACAATTGTTGAAAATGGCTTGACCATATCAAGATAATACGACAATATAATTTTATTCATCATTAAGAGTCATGATTCAACATCATTCTAATTATGAAATTGACGCAAGGACATGATAGAATGGACAAATGAAGTCCAGTTAGGGAAGAATGAGGGAGGGTATCGCTAATGAGTATCCAAAGTAAAGACGTGGAATATGTGGCTAAGCTGGCCCGTCTAAATCTGACGGACCAAGAGCGTGAGAAGTTTACTGAGCAGTTGAATGCCATTTTACAATATGCCGAGAAATTAAATGAGTTGGACACAGATGGTGTAGAACCGACAACTCATGTTCTTCGTCTCAGCAATGTTATGCGTGAAGATGTGGTTCAAGAGAGCCTAAGCAAAGAGAAAGTATTTCGCAATGCTCCAGAAGAAGAGGACGGGCAGTTTAAGGTGCCTGCGGTACTCGAATAGGAAATTAATTAGAAAAAATGTATTTATATTAATGCACAATTTGGAAGGAGGATATGGGTGTGACGTTGTTTGATTTGTCTTTGCAGGAATTACATAGTCAGTTCCGTAGTAAGGAATTGTCCGTTACCGATGTGGTAGGAGAGGCGTTCACCAAAATTCAGGAACGGGATGAGCGTGTTGGAGCTTATCTAACATTGAATGAGGAAGAAGCCCGGGCTCATGCAGCTCGTTTAGACGACAAACTAGTTACCGGGGAGTCACTAGGATTGCTATTTGGCTTACCTGTAGGTATTAAAGACAACATGGTGACAGAAGGTTTACTGACGACTTGCGCTAGCCAATTTCTGTCCAATTATAATCCGATTTACGACGCAACAGTCGTATCCAAACTGAAGTTAGCAGAGGCTGTAACTCTGGGTAAGCTGAACATGGACGAGTTTGCCATGGGTGGCTCGAATGAGAATTCCAGCTTCCATCCCGTACGCAATCCGTGGGATCTTAGCCGAGTTCCTGGTGGATCTAGCGGTGGTTCAGCTGCAGCTGTGGCTGCGGGTGAAGCTTATTTCACATTGGGTTCGGATACGGGCGGGTCTATTCGCCAACCAGCTTCATATTGCGGCGTTGTTGGATTGAAACCAACCTACGGTTTAGTTTCGCGTTATGGACTTGTAGCTTTCGCTTCTTCGCTTGACCAGATCGGTCCAATTACGAAAAATGTCGAAGATTCCGCATATGTTCTTCAAGCCATTGCTGGGTTTGATCCCAAAGATTCTACTTCAGCGAATGTTGAAATACCGAATTATGTTAGTGCATTGACTGGGGATATCAAAGGATTGCGCATCGCCGTACCTAAGGAATATCTGAATGGAATTGATCCGCAAGTTAAAGCTGCTGTTCTGGAGTCTCTGCGCGTATTGGAGAGTCTTGGTGCGGTGTGGGAAGAGGTTTCTCTACCGCATACGGAATATGCAGTAGCTGCGTATTATCTCCTCGCTTCTTCGGAGGCGTCATCTAACCTATCCAGATTTGATGGAGTGCGTTATGGTGTTCGTGTTGATAATGGAGGTAACCTGTTAGACCTGTACCATGAATCTCGGAGCCAAGGGTTTGGTCCCGAAGTAAAACGCCGTATCATGCTTGGTACCTACGCCCTGAGTTCTGGATATTACGATGCGTATTATTTAAAAGCACAGAAAGTACGGACTTTGATCAAGCAAGATTTCGATCAGACCTTCCAGAAATACGACGTTATTATCGGACCAACAGCGCCGACTACAGCTTTCCCATTGGGATCGCAAGTAGATGATCCGCTGACGATGTATCTTAACGATATTTTGACGATTCCAGTAAGCTTGGCAGGCGTTCCTGCGCTAAGTGTGCCTTGCGGTTTCGCAGATGGTCTTCCGGTTGGACTGCAAATTATCGGTAAAGCATTTGATGAGAGTACGGTTCTTCGCGTAGCTCATGCTTTCGAGGCTCATACCGATCATCACAAGCAGCGGCCATCACTTTAAGCAGGGATTGATTTTACAATAGTTAGCAGGAGGATTAATATGTCAACATCCAAATATGAAACAGTGATTGGGCTGGAAGTGCATGTGGAATTGCATACGAAGTCAAAAATCTTCTGCAGTTGTTCCACTGAATTTGGCGCCCCCCCCAACAGTCATACGTGTCCTGTCTGTCTTGGACATCCCGGGGTATTGCCCGTTCTGAATGCTCAAGCGGTTGATTATGCTATGAAAGCGTCGATGGCGCTAAACTGTGAGATCGGCGATGTCAGTAAGTTCGACCGGAAGAACTATTTCTACCCGGATTCACCTAAAGCCTATCAAATTTCACAATTTGATCAGCCAATAGGTTTGAATGGCTATATCGACATCGAAGTTGATGGTAAAACGAAAAGAATTGGTATAACTCGCCTTCACCTGGAGGAGGATGCAGGGAAATTGACGCATATCGATGGAGGCTACGCTTCTCTAGTGGATTTCAACCGCGTCGGTACTCCACTAGTTGAAATCGTCTCCGAACCTGATATTTCTTCACCGGAGGAAGCTAAGGCATACCTTGAAAAATTGCGTGCGATCATGCAGTATTGTGACGTCTCTGATGTGAAGATGGAAGAAGGGTCCATGCGATGTGATGCTAATGTTAGCCTACGTCCTCATGGCCAGAAGGAACTCGGTACCAGGGCAGAACTTAAGAACATGAACTCCTTCCGCGGCGTGCTTCGTGGACTTGAGTACGAACAATTACGTCAGGCAGAAATCTTGGACGAGGGCGGAATCGTTGTTCAAGAGACACGGCGCTGGGATGAGTCACAGGGCAAGACGTTTTCAATGCGTAGTAAGGAAGAGGCGCATGATTATCGTTACTTCCCAGATCCAGATTTGGTGACGCTGCATATCGACCAAGAATGGAAGAATCGAATTAAAGCTTCTATTCCGGAGTTGCCAGATGCACGGAAGGCACGGTATACGACTCAATTTGGACTTCCAAGTTATGATGCTGAAGTTATTACTTCTTCCAAGCAACTCGCCGATCTCTTCGAGAATAGCCTTCAATATACGACGGATGCCAAATCGGTATCCAACTGGATCATGGGCGATCTGCTAGGATACTTGAATAGCACAGGACAAGAGCTATCTGAAGTGAAACTAACTGGACAAGGTCTAGGGGAAATGATTGGTCTGATCGAGAAAGGTACAATCAGTTCCAAGATCGCCAAGACGGTTTTCAAAGAGATGTTAACGAGCGGCAAACTCCCTAGCCAGGTTGTAGAGGAGCAGGGTCTTGTTCAAATTAGTGACGAAGGGGCAATTCTTGCAATAGTCAACGAAGTCATAGCTGATAATCCCGCCTCGGTTGAGGACTATAAAGCAGGTAAAGATAAGGCAATAGGCTTCCTTGTAGGTCAAGTCATGAAGCGTAGTAAAGGGAAAGCAAACCCTGGGCTTGCGAATAAGTTGCTAATTGAAGTGTTAAAGGGATAGTCCAACAAGGAAGAGAATGGCGCTGTACCAGGATAGGGAGAGGGGACCCCGGATGATAATTCCGTTATCGCTGCATGATCATGAAATGGTCGAACAAGTATGGGGCTTACAACACACAGCATACCGGTTGGAAGCTCTTGCGGTAGGCTTAACGGAATATCCGCCTCTGCCAGATACCTTTGAATCTCTAAGGAATAGTACTGAACGATTCTATGGATATATCTCAGACGAAGAAGGAGATTTGATGGGAGCCATCGCGACAACATCCTTTATTCCTGGGAACCTGGAAATCACTCGGTTAATGGTGCATTCTAGTTATCTTCGTCAAGGAATCGGGAGTTCTTTGCTGAAATATGTTATTTCATGTCATCCAGAGGTGGAGACCTTTGGTGTGACAGCGGGTACGCTTAACATTGCCGCTGTTTCACTCTATCAAGAATATGGTTTCATGCCTTACGGAACGATTATGGCGGCCCCTGGAGTTGAATTAACACGGTTTCAACTTAAAACTAACTGATAAAGCTAACTCCAGCATAAATGCTCCTCTTTACGGGGAGCTTTTTTGTTTTAGTATAAGAAAAAGGATAGTTTTCCAGTCTTTCTAAGGTACAGTGAGGTAGAAATTAAGTTATTATTTAAATATGGGTATATCTAATTATAGAGAGAGGGGGAGTGAGATGTCATTTGGTTCAACACCGACCACACAACAGACAGAGAGAGCGACATCGGCGCAAACCAAGGGCTTTAAACCACGAAGACGCAAAAGGAAGTTTATTGCCTGTCTGTTAGCTGCTCTATTCCCTGGACTAGGTCATTTATATTTACGAATGTTCATGAAAGGCGTAGCATTTATCTACTTTGTTATCATTGATATATCTGCATTAATTTATTTTTCTTCTGTACGGATGGGAATTAACGTTCCACTGTTGTTATTGCTGGGATTGCTCATTCCGGCAGCTTACTTCTATAGCATATATGATGTGCTTCAATCTACTGATGTGATTAACACGAGAATAAGAAGGCAGAATGAAGAGAATATACCTCGCGAGGAGGCAACTCGTCCTGTATCAGGAATACGAAAGGGAATCTGGTCGGCAGTCTTGCTTATCAGTGGTGGAATAGTTGTTTTTTTGTTCAAGCAGAAACCAGAATGGCTTCAAAGTCTCATTCAAGCAGGGGCAGGGTATATTGTAGCTAGTGGACTAATACTCGTGGGTTTGTTTTTAATCTTGCGCGAAGGAAGACGACGCTTCTTTCGGACAGGGCGCTTTACAGCTTCCGTTTTGTTTATCGCAGTAGGGATCATTTTGCTAAGTGATACATTTACAGACGGAGACAACATGCTTCTCTTACTTGACTGGTGGCCTTTAGTTCTTGTGCTGAGTGGTGTTGAGCATGTTCTAGTTCTTCTGTGGAACCGGAGGAACACACCCCGGCCAGAGCGGAGGCTGCGTGCAGATATTAAGGGAGTCTTCCTCTCTCTATTTATGGTGTTCTCCGTCTTTGTTGTGACTCAGCAGGATCATTATATGCATTTGTGGAATCGCGTAAGTCTGGACCTTGCCTCGGCTGGTGCTGAATACAGTCTCGAAGAGGGATATCGTGTGGATAAAATTCCTCTTGAAATACCTATTGATTTGGATACGGAGAAAGTGGTTGTAGATGGAGTTAACGGTAGTATTGATGTGAAAAGAGCAGAGATTGAAGGTATTATCGTCAAGGCTACTGTATGGGTGGATCAAGTTTCAGATGAGGAAGCAGAGATCATTGCTGATGAAACATTTGTTGATGTGGCAGAAGGTCAATCGCTAGGTCTTACTGTTAAAGATAAGCTGTACGGTGCCACGGGTAAGCGTCATCCGAGGACTAATCTTACAATCATTTTGCCGGAGAACCGGTTTCTAGATCTGGATATCAGTACGTCGAGTGGTGGGATTTCGTTGACCGGGGCACAGGCCCGAAACCATTTTAAGTTGCAAACCGGGAACGGTAATCTAAAGTTGTGGGATGTTGTGGGTGAGGTATCGGCCAAAACCTTAAATGGGGATGTTGATCTATATCGGATCTTCGGCAGTGTGAATGTGGATACGCAAGGTGGTAATATGAAGGGGAGAGGGATTTCGGGGGGAGCCACGTTATCTACACTTGTCGGTAATATTTCCCTTGTTGGCTCACAAGGAGATATCAACTTGAGTACCAAAAATGGTAATATTCAAGTAGATGGCGCCTTATCTGCATTACGTGCGGAGTCGCTTAATGGTAAGATATCCATCTCTTCTGAGCAGGTTGGAGGAGACTGGGGAGTATATAGTGCAGTTGGAGAAATGTTCTTGAAACTTCCCGAAGGTCAAGATTATACGCTTGAAGGTTCTAGCGGTTATGGTAATATTGTCACAGAGCTACCCTTTCTCGTAGAGAACAAGGAGATTAAAGGGGTAATGGGGACTGGAGAGCATTTAATTAAGGTTGAAGGTAACAGTAATTTAGTTGTAAATAAAAGTGTAACTCGTGTTCCTCTTGTGGAGAATGAAGAACCGTGAACTTGTACTGCGTTGACAAAAGAAATACCATAAACGTACAATAAAGTGGTATATAGCTTTATTGGCAATTCATTAAAGGCGGTGGACATAATGAGTACGCGCGTACAGCATGCGTTGGACCAATTGAAAATTAACGGTGTCCGCATTACGCCGCAACGTCACGCCATTTTAACTTTTTTGATGGAGTCGATGGGACATCCTACGGCGGATGAAATATATCGGTCATTGGAACCTCGGTTTCCTAATATGAGTGTGGCTACGGTCTATAATAATCTAAAGATGTTTATTGAAGCTGGCATGGTCCGTGAACTGACCTATGGTGACAACTCAAGCAGATTTGATGCAGATGTGTCAAATCATTACCATGTTATATGTGAGAAATGCGGTAAAATTAAAGATTTCATGTACCCCTCTTTGGAGGAGGTAGAACGTAAGGCTGAAGAGCTGACAGGATTTCGTGTACGCGGGCACCGTATGGAGCTATATGGGGTTTGTAACGAATGTCAGGATCATTAATTTAATGACCTACGTGTTTGAAATGACGTGTGGGATTCTCTCGAGAATTCTTCGCGTTTTTGTTTTATATATACCATTTCTGGAGGTAAACTATTGAATCGTAGAGATAGAATTAATATTAGGCGGAAAGGCAGTCGTGGTAAGAGCAGAGTTAAATGGTTTTTTGGACTCATTATATTATTAGCAGGTGCTTACTGGATTGCTTCTGTTATTTTACCGAGTCGTGAGCATGTGACCCCAGAGTGGCAAAGTACCCATACTCAGCCAATATTTGCAAATGGAGAGCTTATGGATTGGGAAGCTGTTGGAAGTGGGGATGGTCTCAAGTTACCGCTTCCGGTTATTCAGTCAGTGATTGACTCTAACATTAGGTATGAGGAAGATACGAAGTCTGTTATTCTAACGACGTCAAGAAAACTAGTGTTTCTGAAGACAGATGAGAAGACAGGCAAAATAAACAATAAACCAATTCAGCTATCATTTGCTCCAGAAGAGAAAGATGGGATTCTCTATTTACCTGCGCATCTATTGAGTGAGATTTATGGTGCTGAGATTCATGAGGATGCCCAGTCGGGTACCGTGCTTTTGTTGAAGGCGGGAGATAGTGTACAGAATGCCGTTGTCCAGAGTACTTCAGGGAAGCAAGATAGCACTGTTCCTCTGAGACAAGGAAATAATATTCATACACCCATTTTGGCGGATATGCCTGAGGGAACCAATTTGCGGATTCTAGATACCAAGGATGATTGGTATTATGCCCAAATGGATAATGGATATACTGGTTTTGTACAAACAAAGGATGTTAGCTTGGGAGAGCTAAGGACAGTTCCACTAGTAGAGCAGGACTTATCCCCTGCAAAGGAAAAGTGGAAATCCAAGACGGTTAATTTAACCTGGGAAGCGGTCTATCAGGTAGCTCCAAAGCCGGCTTCTTTCGATGCGATGCCTGGTGTAAATGTTGTTAGTCCAACTTGGTTCTCCCTTATGGATGGGGATGGTAATGTTCGAAGTAAGGCTGACAATGCTTATGTTAAATGGGCTCATGGTAAAGGAATGCAGGTGTGGGGACTGTTTAGTAACAGTTTCGAACCTGATCTGACAACGGAGGCGCTATCGAACTTCGAGAACCGTATTAATACTATTTTGCAAATGCTTCAATATGCTAAGATTTTTGATCTGGATGGAATTAATATAGACTATGAGAACGTATATACGAAAGATGGGGACAACCTAACTCAATTTATGAGAGAGTTGTGGCCGCTTGCTCAGGAGCAGGGTCTAGTAGTATCGATTGATGTTACACCGAAATCGAATAGTGAAATGTGGTCAGCTTTTCTGGATCGGCGGGCGCTTAGTGAGGTTGTCGATTACTTGATAGTAATGGCATATGATGAACATTGGGCCGCTAGTCCGGTAGCTGGTTCAGTTGCCTCTTTACCTTGGGTGAGTTCTTCGATAACACGTATTCTGGAAGAAGACGATGTTTCACCGGAGAAACTGATCATGGCTATTCCATTGTATACAAGGGTTTGGACAGAAACGGAGAAGGACGGTAAGACTGTGGTGAGTTCAAAAGCTATCGGAATGAAGAAGGCTAAAGAAATCATCAAAGAAAAGAAGTTGAAACCGCAATTTTCCAAAGAGACCGGACAAAATTATGTGGAATATAGCGAGGATGGGGCACTTTGCCGGATTTGGCTCGAAGATGAAGAGTCGCTTGCAAAACGGGTGGTATTAGCTAAATCGTTTAACCTTGCTGGAATTGCTACATGGACTAGAAGTTTTGCTTCAGCAGAAGCATGGAATGTGCTTAGTGAAATCTCAGAATAAGATTAGTAATTGGATAAATAAAAAGAAGAAGGCGGACACTAAACATGTCTCAGCCTTCTTCTTTTTATTCGTTAGTCATCATTTATTAATACAATCGCATATGTAAAATCTGATCTATTGTTTTAATGCAGGGTAGCCGATTGATTTGCTTCCAACTCATCAGCAGTAATGTTTGCCTGTTCAGGATCTAATGTCAGGATTGTTCTGCAAAACATACAACGGTCTGTCTTTCCAAGCATTTTGGTCAACTTGTGACACTCAGGACACTCTAATTGGACGGCAGAAGTAGATAATATACCTGCCCAAAAGTAAACAGCCAGACTTCCAAGCATGGCGATAAGTCCGATCACCAAGCCGATGGCAGCTACGATTTTACCTGAATGGCCCCAGAAGACGATACCAGCTGTACCGAGTATCATCATCCCCATTCCGGCCATGGTCAGCAGTAAGCCCCATAATCGAAACGAACTTATTTTACTTGATTTGAAGGACATTTGGCCAGACCCCAATTCCATATCGAATTTTAATCTTTTCAAAATGCTAAGAAGGAAACCTTGTGTAGTTGTAGAACTATATTATAACGAATTGGCGGGAATACGCCAAGGTAGGAGGATATTGTGAATCTTACATTTTTTTCTTTGATTAATGAGGAGAGAGCTGATCGTAATATCATTGGGGCGATGGAATATCGTCATGACGGTGGGAGTTTTAATGGCTCGTTATTACATGACTTCGAGCTTTTAATTTTGGTCATATGTAAGGATTTAGATCAGGATATAGTTACTATTGAACATTGTATGAGCGGAGACATGCATTATCAACTGCTATATATAGATAGTAATGCTATTCAAAGATGGGTAATGGCCGGGGATAATCGGGAAATTGTGCAATGTTTCATTCATGGGAAAATAATTTGGGATGTTGATGGGGAATTAGCTTCTTTGCATGCAAACATCACTGAATTCGGCGAGAGCATGAGAGAGCAACGCAAATTCAAAGAATTCACAAAATTCCTTCAGATGTGTTTGGAAGCGAAACGTTATGTTCAAGAGAAAGATCTAATGGATGCCTACTACAGCGTTATACAAGCATTGAAGCATTATGCCCGTATTGAATTAATTGATCAGGGGATTCTACCGGAGAGTAGTGTATGGGAGCAGGTGCGTTCTTTAAATTCAGTAGTTTATAAATTGTTTGATGAATTAACGGACAATAAAGAAACTTTGGAGCAGCGAATAGAGCTCGTTCTGATCGCTAGCGAGTTTACGGTCGTATCCAAAATGGTGGATTGCTGTTCTCCTTTACTACGAATTCTAGGGAGTCGCAAAGAAACCTGGAGCATACAAGAGTTAATACGGCTGCCTGAGTTGTCTCATGTAAAGGAAGAGCTGCCTATGGTGCTCCGTAAGTTAGTTTATCGATCCATAGTAAAAGAGAGTGCTACAGGGCCAAGAGGCGGGTATGGAGACGGATCTGAGATTCGTTACTGGGTATAGAGATTGAGGCAAATGCACCCCAATAAATGTATATTCAAAAAGGGGTTGACTCCTGAGTAGTTTATATGATAAATTATATCTCGCCCCTAAAAAAGAAAAAGATGTTGAAACTTGTCTAACAGCTTAAATGCTGAAAAACAAGTTGAAAAAAAGTTCTTGACTTAATCAGGGTGAACATGATATATTATAAAGGTCGCTGCTGAAACAAAGCAAAGACAAAAACGAATGACTTGATCTTTGAAAATTGAACAACGAGTGAGTGAATTTCACGAAAGTGAAAATCAAAAAAA
>NZ_RZNY01000015.1 GCF_003994475.1 Paenibacillus anaericanus | reverse complement strand
GTACTTCAGTTTTATTAATGTCTACTTGACAGGGGTAAGATCACTCAACCGGCGTCAGCTTGTTTAGCTTTCTTTGGGGCCGATCCTGGTTATAAAAACGAATGAATTCTACCGAGTCAAATAAAAGGTAGAAAAGGAAAAAAATATAACTTCAATTAACTTATTATAAATTTTATATGATACTATAATAAAAGAAAAATATTACATAATTATACAACTAGGAGAGTAGATATTTTGTGAGCATTCCAAACAAACGATCGCACTAAAAAGGGAGGAGGTATTTTAATGAAGTCATGGCATTCAGCAACGTGTTCATAGCTAGCATAATGACAAACACTAATATAATTCCGGTTAAAATATAGCTGTGTATATAGAAAATCGCTTCGAACAAAATAGAAAATTGTATTGAAACTGCAACTAGAATTTATTTAAGTTAGGAGAAATATAGTCACTTGTGCTAACGTTTGCACAAAAGTCGATATTGTTGCATTTCTTATCAAGTCTGTTTAGTTGGCAAAAAACTTTGGGGAGGAAGGAAAATAATGAACAACAATTTCAAAACGATCTACGAATGTTTTCAAGATAGGGTCAATCAAAGCCCTGATTCAAGCTGTATCGAATACGGCGAAACTGTTTTGACTTATAGAACAATCAATGAAAGGGCAAACCAACTTGCCCATTATTTAAAGAGAAATAGCGCAGGTGCGGAATCACTCATAGGTATTTTCCAAGAACGTTCACCGCAACTTATTATTTCGATTCTTGCTGTATTGAAGTCAGGTGCAGCCTATGTGCCGATCTCAACAGCCTATCCTGATGAACGAATCGCGTACATTGTGAGTGAAGCGAACTTCATGATGATTCTAACAGGCTCTTCCTATCTGCAGAAAATAACAACGATAACGGATACGAATTCAACGTCATCGGTAAAATTGCTTGATATGGATAAAGAGTGGTCGCACATTTCTATAGAGTCTAGCGACAATATGCCTAGTCACAATTCGCCTAACGATCTTGCTTACATCATCTATACTTCAGGTTCTACAGGTACGCCTAAAGGCGTCATGATCGAACATAGAGGAATTCCTAATCTTGTTCAGGAGCAAATTCACAAGTTTCAATTGAACGACCATGACAGAGTGCTTCAATATGCTTCCATTTCCTTCGATGCTTCGGTCTCAGAAATTTTTACAACGTTTGTTGCCGGGGCAACACTTGTTCTAGTACCTGAAGATAGCTCATCTATTGGCGAAGGACTTCACCAAATTCTGAAGGAGAAACGGATTTCCGTAGTCACACTAGTGCCTTCTGTTTTGAATGGATTGCCGCATGAAGAGCTTCCTGATCTGAAGACATTGGTTACTGCAGGTGAAGCCTGCACGAAGAAACTGATTCATTATTGGGCGCCAAGGCTGAATTTCTTGAATGCATATGGTCCAACTGAAACGACGGTCTGTGCCACGATACATGCATGTGATGCAACTGATGAAATGATTTCATTAGGTGCTCCTATTGCCGGAACTGCTGTTTACCTTTTAAATAACCAGTTGCAGCCTATAGCAAATGGTGAGACAGGTATGCTCTACATCTCAAGTAAGGGGCTGGCACGGGGATACTTCAATGAGCCAGAACTGACAGAGAGGCATTTTATAGATAACCCCTTCAACGAGGGTATTAGCGATAAACTGTATCGCACGGGGGATATCTGTCTGCAGGCAGCAGATGGCGTAATCGAATGGATCGGTAGAGACGATCTTCAAGTGAAGGTATCCGGAATTCGCATTGAGTTAGGTGAGCTTGAATACGCGTTACGTGAATACGTAGATATTCAGGAGGCCGTGGTTACTTATAATTTTGAGCAAAATACGATAGGCGCTTATATGAGATCGGCCACTACGATTAAGCCAAACATTAGCCAAATCCGAAACTATCTATTAACCAAGTTCCCCAGTTATATGGTTCCGACTCGATTCCTATTTGTTGACGAGTTTGTGCTGTTGACTAGCGGTAAAATTGACCGTAATAATCTCCCCCCTATGGAGGAGGTTAGACCAAATATTGAGGTTGCGTATGTGGAACCAAGCACGCATTTGGAGAAAGAACTTTCGCAAATATGGAGTGAGGTCTTGAAGCTCGATAAGGTGGGCATTCATGATAACTTTTTCGAATTAGGCGGACAATCGTTAATGGCTACACAGATCGTATCACGTATCCGTTCTGTTCTCGGTATGGAAGTGCCGTTGCATATTATTTTTAGTGCCAAGCCGACCATAGAGCAGACGGCAGTAACGCTAGAAAAATATCAACTGGAACAGATGGATTCAAGTGAGCTTGAATTGTTGTTAGCCGAGTTAGAGAACGAATAGTTGAGGAGGAGCTCACATGAAGGTACTTCTGGTTCAGTCCATGGAATATCTGTATCCTTGGGGCGGCGCGCACAAAGCAAATCGAATATTGATGGAGGGACTGGCAGATAGAGGGCATGAATGTCGGGTGATTACGCCCTCGTTAGGCATTGTTGGTTATGAAGATTTTCTTGCAGAAAAAATTAGGAACAATGATTTCGAGATACTCGAGGATCAACCGGATGAGTTATTCGTTATCCGTAGGAAAGGGGTTAAAGCCTACACGGTTAAGAGGATGTTCCAAGTGTTCCCGTTTATCAAGAAAATTATTGATGAGTTCAATCCGGATATTACAATCGTATCTGAGGACAATACTCACTTACTACTTGAGACGGTATTGGAGACCCAAACGAGAACGGTGTTCTTCGCACATAGCCAGGCTACACTCCCCTTCGGTCCGGAATGCTTTCAAGAAGATCACTCCAAGATTGAGTTGTATAAGAAGCTTGATGGCATCATCTCCGTCAGTGAGTACTTGAAGGGTTACTTTCTCTCCCATGCAGGTCTAGATTCGGAGGTCATTTACTTTCCATCTTATGGTCCAGGACCATTTCAATATTTGGCAGATTTCAACAATAAATATATAACGGTTATTAATCCTTCGGCTATTAAGGGGCTCTCGATCTTCATCGGATTGGCGCGGCAAATGCCCCACCTGCAATTCGCGGCCGTTCCCACCTGGGCTACAACGGATGAAGAGATTGAGGAGATGAGATGTGTACCCAACATTACAATCATGAAGCCTGCTGAGAATATTAACGATATCTATAAACAGACTAAAGTGTTTCTTATGCCTTCGCTTTGGGGTGAATCATTCGGACAAGTCGTTGTTGAGGCTATGCTGCGCGGTATACCGGTCATTGCAAGCCATGTAGGCGGTATACCGGAGGCTAAGCTACACCTGGACCATATCCTACCTGTCAATCCCATTAAACAATATAGCAATGAAAAGGTACTTACCAGTTCCATTCCTGTCCCCGTCATTCCAGAGCAGAATGTGGAACCGTGGATCGAAGCCTTGAACAAACTGACCTCGGATGAAGAGCATTATCACAGTCTATCGCAAGCCTCCTACCAGAAATCTACTACCTTTCACGCTAAATTAAGCATTGCAGCCTTCGAGACCTACTTTCAACAAGTAATCAACACAGCGGAACAGCCTCAAGGCGATCTACCCTCTGACCCTGTCAACCTAACCGCAGTTCGCGATAAGAATAACCTATTAGAGCGGATTAATACGCTTTCTCCCGAGAAGCGTAAGCAGTTATTAGCAAATCTCCAGGAAAGAAGGTAAGGATTTGAGTGAACTATTAGATCGGATTAGCAAGCTCCCGCCAGAGAAGCGTCAGCAATTGTTAGATAAAATCAAAGATAAGACCACTCGGAAGCCATTGCCGAATCGAACTATTTCCCCATTACAGCGAGATAGTCATACACATGAGTTTCCGTTATCTTTCTCCCAGCAACGACTCTGGTTTATGTATCAATGGGAGCCGGATAGCCCATCGTATAATATACCTTGTGTATTCAGAATTCCAGTGGAATTAAATATTGCCTTATTAGAGCAATCCCTCAATGTACTCGTGGAGAGACATGAAATTTTACGTACGACATATAAAATGGTGCAGGAGGAAGAGACGGTTCAGGTTATACATCCATTCTCACCCCTAAGCTTGCAGGTATTCGATCTCAGTAGTCTATCTGAGAAGGACAAGAAGCGTCAGATGGAGACCCTTATTAAACAGAAATCGATGATACCGTTTAAGCTTGAGAATGAACTACCGATTAAGGCGCATTTGCTGACCCTGAATTCACAGGAACACTATTTATTCCTGAATATTCATCATATTGCTTGTGATGGTTGGTCACTCGGTATCATCATGAGTGAAATACAGCAGTCTTATAAGGCGCTCAGGCATAATCTACCCTTAGAACTGCCACCGATATCCATTCAATATGCCGACTATGCTGCTTGGCAAAGAAGCTTCATGGTTGATGAGGTGCTGAACTATCATCAGAGCTATTGGTTCGATAAATTTCAAGGGGAGTTACCGGTGCTCGAGCTACCTGTCGATAAACCGCGGCCACCCGTGAAGAGCTCTAACGGATCACATATCATACAACCCTTGTCCGAAGGTTTCTATCATCGACTGCAACAATGGTGCAAAGAAGAAGATGTGACAGTTTATATGATGACACTCACTGCCTATGCTATATTACTGTATCGCTATACAGGTCAGACCGATATCATTATCGGATCTCCCGTTGCTAATCGAAGTCGGGAAGAAATCGAGCGAAATGTTGGTTTTTTTGTAAACACGCTTCCCATTCGAGTTCATCTAAGCGAGACATCAACGTTCAGGGAAATGGTTAAGCAAATCAAACACATTGCCCTGGAAGCGCAAGAACATCAAGATTTCCCGTTAGATAAGTTAATCGAGCTGCTTCCGATGGAAAGAGATTTGAGTCATAGCCCTCTTTTTCAGGTCATGTTTATCTTACAGAACATGCATGTGGGATGGAATGATGACTCGGAAGAGTTTCCCTTACAGTTCGACAGTTCTACACATACGAACAGCTCTAAATTTGATATGACCTTCTCCGTTAATGCACATAATGTAGAAGTGGAGTATAGTACTGATTTATTTCATGAAGCTACGATGAAGAGGATGCTGGGACACTACTTCAATCTGCTAGATCACGCATGTTCCGATCCTGATCAGGTTATCGCTGGTATTAACCTAATGTCAGTAGAAGAGAAACAGCATTTACTTGTTGAGGGGAATAAGACGGATGCAGATTATGACAGTGAATTTCACCTTGTACAGCGTATAGAGGCGGAAGCCGACAAGTCACCTCATCATCCTGCTCTTATTTTTGAAGGTGTTACCTACACCTACGGTGATATGAATAAGTGCGCTAACCGTCTGGCTCATTATTTACTTTCCCAAGGGATCGGACCCGAACAGGTGGTTGGCATTTTTATTGAACGGTCTGCTGAGTATGTTATCGCTATGCTAGCTGTATTGAAAGCTGGAGGCGCGTATGTGCCACTCGATCCTTCCTATCCTAAGGAACGTTTGACTTACATGATTAAACAGTCGGGTATGCAGATCCTTCTTACGCAGAGCAAGCTATCGGGGGATATTCAGTTTGAGCAGATTGACGTTGCTGTCGTCGAGGTTGATCAAGCTAATCAGAGACTACTGTTAGAACAGCTTAGTGACGATAATCCAGTGTTGCACACGGAATCCGCCAATCTCATGTATATTGTGTTCACCTCAGGTACGACTGGCACTCCCAAGGGGGTTGCCGTTGAACTTCAGCAATTCCACAACTATATTCAGGGACTGATCAAGCATCTAAGTATTCAGGAGCCATTAAGTTATGCTATGGCATCAACCTTTGCCGCAGATCTCGGTACAACCAATGTGTTCGGAGCTTTATGTACCGGAGGAACACTACATGTCTTATCCTATGATCTGTCCTGTGATCCTGATGGCGTTGCTGAGTATTTCAGGACCAATCGAATTGATGTGATGAAGGTTGTGCCGAGTCATTTTGAAGTGATGATGGAAGCCGCTCAACCTGAACTCGTGATTCCGCATAAGATACTAATTCTAGCAGGTGAAGGCTTAAGTTGGGAGACCGTTCGGAAGATCAATAGACTGCGACCAGATGTGATGATTGAGAATCATTATGGACCCACGGAAACGACCGTATCGGCTTTCGCTTATCCGATCAAGGGCGATTTGCATGCACATCCCTTCAACACAGTGCCGATTGGGTATCCCTTTGGAAATGTACAACTTTATATTCTAGATACTTACCTTCAACCTATTCCTATAGGTGTACCTGGTGAATTATTTATTGGCGGGGCTGGTGTAGCAAGGGGTTATTTCGGAAATCAAGAGCTTACCGATACAAGATTCGTTCTGAATCCTTTTGTAGAGGATGAAGGTGCGCGGTTGTACAGAACTGGTGATCGTGTTCGCTATATGCCCAATGGTGCCGTTGAAATATTAGGACGGATGGATCGTCAGATCAAGATACGTGGTTTTCGAATTGAGCTTGGGGAGATTGAATCTGTCATTACTTCATTCCCTTTCGTAACAGATGCTGTGGTCTTATTGAAGGATGTGGGTAACCAGGAGAAGAAAATTGTTGCTTATGCTGTGTTCGACCTAGCTGAACAGGTGGGAAATCCGCAGGTTGGGCTGAGGAAGAAGCTAAAAGATAAATTGCCAGAGTATATGATCCCAACCCATATCATCCCAATGGATTCTCTTCCGTTAAACCCGAATGGTAAGGTAGACATAAGCCTGCTGGCAGCTATGGAAATAGCTGTGAAGGTGGCAGATCCTAACGGCGCACAGCCACAAACGGCTACTGAAATTAGAATTTGGGAAGTATGGAAAGTCATACTGGGCGTTGAAATGATCGGAGTGGATGACAACTTTTTCGAATTGGGCGGAGACTCCTTCAAAGCGCTGAAGGTTGTAAGGCGATTAGGCGATTGGATTAGTATTATGGACTTTTTTAAACAACCAACTATTCGTTCCTTGGCGGAGTACATCGATCAGGGGAAGGCATCGGATCATCATTTGCTCCACAAATTAACAACACACCCCGCACAGACTGCAGCAGATATGTCATTGGTGTGTATCCCCTACGCAGGGGGAAGTGCGATTACGTATCAACCACTGGCTGCTCAAATGCCCAGTCATATCGATTTGTATGCGATTGATCTTCCAGGTCATGATTACAGTCGTAAGGATGAAGCGTTACTTCCGATCGAGGAAGTTGCATATTTGTGTGTAGAACAGATCAAACAGATGATCAAGGGACCGGTTGCTCTATACGGTCACTGTGTGGGTGGAGCCTTAACGATTGAGATCGCAAGACAGTTGGATAATGAGAATTATCCGTTGAAGAGTGTCTTTCTGGGGGGCACTTTCCCGATCGCCCGAATTCCGGGGCGTTTCTTCGATTTCTATTCCAAGCTTTTCCCATCTGACCGTAGCATGTCCAATAAATCGTATCATGCATTCCTGAAGGCATTGGGCGGATTTACGGAAGTGGAAGATCAGGATGAGCGAGATTTCATGATACGTTGCTTGCGACATGATGCACGAGAGAGCGAGAATTACTATACTTCTGCTTATGCGGATCATCAATTGACGAAGTTAAGTTGTCCGATTACATGCATCATTGGGGAGAAGGACAAGGCAACCGAGCTTTATGAGGAACGGTACAAGGAATGGGAATATTTCAGTGAGCAGATTGATCTCGTCGTGATCCCTCAATCAGGTCATTACTTTATTAAGCATCAGGCGGATCAATTGAGTGGGTGGATCAGTGATATTGTTAAAGTCAAAGATAATTTGGCTAACGGCATTGAGGAGTTGACCCCGCCGCAAAAACGAGTTGCTGTTCCGAATTTAAGAATGTTCTTTACCGTTATATTGGGGCAATTAATGTCGATCTTAGGCTCAGGACTAACTGGTATTGCTATTGGCGTGTGGGTATTCTCACAAACGGGGTCCGTGGCGGATTTTGCGGCTATCTCTTCCGCATCATTAATTCCAGGTATACTTATTTTGCCTATTGCAGGTGCTATCGTTGACCGATATAACCGACGGCTAGTCATGTTATTCAGTGATGTGATGATGGCCATACCTATTATTGTACTTGCGATACTCATGGCTACGAATTCGCTTGAAGTATGGCACATTTACGTAACATCAGCTGTTGGTTCCATCGCCCGTTCTTTTCATAGACCTGCATTCATGGCGGCTATTGCGCAAATTATTCCGAAGCAATATTTGGGCCATGCTAATGGTCTTGTTCAGTTAGCTACTTCGACCAGTGAGATGATTGCACCCCTTATAGGTGTAGCGCTGTATACTATGATCGGTATGACTAACATATTTATACTCGATTTCTTTAGCTTTCTGATCGCTATCACTACACTGGCTATCGTAAGATTCCCGAATACATTATTCCATCGAAGAGTGGAATCATTCGCTAAGGAAGTGCTAATGGGATGGAAATTTATTATTAGAAGACCGGGTATGCTCTATATGATTGCGTTTTTCTTTGTAGGGAATGTTCTGTTCGGTTTGGCGACTGTACTCGTTCAACCCCTTATTCTTTCATTCGGGTCTGCGAGAGATCTTGCAACGGTTACGATGACAGGTTCCATTGGAGCCATGGTAGGCGGACTCTTGATGAGTATCTGGGGTGGTACGAAACGTATGGCAACAGGTATGGTTGGTTTTGTTATTCTAGAAGGGCTGTCAATGATTGTTGCTGGACTACGCCCTGATGTCTTCGTTACTGCCGTAGGGATCTTCGGCATCTGGTTCTCCGTTACACTCGTGAACACGCACTGGCAATCTCTCATCCAGTCCAAAGTTGGATTGGAACTTCAAGGACGGGTATTGGCCACCAATCAGATGATTGCTATGTCTAGTATGCCGATTGGCTATTTAATAGCTGGGCTACTCGCTGATTCGGTATTCGGTACAGCGATGAATCAAGGGGGCGTGCTTGCAAATACGCTTGGACCTATTCTAGGTGTGGGTCCCGGACGGGGGATTGGCGTATTGATCATCTGCGTAGGGGTTCTAGTGATGATCTGGTCGATCATTGGATTTAATTTCAAGCCATTACGTCATATGGAGGACCACTTAGATGATGCCGTTCCCGATGCAATCATGGGTGATATAGATTCCTTGCAGGAAAGACTTGATAATCACGTTAAGGAGAAAGTTAACTCAAGTAGCAATAATAACACGCTTAACGTGTAGATTTAGAGTTGGAGAAATTGACTACACAGGGATGGGATGAGATGGTCAGTCGACGCACTTGAAGAGCAATATCATGAAGAAGTTACAGAATTTATTTAGAAGGAACTGACAGCTGATAACAATTCACGCTGCAGGGCTATCGCCCCTTTGTTGTCAGATGTATAATCATGGAATAAACTCTGACAACAAACGCCCCAGCCTAAGATAAGAGTTATCTAAGGCTAGGGCGTTTCGTGAATACATAAACAATATATGAAATTAATGCAAAGACAATAGATGCATAAGGAGCAGATGATATGATTCTTGAACCAACCATACAGGAAATTAATGAGCTATTTCAATCACATCAAATTAACGATGAAATTGTTGGAGTTCAAAGGTTGTCCGGCACAACATCAGGGCTTGTATTAAGATTAGAATCAACTCAAGATAATAAGTATATTTTGAAATTTGATGATCCAAGTCAAATTCAATTAGTTCAAAAGTTGCTGGAAACTTATCAGAACTCAGAGTTATTACCAAAGATCCTATTAACAGCACAAGACAGTTCATATTTTGTCTATACATTTATTGACGGTACGACTCATTTTAATCGTGGATTGAAAAAGAGCTGGTTAACACTTCTAGTTAAAAATTTATTCAATAAATATGTGCATTA
The DNA here is from genome assembly GCF_003994475.1 of Paenibacillus anaericanus. Classification (GTDB taxonomy): domain Bacteria; phylum Bacillota; class Bacilli; order Paenibacillales; family Paenibacillaceae; genus Fontibacillus; species Fontibacillus anaericanus. The sequence continues at coordinate 146,430 of NZ_RZNY01000015.1, read as the reverse complement.
TCAAGAAAATGATATTTGGGGGAGAATTGAATACCCCCGAAAGACCTGGAAAGAATTTAATCAAATAAGTATTGAGGAAGCTAGAATAAATATAGGAAATATTTTGCCGCTAGATGACTATAACTTCGTAAATTCAAAAGCGAAAAAAATATTCGATAATGATATAGACCAAGGTGAAAAGTTTTTATTGCATGGTGATACAGGGGTCCATAATTTTGTATATAATCAATCCACTCTAATCGGTGTAATCGATCCTTCGCCAATGGTGGGACCAATAATTTATGATTTTCTTTATGCGTTCTGTTCTTCACCGGATGATATTAATATTGAAACTTTATTTTCTTCCTTTGAATTTCTTGAACAAGGACATATAGAAAAGTCAAGATTGATAGAAGAAGCACTTATACATTTATATTGCCGAATTGGCCTTAGTGTAAAGCATCATCCTGATGATTTGCCCGAATATCTAAAAGCATGGAATGAATGGAAACAATTATGTGAGCGTGAAGGACAATGGAGGATCTATACGATTGACTAATCGACTACAGAGGTAAAAGCATAAGATCATAAGCACATAAGAACATTAATAAGCGGAGGATACATGAGCAATAATTCCTTTAACATTAATTCCATAAGATTAGATATTAAAGATAATCAAAGTCCTGGATTTTATTTAAGAACACACGGTCGCGGAGGCTTTATATATTTTGTTGAGGCTGATTACGTCGTGCCTATAGCAATTGAAATGCCTGCTGTTAAGGAGTTTGACTTATTAATATTTGGAGAAACAGAACAGATTAAAGAAAAGTATTATTTAATGACTAATGAAACCATGGTTATAGATACTAAAGATAGATTTAGAATACAGGAATTATTAGTACAGTGGTTGAAATTTAAAGGATTGAAACATGACATTAAGATCGGGATATGAAGTGGAGGGATATTATTGTGCTCCATCCTGTTTTTATTGAAGGAGATTTAATCGATAAGTTTCGGGATCATCTTTTACAGTATCCTTATTATCACGTTATTCATGAAGGATTAACGGATTTAGGATGCTCGATTGAGAGATTTTCCAATATTGAGGCTGATGGGATCATAAATAGTTTTAAGAAATCTGATTTCCCGCTAGCTTGTCATTTGGGAAGTAAGAGTACTGAGAAATTTTTTGATTATCACATAGCATTAAGATATGGGAACGACAAGAAAGAAGTCTTTGTTTATGAATTAGTAGTCCGTGAGGAAAAAGAAAAAAATATTATTAATGGATTACTCATGGCATTTTATCTACTGACAATAAGCAGATATGGGATTGAGAAGATGCTAATTCCATATAATCTAACAAGTTTAGGGACTATTGATGATATTAATGTTGAATCTATAAGTAATAACTTAACATTACTAACACTTAAAAAATAATTACGCTAGATATCGATGAATCGTTCGTAGATACAAGAACGTAAGGAAGGGGGAGTCTTAATGCAGTATGAGTGGATAGGAAGCAAGCAACCATTTCTAGATCAAATTTCCCTAAAGTCATTAGGAGCAATTCATATTGGTTGCTTTGGTGGCAGTAAGAGCAATGGAGCTTTCAAAAATGAAGATGCCCTATTTTTAATGCAAGAAGATGGGTCTTGGATATTTACCTGCCTATTAGATGCCCATAATAGTGCAGAAAGTGCAGAGATTATTATTGAACTTTTAAAGAATAATAGTAATCAAATACATAAGATTTGTAGTTCGGAGACTGCTTTTAGTGATATTGAACCTTACATCTTAAGTTTGTTTGTTGAAGACAATTTTAAAAGTCGATGCAAGGATATTACAGGTGAAACTTCTTGTCTGATTTGTTATCAATCTGGTGCGTATTTATGGTGGTTTTCGATTGGGGATTGTATGGCTTATTTGTTTCATCCAGATTTAGCAAAGTTTAATCAATATGGACTTAATCAAAGACAGTTTTTTGAATGGGTCGGGCAAGTTAATACATTTGATTTATCAGTACCTTGCTACACTTCTGGTAGGAGACAACTGAGATATGGTTCGAATTATATAGTATTAGCAACAGATGGAGTATTAGAGTATGGAGATGGATATTATCAATCATCACATAATCTGTATAATTCATTTGTAAAAGGAGATAGAATTGATCAAAATCTACATACGATTTTAGATAATATTATGAAAGATCGAGTTAGGGATAGCGCTTCAGTTGTTTGCTGGGAAGTAATAAATAAGCAGCAAGGTTTGTTTCCTTCAGATTAATCGAAAAGAGCATGAAACATTGACAGACCAGTTATATCTACATACCTCAACAACCTATATAGATGAACATAAAGAAGTGTAATTTTTAAATAAGGAGTAGAATTTGTGAGAGATCTTTCAGAACTTATCTTTGAAGATAACGCATGGGCGATGATTCAAGATTGGATTCGTGATTCACAAGCAAAGATACATATACTTGAGAATACAAGAGCTGAAGGTGAAGAAGCGCTTGTTCATTTACAAATCACTAATAAATCTACTATGGGAGCCATTGCTCTAGAGTGTGGAGGCTTAGTTGTTGACCATGGTTGGTTGTACATACTTGGTTCGGGGCACCCAGAGATTTTTGGCTCTCTAATTAATAACAAGCATCTATCACTTCTAGAAGAAGGATTTGTTGTGGCGTATGACGTAGTAGGAGGAATCTTTGCTATTAATACAGGGGGATTTGACAATAGTTCTCGTAATGTTTTTTATTTTGCGCCAGATACTTTGGAATGGGAAGACACAGGGAAAGGATATACTGATTTTATTTATTGGGTATTACATGGTGATCTGAATAAATATTACGAATCATTTAGATGGAGTAACTGGCTAGATGATGTAAATGTATTAACTAGTGATCAGGGGATATCTATATTTCCATATATGTGGACGACACAAGGCCAGGATATTGAAAATAGCTTTAAAAAAGCTATTTTTATTAAAGAAATATGGGGGATACAAAGTGATTTTAGAAGTACTATGATTTAGAGCCAGGGGGGAATTACATGCTTAGTTATAAAATCAATGACGATACTCAATTGAAACTTTTAGAATTACGTTATGCTGAAGAACTATATAAGTTAAGTGATAAGGATCGGGTATATCTACGAGAATGGTTACCTTGGGTTGATGCTACAAGTATTGAAAATATTAAGAATTTTATTCAATTTAACCTTAAGGCATTTGCAGATAATAATGGAATGAGTTTAGGGATCTTCTATAAAGATAAAATTGCAGGATGTATTGGTCTACATAACATTGATTGGGGAAATAGAAAGACATCGATTGGATATTGGCTTGGTAATGAATATCAAGGGCTTGGAATTATGACAAAAGCTTGTAAGTTACTAATTGATTATGCATTTAATGAATTAATGCTTAATAGAGTAGAGATTCGAGCAGCGGAATTTAATATGAAGAGTAGAGCAATACCCGAAAGATTGAAATTTATGAATGAAGGTAAAGTAAGACAGGCAGAATGGCTTTATGATCATTTTGTAGATCATGTTATATTCGGAATGTTGAAAGAGGATTGGAATAAACAACAATTGAATCCCAACGACAATTGATCAGTCCTAAGATAAGAGGTATTTAAGGCAGGGCATTTCGTGAATATCGAAACATTATTTTAAACTAGCTTAATAAGGAGAAGACAGGAATCCATGAACCATTTTTGATATTAATTATTGAAACTTGAAAAGGGTGGAAAGATCTATGGGAAACTCAATATCAATGCCTGAAAATCTTAGACACTTAGTTGATTCGATAAAAATGTCAAATGGATTAACTTCTGTATTTATTGAGGTGTTGACAATTAGTGGGTCGATTCTAGCTAAAGCAGATCGAGAAAAAGAAATAATAATATGGTTAGCTCAACAAGATCAATCTGTGGTAGGCATTGGAACAGTCGGTTTTGATATTGACGATATACCATGGACAACAGAAAATTTTGAAAGAGAGAAAGACTTCATGCTCAGAGCCATATCTAATGCTATAGGAGGATTAGGCTGGGAACGATTAAGTTATGAACCACGTAAAGATTGGGTTATTGGATGCTTAGAACAATTTAAGTTAATGATTGATATCTTTGATAAATCTAATATTAATATAAATAGTTACATAGAATGGTCTGAGATTGAAGAGGGTGACAATAACCCAACAATCCCCTTCGGCTATCCTAAATGTCAGAAACATAGTATTTACTTATCATGTCACGGATGTATTCTCTGTAATGATGAAAGTTATTAATAATATCTTTAAGATGCACTCCGGAGAAGTGTGAGTATGCAGAGAGCTCTGTAGACTGAATGGAGAGGAGTAGAAAAAGTGTATGTATAAAGTAATACTTTCAATAGCACTTTTCATTTTATTAATTGGATGCGCTGGAGTGGCTGATTATGATATTGATTTACCAGGAGATTATTCAGTCGTCAGATTATCAGGGCATCAAATTATTATTGCTCCTAAGCTTACAGATGATTCATGGGGATCCGCTGTTATTCCAACAGAAGTAGGTAGTGTTGGCTGGAATGATGATTTTATACTTGTAATGCAATATAGTATGATGAAAGATCCCAAAAGTTCAAACGGGTATGAAATTCCGGATAAATCAAAAATGAATTACTGGATTATTGATATACAACAAAATCAGATTATTGGTCCATTGAATCTTTTGGACTTTGAAGAAACTAAGACAAAATTAAAAATACCAGAAACTATAAAATTAATTGACCTAGCTAAGGTGAAAAAATAATAGTTCACTAAGGTCGATGATGTCAGTTATTTAAGCTAACTTATTGGTTATCATATCTATAATAATAGAATAAGCACAGACAACAAACGACCCAGTCTAAGATAAGAGTTATCTAAGGCTGGGTCGTTTCGTGAAAAGTTGAGTGTTATCAGAAATTCTGGGAAATTGGGAGTTGATACAATGAAGAAAGTGAGTACTTTGATATATCTCTACATATTATTCGTATTTGTTATAGCAGGATGCAATAATGCTGACACGGAGATTAAAGAAGTGAATCTACAAGGGCTCAACAACGATATCAAGACCTTTGTAGATAAAATTAAGAATAGTAACGGCTTATATTTATATTCACCAGTAGGTGACAAGCAATATCTAATAGTTAATTATTCGAATGTACTTCAAGGAGAAGAAGCAAAATTTCTTGATTCCATTAAAGCACAAATACTTGATCAAACCTTAATAATTAATTTTGAAGAACTAGGAACACATGATTACACTGATAAAAGATTAGAGAACATTAGAATCTTTAATTTGGGTAAAGTTCGAGAATATGAGAAGATCCAGATCTTTAAGAATGGAAAAGAGACTGAATTTGATTTAGTGGGCGGATAATGAGGGGTATGAACTTTGGTAACCTAGCACTCTTATAGAATATATGAAGTATTGGAGGTCAGTCATGGAAACACTCTTTTCTGGATATGGCATAGAAATAATCGAAAGAGATAAAAAACTTTTTATACAGTATGATGCTGGTGAAATAGTGGATCTAATGATAGAAGTCGAAGTAACAGAGGACGAATCAATAAAAGCACAGAAAAGTGACACAGATGCTTATGAAGTGATAATTAAATTACAAAATGAAAAAAGACCATATAATAAACTCAACTATTAAATGAAATAAGTAAACTTTCAGGAGAATTCAATATATGGATTATTGTAACCTTATTGAACTAATCAATCTTTCATATCGTATCGGTATTCAACACATTGAGCTTCATAGGGAAATGATAGGTAGAGTTTTTTTATTACATAATGAGGATAAACGCTATGTGTTAAAAGTATACCGCAGCAATAAAACGGATGACGCGTTGCAGACAGTTCGTATTCTTGATTATTTAAAAGCCAATAGTTATCCGGTTGTTTCCATTGTACAGACAGTTCAAGATGATAGCCACATCGTCCTCAATTGGCAGGATGATAATTGCATAGGCATAGTATATGAGTATATAGAAGGTGATACACCAGACGGTAAGATTGAAGCAGAATTGATTGGAGAACAAATAGGTTCACTACATCAATTAATGGAAAAATACCCTGACAAACTTATAAACAGAACAAAATTAGTGTACATCGATGACTATATTTCGATTATGCGAGAATTGGATTTTGATTCTGGTAAAGTAATAGAACTTGAACACTATGGAAATAAATTGTGGGAACGCATGCAAAGTCTTCCTAAAGGATTCTCTCACGGTGATCTTCATACAGGTAATATGATTACAAACCATAGCGGACAGTATGTTCTTTTTGATTTTGACGAAGCTTCTGGCGATTACCCGAGTATGGATGTGGCATACATGAGTGACGATACCAATTTCAATCTTTTTCATGACGCTGCTTACGATAGAACTATGCGTCTATATGAACGCTTTTATTCGGGTTATAGTAAAATACGCACATTAAGTGACAATGAGTTTTATGCTGTTTTCGATTTTATTGCAATAAGACATTATCAGATCATTTCAAGGATCGTTCGGTGCCAAGGTTTATCGAGCATTTCCAAAGACTTTTGCGATGAACAATATAATTGGCTCATAAGATGGAAGAATCTTTGTATGAAAAACAAAAACTAGGTTATTGATTGCATGTGCTTAGAGGGGGACGCTGACATCCGAAAACCCCGTATTCACGCTGCAAAGCCTAATATTATTAACATATCGATGAATTTATGGAACAAAAGTATTAGAAAATAAAGACGAAGTATGCTAACACGTATAGTTCTACGGATTACGTTTATAAAATGGAGGTTTCATGATGAAAGCAATGATAATTAAAAAATATGGGAAATATCCTCTTCAATTGGCAGACATTCCAACACCGGTAGTGGGTGATTATGATGTGTTGGCAGAAATCCATGCAGCAAGTATTAATCCTATCGATGTCAAAGTACGGGATGGCAAAGTTCGTATGCTGTTGAAATACGATATGCCGCTTGTTTTAGGAAATGATTTCTCAGGTATTGTCATCAAAGTAGGAAAAAAGGTTGAAAAATTTAAGATAGGTGATGAAATTTACGGCCGGCCAAGAAAGGATAGAATTGGAACCTTCGCTGAATATATTTCTATACATGAAGACGATATAGCCCTAAAGCCTCAAAATCTTTCCTTTGAGGAAGCTGCATCAATCCCATTGGTCGGGCTAACATCTTATCAAGCATTGCATGATATATTACAGATATCGGAGGGACAAAAGGTATTGATTCAAGCTGGATCGGGCGGCGTTGGTACTTTTGCAATTCAACTTGCCAAAGCGATGGGGATTTACGTTGCAACAACTACAAGCGATGCTGGAGTTGAATTGGTCAAGTCACTTGGAGCCGATCAAATTATCAATTATAAAAAAGAACAATTTGATAAGGTCTTACAAAATTATGATGGAGTATTCGATACAATTGGCGGAGAGACATTAGAAAAGGCTTTTAAAATAGTCAAACAAGGAGGACAAATTGTATCAGTTTCAGGGTTGCCCAATGCACGCTTCGGAGAAGAGTATGGGTCCGGGTTCATAAAAACAAATCTTTTTCGATTAATTACCCGGAAGCTGACAAAATTAGAGATGAAATATAATGTAAACTACAGCTTCCTGTTCATGAAACCAAACGGTAGACAGTTGGGCATAATTTCTGAGCTTATTGAAGCAGGAAAAATAAAGCCTGTTATTGATCTAATATTTCCTTTTGTAGAAGCTCAAAAAGCGATGGAGTATTCCGAATCGGGCAGGGCAAAAGGAAAGATCATATTAAAGATAAAGTGATAAGTAATTCGTAGAATGTCCCCGACATCTTATAACAACGTATTCACGTTGCGGGGCTATCGCCCCTTGGTTGTAATATGTATAATAATGGAATGATAACAGATGGCAAATAACCCAGCCTAAGATAAGAGATACCTAAGGCTGGGTTATTTCGTGGATAGCTAAACCTTAGGCGTAACTGCTAGAAGTAGGTAGTAGCTGATAAAGATCAAAAGGAGATATTATGACAATCAAACTTGTTGGAAAGTAGATCAAGGAGCATAATACTCCTGCGATATCTTTTTGGAGAATTCAAGATTTCAGTACAAAAGGATTGAACCAACATTGAGGGTAAATTTCATTAAAGTTAAAATGATAAAACCCAAAGAACTAATTATTATGAATATGGGGGGATGTCAAATGCAAGTAGAAACCCAAAGACTAATCATTCGTGACTTTAATATGGAAGACTGGGTAGATGTACATAAATACGCATCAAATCATGTGGTAACTGAACATATGATTTGGGGACCAAATAGCAAAGCTGAGACACAAGCATATGTAGAGGAGCAAATCACAAAACAACAATCAAGCGACCGAACCGATTTTGAGTTCGCAGTAATACTTAAAGAGGCAAATATTTTAATTGGTGGATGTGGAATTTATATCAAAGAAAATAATGCTGAGATAGGCTATTGTTTTAACCCCGAATGGTGGGGGAGTGGCTATGCTACAGAAGCTTCAAAAGCAATGTTAATGTTCGGATTTGAAAACTTCAAAGTACATAGAGTGTTTGCGACATGCCGCCCTGGAAATATAGGGTCAGCCAATGTCTTGAGAAGAATCGGTATGAAACAAGAAGGTCATCTAAGGGAACATATGTGGCACAAAGGGAAATTCCATGATTCTTATTTATTTTCAATATTAGAAGATGAGTATTACTGAAAAATATCAATAAATTTTAAGAGCTAGAAGAGGGCGATAAATTCAATTTAAATTTCATTTTTTAGGGAAGTGAATAAGTTGTTTAACTCAAAGGAACTAATACAAGAGAATCTAAATAAAATTATCAACAATTATAACTCAGAGATAGCTGGAAACGTCGAAGCTAAAATAACTTCTTTTAGTTGGAATGGGATGTTAAATGATTTCTTACTTGAATTCACTATTGGAAATACTAAATTAACTTTTCGAGTCAATAGTGAATTATGTAAAGAAAAAGGCTATAATTTCAATGATATGAATGTAATTGATCAATTTGAGAAAGAGATTCATTACTTGAAACGTGCTTATTATAGGGGGATTTACAGTAAAGATTATTTGCCCTTCGTTACATGGTAAATATAAAGAATGAGTAAAGACATCGCAGTGGAAGGAATTGGGTACATACTTAAGGAACATGAAGGAGAAAAAATCGTTAAGAATGTATGAATGTAAATAATACATATGGAGGTAATTACGTATGAAAACTCACTACTATCTCAGTTGGTTTAATGATTTTTTTCCAGAGAAGCTGGTCCAATGGTTGCATGAGGATATACAAGACAGAAAATCGCTTGTTATGATTAGCGCTGACCCGTCTGGTTATACAGGTGAGCAAATTAACTTTGATGATGTTTCTGAATGGACATGGTTGAATCAGGCTAATATTATTTTTGATGAATGTCATTTCATTGATTACCGCATGCAGAAGGAAGATGCCCGGCGATTAATTCAAAACGCTTCTGTCATTTTTTTATGTGGTGGATATCCTGTTTTGCAGAACGATTTTTTGGCTGAATATGAATTATCGGATGTTATTAAGAACAGCAATGCCGTTATAATGGGTGCCAGCGCCGGTGCGTTAAACATGGCTGCAAAATGGTTAAGCTTGAATAACACTGATGAAGTTGAAACAAGTACTATTTATGATGGTATTGGCTTTGATCATTTTGCCTATGAATCTCATTCTCAACGCGACTACGCCACGTTTGTTCAAGGTTACCTGTTCCCCTTGTCTGAAGAGATTGATGTTTACGCGGCAGAACAGGAGAGCGCTATACGTGTAAAGGACGGCAAAATAGAAATAATGGGTCCTTTATATTTAATTTCCCGCTCAAAGATTCAGAAATTGGTTGAGACGCTCTAATTAGGGTGAGTGGCTCTGACCTAACGGAATTAACTGTATTTAAACAGATGCAATCTTAATATCCCCAGGACTTATTGTTGGGCAGAAATGATAAATTGTTTAGACCGCCTTCAATGGCGGTTTTTCTATTGAATATACTTAAGAATATTGCTAAGGAAAGTGGTATGGTTGAAAGCAAATGATTGAAATTTAGAGGAGGTCAAGATGGATAGTTTTGGATTAGTGTGTTTAATCGCTCTAACACTATTAGTTATTGCAATCTTTTATGCATTTGTATTTTTGGACTTTATCAATCCAAGTGCTCTGCAAGTTCAACTATTAGGTGTACATATTTTACTATTCGGAGTGATTATTTTATTGGCATTTGAAGGTTCTTCTGGATATGGATTTACCTTTGGGTTAATTGGGCTTATTACAGGGATTTTCGGTTCATTTAGAGAACCCAAAGAGTCCAAAGATTGAAAGTTGATTAAATTGTAAGGAGGGCTCCCATGCAAGATAGAGTTTCATTACTAATAGTTTTATCAACTCTACGGTTACATAAGGAAATAACCAGGCCTAACAAGCAAGAAATAGTCAATTATACTCTATCAGAATTTATAAATAATATATCTGAAGAAACAATCGAGAGTAGTCTTAATCAATTAATAGGTAAGGGAATTATCAATTGCGTGGATGATATATTTGAAGTGCATCTCGGAGTCAGACATATATATGTTGAAATATTACAGTATGATGATACTAATGAGAACTTAGATGAAACTATTGCAATTCTTGATAAGAGAATAAAGGATATCGAAAAATTAGATTAAATAACATATTCGTAGAAGTCCCCGATATCATATAACATAGTATCTACGTAGATACGCAAACGTTAGATACAAGATCGGCAGTATCAAACCACAAAAAAAATGAAAGAGGAAATAGTATGACATGGATAGGACTTATAAGACATGGAGTGACTGATTGGAATTATGAACACAGAGCACAAGGACAAACTGATATACCTTTAAATGATGAGGGACGAAGACAAGCTGAATTACTATCTAGGAGAATGGAAAACGAAGACTGGGATTATATTTATTCAAGTGACTTATCAAGAGCACTTGAAACAGCTGAAATTATAGGGAGTCTTAAGAATATTGAAGTGAGAACTGATCAACGATTAAGAGAAATGAACTGCGGACTTATCGAGGGAACAACTGAACAAGACAGAGTTAATAAATGGGGATACGGATGGTCCAAACTAGATCTTGGCATAGAATCAAACGATGAGATAATGACAAGGGGAATGAAGTGTATTATGGACATTTCCGAAAGACATCCCGGCAAAAAAATATTGATAGTAAGTCATGGAGCACTGATTGGACTTACCTTAAAGAAACTAATTCCGCATATCGATACACAAGAACAGCTTCATAATACATCGGTGACAATTTTAAATAAAGACCAATTTAGATGGGATTGTGAACGATATAATTGTATTACTCACATTGAAAACGCTAAGCATAATGAATAGAAATCCAAAGAAGGCATTCCCGGTGCGAAAAAGTACAAATGTGATTGTATTCACACTACGCAGTACCATCCTTTAGTTGACAGAGGTATAATCATAGAAGACAACAAACGACCCAGCCTAAGATAAAAGCTATCTAGGGCTGGGTCGTTTTGTACAACTTTAGATGAACCCTGTGCATGATAATATTAAGGAGGCGATTTCATGGAAGTTGTGTTTAATGAATTTTGTATCAGTGATGACAAGACAAGAATTGATAAGGAAATCGTGATAGATTTTTTATCCCGAAGCTATTGGGCTAATAAAAGACCTAACGCTCGTACAATTAAAGCAATAGACAATTCTTATTGCCTAGGTGTTTACAAAGAAGCAAAACAAGTCGGTTTCGCGAGAGTTATTAGTGATGAGGCGACGTTTTTTTATATTTGTGATGTATTTGTTTTGGAGGAATGCAGAGGTAAGGGTATAGGAAAGAAGCTAGTTGAAATGATTGTAGACTCAGAAGAATTTGAAGGAATGATGGGTCTATTAGGGACATTGGATGCTCACGGGTTATATGAGAAACACGGATTTATTAAGGATCCAGATCGTTTTATGAAACGACCTCCCAAATGGAATGTATAAAATTAAAGCAATGGAAAATCAGAGAAGAGCTAACTTCGCTTAACATCGTATTTATGCATCAGGACTATCGCCCTTCGGTTATCAGTTGTATAATCGTGGAAGAAAACTAGGACAATAAATTATTGGCAGAGTTTTAATTAATTACATGAATTATTCGGATAGGTGTGAAATAAGTTGAATAAAAAACAGTTTAATTGGTTACTGATATCTTTAATTTTGTTATTTTCTATGGCCGCATGCAGTACTCCCGAAAAAAAAATCTCAACTAATCAAGAAAAAAAACTAGTAATCAATGATCAAGACATAACTAAAGGTGAAATTTATCTAGGAATGACATTCGATGATGTATTAGAAAAGATTCGGCTTTTAAATTTAGAACTATACTCCGAGGATACTGAGGAAGGAATAGAAAATTCTCGCACTGTTAACATGCTGGGCACGAATGAATATATTTTTAATTTCGATAAGTCTTTAAAATTAGTTTCAATAAGTACATTGGATACTTTAACAACTCCTAGTGGATTAGAACCGGGAAGTAGTATTGAAACAATGAAGCAAATTTACGGAAACAATACGGATACCGCCCAAGAAGGAGAATTCACCTTATACCGTTACAATAAAGGAGATTATAGTTTAGTATTTTATACGATGAATAGCAAAGTCTATTATTGGTCTATCTACCAAGATTGCAACTTTGAGATGATAGATAAAAATTTCTCATACTCTTGCAATAACTAGTAATAAAATATCAGCAATGGATAAGGAAAATCTAGGGATATTCTGGGGGTAAGAAAGTGGGAATTTCGATATTTAAATCTAGTCTCAGTGAAGCAACGATTATTCACGAAATGCAAATTAAAACCTTTATGCCGTTACTAAATAAATATCAAGACTTTGAAACTAGCCCTGCTAATGAATCTGTGGAACGAACAATAGATCGATTAAATCAATCATTTACGGATTATTACATTATTAAAAGTTCAAATCTTACCGTAGGCGCAATTAGAATTGTAAGGAAAGAGAACAAAAGATATCGTGTTGGCCCAATATTTATTTTGCCCGAACATCAAGGAAAAGGAATAGCTCAAAGAGTATTTTCGATTATCGAAGATATATATAACGATGCGGAATTTTGGGAGTTAGATTCGATAGTGCAAGAGTATGGAAATTGTGCTCTCTATGAAAAGTTAGGTTATCATAAGACCGGGGAGACCAAACAAATTAACAATAAAATGACAATTGCGTCTTATGAAAAAACCTTGAACAGCGTATAACAATTCGGAAGTTAATGAACTGATACATAATCAAAATTAATAAAAAACTATACGGAGGTGTATTTTGTTGATTGAATCTGATGAATTAAAGTTTCGGAAGACAGAAGTAGCTGATTTAACATTTGTCTTAAATGCCGAAACGGATCCTGAAAACACACCATTTATTGGGCAATGGACGGTTGAACAACATTTAGAATCATTAACAAATGAAGATATACATCATTTAATAATTGAGAACAAAAACGGAGACAAAGTTGGATATGTAATATTAACTGGTTTACTAGATTCGAATAAAGCTATATGCATAAAGCGTATTACTATTCAGATGAAAAACAAAGGTTATGGGAAGGAATCGTTGAAGCTTATAATCAATTGGTTTTTTGAAGAAACTGAGGTTCATCGGTTATGGTTAGATGTTAAAGAATTCAACACCCGAGCAAGGCATGTGTATGAATCCGTTGGCTTTATTTTTGAAGGAACACTAAGAGACAGTATTTTCAAAGGAAATAAATTTGAATCTATTTCTGTAATGTCGATTCTTAGGCATGAATACATGAGTAATCTACTGTTTAATTCTTATAGGTAACCAAAGCTTAAATTCACTGCTTCCGTTACCAGCAAACCATCCGGGCTGAAATATCTGTTCTTCTATGAATGGGCGATTTTCCATATCAAGCTCATAAGTTTTCATTTCAATTAGGCAGTCATATATTTCCTTTGATGACTTTTTCATGGACTGTCCAATATCAATCGACCCATCGTCGTGAAATTCATTCAGTACGACATCTCCGACAATATATAGTCCCTGTGGGGCGTTATCAACCTCAACACCATGAAACCGACCATTTTCATCTATTTCATGTTCATAGAGAAACATTTGTGCTACATATTCATGAGAGTCACAGTCCTCACCCTCTGAATGGTGCCCCATAGGTGCATAACCAATGCAACGTCTGGCAGCATAATCGCTTAATGCTCCTATTGCCCATTCACGAAGCATAGAAAATGCCTTATCTTCCGGATCTATGCCATCAACGCGGAATGTTGCGGCTTTTATTCCGCTGAATTCTTCAATTCGGACGATCGGCTTTCTTCCCATTATGATATTTCCTCCTTGTACTTTTAAATTAATTGAAATCCGCTCCAGCTCATTATAAATTCCTAGCTTTCGAACAGTAGCTGGTGGCATGCCATGGAAGGTATGAAATGCTCTTGTAAAACTTTCAGATGATTCATATCCATACATAGTAGCAAGATTAATAATTTTGATGTCTGAATTTATCAGTTCTCGAGCAGCCAGTGTCATCCGCCTACATCTAACGTATTCTGAAACCGTCATATCAGTCGCAAACAAAAAAAGACGTTGAAACTTTGTTAAAGAACAACAGGCTTTTTTAGCTACCTGATTATAATCGATTTTTTCATGAAGATGTTCTTCTATATAATTTATTGATTCATTTAGATTCTCTACCCATTCCATTTGATATTTTCCTTTCTTAATAGAGTATTAGCTGCGTATAACAGTAAAATAACTTATCTGTATATTACGACAAACTTAATAATAAATCCTTGCAGAACAAATTATCTTCTGCTAGTGTTGTTGCCTTTCAAGATTCGTGAATAAAACTGCAATGGCAGTTCATCGATTAGATGCGCTAGGGATGTATAGGATACCTGGAGAGAGAAGTCATTTATATGTAGCATTAATGAACCAGATAACGTCTTAATTGTGTAAGCTAATAATAATCTATGTCATCCACCCGGGGGGATGATTAGAGAAAAGAGGATTAATTATGGGGCTAGATGCATATGTGAATTGTAATTGCGTGAAAGAGGGAAAAGTTAAGCCTCCTCCTTTTGATATCAGCTTGCTGGAATGGACCGACGAGGGGATCGATTTATCGGACTCTGCCGATGACGGAACGTACCATCTTTTTTTGAAATGGCGTGAACATGCTTGTGAGCATGAGAATTTTAGATACTACTATAATCGGGTCGCCAATATCGCTGGAGGGAACTTCTTTTTTGGAGCGATGGAGCGACTGGGACAAGAAAATTTTCCGCTATTAAATTCGATATGGGGGAATACCTTATCCGCGAGCCAGGCGAATAAGGCTCTGAAAGAATTGGATATTCTGGAATCCAGGGTAAGCGAACTCCAGGGAGTATTTCTTCTGGAATCTAAGTCACAGGAAGAATATGCTAGGGCTCTGCCCGGCGATGACAGGTGGTTCTACTCTTCTGGAATGGAATTTACTTATCGGTTAAATGACAATGGATTCCGTATCGTAAACCAGGACAACCTAGAGCTATTTCGATCAATGGCATTCACGCAGGAAGTGGTCTGTTTGGAGAAAGATAGTCGAGTAGGCCGGCTAGTGTGGTTTTGCGATTCTGAGACGGGAAGCCTTCACAAGTCAACCCACCCATTGAGTAAAAAGATCTGGGGAGTCGAGGAACTCTACTATCCAAACTCTATGCAAGTCGTTACAAGGGAGCTTAAATGCTCAGATCTGCATTCAACAGTAGTATTAAGAGAGCTGTTTGAGGCGTCCCTTCAGACGGGTAATTCGATCATCTGGGTGTGAGCTGTAGTTGGATCGAATCATTGGAGAAAATATTATCTGTGGTAGTCAATCCGAGTCAATATACATATGAAAAGTGAGGATCAAGATGAATAGTGTAAATGTCCTGCATTATGATGCTTTTTCTAGTGTTCCGAATAAAGGAAATCCCATTGGTATTGTGTTGAATGCTGACTTCTTAACTGAGGATGAAATGCAAAATATAGCTTTTAAAGTCGGCTTTAATGAGACTGTGTTCGTGTTGAATTCAGAGAAGGCTGATCTAAGATTGAAATATTTTACTCCAGGACATGAGATAAATCTCTGTGGACACGCAACCATAGGGTCATTATATTGTCTAAAGTCCAATGGGATGTTCGAGGATAGAAATCTTATTCAGATTGAAACGAATGTAGGTATACTACCAATCAAATTTGATCAGATGAATGACCAACTATCAATAGAGATGAAACAAGACAGGCCTCAATTTACATCTTTTAATGGGGATATAGATAAGCTAGCCAAGTCAATAGGACTTGTGAAAGAAGAGTTGGATTTAGACAAGCCTATCGTTTATGGAAGTACTGGCACTTGGACTTTACTGGTCCCAATCAAAAAATTGAGCAGCTTTAATCATATGATACCTAATAATCAACAGTTCCCAGATGTACTTGCCGAGAATGTCAGATCATCCATACATCCGATTTGTTTTGAGACTTATGATAATAGAGCGTTGATGCATGCAAGACATTTTTCCTCACCTTACTCAGGTACAATTGAAGATCCAGTAACAGGGACGGCATCAGGTGTAATGGGTGCTTATTATTTATTGTATTTAAATCAAAACTTAAATTCTGTAGAGTTTATTGTAGAGCAAGGCCAGGAAATTGGAAGAGATGGAAGAGTACATGTAAAAGCAATACGAAGCGAAGAAGATATAGATATTTTTATTTCAGGAACAGCAATATTTGTACAAGAACTTAAGATTGAGTATGTATAATTGAAGAAGAGCCAACATTAGAAATCCGCGTCATTATAAAAAACTATATTCAAGGAGATGGAATAACTGTGGAGCTGTTTAAGCAAATACCATTGTACAGATTTTTGGCCTTATGTAATGAGAGTGGCATGGAAAAGACAATATTAGATTGTGGGGCTGGCGGAGATTCGCCTCCATTAAGTTTGTTTGCAGATTATGGATATTCTACATGCGGAATAGAAATGAATAACGAACAACTTAAGAAGGCCGATCAGTTTGGACAAACAAGAGGACAAAATTTAAACATCCTACAAGGCGACATGAGACACTTGCCAATGAGAGATGAGTCAACGAGTTTTGTGTACTCGTATAACTCCATTTTTCATATGAGAAAATCAGATGTGAAAGAGTCAATAAATGAAATGAAACGAGTTCTAAAACCTAATGGATTACTATTTGTTAATTTCTTAACCCTTAAGGATTTTCGAGTTGGAGACGGAGTTGATTTAGGAGAACATCAATATGAACAAATGGAAGATGATGAATTAGTAATACACTCTTATTATGATTATCTTGAAGCAGATTCTATGTTTGATGATATGCAATTAATATACAAAGAAGATAGAGTACTAGAAAGAAAGTTCGAAGGCGAATGGATACGGCAAGGGTTTATCGATTACATATATATAAAAAGTAAATAAGGGGGAGTAATATGGAAAAACAAAAATCTACAGAAACGTTGTTAAGTTGAAAAGCATTGACATGTTTCTGTTAATCAGAGCAAAAGGCAACGAAGCAATATCAGATGAAGATTTCACCAAGATGCAATCGCTAATCCCAAATTGCCTTGGCCATGAAATGTCACATCCCGACCACAATGTTCATTTAGGAAACAAAGAAGAGTTTTATAAATATTTTGATGAATTTTTGAAGAGTTAAGAACTGGCTCGTAAGGAGAATATATTATGGGTACTATGATCCTTAAACGTTTTAATGGAATTGAGAAGTTTAAACTATTAGAATCAAGGGCTTATGTTGTTCGTAGAGCTGATGAAGCAATAATGATGTGGTTTGAAACTGAGACAGACTCTCAAGCCATTATGTCAGTTGATGATACTGCTAACTTCGCAAGGAATCCAAATGCTGAAATTACAGTTTATCTAGATAAGTTAATACTCAAAGAATTTGGGATTAGAACATTTGAACTCTCGCAAGGATATAACGAAGAAAATAGAGACCTGGATGCTAGATTGTATTATTTTGAGCATCAAGATGTAAATGAAAACTTAATAAAATTGGAGTATAGAGGTAATGGGGTCTTTTTTCTTCAATGGAGTGGAACAACGATAGATATTAGTTATTATGACGACAGTAAACCAAAGACGATCCTTGAAATAGAAGGGGACTTTTTATTAGAGGATTACACATCTTGGGAATGAATGATCACTGACTCATAAATCCTTATATAAGGGGAGAGACTTATGATAGTACCACAGTTATATTTGAATGGTACTTGTTGTGAAGCTATAGAACTTTACAAAACGGCATTTAACACGGAAACAGATTCAATTATGTTTGACACTCAAAGGGAACCGGAGAAAATTGTTATTCATGCAGAAATGCACGTTCTTGGAACTAGATTAATGCTTAGCGACTTCGGAGGCACTAGAGAATCATCGGCAGATACTACTATGGAGATAGTCGCCATATTTGAGAATGATGATGTTTTAAGAAAGGCATATCAAGTTATGAATGATGGAAGTAAGACGATTACTCCAATAGGTCCAACATTTTATAGTCCATGTCTAGTTCAGTTTATTGATAAATTCGGCGTTAGATGGTGTTTTATGGTTTAAAGTTATTTTAGGAGGGGATCCATATGGAAGTTTTTGCAGAATATTTAGCACGTATCGATAACCCGCAACATCGGGCTAGAACGGAAGAAGTTTTGGCTTGGATAACTAAGAAATTCCCGCATTTAATGCCAAAAATAGCGTGGAATCAACCTATGTTTACCGATCACGATACATTTATCATTGGCTTTAGCGTAGCCAAACAGCACTTGGCTGTTGCCCCTGAAAAGGCAGGGATTAATCATTTTTCTGATGAAATTGTGCAGGCTGGATATGATCACACTAAGGAGTTGGTTCGTATCAAGTGGGATCGTCCAGTTGATTTCTCGTTACTTGAGAAAATGATCGAATTTAATATTTTGGACAAGGCGGACTGTTCAACTTTTTGGCGGAAATAAAAATAAGATTGCCTATAGAAGCTGGAGTTGGTACATGTAATGAAATTTGAATTTAAGAACTTTTCATGTGATGTGGATGTATTTTATAAAGATCAAGATATTGTAGTCAGGTTTTATGATGGTTCAAGAGAACAAACAGAAAATGAGATTGTAAATTTAGTCGTTGTTGATCCTGGTTTTGTTATTTGTTTCTTAAATTCAAAGGTGATGCGGCATTGCTCAGTGGTTACTTAGATGAAGTAGTTTTTAGGTCGGATGAGATGGTCGAGGCAGCGATTCAGTATATTGAAGGTTTAGCTACCCGATCAACAAATATATATATGCCGTATCATATTACACGAATTAAAGAAACTAGTTTTGTTGAGTACAATGGAGAATATTAATGAAGTATATGCTGCGGACCTGGCACTAACGCGCCTTAAGCCAGTGAGAGTTCGTGATTACATAAGTTAGGTGAAATTACTGAAAATCGAAATGGGGGGGTCACTGTGAAGTTTATATATGCCTTATTACTTTTTACTTTAATCCTGACGGGATGTAATAACTCTTATTCATCTGAGGAAGCAAAGAAAAACGGTGATATAATTACGGGTCCTCCAGGAGAAATTAACTTTGAAAAGATGGATAAGTTCATAGAAGACATAAAAAATGATCGGAAAGTAAGATTAGAATAACTAGTTATACAATTGAGGGAGATCCAATTCTAAATGATGTAGTTTACAAAAATGGCGTAATTAAATATACCTACGATAGTTCAAGAGATAAACATGGTGGAAAAGCTAAAGGAAAGTATAAAACTCAATGTAAGAAGATTGAAACAAGAGAAATCTCTGGAGATGGCGAAGGAGATAGGACTGAATATATATTGACTGGATGTGAAGAAATAATAGGAACACATGACTCAGACAATGAAGAAATATATATATTAAATAAATGGAAGTGAATTCGGTCTGAAATAAAAATTAAAGCAAGAAAATAAGTATAAGCTAGAACGAAGATGGCATCCGCAAGGAACTAAAATAATTCACTTAAAATGGAGAAACATTATGAAGCTTATGCCAGAATATGCGCAAACGTTAATTGTAGGCGTATTATTTCAAAAAACATGGAGTTGGTATATTACTGAAAGAGAATATTGGTTTCTAAATACTGAAATGGAAGATAGGTTTGGTATTACCGTATTGGATGTAACAACTGCAGAGACCTTTCTAGATAAGATAATTGATTTAAAGGTATCAACAAGTGATTTAAGGAAGTTACTTGTAGAGCTTGAAGATGCGTTTATGAGTACTGATGAAGTACTTGAGTTTATACCCACTATTTATGTGAATTTTGATGATAGAGTCTTTTATTCCTTCTTTCCAGAACCTATGTCATTTGAGAATTACGTTCCAGTAGGTTGGATTGGTGAATATAAAGATTTTTTTGATGAAGTACCAGAACAGGAACGATATTGGTTAGTAGATGGAGATCATTTTTTGGATGAAATATTTAAAAAGTTTAAGAAGATATAATGCAATGGAGGTGGTCCATTGATGAAGCGGAGAATCGCATTAATAATTATTTTGTTCATAGTTCTCGTTGCTGCTGGAATTATTCGATTTTATAAGAATCTTTCACCGGAAATAAAGCCAACTGATCTAGTAATAGAAAGTACAATTCAGAAATTGGACGACGATCTATTTATAATCGAGATGCAAGTGAATCGCAAAGCAGATGATAATTATTCGAATTTTGTGTATCCATTAGTATCTGGTCTAGGTAATATCTCTTTTATTGAAGAAGACAACTTATATTCACCTTCTTCAGTTGGAGATGACAGTGAAAGTCATGAACTGCTATTGAATAATTTTACTTTTAAGCAACTGAATTATGACCTTAACGGTTTTTCCATCCCAAGTAATAAAGGAATATATAAGATGAAATTTACTTTAAGAAAGTTTGATGATTTTCAAGAGATAAAAGATCCACATATTTATTATATTCATAAAGAAAAGAGGTTTGGAAAAACACTAAACTGGATTGAGAAGTTTGATGTAGAAATACTTGAATAAGTGGAATCGAGACGCTGGATAATTAGTGAGGTGATTGTGATGGCGAAGCGAATATTATTTACCGGTGGGGGTTCTGCAGGTCATGTGACTGTTAATATAGCTTTGATTCCTAAGCTTGTTAATATGGGCTGGGATGTTAAATACATGGGTTCAACACAAGGCATTGAAGCAGAATTGGTTAAGAAACTTGCTAATGTGGAGTACACTAGTATTTCAACTGGGAAGTTAAGACGGTATCTTGACTGGGAAAACGTAAAGGATCCTTTTCGTGTTATAAAGGGAGTTTTTCAAGCCTACCAATGTATAAGAAAAATGAAGCCAGATGTAGTTTTTTCAAAAGGTGGTTTTGTTTCGGTCCCTGTAGTTTTAGGAGCATGGTTGAACCGTGTACCGATTATTATTCATGAATCAGATATCACCCCCGGGTTAGCTAACAAGATTTCTATTCCTTTTGCCTCGAAGATATGCGTAACTTTTCCAGAAACAAAGGAACATATAAACAGTGACAAGGTATTATATGTTGGAGCAATTATCCGAGAAGAGCTTATGCATGGTAGTACGAGCAAAGGACTAAACCTGTGTAATTTTTCAAAAAATAAACCGGTTATTGTCTGTATGGGTGGAAGTCTGGGATCACAACGAATGAACGAGATACTTCGAAGAAATTTGCATCATTTAATCAATAAATTTCAGATTGTTCATATATGTGGTAAGGGACAAATAGACAATTCATATAATATCTATCGCGAATATAAACAATTTGAATACGTACATAGTGATTTGGTCGATATTTTAGCCATGACAGACATTGTTATTTCACGAGCGGGATCAAACTCTATATTTGAGTTTCTATCGCTAAAGAAGCCTATGTTATTAATACCTCTTTCTAAAGAAGTCAGTAGGGGAGATCAAGTATTGAATGCTCAATCGTTTAAGACCTCGGGTTACTGTGAAATTTTGCTTGAAGAAGACATGGATGATGATGCATTTAAGGAAGCCATTCATAATGTATTTGAGAAGAGATTTGAAATTATTGAGAAAATGGAACAGAGTGGAAATAACAATGCTATTAACAAAGTAGTTGAGCTAATTACGACTATTTCTATGTAGGGTTGAGGAGGTTCACAATTTGAATGGAATGATTAATAAAGGGAGAAACAATGTGAGGGGATTTAACTTCATTTTGGGAATTATTTTTCTGATAACTATAGTTTCTTGTTCTACGACAACGACAGAACCGGAGACGACAGGGATTAACGCTAATAATGATTTATTATCACAATTTGCATTCGAGGGTAGAATTTACTCTATTGAAGGTAACGTAACACCTGTCGAGAAAATAGAAAAAGAAGTTGGAGAAATAAAAGAAATTTTAGACGATGTTAAGGAAAACGGTCAAGCTAAATTATTCAACACCAAAATAGACTTAATAGAAGGAACAAAAATATATTCCATTCAAGATGTAGACAAAGATACAGTAGTAGCCGTCAAAATTAAAGATATATATTATACTGCGTTTTTTTTGGGGAAATTAGATTAGCTTTCGGGGGGAAGTATGAAACCTAAAGCAATTATCTTGGATTTAGACGGAACACTCTTAAATTCAAGTAAAAAAATATCGCTTAGAAATTTGAATGCAATTCAGGCCATAAGACAAAAGAATGTGTTGACATGAAAGATGTTCTTTGTTTTGGAGATGACTTTAATGATTTAGGATTGTTTCAATCATGTGGGTATTCAATCGCAATGGGAAATGCAATAAAGGAATTGAAAGAAATAGCATCTGAAACCACGGAAACGAATGATAAAGATGGAGTAGCCATAATATTGGAGCGAATTGTTAGCAGTTTCGAAAGGTAAGCGTCAAATAGCCCACACCTGTTCACCAAGATGTGGGCTATTTGATGCTCGCTATTTTCTCGCTATTCACAATTCTCAAATATTGGCTCAATATTTTCTTTGATAAATTCTATTCTATCTTTAGCACGTGGATTAAAAAGAGAAGCAATAGAAACTACCATTTTTTTCTTTGTATTGACATAAATAATATTTCCTCCATCTCCCATAGCTGCATAGCCATGCTCTTTATCATTACCAATCCACCATAAATATCCATATGACAGATTGAGTTTTTCCCATCGGCTATGTTCCTTTGTACTCTCGTCTATCCATCTTGTCGATACAATTTGTTTTCCGTTCCACATTCCGCCATCTAAGTATAATTGACCTACTTTTGCCATATCTGTAGGAGAGAGAGTAAGGCCCCATCCTCCTGTATTTACTCCAGCCCTGTCAGCAACCCAGCCACTGATATTTTTAGCTTTATTAAATGCGAGTTGTTCCTCTTTACTATGAAAAAACACATTACTCTCAACAGTAATTCCCAGTGGCGAGAATAAATTTTCTGTTGCGAAATCAAACACAGATTGCCCAGTTGCTTTTACAAGAATGCCCGATAAAATATCTGGTCCTATGAGGGGAGTGTATCTAAATTTCCCTATCTGCCCCCTACCTCCTAATAAATCAAGCGTAAATTTTACCCAGTCATCACTCGTGAAATACTTTATGTAGGGTGTAAACTTATATTTATACGGAGCTGTCATTGTCAGCAAATTCTTAAGTGTAACATTCTGTATTGTTTTTTCTCTTCTTTTAACGGTGTAATCCGGGAAAAAATCCAATACTCTCTGGTTCATACTTTTGATGTGCCCATTGTCCATGGCAATCCCAATCAATATGGAAATAATACTTTTTGTTACTGAATAAACATGGATTCGGTTAGTAGCAGTGCATTCATTAAAGTAATTTTCATATAGTGTTTTACCGTCTTTTAGTACAACCATGCCTGCAATATTGCTATAATCATTGTTTATTTTCTTTTCCAACTCTGTCACTTTTTCTTGATTCATATGTTTTCTCCTTTATCATTTATTGTCTTTCTAGCTCAATCGTCCTTTCTTAGTTCATATGATTACCTCCTCTATCTAAAGGTTAAATTGATTAGAAATTATTTTCAACACATTTTTTTTGATAAATTTTATTTATATATGGTACAGGTTATCTTGTTACAAGGTGGGGGGGATTTGACGCTTACTTTGAAAGAGAGTGTAACTTCAGCTAACACCGTATTCATGTTGCAGCTGGGCTTTCGCCGCTTGAATTCCGTATGTATAATAATGGAAGGGTATCGGATGACAATATATCATAGGTCAGAGTGCAGGAGCAGCAGTTCTCAGGACTTCAATTGAACATGCAATGATCTTGTAGTAAAGATTATTGTGAAGATTGCTTACTATTGTTAGGTAAGAGAAGAACTATAATTTGTGTAGATTGTTATAATCATTTTTTGAGTAAAATAAAGAAATCAACTATTAGAAGATATGTCTATGTGGTCTTCGGATTGATAATCTTAATCCTGTTAACAATAAATTTGTTGAATTATTTTATATCTGATAGTTCGGATATAACAATATTTTTATTAGTTGGATTTGGGCTATTTCTCGCAACAGTTGTGAATATAGTTAGATTGATTCAATATAGAAGTTGGAAGATAACAGAGAAATATTCAAGGACAATGAAAAATAAATAGAAGCTTTGTGAGAAGGATGATAGGTAGGTGGTGATATAGTGTGTAAGAGTTGTTTTGTTCTAAGAGAACTTTTTACAGCAGCAATAAGTGATGCACATCAAAAATATATTCCTACTATTTCCTTTATTAAAGAAATGATAAAGCAACAAAGACTTGAGTTATATGCTGGAGATTGTCCTTTAGAAGAAGTGGCAAGACATTTATCTGAAGAAATTCATTATACTGTTCGTCACTATTTAAGGTGCAAGAGTTGTAAGCAGTATTTCTTTATTGGTGCTTGTATTAGAGGTACGCCTATCTATAAAACAATAGAAAGCATTAATGATGTGAATGTCAAAAATATGTGGGGAAACTATGGATCCTTATACGAGACAAAAAGGAGTACATAAAAGAATGAGTGTTTTCAAGAAATTAAGAAATGAATATGTAATTTGGCATGCAAACCGCATTAAGTTCCCAAAATTCTCACCAAGCCCAATAGTTAGAAAAAAGGTCTCTTTTTCTGGTAGGGTGCAAAAAGTTGGATTCCGCTTAGAAATATACAGTATTGCTGAAAGAATGAAATTAACGGGATGGGTAAAAAATTTAGAAGATGGAAGCGTGGAAGTAGAGTTTCAAGGAGAAGAGTTGCAAATATCTTTTCTGGTCCATTGTATGCAGTCATTGAAACGGGCATCTGTAAAGAAACTGACCATAATTGATCTGCCTATTAGTGACGGTGAGGAAAACTTCATAATAGTGAGATAAGTGCTTATTTCAGCAATCGGGTACAATTCTCAGATAGTGATTACGACCAAATTGAAGGACAAATTTGTCTTTTGGCTTGGTCTATTTTGTTTTCGCTACATTCGAAGTGTATGAGTGTTCGAAAAAATAATAAACTTATAAATACTTATATCTTTTTCTATATTACTTATATATACTTATATTAATAAACGAAATACTTAAAAAAGGAGTGCATCCGATGTGTTTCAAGAAGACAGATTATTGAAAATACTTGATTACTTAAAACAACAAAAATCCATGAGTGTTGGAGAAATATGCTCGATCTTTCAAGTGTCGCGAGATACGGCGCGCAGAGATATTGTAAGATTAGTTCAAGAAGGAGTTGTTGTTCGGACGCATGGAGGGGTAGCCTTGCCTGAATTGCAAAAAGAGCTATCTTCCTATCAAGAACGTCTCATTGATGAATCCACCAGCAAGAACTATATTGGCGAGCATGGCGCTAAGTTGATTCGAGATCATGAGACTGTATTCTTGGACGTATCTACGACCGTACAATTTGTTGCGGAACATATTCAAGCGAAACAGATAACAGCGGTTACGCATTCTATTGATAATGTAGGAATTCTCTCCAAGCGAGAAGATCTGAGCATCTACGTGCTCGGCGGCTATCTGCATACCCAAAATCGCTTATTATACGGACCTTCTGTCATCGATAAAATTAGTGAAATTCGTGCCGACAAAGCGTTCATCGGAGCGACGGCAATCCAACCTGACGGACTCTATTATCCATATGAAGAAGATGTCCGGGTGAAGAGAGAAATGGCGCGGCGGTCAGATCAGGTCATTCTTGTTGTGGATCATACAAAATTCTCGGTGAAATCGAGGTTCAAGTTAGACTTTGATTGCGTGGATATTATTGTAACCGATCAATCCATACCAGCCGAAATGAAAGAAATATTAGACCACAAAAATATTACACTTATAGAATGTCAGACAAATCACCAACAGGACGGAGTTGAGTAGTAATGAATAACAAAAAAATTCAACATGTAAATGTACTGCTTCCACATCAAATACTTCCTTCTGCAACGGTCTGGATCGTTAACGGAAAGGTGGAGAGAATTGAAACACAAGATCATGAGAAATTCGAAGGTGATTATGAACCTATTGATGGCAGAGGGATGTGGCTCATACCAGGGATGATTGATGTTCATATTCATGGGGCCAATGGTTATGACATGATGGATGGAACCGAGGCAAGTATTCAAGAAGTATCACGCGCTTGTGCTGCAACCGGATGCACCTCATTTCTAGCGACATCCGTGAGTTCGACGATGGAAGATCTTTTGAATATGATTCGGAGCGTAAAATCTGTAATCGGACGAGAACAAGGGGCAAGGATCGCCGGCATTCACTTGGAGGGGCCTTATTTGAATCCGAAGCGCAAAGGGATGCAAAACGAGAAATATCTTCGTCATCCCGATCTTGAAGAAATGAAGTTAATTTTTCAGGAAGCGGGCTCGCTCATTAAAATGGTAACGATAGCTCCAGAATTGCCTGGGGGTATGGAGCTCATTTCCTTTCTAAAAGAACAGGATGTTGTGATTGCCATCGCTCACTCCGACGCCACATACGAGGAAGCAAAGATGGCTTTTGCAGCTGGTGCGAGTCATGTAACACATTGTTTTAACGGCATGAGACCGATTCACCATCGAGACCCTGGACTGATCGTAGCCGCATTCGAAGAACCACATGTAAGTCTGCAAGCTATTGTTGATCAAGTCCATCTTCATCCAGCAATTATCAGATTGATGCATCGTCTCAAAGGGCCGGAAGGCATGGTACTAATTACGGATGCGCTTCAGGCAATGGGGTTGGGTGATGGTAATTATATTTTTGGTGGTCACCATGTCACCGTATCCGAGGGAGTTGCAAGGCTAGCGGATGGCACCTTAGCATCGAGTACCGTAACGATGAATGAAGCGTTACGCCTGACAGTCGTTAACGGAATTTCGATGACGGATGCTGTGCACATGGCTTCAACATCGCCGGCGCGTATTCTAGGGTTATCTCACAAAGGAAAAATCGAGGTAGGATACGATGCGGATTTAATCCTGTTGGATGAGAGATATCAAGTGCAATGGACTATGATTGAGGGTGAACTTCTTTGTTAGAAAAGAAGTAATCACAAGAACCTTATTCTTACTGAGGGCTATCGCCGCTTGATTGTCATATGTATAATAATGGAATAGGTGTAGACAACAAATGACCCAGCCTAAGATGAGAACAATCTACGGCTGGGTCACTTCGTATATACCAGAACGTTACCAGAGATCCACGGAATAATTATTTTAAAATACAATCTTACTTCGATAGAAGGTGTTATGGAATGTTTACAATATTTCCGTTTATACTAGTTATCGTTTATGGTTTATTTATTTTACTTGGTCTATATGCTTTATATTTATTAATTAAGTTATTAATTCGTGGAATAGAAGCACTAGATATATATTTAGATGAAAAAAGAACTAGACGATTATAAATACCTAAGCACTCGGATTCGTGAATACAGAAACGTTATCAGAAACCGCAGATAAATCGGAGGAACTTGGGTGAAGAAGATTTTTGTTTTGATTGTAGCTTTTTTCATACTAACCGCTTGTACTAATGAGAACTTTAGTTATAAAGAAAACAAGACTAATGTTGTTAACAAAACCGATAAGCCAATAGAAACTGAAATAACTTTTGTTGAAAGAAAACTTGATGATACTATGGGGGGAATAAGCAAATTAATCAAAGAATATGAAATCAATCTAATTAAAGCTATAAATGAAGGTGAATTTTCATATGTAGAACCTAATCTTTTTCCCAATAGTAACCTGTTTGTATCGCAAAAGAAGCTAGTAAGTAACTTATTTACTAGAGAGATTACTGAGGAGTTCCAAAATTCAGATATATATTGGACTTATTATATTGATACTAATAAATTTGATGTTGAAGTTACTGAGTTAATTAAAATTAATTATCCAGGCAAGGATGGAGTGGTTAAGGAATTTCATTGGATATATTCGGTAGAGAAGGTTGGAGAGTCCTCTTATGTATTAAGTGATATTAGGGAATGGGCTAATTTTGAGCAAGATATTGAACAGCGTATGGGTGCAGTCAAAGTGGATGGTTACTATGTAGATGAACTCCTTGAATCTTACCCAAAAACTCTAGAAGAATGCTTAAATACTTTAGATATAACTGAAATCAAGAGAATATCAGCGAATGAAACTGTATTAGATAAACAAAAAGCCTTAATGACAAGTCTATTAGTTAATAGGTCCAATTTTTCTGTCCAAATGAGCATAGTAGATTATGGAGAAGTGGACTATATTGATATTGTGGAATTAATAATAACTTACACCAGTAAGGATTATAAGCAAGAAACATTTAGAGGCAAATACCAATTAGAGATTGATGAGATTAGAGATGCAGTAACATATGATGGTTATGCTGAGATTAAAGATATAAAGGAAATAAATATTTGAGGATTATATTAATCATATGTTGCATCATCTAGCACAAATTAGAAGCTAGCGTTTCGGTAGGTCGCAGAAAGGATTATTTCTATTAATTCTGGGGAGTGGTTACTTTGAATCGAAATCAAGCATCCATAATAATTAGTGAATATTTCGAATCATGGATTAAGAAAGACATTGAAATGTTTAGTAGGGCTGTACATGATGCAGCTATTATAAGGGAATGTACTGGTGCGGTCATGGAAGGAAAGAATGAGTTATTAATCTGGTTTGCTCAATGGAATGACAGTGACAATAAGGTTGATTACTGGGAAATCAAAGAAATTGGGTTTGATGAAGTACGTAATGTAGCTTTTGTGGAATGGAGATTCAAGTGCTTATATGATGGGAAAGAATACGAATGGGATGGGTCTAGCATAGTTTATTTCAAAGAATCATTAATTATTGAATTAAATGAGTATGAAATGAAACAAGATAAATTCTTTCCATAGCGTAGAAACCTTAGATGAACCCATCCACAAATCAATTAATAAATAATCTAAAGGGGTCTCATCACAATCATATTCGGGGGGGATATAGGGGGCGCTATGTACATAGCCTTGTGTTTGTCATTATTACTGACTTTTTCATATAAGATAGTCGAAGTCATTATAAAGAGATTTTCAGCTAACCTGGTAAGATACAGTTTATATTTCTGGGCTGTTGGCATTTTGATATTAGTACCTTTTTTTAAGTGGAATTATATAATTAATTCGCCAAGTAACATAATAAAAGTAATGCCAGTCTTCTTAATTCTTCTTATTGCCAATTGTATAGCGTCGCGATATTCGGGATATAATCCAGTCGGTAAATTCAACACAATTAATTTTATCATTGTATGGCCAGTTATTGAAGAAATTGTTTTTAGGGGGTTAATCCTTCCCTACCTAAACCAATATTTAGCTACCGGGCAGATATTTGAATTTATTTTTTTACCAGTGTCATATACGGTGATTATCTCTGCATTATTATTCGCAATTTGTCATCTGCAATATTATAAGTTATCGCGACAAAGTACAAGATTTATGGTTTTTGCTTTTGTTGGAGGAATTACATTTGGAGGCCTTGCAGATATAACACATTCGATTCTGTTAACATGTGTGCTACATATTGAATTTAATTTTTTGGCTGTCTACTTCGCGAAAAAGTCCTTGAGAAACCGTTCTTAGTGTGTCAAATCATGGATGAATTAAACTAGAGGAGAAATCATGATGTATACAAGAAAAATTGATGAGATTAACGGAAGAACTCTATCTTATTTGGACTTTGCAGGTTCTGGATTTCCATTGGTAGCTCTTCACGGTCATTTTGGAAGAAATACTATGTTTAGTGGCTTGTCGGAAGCGCTAGGTTCTGAATGGAGAGTAATAGCGATTGATCAACAAGGACATGGTTGGAGCGATCCATCCGGAGATTATAGTAGATCTTCCTATATTCAAGATACGGTTCAACTTATAACTAAGTTAGACATTGGTCCTGTTGTTTTATATGGACATTCTCTTGGCGGAGTGAATGCTTATCAGATTGCTGCTCAATATCCTGAGTTAGTGAAAGCAATCATTATTGAGGACATAGGTGCTGTTGCAAATGATGATTTATCCTTTATATTAGAATGGCCTGAACGCTTTCCAACTGTACGTTCCTTTAGGGATTTTCTTAAAGCAAAAGGTTTTAAGGATGATACATATTTTCTTGAGAGTTTAACAGAATATTCGGATGGTTGGGCATTAAGATTCAAGTATCAAGATATGGTACTCTCACAACAATTACTTAATGGAGATCACTGGGATGATTGGTTATCCTCTAAATGTCCAGCTCTGCTACTACATGGTCATAAAACATGGGTAATGACTACAGAGCATGCTAGAGAAATGGCAACACGAAGACCGAACACCGAATTGATTGAGTTTCCTGAAAGTGGACATACGATACGTGACGATGATCCTATAGGTCTTTATCAAGCTGTGAAATTATTTCTAAACACCCTTACCTTCTAGAAATTTAATGACAAGAGACGAGGGAAATATGATTTAAAAAAAAGTAGCTATTTATACAGGTATAGTAATCATTTTGCTTTTAATTTGTATCAATGGATACAGGACAATACGGAATCAAGAATTGTTTGAAAGTAGAAATGGAGATAACGTAGAATTTTTATCCAATACATATTTTTATGAACTTGATGACTTATATGAGCGAGTAAAATCAGAAAATGAAAAATGGTATATTTTTGATGGTTCAAATAGAGTTGCAGCCAAAGCAGTAATAACTAAGATGATGAAGGATTTAGAAAGTAACCCTAGTATTTTAAAAAATCATGAAAACGATAATCTTTATTTTGAAACATTTGATAAAAATATTAGAAAATTAAATAGTATTACAGAGGAAATACATTATTTTAGAAACACATTGAACTCATATAGTGATGCACCTACAAGTTTAGATGAAATGATAACCTTGACCTCTGAACATAAATGGAAGTTATTCAGTGCAAAATTCCATAGATATAATTATGAGGGAGTTAACGCGGCATTAAATGTTAAATTTATCTCAGCAGATGGTAGGTTTGAGGCTGTATATAATACAGAGACAGAAGAAATTGTCACGGATCCCGTTAACATGGGAACATATAATTACGCCCCCGGTTCAATGAATCCCAAAAAATATTATAAGCATTATTTTTTTGATTTAGTACCATGGAAAAAGTGGGGTAATGTTGAGGGAGTTTCATATAAGGATATTATGAGCTTAGCATCCAAACATGGTTCAGTAGAACAGAAGAATAATACAAAGAAAATCGAAAAATGGATAGAGGAAAAAATCGAATTGAAGTAACTAAAAGGAATGATGATTATAAAGAACAAGAAAGTAAGGATTATAGTAATCATAATGGCTCTCCTAGTAGCTTTATTAATAGTAACGCCCGTTATTTACGTACAAATGAACAAAAATATATATGCAAATAGAGTTACTGACTATCTATTAGAAGAACAGAATTATAGTAGAGCAGAAATAGAATCCGTTAAAGGAGTATGGGGTATTAAGCTGCCAGCATTTTATACGATCGTTACTTTTAAAGATGAGCCCTATGTGGAGTATGTATA
Source organism: Paenibacillus anaericanus (assembly GCF_003994475.1). Taxonomy (GTDB): domain Bacteria; phylum Bacillota; class Bacilli; order Paenibacillales; family Paenibacillaceae; genus Fontibacillus; species Fontibacillus anaericanus. The sequence goes on along the minus strand of NZ_RZNY01000015.1, from coordinate 114,263 downwards.
TTTTGCACATAATGAAGTATTGCAGTTTAGTTATATATTGAATGAAGAAGGCCTGGAAGAAGGTATTATAGAATCTGATTTGAAACATTACGATCCATTTGAGTAGATATATAAGAATAAAATTTCTTTGAGAATATATTTGAAAATTTAAGTGATTTGAAGGGGAGTAGAGCTAATTCATGAATATTAAGATAAACCCTCTCTCATCCAATGAGATTGATTCAGTTATACAACTTATTAAGGAATCGTTCGATACACAAGTATCTCCTTGGTATACTCCTGAAGGTGTTCAAGAATTTTATAAATACATAGATTTAAAGGCTTTTAAGGGAAGGCAATTTAAAGATCATGCGGTTTATGCTGCATATATGAATGATAGTTTAGTTGGAGTAATTGAAATAAGAAATAATAATCATATATCTATGTTGTTTATTAATAATGACTATAGAGGACACGGTGTCGGTACAACCCTGATTAAGTATATAGTCAATATCTTGCGGGTTCAGGATATCAGAATAATTACGGTAAACTCTTCACCCAATTCAGTGGATTTCTATAAAAATATGGGATTCAGCTATATTGAGGAAGAGAAGACTATAAATGGCGTTATATTTATACAAATGAAATTAGAGATTAATACACATTAAGTGAGTGAGAGATAAACAGACGTCATGAAGACGTCAATATATATATTAAGGCGGTGCAGAAATGTCAGACAATTGGAATACTTACTTTACATCCATCGACGATAAGCCAGCTTCAATCTTGTTGGATTTGGAGCCTTGGGTAAATAGATCAGATGAGATGTTGATCCATCTGTATCGGCTCAGTGTCACATTAAATGAACCAAATGAAAATGGACTTACTTCGAATATGGAAGCATCAATTTTGTATGATATAGAGGATTCAATCCATGATTCGTTAGATAGTAATTATATGTTTGTTGGAAGGATCACCACAGATGGTAAGAGAGATTTCTTTTACTATACGGATCATGTAGATGGAAGCAAATTAGAGAATATTGCCGAAAAGTTTCTTGAAAATTATAAGTACAGCATTAACTGCATTGAAGAACAGAAGCCAAGAGCCTTCTATCATGAGTTTCTATATCCAAATAAATCCGAATGGCATCGAATGGGTAACAGAGAGTTGGTAGATAAACTTATTGAGCTTGGAGACAATTTAGAAAAATCGCGATCAGTGAATCATTGGATCTATTTCAGTTCAGAAGAGTCATGTAATTATTTCAAAGAGAAAGTTCAAAAAGACAGATTTCAAATCGAAGATCAGGTTATTCAAGATGATAAGTACTCATTAAGAATTTCTAGAAATGACTTTGTTCAACTTCATGCCATCAATGAAGTAACCGATTATTTAGTAAGTGTGGCACAACAATTTCATGGAGATTATGATGGCTGGGAAACTCAAGTAATAAAAGAACAGGAAGGTTTTTCGAATAGGTTGAAAAGACTTCTTAAGTCGAAAAAATAGCCTAGTAGTCTATATCTTCGTATTAGATTCTTATGATGCCTGAGAGGAGAATGGTTGTGTTCGAAGAAGAAATCAATAATATTATTCAAGAATATATTAGTGCCTATAATTCATTTGATGTTGAGGGTATCGTAAATTTATTAAATAAAGATATTGAGTTTAGAAATATATCAAACGGCGATATTAATACAGAGACAAAGGGCATTCAAGAGTTTAGAGATTTGGCAGTGAAATCAGCAGAGATATTCTCAAGTCGTTGTCAAACGATTATTGATTGCGAGTTCTACGATGATAGAGTTGAAGTTGAAATTGATTATGAAGGAATATTGGCAATGGACCTTCCTAATAATCTAAAAGCTGGAGATAAGATTCGGTTAAAAGGAAAATCAATATTTAAAATCAAAGAGGGAAAAATATCAGTAATTGAAGACTATAGTTACGACGAATAGGAGCACAGATATGTACCTTAGAAGTGTAGAATTACTAATTGAAAAAAATGAAAATCTTGATCAGTATCCTTTTAATATTCCAACGATAAATTCATTGAACAAATTGGAATTCAGGAACAACGTTACTTTTTTTGTTGGTGAAAATGGATCGGGTAAATCTACAATACTTGAAGGTATTGCTCATCAATGTGGGTTTAATACTGCCGGGGGCGGAAGGAATAATTTTTATGAGATTAATGCTGCTGGCTCTTCATTAGGAGAATATTTGCGACTATCTTGGTTACCCAAAATCTCTAATGGTTTCTTTATGAGATCCGAATCATTTTACCAATTCGCGTCTCATATTGATAGCATTGGTGCCCATGAGCATTATGGTGGACGTTCATTGCATGAACAATCTCACGGGGAGTCATTTCTAAATCTGTTTGTGAACAGATTTAATCGAAAAGGGCTGTATTTACTCGATGAGCCTGAAGCTGCATTATCTCCAGCTAGGCAACTATCTTTATTGCGCATTATTCGTGATCTTGCTGATACATCTCAATTTATTATCGCTACTCATTCTCCCATTATCTTAGGTTATCCGGGAGGACAGATATTGAGTTTTGATAATGGAGGAATAGCAGAAATTGCTTATGAAGATACAGATCATTATCAAATAACTAAAAGCTTTCTGGAAAACCGAAATGGAATGTTGAAAGAACTATTTAAGGACTAATTGGAGCATTTCTTAGAAATGAGGAACGTTCTTTATTTTTGTCTAAAACAATGAGAGAGTTGGAATAACGATGGCGAATCTTTCTATTTTGAAGAATGGCAAGGCAAAGGCGATTCGATTATCCACTTTAGAGGCGATTTGTAAGGCTTTAGAATGTCAGCCTGGAGATGTTTTAGAATACCAAAGTGACGAAGACACGCAAGAATAATGAATTATGGAGTAGCTGGGTTTTGTATTATAATGGAATAAGCTCAACAACAAATGACCCAGCCTACGATAAGAGCTATCTAAGGCTGGGTCATTTTCATGAATAAACTGAAGGAGCAATATAAATGATAATTTATTCAGAAGAAAAAGAACAACGTGCAAGAGATGTTGCTGAAGTCTTTAAGAACTCGGGAATCAAAAGACCATTTGATGACTATGAGAGAATACAAAAAATGATAGATAACTCAGATGTTATGATTACCGCTTGGTTTGATGGAAAGATGATTGGCGTAGCAAGAGCAATAACTGATTTTTCATATTGCTGTTATTTATCTGATCTTGCAGTAGATAAAAGATACCAAAAGCATGGAATCGGAACTGAATTAGTAAAACGTATACAATCTATAGTTGGTGATGAATGTTCTATGGTACTGCTTTCTGCTCCAGGAGCAGTTGAGTATTATCCACGATTAGGGTTTGAAAATTCGGATAAAGCATTTGTGATTAAAAGAAAGAAGTAATGAAGGAGGAATATGGATGAGGGAAAGTTTTAATATAAATGATTTAATCTGTCGAACAGACGTTACAGCCCCATTGATAGTAATGATGTGTGGTGTGGCAGGGTCAGGCAAAACAACATTTGCTCAGCGTTTAGAAAAGGTGGGCTTTGTACGTCTCTCCATTGATGAAGAGATATGGGCTACTAATGGTCGATATGGGATTGATTATCCAATTGAAATGTATGAGCAGCTTAAAGTAAACGCAGAATTAAAGTTACGTAATCAATTAGTGATTTTAGTGGAGGAAAAGCGCAACGTAGTCATTGATTTTAGTTTTTGGCAACAGAAGAGAAGGAATGAATATAAGAAGCTTATTGAAGATGTTGGTGGAGAGTGGAAACTTATTTATTTGAAAGTCCATCCGAGTGATTTACGTGAACGACTTCGAGTACGGAGCCAGCGATTTGATGCAAATGCTGCATTTACAATTACAGATGAAATATTAAATTCATTCCTACATGGTTTTGAAGTACCTTCAGGAGAAGGGGAAATTGTGATAGAAGATAAGGAACAAACATAAGGGAACAATAGTGTAAGGCGAATGGAGTGAATTACCGTTGGATATGGATGAAATATTAAAATCAAAAATCGGGGAAATATTTACGCTATCTACTGGTGAAAGAGTGAGGGTAGTTAATGGATTTTCTTGTTATGAAGCAGATTATCTCGAAATTATGAATATTGGAGATGCTTCTGAAAAAGTCTATAGAATAAACATAACAGACATGAGGATACTTAAAAGTCCTGACTTTAAATGAGTGTAAGTTTTAGCGTTAAATGAAGAAAACAAAATAGGGAGGTATTACAATGTCCATTAGTGAATGTATGATATGTGAAAAAAATTGCAATGATGTGCAGCAAGAAGCTTATCTGCCAACGGTAAGTATTTCAAATGAGCAGGTTAAAGTAATCATGGTATCTGAAGCATTGCCTAAGAATTTGGACGACTATTTTTATACTAATGAAGAAGCCTCTTTTTTCAGGACGACTCAGCAAGCTCTAGCGGATTCTGGGTATAACATAAATTCTCTCGACGACCTTAAAGATATGGGAATATATCTAACAACAGCAATTAAATGCAGTAAGAAAGATTATTTAGTTTCCGCTACTACAATCAAGAATTGTAGTCTGGTGTTAGAAAGAGAGATTGAGCCATTTATTAATGCTAAATCTATAATGTGTATGGGGGATTTCGCGATTAAATCAATGAATTACATATATAAGAGAAAGCATGGTGTCAAAGTTATACCAAGTGGATCCACATATAAAATCAGAAACCAAGAGTATATATATAACAATATTAGATTTTATCCGTCATACACACAGACTGGAGATAGTTTTAATATCGAGAAGAGTAAGAGATACATGATAGCTGAAGACATTAAGAATGCTTTTGAATATGCAGGAATTATTAAATAATCGAACTTAGGTGAATAAATGAATATCATTTCAAAAAAGATGATAACTACAATCGCTTTAGGAATAGTAACAATCGTATTCCTGTGTTTTGGTTTAATTACTTTTTATATGAAGTCTTATTTACCCGAATTGCCTTTTGAAGGTATGACGAAAAAACAGGTATATGAAAAAATCACCAATAACAATTCAATAATATATCTGACTAACAGTAAAGGATACAATTGGTATATTTATCAAGGCAATCAAAAGGATGGACGAAATGAAATAATAAAACGATTTAACACATTAGGAATAGTATTTAAAGAACAACTGGGGGCAGGTATTATATTCACTAGCAATAATAACAAAGACGAGATAATTGTCGAATCAGAGATGTGGACAGGTAAATATATTATTTTTCAAGTACCAGATGCAGTGAAATTCTAGAGATTTTGGGGGTGGTTGAATGGGGAAGATAATTTGTTTTATATCAGAGGATTTTGCTGATTTTGAGATTACCTTAGCATTTCATAAAATTAAGAATATTGGGAAAAAGGAAATATTCTCAATGGGATATAATTATGAATCTGTAATTAGCGAATCTGGTCTGTATTATAAACCCAATTTGACTGTTAATGAAGCAATGGAACTTGAAGATATTGAGGGACTTATTATCCCTGGCGGACCGATTCGAAACCAGCAGAAAGAATTAACTGAACTTATTATTAAACTTGATCAAGAAGAGAAGATGCTAGCTGCAATATGTCATGGACCACAATATCTGGCAAGATCAGGTATATTAAATAGGAGGAATTTCACCACATCTTGCTCTATAGAAAGAATAAAAGAATTAGATGTTGAAGATCCGTTTCCACGTGAGAATTTCATAGATCAGCGAGTAGTTAGAGACGAACATGTGATTACTGCCAAGGGACGTGCTTTTGTTGATTTTTCCTTTGAAATTTTCGATTATCTAGACATTTATCAAGGCGAGCATCGAGATAAAGAGCAATTATTTAAAGATATAATGGACAGATAATTAAGAACAAAGAGGTGAACTATGAGCGAAGTTAAAATCACACCATTCGATTCAAAAGGATTATTACAATTGAAGGATTTAGATTGTTTTCCGTTGCCCATTGAAAGAGATTCAATATATATTATGTTTTATAGATTTTTCAGAAACACCTGTAGACTTGCTTACATTAATGAAGAATTAGTTGGATTTGTATTAGGAGTGGTTGACCAGACTGAGCAAAGTCACGTATACATTCACTATTTATTTGTTAAAGAGGAACATAGAGGGCAACATATTGGTATAGGACTTATGAATGAATTAATTCATTATTTAAGAAATAATAATTATTCTAAAGTTACCTTAATGACAGGAAAAGATAATGAAATTAACAAACGTTTCTATTCGAGACTTGGATTTAAATTGGAAAATGAAATAAATGAAGAGCTGGAAAAAGACCTTGTTATTAATTACATATTGAAAGACAAAAAAATGCTATTCTTTAGACTGGATTTATAGAAGATCAGAAAACCATTTTTTGAGAAGGATCTCGAGTTTTACAAAAATAATTTTATAAGCAACAAAACAGGTTTTATCCTGTTTTGTTGCTTTTTATATTGAGCGTTAATTAAACTATACCGGTTGTATGGGTATACATATTTCACAATAATCGTTAAAAATCATGTCACCAATGTATCTTTCAAAAATGGCCTTGTTATCAATTTGGTACCCGTTATTTTTCAAATAAGGAAAAATCTCAGTCCATGCTTTTTGAATTTCTTCTGCTGTATGCTTGAGTTCACAAATAACATATTTTCCACCAGAAAGTTCGCTTTCGTAAATTGAATCATCGATTTGAAAATCGTTTGAAATGACAATGCAAGCATCATATCGACAGTTTTCTGGAAGTGTTGTTTCCGGGTTATCTTGTGGAATTCCGAGTAGGATTGTCGATTCAGTAAGCAGGTTTTTCTCCTTTGCCCATTTTTTCAAATTTTCCATTGCTTGATTGTTCACAGGACCATATGGACCAACTTGTCGTACATATGCGATGCGATAATTAGGTAGAGTTTCGATGTTAATATTCATATTTTCATTTCCCTTCTGTATTAGAATATTCTTACATTTCGAATGCTAACATGGTATAAAAAAATAATCATATGTTTTTTTTGAATTCTCAAATGTCTACTAAACAATTTACGCCCTTGGCTCTATCTCTTGGCATACTCGCTAAGGCTAGGCTTATAGTGAGTTATAGTTCTTATTTGGAAGGTATTTCATTTCTAAGATGGAATAGAATATAGAGTCATGACGTACTGAAAACTAAACTATAGAAGGGGAGTTTTCGATGGAACTTCAAGAAATCAATCAAAAATTAAAAGAAACAAGAGACGAATTACTAGGAATTCTTAATGGATTACGCGAAGATCAATTTAATAAACGGAAAGACCCATACAGCTGGAGTGTTAGTCAGGTATGTCAACACATAAGTAAGACAGAAGAATTATATGTCGTAGCAATAAAGAGAGGATTAAAGAGCAAAGAAGATTCGTTTATAAAGAACAAAGCATTAGAATTTCTACTTGATAGAAGTAAAAAGTTAGAAGCTCCAGACATTGTTAAACCAACTGATGAAATTTTAAAATCTCAAGAAATCATTGATAAATTAAATGATTCAAGAGAGAAGTTAAATGACCTATTAAACACAATAGAAGATCCATCCTTGCTGAGTAGAAGGCAATTTATACATCCAGTTTTTAAAGAGATGTTATTAATTGAATGGGTTAGATCACTGTACTTGCATGAACAAAGACATATTAAACAAATTAATGAAATTAAAAATGGATAAATTAACTGAAGACAAACTTAGGGAATTGCATATCAAACCTGAAATCACCGTTTATGATTACATGCATATAAAAACCGATCGTCATAGAAACATTGTTGGAAATACTGACTGCATAATAAAAAAAGCGATTAGCGATGATATTATGCTTGATGGCAGAAATGTCGATGTACTAGCAAATGAAGCGACAATGGGTAGGGATTTTGCGCAAAGACGAATACATCGTAAGTCTAAAGTATACCAAACGGATAATCTTCCGCTCGATTTATATGTTTGTTATCATAATGACTTACCTATCGGAAATTGCGAATTAATGGTCTTGCATAACATAGCCAAGATCGAAGATTTTGATATATTAGAAGAATATCAAAGGAAAGGTTTTGGTAGCACTATTATCAAATATTTACTAAAAATCGCAGAAGAGAACGATGTGAAAGATGTATATCTAATTACAGATAGTTCTGACACCGCTAAAGAGATGTATAAGAAATGTGGATTTGAAAAAATAGGAGTTAAAACAGAATTGTTTTTTGAATTGAAATAAATTCGAATAGAAGAAGGTACCGAAAGACAACAAATGGCCCATCCTAAGATAATTAAGGTTGGGTCGTTTCGTGAATTCACAAACGCTATACGTAATTCTTGACATCATATAAATTTTCGCGAGGTGTTTCAATGAAGCTGTTATATCACTTTAGTGAGGAATCTAATATTAAGTTGTTTAAACCAAGGGTTAAACATAACAGACAAGACATGCCCCCAGTAGTTTGGGCTATTGATCAAGAACATGAACATACTTTTTATTTTCCAAGGAATTGCCCAAGGATTGTATATAGAAGAAATGAAGGAATAAGTGCTGAAGATAATCTCAAATTTTTTGGGATAACTAATGCAGATACAGTTATTACTGTTGAAAACCACTGGTATGAAACAATAATGAATACAACGACGTATCGTTATTCAATGCCAGCAGAAAGCTTTAAATTATTCGATAAGACAGCTGGATATTACATAAGTGAACATGAAATCACGCCAACAGAAATAAAACCGATAAATAATTTACTTAAAAGACAAGTTGATTTGGGGATTGATGTAAGATTTACAACGAATCTAAGTCCATTGAGAGAAGCGTTAAGACATTCAACAGTTTCAGATTTTGGAATACATAGATTTGAGAATGGTATGTGAAATTCCTGAAATAAATAATTAATAGAAATACAATGTATCACTGACGCTTACTAAGAATATTTTCGAGGGGAGATTATGTATGAAAACGATACCGACAATTCAATTAGAAAGATTAATATTACGACCTTTCAGTTTAGAGGATGCCAAAGAAGTTCAAGAATTAGCAAGTGATAAATATATTGCAGAAACTACATTATATATCCCACATCCTTATGAGGATGGAATGGCAGAGAAATGGATAGAAACACATAGTGATAATTTTAATGAAGATAGATTGCTTGAATTAGCTATTGTACATAAAGAAGAAAAATATGTAATCGGTGCAATAAGCATGGGCTGTAATAAGAAGTTTGATCATGGGGAACTTGCCTATTGGATTGGGAGAAAGTATAAGAATAATGGATATTGTACTGAAGCAGCTAAAGGAATAGTAAGATATGCGTTTGGAGAAATGAAATTAAACCGTGTATTTGCACGTCATCTAGGGAAGAATTCTGCATCGGGTGCAGTTATGAAAAAACTAGGCATGAAGCATGAAGGAGTGTTAAGACAGCATGTTAAAAAATGGGGGGAATATGAGGACCTTGTGCATTATGGTCTTTTAAAGGATGAATTTAATTAAACATAATCGCTTGACTTGGAGTTAACTCCAAGTGGTAAGCTATTTATGAAGGAAACAATAACTAATGGAAAGTGAGAACAATCAAATGGAATATGTGAAACTTGGAAATACTGGCCTCGATGTATCTCGGCTTTGTCTTGGCTGTATGAGCTTTGGTGTAGCAGAGCGGTGGGTTCATCCGTGGGTCCTTGATGAAGATCACAGTCGTCCTATTATAAAAAAAGCACTGGAGCATGGAATTAATTTTTTTGATACGGCAAATGTGTATTCAGACGGAACAAGCGAGGAAATTGTTGGACGAGCACTAAAGGATTATGCTAATCGTGATGAAATTGTCCTTGCGACAAAGGTTCATTTCCGTATGCATCAAGGTCCCAATGGTGCTGGTCTTTCCAGAAAGGCAATCATGAGTGAAATTGATAAGAGTCTAAAGAGATTAGGAACAGATTATGTAGACCTTTATCAAATCCATCGCTGGGATTACAATACCCCTATTGAAGAAACAATGGAAGCATTGCATGATGTTGTGAAGGCTGGGAAAGCAAGATATATAGGTGCTTCTGCTATGTACGCATGGCAGTTCCAAAAAGCACTACATGTAGCTGAAAGAAACGGATGGACTCGGTTTGTATCGATGCAGAATCATTTGAACCTTATCTACCGAGAAGAGGAAAGGGAGATGCTACCTCTTTGTAAGGAAGAAAAAATCGGTGTAATTCCATATAGCCCGCTTGCTTCAGGAAGATTGACGCGTGATTGGTCAGAAACCACAAAGCGCTCCGAAACGGATCAAGTTCAGAAATCTAAATACGATGCAACTGCAAGTACGGATCGAGTGATTGTGGAGCGTGTTGCGGCCATTGCAGAACAACGTGGCGTTCCCCGCGCTCAAATCGCACTTGCTTGGTTATTGCAGAAAGAACCAGTAACTGCTCCTATTATCGGTGCTACGAAAATGTCTCACCTTGAAGATCCAGTAGCTGCTCTTACGATTGCCTTAACAGATGAAGAAATTACATCGCTGGAAGAGCCATATGTTCCCCACCCGGTAATGGGTGCAATCTGATAGAAGAAATGACAAGAACGCCCTAGCATTTTCAAGGGCGTTCTTGATTTGAATGGGGAGGGGAAACAACATGTTGATTGCAGAAGTAAGTAGAAAATTTGATCTTTCACAGGATACACTGCGTTATTATGAACGAATCGGACTTATACCACGAGTGAACCGAAATAAAAGCGGAATCAGGGATTATACGGAAGAAGACTGCCGGTGGGTTGATTTTATCAAATGCATGCGAGGAGTAGGTCTTCCAGTTGAAACTTTGATTGAATATGTTGGATTATTTCAACAGGGGAATGAAACCCTAGAGGCCAGAAAAGAACTCCTAATCGAGCAAAGAAAGCAGCTCTTAACCAGAATGGAAGATATGAAGAACGTATTGGAACGCTTAGAATATAAAATTTCTAGCTATGAACAGACAATAGGTGCAAAAGAAAAAACTCTAATTAGACAGCAAGATTAGTTTTGTGATTAACAGCGCGTATAAACCATTCACAACCCAGGTCTGGAGTAGTGTAATTGGGGGGCTATCGCCCCTTAGTTGTCAGATGTATAATCATGGAAGGATCATCCTATGTGGAGGTGTTTGTATGATTAGAGTAGGCATTGTTGGAGGAACAGGGAAACTGGGTAAGGATATAATTAGGTTATTAATTGAACATACAGAAATTACATTGGGTGCTGTTGTTGCCAGAAAGAATAACCCATTTGCAGGCAAGGAATTGGGCTCATTAATCGAAAGTCAGATTACAGATATCATAATCCAAGATGATATTCTTGGAGCGAGTGAGAAATGTGATTTATATATTGATTGTACAAATGTTGACTCTTTTATGGAAAATTATGATGCATATGTTCTTGGTAATAAACCAGTCATAATAGCAACTACAGGTTTTGAGTCTAAGGATATGGAGAAAATTAATTTGCTTGCTGAATCAATTCCTGTTGTTGTTTGTCCTAATTTCAGCATTGGAGTATACAAATTCCTCAAATTAATCAAACTGGCAGCCAGTGAATTTTGTATAGATGCAAATATTGATATATTAGAATATCATCACAAATTCAAGAAAGATAAGCCAAGTGGTACTGCAATAGAAATAGCCAAGACAATAAGAGAATCAGGTTTTGAAGAGCAAATTAATGTACATAGTGTAAGGGCAGGAAATATTGTTGGAGAACATAGTGTTTTGTTTACTACAGATGATAACGAAAGAATTGAGATTTCACACAAGATATATTCTCGAGATGGCTTTTCCAGGGGAGTAATGGAGACGATAAAATGGATTATAGATAAAGATGTTGGATTGTACGGAATTGAAGATATATTTAACTAACACTTTAATCTTATCATAATGAAAGCTGGGATTGAGATGGATTTGCAACAAAGGCAGTTATGGAATGAGGATCACAAAAGATTAACAAGTATTATACAAAAACCAACAGAACATGAGAAAACAATTGAACTTTTTTTAAATCAACATGCCTTGTTATACTCTTCCAAGATGGATAATTCACAGGTTAATACTTTAGAGGATGAATTGTTAAATAATATTACTGATGAGACATTTCGAAAATACCCAGTTGTATCTCCAGGTACAAAAAACTCAATTGTATGGCACATTTGGCATATTGCTCGGATTGAGGATATGACTATGAATATTCTTGTAAGTAATAATGATCAGGTTTTGGATTCTGGGGAATGGAATAAGAAACTAAAGATAGATTATATTCATTCCGGAAATGAAATGATAGAGATGGAAGTAGCAGAGTTAAGTTCTAATATAGATATAAATGCTTTGTTATCGTATCGTATTGAAGTGGGTCGGAAAACACGGGCAATAATAAAGTCGTTACAACCGGGTCAATTTAAACAGAGTGTAGAGTCTGTAAAAATAAAAAAACTATTGGATCAAGGAGCAGTTAAGAAGGAAGCAACATGGTTACTGGAATATTGGGGGAAGAAGAACATCGCTGGTCTAATCCTTATGCCAGCAACCAGGCATAATTTTCTTCACCTAAATAAATCAATACGTATTAAGGATAAAATTCAGAAGTAATATTATGAATATTGTAACTGCTTAAGATTCTATTTTTGAGGTGAACCTAATGAAGATTATTCTTAAAGAATTAATGCCAATTGAAAGCCAAGATGTATTTCATATGATTCAAGAAATCGGAGAAGGGCAAAATGGATTTGTAAATAACTTATATTCTGATGACCTACAAGTATTTCAAGAAAAACTAAATAGAAATCATGGGATGTCACAAGGTATTAATTTGCCCGGAGGGGCCGTGCCTCAAACCATATTCTGGTTCTATATTGAGGACAAGCTTGTTGGGTACGGGAAGATGAGACATTATTTAAATGAAAAATTACAAGAACATGGTGGACATATTGGTTACATAATTCGTCCCTCGGAGAGACGAAAAGGATATGGGGAAATTGCCTTAAAAGAATTAGTAATCAAAGCGAATGAAAAAGGAATTCAAGAGTTATTACTTACATGTGATGAGTCTAATATTGCGTCAAGAAGAGTAATAGAATCAAATAAAGGAATACTAAGTGAAATGAAAGATGGAATATGTAAGTACTGGATAAAGGCGTAATTCAAAATATAAACTAAAGAAGGTAATGAACATGAGGATTGAACATATTGCCCTTTGGTCAAATGACCTTGAACAAATGAAATCATTCTATATGAAATACTTTAAGGGAATTGCGAATGACAAATATACAAATAAAATGAAACAATTTGAGTCTTATTTTTTGGTCTTTGAAGATGGAGCAAGAATTGAATTGATGAAGAAACCAGAAATACTAAAACACGACAATAGGTTAACTTTATTTGGGTACGCACATATTGCATTTTCAGTAGGCAGTGAAGAAAAGGTAATCGAACTTACAGAAACATTACGAAATGATGGATACACCATTTATAGTGAGCCGAGAACTACAGGGGATGGTTATTTTGAAAGTAGTATTCTTGATCCTGAGGGTAATTTAATTGAAATAACAATTTGAGATGCAAAGATATGAAAGTGAAACCTGAACTGGAGGTGTTATATGATAATCTCATTGATTGCGGCTATATCGAAGAATAAAGTAATTGGAATGGATGAAGTAATTCCGTGGAGTATACCAGGTGAACAAATACGATTTAAGGATTTAACGCTAGGTAAATCAATCATCATGGGAAGAAAAACGTATGAGTCGATAGGTAAACCATTACCAAATAGAAGGACCATTATTGTTTCAAGAAATCCAGAACTATTAGTTGATAATTGTCTTACTGTAAGGTCACTTGATGAGGCATTCAGATTGTTAAAAGAGGAGGAAGAGATTTTTATTGCGGGTGGTGGAGAGATTTACAAGGAGGCATTACCACAAGCAAACAAAATCTACCTAACCGTAATAGATAAAGAAATTGAAGGGAATATCTACTTTCCTGAATTTAATAAAGAAGATTACATAACTACTTATGAAAAGAGGAATGACGGTGAAATGCCCTATACATACTACACATATGAGAGAAAAGAGAGTATTGTAGTTTAATATGAACTAAATTTATACTAGGGAGATATGGAAATGAAAAATACAGCACTCTTAGTTGTAGATGTTCAAAATGCATTAGTGCAAGCACAACCTTTTGAAATAGAAAAAGTGATAAGTAATATAAAAAGATTAATTACGACATGTCGAGAACATAGCGTAGAGGTAGTTTATATTCAACATAATGATGAAATCGGTGATGAATTAGAACCAAATACAGAGGGCTGGAAGATACATAGTGAGATAAGTCCAAATGCAAATGAAACAGTAATAAATAAACACTTTAATTCTTCTTTTAAGGATACGAATTTAAAAAACTATTTGGATAGCAAAGGAATAGATCAATTAATAATTACAGGTCTGCAAACAGAATACTGTATAGATACTACTTGTAAAGTTGCGTTTGAGTATGGGTATAAGTTAATTATTCCAGAGAAAACAAACACCACATTTGATAATGGAAATATGTTAGCGCCGGATTTGTATACATATTATAATACCAATATTTTTAAAGGCCGATTTGGTATTGTAGAAGATATTGAAGTGACTATAGAAAGATTAAAAGCCTAGACATCAAGAGCCCCAACCTGAGGATAAGAACTATCTAAGGTGGGGCTTTTTTAGGCAAAAAGGAGGATGTACTTATATGAAGATTGTAAGTGTTCTCGAACATTATGAATTACTCATTGATGAGGGTAATGATCCTATACAAGATCCTCCACAACTACAAGCGTATATGAACAGGTGGGATGGACCGTCTTTTTTCAATGAATTAAATCCTGAGAATAAAATAGTTTTAGAAATTGGAGTTGGAACGGGAAGAATTGCAAAGACCGTATTAAGCATGGGCTGTGAATTTCTTGTAGGAATTGATATATCACCAAAGACGATTAACAGGGCTAGATCTAATCTAAGTTCGTTTTCTAACATTGAACTAGTGATGACGGATATAATTAATTACAATCGTCCGAACACATTTGATCTAGCATACTGCGTACTGACATTTTTGCACATAGAGGATAAGAAGAAGGCGTTAAGTAACATTTACAATGCACTTAAGGATGAGGGGACGTTTGTTTTATCTGTTAGTAATGACGATGAGTGGATTGAGTGTGGTGATAGAAAGATAAAGCTTTACCCAGCTGGAATAGAAGAATATGTTCGTCTTTTCCAATTAACTGGTTTTCAAATTCAATCAATACAGGAAACGGAAAGTAAATATGAAACGATTATTACAGGTAAGAAGTAGACGTACTACTAACACTGTTGGTGTGGCTGTTAAATCCGATCGGAGGAATAATGAAGAAGACAAAACTGTTTATATTTATAGGTATTATGATCGTTATAATAGGTAGTATTTTTGTTTATAGTAATTTATCTGAAAATGTAACAATAAGAACTGTGAGTACATTAATAGAGAAGGTTGATCGGGGGGATATTAAGGGGGAGCTGAGTAATGAACAGGTGGATTCAATAAAAGAAATGTTTGCATTCTCTGATCATAATGAATTAGATAAACCTAGAATAGACATAAGAAGAACCTACAAAAACAAAGATGAAGAACAATTAATCGCGACATTTGAAGTGTTTCAATATAGTAGCAACAATCAGCTTGAGAATATATACGTAGGGCATTTATCTTTTACATTAGTGAAGAAATCAATCTTCAAATGGGAAGTAGTAGATGTTAAGACTATAAGTACGATGAAGAAACAATTGTGATGAGATCTTAGCTCTTAGGGATTCTTACAATCAAACAGTGAAAAAACCGTCCTTTTGGACGGTTTTTGTATCACTTATACATATTCAAAATAGTGGAGGGATCTTATTTTGTTTCATCATCAAAGGTCACCCGGACTTATAAATTTCACCTCTGGATACATGTCGTTCGGCCCCTGAATAAGATTTCCACCCGTTCCTTTCAGTTGCTTATTAAAGAAACCGAGTACATATTGATTTACGATGCTTGATCCTCTTTTACCATTTATATCTCCTGTTATCCCAGTCAGTTTAATCAACTCAGAATAGAATTGAAGGTCCGTGAAATTAAAGTGTTGGGTTCCTTCTACATAAATCGCACTTCCCCCCTGATTGATAACATTTTTAAAAATGTGCAGCTCATCTGAAAGTTGTTTAATTATTTCGTTATCCGAATTTTTATCATTTTTAAAATCTACTAACCAGTCTTTAAAACTTCCCGATCTTATGAACATAAACGGCTTGTTTATAACATCTCTATTTTCCACTTCAAATAGTGACCCATCCATATTAATCCCGGCCTTGATTCTATGATCTAAATAAGTTGCATTAAACGCCGTTGCACCCCCAAAAGAATGCCCCATCACGCCTACGTTATTTAAATCTATTTTCCCTTTAAATTGACTTTCGATTGCACCTGAATTTAGCTTTTCAAATTGATTGATTACAAACTCTACGTCTTGTGTCCATATATTTCCAACTCTTTTACGATCATCTAGTGTTGTATTCTTTGTTTTATAGCCCGTTACACTGCCATTGGGAAAAATGGTAGCAAAGGTGCTATACGTATGATCGATTGTGACCACGATAAACCCATGACTGGCAAGATTCTCGGCTTGTGATGCATGTAGAACTTTACTGGTTCCCATGCCATGAGATAGCAGTACCAAGGGATAAGGACTTGTAGAAGGTAATATTTCTACATTTTCATAAGAGTTGGTTCTACTGTACTTCCAGTAATCGAACACAAAATCGGGAAGGTTTAAAGAATTAGAGTATGTCTGAATATACTTTTTGAACATTTCTTTATCTTTTGGAAAAAGAGCTTCACGCTTGTTGTTATTCCTATTTTCAGTAGGATACCAAATTTGAACCATTAGCTCCCGCTTATCGCCTTTATCTTCAGTTAAGACTTCATCTCTGTTCTGATCCGTAAAATGAAATGTTTGAGTACCCACTTTCTCTGGACCCTCAGGCTTTGGCAAATCAAAGACAGGCAAGACTATAGATAAGCTGGTAGATACAACAATGAGAATGATGATGAGGGAAGATAAACTATATTTCAACAGCTTCCCTATTTTTAGATTCACCATCTTTTTGGAATGTCTGAATAAAACGATGAGTATGAATAGAACCGTCATGATATATACCAAAAGCAACTGCCATCTGTATCCTTCAACAAACAATTGAACTACTAATATAACGCTACTTCCTATACCCAAACCCAATCCTGTTTTCTTTGCACTTCTTTTAATAAACAATAAATCTACGAGTAAAGCGAAACAGGATAGAACTAAAAGTATTTCAAATAATCTCATATGTAACCCTCTCTTTCATCAATGGAATATCCTAATTCAAGCGTGAGCGGTTAAGACCTGGGAAATAAAGTATGCGGCAGGACGCCGGCCGAATTGGACAAACTGTGTAAAACCGTCCCAAAGGACGGCTTTACATATCGCTTATTAGCGTCTGGAAAATCGTGGATGAAACTTACTCCGTACACTTATTTTGCTTCTTTCATAAATGATCTAACGTCCTCAGCGATTTCTTTGAATTTGGTATGGTGCAAATAATGGGATCCATCCATGGTTATTACTTTTCCATGTATCGAGTCTTTGATCTGCCCTTCATGCAGAGGTATCCATCCTTTTACACCTTGATTATCTGCTTGTACAAAGAGTAGAAGCGGAAGGTCTTTAGGGAATGTTAAGCCCTGAGCCCCTTTGAAATTGGAAGAAATATGGTCCATCTCATTCAACATCGTGGAACTATTCGAGTTTTTATTCGACTGCATTTTCATCTGCTCTACGGTGTGATCATCAAATGCGAGTTCAGCGTAGGGGTCACCACCAAATTTGACCGCCAATCTTTGGAGACCTGATTTTTTAAGAAATGCAAAGGTTTTTAATGGGAATTTAACATCCATACCCGGTTGTGTTGGAACACTGCTANTGGGAATTTAACATCCATACCCGGTTGTGTTGGAACACTGCTATCGATTCCGACAAATGCAGTCACCTCGTTTGGATATTTGTTCACATAATCAATGCCGTAGATGCCTGCAATGGAGTGGCCCATGAGCATGTATCGGTTAATGTTAAGCTGCTGTAGCGCTTCATGAACTTCACTTACGATATTCTCTGTGGTTCGTTCTTTTTCAGTTCCATCACTTAATCCATAACCGAAAGGTTCAACTGCAACAACTTTGTAGAATGGAGATAATTGATCGATGAGCAGCTTAAAATCAAGCGCTGGTGCAGCTGTTCCATAACCAGGCAGAAGCACGATCGTTTCCTTACCTTCGCCTTGAATTAACACATTCATATTTTTCCCGTCTACAGATACGTGCTGGCCGTAGGGCTCTATTTTCCCTTGCTCCGATTTTGTGGCGAACACATTCACGATAAATACAATGGCTAGAAAAAGCACGATGGCAACGGCTATAGCTCCTAAGGTTTTGAGTAAAATGCGCAGCGGCTTACGCATCCTCTTTTTCGTTACCTCTTCTTTTGGTTTCATGTTCATCTTCTCCTGTCATTCTTCTCTATATTGGGCTGCCTTGAATAAGAAGCCGTTAAGAGAAGCATATACGCCGAAGATGTACTCCCCATGACGTCAATATGAACGGAATATGAACTGGCCTAGTACACTTATTTTATTTCTTTCATAAACGCTCTGAAGTTCTCTACGATTTCTTTGGCTTTGGTACGATGTATATAATGATCTGCTTCAAACCGCATCACTTTTCCATGTACAGAATTTTTTACTTGCGCTTCATGCTCCGGTACCCATCGATCCGTTACTGGATGATTCGCTTGGATAAAGAAAATAATAGGAAGATTTTTGGGGAATGATATGCTCTCAGCTGCATTAAAATTAGAATACATATGTTCAACTTCATTTATTATGTTCGCATTAAACATGTTTTTGTGCATAAGAATTCTCATTTGTTCTTTCGTTCCATCATCATAGGGAAGTGCAGCTAATGGGTCCGTACCCAATTTCATGGCTAATCTGGAGAGACCTAATTTTTTGAGCCATTTAACCATTTCGAGCTGGGACGATTCAACCTTCTCCGTTAGCGTCGGAACACTGCTATCGAGCCCGACAAATGCAATAACCTCGTTTTCGTATTTATTCACATAGTCGAGTCCGTAAACCCCTGAAATGGAGTGTCCCATGAGAATATAACGTTCAATGTTAAGACCTTGTAAGGCATCGTGAATTTCACCGACAATATTCTCTGTGGTCCGTTCCTTTTCGGTTACATCACTTAATCCATATCCAAAAGGCTCGACAACGACGACTTTATAAAAGGGGGATAGTTCTTCGATTAGCGGCTTAAAATCCAGTGCGGGTGCCGCTGTTGCAAGACCAGGTAGGAGTACGACGGTTTCTTCGCCTGTTCCTTGGATCAGAACATTCATATTTTTACCATCTACAGATACGTGGTGACCATAGGACTCTAATCTTTTTGATTCTGATTTATTACATAAAATATTAACGGTATAAACAATAGCAAGAAAAAGCACGATAGCGATCAATATTGCTCCGATAACTTTAAGAAACATGTTTCGTACTTTATTGGATCTCGTTCGATTCCTCGTTTTCAATTCCGCTTGGTGTACCATTCGCATCTTCTCCTGTTCATAAATCTGTTTATTGGGCTAGCCTACAAGAGGCCTACGAATGAAAGTGTAACCAATGAAGATGTACTCCCCGTGACAACAATATGAACCGAGTATGAACAAGCAAAAAAAAGGCCGCGTCATCCTATGCACAGCGAAAAACCGCCCAAAGGACGGTTTTCTATATCACATTTTTACTTTGCTACTTTCATAAATGTTCTCACGTTTTCAGCGATTTCTTTGAATTTGGTATGGTGTAAATAATGGGATCCATCCATGGTTATTACTTTTCCATGTACCGAGTCTTTGATCTGCCCTTCATGCAGAGGTATCCATCCTGCTACACCTTGATTATCCGCTTGTACAAAGAGTAGAAGTGGAAGGTCTTTCGGGAATGTTAAGCCTTGAGCCCCTTTGAAATTAGAGGAGATATGATCCATTTCATTCAAGGTTGTGTCATTATTCATGTTTTTAAATGAAATCATTTTCATTTGTTCTACGGTTTTTTCATCAAATGCCAGTCCTGTATACGGGTCTGCACCTAGTTTCATCATCAATCTTAAGAGACCTGATTTTTTGAGGAATTCTAATTTTTTTAATGGGAAATTGACATCCATACCCGGTTGTGTTGGAACACTGCTGTCGATTCCGACAAATGCAGTCACCTCGTTTGGATATTTGTTCACATAATCAATTCCGTAAATACCTGCAATGGAATGGCCCATGAACATGTATCGTTTAATATTAAGCTGCTGTAGCGCTTCATGAACTTCACTTACGATATTCTCCGTGGTTCGTTCTTTTTCCGTTTCATCACTTAACCCATAGCCGAAAGGCTCAACCGCGACAACTTTATAGAATGGCGATAATTGATCGATGAGCAGCTTAAAATCAAGCGCTGGTGTAGCCGTTCCAAAACCAGGCAGGAGTACGATCGTCTCCTCGCCTTCGCCTTGAATTAACACATTCATATTTTTCCCGTCTACAGATACGTGCTGACCGTAGGACTCTATTTTTTCTTGCTCCGAATTCGTGGCGAACACATTCACGATAAATACAATGGCTAGAAAAAGCACGATGGCAACGGCTATAGCTCCTAAGGTTTTGAGTAAAATGCGCAGCGGCTTACGAATCCTCTTTTTCGTTACCTCTTCTTGTGATTTCATGTTCATCTTCTCCTGTCCCTCATCTCTTTATTGGGCTGCCTTAACGAGCCGCTAAGAAAGCTTATACGAAGAAAATGTACTCCCCATGACGTCAATATGAACTGAATATGAACAAGTAAAAAAACTGCGGCCCACATACAAGGAAGTTTGCATGTGGCCGCAGTAGCATGGAGAACGCGGTTTAGTCAATCTGATGGATACCCGGTGAAACTAACTAATCAGTTGGCGTAGTGATTGGCAAGGCGATAATGAAGGTTGTTCCTTGACCAAGCTCACTTTCCACTCGGATGTCACCTTGATGGAGCGATACGATCTGTTTAACGATGGCGAGTCCCATACCACTACCGTCATACTTACGACTGTGGGAACGATCGGCCTTAAAAAAACGCTCAAATATACGCTTCTGATACTCAAGGGGAATACCAATGCCAGTGTCAGATATTCGGACTGTCACATTTTTGATATCTTGTTTGATGCTTACGTTAATTACGCCGCCATCTTCGGAAAATTTGATGCTATTGCCGAGGATATTCGTCCATACCTGATTTAACAGGTCATGATCAGCGGTTACTTTAACGGTCTGTAAATCAAGCTCGAAATGTATGTTGCGAGCAGACCATTGCGGCTGGAGCGCCACGAGTACCCGCCTTATTTGTTCATCAAGGCTGAGTGTGAAGAGCCGAAGTTGCTGTGACTGCGATTCAAGCAAACTCAGCTTTAGCAGGCTATCGCTCATTTTGGACATCCTCTTCGCTTCAGCGATGATAATATCAAGATAACGGCTTCGTTCGTAATCTGAGAGGTCAACTTTCTTAAGCGCTAGAGCATAACCGGATATCGAAGTAAGCGGAGACTGAACCTCGTGCGACACGTTCGTTACGAATTCCCTGCGCATCTGCTCAAGTTGCTGCAAATCGTGCATCATTTCTTCGAAGCTGCGGGCCAAAGTACCCAACTCACCCGTTTGCTTAATATTCAGCTTGACGTTGAAGTCTCCAGCTGCTATCTGCCTAGTCGCTTTTGTCAGTTTTTTGATCGGCGTTACCAAGAATATAGAGGCAACCAGAATCAATAAGCTTCCTGTAATCAACGAACAGGTTGCAAAGATTATTGCCCACCTTATGACAAAAGAGGCGGAAGGTGGGGAGAGCATCTCCAGAAACATCGCTTTCGTTCCCATTTCCGTTTTCAACGGCAACCCTAAGAGGACCGTAGCAATACCTCTCGGAGAGTCTTGAACAACTCCTCCGTCTAATACTTTCTGTAGTTGCTCCATCGTCACATTGCTAGGTTTCTGTCCGTTAGGTTTTCCGTAAGACTGGAA
The DNA here is from genome assembly GCF_003994475.1 of Paenibacillus anaericanus. Classification (GTDB taxonomy): domain Bacteria; phylum Bacillota; class Bacilli; order Paenibacillales; family Paenibacillaceae; genus Fontibacillus; species Fontibacillus anaericanus. The sequence continues at coordinate 92,063 of NZ_RZNY01000015.1, read as the reverse complement.
CTGGCCCGTTGCTTCGTAAATTCGAATATGATAAGAATTGAGCTGCTTCATTCCACTTACGAACGAGTCCGCTTCACTTAACGGAAGGATCTTATAAATCTGGACAATGTCTTGGCCAAAGTTACGTAAGTTGATTTGAGCGTTTTCGTTCAATTTTCCTTCAAATATCCAAGTTGACACATAGAAAGAAATGATCGTACCCGCGATGACCGAGACTAGAAATGTCAAGACAACACGTATATATAAGGATCTGATCATTCGTATACCTCAAGCCGGTACCCAAGCCCGCGTACCGTTTCGATACGGAAATCGGGTGTATTTGCGAACCGTTCGCGCACGCGTTTAATATGTACGTCTATGGTTCGATCATCTCCAGCATAATCGATCCCCCAAATTTGATCGATCAACTGCTCGCGTGTATAGACTTGTCCGGGTGTTCCAGCGAGCTTATATAGCAATTCGAACTCTTTGAGCGGCAAAGTGAGTGATTCCGTCCCTCTCGTCACCTTATATGTCTGCCGATCAAGAATGACGTTGCCGATCTGGATCGTCTGCGTGGAACCAATCCGGTATCGTTTCAGTAACGCCCTAACACGAACCGTTAACTCTAACGGATCGAATGGTTTCGTCAAATAATCGTCCGTCCCAAGTTCGAAGCCTTTCACTTTCTCCCATGTTTCGCCTCTCGCAGTCAGCATAAGTATCGGAAGATCAGGATTGGCTTTTCGGAGCTCCTTGCATAATGTCCAGCCATCCATAATAGGCATCATAATATCGAGTACGACAAGATCGACATGCGTTGAGGCGTAAATGGCTAGTGCTTCTTTACCATCCGCGGCCTCGGCAATTTCGAATCCATCGTTGCGTAGAAACAAACAGACGAGTTCACGAATGTTCGCATCGTCGTCAGCAACTAGTATAGTAGGCATCGGTTCCCTCTTTTCCTGTTTCCACCCTAAATAGTAATAATCATTATACTACAAATCGTTTCGAATTCATCGGGGCTATTCCCTTTGGGGTTTCGGGATGTATAATAATGGAATGACAAAGGTAGGAAAAATAACCCATATTTTAAGTAAATAAGGAGGAAATCATGGAATTGTTAAAAGACGAACAAAGACTCCATGATGCTAATGGAAGTAATGGAAATGATCGATGGAATATTTGGCTTAAGATTTGGATCAGACCCAGAGAGACGATGAGGCGTATTCTTAATGAACCAAACAATGTAGATCAGGTCATTGTACTCTTGCTAGTAGGAGGGTTTATCTACGGTTTGAATCAATCAGTCCTAAAGAATTCAGGTGATTCAACATCATTATGGTCTCTACTTTTATCACTAACATTCGCAACGATTATAGGAGCAATTATTTACTATTTTGTAATCGGGGGATTATTTTACTGGGTAGGTAAGTTGTTAGGTGGAACTGGTTCATATCGAGATGTTCGTTTGTCATTAGCTTACGCGTACATCCCTAGTGTAATAACACTGGTGACTTGGATCCCATCCCTTATCTTGTTTGGCAAAGAAAACTTTACTTCAGAAACTCCAAGGATGGATAGTAGTATTGGTTTACTCATCATTTTTTTAATTTTTGGAATAATTGAGTTTATTATAGGCATTTGGAGTGTTTTTATTTTCTTAAAATGCCTTGGGGAAGCTCATCGGTTTTCTGCTTGGAAGGCTTTGTTAACGTTTATATTACCATTTATCTTACTAGTAATACTTGGTGGAATAATCGCAGTAGCTTTAGGTGGATAATTTGTAGGTGAAGGTGGTTGGCAGATGGATAAGTATACAAAACCAAACTGTCATCTTATATCCATCATACATATTATCCGTGTGTACAAAGTGGGGAGTGCTGTCTATGGGAGAACGATTATATTACCTTATTGAATTTATTGTATTTATTGGAATTGGGGTCTATTCTCTATTTAAACCAGAGTACCTAAAGAAACTAATAAGTAATAAACTTGTAGTAAGGATACTTGCAGTGGTATGTCTGGCTTATGGTTGTGTGAATCTTTATAATTTTTTGAATTACTAATTCATATTGCGATATGTATAATAATGGAATAAGTCCAGTCGACTCGACAAATGACCCAGTCTAAGATAAAAGCTATCTAAGGCTGGGTTATTTCGTGAATATGTGAACGTTGTTGTGGGAAAGATCTTTGCCAATTACCTTGAAAGGAAGATCTAGAATATGATTATAGAAACCGACAGGCTTTTTATAAGTGATTTTAAGGAGGAGGATTGGTCGAAGGTTCATAGTTACTGTTCCGATGAAGAGGTAACAAAATATACATTGTGGGGCCCCAACTCAGAAGACCAAACGAGGGATTATATTAATAGCTCTATTTTAGCTCAGTATATAAAACCTAGAGAAAAGCATGAGTTAGCAATAACTATCAAAACTACTAATGAACTAATTGGTAACTGTTGCTTAAACATTGAGGGGAGCAATGCTGAGATTGGGTACTGTTTTTCTAAGGAATATTGGGGAGACGGGTTTGCTACAGAGGTTGCAAATGGACTGTTAAAGTTTGGCTTCAACCAAATGGGACTTCATAGAATTTATGCGACGTGTAGACCACAGAATACCAGCTCAGCAAGAGTAATGGAGAAGATCGGAATGAAGAAGGAAGGCCATTTAAGAGAACATGTTAGATCCAAGAATAATTGGCAGGATTCGTTTGTTTACTCAATACTTATACAAGAATTTGAATCTATTTTGAATAACAATAAGACTACTTCTGGGATAATTCTATGAAAGCTATCGTAGTCTTATCGTTGCTTCTAGTACTTATGGGATGCTCGGGTGGGTTGAATTCAAAAGACGAACCTATCTCGCCAAATGCCACCAACTCCACTAATGAACTCAAACAACCAATCGGAATTGAGACTACGGACGTAACATTCAATGATTTTATTGTACCTTCAGAATATCAATTAAAGCGGAATCTTAGTCATTCTGATATCGATGCTACGTACAGATTATACGAGTTCGAAGTGGGCAACTCTCTTCAAGAGATAGAGGATTGGATAAGAAGTGAATCATCTCGCTTGGGTGGAGAAATTATGGAGCGATACACGTTTGATACTAAGTCTGAGGAGAGTATGGATTTAATCGTTCTGTTACCCTCCAAAGTCGGAACGAGAATAATTAGCACGTATACTCCCCGATACATGGACAAGAAACACTTAGTAATTGAAGAAACACTTATTAAGCAACCCAGAACAATTGACCAAAATTACGAAGACCATGCCTTAGTTATATATACTCCTACGGAGAATGGATTAATAAAAGAATCATTTAAAGGTAATTACTATCATCAACATACCGATATTTTTTCAGTCTATTTCTATACACAAGCATTTTTCCAAGAGTTAATTGAAGTTAATAAATACAATCTAGAACTTAAATATGATATGACCAAAGATGAGTTGGATTATACTGTTGGATATTTTGATAAGGAAGGAAATGAGATGGATCCATATGACATAACGGATGAGAATCGTGATGAATTTACGTTCGGGATTCAACTAAAGAAAGATTTCCTACCCCGTGATGAAACCCAAAGAGAATTGATATTATTCAATTGGGCAAAGACAGTTTTAATTGGTGACAAAGCGGATTCACGAGTGTATGAAGGTAGTGAGAAAGTTAATTTTTTATCTGCAGGAAAAGTGTTTAAATCATTTACATTATACGAGTTAGTGACTTGAAGAAAATTGAACTGAATTATTGGACTGATGATATACCAAAAAATCTGGGAGGAGCTTAGCGCATGAGTATTTTAGAATCACTAATCGAACAATCGAAGAATCCCAATAAAAGAATAGGCAAAATCATGTTAAATATCATGAACAAAGCTCATATGAGTAGAACAAAGTTTGCATTAAATAAGCTAAGCATAAAAGAAGGTTACATCCTATTGGATATCGGTTGTGGTGGAGGGGAAACCATACGTGAAATGTCCAAAATGAACACCGATATAAGAATATTTGGGGTTGATTACTCGGAGACATCCGTAAATTTATCAATTGATAGAAATTCTAAAGATGTGCAGTTTGGGAAGGTTGAAATAGTTGTAGGAGAAGTATCAAAATTACCCTTCGAAGATAATTATTTTGATATCATTACAGCAGTTCAGACCCATTACTATTGGCCCGATCTTAAAAATGATGTAAAAGAAGTGTACAGAGTGATGAATACAAATGGGAAACTCTTAATTGCTGCAGAAATATATAAAATTAATTATCATATGGAAGGTTATAAAACAAGTGATGAAGTGAAAGAATTGCTGCAAAGTTTAGGATTTAGGAAAGTGACGATAGAAGAAGATGGAAAATGGCGATACGTTATAGGAGAAAAATAATGCTAGCAAATCAATTAGACGGTAAAGAAACTATACATAAAGTTAGACTCTTAAGAAAAATGTATTTGGCTGGGCTATTGGGCGGGAAAGTGATGCCTGAGGACGCTAATCCAGGTTTAGACAGGGATTCTGCAACCAATTACTTATATTTCACTTTACCGATGGCACTTAACTATCAACGTAATTCATACACACTATGGGATTCAGCACAAAAATCCTTTAACGATAAAGAAACTGTTGGAATATTTAATCCTAGTTATGTAGCATCAATAGATGAGAATGAATTGAGAGAACTACTATTGAAACATAAGCTAGCGCTGCAGCCAAATAAGCATTGCGCTACTTGGAGAACATTATGCCAAACTATACATACTCACTTTGAGGGTGATATCCGAAATTTATTTATTGAGTGCGATTGGTATATCCCGAATATTCTTGAGTATATCCAAAAGTCGCATAAACAGCATTTTCCGTACCTGAGTGGTCCAAAGATCTGTAACTATTGGCTATATGTTATTAGTAACTATACGGGTGCTAAATTGTCTGGAAAAGAGGCATTGTCAATTGCCCCTGACACCCATGTAATTCAATCGACAGTACGTTTAGGTTTAGTAGAAGAAAGAGATATAAATGACAGTAATATTCAAAGTAAAGTAAATAAAGTTTGGAAGGATCTTTTAACTAACACGGAATTGTCGTTAATTGATCTCCATACTCCCTTATGGTTGTGGAGTCGTAATGGATTTAAGGAACTAGTAGAAAGTTAACCAGGGACACCAACAATTATATGGAGGTATTTATGAACACTTATATTTATATGGTAAGGCACGGAGAATCACTTAAAACGGAGGGGAACGAGAGAACACGAGGGCTAACTGACAAGGGTAAGACGGATGCCCATATAATAGCTGAATTATTAAAAGATGAGGGAATAAATACGTTCGTTTCAAGTCCGTATAGTAGGGCAAGTTTAACTATAGAGAATTTAGCCCATTCATTAGGTAAAGAAATAGTAGTATTTGAAGATCTTAGAGAAATAGACTTCTCAAGCGATGATAAGATATTGGATGATAAAGAAGTGTACCCAGCAGTAAGAAAGATGTTTGCTGACCCAGACTTCTCGTTGCCTGGAGGGGAGTCTATTACGACTTGTCAGAAACGATCTATAACTACCTTGAAGCAAATTCTAAGGGAATATAAAGGTCAGAAAGTTGTACTAGGAACTCATGGGGCAGTTATGACATTAATGATGGGGTACTTCGACAGTCAGTACGATCTGGATTTTTTATTTAAAACTTCGAAGCCCGATATTTACAGAATGGAATTCGATGGGGAAGTATTGAGGGAAACCAAGAGATTATGGCAAGGTTAATTACAGCAGTGTGCCTGAAATCCTCAATAGAAGGAGAACAATAAAATGCGACTCCACAGGATGATTCCCTTTTTACTTTTATTTTTCACCATGGGTTGTTCAAGTTCAAGTCCCGTTTTCGCACCACCACCTTCAGTTTCAAGTAATCTAGAACCTAAAAGCAAGATGTATAGTGACGGATCCATGCATATTGAAGAGAAGGCAACTTCACTTGGAATTGTGCCATTCGATACGACAGATACAAGTGGAAATGATAATGTTGACTTTGATTATTTAATAGAAGAAGTTCCTGAAGTAGAAGAGTATAAATTAATGAAGCAAGGGATTAATCCAGATTACGATTTTTATATTTATGAAAATCCAGAGGCAATCTTTCTTAAAAGTACTGATTGGGAGAGTGAATACTATATAGTAGAAGTTGGAGAGAGAACTGGATCAGAAACGATTCATATTTGGCATAAATTTGCGGTTGAATATGAACTAGAAGATGTCTTGATCTATGATAGTTCAACTGGAAAATACATAACGTTAGATGAATGGAGATCGAAGAAGTAGCGAAGCATAAACGATCATTATAAAAGAAGGTGCATAGCGTATGAATAATGGGTTCTCACACTGCCTACAAATCTTTCCGACGATCAATATTAACAGAACAGCAGAATATTATGAGAGATTGGGGTTCAGAGCTGTCTATTATCTAGATTCGATAGAGCCACATGTATGTTTATATCGGGATTCAATAGAGATTATTCTAACACAGTCTAAGCAAGATATATTTGTACCCAATAGAGTAAGTCATGGATATGGTTATGACGCTTACTTTATCGCAACTGAACAACAAGAAATAGAACATGAGTTTATAAATCTAGGTGTTAAGATCGTGCGCCCATTATCAACTACTGATTATTACAATAATGAATTTGTATTTGAAGACGTTGATGGTCGATGGATTGCAGTGGGTAATAAGATATTATAGATGAGCAGAACGAGAATATATCGGAGGGTGAACTAGATGAAAAAGTATATTTTATTACTAAGCCTGTTACTTGCTGTTGGATGTTCTAATAACAAAGTAAATAACGAAGTTCAAACACCTCTAGATTATACTTTAGAACAAGCAGAGAAGAATGGTGACATTATCGTGGGTCCTTCGGGTCAAAGGAATACGGAAAAAATGGATGATTTCATATCAAGCCACAATAATAATGAGAAGGCAACATTAAGAATTGCTACTTATACTGATGAAGGTGATGCAATTCTATATGACTTAAGTACAGACGAAGATACAATTTATTATTCAAGTGACAATACTAGAGACGCTTTCGGTGGAGATGTTGGAATTAAGAAGACAACATGTAAGAACATAGTTAAAGAAGAAGATACAGAAACCACATTATATATTATCGAGGGATGTAAAGATCGTATAGGACCCTATGATTCGGTAAGAGATATAGATATAGTATTAACATTAGTAAAGTAGTATCTCCTTGGCTCTCAGAGGTATACACTTTTAGTAAAACGAAGGAGGACTTACATGCAAACATTTTTCCGTTATAACTGGACGGTAAGAGAACAATGGTATCAATGGTGTGAAGATGTAATGTATGATGAGTTGATTCGTGAACGAACCGGTGGTGTGGGTAGCATATTGCAAACTCTATTTCACATTATTGATGTTGAATGGAGTTGGATCCGTATATTACAAGGAAAGCCAGACTTCCAAGAAGATTTTGAGAATTATAAGACTTTAGATAAACTTATAGAACTAGATCTTAAGTTTCGGCCTGAGGTAGAGGAATTTGTTGAAGCATGGAACGAAAGCATGGAGAAGCGCCCTTGTTATGATCCCCAGCCTGATGGAAATGTAGCTATAGATGCGTGGGGAGAAGTTATGCGTCACGTGATTGCACATCAGATCCATCATATGGGACAATTATCGGTATGGGCGAGAGAAGTTGGCAAGAAGCCAATATCCGCAAACGTCATTGGTAAGGGTCTCATTAAACTAGAAACAAAAGTTGAAGATAACGGATAAAATTCTAGTGTCCAAGTGGAGGTTATCGATATGGTCATGTCTATCAAATTAGCTAAAGAACAAAAAGCAGAAATTATTAATAACATTCAAGCCTATTTTGAAGAAGAACGATCCGAGAGCATAGGGGAATTAGGGGCGGATCAATTAATTGATTTTATGATACAAGAATTAGGACCGCACATTTATAACAAGGCAATTGAAGACTCAAGAAAGCTAATAACTGAAAAAATGAATCAAATTGATGATGAGTTATACACATTAGAGAAGCCTATTAAAAACTGGAAAAGATAGCTTTCAGACAAAAGACGCCTCAGCCTAAGATAAGAGTATCTATGGGCGGGGCGTTTCGTAAATACTCAAATATTGTTAGGGGTGATCAGATGGGGTTGAAAATACATATAATAGGCGGTGCTGGAAGTGGTAAGTCCTACATAAGTGAGAGATTGGCTCAGCAATTAAACATTCCTCATTATGATTTAGACGATATATTTTGGGATAATACCTCGTATAGTTATGGTGTTAAAGCCGATGAGGATTTACGAAACCAACGCTTTCAAGAAATAGTAGACTGTGATTCATGGATAATTGAAGGGGTATATCTGGGGTGGATTAAATCGAGTATTGAAAGGGCCGATAAGGTATTTATATTACAACCAAATATGAAGCTTCAACATAAACGTGTTATTTTCAGATTTATTAGGAGAAAGTTGGGTCTCGAACAAGTAAAAATGAAGGAAACGTTCAAAGGACTAAGAGAACTATTGAAATGGAATAAAGGATATAACGAGAAGAAACTTCCGAGTTTTATTGCTTCGCTAGACCAATACAAGAATAAAGTAATAGTAACGACCGATAGTGAGGACATATTTAAATACATATAAGATGAAGAATGCCCCTATGTTATTTGTGGGTAGATAAAATATTAAATTGTTGAGGTGATGTTGATGAAGTTAAGGAGAGCAGAACCAAGTGATATTGAAGGGCTTGCCTATGTTAGTGTTGAGACTTGGAAAACCACATATGCTGGTTTAATTTCAGATGCATTTTTATCAACTTTAACTGTAGAAGGGCGCAAGGAGATCTGGGATAGGTCTTTCAAGAATCTTAATATAGATGAAGTAACATTTGTATTGGCTGATAATCAGGATAGAATAATAGGATTTGTAAAGGGTGGTCGCTGTAGAGAAAGTAATTGTGATTCGGCCGCAGAGGTTTATTCAATATATATATTGAAAGAGTTTCAAGGAAGTGGGTATGGAAAATTACTATTCAAAGAGATGGTAGAACATTTAATAGGAAGCCATTATCATACACTTAAAGTGTGGGTTCTGGAAGGTAATCCAGCAGTACACTTTTATACTAATTTAGGAGGCCAGATAGTTGGAAAGAAAGAAATAAAGATAGGAGAAGAAACACTCATAGAATTAGCAGTACAGTGGAAGGACATTAAAGATATACGCTAGCTGTAGGAATGGGACGAAACAAGTTGAATGTTAAAGAGGTCATACATATGAAAATAATGATCATTGGCTCGAGTGGTTCAGGTAAGTCAACATTTTCACGGGAAATAGGAGAATTATTAAAGTTGCCTGTGTATCATCTAGATGCTTACTTTTGGAAGCCAGGCTGGATTCAGACTCCACATGAAGAATGGGAGAACTTTAATACACGTTTAGTAACGAAAGAGGAGTGGATCATTGATGGCCACTACGGAAGAACGGTTGAAATTCGAATGCAGGCGGCGGATGTTATTATTTTCTTTGATTTGTCTCCGTGGATCACAACATACAGAGTAATTAAGAGAAGAGTTCAGTATCATGGGAAGACAAGACCAGATTTAAATGAAGGTTGTCCAGAGTCGTTAGACTGGCAATTTATAAAATATGGTTGGAATTTCCGCAGGGATAAGAGACCTGGAATAATTGAAAAACTTAAGAAGCATTCATCGGATTCAAAAATCATAATAATTAAGAATCGTAAGGAGTCAAGGTTGATAATACAAGCACTAAGAAGTACAGGTAAAAGCTATTTAGAAGATAAGGAGAACGCCCCAGACTAAGATAATAGTTATCAAAGCCTGGGGTATTTCGTGAATACAAAACAGCTGCTTGAAAGGAGAGCATATGTCGTTTTACAACAACTATCCACTAAATTCGAACCAGGATATATTTTCGAAAAATTCAACGGGACGATATTTTGCCTATTTATCGAACAGGAGCAAGTGTTTATCTTTTTTATCAAATAACATAGAAGACTTTGATTTTAATAGCAACGAATTATATAAGGCGATGCCAATGGGTTACACGACACTAACCATTTTAGAAAGGGCGTTTCTTATTGATGGTGAGGGTATCAAGACATGGCCTGTTGAGAACGAAGGAAAAATCTACATTATTAGAAATGAAATGGTGCCGAAGCATTACTGGGGTCAAGACCAGAAGGAATATCATTTACTTCTTGAGTCATTTAAGGGAACCTATGCATTAAAGAATGCAACGAAGTGGTGTGAGGATTTATTTATAAAAATTAGTAACGAAGAGAGTAATAGTAACGTTTCAAAATTAATAGGGGCTGTAGTAGTAGAAGAATTTAACTGGCATTAGTTGAAAAGGAGAAAACTTATGACTCAATCCATCGCAATTATTTCAGATATTCATAGTAATAGTATTGCACTAGAGGCTGTATTAAAGGATATTTCAGCTCGCGATATTAAACTAATCGTTAATTTAGGAGATAGTTTGTTCGGTCCGATTGATCCAGTAGGTACGGCTCGTCTATTAATGAATAATACAGATGTTATAAATATTATGGGGAATTGCGATCAGATTCTTTTAAAGGAAGAAAGTGATTCTGCTACATATAAATTTGTAAAACCATTTATCAATGATGAGATCAAGCAGTGGATCAGATCATTTAAAACCACATGGGAGTTTGAAACCATTCTGTTCTGTCATGGAACACCGTTTTCAAATGAACAGTATTTGTTAGAAGAAGTAAATGAGATGGGTGTTCAATATAAGAATCAACAGCAACTTTCAATGGAACTTGAGGAAGTGCCACATCATTACATTTTTTGTGGTCACAGTCATGTATTTAGAACAATATATTTACCTAGTGGTAAGTTGATTGTGAATTCTGGAAGTGTAGGGTTACCTGCCTATGATGACGAGGCACCTTTTCCGCATGTGATGGAATCTAACTCCCCCTATGCCGATTACGTTATTGCTCATAAGACTGAGGATGGAAATTGGAGTATTGAACATATAATGATTCATTATGACTGGGATAAAGCTAGTTCTATTGCTGAAGATAATGGGCGAAGAGATTATGCATTTGCAATAAAAACAGGCAGGGCATTAAGGGAGTGATGCCCCAACACAACTGAATTTTCTATTATAAAAGGAGATCTATGATGAAAAGGAAATGGTTGCTGTACATTATTATAATTTTATTATGTTCAAACCTAATTACGCTCTATTTTTTATGGAATTCTAGACCAGTCGTTGAATCACAAAAGGATACTAATAATTTTGTTCTATATGAATTAGAGGGAAAGGGAGACAACTGGCAGGTTAATGATTATAAGGTTCTCAAAACGACAACGAAAATCAAAAGAAGTTTAGCCAGATTAGTGTACCTAGGAGAAAGCAATCAACTAGATCAATCAACATACTTTACATTCCAGGTCATTGAAGAGAATAAGGTCGTATACTCGAATGAATACACAAGTGAAGGTGGATCCATTAGTATATTATTAAACATTGATGATTTAGGCTCAATTGAGAGTGAGTTAACTAAGTTCGATATGGATATCAGCCGTGAAAATATTGAAAACACAGAAATTAAATTGATATGGGAAGATAACAATGGAAAAATAAACGAAGAAACGATTAAATTATCTATAATTGATGAGGTATCAGACGTTTATCTAAAACCTAACAAATAATCATTGAAAGTGGGATCACCATGATTACTATACAGCAAATTAAAACTGAAGATTTAGAAGATCTATGCGAACTCTTCGATGAGCTAATTAGCGAAAAGACAAATTACACAAAACTAGTAGAGGTATTTCAAACTATAGAGAACAATGATAATTATATTATTCTTGGTGCATTCAATGAGGATGGATTAGTTGGTACTCTTATGGGGATCATTTGTCATGATTTTGTAGGAGAATGTAAGCCATTTATGGTAATCGAGAATGTTATTGTGTCCAATCGTGCTCGAAGACAGGGAATTGGGAAGAAGCTAATGTTAGAAATCGAAAGGATCGCCAAAGAAAGAGATTGTTACTATATCATTTTAGTATCGGGGGAACAAAGAAAAGAAGCCCATGTGTTTTATGAGAAGTTAGGATTTAAGGATGAAAAAGTAGAGGGATATAGAAAACATTTATAGTAAATGGAGGGCTCAAAAATATGATAACTATTCAATCGGTCGAGTATCATCAAAAATCAACATTACGGAACCTTATTGAACTATATAAATACGATTTTACTGAGTATTATCCAGAGGATGTCAATGAGAATGGTCTATATGAATATAAGTATTTCGATCATTATTGGACCGAGACCGGTAGACATCCATATTTTATTCGTGTAGAAGGTATACTGGCTGGATTTGCTTTGGTAAGGGAGATCGAAACTACGGATAATAGTACAATTTATTCAATAGCTGAATTCTTTGTAATGAAGAAATATAGACATCAGGGGATTGGCCAATATGTTGCAGCCGAATTGTTCAATAAATTTAATGGAGTTTGGAAAGTTGCTCAAATTGAAACGAACAAACCTGCTCAGAAATTTTGGAGAAAGACCATTGAGGGATATACAAATAACAATTTTCAAGAAATTAGAGAAGATGGGTGGGATGGACCCATTCAAACATTTTCGACAATAACCTAATAAAGCAGAAGATAATTCAGACTAGAAGGAGCAATTAATGTGCTGAGAAAAGAAGCATTCATCTTATACCTAGTTCTAGTAATGTTCGTATCTGGATGTTCGTCAAATTCGCTAGAGGGTATGCAGAAATATCAAAACGATAAACAAGGAATAGAATTTAAACTTCCAGAAGACTGGACGGTCACAGATAAATCAATGGGGCAAGGGATTACATGGCTAGTTGTTTCAGAAGATGAATATATTGAATTAGAAGGACACACTGGGCCATTTATAAATATCTATGGCTTCAAACCTGGTGATATGAGCATTATTTCTGAAAAATTGGAATCTCTTAGAGAGATTAGTGATGGTAAGGATTTAACTGAAACTACATCAAAAATAGGAGGCAAGGAGGCTATAAAATTTGTAACCGAAGAGCTTGGTGAAGGGAACGAAAAAGGGAGAATCGTATTTTACATAATAGACGATAAGGACATGTCGATGTTAATTGAGACCATTGAATTAGCAGAAGATCACGATAATAGTATAAAGAAAATGGACAATACAATTAAGTCGATAAAGTTTAAATAATAATCAAAATACATAAGATTCAAAAGGGAGGACACATGAAATTCATTATCATTTTTGGGCCACAAGCAGTTGGTAAGATGACAGTAGGGCATGAGCTAGAGAAAATAACGGAATTAAAACTTTTCCATAATCATATGACTATTGAATTAGTTTCTCCCTTTTTTAATTATGGTACAGCTGCGGGAAAAAGATTGGTTGGTTTATTTCGTCGGGAGATATTTGAAGAGGTTGCAAAGAGCGATTTAGAGGGATTAATTTTTACATATGTATGGGCGTTTGACTTGAAAGCTGACTGGGACTATGTTGATAAAATATGTGATATTTTTGAATCCAAGGGCGGGGTTGTTTACTTTGTCGAGCTGGAAGCAAATTTAGAAGAAAGGCTTGAGCGTAACAAAACCCCACACAGATTAAATCACAAACCAACAAAAAGAAATATAGAGCGTTCTGAACATGATTTAAGAAGTACAATGGAAAAATACAGATTAAACTCTTATGATGGAGAAATCCATAAGGAAAATTATATTAAAATTAACAATACTGAACTAAGTCCCGAGGAAGTCGCAGTGATCATCAAGGAGAAGTTTCATCTATAGACTACACATGACCCAGTCCAAGATAAGAGCTATCTATGGCTGGGTCATTTCGTGAATCGAAAAATATTGAGGAAGAATATCTTAAATATAAACTAAGAAAGGAAGAAAAATTATGAACGAATGCCCTTGGTGTGCAAAGGAAGTAGTTATAGTGAATAATATTTGCCCTGAATGTAAGCATGAAGTCTTACTGGATAAACAGGGGAATGTTACTTTTGAATATGCTGAAGAAATAGAAGAGTCTACAAATAGCGAGGAAAATTTAGAACAAGCAATAATGGAAAGATTTAAGTGTGTAAAGTGTGGTCACAATGAATGCGATGTTAAGGAAGTAGCAATGACAGGGACAGGATTAAGTAAAATTTTTGATGTGCAACACAATCATTATTTATTCGTATCATGTGATTATTGTGGGTACGTCGAAGTGTACAATCCAGATATTCTTGCAAGGAAGAAAAGTGGAACCGTAGGAACTATCATGGACATATTCTTTGGGAGTTAAGTTAATTATTTATAGGGTTGACTTAGAGTGAACTCTAACTAGTAAAATGAAGTTAATCAAAGAGGAGGCCTCTTCATGATTGATACGGAATTATCCATTCAGCAGGTTGCAGCTAGAATAGGACTTAGTGTACACACCCTTCGATATTATGAAAAGATTGGTCTGATGGAACCCATATGCCGAGCATCAAACGGACATCGTACTTACCATACGCATGATCTTGAATGGATTATACTTCTTATGCGATTACGCTCTACCGGAATGCCGATTGCTGAGATGCAACGGTTTGCGGATATGATGCGTCTAGGGGATGCGGGGATTAGTAAGCGAAGGGAACTGCTGGAGGAACATGAGCAAAAACTGCTTTTGCAAGCTAAGGAGCTCCAGGATACTTTGAGTGTTCTACGTGACAAGGTTACATATTATAGGGCATGGGAAGCAGCCCAGCATCAAGAGTAGGATGAAATGATCAGAGTCCAGACTCACTTTTGTTGAGGAGGAATGTTACAGTGCAACAACTGCCATTAGGTGCCACAGGTATGAAAGTAAGTGCATTAGCCCTAGGGTGTTTAAACTTCGGCTCACGTACAAATAAAGAGATGTCCTATCGTTTACTAGATCAATATCAGGACGCAGGCGGATCTTTCTTGGATACGGCGAACAATTACGCCTTCTGGAATGATGGATGCGTTGGTGGGGAAAGTGAATCGCTGCTTGGTCAGTGGATGAAAGAACGTGGTAACCGGTCACGCATGACTATAGCAACAAAGGTTGGAGCTAAGCCGACCTTTCCGGGTGGTGGATTTGAGCATAAGGAAGGATTAAGTCGCAAAGCAATCGAGCAAGCGATCGATGAAAGTCTGCGGCGTCTTCATACTGATTATATTGATTTGTATTATGCTCACATTGACGATGCGGACATACCTCTGGAAGAGACGCTAGAGGTTATGGAAGGATTAGTTCGGGCGGGGAAGGTTAGGGCTCTTGGTTGTAGTAATTATAGTGTTTCTCGAATAGAAGAGGCTCGAAGTATCAGTCAAGCCCATAACTGGACATCATACTCCTGCATTCAGCAACGTCATACATATCTTCGTCCGAATAGGGATGCGGATTTTGGCGTACAGCTGAGTGCGGATGATGATTTGTTAAAATATTGTGAGCGCCATGAGGACTTTTCAATCCTTGCTTATTCACCTTTACTTAATGGTGCATATACACGTGAGGACGTACCTTTTCCCGAGCAGTACGAAGGACCAGAAGTTCAGGCAAGAATGAGAGTTTTGAAGGAAGTAGCTGCAGAGACAGAAGGGACAATGAATCAGGTAATCCTGGCTTGGCTACTGCAAAATACTCCGTCCACGATTTCGCTGGTTGCTGCAAGTAGTTTTGGACAACTTAGAGAGAATTTAGGCTCTTTGGACATCCGGTTAACTCAGGAACAGTTGGAGCGATTAAACAAGGCATAGACATCATCAAAGTTGAATCGGTGAACACGTTAATCAGCTTAAGGCATGGTGCCTTAAGCTGATTAACGTCATAAAATGTGAAAAGGTTAAGAATTCAACAAGAGAGGAGTCACAAATGCATAAATCCTTAATGTTAACAATGCTACTTGCTCTTTCATTGCTATTGATGAGTTGTTCAAAAGATAATGCAACACAATTATTAGGTATTTGGGAAGCGGATCAAGTAAGTCAGAAAGTGGGTAGTAAGGAATTAATAAGTCAATATAATCATTGGGAAATAACTGAAGAGAACATAATACTAAAAAGTTTTAATTTCGAAATCCAAGGAGACACAACAATACAAAAATTTAGTGAGCAAACAAGGACATTAAAATATACATGGGAATCGAATAAACAACTCCAAATAGATAATCAAACATTTAATATCAAGCTGAAGAAAAATGAGATGAACCTAATAAATGAAAATATTGTTATACACTTTAATAGACAAAAATAATGGATTAACACCGCATTTACGATACAGGGCTACCGCTTCTTGTTTGGCAGTTGTATAATCATGGAAGAAGATAACAATAACCCAGTCTAAGATAAGATCAATCTAAGTCTGGGTTATTTCGTGAACCCTCAAATGTTATACACTAACACTGTTATTTCGGAGGAGTGGGTATTTGTGAAGATCAAAGCGATTAAAGGATTAGATGAGATCAGGGAAATTGTGAAAGTGTCCATGGAAGAATCTAAGTCTGTTATTGAAATGTTCGATGTCTTCGATGAAAAGATGATCAAGATCGGTATAGATAGTCGAGAAAATGTGCATGCCAAAGGGCTTTGGCATCAAACATTTCAGTGTTGGATAGTTAATCATACGATTAGCGAAGGAGGAAGTTTTCTTTTTCAATTACGACATAAAGACAAAGATACATATCCGGGGTTACTTGATATATCGTGTGCTGGACATCTGCAAGCTGGAGAAGTAGTGGATGATGGAGTTCGTGAATTACAAGAAGAGCTTGGTATTACAGTTTCGATCGATGAATTAACATACTGTGGGATGATAGCAGAAGAAAATTTCATTTCGACGGAAATTATGGATAGGGAATTTAATCATGTCTTTATTCATGAGAGCAATAATAATTTAGAGGATTATGCCTTTCAGAAAGATGAGATTTCCGGTTTATACTTCGTGAATATGAAGGAATTCCAGAGGCTACTAAATGGAAAAATAGACACCATCTTAATTGAAGGGATAGTAATGGATGAGGTACTGCAGACCGTACGGCCTGATCAAAGAAAAGTTCAAGGATCCGATTTCACTCCAAATTCATACGAGTATTATCAACTGATATTTAATAAGATTGATAGCTTACTCTAGTATTAAATTAATAGACAGGTAGTGGTATGATGCTTATGAATAGCGTATTGATCATTGGATTTTTATTTTCTCTTGTTGCTATTTTTAGAAATGATGAAGAAGAATAATTAAAGAGTTTTTTAAAATCGATTTCTGTTTTTTCAATACTACTGTGTGTACTAAAAATAAATGAATCAACTAGCCATCTAGCAGTAGTAAATTTCTTGATAGGTGTTTCAGTGGTATCATTTTTGATCTATCAATTTTTAGAGACAGATATTAGATGGAAATAGTATAGAGACGAAGAATGATGGATTTAAGTTGATTTTTAGTTTTGATTATAGCAACTATGTGACTGCCAAGGAGGATCTACTATGAGACTACTTTTACTAGAAGAAAATTACGTAGTAGTTAAATTCAAACCCAATCATGGGTTACCACAGTGGGCATCGGATTATGATGGTGGACTGCTATCCATAACTTTTACCCCAGAAGAGCTATCGATAGTTTGTAAAGAAGAAAAAGCATTAGTTGAAAATGTAGAACATATTGAAAAAACGTGGAGATGCCTAAAGGTTGAAGGGCCACTTGATTTTAATCTAACCGGTATTTTAAATGAGTTAACCAAACCGTTAGCAGAACAACAAATTAGTATATTTGCTATCTCAACATTTGATACAGATTATCTATTAGTCAAATCATACAATATTGATAATGCAATTCAGGCTCTTGAGCAACAAGGACATATATGTACAAGATAGTATTTTTTGATGTTGACGGTACCTTATTAAGTGAAATTGACAGAAAAATGCCGCTGAGTACACAAGTAGCAATTGAGAAGTTAATGAATAAAGGAATAAAAGTAGTGCTTGCTACAGGCAGACCGTACAATTTGTGCGCAGAGTTTAAGATGATGGGAATAGATACTTTCATCTCAGCAAACGGAGCTCTTGTTAAATGTAATGAGAACACCATTTATAAATCAGTGCTGACAACAGAGACAGTTGAAAGTGTCTCAGCTTTCGCGGAGTTGAACGGGCACGGTATTTCTTATTTCACTGAGGGCTACACCATGAACGGTATAGGTTCTGAAAATGGGCGGATTATGAATGCATTAAGAGAGACTTTGTCGCTTATGGATTATCCAGAAAAAATGGGCTCATTGTCAGAAGAAATATACGGTATGTGTTTGTATGCAGACGATAGCGAAGCTCAAAAATTCGTGGACAGATTTCCAGCACTGAGTTTCAAGCGATGGCATGGCTATGTAATGAGCGTGTTTGAAGAAACGGAAGCATGCAAATCATCAGCGATACAGAGAGTATTGGAGCATTTCAACATTTGTAGATCTGAAGCCATCGCTTTCGGAGATGGTGGAAACGACATCGATATGTTGGAGTATGTAGGGTTAGGAATTGCCATGGGGAACGGAGGGCAGCAGTTACAACAAATAGCGGACTTTGTTACTAAAAAGGCTAGTGAAGACGGAATTTCCTACGCGTTAGAAAAATTTGGTATCATATAATATAAGAGATGTATGAACATAAGTTATAATTACAAAAAGTACTACTACAACAATGACCCAGTCTAAGATAAGTGTTATCTAAGGCTGGGTTATTTTGTGATTGGGGGATAGTGATGGGAAGAAAGAGTATCAACACGCAGGTAACTTCGAGCAATCCGATGCACTTTAAAACTTCAGAGAAAGAATTGAAATACAATATTGCATATGAAAAAAGTCTTTCTTTATGGAGTGTCCCATATACAACAATGTATGTTCCTACACGATTTGGACGAACCCATGTTATTTCTTGCGGTCCAGATGATGGGGAACCCCTCATTCTTTTACATGCCATGGGATTTAGCTCAACGATTTGGTTTCCCAATATTGAACCGTTAGCTACAAAATACAAAGTGTATGCCATTGATTTTATCGGTGATTTGAATAAGAGTGCACCCAGCATGTTACCTGCAAATAGGGAAGAGTGCGGAGAGTGGTTAGACGAAGTGCTGAATAGATTGGGAATCGATGCCTGTATTATGGGTGGGATTTCTTATGGAGGTTTTCTAGCCTTAAATTATTCTATTTATGCGACTTCTAGAGTTAAAAAGTTGTTCTTGCTTAGTCCAGCATCCACATTTGTACCGTTACACAATCAATTTATTTATCGAATTATTGCGATGAATGCAATTCCAGTGAAATGGAGTGTACATCACTTTATAAAGTGGTTATCCAAACATAAACTAAACAAAGCGCTTGTAGACCAATTTCACGCAGCATTTAGATATGGTTCTCTTTCGTTACGAGTTCCTCCAAGTGTATACAGCGACGATGAGCTTAAGAAACTTGTTATGCCTGTCCTTCTTCTCCTCGGAGATCAGGAAGTAATTAGCGACGTCAACTTGGCATACACTCGTGCCACTCAATTAAGTAAGAATATACTTGCAGAGATTATTCCTGGAACAGGTCATCTGCTTAATTTAGAGAATCCGGACTATGTAAACATGAAGATTAATGAGTTCTTGCATTATGGATAAATTAATATCGATCTTAGAGGAACAAGATATTGAGTATGAGATTCTCGAACATAGAGAACAAATAAACACCGCACAGGAAGGTGCAGACTACTTTGGTATTGTTATTGGTCAAACTGCTCCGACTCTTATCTTGAAAACAGAGAAAGGAATTTATGCTTTAATTGTCTCAGGGGATTATGGAAGAGTGAACCTTGATATTATCAAAGAATTAATATCCGTAGAGCAGGTGAAATTAGCTTCCCCCAAGGAAGTTGAACAAGTGACGAGTAGTAAGATCGGAAGCGTATCCTTAGTCAATCCAGGAATTCCAACTATTTTGGATAATCAACTGAATCGCTATGCATTTGTGTATGGAGGAACAGGAATCCCGCAGACGACATTAAAGATACGACCAAGTGATTTAGAGAGGGTTAATGAAATCGAAGGTTATATAGGATAGGTATTTGAGAAAAGATCTTAACTACTACACAAAAGAAGGTGCGTTTAATGGAGCGAAGAATAGTAAAGGGTGGGATTTACAGTTTCATTATTGGCTTATTAATTGGTGTGTTAGTTTTCCCAGATTATCAAACCACGAAATTGGCTGGGTCCAATGTTTATGAAATTGTTCATGATCCATTAAGAGTCTATTTATTTAAACTTATTCGATTCTCATCTATATTATCGCTATTAACTATGATTATGGCATGGGTGACTGGATACTTTGTGTTTACGAATGAGAAGACTAAATTTAGTGAATTAGTAAAAGGATTTATAAAGGCATTGGTCGTAGGTTTGCTAATCATTTTAGTGGCGTCTTTAATTACTAGTTTATTTAAATGAATTATCACCTGTATAACTTGATTGTAAATATACTCTTGAAGGAGCTGGGAAATATGCAAAAAGCTTTAATAGTTTACTTTCTTACGGAAAAGAGAAACAATATTGATGAACTTAATAATCTTTTAGCAGAAGGATGGAAAGTGGAAAGTCAAAGACCGATGGGTGTCGGAGATAATAACGCAGCATTCTCACTAGTTATTTTAGAAAAATAACTCAGACATACAACCCGGCCTTAGGTAGAACTAAGGTTGGGTTGCTTCACTTCATAGACGTGAGGAGATTGGAGAGATCTATAATGGTAGAAAGAACAAAAGTAGTTGAGGTTGTACCCTACAATCCTGAATGGAAAACGGAGTTTGAACAGATCAAGACGATGATAATGAATTATATTGGCGATGTAATCCTTGCCGTTGAACATGTTGGCAGCACTTCTATTGAGGGATTATCCGCTAAACCCATTATTGATCTTGATGTTGTTATGGACAGTTATGATGTACTGCCAGATATTATTGAGCGTTTAGAAAAGGCCGGATTTGAATACCAGGGTAACTTAGGCATTGAAGGCCGTGAAGCATTTAAGAGAACTTTTGACGACGGATTTATGAAATATCATCTCTATGTATGCCCTAAAGATGGAAAAGGATATGTCGAGCATATTGCATTTCGAGATTACTTACGTGCAAACGAATCGGCTAGAAAAGATTACGAAACATTAAAGCTTAAATTAGCGGAAACCTATCGCTATGATATTGATAATTACTGCGATAAAAAAACAGACTTTGTAAAAGATATCCTAAGATTAACTCTTTTGAAACCTTATGCATATCCGCGGCTTGAAACATCAAGATTATTATTAAAAGAATTAACTTTAGAATATACGAACGAAGTATTTGCACTCTTTTCAGATCCAGTTATCGCAAAATTCATGGATATTGAACCCTGCCATACTAGGCAAGAAGCGGAAGAAATCATAACGTTTCATCTAGAGGATACAGGAACCAGATGGGGGATATTTTTAAAAGAAGAGAATAGATTCATCGGTACATGCGGATATCATTGTTTAGATATGAATACCAAAGCAGAAATAGGATTTGATCTTGCTAAAGACTATTGGGGAAAGGGATATATGCAGGAAGCTTTAGCTCCGGTAATTGACTTTGGGTTATCTCAAATGAATCTTGTATTTATTGAAGCGACGGTCGATGTAGAGAATATGAGGTCGCAAAGATTACTAGAGAAACTCAGCTTCATTAAAGCTGAAGAACTTAAGGATGATTTATATTACTATAGCTTGCAAAGTTAGTTTGACATTATGAGACAACATGGCCATTATTTATTTGGGATCATAAGTGGAATGACTTTCATATCCGGACTATTTGAAACAAAGCATAAGAAGTTAACTACAACATACTAAGGAGTCATACGAATGAAGCATACGATGTCATTATTTAACGAGCCTTTTGAAGCCATCAAATCAGGTGAAAAAACAGTAGAGATTAGACTAAATGATGAGAAGCGAAGATTAATTCAAGTAGGGGATAATATTGAGTTTTTAAAACTTCCAGATAAGCAAGATCGTATAGAAGTGCTCGTAGAACAATTGATGGTTTTTAAGACTTTTGAAGAGATGTACAATACACTATCGTTCAAAGACTTTGGTTGCGAAGGCAGGTCAATGAAAGAAATGATCGATGGAACATATGAAATATATACTTCTGAACAAGAAGATAAGTGGGGCACGCTTGGCATTAGAATCAAGGCCAATTAGGCTATTAAAGGAGTGTTTTACTTGTCGAATATTAAAGATTACATATTGAGTTTTATTACTTTAGATAATAATTTATTAGGTTCAATTAGTGAAGAAGAAGCACAGAGAAAGGATATTCAACCGGGAGTCGGACCGGAAGTTGGTAAATTATTAGGTCTGCTCATAAGATTAATAGATGCCAAAAGTGTCCTTGAGTTTGGGTCTTGTATCGGTTATTCAACAATTTGGATTGCTGAAGCTCTGAAGGAAACATGTGGGGAGCTATTATCCATTGAATATAATGAAAATATTTTAACAGAGGCAAAGAAGAATGTAGAGCGAGCTGGGTTGGATCAAGTTGTGAATTTCAGATTGGGAGATGCCAGTGAAATCATCAAAAGTTTAAGTGGCCCCTATGATCTGATTATTCAAGATTGTGATAAAGCATTATATCCAGAAATGCTAGAAGAGTGTATAAGATTAACACGACTAAATGGGATTATTATTGCTGATGACACATTATTCAAGCCAATGGGGATTCCAGACAAATTTAGTAGACCTGTCGATGAGTATAACCACAAAGTATTTTCTGATGATAGATTGTACAGTATAATTCTTCCGATTGGTGACGGGATAACAATAAGTATAAAGATTAAGGAATAATGAGAATGAATAGGGAAACTTACATGAAATCGGCAGAGAGAGGTACCATGATGAATGGAAAACTAACTTTAAAACGATTATCAAACTTGGATGAAGCGGCTTTACTAGATCAACAATTTTCTCAACATTTCCCGTGGTACAAATCAGGAGACTATTACAAGAGTGTCTTGAAGAGAATCGTGAAGGTAAAAGAGTTACACTAATGGCGTTTTACGAAGATCAATTAGCAGGATGCTGTCACTTACTATACGAATCGAAATATCCTTTTTTCCAAAGTGATAATATACCGGAAATTAATGACTTGAACGTATTCCCAGAATTCAGAAGAAAGGGGATAGCAAGCAAATTATTTGATGAAATAGAGTCCATAGCAGCAACAACATCTAAGTATATAGGTCTGGGTGTTGGACTTTATAAAGATTATGGGAACGCTCAAATGATGTATGGTAACCGTGGGTATGTAATGGACGGTAAAGGAATGACATATAGCAATATTCAAGTGCAACCGGGTCATTCCGTAATGGTTGATGATGAATTACTTATTTATCTAGTAAAAGAATTAAACTAAGCATCATTAGACTTAAGGGGAGAAACGTATGGCTTTATGGGAGCAACTTTTACTATTTGGAATTCCAGGGCTTTTATTGTTTTGTGGTTTTCATTATTGGACACCGAAATTAACGAATAAAGGAGTACCCCTGATTTTTTCGTTCTGGTTCTTTTTATGGATGCCAGTTATTATCTTACTTCCCTTATCCATTTTGTTATATTGGTTAGGTGGGGGGA
The DNA here is from genome assembly GCF_003994475.1 of Paenibacillus anaericanus. Taxonomy (GTDB): domain Bacteria; phylum Bacillota; class Bacilli; order Paenibacillales; family Paenibacillaceae; genus Fontibacillus; species Fontibacillus anaericanus. The sequence goes on along the minus strand of NZ_RZNY01000015.1, from coordinate 68,325 downwards.
GCATGATATTTGCTGATTTCAAAGAACGATTTCATCTTGTCGCCTTTTCCCATACCGATTGGCTTTGGGTGGTTGGGGCTGTTATATTTACCATCATCGCTGATCAACTGTTAGAACCCGTAGGCAAATATTTTGCAAGATTACGTTTTTTCTCCCCACCAAGTTACCTGCCAGCACCATTTAATCCACTGAAGAAATTTGCAATACCCCCAAGTAAGTTTTTTGGCGTAACGCTAAAAGGGAATTGGTGATTGCTAGCTGTCTTTATACCAATACATATCATTGCCATGTTTAGTGAAGAGTTAATGTGGAGAGGTTACATTTTACCATTACAGGTAGATACTTATGGGGTTTATGCATGGATTATAAATGGTTTACTCTGGGCGTGGGTAGTGCATGCTTGCTTAAAATGGCATCTAATTGGCATGATCCCTGGAATGTTAATCGCACCTTGGATAGCGCAGCATACAGGTTCAACCTGGGCCTCATTTGCTGTACATGCCATTGGCAACGCCCCACTTTGGATCATTTTACTTGTAGGTGTTCTAAAGTCGACGATAGATGAAGAGCCTAATCATGTAGAAAAAACAGCTTGAACTAGCATTATTGTATAACCACCGTATAACAGCACATTTCTGTATTAGGGAGTGCCTCTCTGATTAGGAGTCTGCTGTTTTTTTGATAAGGCATAATGCAGCCTGCGCCGAGGGCGAGAGGAATGTCATTTTACACTGTGATACAATATTTGTAATTGAACTCTGGTTTATCCAATATGGGAAGGTGAAAACAATGGAATTTGAGCTTTTGTTACGGGTTCTTCTCGCTGGAGTATGTGGCGTAGTTATCGGATATGAACGTAAAAACAGAAGGAAGGAAGCGGGGATCCGGACGCATTTTGTTGTAGCCGTGGGAGCTGCACTAATGATCATCATTTCGAAATATGGGTTCCAGGATCAGATCGGTTGGGAAAATTTATCGTTGGATCCATCCAGAATGGCTGCTGGGGTTGTCAGTGGTGTCGGCTTCCTTGGAGCAGGAATGATCTTCATGCAGAAGCAAAGTGTAATAGGACTTACAACAGCAGCAGGGATATGGGCTACAGCAGGTCTGGGAATGTCTATAGGTGCAGGAATGTACCTTATTGGTATTGGAGTTACACTGATCCTAGTTTTGGGACAGATTATTTTGCATAGCCATTTCATTTGGACTAAATCCCCCAAAACCGAAAGACTTCTGCTCGAATTAGCCAATGAAGAAGGCGCCATCGATAAAGTCATGGAGAGATTGCAAGATGGACGCATTGAAGTGTCGAGCTTTACATCCGAGAGTCATGAGTTGGAGATTTCGCTGGAACTGACCGTGACATTTCAAGGAGCGGCTACAGTTATGGACCTGGTAACATTAATTCAAGATGAACCTTTTGTGAAGAAGGTTGCGGTGGAATAGCAGTTGGAAAAGAGGTCAATATGAATAGTGAAGCGCGTATTATCAAACTTGCTGAAGTGTTTGTGAAGCAAGAATTAGAATTTGATTCATCCGGTCATGATTGGTGGCATATTGATCGAGTAAGAAAGCTCGCCTTGGAAATTGCTAAGACCGAGAAAGAAGCAGATGGTTTCATAAGTGAATTATCAGCTCTTCTACATGATGTAGCGGATGAGAAATTGAACGATTCAAAACAAGCGGGACTAGACAAGGTTGAAAATTGGCTAGCTAGCAACATTGCAGACAAGAACATCACAAACAGAGTAATGACTATTATTGCGACTATGTCTTATAATGGCGGACAGAATCCACCTATGGAATCAATTGAAGGGGAAATTGTTCAAGATGCCGATCGTTTAGATGCACTTGGGGCCATTGGCATTGCTAGAACATTCGCATACTCGGGGGCCAAAGGTACAATCATACATAATCCAGAACAAGAGTTTTCACATTTCTCGCAAATGGATTACAGGTCTAATGGCAAGACGGCGATATACCATTTTTATGAGAAATTATTAAAATTGAAGGATTTAATGAACACACCATACGCCAAAGAACTGGCTACAAAAAGACATGATTTTATGGAAGAATATCTAAGACAGTTTTATAATGAGTGGAACTTAGAGGATAATGGTGGATTATAGAATAGAAACCGAGGTGAACTCATGGACAGAATAGCGTTAATTAGAACAGAAGAAAAGAAATATCATGACCTCTGTTATGAGAATCACAAGTTATTCGAACCGGGATCTTGGTTACATAAGCCTGTCAAAACAGTAATGGATCTCATGGAAGAATTCAGCGGGCAACAAAATTTAAATGTGCTTGATCTGGGTTGTGGAATCGGTAGGAATAGCATTCCTATTGCTGAAACACTAAAGAATAGAAACGGCAAAGTAGTATGTGTTGATTTACTTGAATCAGCAATAGAAAAGTTACAAGAATATAGCGAGAAATTTGAAGTTCAACAATATATTGAAACGGTACAATCTGATATTGAATATTTCCATATCGCAGAGGATGAATATGATGTCATCATAGCTGTCTCAGCATTAGAACATGTAAGTTCAGAGGAAGCATTGGAAAGAAAGCTTCATGAGATGGCGGTAGGAACAAAGCCAAATGGGATGAATTGTATTATTATTAACTCCAACATAAGAGAGATCGAAAGGGATTCAAATGTAGATCTTGAACCGATGTTCGAAGTGAATTTAGCAACCGATAACATGCTAGAATTGCTGGATCGACAATATGAGGGTTGGGCGATTCAAACAAGATTAGTGAAACAATTGGAGTATGACATTTACCGTGATGAGCACCTTGTAAGTTTAATTACAGACTGTATAACCTTCGTGGTTAAGAAGATATAGAATAAATCTTGTAAGGGGTTATATATATGAAGGTCAAAATTAGTTTGTTGGAAGACATTAAAGATGCACCATGGGACTTACTACTATTAGCCGATCCTTCAAGTGAGTTAATTGAAGAGTATTTGAGTAGGGGGCAATGTTTTGTTACCTTAATTCATGATGAAATTGTTGGAGTGTTCGTACTTATAAGAACTCGGCCAGAAACAATGGAATTAGTAAACGTTGCCGTTCGAGATGATTTTCAAGGTAAAGGAATTGGAAAGCAGTTAGTATTAAGTGCAATCGACAAGGCCAAAGAACAAGGGGCTAAGACCATTGAAATCGGAACAGGGAACTCAAGCATGCACCAACTCGCGTTATATCAGAAATGTGGATTTCGCATCACTGGCGTCGATCGGGACTTTTTCATTCGGCATTATGAAGAAGAGATCTATGAGAATGGAATTCAGTGTATAGATATGATTCGGTTAAGTATTGACGTGTGATTTATAAGCTCTCTTTCATTAGTGAAAAGGTGGTATATTCGGGGTGGTTATTTTTTCATATTCGTCAATTGGACAATGGGTTGCAGGGGGATTAATCATGATTAGCGAAACTGTATTAAGTCGGATTCTAGAGTTATTAAATTATCCATCAGAAGACATTCATTTAATTGGTGGATATTTCAATAATGTTTATGAAATCTCTGCCGTTCCACCCATTGTTGTTAAGATATTTGATAGAGGGATAGATAGTGAAGAGAAGATAATGTCTGAAATCGCATGGACTCAGTTTCTCAAAGAAAATGGGGTACATGTAGCGGTTCCGATATTAATAAGGAACGAATCGTATATTTATAGTTTGACCGAAGAATTATTTTTTGTTGCTTACAAAAAAGTTAATGGAAGGCATATAGATATCAATCATGAAGATTGGAACGATAAATTGTTTCATCAATGGGGTAGAGGGATGGGGACCATGCACTCCTTATCCAAGTTATACAAAGGTAAATACGGGCGCCCAGAATGGAATGAGCATCCGATGTATCAATTGGATATGAATCATTTTGATCCTACTATTAAAGAAAAATGGGAGAACTACCTTGTAGGTATCCATTCAATTCATAAATCCAAAGATTCGTATGGGATAATACATGGCGATCTACATCAACATAATTTTCTATATGACAAAGGTGAATTAGCATTTATAGATTTTGGAGACAGTGAATGCAATTGGTTCGCGTATGATATAGCTATAGCAATTTATCATGCATCCCAATCCTATGCAATGGACAAGCGAAATAAATTTGCATCTTCATTTTTTAATGCTTTCATTGATGGTTATTCAATGGTAAATTCAGTGGATGAGACATTGAATAGCATAGATTTTTTCGTTAATTTCAGGCACTTGTATTCGTTTGTTTATCATACACAATATTCAGATAGAACTAAGTTAAATGAACGACAACTTCAATATTTAGAAGACATGAAATTATCGATCCTGAATCACGATTCTTATTTAGGGGTCAGATTAGTTTAAAGGAGGAGCAACAATGGATGAGAAGGCAGCAGAGCGATGGGACGATATAAGAGCAAAAGGAAGAAATCACTTCATTATAAATACTGGCGTTATACGATGGGGATTAGGAACAGCAATTCTATTCTCTATAATTGTTACTTATATGAATAAGGGTGCAGCGGGAATAACGTTTACGGATCAAGACTTTTTGAGGAACTTTATTATCTCCCTTATTATATTCCCAATTGGAGGATATTTCTGGGGTGCGTGGATGTGGAAATCGCAAGTTAAAAAATATATGAAGTAATAAAAGGGGCGGTGCAGAGATGTTGATATATACAACTGAAGAGCTCACTGTCCGTGAACTTGAGAAAACCGATGAGGTTTTACTTGTAACTTGGTTATCAAATCCTGTAGTACTGAAATATTATGAAGGTCGTGACCGGCCACATGACCTCGATTTGGTGAGGGAACATTTTTACAAAAATGATAGTGTGACTCGCTGCATTATCGAATTCGAAGGTAAGCCTATTGGATTTATTCAATTCTATCCTTTAGATGAAGAGTCACGGAATGAATATGGATATATAAACCCTGATGAGAAGATCTATGGAACAGATCAATTCATTGGTGAAATTAATTACTGGAATCAAGGTGTTGGAAAGAAACTTGTTACATCGATGACAGGTTACTTAATCAACCACAAACATGCAGATAAGATCGTAATGGACCCGCAAACATGGAATTTACGTGCTATAGCATGTTATGAGAAATGTGGATTTAAGAAGATCAAATTAATGAAAGAGCATGAAAGTCACGAAGGACAATTAAGAGATTGTTGGTTGATCGAATATTCGGCATTGGAATAATCACATGTCTCTACAATAGAAAGAGGGGGGAGATTTGAGAAAGCATATCGTTTTTGATTTTGACGGAACACTTGTAGATACGACTAAAGTAATTGTTAAGGTGTATAACGAATTAGCTGATCAATACAAACTCAAGAGGTTATCTCAGGAAGAGTTTCAAAATATTATGAATCTCACATTGAGACAGAAAATGAAGGCTCTTGAAGTATCAATCTTTAAGGTGCTGAGGATGAGAAGGATCGGTCAAGAATTTAAAGAGAAGTATAAATCTTATCTGGGAACGGTTGATTTCTGCGATGGAGTACTAGAGGTCGCACGGCAATTGGAAGATAAGGGGTATGTGCTATCCATTCTTACTTCGAATTCAGAATTAAATATCACCTACTACTTAAACAGTAAACAGATCAACTTATTTCAGCATATAAGGTCTTCAAAAGGACTAATGGGTAAAGACCAAGCCATTAAGAAGTATATGAAGGAGCATCAATTATCTAATCAAGAACTGATTTATATTGGGGATGAGGTTAGGGATATTCAGGCTTGTAAGAGAAATAATGTGGAAGTCATTGCTGTTTCCTGGGGTATTTACAGCAGAGACCTACTATTATCTGAGGAACCCAACTATTTAATCGATGATCCACATGAAATTATTAAAATCATTTGAACCGGAGGCATTTAAAATGATCAATATGGATAATATTTATCTCATCACGGATATCCCCGGATTTACGCCTCAAATCGGTCGCCTGATCTCTATGATGAATTACGCTAGACACACAACCATTGAAGCGACTAAGGATCTATCTGTTGACCAATTAGATTACTTATTAGACTCTGAAAGTAATTCGATTGGTGCATTATTGTTACACTTTGCTGCGGTAGAATATGCTTACCAAGTGGAGACGTTTGAAGGGAGGCACTTGTCAGAAGAAGAGTTAGCCGTTTGGAGGCCAGCTCTAAACTTAGGAGAAGAAGGCCGAGATAAGATTAAAGGGAACGATTTGAATTTTTATTTAGATAAGATGAATGAAGTAAGGCAAAGAACGTATGAATTGTTCCAAGGAGTTAATGACGACTGGTTATATAAGCAAGAGGAGTTTTGGTATAACAAACAGGCAAATTACTACTTTATGTGGTATCACGTGTTTGAGGACGAGATTAATCATAGAGGTCAGATTAGAATGATTAGAAAGAGATTTTAGAAACGGGGAGCGAGGTTTTTTTATGAAAATTGCCTTTGTCATCTTTAATGGAATGACGTTTCTAGATTTTATTGGATTTTATGATGTCGTCTATCGCTTGAATATGTTTGAAGAAACTAAAGGGACCACTTGGGACATTTGTGGACTCTCAGAAGAAATCTCCGATGAATTAGGATTAACTGTTAAAGTAAATCGGGTCAAACCAGACCTTTCTGAATATGACTTATTATTTGTCCCAGGAGGAATGGGAACACGTGAACTTCGATATGATGATGAATTTATTACATGGTTAAAACAAGCTGACAAAGTTAAATACAAAGTGTCTGTTTGTACAGGTTCGCTTTTACTTGGAGCAGCAGGATTTTTAGAGAATAAGAAAGCGACAACCCATCCTAATGTCTACGAGTTGCTTGAACCGTATTGTGCAGAAGTCATTAAAACTAGGATTGTGAAAGATGGAGATCTGATAACAGCTGGCGGAGTATCGACCTCTATTGACCTTGCGTTATATGTTGTTAACCTTTTTGTAAACCAAGAGGCAGTAGAGATTATCAAACAACAAATTGACTACCCATATGAAGTGCAAGGAATCATTGAAGTCTAAGCCTCTCAAGATAAATTTGAAGATGGAGGATATTTATGAGCATTGGGTTAGATGAATTTTTCGTTCTATTGGATGATGAGGATAAACTTTTATACGCTCAAATCGCGGATTATGTAATTCATCTAGGATACAAACCTAGAAAAGCAAAGACCCAAGCAATAAATTATGTTTTTACAAACAACAAAACAAAGAGACATTTGCTCAAGTTTTCCATTGAGGAAGGGATTCCTCATCTTAAGATGAAGTTTTATGCTACTAAGAAATATTCACTAATATTCCATGAAGGTGTAAGAGCGGTGGTTGAAGAGTTCAATTATAAATATACAGGTTGTTATAAGTGTGGAAAATGTAAAGATACATTAGATGGTTACGAATATACATATCCGGATGGTCGCAGATTTTTTAGATGTGGTAGTGAACTAATTAGTTTACCAAGATTCTCGCAAAGTGATATACCGGAAATCCTAGAATTAATCGAGAAGCAGCATACCTATTATGTGTCGAAGTTATAAATGGATTTTAAGTTTGTTGGTCGTATCCTTATTAATAAATTTCATTCTTTTGTTTATAACATATAGTTACCATAATAAGATAAATCATGTGAATGAAAACATACTGTTGTCAGCAGTGAAATCAAAAATAACTTACCTATCTGACACGATAATCTCGAATAGTAGCGAGGGGTGGGAGAAGGAATTTGAAGTCACAATCGCTATTGACGATACGCTCAATGCTTTAGGGAGCTTTATTATTGTCGGAGATGATACGGAGTGGTTGTCTGAGAATGAGCAGCATGAGTTATGGGGTTTTTATAGGGTAATAGATAGCAGCCCACCTAAGAGTGGCACAAAATATCGTGTACTCTCGGATGCTGAGAGGATTCAGCTCATTGAATTGGCAGAAATGTTGAAGCAAGAGGACTGGAAAACAATTCAGAGTTTAGACCAATTTATACAGGCTATCTCAAGATTAATATAAGATAGAGGTGACATGTTTGATTTACTCCAGAGTATATAGCTGAGCTATCAACATGCAGGAAAGTATATGTTGCTATCAAAGATAATTCAATTATTGGTACTGCAAGCCTTGATAAAGATACTATATATACCGTTTTTATCGATATTAAGCAGCACAATAAGGGAATTGGGCGGCAACTGATTCATTATATTGAACAGATTGCCATTGACTCTGGAATAACATTACTTAAACTTCCTAGTAGTATAACAGGGCAAAAATTTTATGAGAATCTAGGGTATCATGCAGTAGATGTTGTTGAGTCCGAGGTTTATGGTAGAGATATCATTATGATAAAGAACTTAATCAAAGATTAAACAACATATAAAAAAACACAAATGCTAAAATGATTCCCCCACACCGTTGACGTGTTATTCCTGAAATGGACAAGTCTGCGCTGTGGGTTATTTGTATTCGTCGTAGTTAATCAGAAATTAATTTAGATAATTTAGAGGAGAATTTACGTATGACTAATACGAATGAAATAATTGCAGGGGGTAGGACAGCCGAGATTTTATCTTATGGCAAGGATCAAATATTAAAACTATTTCGTCCAGGTATTCCTGAGCATCTAAGTAGTGATGAATTCAATATTAGTTCGGCCGTATTTAATTTAGGTTTATCGTGTCCTAGGCCTATTGAGATAATTGATTATGAAGGGCGCAAGGGGATTATCTACTCCCAAGTTGTCGGGATAACCATGCTCAAAACAATTAAAAAAAAGATGTGGACAATCTCTAAACAAGGTAGAAAAATGGCAACACTTCATCGTGATATTCACTCAAGATCCGTATCGAACCTGCCAAAACAGCGTGATATTTTAATAGACCGAATTCAGCATGCCCCGCTATTAACAACAGAAGAGAAGAACACAATCATTTTAAAGTTAATGGCCCTTAAAGAGGACACTAAACTTTGTCATGGAGACTTTCACCCTGACAATATCATGCTCGGAGAGAAGAAAGAATGGGTTATCGACTGGATGACAGGAATGGAAGGGAATCCAGCCGGAGATGTGGCTAGGACTATATTAATGCTGAAGCTGGGGAGTACATCTGAAGGAACTCCAAGAATCATTTCAGGTTTAATTTCTCTTATAAGAAATAAGCTCCGTGCTGCTTACACTAAGGAATACTTGGATAACTCGAAGATAACCATGGAAGAGATTAACCAATGGATAGTTCCCGTTGCTGCAGCCAGGTTAACGGAGTGGTTACCTGATCAAGAAAAGAAAGAACTTGTCGAATTAATCAGAAGAAATTTGAGCTAAACATAATATTTTTAAGGAGAGTAGTTACAGATGCCTAATGAATTGATTAGAAATACGGATGATATTCTCAACATGCTAGACGCATTGATGCGCGAACCAGTCTTGTTCTGGGATAAGTTCTATAGTGATCGGAGTAAGAAGGTTCCGTTTTTTATCAATCACCCTGATGAGAATCTGGTGTCTTATCTTGATTCAGGACATGTGCAAGTTGGAAAAGTGTTAGAGGTAGGATGTGGACCAGGAAGAAATGCGATATATCTTGCCCAGAAGGGCTTTACAGTAGATGCTGTTGATATTTCCGAAGAGGCGATAAGATGGGCTCAAGATAGGGTAAATGAACATAACGTTGATGTGAATTTTCAGTGTATCTCATTGTTTGAACTTCAAGCGGTTGAAGAATATGATTTCGTTTACGATTCAGGATGTTTACACCACATTTGGCCGCACAGACGGATCGAATATATTGAAATGTTGAATAAAGCGCTGAAGCCAGGTGGATATTTTGGGTTAAGCTGCTTTGCCCCTGGATTTGCTGAAATCGGCGGGGCACTCGACACAACAGACTGGGAAGTGTATCGCGAACGGAATATGAAAGGCGGACAAGCGTATAGCGAAGAACAGTTGAAGATACTATTTCAAGATTATTTTGACTGTGTAGAGTACAGGGTGATGACAGAATGTAGTGAAAGTGAAGAGAAATTCGGAGTTCCCTTTTTGGGGACATCACTTTGGAGGAAGAAGTAACTGAAAACCATTTGCGTGCCAATTGGTCAAAAAATACGTTCAGTTGCATATCTATTATATTATGACATTCCTCGGTATTCAGAATATTAATAGGCTTTGGCTAAAATAAGAAAGAAGGAAAAATCATGGGAACCATTGTAGTTATTGGTGGAGGAGAATTAAGTGAACTTGAGACATTGGAAATCGATCGTGAGGTTGTAAATTTAACAAACAAGTTGAAACCCAAGGCATTATTTATTCCCACAGCTAGCAATGATGCACTAGGTTATTGTGATTCTTTTGCAAGCGTATACGGTGATCGGTTAGGTTGTGAGACAAGAAGCTTATTACTTGCAACTAACAGTTATACACATGAAGAAATTGTCGATGCAATCATGTCTGCTGATTTGATTTATGTAGGTGGAGGTAATACCGCGAAGATGCTAGAGATCTGGAGGAAAACTGGGGTCGATACTCTTTTGAAAGAAGCATATGCTTCTGGAACAGTACTATCTGGACTAAGCGCAGGTTCCATATGCTGGTTTGAGTATGGTCATAGTGACTCAGAGGCATTTGAGGGTAATAAAGGATGGAAGTATATAAAATTAGAAGCGATGGGACTATTGAGAGGGATCCATTGTCCACATTATGACGAGGATAATCGTTCAGAGGATTTTATGCGTATGGTTCAAGGGAGCGGGTTACCTGGAATCGCAGTTGAGAATAATTGTGCAATGATATTTAAGGATAATGAATATAAAGTAATTTCTACAAAAGACACGGCAAAGGCTTATACAATTATTGATTCTGATCAAGGAGTTATCGTATCAGAACTGACACAACATTCAAAGTTCAAGCCACTTAGTGATTTGTATTAACGGAACTGCATCTATCTTGTTCATTATCACATAGAGTGACAAGTTGTTCCTCGGGCCATACCGAGGCATTTCAAACTCAGGAGGATATGAATATGAAAGAAACAAAGGTCTATAAGGAACTGAATAATTGTTCTATTAGTGCAGATATATATGATCAGGGTAGCGGTACTCCCGTAATCATATATATTCATGCAGGAGCTTTGATTTTTGGATCAAGAACGTGGTTGCCTGCTGAACAAATTGATTTTTATACTAACGCAGGATTTAGTGTGATCAGCATAGATTATCGATTGGCTCCCGAAACGAAGTTGGATGTAATCATCGAAGATATAAGAGATGCAATAGATTGGGTTAGGACCAAAGCCAAGCAATGGTATGATTTTGACACGAATAACATGGCTCTAGTGGGTAGCTCTGTCGGTGGGTTCCTTAGCATGTTAATGGGAACTATGGACATCAAACCTCAAGCTATCGTTTCTTTGTATGGATACGGAGATATCCTAGGGGAATGGCTTGCTCAACCTAGTGAGTATTACTGTAAGAAACCAATTTTGAATAGAAATAATGCGTCTGAATATGTAGGAAATACAGATACCTCGGAGGGTGCGTGGGAGAGATTTAATTTCTATCTCTATTGTCGGCAACATGGTGTCTGGGTCAATGAGGTAACTGGCCTGGATCGAGTTAATGATCGAGAAGAGTTAATGATATACAATCCTATCGATCGCCTCACTAGCGAATATCCACCTACCTTATTACTCCATGGAGATCAAGATACGGATGTTCCCTATGAACAATCATTAATCATGTATGAGAAACTCAAAGAACATGGGGTTACAACAAAGTTAATAACTATAGAAGGCGCTGATCATGTTTTTGATCAGAATTTTGAAGATCCTTCCGTTCAAAATGCGTTTGCTAAAATTATTGATTTCCTTAGAATTCATTTAAGTAAGTGAAGAAGAAACTTAGATAATTTGGAGGTGAGAAGCGGGATAATCTGCACAATAAATTGTGGCCTTATTTTCTGTTGAGATTAGGAAATGTAGGGAGTGATAAAAGGTGGTAAACCAAAATGCACTCGAATTAAAGTCATTAAGTAAAAGTTTCGGGAACTTTAAAGCTGTCGACAACTTGTCTATGAGCGTGAAACAAGGTGAAATATTCAGTTTGCTAGGGCCTAATGGAGCAGGAAAGACAACAGCAATTAATATGATCACCGGAGTATTGGAAATGGATGATGGTACTATCGAAATGAACGGTGTTTCTTATCAAAAGGGAGGTTCCACTAGAGGTGGCATGATTGGTGTATGTACGCAAGAATTACAGCTCTGGCCTTTTATGACTTGTGAGGAACAACTACATTTCATGGGAAATCTCTACAAACTGGATACAAAGGTAATAAAGAAACGCTCCTTATCTTTGTTAGAAATGGTCGGCTTATCGGACAAAAGAAAGGTATGGGCTAAAAAGTTGTCAGGGGGCATGCAGAGACGTTTGCATTTGATTATGTCCGTTATTCATGATCCCGATATTGTCATACTAGATGAACCTGAAGCAGGACTCGATCCACAGAGTAGAATACTTGTCAGGGACTTTATTAAGTTCATGTCCAAATCCAAAACGATACTATTAACCACACATAATATGGATGAGGCAGAGAGATTGTCCTCTAGGGTAGCTATTATGGACAAAGGTAAAGTACTGGTTTGTGATACGCCAACGATGCTCCGCCAGCGAATTGCACCTGAGGAAACCATGGAAATATTGTATGAGCAACCTGTAGTGGTAACCGAGCAGTGGAAGTCCGTCCCATATAAGGTCCAGGTCAATGATAAAACCATACGTGTCACGGGTAATCGATTAGCGGCTGAGGCACCAAATATTCTTAGTAAGATGAGTTCTCTATGCGGTGATCCGGTTACAGTTAGCTTAAGGCAGAGTACGCTTGAGGATGTCTTCATAAAGCTGACTGGAAGGAGCCTGCGAGAATGAGATTGTTAGCTGTGTTTAAGAAAAGCTTAATTGAGCAAATTCGTGATTATAAAGCACTTGTTTTAACGCTGCTTTCCCCTGTCATTTTTATCGTCATCTTTGGATTAGCTTTTGGCCAAGGATTCTATACCTATACTTTAGGAATATCAAATGATGATGTAGGAGTTATGGGTGAGAAATTAATCTATGAATTTCAGAATAGCAAATATCCTAACGGTAATTTGATGTTCTCTGTTGTCATGGTTGATTATGATACAGAACAGGTTTTAAATGGAATAAAGAAGCAAAAATATGATGCTCATCTCTACATCCCATCTGACTTTAGCGAATCGTTACATAACAGCGGACAAGGTGGAGAAACTTCCTCAGTTCGAGTACCCATAACAGGAAATCCCTCTTACATATCGTATAACTTAATTAGTAGCTTTGTGGAGAACCACATTCATAACTTTGTATGGACAAAGGGTATGGTGGACAACCCAATTGAGATTGTGTATGAAGAAACAGAATCAACGAAAATTAAATCGGAATTCGAGAATATGGCACCAGGCTTAATGGTATTCTCCGTTTTCTTTCTACTTATTCTAAGCTCGATGGTTGTGACCAAGGAAGTGGAGAACCGGACGATTCAAAGAATTGTTTTGTCAAAAATTAAGCCATTTGAAATATATGCAGGAGTCAGCCTATCTCAACTGCTTCTAGCGGTCGTAATGCTACCCATGGTATTTGCAACTAGCCTAATGCTAGGGTTCACAACAACGGGTTCATTTGGTCTGGCATATCTTGTTGGGTTAATCGCTACCTTCTCTGCGATCGGGATAGGTATGATTATTTCGGCTTTTTGTAAAACATCTTTGGAAGCATTCATTATTGGAAATGTTGTTGTAACTCCAATGATGTTCTTGGCAGGTATTTTCTTCAAGGTTCCACCTGTTAAACTCTTTACTATTATGGGCAAAGAGATCGAATTACTGACGCTAATGCCGACACTTGATGCTGTAAATGCCATGAACAAGATACTGATTAATGATGCGGATTTCTTCGGTATCCTTCCTGAGCTCATCGTGCTGACTTTATTATCAGCAGGTTACTTTATGTTGGGAGTATACTTGTTTAGTAGGCGGTATATGAGAAAAGCATGAGTAAGAATAGAGGTGAACCGTTGGGGAGTAAATACAAACCAATAATGAAGTTGCTTACATGGATGATCTTCATAGGTTATAGTACATGTTTAATATACTGGATGTTCAGGGGATTTGGTCGATCTAGTCATGCTGAACTTAGATTTAATTATATCCCTTTTACAACCATCTGGAGTTATATCATGAATCTAAATCAACAGAATATAACGACCACAATTGTTAACTTAGTTGGAAACATCGGAGTGTTTGTTCCTTTTGGAGTTCTAATGCCATCAATATTTAAGCACTTGAGAAAATACCTGCTATTCTCGATCTATTTTATAAGTTCAATCCTGATCTTAGAGTTCATGCAGACCTTTCTTAAAGTAGGATCAGGGGATATAGATGATGTTATTCTAAACTTTGTAGGTGGAAGTATAGGTTATTTGTTATGGCTCAAAACCAAAATCAATGCTTAGAAACAGGGGGAGTCAAAGTGCATAATCAAATAAAATTAGAAGTGGCAACGGAAGTTGATGCGGAGCAGATTAGAGATTTGATGGTGAATGTTGAAGAAGATGAGGCATCAAAATGGTACACAGACGGTGAAAGGCCGTATATACCAGGTTTCGATTCGATAGCGATGCAACAATATCATGCTAGGAGTGGACACTATTACAAGATCCTTTTACAAAATACACTTGTTGGAGTAGTTCTTATCTCAACTACGGGAAGAGAACATGCGAGAATCGACCGTTTGTATATTGATCCACAGTTTCAAGGTAAACAAATTGGCTCGATCGTTCTACAACATATTGAAAATTTATTCCCACAGATTAGAACTTGGACGTTAGATACCAGTCAGAAGAGCCCTAGAAATCATTATTTTTATGAGAAGAATGGTTATAAGTTAATATCTGAAGATCAAGATGAACGATATTATCGTAAAGAAGTTGTTGATCAACAATTGGAAACGCGGGACTTTGCTACCCGAAAGGGGTTTAATAAACAAAATTTTCGAGAGTGCAGTATGCAAGATTCCGATTTCTATGATGTGAATTTAGCAAATTCAAGTTATTCGAATTCAAATATGAGTTGTCAAAAGTTCCGAAACATCAATTTATCAGGATCGCATATTACTAATGCAAATATGAGTCATTCGATATTTGGAGACTCCAATATGAGAAAAGTTGAAATTTGCCATGTCTCACTTGCAGGCGCTTATATCCATGATTCCAATCTGCATAATCTTTCTGTGAATAATTGTAATATAGAAGGCATGAAGATCGATGGCGTACTCGTTAGTGACTTAATTAAAGCGTACAAGAGCAGATAAGAATCATTAACACAAGCATAGTTTATTATTATATTATAAGAAGAGCTACCCTTAGTGCATGTTGCTGGGGCATACATAATTTATTACATAGGATTGGGGAGAGCAAATGAATAAGTCCATGTTAGTAGTCATTTGCTTTTCACTAATCATTACAGTTTCTCGTTACATAGTGCAGACGAAAATCTGTTGCAAAGTATAGGGCAGTATGCTAGGATAAAACCAAGGTTCGGAAACGTTACCGAAAAGGATTCCGACAATTGAATTGGAAGCGCAATCACTGCCTTCAATCAAGGGGATCCTTGAAATGTATTTCGAAACTGTAGTAGCAAATAAATAACTAGAAAAGCGGGGGATAAAGATGAAAGTTAAAAAGGTTTTGGGACTTGCTCTTGCGTTGACTTTGGTTGGTGGACTAGTAGCGGGATGTGGCACTAAAGAAAATAATAGCGCAAACAATGGAAATAAGGGTGAAGAAAAAACTAATACTACAACAACATCTAAAGCCGAAGAAATTTATTTCTTGAACTTCAAGCCTGAAATTGCTCCAGTATATGAGAAGATTGCTAAGGATTATGAAGCTGAAACAGGTGTTAAAGTTAAAGTGGTGACTGCTGCCGCTGGGACGTACGAGACTCAATTGAAAGCGGAAGTTGCTAAGAAAGATGCTCCTACGATTTTCCAAATTAACGGACCTGTTGGTTATGAAGCTTGGAAAGATTATGCATTGGATTTGAAGGATTCGAAGTTGTACAGCTACTTATCTGATAAAAGCTTGGCAGTAACAAGTGGAGATGGCGTTTACGGTATCCCTTATGTAGTTGAAGGTTACGGTATCATCTACAATGAAGCAATTATGAAGAAATACTTCGCTTTGGCTGACAAAGCAGTTTCAATCTCTGCAACATCTGAAATTAACAACTATGATACGTTAAAAGCAGTTGTTGAAGATATGACGGCTAAGAAAGACCAACTGGGAATTAAAGGCGTATTTTCTTCTACTTCTCTAGGTGCTGGTGAACAATGGAGATGGCAAACTCACTTGGCTAACTTGCCGTTGTTCTATGAATTTAAAGACAACACAAGTTTTGACAATACCGTTCTGGCTGGCTTAGATACTAAGGAAGTTGAATTTAAATATGCAAGTAACTTCAAGAACATTTTTGACTTATACATCAACAATTCCGTAACAAAAGGTGCATTGTTGGGTAGTAAATCTGTAACGGATTCTATGGCTGAGTTTGCACTAGGTCAATCGGCTATGGTTCAAAACGGTAACTGGGCTTGGGGACAAATTAATGAGGTGGATGGTAACGTAGTAACTGCTGATGATATTAAATACCTCCCAATCTACACAGGTATGCCTGGTGAAGAGAAACAAGGTTTGGCAATTGGTACAGAAAACTATTTCGTAGTAAACAGTAAAGTATCTGCTGAGAAACAACAAGCATCTATTGCTTTCTTAGAGTGGTTGTATTCCAGTGAAAAAGGTAAAAACTATGTAACTAACGAATTAGGATTTATCTCACCATTTAATACATTTACGGAAGCTGAAAGACCAGCTGATCCATTGGCTAAAGAAGTAATGGCATGGATGTCCAAGGACGTTACATCCGTAGCGTGGACCTTTGCGGCATTCCCAAGTGAAGATTTCAAGAACACTTTTGGTGATGCATTGTTAGAATATGCTCAAGGGAACAAACCTTGGGAAGAAGTTGTAACTATCTTTAAAGATTCATGGAAGTCTGAAAAGGCAAAATAATAGTTAGAATAATCAGGTAACATTAGGATATGCCACTTAGCACCTACGGGCGCTAAGTGGCATAATACATCAATGGATAAAGTATAGATAATAAGACTCAGAACTTTTTATTACTGATAGGAGAAGAGAATATGCAAAAATCGATGAAGAAATATTTTGCTCTCTTTGCATTGCCAACTATACTAGCCTTTACGGTGGCATTTTTAATTCCATTTATTCTAGGTGTATATTTGTCTTTTACAGAATTCACAACAGTGAATGATGCAAAATGGGTAGGCATAAGTAATTATATTAAAGCATTCTCTAATCAGGACTTTCTAAACGCTCTTTGGTTTACGATATCATTCACTATAGTAGCCGTTATTACAATCAATCTCTTTGCATTCATTATTGCGATGTTATTAACTAGAGGAAAAAAAGGAACTAATCTATTTAGAACTGTATTCTTTATGCCTAACTTAATCGGTGGTATTGTATTAGGTTATATATGGCAATTGATTATAAATGGTATCTTATTTAAATTTGATGTAACTTTAACATTTGCTGCTAAATACGGATTCTGGGGATTAGTCGTTCTAATGAACTGGCAATTAATCGGTTATATGATGATTATCTATGTTGCTGGTATTCAGAATATCCCTAAAGACGTAATCGAAGTAGCAAAAATTGATGGGGCTTCTCGATTCCAAGTGTTACGTAATGTAACCTTACCGCTAATTATGCCAGCTATTACAATTTGTTTATTCTTATCTTTATCGAATTCATTCAAATTGTTTGATCAAAACTTGGCTTTGACAGCCGGTGCGCCATCTAAACAAACAGCTATGTTAGCTTTGGATATATTCAACACCTTCTACGGTAAAACGGGTTATGAAGGTGTAGGTCAGGCTAAGGCCGTCATATTCTTTGTTTTAGTGGCACTAATCGCATTAATACAACTTGTTATCACTAGAAGAAAGGAAGTTGAGAATTGATGAATAAGGCAAAAACAAGAGTAAGTGATTATATTCTATACATCATTTTGTCAGTTTTGACTGTTCTATTTTTGTCGCCAATCTTTATCGTTCTCATGAACTCCTTTAAAGGTAAGTTCTTCATTAGTGATGCTCCTTTTGCACTTCCTAATAGTGATACTTTTGCTGGCTTAAGTAACTATACCAGTGGTATCACTAAGATTGGTTTCGTATCTGCGTTCGGTATGTCACTGTTTATTACAGTGTGTTCCGTTGCCGCTATTGTTTTATTTACATCAATGACAGCATGGTATATTACAAGAGTTAAGACAAAGTTTAATAGCCTATTGTTCTATGTATTTGTATTCTCGATGATCGTTCCATTCCAAATGGTTATGTTCACAATGACAAAGGTTGCCAACGTCTTAAGTATTGATAATCCAATAGGAATTATATTAATATATCTGGGATTTGGTTCCGGCTTGTCGGTATTCTTATTTAGTGGGTTCGTCAAATCAATACCGCTTGAGATTGAAGAGGCCGTTATGATTGATGGATGTAATCCTGCTCAGTCGTTCTTTAAAGTAGTACTGCCAATTCTTAAGCCCATCGCGATAACAGTAGCTATTCTAAATGTTATGTGGGTATGGAATGACTACTTACTACCACTCCTAGTTATTGGTACGGAATACAGAACTATTCCAATTGCAATTCAGTACCTAAAGGGTGGATATGGATCAATCGATATGGGAGCCATGATGGCAATGTTAGTCTTAGCTATTATACCTATTGTAGTATTCTATCTAACCTGTCAAAAGTATATTATTGAGGGTGTTGTTGCAGGGGCTGTTAAGGGATAAGCTTTATCTCTTGGGTGTAGCTTACAATATGTACATCGGTACTTATTATTCTTTGGATTAGAGTAGGGTTCTTTCTTGGGGATATCGACACCAAGAAGATCCTACTTTTGTTGCACTTGTATGTAATTTACATTTTGATATAGAATAAGTTTATCTCATCACAGCTGTTGGAATTATAGGAGAACCTATTGATTTATTGGTTTCACGCAACTTTAATTGATATATTGATGGATGAATGAAACTACACTGTAAGGGAAGAACAAACACTATGGAACGAATGACAATTATTGATATTGCCAAAATGTGTGGAGTTGGGGTAACAACAGTATCTAGAGCTATGAATAATCATCCGGATATTAGTGAAGAAACCAAAGCGATGATTATGAAGGTGATTAAAGAAAATCATTATGTTCCAAATAACAGCGCGAGGAATTTGAAGCGTTCTGCTTCGAAAACAATTGCCGTTTTGATTAAGGGAATTACCAATCCTTTTTTCAATCATATGATTAAGGTATTTGAACAAGAAATTCAGAGGAAGAAATATTCTTTCTTTTTGCAACGGGTAGATGAAAATCAAGATGAAATCGAAGTGGCTATTGAACTAGAGAAAGAAAAGCGGTTGAAGGGTATTGTGTTTTTGGGAGGATATTTTTCACACTCCCAAGAAAAGCTAAATCAATTAACTGTACCTTTTGTACTTAGTACAATTGGGATGACCGAAGAGTTTGATCTGAATAATTATTCTTCAGTATCAGTGGATGACTTTAAAGAAAGCTATAGAATGGTAGACTATTTATGTAATCAGGGCCATACAAAAATTGCAATCATTACAGCAGCTATGGATGATGTGAGTATTGGTAAGTTAAGATACGAAGGATATAAACAAGCTCTTAAAGATAATGGGATAGATTATAATGCACAATTGGTATGGTGTATGAAAGAAAATATCGAAAGTTATACCATGGAAAATGGATATACAGTTACCAAAGAAATGTTAGAAACCAAAGAAGAGTTTACAGCCATTTATGCTATTTCTGATAATCTAGCAGTTGGTGCATGTCGAGCCATAATAGAAGCTGGTAAGAGAGTTCCAGAGGATTACTCAGTTGCGGGTTTTGATGGACTGGATATATCATTTTATTATAATCCTTCACTTACGACCATGAAACAACCAGTAGTAGAAATGGCGGAAGAGACTATTAAAATTCTTTTTGATCTAATCAATAAAAAAATAACACATTCGCACAAAATCTTCCCGGCAGAGCTGATCGTTAGAGAATCTACAAGGTCCTTACTATAAGGTGTTTTTATTTAAAATAACAGTAAACCATGGTATTGTTTAAAGACACCATGACGAAGCAGATAAGCTTTGTCGTGGTGTTTTTTTGTTGAGGTCCTTTTCAACGATGAACAGAGGCTTTTGGATTATATCAGAATACGAAAAAGGAGACTAACCATGGATGATTTGATAAACTTGAAGTTACCTAAGCATACAGAGGAGATTCTTGAACATGCAACTAAGCAAGGCTTTACGGCATCATGTGATAGTTTGACGGGGAGTTTGCTCAGAGTATTGGTAATGAATAAACCAAATGCAAGTATTCTTGAACTTGGCACAGGCGCAGGCTACTCAACATCTTGGATATTAGAAGGTATGGATCAAGGGAGTAGATTAGTCTCAGTTGAATTCGACGCAGAGAGTGCAGCGGTGGCTAGAGATGTATTAGGACATGATAAGCGAATTGAATTCATTGTTGAAGATGGAGGTAAGTACATCGAGGATCACCTCAATGATAAATTCGATATCATTTTTGCGGACACGTGGCCCGGGAAGTTTTATTTAGTTGAAGAGACCTTGAACATGATCAATCCCCATGGAATTTACATCATAGATGATCTAAACCCTCAATCCAATTGGCCTGAAGGTCATGGTGACAAAGTACAGGAACTAATCGAGTATTTAGAAAAGAAGACAGAATTTCATATGGCCAAGTTGGATTGGTCAACAGGGATCATCATAATGACAAGAAGATGATAATTGGGGAGGAAGTATAGAAATGGAAAGAAACTATGTAACACTCCCGTCGTTCTGGGGAATAGAAGTTAAACATCGACATATTTCCAATAACTCGAAATCGTTAGTTGTCCTATTCCCCGGCAAGAACTACCCATGTGAACTCCCCCTATTGTACTATTCGAGTCAAAGTGCCATTGAGAATAATCACGATGTATTATTACTTGAATATGGCTACCAAAGTGCAAGGACAGATCTAGAGTATGAAGATATACCTATCCTTATTGATGAGTGTAAGAAAGCAATTCAACAAGTAAAAGAACCGTATTCTACATTAGTCTTTGTAAGCAAAAGTCTAGGTACAGTTATTTCTGGAAAAGTGGCAGATGAGTTAATTGATGGGGGACCAATAAAGCAACTGTTCTTAACGCCCTTAAATGAAACCGTGCCTTATATTCAGAATTCCAATTGTCTTGTAATTTACGGAACGAATGATCCACAATTCAGTCAAGAGAGCAGAGAATCTATAGAAGGCTTTAATGATGTTCAGGTTCACTCTTTTCTAAATGGTACACATTCTTTAGAGGTGGGTTCCGTTAATGAGTCATTAAACGTATTGAAGGAAATTGTCGAGCTGTATGGCGATTTCTTCAAGGATATTGGTTAGTATGGGAGGATTTCATGGGATATATAAGTGATCTAAGAAAAGTAGTTGGTTCACGCCCATTAATAATGGCTGGAGCATGTGTACTTATTTTCAATGAATACGGACATCTATTATTACAGAAACGAACGGATAGTTTGGATTGGGGAACCATTGGAGGAGCGCTGGAACTTGGGGAATCTTTGGAGGAGGCGGCAAGCCGAGAGCTATACGAAGAGGCAGGTTTAAGGGCGAATAACTTTAAATTTATAACGCTTCTTTCAGGGCAGGACATGTACTATAAATACCCGCATGGGGATGAAATATATAATGTAATGGCCATTTTTGAAGCTTTAGATGTTGAAGGAATACCCACAGTTAATGATGATGAAGGGCTTGAACTCAGGTTTTTCTCACTCGATGAACCTATACCAGGTCTAAATCCGTTTAATGAACTAGTGTTAAGAAAATCTGGATATTTAACAAAATGGTAATGAGGGAGATATAAGATTCTATAAGCTGAAATAAAGGTTTTCCATAAACCATGAAACCATTCATAAGGAGGCAAATAAAATGAATCAAGAAGTGACCGATTTTATTGAAGCTATAAAGGAACCTTGGCAGGTTGAACTATCTTCTCGTCTTCGCGAGGTTGTACATCAAGCCATCCCGGATCCTCAAGAAAGAATTCAGTATAAGAAGCCTCATTTTTTGAAAAACGGAAAATATGCTGCAGTTATCTCCACATCGAAAGATGTAGTCAGCTTTACCATCTTTAATGCCTCCGAGTTAGAGCTTTCTGAAGGCAAATTCGATGGTCCTCCGGAACGAAAAACACTGAAGCTGCGTAAAGGGGATTCGTTTGACACAGCCCAGTTGGTATCATGGGTCAGCCAAGCATCCAGCGCACTATAAAATTATTAATTTCATATACCTCCGCAACCTCATGGGGATAAGGTGACTTCCCTGTGACTTGGTTGTGGATTTTTTTTGTGCGAAATGAACTTTTATAATCGCTGCGATCTCTTATCTATGAAAAGGGGAGAGAACATGAAAGTAAGCCGTCTTGTCAAACAAGCCCAAAAAGGCAACAAGGAAGCTTTATTACAGCTAATCATAGCTGATCAGGACGCTTATTATCGTCTTGCCCATACATACATGGGAAATGAGCATGACGCGATGGATGCAATGGAAGACATGATTGTTACACTTTATGAAAAGATTGATCAATTGCAAAAAGGCGAAGCATTCTACAGCTGGAGCAAAACCATTCTAGTGAATCGGTGTAAAACATTACTCCGCAAAAAGGATCGATTTCTTCCACTGGAGAACGAGCGAGAATCCTCACTTGCTACATTAACTGACGATAATCCATATCGCTACTCAGAGTCTGAGATGAACATGGATGTACTACTATCTCATCTGAATGCACAGCAGCGGGAAGCGATCGAACTTCGTTATGTTCATGATCTTGCGTACCAGACGATTGCTGACATGACCGGTGCACCGCTTGGCACAATCAAATCTAGAATCTCACAAGGATTACAAAAACTCAAAGTCTTAATCGGAGGTGATGGTTATGCAAACGATCGAGGAGAAATTACAGGAACACAAACAAAGCTTGAATGTGGTACAGGCTCCGTCAGATCTTGAGGGCAGACTTCGCAAAGCACTTGAAGATGTTCCCGCTAAGAAAAAGAATATAAATAGAGCTATGACGTGGGTTGCATCAACAGCTGCAGTACTCCTTCTAATTATCGGAACGTATCAATATCCTGCCTTTGCTTATTACGGAAGTAAGCTGCTTGATAAAACCGATTTGTATTCTCTCAGTTTTTCTGAAGTGGCAGATCAAGGATATGGACAAACGGTAAACAAGAGCAAAACACTTGATGACGGTACGGTTATTACCATTAACGGGGTTATAGCGGACGATAACGCTTTGTTGATGTATTACACCATTGATCGACCTGAAGGCTCCGTATTTACTGACAGTGGTTCATTTCGTTATCAAACGGACAAAATTCAAGGTTTCCTGACTGATTCTTATTCGAAAGGTGGAGGTGGTAACAACAGCAAAGACGAGACCCATATCGAAAGAATAGATAAATTCGATCCAGTTAGTCCATTCTCCAGAACTTTAACCGTTACATTCATTGAGTGGCTGGATAACGGGGAGCGGGCATCATATCCCATCTCTTTCAATTTTGAGGCTAATAAAGCGATGAATAGTATTATTAAAGAGGAAATTTCTAAATCCGTTCCTGTCGATGAGGGGACTGTCCATTATGACTCCATTACTGCTTCGCCAACTTCAACCATCGTGAAGGGGCATTATGAAATGGATGAAGAGGGATACCCAAGATTTTCAGGTAATACAAAGCTTTATGTGAATGGAACAGAAATGAAATCATGGAGAATGCAGTCGGATAATACTAAAAAGGGAATTCTGGGATTTGAACTTGAATTTGATGTGCTTCCGACAGACAAGATAAAGACCATTGAGCTTGTACTCGAAGATTTTCCCGGATATCAGAAAGTAGAAGAACCCATCTCCCTAGCCTCACCATCAGATCAATCCATCAAAATTGGCAATGAGAAGGTATGGATTCGGAGCGTAACAAAAACCGATACAGGCTATGATATCGTTATAGCCAGAAAACAATTCACATTTTTGGAAACGGGAAATTTATCCGTTCAAGCTGGTGATATCGTAGTTCCCGTATCATCAATTTCCTCATCACGGCCGTGGGATCTGAAAAATGGTAACATCCTCTGGGAGCAGACGTATTCTTTTAATACAATGGAGGAACCGGAACACCTGTTGCTGGACGGATTTGACTATATTAAAACCTATGACAAGACAATATCTATTCCTATAGATCAAAAAAAATAAAATCATACGATTGTTACAACGCTCAATATATTTAAACCAGATTTTATGTAAATCGAGCAAGCCACTTAAAAATCGCCGCTCACTTCCAACAACGGAAGAAGAGCGGCGATTTTTAATCATGCTATTTTCAAACTCTATTCTAATCCTGTAAGACGACCTTCCCTTGATGAAGACTCTGTTTCACATTGATTACACGCTGATTCTCTGATCCTCGCCATTGTAGCTTCAAATTCCGCTGCTCTAAGATGAATTTACCGTCGATAAGTACATCACAATAGGCAAGTAACTCTGACTTAGAGGTGTCGGCTAGAATCTCTTCGAACGTGTATCCTGACCAGATCCATATATCCTTGCCGACACATTCTTGCTGTATCCGTCTAACGAGCCCCAACAAACCATCAACATGTTCAAAAGGCTCTCCGCCTAGGAGGGATAAACCGGAAATTTTGATGCCTTCGACATTCAAATCAGAAATAACCTGATCTTCAAATTGTGGTGTATAAGGGGTACCGTAATCAAAATTCCAGGTAGCTGCATTGAAGCACCCTTTACAGTGATGACGGCATCCGGAGGTGAATAGGGAATTTCGTAACCCTTTCCCATTAAGTACATCGTATTTTTTATAATCGGCTATATTCATAACATCACATATGCTTTACACGAGAGAGAACTTCTTTTTGTTTCCCCGCATTAAATGGCCGCTGACTTGGCTCCGACAGATACCCACAGCAACGTCTGATTACCGATGAAGTCTTTGGATTGCTATTATCACAGTTAGGGCACTTAAATCCAGTGTTTGTAGCTTCAAATTCACCCTCAAATCCACATTCTAAGCATTTATCAGTTGGCGTATTGGTTCCAAAGTAAGGTAATCTTTCATATGCATAATCCCATACAGCTTCCAGTGCCTCAGGATTTTTCACTAAAGAATCAAATTCGCAGTAGGTAATAAACCCGCCGTTCGCATGCTGAGGATAATCCTTTTCCAGCTCAATCTTCTCAAATGGAGTCACTTTCTTGTTGACATCGAGGTGGAAAGAGTTCGTGTAATACCCCTTATCCGTAATACCTGCAATGACCCCGAATTGTTCTTCATCCAGCTTACAGAAGCGGTAGCACAAGGATTCCGCAGGAGTAGAGTAGAGACTAAAACCATATCCCGTTTCATTTTTCCATGCCGTAGCCTTAGCACTTAAATACTTCACAATATCTAACCCTTTTTGGCGAAGTTTCTCATCATCAAAAATATGCTGTCCATACAAGGAAAGTATTGTTTCATGTATGCCGATGTATCCAAGTGAAATGCTGGCTCTACCATTCTCTAACAGGTGATCAATGCTATCTTCTGGCTGAAGCCTGCTACCTGCAGCACCTTCCATATACAGAATAGGAGCAACTTTGGCTTTGACTCCTTTCAGACGGTTCACACGGAACATAAGACCCTCTTTGCAGGTTTCTAACAATTCATCTAGCAAACGGTAGAATGTCTTCTCGGATCCTTTAGCTCGAATCGCAATACGAGGCAGATTGGCAGTTACGACGCCCATATTGAATCTACCATCGTGTAGTGCTTGTCCATCTTCCTCGTATGCACCCAAGAAGGATCTACAGCCCATCGGGAATTTGAACGACCCTGTAATTTCTTTGACCTTAGGTACGGATATAATATCCGGATACATACGTAAAGTGCTACATTTTAGTGCCAATTGTTTAATATCATAGTTAGGATCCTCAGGCTTCAAATTCACGCCCTCTTCCATCCCAAAAATCAATTTAGGGAATACAGGTGTTTTGCCATCTTTGCCTAGACCTCTAATCCGGTTCTTGAGGATAGCGATTTGAATCTGCCGCTCTTCCCATGATAGACCTCTACCAAAGCCGAATGTACTAAACGGAGTTTGACCGTTAGCACTGACCAAAGTGTTAATTTCATACTCCAAGGATTGGAAAGCATCAAAAGTCTCTTTTTCTGTGAGATGTTTAGCGTATTCAAAACAGTTAGGGTATGTTTCTTTTAACTGTTGATTTTCATAGAAAATATCCAATGCATCAATGTCCGTACGATTCATCGAATAGAGCCATTGTAATCCCGT
This sequence comes from Paenibacillus anaericanus, assembly GCF_003994475.1. Taxonomy (GTDB): domain Bacteria; phylum Bacillota; class Bacilli; order Paenibacillales; family Paenibacillaceae; genus Fontibacillus; species Fontibacillus anaericanus. The sequence continues at coordinate 41,743 of NZ_RZNY01000015.1, read as the reverse complement.
TTTGAAATGCTTGATGAAGGACTGTGCTACATACGGAGCTAGAATGATATCAATCTCATTAATCGTATTCCCACCATATATATGGCTAGCTACTTGGGCAATAATTTGTGCCGTAATCGCAGTAGCTGTCGTAATCGATTTAGGAGTTTCAATTTGCGCGTTACCTAGCTTAAAGCCATTCTCCAGCATTCCTTTTAGATCAATCAGCATACAATTATAGATAGGGAAGTAAGGGCTATAATCCTGATCGTGAAAATGCAGGCTTCCATTGTTGTGCGCTTCAACAACCCGTTTCGGAATCATATACGTTTGGGCAAAGTCTTTTGCCATAATCCCAGCTAGCAAATCTCTTTGCGTTGGAATGGTTGCTCCATCTTTATTAGAGTTTTCTTTTAAAACTTCTTCATTTGTTAGGTCGAGAAGACCCTGGACCTTTTTATCCAAACTGCTGCGTTCCCGTCTTTTGAGCGTTCTAATTTCACGGTAACCAATGTACTCCTCGGCAGCGTCTTTACGTTTACTGTTCATCAGTGCGGACTGTACTTCGTCTTGAATATGTTCAATGTCTATTTTATGTAACTTAGAGATTTTAACCGTAACTTTATCAGCTACCTTTTGAGCTACATCCATATCTATTTTTTTGTCTGTACAATTCATAGCAGCACATATGGCATCAATAATTTTTTGCTGATTAAAGGGAACTTCAGACCCATCTCGTTTGATAACTAACGTAACAATCACCCTTTACAATAATATTGTTCAGTGAGTATATCATATTAAAATAGATTTTTTGGTGATGTCACACACAATTCATCTATAGTGACAAAATTCTCATGAAGTAATATTTTACCATGGTAAAATAAAGGGGATATTTGCAAGCCGTGGGGAGTTGTGGAGATGGAAATGATGGATACAGAAAGATTAGTTATTCGTAGATTTGTACCAGAAGATGGGGAGGATTTATACCAATATCTCTCGCTGCCTGAAGTTGTATTATACGAGCCTTACCCTGTCTTTTCGAAGGAAGACTGTTTTAGAGAAGCGTTAAGGCGTTATGAAGAAAAGGATAACAATGCATTTTGGGCTGTGTGTCTAAAACATAACAATAAAATGATAGGACATCTCTATTTCAAACAAGTGGAATTAGAACATTTTATGACTTGGACATTAGGATATGTATTTAACCCAAATTATTATAGTCAAGGTTACGCAACGGAATCAGCAAGAAGAATTCTGCAGTACGGGTTTGAGGAGTTACATTGCCATCGGATTATTGCTGGCGCAGATATAAGAAACACAGCTTCATGGAGACTGTTGGAACGCCTAGGTATGCGAAGAGAAGCTCATATGCTACAGAATGCTACTTTCAAAAGAACCGAGGATGGCGAGCCGATCTGGGTGGATTCTTATCACTATGCCATACTTGCAAGCGAGTGGATGTAATTTCCAAAATAATGCAACTCTTTAGGATGCCTCATCGTTAATTTAGTAGAAGTTTAATTTACGAATGGGGGCGTTTTTTTGAAGAAGTTTATCTTTGCATGTCTCATTGGTATTCTTGTCGTTGCTGGATGCACTAATGACATAAAGCGATCAGAACCAGCGCTTGGTGGACCGGAAGACGTTTTGAAACAATATGTTAACGCCATAACCGATCGAGATTACGCAACCTTGGTGGAGCTATATGGAGGCGACTATGATTGGTTACAGATGTTCGCTCCGGAATCCGATCGACAGGATAAGGAGAAGATTTTTGAGAGTTATATTCAAAGTGTAATGCCAGAGAAAATTTCTTTCAATGAAATTAAAGATAAGAAAGAAATCAGCGAAGACGAATTTGTCTTTGTGATTACTTTTAAGGATGAGGATGGAACGCTTTTTGAAGTGAGGACGGAGGATTCAAGTAAAACCGAATTCACTTATACGGTAAAGAGAGTGGATGGAGTATTTAAAGTAATGGAACCACCTCCATATCAGTCGTAGATATTTGAGAGTAAACATTAAACAATACACGGCTCAGTCTTGTTTAGAAGAGCTATCTAAGTCGGAGTCGTAGTGTTGTGTGTTTAAGGAGACGACAAATTATGAATGATCTGTTATTTGGGGAAACTTTTCTTCGCATCTCGCTTCATAGAATGTGTGATCTGTATTTCTTGAAATTGAGCGAAGCATTCAAACCTTTAAATAAAGAGCAACTTTGGGTAGAACAATATCCTGGAAGCAATTCAGTAGGTGGAATTGTGATGCACGTAACGGAACATATTCATAGAAATTGTCTCAGATTAACAGAGCAAGAGCATCTATTAGGACAAGATTTCCATAATTTTTTCCCGAATTCTAACTTTACCCCAGAGCAATTACTTGATCAGCTGGAACAGCAATTGAAGTCATGGAAGCAACTGATCATTCGATATATTAATAATCCGAACGATTTCAATATGGAAGATGTTCACCATATCTATCATTTGGTAGAACATACAAGTTATCATTTAGCACAAGTCATTGACCGTATTCAAGGAATAACAGGTATTAAGTTTGAGTTTTGTAAGCAAGGACTGAATGAGAAATTTCTGCGGGACCAGATCGAGGCATCTTTAATTAAATGAGTGGTGAGCCAGATATGGAGGTGATTATTTGGACAGCTTGGTTGAAGTTTACGGTTTAGATCATCCTGAAGATAAAGAGATCCAGTTTGTCGTGATGTTTTCCAAATATCGGGGTCGTTGGGGTGTAGGTAGGCAAAAGGGGAAGACAACATGGGAAGTGCAGGGCGGACACCGCGAATTAAATGAAGAGTTGAATGAAGCTGCAGCACGAGAACTATATGAAGAATCAGGTGCACGTACATTTAGAATAACCCCGGTTACGAAGTACTCCATGACAGTGGATGGGGAGAAGAGTTACGGCTTGTTATATTACTGTGAAATATTTGAACTTGGTGAGTTACCCGAAGAATTTGAGATAGAAGAAATAAGATGGGTTGATTCTTTTCCAGAGAATATGACCTATGGCAATTTACATAGACTACTTTTTAAAACAATCCAGCAATGGAACATAGAAGGAACAACTTGGGATAACTTCACGATGCGTGAGAAGAAAAAGGAAGATATCAAGCGATTTGACCAATTAGCTCCACATTGGAAGAACACTCCGGAATCAATTTCAGTAGCGAGTAGAATAATTGATTCCCTTGGAATTAGTCCTCATCACAAAATATTAGATGTAGCGTCTGGTACCGGCATACTACTTTCTGTGCTTGCAACTAAGGAGATTAGCCCCAAAAGGTATGTGGCCATTGATTTATCAAGTAGAATGCTTGAGCAATTAACTGATGAGTTTCCACAAGCTGAGACTTATTGTATGGATTTCGAAAATAAAATAAAATTTGATTTCTGTTTTGACTATATCATCATCTATGATAGTATTCCGCATTTTGATAATCTGGATAGGATCTTTGCGAATGCCCGCCATAACCTGCGGCCTGGAGGGAAGTTCATTATAGCTCATTCAAGGACAAGAGCAGGACTGCAAGCTCATCATCAGAGAATTGGATTCAAGAGCCCGCGTGAACCCATCCCGAGTCGTGAACGATTGATAGAATTATCCTTCAAATATGATTTTAGTAATATAGAGGAGTCAGATGACGAGTTCTTTTATTACCTTGGTGTGAAAACTATAAATGTGTCACAATAGCTCAGGCGGTACTATCTGGAAGGTATCCATATGGATATGATTTGTTAAATGCCGATGGCATATGAATTACGGCTCTGTTAGGGGAGAACTCGTCCCACAAACAGAGCCGTTTGTGTTATTTGAATGGAACATACATTCTTATTTTGCGCCATGCGATATGATATACTGGGACATAGATAATTTGTTCGGCTTTTTCTATTTAGATATTCCTTTAGGAGGCATTTACATGTCACTTCAATTCATTATCGGCCGCTCTGGTAGTGGTAAGAGCAATATGATCCTGGACGCCATTACTTCCAAGTTACGCGAGGAACCTGTGGGTTCGCCATTAATTCTACTAGCTCCAGAACAGGGGACATTTCAAATTGAGCGGGCAATTCTTCAGACTCCGGGCATTCGTGGAACCCTTCGGACGCAGGTGCTTGGCTTCCGCCGTTTAGCCTTGCGCGTGATGCAAGAGACAGGTGGTTCTGCTCTGGTCCCGATCAACGAGGAAGGCAAGAAAATGCTGCTCTACAAAATTATGCGGCGCCGTAAGGACGAGTTGAGGCTGTATGGACATGCCGGAGATCAACTTGGGCTGATCGATGAGATCAACTCTCTATATACAGAGATGAAGAAGTATAATACAAAATTCTCTACACTAGAGGATCATTTACGTTTTCTAGAGTCCTCAGCCTCTGAGTCTCCGCTGTTAAAGATCAAACTCCATGATTTAAATATCTTATACCGCGAGTTCGATCAAGAACTCTCTAAGTTATATATTGATGCAGAGGACCATGTCATCAAGCTGACGGAAGGCGCACAAGATTCATCGTACCTCAAAGGAGCACATATTTGGATCGATGGGTTTCATACGTTTACGCCTCAAGAATATAGTGCTATTGGCGAACTGCTGAGAACGGTGTCGTCTTTGACCGTAGCCCTCACTTTAGATCGTCCTTATGATGATGGGATTCCTCCTCATGAGCTGAATCTGTTCCAACCTACGGCAATGACCTACATGAAGCTTCGGGCTTTGGCGGAATCCATTGGGGTTGAAGTTGAGCCAACAAAATTGCTCGATGTTCGTCCTTATCCGAGATTCAAGCACAGTGAGACGTTGTCCTACTTGGAGTCTGCCTATGAGCGTCGAATCAGTTGGCCTGGTGAAACGCCCCCACCTGATCTCACACAGTCCCTATCACTTCACGTAGCTGGAGGCCGGCGGGCCGAAATTGTAGGAGCGGCTCGTGAAATGGTGCGTTTGGTACGTGAGGAAGGTGCGCGTTGGCGGGACATGGCACTGTTTGTACGAAACCTGGGAGACTACGAGCATATGATTGGGCCGGTATTTGAGGAATATAGCATTCCTCATTTCTTAGATCAGAAGACAAGTGTGCTTCATCATCCATTAATTGAATTTATTAGAGCGGCGTTGGACGTCGTTTTGAAATATTGGAAGTATGAGGATGTATTCCGGTGTGTTAAGAGCGAGTTTTTACTACCTATGGATGGAAGTTTGACACGCGAAGACATGGATGCATTAGAGAACTACGTTCTGGCGAGTGGAATTCATGGCCATCGCTGGACCGATGGTCATCCATGGAAATCGGCTCCGAGCCTCTCGCTTGATGATGATGAGAAAACAGAGAATTTAGCAGAGAACAAGACGCTTCTTTCACTGGAGAAGTGTAGAGCGACAGTAACGGGTCCGTTATTTGCCTTTGAGAAACGTCTGAAAAAGGCCAAGACCGCTGCTGAAATGTGCACAGCTGTATACCAGCTGTTGGAAGACATTGATGCACCAAAGCGTCTTGATCTTATGGCTCACCATAGTCTACGTGATGGACATCCCCAAGAGGCCATGGAGCATCGGCAGTTATGGACCGCCATCCTTGAACTACTAGATCAAATCGTTGAAATGATGGGTGACGAAGAGTTAGGTAGTTTATTATTCGCCGGTGTACTGGAGACAGGGCTGAAGGACTTGAAGTTAGCCTTAGTTCCGCCTTCGCTTGACCAAGTGCTGATTGGAAGTACAGATCGGACGCAAACAAGTCATGTACGACATGTTTTTCTGCTTGGTATTAATGAAGGAATTATGCCAGCGAATCTTCAAGAGAAGGGTGTGCTCAGTGATCAAGAGCGTATACGGCTAGGGGAAATAGGAATGAACTTGGCGCCGGGGATTACACGTAGGCTTCTTGATGAAAGGTTCCTAATATATGGAGCTCTTTCTTCGGCGAGCACTTCGCTCTGGCTAAGTTATCCAAGTGCTGATGAGAATGGTGGGGCACTACTTCCTTCTGAAGTGATCCGTCATGTAAAGAGAATCTTTCCTTTTTTGGAGGAAAAGTTTATCAGTGATGGACCCGCAATTTCGGATGCTGAGGAACTCCAGTTAGAATATGTGTCCCGGCCAGCACCTGCGCTGGCTATGTTGATTAGACAGCTTAGATTGTGGAAGTCTGGTAAGGAAATATCTCCGATTTGGTGGAGCGTGTTAGCTTGGTTCAAGGAACAACCAGAATGGTCGGGTAAAGTAGCACGTTTATTGGAATCGCTAGATTATCGCAACCAAGTAACTAGCTTGAAACCTAATACTAGTCGGAAATTGTATGGTAAGGTGCTGCGTACCAGTGTATCGCGTATGGAGAAATTCTCAGCCTGCCCGTTCTCTCACTTTGCTTCTCATGGACTGAAATTGAAGGAGAGAAGGATGTACCGTTTGAAGGCGCCAGATATTGGCCAACTATTTCATTCGGCTCTTAGTTCGATGGCGATCACCTTCAAAGAACAGAACCGGAGTTGGGGGAGCCTTACTCCTGAAGAATGTATTAGGGAAGCAGATGTAGCGGTTGAGGAGCTTATACCTAAACTACAGGGAGAGATTCTACTCAGTTCGAAGCGCTACGGGTATATCTCCCGTAAGCTCAAAAATATCGTTGGCCGAGCTTCAGTTATCCTCGGTGAACAGTCTAGACGGGGGAATTTCGAGCCTGTAGGTCTGGAACTGGACTTTGGTCCAGGGCAGCCACTACCTCCGCTCAAATTTGAGTTGTCAAACGGTAATGTGATGGAGATTGTCGGCCGGATTGATCGGGTGGATATGGCTGAAGGCGAGCGGGGTATTCTACTTCGCGTCATTGATTATAAATCGAGCCAGACTGATCTGAAGTTACATGAAGTGTACTACGGCTTATCGTTGCAAATGCTGACTTATTTAGATGTACTGCTGACATCTGCGGAGGTCTGGTTAGGTCGCCCTGCACTACCAGCAGGTACGTTGTATTTCCATGTTCACAATCCACTCATACAGAGCAGTAACGATTTGAGCCGCGAAGATGCTGAAATAGAAATGCTTAAACGGTTTAAGATGAAGGGCTTACTACTGGCCGATCGGGATGTTATTGCCCAAATGGACGGGCAGTTAGAACGAGGACATTCCGATATTTTACCTGTTGCGCTCAAAGCAGACGGGGGATTTTATAGTAGTGCATCTGTAGCTACTCAGGAACAGTGGCGTACACTGATTGGATCTGTGCGGCATGCTATTACTGATATAGGAACGCGTATTACCGATGGAGACGTGGCAATTGCCCCGTACCGACTTGGTACTCAGACAGCTTGTACTCATTGTGATTTTAAGCCAGTCTGTCGTTTTGAGGAATCGTTAGAGGGAAGTGCGTTTAACGTACTGAATAAACCTGGTAAGGACAAAGTATGGGAATTACTTGAAGAAAGCGGAAGTAAGGAGGTGGAGCAATGATAACAATACCCAAACCAGAAGGTAGCTACTGGAGCGATGATCAATGGAAGGCGATCTCCGTCTCAGGAGGAGATATGTTAGTGGCAGCTGCGGCAGGCTCCGGTAAAACCGCGGTACTGGTCGAGCGGATTATCCGTAAGTTATCTCATCGTGACGAGCCGATCAGTGTTGATCGGCTGCTTGTAGCTACATTTACGAAAGCAGCGGCTGCTGAGATGCGGCAGCGGATTACGGAAGCGCTGGAGAAGGAGCTGATCAAAGACCCAGGGAACGAGCATTTGAATCGTCAACTGGCTATGCTTGGACGGGCTTCCATCACGACGCTTCATTCCTTCTGTATGGAAGTTATTCAACGTTATTACACCTTGATTCCACTGGACCCAGGTTTTCGGATTGCCTCGGAGAGTGAGACGGCATTGCTTCGTCAAGAAGTGCTGGAAGAGTTGTTTGAACAGAAATATGCCTCGGAGTCTGCAGCAAGCCCATTCTTGAAGCTGGCGGATTGGTTTGGTGGAGAGCGGAGTGATGATGCTGTCTTTGCTCTTGTGCAAAAGTTATACGATTTCTCACGTAGTCATCCTTGGCCAGAACATTGGCTGAAGCAGGCGGCTGCAGTATTTGAGGCGCCGGATACGGCTGCGATCGAGCAAAGCTCTTGGGTACAAAGTATCCTCACTGATACAGCCCTGACTTTAGGAGGAGCTGCTGATCTGTTGCGTCAGGCGCAGCGTATTGCAGTATCTCCCGGTGGGCCACTTCCGTATGCAGCTACGCTAGAGGAAGATCTTTGCGTAATAGAGAACTTGCAAGAGGCAGTACAGAATGGTCTTTGGTCAGGGCTATACGATGTGTTTCAAACGGTAGCATTCGGTAAGTTAAAGCCATGCAAGAAGGATCAGACGGATCCTTTGTTGCAGGAGCGAGTCAAATCACTACGTGAAGAAGTTAAGAAAAGCGTAACGGACCTACGAGTTCAATTATATAGTCGTCATCCAGAGGTATTTCTGGATGAGATGAACGAAGCTGCACCGTTGATGTCGGAACTTGCTGAACTTATCACTCAGTTCGGCGACAAATATCGGCAAGAAAAGGTTGCGAAGGGATGGCTTGATTTCTCAGATTTGGAGCATTACACATTACAAATTTTGCGTCACCCTGATTCAACGCCGAATGAGGTTTGGCCTTCGGATGCAGCAAAAGAATACCAGATGCAATTTGATGAAGTTTTGCTTGATGAATATCAGGATACGAATACGGTGCAAGAAGATATCGTACGCTTGATAACTCGTACTAGTCCAGGTAACAAATTTATGGTCGGTGACGTTAAGCAGAGTATTTATCGTTTCCGGTTAGCGGAACCTGGGTTGTTCCTGGATAAATACCGGAAGTATGATAATGATTTCTCCGGCGAAGGTCTTCGGATTGATCTTGCCCGTAACTTCCGTAGTCGGCATGAAGTGGTAGATGCTGTGAATTTGTTGTTTAGGCAGATTATGAACGAAGGGGTTGCAGAAATCTCCTATGATGCTAGGGCGGAGTTGATATATGGGGAAGGGTTTCCTGATATACCTGAGGATGATTACAGACCTGAATTGCTATTAATTGATCGTAGTATCGACACTTCCAGCGGAGCAGACGGTGGTGCTTCGGAAGGAGGAGGCGATGAAACTGAGGTTGATGAGGACGTCGCTGAACTTGAGGCTGTCCGGTTGGAGGCACGAGCTATAGCTGTCCGTATTCGTGAGATGCTAGCAGACGGAGATAAATCACTTCGGATATATGATAAGAAGTTACAAGATATGCGACCGGTTGGTTATCGCGATATGGTTATTTTATTGCGGTCCACGTTATCATGGGCGCCAATAATAATCGAGGAATTACGGATGGCGGGGATTCCAGCTTATGGTGAATTGAGTCAAGGCTATTTTCAGGCATCTGAAGTGGAGACTATGCTATCGCTCCTGCAAATTATCGATAACCCATTACAAGATATTCCTCTGGCTGCAGTACTACGTTCTCCTTTATTTACATTTACAGAAGAGGAACTTGCTGAGATTCGTTTGGCTGCTCCGAACGGTAACTATTATCATGCTGTTTTGGCAGCATCTAAGGGTAGTCAGGAGATAGAAGATGAGAGCAATTTGCAGAGAGATGAGTCCTTAATATCCAAGCTGAATTCATTTCTGAATCAACTTGAAGTTTGGCGGAACATGGCTAGAGAAGGTGAACTGAGCAGCTTGATCTGGAACATTTATCGTGAGACGGGATATTTGGACTGGGTTGGTGGACTGCCCGGCGGTTCACAGCGTCAAGGAAATCTAACAGCTCTTCATGATCGGGCTAGACAGTATGAAATATCGTCATCATCTCGGGGGCTATTCCGGTTTCTACGTTATGTGACGAAGTTGCGAGAAAATGGTGGAGATCTCGGTGCCGCCGCGACCTCGGGTGAACAAGGGGACGCTGTGCGGATCATGACGATTCATAAGAGTAAAGGACTAGAGTTTCCGGTCGTCTTTGTAGCAGGGCTTTCCAAAATGTTCAACCGTCAGGATTTGAATGCGTCTTTTCTGGTCCATAAGGAAATGGGCTTTGGTCCGAAATTCGTGGATGGAGATACCCGTGTTAGTTATCCAACATTGCCGAATCTAGCGATACGGCGGCGTGCGGGAATGGAGCTTCTTGCGGAGGAAATGCGAGTATTGTATGTCGCAATGACCCGTCCCAAGGACAAGCTCGTGCTTGTATCCTCGGTGAAGAATTTGACCAAATCAGTCGAAACCTGGGGAGGGGCGCTCGAAGCTCAGGAGGAGAAACTTCCGGACTTTATGCTAGCCCGTGCTCGTAGCTACCTAGATTGGATAGGCCCTTCTCTGATTCGCCATCCTGCAGCCGCTGATCTACGGCAGTTTGCGGGACTTCCTGCAACGTCTCCGGCGGTTCTAGCCGATAGCACTTCTGATTGGATGATTGGGTTCGTATCTGCTAGGGAGATCGTGTCGACGGGTGTAACAGAAGCGGCTGCGGTCAATGAAGGGACAGTTCCAATTTCGGAGGTCTCTGAACTGAAGACAATTCTCTCAGGTGACCCACTCGCCGTCCTGCCGGCAAGGGATGGACAATTACAGAAGGTTGTCGATGCTAGACTCAATTGGTCGTATCCATATGAGTCTGCAAGTCGGATTAGTGCGAAAACATCGGTGACGGAAATGAAAGTACTGCTGAGCATGCAAGAGGAGCCTTCATCTGACGTCTTCGCGCGGGACGAACTAAAGAGGGAACTGGAATCACAAGAGGATAAAATCGACTTTAGGCTACACTTGCGTCGTCCGAGGTTTATGGAACAGCGTCAGATGACCCCCACAGAACGGGGGACTGCTTATCATACTGTGATGCAGCATCTTCCCTTTGAGCGTGAGGAGGCCGCAGAGCAGACCGTAAATGATACGTTGAAACGGCTTGTGGAGCTCCAAATTATGACGCAAGAGCAGGTCGCGGAGATGGATGTAACGAGGATTGCTGACTTTATGCGAAGTCCCTTAGGCGATCTGCTGCGCAGAGCGGAATGGATAAAGCGGGAAATGCCGTTTAGTTATGGCTTACCAGCACTCGACGCTTATCCTCGCCTGGCGCCTCCTACAAGTGGTAATAGTAGCGATGAGTTGGTTGAAGAAGGAAGTAGGTTCAGCCGTGAACTTGCTGGTGAAATGGTCCTCATTCAAGGGATTGTCGATTGCCTCTTCTCTGTAGATGGTCGGTTGTACTTGCTAGATTATAAAAGTGATCGGGTCCTGGAGCACCGAGGTGGGATCTCAGAGTTGAGCGAATCTTATCGTTTCCAATTGGAATTGTACGGGGATGCTGTGGAGCAGATTACGGGTCTTTCCGTAGATGAGAAATGGTTGTATTTCTTTGATAGCGGTGACGCTGTCAAACTGTAATAGATACAGTTTAAATTGATATAGAGTACTGGCGTGAAGATAGAGGGGGAGAGGGACAATGCGTATTTTGCATACAGGAGACTGGCATTTGGGCCGAACATTGGAAGGACGGAGTCGTCTACTGGAACAAGAGAAGTTCTTGGATGAGCTTGTCGCCATGGCGGAAGATCAACAGGCCGACGTAATTATGATGGCGGGGGACGTATACGACAGCGTCAATCCCCCTGCTGCTGCTGAGGGAATGTTCTATGATGCTGCGGCTCGCTTGAGTGAAAATGGACGCCAGTTGGTGGTAATCGCGGGTAATCACGATCAACCAGAACGTGTCTCGGCGGTTTCACCGTTAGTATCGCGGCAAGGGATTTCTTTAGTTGGACTTCCCTCTTCAGAAGCGGTTAGGATCCACATACCAAGGACTGATGAGATTGCCATCATTGCAGCATTGCCTTATCCATCGGAAGCACGGCTTTCCGAGCTACTGGCTGGTGAAGGGGATGAGACAGAACTACGCTTGGCATACAGTGCCAAGGTAGGTATGTTAATGCGGCAACTGGCTAGCTCTTTCCAGGCGGATACGGTTAATTTGGCAATGAGCCACATTTATGTACTTGGCGGGGTCGAAAGTGATTCTGAACGGCCAATCCAAGTAGGTGGTGCTTATACGGTCGATCCTTCAGCGATGGATATTGGTGCCCAATACACGGCACTTGGTCATTTACATCGTCCTCAGGCGGTGAAAGGAAACGGCATGATTCGTTATAGTGGCTCTCCTCTTGCCTACAGTTTTTCAGAAGCGGGGCAGGCGAAATCCGTGATGATGTTAGATATAGCTCCCGGGGGTGTCCCCAAGGCAGAGGAGTTATTTATAAGCAGCGGCCGGCCTTTGGTCAAATGGGTGTGCCGTGGCGGATTGGAAGAGGCTCGCCGCTGGCTTGATGAGGGCAGAGATAGTAACGCCTTTATTGATCTTGAGATCAGCCTTAGCGAAGCGATGTCGCTCGGAGAGATTCAATCTCTGCGTAAGGCTCATGAAGGTATCATACACATTCGCCCTCTTTACCCTGCTCTTGAAGCAGAAACCATGTTATCTTCACGTGCTCAGATGCCTGTTCCTGAACTGTTCCGTAAATTCTACCAGCGACAGACCGGAGGAGCAGAACCAGAAGAAGAATTAGTTGAGCTGTTTATGTCGCTAATCTCGGGTGATGACGAAACCAAAGTAGGGGAGGGTGAAGAATAAGTGAAACCCATATTGTTGAAATTGTCGGGGCTACAGAGCTACCGGGAAACGCAGGAAATTGATTTTGGCGCATTGTGCGAGATGGGACTGTTTGGAATATTCGGTCCTACAGGCAGTGGGAAATCGACAATTTTGGACGCAATCACCCTCGCCATGTATGGCAAAGTAGGTCGCGCTTCGGGCGGCACGCAAGGCATCATGAACCAATCGGAGGATTCCTTATTTGTCTCGTTTACATTCGAGTTGAACTCAGCTCAAGGCACAGAGCGTTATCGTGTGGAGAGACGCTTCAAACGACAAAATGAACTATCCATTAGTAATACGATCAGTCGCTTTATTGAAGTGCTTCCTGAGGGGGAGAAAGTGTGGGCTGACAAGCTGGCCGATGTGACCCGCTGTGTTGAAGAGAAGATCGGACTTAAAATGGACGACTTCACCCGGGCTGTTGTGCTACCCCAAGGAAAATTCGCCGAATTTCTATCGCTGAAAGGTGCGGATCGGCGAGCTATGCTACAGCGATTGTTTCATTTAGAGAAGTACGGAGATTTATTAGGTCAGAAGCTGGCTCGCAGAGTCAAGGAGACTGACAATACACTTCGTGAGATTAGTGCGGAGCAACAGGGGCTGGGTAATGCTTCGGAAGAGATGCTACAAGAAGCGGTGGCTGCGATGAAAGCAGTGACGTTGCTGGCTACGGAGCGGAGGCATGAACTAAGCAAGGCGGAGCAGCGATTCGAGCAACTCTCGAAGGTGCGCGAGCTTAGTCAGGAGCATAATCGTCGGTTGACGGAGCTTGAGGTCTTGCAGGGACGGGAGTGTGCTATAGCTGAGCTGGAAGCGAAGCTAGCTAAAGCTACCGCCTCCGAGCAAATTAGGCCGACTATGACGGCTTGGAAAGAAGCTCAGCGGCTCAAAGCGGAGCGTGAGGCGCTTGCTTCAAGCGCCCATAAGGTGGCACTAGAGGCGGAAGCCTTAGCCAAGCAGGCTGTCGCTAGAGCGGAGATAGCATCAGCTGAGCTTAGCCGTGAAGAACCATTACTCTTGCAACGCTTAGATCAATTGGAGCAAGCGAGGTTATTACAGAGAGAATGTGACGCCCTCCTCTCAGAGCTTCGGGATCTACGGCTTAAGTCGCAGGAAGGAAAGACTCGGCAACAGCTCCTGAGTGAGGAGTCACATAAGGAGGAGCAACTTCTGGCCAAGGCACAGCTCCGTAAACAGGAGCTTGAAGAGTTGCTCAAGACATGCGAAGTTAAGGCCTCTGAACGACGGGAAGTGCAGGAGGCAGGAGAACGTGAACAAATTCTGTCCATGATGACTGGGCAATTGACCAGTATAGAGGCAGAAGAGACAGGACAACGCCTTAAGGTTGAAGCAGCTACCCTCAGGTTGAGGGAAATAGCTTCTAAAGAGCAAGAGGCGGAACTCGAGTGCAGGGACAAGGTTGCCGCTTTACTGCAAACGGCTGAGAACTTGTATACCCTAGATCATCGCGCCGCCGCTTATGTAGAGGTTTTAAGTCTCCATGAAGTTGCTATGCGACAATCGCTCAAAGAGCAAGAGAATCATGTATGGTCGGTCACTTTGGCAGGCGGGTTGCAAGAAGGACAATCCTGTCCGGTATGTGGATCAGCTCATCATCCGAATCCGGCTCTTAATGGGGACGAAGAAGATGCGGGTAGCGAAGCAAAACTTGCTGAGCTAGTAAACTTACTGAGCTCTCTTCGAGAACTTCGCTATGGACTGTCTCGAGATATCGATAATTGTCGGAGTTTACTAGAATTGTTAGGTGCACCTGAAGCAGACGGATTAAGCTCACTTGGTAAAGGGAGAGGCGAAGCGGCAGCTACCCTTGATAGTCAGCAGGAACGATATGACGGGGATGTCGTTCATTCGTTAGTTGAAGTTGCAACTGCTACAGAGAATCTGTCCAAGCAGTACGAAACGGAGCATTCCACGCTAGATAGGTTGCAACGTGATAGTAAAGTGGCTCAAGTAGCGCGGACCACTCTACAGCCTATTCGGGCTACGGCGGAAGCGGAGATGTCAGCAGCTACGGAAATGCTTACACAGTTAGCAGTACGGATAGAGACGCTTCGTAATGAACTCAAAGGTAAGCAGCAGGAGTGGGGACGAGAGCTACCTAACGGTACTACGGAATCGGCAACTGAACGCTTGAAACAAATCCAGGAGAAGGATGCGAAGAGCGAAGACATCAAACAACGGCTTACGCTCAGTACTCCATTCATAGAAGAGAAGAGTGCTAAGTTGTTGGCACTGGGACGAGACATTGTGGAACTAGATAAGGTTCTACTCCAATTGGAAACCCAGCAGCAAGGCAAACAGGAACTATTACTGGAGAAGCAGAACCGGTTGAAGACATGGACGGGTGGAGTCGATGTTGAGGAATTATGGAAGGAAGCCCAGCAACGTTTAAATGCTTTGCGGCTGGAAGCTCAGGAGAGTGCGCTACAACAAAGCCAGACACTAACCCAGAGCCATGAGTCGGCCAAAGCTGATGTTCTAGCCCAGCAGGCTGCGGCAGCTGCTCAAGAGCAGGAACAAACATGGCTACAGCGATGGATCGAAGAACTTGAACGATCTCCATTTAGTAGTGAAGATGAAGTTAAGGAAGCATGGATCGACAGTGAAGTGATGCTAAACTTTACCGAGCAAATTAGATTGCACCGAGACAGCGAGCGTGAGCTGCAAATCGCACTTAAAGAATTGGTTGCAAAATTAGAAGGTAAAACAGTTACTGACGAGGAGTGGGGGCAGTGTTCGGCCGCTTTGGCCATAGCTAAAGAACAAGATGAGATAGCCCTACAAAGTAAGGCTCGAACAGAGCGGGATTTAGAAGATTTGCAGAACAGGCATATTCGTTGGAAGGAGCTCCAGCAAACTCGGAGCAAATTGGAGCATGAAGCTGGATTGCTGAGTAAGCTACAAACTTCACTTCGCGGTAATGCCTTTGTCGAATATGTTGCTGAAGAACAACTGATGAATGTCAGTCAGTCAGCTTCCCAGCGGTTACGTTTCTTGACGAAGCAGCGTTATTCGCTGGAGACGGATTCTGGCGGCGGGTTCGTCATCTGTGACGATGCGAATGGAGGAGTTAAGCGACCTGTGGCTACTCTTTCAGGAGGGGAAACTTTCCTTACGTCATTAGCGTTAGCATTGGCACTCTCTGCGCAAATTCAGTTACGCGGCCAATACCCGTTACAGTTCTTCTTCCTAGACGAGGGCTTTGGAACACTGGATCCGGAGTTATTGGATACTGTTGTAACTTCGCTGGAGCATTTGCACAATGATCATCTCGCTGTAGGAATTATAAGTCATGTCGCTGAACTGCGTTCCCGCTTACCTCGTAAGCTGATTGTAGTTCCCGCAGAGAGTGGAGGAGAAGGCTCCAAGGTTATTGTGGAGAATTTATAAGTTTAGCTAGTAATTCAGCTTTTATAATCAGATTAGAGCTGTGTCGCTTGAATTCGCTTCTCTTAAAAATCTTCACTGCGACCGAGGAACGTATGCGACGCAGCAGAATGTTGGTATTATCAGTTCATACCCGACTGGTTCGGGGATGGACTTTTTTTTATCCTCTCCTACTTTTGAATTTATATTGGTTTCGCCGATATCTTACATGATTTTTCCAGATTGTGTTACTGTATTATTGACAAAAGGAGTGATAATATGGAAACCATTTTTATCATTGAGGATGATGCTAAGCTTGCAGGTCTACTGAGTGCTTACCTCTCCAAATATGAATATCATACAGTTATCGTTGATGATTTCAACAACGTGCTTGAGGCCTTTAAGGAAAGCGCTGCGGATCTCGTGTTGCTGGATGTCAATCTGCCCAAATATGACGGCTTTTACTGGTGCCGCCAGATTCGCCAATCTTCGCTATGTCCGATTCTATTCATCTCTGCCAGAGACAGCGGGATGGATCAGGTGATGGCGCTGGAGAACGGCGGGGATGATTATATCACGAAACCTTTCCACTATGAGGTCGTATTGGCCAAAATTCGTAGCCATTTGCGCAGGGCATATGGTTCATACTCACAAACCCAGGAGGAGCGTAAGCTGCATTCGGGTGCTCTAACCCTATTTCCTGAACGCTATATGATCCAATATGCTGGAGAATCAATGGAGCTGACACAGAAAGAGGCTATCCTGATGGAAGCGCTAATGTTAAAGGAGGAGCGTGTTGTCACCCGGGAGAAACTGCTGGATCTCATGTGGGAAGATCAGCATTTCATCGATGATAATACACTGAACGTCTATATTACGCGTGTCCGCAAAAAGCTCAAGGATCTTGGCGTAGGAGATGTTGTAGAAACGGTAAGGGGTGCTGGCTATCGTCTGAGTGTCTCCAGTGCAGCACCATGAGATTGTTCTGGAAGGACCAACTTCCGCTACTGCTCTTCTATCTGATTCAAATCATCCTTGTTCCTGTGCTGTATTGGATCTCAGGTGAGAACAGGCCTCCTGCGATCATGCTGTACGGTGTACTCCTGAGCGGCGTTATTCTTCTCTTGTACCTCGGCTATCGTTATGTTCAGCATCGCAGATTATATGCGCTATTAAGTTTTCCCAATAACATGCTTGTGGATCATTTGACACCATTGGGAGATGTTCCGCTTCCCGAGGCCGTTAATGAATTACTGCGGAACATGGATCGCCAGTATCAGGATAAGTTGAATGTGAATGTCCGACAGATGGACCAGCATATTGTGTTCATCAACCGCTGGGTGCATCAGATGAAGACGCCACTCTCTGTTATTCAGCTTACCCTGGAGGATTTAGAGGATGAAACCGCTAGCAGCATTCAGGAAGAGCTGGAGAAGCTGCGCAAAGGACTGGAAATGGTCATCTATACATCTCGTCTCGACCGTTTCGAAGATGATCTCCACGTAGAATCATTAATTCTCCGCAAGATAGTCAGCGAAGTGGTATCCGAGAATCGTAGATTATTTATTCGCCGGGGCGTATACGTGAATATTCAAGTTGATGCCGGATTCCGGGTGTATAGCGATGCCAAATGGCTGATTTTCATGTTGACCCAAATTTTGACCAATGCTGTAAATTACACGGCTGGATCCGGCAAAGCGGTGACGATCTCTGCACAGCGCCTCGGCAACGATACTATTCTCGAGATTTCAGATCAGGGCATCGGCATTTCTAAGGAAGATCTTAAAAGGGTATTCAACCCTTATTTTACCGGCGAACGCGGGCGCCAATATCATGAGTCCACCGGTATGGGACTTTATCTGGTTAAAGAAATTTGCACCAAACTAGGACATGCCGTCCTTTTGGAATCTCAGCCCGAAGCTGGAACCACGGTACGGATTATTTTTAACGGCAATACCCAAAGGCAGTAAACCGAACATAACCTTAAGTGACTTGTAAGATAACCTTAAGGTAAATACATAGCAGTGAAATGCCTCACCCTGTACATTGGAAACAGGACGAAGACATCTTGAAACAATGGAGGTGACTCATATTTCCTAAGGAAAGGAATGGAATCTATTGAACGTATTAGAAGTCAAAGCACTGAATAAAGTATATCCCGGCAAAGTGCATACCCAGGCCCTTACGGATATCCATCTCAGTGTTGAGAGCGGTGAATTTGTAGGTATCATGGGACCTTCAGGCAGTGGCAAAACCACATTGCTTAATATGGTATCTACTATCGACCAACCCTCATCTGGAGAGGTGAGCATCAATGGTAGTAATCCTTATAAGATGAAAAAGAAAGAACTGGCCCATTTCCGCCGCAGACAACTTGGCTTCGTCTTTCAGGATTTTAATCTCATGGAGACATTAACCGTAGCTGAGAATATTGTGCTCCCGCTTACGCTGGACAACCGTAAGCTGAGTGAGATGGAATCTCTGCTACAGAAGGTTGCAGGGCAACTTAACATTACAGATATCCTGAAAAAACGCACCTATGAAATATCCGGTGGACAACGGCAGCGGACCGCTATTGCCCGGGCGATCATTACTTCGCCTGCGATGATTCTGGCAGATGAGCCAACCGGATCCCTGGACTCTAATTCCTCACGGATCGTCATGGAATCTCTGGAGAATATTAACCACACGCAAGGCACCACACTGATGCTCGTTACCCATGATCCACTGGCAGCGAGTTACTGCAACCGGATCATCTTCATCAAGGACGGCAAGTTAGCCGCTGAAATTCACCGTGGCGATAATCGCCAGGCCTTTTTCCAGAGGATTATCGACACACTTTCGTTTTGGGGAGGGAATAGTTATGAACTTTCCTCAATTCGCGTTTAATAATGTGCGGCGTAACGCACGGGCTTATATTGCTTATTTTCTGAGCAGCGCTTTTATGGTCATGGTGTTTTTCGCTTATTCCGTATTCATTTATCACCCTGAGATTGCAAATAACGATATGGGACCCATGGCGGCCATGAGTATGCGAGTTGCAGCCTACATTGTGTATGTGTTCGCCTTTTTCTTCGTGCTGTATTCCATCGGTTCGTTTTTAAAATCACGCAATCTGGAGTTTGGGATTTTATCCATCCTGGGTGCCCGGCCGAGCCAGATTAACAAGCTGATCTTCCTAGAAAATATGCTGATCGGCATTGTTGCCATCGCAACAGGAATCGCTGGCGGCATGCTGCTCTCCAAGTTGTTCCTGCTCTTCAGCACCAAAACGATCGGAATTGAGGATTTGCCCTTCTACTGGCCAACCAAAGCGATGCTGGTCACTTCCCTTTCTTTCATCTCCTTATTTCTGGTCATCTCCATCTTTACTTTGCTGTTTATCCGCAAAAACAACGTACTAGAGCTACTACAAGGAAATGTTAAACCGAAACAACAGCCTAAAGCCTCCCTCTTTCATTCACTGCTTGGTGCAGTACTACTGGCTATCGGGTTTTATGCCCTGCGGATGGAATTAAGCCCCTTTGCTATTATTCTGGCAGCCGTTACGGGAATTACCGGAACCTATTTTTTCTACTCACAGCTGTCCGTTTTTTTCATTCGTCTGCTTCAACGCAGTCGGAGATCTACATGGCGCGGCACGCGGTTGCTCTGGATATCGGAAATGAGCTACAAATTGCGTGACAACTCACGGATGTTATTCCTGATTACCGTAGTGACTGCTTTGGCCAGTATGGGGGCAGGTGTTGTATTGGCCATTAACCAGAACGGAAAAGAGTTGTATACTGGGGAACCCTTTGCCATTACACAAACGTATTTCCGGACCTCATCGACAGAACCTGACCGAAGTATAATTCACCAAGAGCTAAAGGCAGCAGGTGTAGAGTATACGGAGACGAGAACCGATACGTTATATGCCTCAGTCCTTAATGAGGCAGGCAGCAAGAACGTGCTTCTGATCGGAATTTCTCAATATAATGAGCTTGCGCCTTTGATTGATCTCCCAGCCGTAACAAAACTTGGTTCAAATGAAGCGGTTCTCTTAGCTTCACCAGAAGTTGAAAGGGATGATTATATCCATAACCGTATGGTTACTCTGGATGAACAGCCCTCCGTATCCCTTTATATCAAGGAGAGTGTAACTACAGATTCTATAGAGTTCATGACTTCAATAATTCCTTTGCTGATTGTGCCAGAATCGTGGATGGAGACAGTAAGAGTAGCCAAATTGGCTGAAGAGGGTAAGGAGTTCAAACCTAATATCGATTATTACTATAAGGTACCAGCATGGGATACAGGTTCACTGCCTTCCATCAGCAGTCAGGAAACTAGAGTAGGTACCAAGCTGAGCAAATGGAATGTCGATATGGAGGGGAAAAGCGAGGAAGTGTTCCATCTAACTTCACGCGGCGCTACTTATATATCCCTCAAACAAAGTACAGCCATGCTCAGCTTCGTCAGTATCTTTGTCGCCTTAATCTTTTCGGTTGCATCGGCGAGTTTTCTCTACTTCAAGCTGCATAGTGAGTTGGCTGCGGACATTCGTATGTACCGTGCATTATCTAAGATAGGGTTAAGCACACGTGAAATGGCAGCATCAGCGACCAAACAAATTGCGGTACTCTTCTATATTCCAATTGTTGTAGCCGCCGTTCAGAGTCTTGTTGTCATCACCCCCATCCTTTCGGAGATGGGAATCATGCATGTGCTCAAACCGGTACTGATCACATTTGCTACGTATCTGATTCTACAAAGCGTCTTTTTCATCATTGTGAAATCACGATATATACGCAGTCTTAAGAAAATGATGGTTTGAAGGACACTTATTCAATCATTACCGTAAATTTTTATTTTGCTTAAACGTTTATATAAAGATTTATTGAAGAAATCATACAAAAAATTGAGTGGAGGTTTTATTTTTGAAGCGCAATTTATTACAGAAGGTATTCATCGTTAGTTTGAGTTTTATGTTAATGCTTATATCAGTAGGTTTTAGCACAGACCCAAAAAGCTCCGCAGATCCAGACAACCAGGTAAATACGAATCGAACTTTAAAAGTATTGTACTGGAGTGAAGAGGGATTCAATAAGACTTATGGGGATTTGTTTAGTAAGAAGTATCCTAATACAGACATTCAAGTAGTAACACTCACTGATGCATTAGATTACAACAGACTTATCGAAAAGCATTCACCGGACCTTGTTATGCTAGCTCCGTACAATTACAAACAAATGGCTAAGGAAAATAAGTTGGTAGATTTAGACCCATTAATTAAGCGTGATAATTACGACACGACAACGTTATACCCTAGCTTGCTTGATGAATTGAAGAAACAAGGCGGTGGCAAACTTTATGGGTTAAGCCCAACGGTGGGGTCGTATGCCATTTTATATAATGTTGATTTATTTAAAAAATACAAGGTTCAATTACCAAAGGATGGAATGACTTGGGAAGAAATATTGAAACTTGCTAGTAAATTCCCTACTAAGGGAGATAAGAATTCACGAATTTGGGGCCTAAGTTACATGAATACTATATCCAGCAATTTGGTCATGGATATTGCTAGAACAGAAGGGTTAACGTACATTGATCCAAATACCTTAAAGGCTACTGCGAATACAACTGCGTGGAAAAAAGCATATCAGCTGTCGATCGAGGCAAATAAGTCTGGGGTACTTGACCAAGGTATCAGTCTATCTGCCAAAAGTTCTTTGGAAAGCAGCACTTTCATTATGGGACGGTCAGCTATGAACGTAACCTCCATTTCTACTTTGCAGTACTTAAAAGCAGCAAATAGTGGTGTGAAGAATTATAAACCTTTTACGCTTGGTATGGCTGCTGGTCCTACGGATCCTAAGGATCGAAAGTCAACAGGAAATGTTTTTATTTCTGAGATATTCGCAATTCCAGCAAACGCATCTAATGTGGATGCCGCTTGGGATTTCATCAAATATCTTCATGGAGATGACTATGCTAAAGAATACTATAAATCCAACAACAATAATATCGGTGCTCCTCTGTCTCGCATGATTAAGGAGTACTCTGGTTACAGTTTGGATGCTTTCTATAAACTAAGACCCAATTTGGATTCAACTATAACAAGTTACGCTCTCTTCAGAAAGTCACAAAGTTTAGAATTAAACTTTAGAACAAGTGTATTTAAAGAACTTACACTGGTAGCAGACAAGAAAAAAACATTAGACAAAGCAGCTGCTGCCATTCAATCACAAACTCAAACTGCTGCTGATAAACTGAAAAAGGCTCAGTAATGGGTATAGTTTATTGTTTAGGTACCCGCTCGTAGGGGGAGAAAAGGTTTGAATATGCATTTTTTAAATATTTATTTTTAGGGTGATATTAATCACAGATACAGCTTCAACCCACTGTTATACTACAGTTAGCCGACATCATTTTTGCAAGCACCCCGTCGGACGTATTGGTGACAGAGAGTCATTATTTTCTTGCCAATACGTCCGTGCGACCAGCAAACTCCTTTTAGGAGGGAGCAGGGTGCTTCTTTTTTTTGTCTTTTTTCGGTATGATAAATTAAGTACTAGTACTTTTCTAGGAGGGCACCCGAGGATGGATAATTGTTTGTTTTGTAAAATAGTAGAAGGTTCAATACCAAGTAACAAAGTGTTCGAGGACGATTCATTTCTCGTGTTCCATGATATCGAGCCTGCGGCACCGACGCATGTTCTGATTATTCCGAAGAAGCATATCGCTTCGATGAATGATGTACAGTCCGAGGATTTTGCAATGATCGGAGAACTGCACCGAGTTGCTCAAGATGTTGCGATTAAACTAGGTGTTGCTAGTACAGGTTACCGGTTGATTAACAACTGTGGACCTGATAGCGGACAAGCTGTTGCGCACATTCATTACCACCTATTAGGGGGTACAAAATTAGGAGCGTTGGTGCAAAATTCACAGTCTCACGCCTAAGGGGAAAGTCGATAGAGAAATTGGAAGATAAAAAACCTGAGTGTCAGGTTGACACCATATTTATTTTTCCCCTATAATGAAGTGTGATGAACCGTGTTATAAGCTCTTGGACGGTCTGGTCGGAGGGAGGGAAAACTGGTGTCTGAAACTAAAGTTCGCAAAAATGAGACAATTGATGCTGCACTTCGTCGCTTTAAGCGTTCCATTGCAAAAGATGGTGTATTAGCTGAGGTGAAGAAACGCAAGCACTATGAAAAGCCAAGCGTTAAGCGCAAGCTAAAGTCCGAGGCTGCTCGTAAGAGAAAGTTTTAGGGGGATTTAAGTTACCATGAATCTTAGCGAGCGATTGAACGAAGATATGAAACAAGCGATGCGGAATCAAGATAAGTTCAAACTTTCCACCATTCGAATGGTTCGTGCCACGATGAAGAATCTTGAAATAGATTTGAAAAGAACTTTGAACGATAATGAAGTGCTTGATATCCTAGGTCGTGAGATCAAACAGCGCAAAGATGCCCTCCAAGATTTTGAGCAGGCAGGTCGTGATGATCTAGCCGAGAAAGTTAAAGCGGAAGCGGAGATCTTAGCCGAGTACCTTCCCGAACAGTTAAACGAAGAAGAAATTAAAGTCATTGTACAGCAGACCATCCAGGAAACCGGTGCCTCTTCGAAAGCTGATATCGGGAAAGTGATGAGTGCGTTGATGCCCAAGGTCAAAGGTCGGGCGGATGGCAAACTTGTAAACCAGGCGGTTCAACAGCTACTGCAATAGCCTACCCAATGAACACCTTCTACTCAGTAGAAGGTGTTTTTTCCTGTTTACCTTTCTCATAAATCAGTTACTCCTCGCATAATATTTGTACAGTAGAGGAAGGAGGACTGCACCTTATGAGCCGGATTGCTCGCAAATTCCGTAAATGGACGGTCGAAGCACTCGACTTGCCCAGAGATCTCGTATTTGATTTGCCCAGGCTCACCTTGATCGGAGGTAAGCAATTGTACATAGAGAACCACCGTGGTGTAATTCACTTTTCTCCTCAGGAGCTTCATCTTCAACTAAGTCATGGGACGATGGAGGTTGAGGGAAAAGGGCTTGTAATCAAGGCCATCATGCCAGATGAAGTTTTCGTTGAAGGTACTATATTGGGTATCAAATATCGAGGAACGGAGGATGAACAATGAAATCACCAGCCTTATCCCGTTTGCGGGGTTTTGTAACCGTTGTTGTTCGTGGGAAGCAAGGAAAACATGTTGAAGCTTTAATTAATGAATTGGCACGTCAAAACATCGAAGTATGGGAATTGAGACCCCTACCTAATGGGGATCTGGAGCTAAATATTAAGATAGCGGACTTTTTGTCTTTACGTCCGTTGTTAAAGGGGACAGGCTGCCGGGTCAGGGTTAAACGACGTTATGGTATGCCTTTTGTGTTCGCGCGACTTTGGAGGAGAAAATGGTTTCTTCTTGGTTTTGCAATGTTTATCTCCTTAATTTTTTGTTTAACTTCGTTAGTATGGACGGTTGAAGTTAAGGGGAACGTAAAAATTGTGACTGAGGATGTATTGAATGTTGCAAGGGAAGAGGGCATTTATCCATTTCAATGGGTTTTTCGGTTAAAGGAACAGGACAAGTTATCCGCTGAGTTGACACGTAAACTGCCAGGTACTTCATGGGTTGGCGTCTCCCGCACGGGAACAGTGATTACGATACAAGTTGTGGAGGCAAATGTCCCGAAAGAGAAAGAACTTGTTAACCCACGTCATTTGGTTAGTAATTCGGATGCTGTGGTGACTCATATTTATGCGGAGAAGGGCATGCCACAAGTAAGAAAGAATGATCGTGTCAAGAAAGGCCAGGTGCTTATCTCGGGCTTACAGGCAGGACAGTCAGTCGTGTCTAAAGGTGAGGTAAAGGGAGTTGTTTGGCACGAGTATAATATAGAAGTTCCACTTGTACACAAGCAAAAGGTGTATACTGGAGAGACGAGGAAGCGAGGCTTCTTATATTTTGGGAAAACAGCTATTCAGTTATCAGGTTACGGAAAGATAGAGTATGAACAAACACAGACTCTAACCGAGCTGGATCCTTTAACCTGGAGAAATCTGAAGTTGCCTCTCGGTTGGATGACAGAGAAGGTTTTTGAAACGACGGAAATTGAATTGAAGCGCACAGCGGATAAGGCGAAAGACGAAGGAATTATGCGGGCGCAAAGAGATCTTTTGGCCAAATACGGCACGGATACGGTTATTCTAGAACAAAAAATTTTGCATGAGAAGTCAGACAATGGTAAAGTTTATATGAAAGTGCTTTTTGAAGTAGAGCAGAATATAGCAGAAGAACTTCCAATAGTGCAAAGTCAAGGAGAATGAGGTCATTTGTCAGAACAATTAAGCAGCAAAATAAGTCTTCAGAATGCAACTGAGGCTCTATCCTTATTTGGCCCTCAAGATATTTTTCTTAAGTTAATTGAAGATAGTTTGAATGTTAGTATCGTCCTACGGGAATCGGAGCTATCTATTCGTGGTGATAGTCGTGAAGTAGAGATGAGTCAGCAATTGCTTGAAGTGTTACTAAAATTAGTTCGAAACGGGTATATATTGACCGAAAGAGACCTGTTATATGCTATCGATTTGGCGAAGGATCTTCGTGCAGATCAATTACTTGATTTATATAAGGGTGAAATTGCAGTTACCTTTCGTGGCAAACCGATTCGTGTAAAAACGATTGGGCAGAGTCATTATGTCACCACGATTAAGAAACAAGATGTCGTATTTGGTATCGGACCAGCAGGTACAGGTAAAACTTATCTCGCCGTCGTGTTGGCTATTGTGGCTTTAAAGGAAGGATCTGTGAAACGAATCATCCTCACAAGACCTGCGGTAGAAGCCGGGGAGAGCCTTGGATTCCTTCCAGGAGATTTACAGGAGAAGGTAGATCCCTATTTACGTCCGTTGTATGATGCTTTATACGATGTGATGGGCCCAGAGCAGACTGCCAAAGCATTAGAACGTGGATTAATTGAAATTGCCCCACTCGCTTATATGCGCGGCAGGACATTAGATGAAGCTTTCATTATTTTAGATGAGGCTCAGAACACTACGGCAGAACAAATGAAAATGTTCCTTACTCGTCTCGGAATCGGATCAAAAATGGTCATTACTGGTGACGTAACACAGATCGATCTTCCTAAAGGGAAAAAATCAGGGCTTATTGAAGCAAGAACTATTCTACAGGATATCGCTGAGATCGGATTTGTTGCTTTTACGGAAAGTGATGTCGTTAGGCATTCACTTGTTCAGAAAATTATAGTAGCTTATGACCGCGCCGCTGAAAATCAGGGTTAATCATCCAGCTCACGTACCTTCTAGAATTACTTCTAATACAAGCTAACTCCTGCATCGGTCGTTAAGGACTGATGTGGGGGAGGTTACGCAAGAGTTTATATTTTTCAGGAGGGCATGTCTTATGACCCCGAAAGAACAGCAAGTAGGCAATTCGATTAGGACTAGAACAGCAGGATGGAAGCATAGCCCAGCAGTTCGCTATGCTCTGTTTCTGCTGCTTATTGTTATGTTGTATGTCAGCTTGGCGCCGAAGTTGTTACCCGAAAAATACGATATCGCCATTGGAATGCCAACAGATAAAGAAATTTTGGCACCTATGGAAATACCGAATACCAAGGCTACTTTGAAGGCACAAGAGCAAGCGGCAGAGAAGGTAGGACAAGTCTATACCATTCTTCCGCTCCGCAACGAAGTATTAGTGGGGCAAATGATGGATCGGATCTTCCGATTGAATCAGGATGATCTAATTTCCACCGAAGAGAAAATAAAGATCTATCGTGATGATCTGCAACAGATGCCAAAGGATTTTATACAAACCTTTATCGCAAATAATCGTAACTCAGGTACTTACTCTGCTACATTATTCCAAGAAGTGACTGGACGAATTGAAGAGCAACAGTATCATATTACTGAGGAAACATTTATTAAGATTCCTAGGCTCCAGTCGGATGACATCAATGAGATGAAGACTGTAGCTATGAATATTGTAACTCGTTTAACCGCGGATCAAATAGGGGATGCACAGACGGCACGTGCCAAAGTAGCTGAAATGGTAAGCACCAGTTCGCTAACCACACGTGTTTCCCGTGAGGTAGTACAGGAACTAGCACGTCTCGCAATTACAGCAAACAAATTCTATGATGAGGAAGCAACCAAAGCGGCGAAGGTGGATGCCCGTGAGAATACACCGACCGTGTATATTAATCAGGGCGATGTACTCGTTCCGAAGGGTGAGAAAATTACCCAGGAAATGTACACTCTGCTTGAGAAGAATGGGCTACTAAAGAATGAAGTGAATTATTGGCCCCAATTCGGTTTGCTTTTATTATCTTCACTACTCGTTATAGGGCTTATTATGTATTTCCGACAATCAGAGGTTGCAAGCCGGTTTAAATATAATAATGCGCAGTTTGTGATGCTAATGCTGATCATTCTTATTACTATCTTGTCCATGCATATCGTTAGTATTGTTCAGAGTGATCAACGTCCTTATATTGGATACCTTGCTCCAATTGCAACTGGAGCGATGCTAATCACTTTATTACTCGACTTATCACTAGCTTATATTTGTTCCATTCTGTTTAGTATATTAGCTAGCATCATTTTGAATGTCCACCAAGGGCAAATTTTTGATTTTCAATTCGGCTTTTTTGCGGTGATTACATCTTTCGCCTCCATTTTTGCTATCCACCGTGCAAGTCAACGTTCTACGTTGTTGAAGGCAGGCATCATGATATGTCTGTTTGGCTCTTTTGCAGTATTCTCAACCATTCTGATTAATAATAATGGTTGGAGTCAATCTAATACGCTCTATGCTTTAGGTGCTGCGTTTGCAGGAGGTTTGCTTACAACCATACTAGTTATTGGCTTGATGCCATTCTTTGAAGTTACATTTGGTATCCTTTCCGCTTTGAAGCTAGTAGAGTTGTCCAATCCTAACCATCCTTTATTACGCAAGTTACTTACAGAAACGCCTGGAACGTACCATCACAGCGTGATGGTTGGTAATCTGTCGGAAGCCGCAGCAGAAGCGATCGGTGCTAATGGTTTACTTTGCCGCGTAGGATCTTATTATCATGATATTGGGAAGACCAAGCGGCCGGGTTATTTTATCGAGAACCAGAACAACATCGAGAACCCGCATGACTTTATTGATCCTAAGCTGAGTAAATCGATTATTATCGCCCATGCCCGAGATGGGGTTGAGATGCTGAAGGATTATAAGCTACCCAAACCGATCCGGGATATTGCGGAACAACATCATGGCACAACATTTCTGCATTATTTCCATCATAAAGCGTTGCGGCTAGCTGAAGAGCAAGGAGTGGAGCCGGACTTTACGGAAGCTGATTTTAGATATCCCGGGCCAAAAGCTCAATCTAAGGAGGCTGCTGTCGTTGGTATTGCTGACAGTGTCGAGGCAGCTGTACGTTCCCTGCGTAAACCTACGGTGGAGCAGGTTGAATCTATGATTGAGAAAATTATTAAGAGTCGTCTAGACGATCATCAGTTTAATGAGTGCGATTTGACGCTCAGAGAACTGGATTTAGTGTCCCGAACATTAAAGGAAACGGTAATGGGGATCTTCCATTCTCGTATTGAATATCCAGAGGAAATTAAGAAAACTAAAGTAAATGATGAGAAGGATAGGGGGCACGATAATAATGGGCCTACAACTGGCTTGGAGCAATGAACAAGAGTTGCTCGAAATCGGTGAGGATTTAATTGAACTGCTGGATGCCTTATTGCAAAGTGCAGGTGTGGCTGAAGGTGTAACCGAAGGAGAGGTTGCTCTGACGTTTGTTGATGATGAAGCCATTCATCAGCTCAACCGTGAATATAGAGGAATTGATCGGCCGACGGATGTTCTTTCTTTTGCCATGAATGAATCACTTGATGAAGAACTAGACATTGTGTATGAGCTAGAACAAGGGGATGAGATGGACAGTCCTCTAAATATGCTCGGAGATATAATTATTTCAGTGGATCGTGCACAAATGCAAAGTGAGGAATATGGGCATTCTCTAAAAAGGGAGATCGGTTTTTTGTTTCTCCATGGATTTCTACATTTGCTTGGCTATGATCATCAAGATGATGCTAGTGAAGCTGAGATGATGGGTAAACAAGAAGCTATTCTGACCCAAGTTGGGCTTCTACGCTAATGAAAGTCCGGAACCAGAAGTTGACTGCTTCGTTCCGAAATGCGTTGGAAGGGATTGTCATTGCGTTTAAGACACAGCGTAATATACGGATTCATGTCACTATGTCTATTATGGTTGTTTTGGCGGCGTTCTATTTTAAGCTTCCACCACGTGATTTTGCTCTGATTCTGCTTGTGATCGGCCTCGTGATTACAGCTGAATTACTGAATACAGCGATTGAAGCTATCGTCGACTTGGTGATGCCGGAATGGCATGCCTTGGCGAAGATAGCTAAAGACACCGCAGCAGGGGCTGTGCTGGTCGCCGCCGGAGTCGCCGTGGTGATCGGCCTCTTGCTGTTCTATAAGCCTGTCATGATCTGGTTTGGATGGTATTAAAGGAACCCGTGCATATTTATCACTAAAGGAGATGAGTAAAGTGGATAAGGCCCAATTGTTACAAGAAGCAATAGCAGCACGTAATTCGGCTTATATTCCCTATTCTGGCTTCGGTGTTGGAGCAGCACTTTTGGATAGTGAGGGACATGTACATCGTGGTTGTAATGTCGAGAATGCTGCATACGGTCCAACAAACTGCGCGGAGCGGACAGCACTCTTTCGTGCCATCGCAGATGGGCTCAGCCCAGGCAGTTTTCGCGCTCTTGCAGTGGTTGGAGATACAGAGGACCCGATTGCGCCTTGTGGCGTATGTCGTCAGGTGATTTTAGAGTTATGTGCACCGGATATGCCGGTTTTTCTCGGTAATTTGAAGGGTGATATACGCGAGACGACGGTAGGGGAATTACTCCCTTTTGCTTTCGGTCCCTCGCATTTATTGGAATAAAGGTGAAATAGGAAAGGATCAACTAACTATGGCAAAATCAAAAAAATTCAAATCCGGCTTTGTTGCGATTGTCGGCCGTCCGAATGTGGGCAAATCAACGCTCATGAACCAAATTATAGGTCAAAAAATCGCAATCATGTCTGATAAACCGCAGACAACGCGGAATAAAATTCATGGCGTGTATACTTCAGAAGAGATGCAAATTGTCTTCTTGGATACACCGGGGATTCATAAACGCCAATCCAAACTTGGCGATTTCATGAATTCTACAGCTCTTAATACACTTGGAGAAGTTGAAGCGGTACTATTCCTTGTAGACGCAGCTGAAGGGCTGGGTGGTGGCGACCGCTTTATCGCTGAGCGATTGAAGGAAGTTCGTACACCGGTCATTCTAGTACTCAACAAAATAGATCGTATTGTTCCGGAACAATTATTACCTATGATTGATGAATATCGCAAACTTCATGACTTTGCGGAAATTATCCCAATTTCAGCGAAGATGGGTAACAATGTGGATACCTTACTAGAACAAATAAGCAAATATTTGCCTCAAGGACCACAATATTATCCAGATGACCAAATTACGGATCATCCTGAGCAATTCGTATGTGCTGAGCTCATTCGTGAGAAGATCCTTAATTTGACTCGCGAAGAGGTACCCCACTCCATAGCTGTGTCAATTGAAGATATGCGCGTAGAGAGTAACGGATTCGTTCGTATGTCTGCGGTTATCTTTGTAGAACGCGATTCTCAGAAGGGAATTATCATTGGTAAACAGGGAGCTCTGCTCAAAGAGGTCGGGAAGCTAGCTAGACATGATATCGAGAATTTGCTCGGTTCGAAGATATTCCTTGAGCTTTGGGTTAAGGTGAAGAAAGACTGGCGTAATCAGGATCGAGTTCTGAAGGATCTAGGATTTCACCGGGACGCTTAATTAATTATACTGGGAGTTATTGCAACGCATAGATCACGTCTCAGCGCACATCCTATACTCGAAGTTGCAGGCATCATTTCGAAGAAAGGGTGAATGCTAAATGCGAGACTTTTCTTGGAAGTATTTTGCAATGACGGGAGATGTCGATGCCTATTTATTATTTAAGGAAGCCAGCGGAGAATCTGAAATGGAGGTTTCGGTGGCTGAAGAAATGATCGTCCAGGAAGAGGTCGATTAAGGCCAGGTTGGGGGAAGAATCATGCTATATAGGGTGAAAGGAATTGTCATCCGCAGCATGGACTACGGCGAGGGAAACAAAATTATTACATTATGTACAGAGACTCATGGGAAAATAGGCGTTATGGCTCGTGGTGCGAAAAAGTTAAAAAGCCGACATGGTGCCATAACCCAGCCTTTTACTTATGGTGAATTTGTTTTCTACCGTCAAAATGGCGGTTTAGGATCGTTAAATCAAGGTGAGATTATTGAATCTCACTTTTCTTTACGTAGTGATTTGCTTCTCGCGGCGTATGCTTCATATGCTTGTGAATTGTTGGATCGGAGTCTCCATGATGAAGAAGTGGGAACTTTTTGGTTTACCCAGTTGAAAGCTTGTCTGGAAGGACTCACAGCGGGCAAAGATCAACAGATCGTCATTCACTTATTCGAGATTAAAATTTTACAAGCTTCTGGTTACGGTCCATCATTTGAAGCTTGTGTATCCTGTGGTTCATTAGAGGAAAGTACAAGAGTCAGTCCCTTGTTGGGGGGCAGACTATGTCAAAGATGCCGTCATCATGATCATGGGGCTATAACAATTTCTCCGGGAACTCTGCGGTTATTGTCTCTCTTTGAAAAGATGGATATGCGTAGATTAGGCAATATTGAAGTTAAAGAAACAACAAAGGAAGAATTAAAGAAGGTTATGCGCGCCTTTATGGATACTCAGCTATCACTTAATCTTAAATCTCGTCATTTTCTTGACCAGATGGAAAAATATGAAATTTGACGAACTTCATAAAATCATTTATTATTTATGAGAATATCTCTATATAAGAGAAACATGCGTTGAAGTGGAAAAGTAATGAGGTTCTTATCTGTGAAGCGAGCCGGGGATAGTGGGAGCCTGGACAGAGAGACACATGAAACGGCATCCTCGGAGCATGTAACGAACGTGAAAAGCGGATTTATTGATTCCTTGATCAAATCAGAGGATCGTAAATCAAGTAGGGTGGAACCGCGGGACTACACAGCTCTCGTCCCTACGTCTGACAGCAGGCGTAGAGATGAGGGCTTTTTTGCGTTCTCTTTACTCAAACGGCGGCTGTACACTATGAGTGTAAAAGGAGATGGGTTCATGAATTTTCAAGGAATGATATTGACGCTGCAGCAGTTTTGGGCGGAACAGAAATGTATTGTAGTACAACCTTATGATGTTGAGAAAGGTGCGGGTACACTTAACCCGATGACGTTTCTACGTTCAATCGGACCAGAGCCATGGAACGTGGCTTATGTCGAGCCTTCACGCCGTCCAGCAGACGGACGTTATGGGGAGAACCCGAACCGTTTGTACCAACATCACCAGTTCCAGGTTATTATGAAGCCGTCCCCAGACAATATTCAAGAGATTTATCTCGAAAGTCTGAAACGGCTTGGTATAGATCCACTCCAACATGATATTCGGTTTGTCGAAGACAACTGGGAACATCCTGGACTCGGGGCTTGGGGTCTTGGCTGGGAAGTATGGTTAGATGGTATGGAGGTAACTCAATTTACGTATTTCCAACAGGTAGGTGGGATTGAAGCGAATCCAGTCGCTGTAGAGATCACTTACGGTATGGAACGCCTCGCATCCTATATTCAAGATAAAGAGAATGTGTACGATTTAGAGTGGGTAGAAGGTACATCTTATGGGGATATCTTTCACCAACCAGAATTTGAGCATTCCAAGTATACGTTTGAGGTATCTGATGTAAAAATGTTGTTTACCTTATTTAATATGTACGAGCAAGAAGCAGGTAAAGCGATGGAACAACATCTTGTTTTCCCAGCATACGATTATGTGCTGAAATGTTCCCATGCCTTCAATTTACTTGATGCTAGAGGTGCGATCAGTGTAACAGAGCGGACAGGTTATATTACTCGAGTGCGTAATTTGTCACGGCAAGTGGCAGCAACATATTTGGAGGAGCGAGAGAAGCTAGGATTCCCGATGCTTCAAAAGGGAGGTGCTGACCGTGGCTAAGGATCTATTGTTTGAAATTGGTTTAGAAGAAATGCCAGCACGATTCATTCGCGCGGCGGTAGAACAATTGCAAGACCGTATGGCTAAGTGGTTAGACGATTCGGTCATTAAATATGGTTCAATCGAGAGCTATGCTACTCCGCGTCGTCTTGCTGTGCTTGTTCGCGATGTAGCCGAGAAACAAGAGGATGTTCATGAAGAAGTTAAAGGTCCATCTCGCAAAATCGCTCTTGATGAACAGGGTCAATGGAGCAAAGCTGCGCTTGGATTCGCTCGTAGTCAAGGCGCTAGTCCAGAACAGTTCACTTTTAAGGAACTAGGCGGTACAGAGTACGTTTATGTTAGCAAGAATAGTATTGGTCTGGAGACAGCGACAATCGTGTCTGAAGGACTGCTTAGCATTCTGAATGCCATGAATTTCCCTAAAAACATGCGCTGGGCGAGTTATGACTTTAAATTTGTACGCCCGATCCGTTGGATGGTGGCATTGTTCGGTAGCGAGATCATCGATATCGAAATCGCCGGTGTGAAATCGGGTAATGTAACGAGAGGTCACCGCTTCTTGGGTAGTGAGATTGTAATCGATGAGCCAGCGGCATATGTAGAAGCGTTGCGTGCTGGTCATGTTATAGCAGATATTAATGAGCGTAAGCAATTGATTACGGAGCAAATAGACGCTTTGGCTAAGGAGAAAGGCTGGAACATTGCTGTCAAGGAAGATCTTCTTGAAGAAGTCTTGTTCCTAGTGGAGACGCCAACTGTATTGTATGGAACATTTGAAGAATCATTCCTACAAATTCCACAGGAAGTACTTATCACTTCTATGCGTGAGCATCAGCGTTATTTCCCAGTATTAAACGCACAAGCTGCGCTACTTCCGTATTTCGTCACGGTTCGTAACGGAAATGCTACTTCACTAGATGTTATTGCTAAGGGAAATGAGAAAGTACTACGCGCTCGTCTTTCCGATGCGAAATTTTTCTATGAAGAAGATCAAAAACATCTCATCAAGGATTTCTTATCCAAATTGGAAAGCATTGTGTTCCATGAGGAGCTGGGATCTGTCGGAGATAAAGTGCGTCGTATTCGCCGGAACAGTGACAAGTTAGCAGAGTTGCTAGGGTCTGATTCAGGTACAGCCGAAGCGGTTAGCCGCACGGCGGAAATTTGTAAATTTGATTTGGTAACACAAATGGTTTATGAATTCCCTGAACTTCAAGGTGTGATGGGCGAAGATTATGCACGCAAGGCTGGAGAATCTGAAGCTGTAGCTAGAGGTGTGTTTGAGCATTATCAACCTCGCTTTGCTGGTGAAACTGTACCGAGTTCTGAAGTAGGTTCTATCGTCAGCATTGCAGATAAAATTGATACCATAACGGGATGCTTCTCCATCGGTATCGTTCCAACAGGCTCGCAGGACCCTTACGGTTTGCGCCGCCAGGCAGCAGGTATTGTTCAAATTATGCTGGAACATAAGCTACCAGTGAAGCTTTATGACATTTTCAAAATCGCATTAGATACACATCAAGAGCTCCGTGGTTTGAAGCGTTCAGAATCTGAAATTTTGAAGGATCTGTTCGACTTCTTTGGTCTTCGGGTGAGAAAGACGTTGTCCGAACGTCTTCGTTACGATGTAGTTGATGCCGTAATGGCAGCTGGCTATGACGATGTAGTTTCCGTAGTAGCACGAGGAGTGGCTTTGATGGATGCGGTGGATCAACCGGATTACAAATCGACCGTGGAATCCTTCGGACGGGTAAGTAATTTGGCAGCAAAGGCATCTGTTGAAAAAGTGCGTTCCGATTTGTTTAACGAACCAGCAGAGCAGGCCCTTTACGACGCATGGAAATCGATTACGGTTGAATATCATCAGGTTTTAGAACAGGGGAATGCGACGGAAGCATTGGAATTAATCAGTAGCTTAAAGGGAACAATTACAGTATTCTTCGAGGCAGTCATGGTAATGGCAGAAGACGAAGTTATTCGCATGAACCGTCTTGCGCTTTTAGCTGCAATTGATAATGACCTAAAAACCTTTGCTGATTTCGGGAAAATTGTCTGGGCGTAAATTTTGTTTGCCAAAGAAGGGGCGGGAGAATGATGAATATATCCATAGTTGTGGACGGAGACTCCTGCCCCGTTAAGGCAGAAATAATTGAATTGGCTTCTCGCTTTGGGGTCCATGTATTGATGGTTTCTTCACATGATCATGTGCTTCAACAATCTGAAGGTGTTTCGGTCATTCAGGTGGACAGGGGTCAAGACAGTGCCGATTTGTATATTGCGAATCATATCGCCAAAGGAGACATCGTAGTAACGCAAGATTATGGCCTTGCAGCTCTTGTCATTGCTAAGTCTTGTCAAGCTTTGTCTCCCCGTGGCGAGCAATATCATACAGGTAATATAGATTATTTGCTCGAACGTCGTCATTTTCAAGCAAAAGCGAGGCGGGGCGGGCGTTATTCTAAAGGGCCGAAGCCTTTTACTGACGAGGACAGAACTCAGTTCAAAGATATGTTATTAAAACTTTTGCAGGAAATGCAGGAGAATGTACAATTTTAGCGAATTACTATTTACGTGTTAATAGAGATGAAGGTGTTTTGAATGAGTACCGGGCGAACGAATATTCCGGAGGAAGTCATTGAGGCGGTTCTACAGCAACATGATATCGTCGATACGGTCGGCAGGCATGTTCATCTAACTAAGCAGGGTAAGTATATGAAAGGGCTATGTCCCTTCCATTCGGAGAAGACACCGTCTTTCACGGTGACCCCCGAACGGCAAATCTTCCACTGCTATGGCTGCGGCAAGGGCGGCAATGCCATCAAATTTAAGATGGAAATCGAAGGATTATCCTTTCCCGAAGCTGTCAGAATTATGGCGGAAGAAGCCCATATCCCTTATGAAGATGGAGCTCGTCGATTTGGAGACACACCTCAGAGCCGGGAGATGGAACAACTTTTGCAGGCGCATGAATGGTCCTCGAAGTTGTATCACTTTCTTCTGAAGAATACGGAACATGGCAAACCAGCAATGGATTATTTGAAGTCTAGAGGATTCAGTGACAAAGCGATTGACACGTTTCAGATTGGTTTTGCACCAGCTCGCTGGGATACTCTTGTCCAGTTCTTAGAGAAAAGATCCTTTGATCTTGAGTCTATGGAGAAGGGTGGGCTTTTGTCACCTAAGCAGGATGGTTCAGGATTTGTAGATCGATTCCGCGATAGGGTTATTTTTCCTTTACACAACCGGAACGGTAAAGTGATTGCCTTTGCTGGAAGAATTCTTGGCGAGGGTGGGCCCAAATATCTCAACTCTCCCGAGAGTAAGCTTTTTAGTAAAAGTCGGACGCTCTATAATCTTCATCAAGCGAAGACGGAGATCCGCAAATCACGGCAAATTGTATTGTTTGAAGGTTATGGGGATGTAATTAGTGCCTGGGAGTCAGGTGTTCATAATGGTGTTGCTACGATGGGGACTGCCCTAACGGAGGGACACGCCAGCATGATGCGGGGACTCGCAGACGAAATTATTGTTTGTTATGACGGAGATCAAGCAGGACAAGCCGCGGCATTAAAAAGTATTCCTATACTAGAAAACGTAGGTTTTGTGATCAAAGTCGCTTTGCTTAGCGAAGGAATGGACCCGGATGAGTTTATTCAGAAGTACGGGGGCGAGCGATTTAAGCACCAAGTATTGGATGGCGCAGTATCATCAGTCAAATTTAGGCTTATATATCTGAAGAAAAACCATATACTGCTAGAAGAGGGCGGAAAGGTAGCTTACATCAAAGATGCTATGGGTGTAATCGCACCACTGCCATCACCTACGGAACGCGAAATTTACTTGAAAGAATTATCAGCTGATCTCCAAGTTTCATTTGATAGTTTGAAACAGGAATGTAATGAATTTCGAATGGCCATGCAAAAAAAGGAACCACTTGGGGATAATAACGACAAAAGGTGGAATAATGGTAGGCATAAAAAGGGGCAGACATCCATGCCGGCTCTGTTGCCTGCTTACCATGTTGCGGAACGAAGATTGCTCTCCTTCATGCTTCAAGATGAAGAAGTATCACGATATGTGTGGGAGCGCCTTGGGGACGAATTTAACATCGAGGATCATGCAGCTATTGCTGCTTATCTATACGCGTATTACGCGCAAGGAAAACCGCCGGACGCGAGCAGATTTATTTCGTCGCTTCAGGATGAACGGCTTGAACAAACATTAATTTCTATTGCTATGATGGATACTCCTGGGGAATGGACTTCTCTGGAACTGGACGATTGTATCCGTGAAATTCGAAAGGTACCACTACAAAATCAAATTAAAAGTAAGAAGGAAGAAATGGTTTCGGCTGAACGGGCCGGAGACTTCTTACTGGCGGCACAGATTGCAAGTGAGATTATTGCCCTAGAGAGACAGTAAAACGATGGATGTTGAGTAATTTTCTAGGGAGGAGGGAGTCGAATATGGCGAATGATCAGCATACTGAACTAGAAACAGAACTGACGCTGGATCAGGTGAAAGACCAGTTGATTGAAAAAGGTAAGAAAAGATCTTCCTTAACCTATAAAGAGATCATGGAGAAACTTTCGCACTTTGATCAAGACCCTGAACAAATGGACGAGTTTTTTGAACATTTGGGTGATTTAGGGATAGACGTTTCAAATGATAGTGACGAAGAACTTACAGTGCATGGTAGTGAAGAAGAGGGTAGTGGTCGTAGTAATCGCGATGAGTTTAACTTTGAAGATGATTTGACGCTTCCTCCAGGTATTAAGATTAATGATCCGGTACGAATGTACCTTAAAGAAATTGGCCGAGTTCCACTTCTATCTGGGGATGATGAAGTTCAACTTGCTGTACGGATTCAGAACGGGGACGAGGAAGCCAAACGTCGCCTCGCTGAAGCAAACCTTCGGCTCGTAGTCAGCATTGCCAAAAGGTATGTAGGACGCGGCATGCTGTTTCTTGACTTGATCCAGGAAGGTAATATGGGCCTGATCAAAGCGGTTGAGAAATTTGATCACAATAAAGGATTCAAATTTAGTACTTACGCCACTTGGTGGATTCGCCAGGCAATTACGCGTGCGATTGCCGACCAAGCAAGAACCATTCGGATTCCCGTACACATGGTGGAAACGATTAATAAGCTGATTCGTGTTTCTCGTCAACTTCTGCAGGAACTCGGACGTGAACCAACTCCAGAGGAAATTGCGGCTGAGATGGAACTTACTGTGGAGAAAGTTCGCGAAATTATGAAGATTGCCCAAGAGCCGGTTTCATTAGAAACACCGATTGGTGAAGAAGATGATTCGCATTTAGGGGACTTTATTGAAGATCAAGAAGCATTGGCTCCGGCTGATGCGGCTGCTTATGAGCTCTTGAAGGAGCAACTAGAGGACGTGCTGGATACGCTCACGGAACGTGAGGAGAATGTACTTCGCCTGCGTTTTGGACTTGATGATGGCCGAACAAGAACACTTGAAGAGGTAGGTAAGGTGTTCGGCGTTACGCGGGAAAGAATTCGTCAAATCGAAGCCAAGGCACTCCGCAAGCTGCGTCATCCGAGTCGTAGTAAACGGCTGAAGGATTTTCTCGAATAAGCGTAGAAATCGACCTTCTGCATCCATGCAGCAAGGTCTTTTTTTTGGCAGACGGTCAATCCTTTTGTTAGCATAGAATGAATATAATCTAATTTCTTTCTTTTGGGTCCATTTCCTATTTTTTTCTTTACTGGTTTATATTTTAACTTTTTTCGTTGATCATTGCAAATGATTGTCAACAACTAAAATATGGGGGTGTAAGCTCTTCGTGAAAATATCATCAAGATTACAACAAATTGCAGATCGATTGCCGGAGGGATGTCGATTAGCTGATATCGGTTCCGATCACGCATTATTGCCAGTTTCAGCTGTACGAAGTGGTCGTGTCTCCTTCGCTGTGGCTGGTGAGGTATCCGATGGTCCATTTGATGCAGCTAGAAGGCAAGTTGCTGAGGCTGGTGAGGGACACAGAATTTCTGTTCGCAAAGGAAATGGATTGGAAGTTATTACAGCTGGAGAGGTCGATACGATCACAATAGCTGGTATGGGTGGGGCTTTGATCGTGTCGATTCTAACAACGGGAGAGGACAAACTGGTTGGTGTGAAACGTTTGGTGCTCCAACCTAATGTGGCCGAAGAATTAGTTCGCCGTTATTTACTGGAGCGCGGCTGGTTTCTTTCCGAAGAAGTTATCTTAGAAGAAGATGGTAAAATATATGAGATCCTCACAGCAGATGCTCATCCCGACGCAGAGCAATTAAACGAGGAGTTGTATC
Source organism: Paenibacillus anaericanus (assembly GCF_003994475.1). Lineage (GTDB taxonomy): Bacteria > Bacillota > Bacilli > Paenibacillales > Paenibacillaceae > Fontibacillus > Fontibacillus anaericanus. Next base: position 2,210 of record NZ_RZNY01000015.1, on the reverse strand, counting down.
GTGAGCGTACATTGCCTGGTGGAGATATTAAGCTTTCTAGAGAGTTATTGTTGGAGCTGGGGCCACGATTGACCGCGGTACCGAATGATGTTTTCTTTCGTAAATGGGAGTCTGAACTGCGTAAATTGGATAGAATCCGTAAATCAATAGCTACATCCTCTTTGGAGTCTTCGAGGGAGAAGGAAGAAGAAGTGGGTAGGATATATGCACAGTTGGAGGAGGTTCTGACATGTTTGCAAAAGGACAAACAGTAATTCAATATATGGAGCAGCTTGCTCCAAAGCATGTAGCTATGGAAGGTGATAAGATCGGATTGCAGCTTGGAAGTTTGCAGAAGGAGATCACCGGAGTACTGGTTGCTCTTGACGTAAATGAAGATGTCGTAGAAGAGGCTATTTCTCTTGGGGCCAATCTGATTGTGGCACATCATGCCATTATTTATCGCCCACTGAGTAATTTACAAAGCGATACTCCAATGGGCAAAGTATATGAGAAATTAATCAAGAACGATATCGCAGTATATATCAGTCATACGAATCTTGATGTTACCGAAGGTGGAATGAACGACTGGATGGCTGAAGTGCTGGGGATTCAGAACGTTATTCCCTTAGAGGATATTCATACAGACAATCTGTATAAGCTAGTCGTCTTTGTGCCCAAAGATCATCATCAGCGCGTGTTAGATGCGATTCTAAATGCTGGTGCAGGCTGGATTGGGAATTATAGTCATTGCAGTTTCAATATCGAAGGCTACGGTACTTTTTTGCCGCAGGAAGGAACGCAACCTTTTATCGGTAAAGAGGGGAAGCTAGAAAAGGTCGAAGAAATTCGTATTGAAACTATCGTACCCCAAAGTTCTCGTAATAAGGTCATTCAAGCTATGCTGAAAAGCCACCCTTACGAGGAGGTTGCATACGATCTATATGGAATGGATCTGAAGGGGCGTACACTGGGACTCGGACGAGTTGGTAAACTCCAGGAACCAGTTAGTCTAGACGCATTCGTACAGCGGGTTAAAGAGAAATTTGATGTTCCTGCAGTCCGTGTTGTTGGTGATTTGAATCGGCAGATCAAGAAAGCTGCTGTTGTAGGCGGTTCCGGTGGACGGTATTGGAAACACGCGTTATTTCGCGGTGCCGATGTACTCGTAACTGGCGACGTTGATTATCATACGGCACAAGATGCTTTGATGGCTGGCATAACGATCATTGATCCCGGTCACAATGCGGAGAAAATGATGAAGCCAAGAGTGGCCGCTTGGCTGACGGACAAACTGCAGGGTGATAAATACGAGACGAAGGTACATGCCTCCTCAATTGATACCGAGCCATTTGCATTTCTGTAAATGTGTAGATATTGACATAAAACGCTAATACTACCGCAAATTCATGCTTGTGATTCCATAGCAATGCCTGTATACTAACAATTGTTGCCCGAAAGTTTGACAGACAATCGCCGGTGGCTTATGCCACGGGAGGAAAGTCCGGGCTCCGTAGGGCAGGGTGCTGGATAATGTCCAGTCGGCGCGAGCTGAAGGATAGTGCCACAGAAATGGACCGCCGATGGCTTCCGCAAGGGAGCACAGGTAAGGATGGAACCGAGGTGTAAGAGACCCCGAGGAACGCTGGTGACTTCGTTCCTGGTAAACCCCACTTGGAGCAAGACCTAATGGGACGCAGTTTCTTCTTATGGAAGAGACAACCTTTGCCCGAGGCGCGTCTGGGTTGGTCGCTGGAGCCGTCCAGTAATGTACGGCCTAGATAGATGATTGTCACTCATGGCGGGAGGGTAGTTCCCGTTCAAACCGCGAAGAGTACAGAACCCGGCTTACGGCAAACTTTCATCACTGCAACACATTTAAGAGGCTTTTGCCTCGGCTACATAGACTAAACAATAAAGCCTCCACATTGGAATGAATTCTGCGTAAGCAGTTCATCTCGATGTGGAGGCTTTTGTTTCATTTTAGAATAGATTGAATAGTTGTCTTTATTAAATTGTAACCATTCTACCAGTGTTTGGTGTGGCGTGAATGTATTGGTGTGTGAATAACAGGAACTTATCCAGTTAATATCACTATTTACCACCAGTCGGAAATTTATCTGGAATTTCTCCATCTGATTTGGCGTTTTGTAGCCATAGTGGTGGAAAACGGTTAACTTAACTAGAGTATTAGAACTAGAATAAAAAGTGGACACCTCGATAAGAGAATT
>NZ_RZNY01000014.1 GCF_003994475.1 Paenibacillus anaericanus | reverse complement strand
GCCTAATAAAATAACCTGTCTAACTTTAGGGGGTCACTTCATCACAAAGGCGGTTTTCTTATGGTCATAAATCAACATTAGAATTTAACATAGCCTAAAATTAAAAAGCCCCCATCTTGTAATCAAGATGAGGGCTAGTCTGGTTTGTATGCTTAGGATCATCAGCCTTTTACAGCGCCTTCAATCATCCCCGCAATTAACTGCTTTTGAAAGATCAACACAATGATTAGAAGTGGAACAACACTGATAACAGAGCCTGCCATGATAAGGTGGTACGGCGTATTATTGCTATCCTCAAGCGCTTTGAGCGCAACGGATAACGTCATGTTCTCCTGAGATCTCAAGATCACTGATGGCCATAGGAAGTTATTCCACTGTTTAACGAATAGAATAATTCCAAGTCCAGCAAATCCTGATCTTAGATTAGGGAGTACGATGCGACGGAATAGCTTAAATTCGGTGCAACCATCAATACGCGCAGCCTCCATCATCTCATCAGGGAGTGACATACAATATTGCCGCATAAAAAATATACCAAAAGCGTTGGCCAAATCCGGCAAAATAACGCCCCAAATGTTATCGATCAAATTCAAGTTTTTATAGATAGAGAACAGGGGAACCATTGTAGCTTCATGTGGGATCATAAGTGAGGCTAGCACTAATACAAATAAAAAGTTTTTCCCTTTAAATTGGTATTTGGCAAATGCAAATCCAGCCAACCCACAGAATATTAAAGCAATAAGCGTGGAGGTAGAAGCTAACAAGAAACTGTTCCACGTAATGATACCAAATTTTCGTTCGACAAATAATTCTCTAAAGTTCTCCCAATGCAGGGTTGATGGAACCCAGATTGGCGGATTTACAAATATCTCACTAATGTCCTTTAATGAGGAACTGAACAACCAGAATAAAGGAAACATTGTAAGTAGTGAAGCCAAAGCCATCAATATAAAGGCTAAAGATGAGGACCATATGCTCTTGCTGCTAGAAGTGTCAATAGCTTGTATTTTAAGTGTTTTTTCCATAATATCCTCCCGCCCTACTCTTTATCGTCAAATATACGCATTTGCAACAATGAGATTGCCATCATCAAAATAAAGAAGCAGACGGCGATGGAAGATGCGTAACCGAAATTAAAGTTTTGGAAGCTTTCAATATACAACATCAATACCGGGGTCATCGTAGAATTTAGCGGTCCACCCTGTGTAAGAATAAAGGGCTCTGTAAAGAGCGAGAATGTTCCAATTGTCGAGAGCACTGTACAGAACAACAACATTTTTTTGACCAACGGAATTGTAATGTAGAAGAAGCTTTTTAATTTTGTTGCTCCATCCACATAAGCGGCTTCGTACAAATCCTTCGAAATGTTCTGCAAGCCTGTCAACAACAGAAGCATATTGTACCCAAGCCAGCGATACAACACCATCATGGCTACGGAAATACGTGCCCACCATGGCGATTCGAGCCAAGGTATCGGACTATCAATCAGACCAATATTTCTGAGAATACTGTTAACCAGACCATCCTGCGTATTCAAGAGTAAGATGAACACGAAGGATACGGCCACAACAGATACGAAGTTGGGCACAAACAGTGCCATTCTAAAGAATCCTTTACCTACCATCCAATTGGAATTGAGTATGGAAGCAAATATAAGACCCAGAAACAACATAAGCGGCACATACATCAGGAAGATCAATGAACTGTTCCATAGGGATAACCAGAAGGTTTTATCTCCGAACAACTGAATATAGTTATCAAAACCAATTATTACTTTCTCCCCAGATCCATTCCAATCCGTAAGGCTGATATAAAATGAATACAAAATGGGATATAACGAGAAGACAAAGAACAAAATGAAATAGGGTGATATGTAAAGATAGGGAGCAAACAACATTTGCTTGTTCCATTTGGGTGTTTTCATATCGTTCCCTCCATTCCTATCAGGATAAATTTTTTAGTTTCTCTTTGTTTTGCTGCGTAGTTCGTCAGCCATTTCTTGTAATGCTTTCTCTGAGCTCACATGATTCAAGAATACTTTTGCCCATACATCCGTCATGAGTTTGTTTGCCATAGGAAAGTCGGAAGTATACGCCAACGGATAAGTGTTCGCCAGTGACTGTGAGTATACTTTGCGGATAGCCTGATCATTGAAGTAAGCTGACTTTTCATCCAACGAGGCATCATTATTAACTAGCATTGCAGGAAATAGTCCGGCTTCCGCCATCATTTTCACTTGAGAATCCTCACTGCCGAGCATAAATTCGATAAAATTCCATGCCTCTTCAGGATGTTTGGATTTTTTGTTAATCGCTAGATTTGCTCCACCTTGATTCGCACCAGTATATTTATCATCTTTGGACCATTTTGGCATCATTGCTACTGACCATTTGCCTTTATCTGCTGGAGAATACTGATTTTCGATAATCGCATCATGCCATGAACCGCCGACAACGGTGGCAATTTTCCCATCCCGAATGCCGTTCCCCCATTGATCAGAATTAGCTCGTGCATCGAATACAAGTCCTTCATTTTGCATTTTAATCAGGAAATCTGCACTTTCCTTAATCTCCGGTGAATCTATAGCAACATTTCCTTCATCATCGAAGTACCATAAACCACGTTGCCACATCATCGATTCAAACATTCGGTTGCTAGAGTTCGTTTTGGAATCCCCGTACATCATAGCTCCCGTTTTTTCTTTAATTAGTTTGGCCGCCTCGTAATAGTCGTCCCAGGTCTGAATCTTTTGAGCAACTTCATCTGGATCTGTTGGTAGACCTGCTTGTGCGAATAGATCGTTGCGGTAGAACATGACTACCGGACCACTATCCCAAGGCATTGCATAGACTTTGTCATCCTTGGTTGCATCTTCCCATTTATAAGCACTCATCTTGTCCTTGTATGGTTCTACACGAGAGGTAATATCAAGTAAAGAATCAATTTTTACGATCTGGGATAGATTTGTAGATTCTACAGTGATAATATCCGGTACCGTATCCCCCGTATTTGAAGTAATTAGATATTTCGAATACAGATCTGTGGACTTCATAGTCTGAAATTCTACTTCGATGTTTGGATATTTAGCATTGAAAGCTTCCATATTCAAATCGAGTCCGTCTTTTGCGGTTTCCCAAATCCAGACCACTAATTTAACCTTCTCGTCACCATTAGCTGGTGCAGTGGATGCATTCTGCTTGTTATCTGAAGAGCAAGCAGTAGCCAGTAAAGAAACCATCAGACAAGTAATGAGTACATATAACAAGCTTTTTCTTTTCACGAACTTCAACCCCCTGTAATTAATAAATTGTAGCTTACATTCATTATGATAAAACTTTTGAAAGGGCTTTCAAACGGTCTGTTGTTTGATTAAAGTGTGATCTTTTCCAATAAATAAAAAAAATGCCCAGGCTACCTAGGCACAGTTGTACATTTGTTCAGAGAAAGGGTCATTTTGTTTGAAGACGATATTGACCGGGTGTAATCTCCACATGTTTCTTGAACCATTTCGAGAAATATTTCACATCTTGAATGCCTATCTTCTCGGCAACTTCCTCTATACGAATTGTAGTAACACTTAGTAACTCCTTAGCCCTCTGTAGCTTGCGGTCAGATATAAAGGAAATGATGCTATATCCCGTTGCCTCCTTGAAGATCGTGCTAAAGTAACTTCGACTCACTCCAATGTTTGCAGCCACATCTGCTGCCCTGATATCAGTATCGAGATGCTCATCAATGAAATCAATGGCTAGTATAATATCCTCTTTATGCGTCAGGCTTAACAAGTTGGTATTACATTCTACAAGCCTCATGCGATATAACCTGCTTAAGGAATCCATCCAGTCTTCAGCACTGACAATAGGTTTGCTTTGACGCCACTCTAATATAGTGTTCATTAATTTCATATCTACAAGCTTGGATCTTACAAGATCTTGAAGCGCTGGTGTACATGCAATAAATGCGGAATATTCGTCTAGTTCAAGTAGCATTAATTGATTAGGGTTAGTTATTGACATATCCTTCCATTGATTAAGATTGATACCCCTGCTGTTAGTACTGTCACGAGGAATATACATGTGAATTAAACAAGAATAGGATTGCATCCAGTTCCACTTTGTCCGAACACGTTCCAATAAATACTCTCTAGCTTCATAACTATGCTTACTAAGCCAAGCTTCCACTGCCTCTCTAGTCTGATCCCGATGCTCTTTCACCAAGTCCACTGCAGTTTGTTGCTTCGTAAGTTGTTCCTCGAATTGTAAGTAAACACGATTTAATGAGTCATTTATATGATCGTCATCCATATCTGTCTTGACGATATAATCATGTACACCCAATTGGATTCCATGCTGGGCATAGTCAAAGTCCCTGTGGCAGCTCAGGAATAGTATCGCCGTCTCCGGGGCTTCTTTTCTTATTTTTTGTGCGAGTTCAATACCCGTCATTTCTGGCATGACAATGTCTGTAATAACTAATTGAGGCTGATGCTCCAAAAATTTTTGCCACCCTATACTTCCGTTGGCTGCATCATCCACTACAACCATCTGATGTTCTTCCCAATTAATGGTCATCCGAAGCCCTTTTCTCACCAGCTGCTCATCATCAACAATTAGAACTTTGATTGGGAATGGATCTCTACTGTTTTTGGCCATGTTAAAGTCACCTTCGTTCCTTTATTTCTGTCTGATTCTATTGATAATCCGTAGACATCACCATAGTGCAGTTTAAATCGCTCATCCACATTCCGCAAACCTAATCCACCTTGCTTGTTCGGTACCTTCTGTCCTGAGCCAATAAACTTCATATGCTCTGTTTTGACACCCATTCCATCGTCTTCAAGTACCATATATAATTTATTTTTTTCCTCGAATATTTTCATATCGATGTTCCCATGACCATCTCGAAATCCATGAAAAAAAATGTTTTCGAGCAAAGGCTGAAACACCATTCGCGGAATCAGGCAATGTTCAAGGCCAGGTTGTACCTCAAGGTTAAAGGTAAATACATCGTCATAACGAAAACGCTGAATCTCAATAAAATGGCGTGCTATTTCAATTTCCTTCGTCAAGGGGAGCAGTGTTTGTTTGAAATTAAAGCTTCCATCCAGAACGACAATGAGATGCTGGAGCATCTTTTGAATTTCGGGTTGATAGGCCAGCTTCGCTTTCCATTGAATTGAATTTAACGTATTAAATAAAAGGTGTGGATTAATTTGATAATGTAATATCTTCAACTCAGCATCACTTTTAAGCTTCTCGGTTTGGCTAATTTCGTTAACAAGCTCCACGATTTGTTCTGTCATCTTGTTGAAGGCTTCACTTAGAAACCCAAGCTCATCCGATGACATCACAGGGGTACGTATAAGCAGATCGCCTTCACCAAACCTGCGCATGGAATGCGCTAATTTCTTAATTGGCATCGTAAAACGAATTGAAAAAAAGCTTGCCATAATCACGCCTAGAAACACTGCTAAACCGGAAATAAAAACAGAATACTTCAAAATAACGGTAGATGATTCATAAAACGTTGCATAGGGAACTCTTGCTTCCACGACCCAATCCTCCGTATCCAGAGAACGTGACCATACAATATCATTGTGTTGACTCGTATAATCCGAAGATGTTGGCAACAAAGAGTGTCCAGATGCATCTTTAATTTGCAAGTGGGATTTGGTATCTCTTTCGAATGATTTAATTAAGCTAAGAATTGTATCCGCTTTCATATCAATCAGTAATTTACTACCCATTGGTAATCCAAACGAATTCTTTAAAGGAACCAGTAAACTAATCATGTAGTCGTTACTAGGCACTGAATAATAATCAGGAATATGAATCATCACATGCCTGTCATTATTAAGAGATTCAATAGACCAGAACTGGGAGTTAGTAAGGCTCTCCTCATTAATTAGATTCTTCCCGATTACCCTTTCTGAAGGAGTAATCACTGCAATATTAAATATATTTGAATTTTCCAGTGAGGAAATATAGTTTTGAAAATCCCGTTCCTCAACAAATTGTTCAAAGGTAGAAGGAGCTTTATCTTCAACTAATATGGATGAGGCAATGAGATAGGATAGGATATTACCAGTAATTTGATCCATCTGCCTTAGATTGCTATCAACATGCAGCTTAAGTTGATCAACGGCATACATACCATAACTACCAAACTGTTCATTTACAACCTTGGAAGATCGATGATATGAAAAAAATCCAAGTGTACATACTGGCAAAATAGCAACTATAAAAATAATTAGCGTTAGCTTTGTTCTGACACTTCCTGCTTTTCTGATACGGGATCTCATTCTATCTAAGTTGCTCATCATAATACCTCTTCTAGTTATTCTTCTAGCAATTGATCTATTGAATCTACACAGTATATCAAAAAAACTATTAAATTTGAATAAATGGTGTCCCCGAATTGCTCACTTTAGGGACACCATTTAAGAGGTACTTACTAGTCTTCTTTAAATAATGGTAATATATTCAATTCGAATGTGAACTGTTTCTCAGCCAAACGGTAAGCCTCCAACAATTCAGGACCGCAGGAGTTGGAACCCACTCCACTCATCTTGTAATCTAGATGTACAATCGTTTCATTCCTGCGAACTAGCTCATATGCATGTTGAGCCACTGTTAAGTCTTCTGGAGTATAGTGTGAAGCATTGAATGAGAATGGCTTGACACCTGTGAACTTCAGCCCCATCCCCTGCTCATTAGATACAATGACCCAATCCGTATTATCATGAGAGCCATTTTCTTGCGGCATGATATAAGGTATAAAAAGCTCGTCTACTGTAGTTAAGTATTTATTCTTCAGTGTGCTTTGACTTTTATCAATATAGCTCTCATGAGGTCCATTTCCGAAATACTCTACTTCCTCTGTGCCTGATGGCATCGTAAGCTGTAGACCAAATCTAGGTAGGAACAACAAATCCTCACGGACCGTTATTTCAACTTTCAACTTGATTTCACCTTCGCCTGTTACTCGCCAATACGCTACTCCGTGTAACAATGGCGGCTTGATATACCCGCCCAAAGAAAACTTGACACGTAGTTCCACAGACGATTCTTTTTGCTGCGTTACGATTGCTTCATATACATGCATATGTGCCCGGTCATAACCTTCTTCAATCCACTGCAATTTGACCTTGTGATCATTATCAATTGGAGCTCGCCATATATTGAAACTGAGTGGCTTTTGCATCATTTCTACTCCGTGCTTGGATACAGAGATAAATGTTCCGTTATACATATCAAACACATGCCGGAAATCAAAACCTTCAACTATTAATTGTTCATTATGTTCCGTAACCTGCAAAGTATGTTTGGCTGTCTTAGCGTTAGACACTTCCAGAACCTCAACCGGCAGTCTGAACTGCTCGAAGTTCACTTCATGTCCCGAATCCGCCCAAACCGTATTCTGCTGCAATCGGCAAGACATGGTTAGGTAATACGTGTCTGTTGAGGGTTCCGGGAAGAAATAATCTAGCTTTACGCTTCTTGAAGTATGTGGAGCAACCTGAGTTAACATGGTCTGTCCTTGCTGGACAAGTTCTCCATTCTTTTCAATCTTCCAATATAACGTCAAGTGAGAAAGATCAATGAAATCATAGAGATTTGTAATTAGGACAGTCCCTTCTAACAAATTATCTACTTCGATCCTGACTGGAGCAATAACCTTCTTTAATTCAAGTAGTCCTGTATGCGGAATTCTATCAGGCGAGACAAGTCCATCGATACAGAAATTTCCATCATTCGGTTTATCCCCGAAATCTCCTCCGTAAGCGTAATATGGTGTACCTTCATGATTCGTCGCCAAGATGCCATGATCCGACCATTCCCATACACACCCACCCATCAGCTTCGGATATTTATAGATAACATCCCAATAATCCTTTAGATCACCAGGTCCATTGCCCATGGCGTGACTGTATTCACACATAAACATAGGTTTGGTGCTATTCTCATCCTTAGCATAGGCTTCGATATAGGCAGGTGAGGAATACATCCGGCTCTCCATATCTAGCACTTCTACATCAGGACTTCCAAAATGCCTAGGGTCAGAGCCTTCGTAATGAATAGGTCTCGAGTTGTCTCTTGATTTTGTCCATCTCGCCATCGCCATATGGTTCGCATCGTAGCCTGATTCATTCCCCATTGACCATATAATTACAGAAGGATGATTCTTATCACGCTCCACCATACGAACAGCACGTTCTACAAAAACATGCTCCCATTCTGGGATACGTGTTAGCATATTAAAATCTCCAATGGCATGAAATACCCCGTGGCATTCAAGATCAGCCTCGTCAATTACATAGAAGCCATACTCATTACAGAGTTGCAGGAAACGTGAATCATTTGGATAATGGGAAGCTCGAATCGTATTGATATTGTGCAATTTCATCAGCTTTAAATCTTGAATCATATGATTAATAGGTACAGTCTGTCCTAATACAGGATGTGAATCATGTCGATTCACTCCTTTTAGCTTGACCGCCATACCATTAATTTGGAATATACCGTCAATAATCTCTACCTTTCTGAAACCGATCGCAAAGTGCAATACCTCATCGCCAGCCGTAATAAACATTTGATATAAATTAGGTGTTTCGGCATTCCATAGACTTGGATTGTCGATGTGTAGAGTAACGCTTCCCTTCCCATTGACGCTGACAACTTCATCCGCCTTACTCTGACCGTCTGCATCAACAAGCTGGACCCGGGCTTCTATTTCTCCATTAGTATCCAACTCACAGGTTATGATTCCATCTTGGTAATCATTCTCCAACTCCACCCGATTAAATACATCCACGATATGAACAGGGTTGCGAGCCATTAAATACACATCCCGAAATATACCCGAGAATCTCCACACGTCTTGATCTTCTATATAGGAACCATCACACCATTTCAGCACCATAACGGCAATCTTATTATTACCAGAATGAACATACGGTGAAATATCAAATTCAGCAGGCATCCGACTACCTTGGCTGTACCCGACCCATGTTCCATTTATCCATAAATAAAAGCATGAGTTCACACCCTCAAATACAATATACTTCTGTTTCGCCTCCCAATCGCTAGAGATATTGAAATCTCTTACGTATAAACCAGCGGGATTTGCATTTGGAACATACGGTGGATCACAAGGAAATGGATAATTTACGTTTGTGTAATGAAGCTGATCATATCCATTGACTTGCCAGCATGATGGTACAAGCAGATCATCCCAATCACTGACATCAGCATCAGTCTGATAAAAGTCATCCTGTACTTGCTGAACCGACTCCTTATATTTAAACTTCCAATTCCCATTAAGTGTGCGATAGAACGGGGATTTTCCCCGCTTTTGCTTGAGAGCTGATTCCGCATCTCCATAGGGTATATAATAAGCTCGTGGAGCTTCTCTATTTTTTTGAAGTACGTTCAGATCTTCCCAATATTTCGGTATATTGATCATATCTATTCCCCTCACATCATTCATATTTAGTCAGCTCTATTGTATCGGATATGAAAAGGCTTTCAAACCGACTCTTGTTTGATTACAGGGTCATTTTGTTTGATTTGGCCTGATCAGTTCTTCTTACCATTCGGCTACAGATCCGTCCTTATGTCTCCAAAGTGGGTTCCTCCAGCGATGTGGCGCTTCTAATGACATTTTAATCACATATTCCTCATTGACCGTAATTCCTAGTCCCGGACCTTGCGGAATTTTTACATATCCGTCGTCATAAGCGAACACACCGGGATCGGTGATATAATCCAACAAATCATTACCCTGATTATAATGAATCCCCAAGCTTTGCTCCTGTATAACCGCATTGTGTGCTGTTGCATCAACCTGTAAACAAGCTGCCAACGCAATCGGTCCCAATGGACAGTGAGGTGCTACGGCTACGTCATAAGCCTCAGCCATCGCAAAGATTTTCTTACATTCAGTAATGCCACCTGCATGTGATAAATCCGGTTGAATGATATCAACATATCCATCTTCCAAGAGAGATTTAAAGTCCCATCGCGAGAACATTCTCTCCCCAGTTGCGATGGGGGTGCTTGTGTGATTGGCGATATCTCGCAATGCTTCGTTATTCTCCGGGAGCACAGGCTCTTCAATAAACATGAGTCTATAAGGCTCCAGTGCTTTTGCTAGCACTTTGGCCATCGGCTTATGAACACGGCCATGAAAATCTACCCCAATGCCAAAATCCGGACCTGTAGCAGTGCGAATCGCCGCTACACGTTCTACAACTTCGTCCACCTTGTGATAGCTATCAATATACTGCATTTCCTCCGTAGCATTCATTTTGATTGCAGTAAAACCGGCCTGCTGTTTCTCAAGTGCAGCTTGTCCAACATCACTCGGCCGATCTCCACCAATCCAAGAATACACACGCATGGAATCCCGGCATGCCCCACCCAGCAATTGATAGATTGGCGCATTGAAGTACTTCCCTTTTATATCCCACAAAGCCTGATCAATTCCAGCAATAGCACTCATTAAAATGGAACCCCCACGATAAAATCCACTGCGGTACATGACCTGCCAATGATCTTCAATACAAAGAGGATCTTTACCAATCAACGAATCCATCAGTTCATCTACCGCGGCTCTCACCGTGTGGGCCTTGCCTTCAATTACCGGTTCTCCCCAACCTACAATTCCTTCATCCGTCTCAATTTTTAGAAATAACCAGCGCGGTGGTACGATATAAGTGCTAAACTTTGCAATTTTCACGAATGATCTCTCCCTATTCTCTTGCTTTTTGAATTTCTTTAATAAATTGTTGTGCCCGGGATGTTATTACATCGTACTGCTCTTCCTCTACCGCTTTCTTATCGATCAGCGATCCTCCAAGACCAACAGCTACTGCTCCGGCTTTAATGAATTGCCCTACATTTTCCAATGTAACACCACCTGTTGGCATCATTGGAATATGTCCCAAAGGTGCTGACAGTTCCTTAATATAGTTAACGCCCAGAGAAGATCCAGGGAAAATCTTGAGCATATCTGCGCCATATTGATAACCCGTTACAATCTCTGTAGGAGTCATAACTCCTGGAATCGATATACAGTTAGATCTAATGGTCACTTTTACTGTTTCCTCATCCAAAATGGGTGAAAAAATAAAATCAGCCCCGGCTTCTATCGCCGTCATCGCAACCTCCGCATTCAGAACTGTGCCCGCTCCAACAAGTACACGATCTTTGTACCTATCTTTTAGCAAAGTAATAAGCTCAAAAGCCCGGTCTGTATCAACCGTAATCTCCAATGCTTGGACCCCACCGGCAACCAGTGCATCGGTAATGAGTACTGCTTGGTCAAATGGAGGTCTACGTACGACAGCAATGACACCAGAATCCTTTAGCAGTTGTAACTTTTCATATTTCTTCATATCCATCACTCCTTAGCGTTTTACATTCTGATAATTCACTTGCCCGGACATCATCAACGTGAGCTCCTCATCGCTTGGAAGTCCCTCTGTATCGCCATTAACCCCTACAACAATAGCACCGACCGCATTTGCTCTGGACACAGCCATCGCCAGATCTTCTTGCCGCAGTAGTCCGCTAATAAACCCTGCGGCAAACCCATCACCAGCCCCGACAGGATCAATCTCTTGAACGGGATAAGAAGGAATACACCCTTTCTCAGTCAAAGACTGATAGTACGCGCCTTCCTTGCCAAGCTTTACAATTACTGCTTCTGGCCCCAGCTTGAGCAGTTCTTCAGCAATTTTCTCTGGCTCTTTCTGACCTGTGAGGAATTCACCTTCATCCAAACCAGGTAAGATATAATTGGCCCTACTAGCTAGTTCGAGCAATATCTGTTTGGTATCCGGACGATTCCAAAGCTTCCATCTTATATTAGGGTCAAACACAACGCTCAAATGACTCCGTTTGGCCAAATCCATCGCATGCAATACCAGTTCTAGACAGCTCGGGCTTAGTGCAGGAGTAATGCCTGTTACATGTAAAATTTTGGCTTGAGCCAAATAGGACTCATCTAAATCTTCGGGCTTCAGCAAGCTTGCTGCGGATTCATAGCGATAATAATAGACCTGTGTTCTCCCACCTGATTGACGTTCTTTAAAAAATACAGCTGTGGGAGCCTTATCAGTAAATAAACAACGGGAAGTATCCACTCCCTGGCCTCTTACACTTTGCAGTATGTAACGTCCAAAGGCATCCTGTCCCAACTTACTGAACCAACCTACAGAATGACCCAATTTGGCCAGTCCAATCGCTACATTAGACTCAGCCCCAGCCATCTGTTTATTGAATTGATGCACATATTCAAGCGGCAAATTTTGATCTCCACTAAACAGGACCATAGATTCACCAAAAGTTACAACCTCCATCCTAATTCCTCCCTTGACTCAGCAACCAGTGTGACGTCTAATTTTTTCGTACGAAAGATCATATCTATTTATGTTATAATCCTAATAAAACAAAATACAAACGATCAATATTCATTTTTTAAGCATAATTCTACTGATATTTAGCCATAATGAGTAAATAGATATGATCTTTATGGAGGTATCATAGTATCTTTTTTTAGAGATGTCAATATCCTAATACAATTAGCGACGAACTGAATGACTATGTTAAAATAACTTTATTATGAGAAATTTCAGGAGACTATGATCATGAAAAAGACCGCTTTCTTAACTACCGTAGAGCAACTTAACAAAAAAATTATCGACGGAGAGTGGCCACCAGGTTCACGCATACCTACTCTTCAACAAATATCCAAAGAATTAGAAGTCAGTGTCACTACAATAAGAGAAGCATTGAGAACGCTGGAGAGTCAGGGAAACGTAAGTATTGAACATGGGCGCGGTATGTATGTGCGTAATGATCCATTGTTGCTTGAGGATCCTACTGCAAATCTTAAAGAGCTCGGGGATATTTCGCTCGTCAAATTGCTCGAGGCAAGATTGTTGATTGAGCCTGTACTTGCTGGATTAAGTGCGGAGCGGGCTACACTCGCCCAAGTCAAGCAACTTCGGGTACTGGCGGATGCGATGGTCAATCAGATGGAAGAAGGCGGCCCTTTCCTTGATACGGATCTCTCCTTTCATCGGCTCATTGCCGAATCAGCACAGCATCCTGTCCTGTTGCGTATGCTGGAATCGATCTATCCGCTACTGGCAGAAGGACGTAAGCAGACGAATACCTTACCTCATATGCGTACCAAAGCCTCCAATTTCCACATTCTAATTGCTATTGCTATCGAGGAAAGACATAGTGAACAAGCCAAACAACTGATGCATTTTCATATCAATGACATGCTTGAAGCTTTGAAAAAGTAGCATAGCCATACAAATAACCCGTAAAGATGTCACCTTGTTCAAAGTGTCCAGCTTTACGGGTCATTGAGTGTTGAAGAATATATCTACTGCTTCAAAAGGGAGCTCGGACATTTCCGAACTCCCTTTTTAATAATTTCTCCCCTATTTCACTTTTGAAAGCAGGTCTTCCATCATCTCATAATTCATGGCGCCTCGTACCTTCTCCCGAATGACTCCATCGGCATCCAATACATAGGTGGTCGGGTAGGCAACGACCTGATAGGTTTGCATAAGGTCCCCTTCCTCATCCAATACAATCGGGAAAGTAAGTTCTTGCTCTTGAACAAATGCGGGGACATCCTCTATCGAATCTTCAGTTATTGTCATATTCACTCCGAGAATGACCACATCTTCCGATTGATAATGATCATAAATGTTCTGCATATGCGGCATCTCTACACGACAGGGAGGACACCATGTAGCCCAAAAGTTTAGCAATATTCTTTTCCCCTTATAGTCCGATAGCCGTACCTGATTACCATTCAGATCTTGAAGTGAGAAATCAGGAGCTAATTGTCCTTTCTCAATACCAATATCACGACTTTCCTCTTCTGAGTTTGCACTTTGTAGAGGCTGCCCGGAATTTTTGCTAAAGTATTCATATCCGCCATATAGTACTAATCCAATTATAAAGATGATTGCAATGATGTTTTTCTTCATTCAATTACCCCTATCTATCAAAAATTAATATCCCAGAAACTATATTTAGCCAGCCAAGCGCTCAGTCTTTGCAGTTGCCCTGTGAACAAAAGAAGCCCCATCCCTATCAGCAGTATCCCATTCACCTTCGATAACAGGGGCATCCATTTATTCATTTTTTGCAGCACGTTCATAGAGTACGTTAACATCCAGGAAATCAGGAGGAATGGAATGCCGAGGCCAAGGGAATAGACTGCTAACATTCCTACACCGCTCCATAACGTTTCTGCTGAACCCGCCATGAGTAGAATCGAGGATAATGCCAGTCCAACACACGGACTCCAACCTGCTCCAAACGCAAATCCCGTGAGCAAAGAACGAACCGCTCCACTACTCCTACCCCCTTTAGTACCCCAGCTTTTTCCTGACATTAGAAAAGACAGATTGAGCCATCCGATCATTTGCAAGCCAAAGATAATAATGAAGAGGCCGCTTATTCTCTGTACCAACTCTCGTTGCTGAGCAAAAAATTGGCCAACGAAACTTGCCGAAGCACCCATGGCGATAAAAATCAAGCTAAATCCTAAAATAAAAAATAGGGATTGGATGATTAATTTCCCCCTATGTACCACAAGTTTGCCATCTTGCAGTGATGACCCTGTTAAATGTGACAAATATGCAGGAATCAGCGGAAATATGCACGGGGATAGAAAGGACAACATCCCTGCAGTAAAAGCTACTATAATCGTAATTTGATTCATATAATTACCCTTTCTCGTTCTTCTCGCGGAATAATGACCATCCCGCTAAACCTGTGGCTATTGCAATACAAATTATTTGCAGCCTGCTAAATGACAGCAGCCACAACGTACGGTCCGGATGCAGAAACTGAAGAAGTACATGTCCAATCAGAAACCAGATGGCATAACCAGTCCGGTCACCAAACCGTGAGGTTCTCCGTGTCAGAAACAGGATCAACAGAAACAGACCCGACCATAATATGCTTAAGCTATCATATAAAGCAGGTTCATTCCCTGTTATAAATTGCAAGATTGGATAGATTAACCAACATCCAGAAGTGAACCACAGCCCGATATCCATCCATACATTCATAGACAAGTGCAATTTTCTCGAACGATACCAAAGGTAACAAATCGCAATTATACTCGCCAGCCACTCTCCACGCTTACCGCCATCAAAATACAGTAAACTAACGGGAGTCTCTATAAATTCAACAGGATATAAAAATATAAAGCTCCCTTTCCATACTAGCATCCATATCAAGAATGCATTGCTAGCATAGGACATGAAGCGGTTTTGTTCTGGATTATGTCGTAGCCGATAATGCAACACAAGCCATCCTATTGCCCCAAAGATCAGGTACATTACGAGTCGTCCATTTAGTAATAGTGATCCCAGTTGGATATTCCCCATATCCTCTGACCTCCTTTCTCTCCTATCAGCTTGTCAGACTTTTATAAAGATATGATAAAGTAACCTTGATTACTTCAATTTAAATGATCCTTTATGTCTTGTTTGGTTTGAGAGGTATCGTTATTGAAAAAGAATACTTGTTCATGTCAGAACTGAGCTCTACCTGACCTCCAAGCTTCGCCATAATCTCCTTCACTATAGCTAGACCAAGTCCGCTGCCCTTTATCCCATCTCTACTCTGTCTGGACACATCCGCTTGGAAGAAACGTTCAAAGACCAAATCCTGCTGCTCTTCTGGCAAAGACTCTCCCAAATTGCTTATTGTAAGTCGATAATCATCCCGGTCGGCTACTCCAGAAATCCAAATCACATGTCCAGAATTATAAGTAATTGCGTTCTGTATCAGATTGGTTAAGACCTGACGTAAGCCGTCTTCAGAGCTAATTATGTCAAGTGCTTCAAGCGAAATATCTAATGTTATCTCTTTGTGCTGGAGTTCTAGTTGAAAAGATTGCAAACTACGTGTAATGAACTCATCGATGGGTATCCGGTTGAAAATCATACTGTCAGTTCCCTTGTCCTCCCAAAGGGATAGTTGGTGGAGCTGCTCAACAAGTCGTGTAATATGCTGTGACTCTTCCAACAGGGATAAATACAATTCTCGGTCTCCCTCAATCACACCGTTACTTAACGCCTCCAAATAACCATTTAAATTACTGAGCGGTGTTCTTAAATCATGTGATACATTACTAAGCATTACTTTACGATTTTGTTCCGATCGCTGCAGGGTTAGTGTCATCGCATTAAAGCGTTTCGTTAATTCTCCGATCTCATCCTCAGAGTTTACTTCAATAGGTTCAGGATAGGATCCTTCTATTAACTGACGTGTCGACTCTGTCAATTTTTTCAAAGGAGACAGAATCTTCTTGATAAAGAAAAAATGAATGAGTGTAGCAACAACGACAGCAAGCAGACTTGCCCTAATCAGATAGAACTGCATGGTGCGTTGAAAAAAATCGGTTTTAGCGTCACCCACAAGCTGATACTTTTCCACCAGCACACACGCAAAATCTTTCACTGACACACCTGCCAACCAGATCACAATGAGCATCACCAACGCATTAACCGCAACCAACTTCCAAGCGACATAATTCTTCCGTATTTGCAGTTTCTTAGTAGGTAACAAAGCGATACCCCATTCCACGAACCGTTTGAAAGAAGGTCGGTGCCTGGCAGGATGCCTCAATCTTCTCTCTCAGCTTGCCGACGTGGACGTCAACCGTACGGTCAATCACAGATCTCTCATCATTGGGATAGAGCTCATTTAAAATTTGTTCACGGGACAAGATTTGATTAGGATGCTTCATAAAGAAATGCAGCAATCTAAATTCATGCTGTGTTAAAGCAATATCGACCCCTTTATACTTAACCTCTCCGGATAGCGTCTTGATCGTTAGACCTCTGTAACTAATCTTGCTGCAGCGATTGGCCATCCGCTTGAGTACCGTATTTACCCGTACAACTACTTCTTGAGGGCTAAATGGCTTGATAATGTAATCATCCGCACCCATTTGCAGACCTGCGATACGTTCGGATTCCGTAATTTTAGCTGTGAGCATAATAATAGGGATATCGCTTTTCAGTTCATGCCGAATCCACTTACATAATTGTTCACCACTGAACTTGGGCATCATCAGGTCAGTGATCACGAAACAGGGTTCATCTTGTTGAAATATCGCTCTGGCTTCTTCCCCATTCTGAGCCTCCAATACGCCATAACCTTCTTTCTCCAAATATATCCTTAAGAGCTTTCTTATTTTCATATCGTCCTCGACGATTAAGATATCTTTCTGCAAACTATTTCACCCTTTCTTGAACTAAAGGTTCATTATACAAGACTAATTTAAAGAAATGTTAAAGACGGAAAATTGAAAAACTTAAAAAAATTTAACAAGCCAGAGCGCATGACCCATCCAGGATTTTGTCCAGTTGTTGAATTGAAATCAGATGAGTAATCGTTAATCTCAGCAAGGGAATAAAAAAGGTAACTTCAAATGAAGTTACCATTAATAAGCAATCGTTATGATGTCATTTCATCGTTTTTTGTTTATTGATCACAAATTTACTGGCTGTTTAACTCCCCTGCCTCCTCATGATGAATAAGACATGCTGCTAGCAACCCAATACACAGAATACATGCCAATAGAAGAAACGTAGTTAAATAACTTACACTATTCATCAATTGAAGCGAGATAATCGGACCGAAGCTTGTGCCTGTAAACAATATAAAAGTATATACGGATACAGCTATCCCGCGCATCTTGCCGCCCACTTGCCCAACAAGCGAAACAAGTGAAGGAACGGCTAGTGCGATTCCCCCCACAAAAAGGATGCTCATCACAATAAGAAGTGGCAGATTAGAAATCATCCCCATCGACGCCAAACCAATGATCGCTAGCAACAATCCACCGCGAAGCGTTATACCTACGCCTACATGCTTGGATATTCTTCCCGCGAATGGAGAAACGAGCATGCCTAATATGCCGATTAAACGGACAGAAAGAATTTCTTGCTTGCTTAGCTCATATGGAGCTGTACTTAGATAGTTACCCAGCACTGTATACATGCTTACAAAAGACATAAGCAGAACGAATGCCACTAGATAACATAATACCAATTGTTTTTGAACAAACACTTTGCCAATCTGCTTAATAGGCTCCCAGATATTGGCGTGTGCCTGCTGGATACCTCCTTTGGGAAGGAAGAAGAACACTAATGTGGCGGTCACCGCATAAACAACGGCAAGAATATAAAAAACAGCGTTCCAGCCATAATGCTCACTGAGCATACTACTAACCACTTGACCAACAATACCTGCAATCAGAAATCCTGTACTGATAAAACCAATGGTAGTTACCCGTTTTTCCGCTGGATACATCTCCACCGCATAGGCAAGCGCTACTGGAGAGAAGGTTGCTGCTGCTGCTCCCTGTAGTCCTCTTAAAACCAAGATCCATGCAAAGCTGTGAACGGTTCCCAAAATTAATGAGATCAATGTCAGGAAAAGGAGCCCTGCAAATATAACAGTCTTCCGTCCGTATTTATCGGACAGCGCGCCATAGATTAAGCAACCAATGGCAAAACCTATCGAAAAAGTACTTCCCGCAGCGGCAGCATTCGTCGTGGAAATTCCAAAAAGTTGTGCAAACAATGTAATTAGCGGAATCGTTACGTATAAACTGGACATGACTACAAGGCCGGTCCAGCAAAGAATGATGGTCATAAGCGGATAATTTCTAGTTGCATCCGTAGCATTGATTGGATTGTTCATATTACACCTCAATTATAAAATTTGTTCAAAGTTAGATTTCGCTGGAAATTGCATTTCGTATAGTTCCTTGTATCGCCCATTCCGGCGGAGTAGGTTTTCATGATTTCCCAGCTCCACAATCTGTCCATGCTCCAACACAACAATTTGATCGGCATTTTGAATCGTGGAAAGACGATGGGCGATAACCAGACAAGTACGGCCTGGTAGAAGCACAGATAACGCATGCTGAATATGTTGTTCAGATTCCGTATCCAGGGCAGCCGTAGCTTCATCCAAAATAAGAATGCGAGGGTTGGTCAAGAAAGCTCTGGCGATAGACAGTCTTTGCTTTTGTCCACCGGAAAGCTTGACCCCTCTTTCACCGATGGGCGTATCATATCCCATTGGAAAAGCTGAAATAAACTCATGGGCATTTGCGGCATGGGCGGCCGCTTTAATCTCATCATCTGTGGCCTGAGGTTTACCGTACGCAATATTTTCACGTATCGTGCCATTGAGGAGGATTACGTCCTGAGATACGATCCCCATCTGCTGACGAAGCGACTTCACCGTCACTTCCGTTATCGGATAACTGTCAATATAGATGTCCCCTCGCTGAACGTCGTACAAACGGGCAATCAAATAAGCAATCGTTGACTTTCCTGATCCTGACGAACCAACCAAAGCCGTAGTTTGGTTACATGGAAGCCGCAATTGAAAGTTTTGTAGAATGGGATGTCCTTCTTCATATGCAAACTCGACATCATCAAACACAATTAGTCCTTTTACTGGCGGTAGAACAATCGCTCCTTCCTTATCGTAAACCTCTGGAACGGTTGCTAAGACTTCTTGAATGCGCTCGAATGCTGCTGCCGATTGCTGCACTTTGGTAATCATTCTGCTAAAGGAGCGGATGGGCGCTTGCAACAAGCGCAAGTAAGCTAAGTAAGCTACGATATCACCAACGGTCATGTTTCCATGCATAACCTGCCATGCTCCGAACAAGAGCACCGACGTCATACCTACATAATTCAGCCAATCGATAATTGGCGAGAAAGTCGCCGACAACCGTGAAGCAGAGACTGCGGCGATCCGATGCTGTTCACTCAATGCCTCGAACTGCTTAGCTTCCGCATCTTCACTTGCAAAAGACTTGATCATCCTTATGCCTGACAACGTATCTTGAAGTGAGTTGTTTAACTGAGCTGATATGTGACGAACCGCTCGATAGGCATTCTTCATGCGTAGACTGAAATATCGTGATGTTACAAATAAGAAAGGCAAGGTAATAAGTGTAATTAATGCTAGTTGCCAGTCCGTATATAATAAGTACCCCACGATCGCGGCGAAGGTTATGACATCCGCTATAATGGACAGGCTATCGGCAGAAACCAGTTCCTGTAGTTGATTTACATCACTCGTTAACCTTGCCATAAGATCCCCGGTCCGATTACGATCAAAAAATTTCAAATCCAAACTTAATGTGTGTTTGTGCAATTTGTTTCGCAACTGGAGAATTGCCTTCTGACTAACAATTGTCATTACATAACTGCTACTGAAGTTAAATATCCCCAGCAGCAATGCAGCTAGCAGGATAAGACCTCCCGTTTCTAGTAGCGCGTAATACCTTTTATCAGGGATGATCTGGTCTATGATCACTTTAGTTAACTGAGGGATCATAAATTCAAGAATGGAAATGGCTATCACTGTGACGGCACCAAGCATAAGCAAGACCCATTGCGTCCTTGTGTGCAAGAACATCTCCTTAAACATGATGCGCAGCGAAATAAAATACTGTTCACGACTCTGCTGCTGGTCCCCGGAATGCCGAGTTTGTTTCATTTTGAATCACATACCTTCATGTTGTAATATCCATCACGGTTATCAAATCAGATCATATCCATCTCTGATCTCATGTAATTAGATTATCTAACTATATGACCAAAAAAATTATCTACCCGATCCAAGTCGTTTTTCTAAGCTTGCATTTAGTTTAACCAACACTTTTTGGAACACCGCTTGCTCCTCTTTATCTAATTCATCAACAAGGGATGCGCAAGTAGACCAGAACGTAGGCAATATTTGATTCACAAGCGTACTGCCTTCAGCGCTAATACGAACGTGAGTCATGCGACCATCCTTGGCATACGGTTCACGAACAATCAAATTTCTTTTCTCCAGCCATATTAACAAGGATGTTACGGACGATCGACGAATCCCCAATCGGTCTGCTATGGATGAAGGTGTAACCAACTCCTGATCTGCGTGAAGGGATAATAGGAGTAATAGATCCAGCTTGCTCTCCGTGATGTCAAAAGCAGCTAAATCAATATCCACCATGTCTAAAATGTTATCTCCCAGCCAGAGCATAATTAGTCCCAGATGCGCTGAATTTAGATTTGTATCGGATGAGGCTGTACGTTCCATCAATTTTAAATAAGGTGATGTTCCAAGTCTCGGTAATTGTTGCTCGGTCGTATATTCCTTGGCAGGCTTCCTTTTCAATTTGTATACCTCCTTACTCCTATAGTTAGATTATCTAATTACATTGAATATAACTGATTTCTTTTATTTTTGCAAACCAAATTAAGAAACAAAGGTAACCCTTGAGGCAGACTTACCTAACCTCAGATCATAGATTCACCCGCAAATTCATATGCTGTTATGTTATCTGTAATTTTGAATTCATTAGCAGGTACAAAAATGATATCTCCGAGTTGCTTTCATAAAACAGTCTCCTTTAGATGGTTTAGACAACGTTTTTGCATTCCCGGCGCCCCACCACCTTAAGGTCACGTAGTGATAGGTACGATGCGGTTAAATGGTGCCGATGTCCCAGCAACTACTCCTTAGTTTTTTTGTCACGAGGAACTTTTTAAGTCGGGGAATATATCGGCCTGTGATGGCCTTTATCCTCTTTCCGTGCGGGTAAATATGGACATTGATATGTAAAAAAGGCGAACAAGGGCGGTACAAGCGGTGGAAACAGCACCATTCGAGCATAAAAAAAAGGACTAAGCCATAAAAGCCTTGTCCTATGGGGGAGCGTTCTAATCCAATTAATCACGCGTTGTGCCGTATTTTAGTCCTACTTTGTGGTTTGCTTATTAGACATGATTCAAATTATAGCTTCAACCACAAAGCAGGACGGACACCGCCTGTACATTTGCCATCGCTGAGGTTGCCTTTCAATATATTGTTGCCTTGGATACCTATATTACCGTCAGTCCCAAAGATGTACACGGCTTTTACATTAACGCGGCCGGGCGACCGAAGCCACCACCACCAACCCCACTCTTTACCCAGAAGTTTTGCTAATCGCTTACTGTTGTTTTCATCTTTTCTTTCAAACCAATATCTTTGATTTTTTCCTCGGTTTTGCAGGTTTGAACGGCTATCACCGAAATATTTGCACACTTCCTCAATGCATAATAAAAATACACTGTCTTGCGTATCTGCTCCGCCTTTTGAACCATACCACTGATTGTCAGGATTTTTATTAATGACCGGAATGATTCTGGATTTATCCGTTACGTTAAATTTCTCATAAAATTCACCATTAAGATAGTTTCTTAACGCGCAGTCAGCCCATGTAATATCCTTATAAGCACTATGGTAAGGGCGTTGTTCGATAATATCCTCAGTGATAATTAAAGCCTTATCGTTATGTAAGTCAAGCACACGCCAATTATAACCGCCGAATGATAAGGCTGAGCCGATTTTTATCTCTTCCATTTAAGCCTTCTCCTTAATTGGAAATAATAAATCAAGCTGCAAATCTTCCATTTTACTGCCTTTTTGGATAAAATGAAAAAAATTCAACGTTTCTTCAAAGCCTTGCCCCGCAACCGTTTCCAGCGATGTCCAGCGTGGGGAATTCCAGTCGTTCTCATATTTATCGCTTGCGTTCACCCATTCTCTTAACAAACGCCAGTCCTCGAAGTCCCACGCCCTGAGCACATGGGCGGCATATACCCCTCCGTCAAAAGTCCGTTTGACTAAAGGCGCGGGTACCTCCATGTCGGCCGGAATGGATACCCAAACCTCATAGACATGCGAAGGTTCTCCGAGTACCACCGCCTCCTTAGAGCAGTCAAAGCCAAAACTCCGGGCGTCCGGTTTGATTCTAAGCAATCCGCTGTCATTAACAAATTGCGATATCATGTCACCCGCTTTCCCTTCGCAGCCCTCTCCCGAAGCGTAAGCAGCAGCCACCGTCATAGGCGGCAAATAGACAATCCGCACATCCTTGTCCGCCAATTTGTTTAAATTTTCATTGGCCTTGTTTAAATCTTCCATTGACTTCTCCTCCTTGAAATTGATTTTCGAGACAGTCAAGGAATCCACAACCTCCAGCAAGCTTGCGTCGTCAGGCAGCGCAAATTTCGCCCCTCCGAGATTCAGATATTCGACAAAGGCTTTGATCACGCTGCGAATGGTGGAGAGCGCAGTGATTTCGTCCTCAATATCCGCAAGATTACGCTCAAAGGCTTCGATGGCAACGCGCGCTTCCTCGCTTTGCAGAACCTCCGCAATCTGTTTGAGCGGGATCCGCAGTTTACGCAGAACGATAATCTGACGCAGACGTGTGATGGCTTCAGCATCGTATGCGCGGTATGCGGAATCTTCCTTTTTCGTAGGAGTAATCAACCCGATTTGCTCGTAATACCTAAGTGTACGGGTTGAAATTGAAAAGTGCTTTGACACTTGACTAATGGTTTGAAGTTCGATGACTATCCCTCCTTCAGAGTATAAATATACAGGTTAACGCGACGTTAAAGTCAAGAGAGAAACCCAATAAAATTCGTTTTAAAAAACGCACGGAAAACCAAGATTATGCTTGCCGTGCAGATAATATAAATTTTCAAACTCTCCTACCGTTGATATGCACACCGCAGATATTTCACGATGTCATTGTACTTTCATCCATAAAGCATTCTGCCGATCACTTGGACTTGATAAAACTATCATTCCAGATTGATGATCTTCTGGAATTAAAAATCCAACCCAACCGTTGAAAGGTTTTCCTTCTGATACGCTGGGCGAATACTGGGAGAACATAAAAGAAGGAGTTCTCTTTTGAGTTACCGGGTCAATATACTGAAACCTATAATTATTTATTGACAGCGATTCCCCAGTTTTTTCAGATGCTAAGATTTCAAGGTTCACTTTTACAAGAACATAGGTATAACCGCTTGGGGCATGTTCTTTTTTCTCCTGAAGGATTTTCAAAGCATCCTTTCCTGTGCTCGTTTCTTCAATGAAGACTGAACCAACGAATTTATCAAAATTTTCATTTATTTCAAAATATGCTTTTGAACCGGAACGTAATGGATTGGACTCAGTGTACCCGCCGTACATGCCTATGTCTCTTCTCAGAATACTGATTGTATTCGACTCAGGCATGACGTGGTATGACCCTCCCAAACCTTCAATAACTGTGCGCAAAGGTACATAGGTCACTCCATCAATGACCTTAGCTTCTCCTTTAATATCAATCCCGTTTACCCTTAAGGAGTATCCTGCAGTGGCCGCAAAGACCGTAATGGATAGGCATAATACTGAAAACATACTAAGAAAAATTATTAGCATTAACTTTTTGTTCACTAATGACACACTCCTTGACCTGAAGATATCTGTTCGATAACTGCCGCCTTGACTAATCCCCTTGTTCTGATGTTCATGCATCAATGAACGTAAAAATAGATTTTCCCCTCTCCTCTATTTCCCCATTCCTACAATCTCATCATGAAGTTGAACAACAACGCCAAACGATCAACTCCCATGTACTTCTCGTAATATCATACATAATCTCTTTCAGTAAAATTAACCCAGTCAGTGCTGTTTCTAGATCATCCCATTAAATGCTCCTGAAATTTAACCCATTCTTTGTCCGAATTATATTTAGGCTTAGTTGAGGATAAGGTCTTGCGAGAGTTGGAACATGCCGGGAGTACCATAAGGAATTGTTCTAGCAGTACCCATCAAAATAAAGGAACATCCTGAATGAACTTCTGAACTAATGTAAATACCGTATTTAGTTCCATTTCTAATATTCATCCTAAAATAAATTAATATATGATTTTAGTTCTAAACTCTTGCGGAAATTATTCCAAAAAACGCCATTATCCTATTCTCTTTTTAATATTCGACATGGTTCTCTTCCCCCCTTCCAAAAGAACTAAATTTCTCCATATAAAGAACCTCTGGAAATATTTCCAGAGGCTCATATTTAACTTCATATCTCTTCATGCATTATCACCTGTAACAACCCGTCAACTCCACCCTATTCTCTTCCCGTTTATACACAATCCTGTCCACCAGCTTCTTTAACGCCCGATTCTTTTCTTCACTTCCTGCTCTTCTACCTTGACTTTTATACAGAACCTTGCATATTCATAATCTATTAGAGATCTTTAAATTTCTATGAGTTCATAGTCTTCGAAAAAAAGAGATTGCCTAAGCTCACCAATATGAGATATAGTATTTTGATTATTGCAAAATGTAAGGATGGTAACGATGGTAAAGAAACTAACTCACGATTTATTTTACTTAGTACTTGGTTCATTTCTGTTTGCCTTAGCAGTCAACGTATTTGTCATTCCCAATGAACTGGGAGAGGGCGGAGTTACAGGGGTTTCCATTATCTTTTATTATTTATTTCAATGGTCTCCCAGTCTAGTCAACTTAATATTGAATGCTTTATTGCTAATTTTCGGATATCGATTTCTGGATAAAAAGATGATTATTTATACAATTATTGCCGTGTTGTTGAATTCCATGTTTCTGCACCTTACTCACGATTGGAATATTCAATCCAATGAATTGATAGTGAATGCGATATTTGGAGGCATACTTGTCGGAACAGGCATTGGGATGATCATTCGGGTTGGGGGCAGTACCGCAGGTACCACCATTCTCGCAAAAATAGCAAATAAATATCTCAATTGGAATATTAGTTACGCCCTCCTATTTTTTGATTTAATCGTTGTATTTTGC
Source organism: Paenibacillus anaericanus (assembly GCF_003994475.1). Lineage (GTDB taxonomy): Bacteria > Bacillota > Bacilli > Paenibacillales > Paenibacillaceae > Fontibacillus > Fontibacillus anaericanus. The sequence goes on along the minus strand of NZ_RZNY01000014.1, from coordinate 148,212 downwards.
TCTTTCTTCATTATCGGGACAGAGAAACTTATGTTAACCATCATTATGCTCTATGTCGGCACAAAAGTGATGGACTTTATTATTGAAGGACTGAACCCTAAAAAAGCAGTCACAATTATCTCCGTGCAGCAAGACAAAATCGCCGAACAGGTCAACTTGATCATGGACAGAGGCGTGACCGTTCTGCAAGGAAAAGGTTACTATACCCAGGAGCCCAAAGAAGTGCTCTACATTGTCATTAGCAAACAAGAAGTGTCCACACTCAAGAAAATCGTTGAAAATGCGGATAGAGAAGCCTTCCTCACCATTCATGATGTAAGAGATGTATTTGGAGAAGGTTTTGTAGAGTTATCAAAATAAGGAAAAAATCCAGGTATGAGCTCATTTCTGTATTCATTTATGTTATGCAACGGCTTCAAATCGAAGGAATTGGAGCCGTTTAGGTTTTGTTCATTACAACAGCTGCTTAAGAAAGAGGCATTAGGAATGCAGCGAGCTTGTCCGCAATATTTTTTCATAACATGCGTAAACTTGATTATCTACTGGTTTAAACGGCAAAACGATGTCTCCTCGATGCTTAAATCCCCTTTTCACATAGAACTTTAATGCATTCTCGTTCTTGGAAAATACATCAAGACGAATACCATCATATTGTCCTTTCACAGCCATATCCTCAAGAAAATCCAGCACTCTATTCCCTAACCCTTTTCCTTGAATCAGCGGATTAATGAATAAAGCATGTAAGAGGAGATATCTTCCCTTCTCATACTGCCACTTCACCTGACCCCACTCAGGCATTGCATTTTCATCCACTACAAATGATCCAGCAATCTCGCTCTCATACTCAATTACGAACAATTCTCCATGCTTTAGTTTCTCCAAAAAATAGGCTCTATTGGGATACTGATCATTCCACTGGTAAATCCCCTTCTGTTCCAAATGACGTTTACATTCAAACAATATCTGTTCAATTTGTTCTAGATCCTCAGAAATTGCCTCTCTAATCTCTCCTGCATTGGTCGTCATTTAATTGTTCCACCTTTTCTCATTCATCCTGACAAATCATAACTATATATTACAACATCCTCGACTGCAGCAATCGATCTCTAGTGTACATCACACCGCGTTAACCCCTGCTGTTTCAATAGTAGGCTGTGTCTCTATGGAGACATTACCTGCTACTGCTCGGGAGATCATACAGGACTCTTCTGCCTTATGTGCCAATAGCTCTGCCTTGCTCAGTTCAGCCTTTGTTGCACCCGCTTTGAGCACAATCCGTGGTTTATGCACGATCCGTTCGTAAGTAAACACGTTATTCGTTACATCCACAATCGCTTCAGACTCCAGTGTTAGATCCTGTGGGGTAATATCCGAACGCTCAAGCATCGCTGCCAAGGTTATCAGATAACAGGTCGACGATGCCCCCAGTAGCATTTCGTCAGGGTTAGTACCTGTTCCCGGACCACCCATCTCCTTCGGAATCGAAATAATCGTTTTTAACCCGCCTGTATCAATATGTCCTTCACTATTACGTCCACCATTCCATACCGCTTTCAGATGAAAAGGATGCTTCATCGCACTCATTCCTTTCAATAATCTCCGGTTCAGTCCCGGATACATTCTATAACTTGTCATATAAAGTATTGACCTGCTGCTCATTTACTTATAACGGTCATGTAATTTCTCTTGATGAGACTTGAAAATCTCCTCAAGACTAACGTCATACTTGTTTGCGATCACTATCACGTTTCCTAGTACATCACCAAGTTCTTCTATTAGCTCTTGTTTATTTTCAGCGTATGTACCGACAATTTCATCTGGACGATCTCTACCTATTTCTAACGCTCTAATAGCACGCGCTACTTCTCCCGTCTCCTCAGCCAAAAAACCTATGCGTATGAAAATATCGAGTTCTGACCAGCCACGTTCTTCATAATAATCCTTCACCCATTTTTGAAATGCATTTACATCCATTTTCTGATCCCCCTAAACAAGAATGAAATATCATTATACTAAATAAAAGACCATATTACATAGCAAAAAGGAGATGGACATGTCCATCTCCCTTTTGAATATTTTCCCGTTTTGAAGAGTTAAATCATTCGCTTTTATATCCCATTACCCTCAAGCTCACTCCAAGTTTTATTCAACCACTCAGCGAATAACTCCTTTTCCTCAAACTGAGGATAATGAGCGGATTTATCAAACACAACAAACTCTTTCTCCGGAGCTTTCAGCATATCGAAGTATTCTTGTGCCGCACTTACGGAGGTCATGTAATCATATTTCCCCATTACGAAATACGTGGGAATGTCTAAATTGTCGACGATGCTTGGTATATTTTTTTCGAATAACTCGGGTATCAGGATATTTTGCGAGACACTCACACCTTTTAAATAACGAATCACATCAAGTAAGTTATACTCACGATTGAAGAGAAACCCTGTCGTATAATCCTTATTATCGTCAATTAATCTGGATGCACCGCCGTATTTTCTAACCAAATCTCTTGGTGTGAATGACTCTCCCTTTTCAATTGAACCCCGTAGTTGCTCTAGTCTTTCCACATCTTTTGTATTTCCAGCAAGCGCTGCCTCTGTTAACGAATATTCAAGACTATCAAGTTCACTTTGTACAGTGTCAGCAACTTGTCGTATCATTTTTTTGAGGGCTATTCTAATCTATCAACTGGTTTACTAATAGATGATCTATTGGAGCTAACAGATTATGTTATAGAGAAATTTGGACAAGATAAAGTTTTACTAGTAGGCCATTCATTTGGTACCTACATAGGGATCCAGGCTGCTGTAAAAGCACCTTACAAATTTGCTGGTTATATTGGAATCGGACATCCCGCTCCCCCGTTGATCATAATGAACTATCGTAAAATTCTGCTCAAGCAAGTCTTGGTATTTCCGAACAACCTGGCCCGCCATGCACAAAGATCAGAATCGGTGACATTCTTGGTCATAACACATTGTTCAATGTTGGTTACATTGCCGATGCACAAGCCATACAACCTAGCAAAGTAATTGTCATCGATAAAATTCAATTTCTCCAACAGGTCGAATCTGAACCAAAGCTCCTTGTTCATCTATATCGCGTTCTCGAAATGACTCACCGCAATCTAGCTATACATATGGGAGATTCCTATTATAGTGCGAAGACACGTGTCCTTAAATATCTTCTCCGATTGCTTAGCCAATTCGGCATATCAAATACGGAAGGTATAGTAATCACGATCCCTGTAATCCACGAACTGTTAGCCAAACATGCTGGAACGACGAGAGTTACAGTCACTCGTGTACTGAGCCGGTTCTCTGCTGGTAATATCTTAAGCACAAACCCAAGGCCCTGGATTGTAAAAGATTACGACGCACTTGTTGAATTATGCGAACAAGCCTGCTTGGATCACACGTGCATTGTAGGTTCAGGATACGTCTATGAACAGCAAAAGACTTGCTCAAAGTAACGATGACTTCGAGCAAGTCTTTTGATCTTAAATTTGATGTTGATCGCTTTGTTTTACATATGCTCAAGTGTGGATACCGCTGTTCGCAATGCTTGGGAAGATTGCATTCTTGTTTATCATCACCATGTTCGACTCTTGCATATGTCGTTTCGTAATAGCGTCTAGTGCTTCAAATTGCTCATCAAGGAGCAAAATCTGGATCTAGAAGTAAGAGCTATTGCAATCGCAACGCGTTGTGACATCTCATTAATGACAGATACGTATGGGTCAATAAACATCAGCTATGCTGGTTTGTTCTCGCGTACGGCGACTTCTAAAGCTCATCTGACCAAGAGATCAGTGTGCCGGGTTATGTGCGGTGTTGCAGTAAATATGGCGACTTTTCCTTGGCAATCTATTGGCTACTCAGTTTACATAAGCCGTTGGGACTGTCATCCTTGGGTTTGACTACCTTTAAGTCCCGGAGCTTTTACACAGCCCATTTTATGTCATATTGCCATATGAAACAAAATTCCATTTTATCTGAATACTTGTTCATAGTCATTCAAATAAACTTACTTGCATAATTATAGCTCTTCCATCGTAATACTTAATCACTTCATGAACTTTATATGGTTAGATCTTCACGTTTCTTCCACTCATCATCCTGTTATATCAATATTTACATTTAATCCGTCCTATTTACAGACTCACGAAGTTATTCTAAGTTCAATACATAATTTTAAGCAGATAAAGATTTTTCTTTGTGACACTTACTGTTACACTTACCTCACATCTAATAATTATTGTTTTAAGCGGCGTATCAAATATTTCTCTCTAATTTTCTTAAGTACATCAAGATCATTAGGAGATAAATCATTTAATACAATACCATCTACATACTTTACTATTTCTTCAATAGTTTTATTTTCTCTTAACATTCTATCTAGCTTTTTCACACTACTTTTATGAATACGTTTATAGGGTATACTAAGTGATTTAAACTCGCTTGGAACAAGTTCAGCTACTCCACCACCATAAAAGCGACCACTATACTCGCACAAAGTCAAAGTTAGAGAATTGTAAAAACAAAATGCGACTGAATGTGCATCAAATTCATTATTTAATCTGATATTATAAGAAATGTCAGTTGTATATACATCTGCACTATTTACTATTAATCTAGGTAATTTGTTATATCTTTTAAAAAACATAAGATCCCCTGAAGATATTATAGGAACATCATGCCATCTTTTTCGTTGTCCACACTTATAACGTTTATGTAGCTCTCGTATCATTCCTTCTGATAAATAGTTTTTTAAGTCACCTGATATATTGGTTATATCAACTTTTGATAGGTTAAGCATCCAAACCTTCTTATTTAATTCTGTTAACTCTAAAAAATCATCCTTTGCAAATAGCAATAATTTAGATACACTTGAGCCTTTTTGTATAATAGGTATTAGCAATTCTTTACAATTTAGTCTTTCTGCGTCTGAGTCGTTGATAATAAAAAAATCATTAGCACCTGTGACTATCCCAGGAGAAATGTTACCTAAACTTGAGACTTTAGTGTACTGGTTAGATAAATTCATCAGTAACTCAATTTCATCATCGTTGAGAATCGAATTAGACCACTTTTTAAGTGGTTTATTTCTTCTAATCTCACTATATTCTATGGGGTTATAATCATCTATGTTTTTTACTGTTGTATATTTTACTATAGGCTTTATACCTGATATATTTGTCATATATACTAGGCAAACATCTTGTTCGATGTCTGGAAATACACTTTCTTTAAATGTTGTTATTTCTATTAAATTAAATTTTTCTTCGAGAAAGTTTCTTAACTTCTCCGCATAATGAACCTGTAGAAATTCGAAAGGAAGCACAAAGAATATAGCACCATTCTCATTTAGTAATTTCAATGCCCCAAGAACAAAGGATACCCATAAATTTTGAAAAATAGAATCTGGAAGTGACCAATATTTTATCAACTCTATTGAAATTGCTCTTTCATCCTCAGTGAGAACCTTTTTTGTAATATAGGGTGGATTACCAATAATCAAATTGTATTTTTTATTTGATTTAAGGGAATACTTAATAAAGTTAGCACATATCAATTGGACGTTATTATTTGGACAAACACTTTTTAAATACTCAATTTTATTTGCATCTATTTCAATAGCATCAATTGAACTGTCATAATCAGTAAGAACATCTATAAATCTCCCATCCCCAGCCGATGGTTCCAATATAGTAGGTGCATTTACTTTTTGCATAGCATACTCAGACATATAACTAACTAAGGATTTTGGGGTATAAAATGACCCTGTCTGCTTGTCTTCCACTTTTATTCCCCTTTACCAAGTAAATATTCTAGTAGATTGTCTAATTCTTCTTGTATATCAATAAATTGTTCCATTTCATCTACCGAAAATTGAATGCTCTCTTTTTTAATTTGATATAGTTGTTCTTTACACTTAACAAGTTCCATAGATTTCCAAACATGTGAGGTTGGTCTAAGCTTAAATTTAAAAACTCCATACATATATGCCCCTACATCTGTATAATATTCTATTGCACCAGACTGATCTCGTCCTAAATGAGTATCGAACTCTTCAATTACTGGATCAACAAAGCCTTGTCTCTCGTCATGGCACAACTCTTTGTTATTGGTAGGCCATTTTTTCCCTTTTTTTCTATTACAAACAAAACAAGACATAACCAAATTGGTATAATCTGTTTCTCTAGTTTTATCTATTGAAACGGGTACAAAATGATCTATTTCAAAACCTTTGTTAGCAAGTCTTATACTCTTGCCGCAATATCCGCAAATATCACCAAAATCTTCCAATAGAGACGTTCTATATTTTGCATAATCATTTTCTTGCACTAGATTTGTTCGTCGAACTAATTTAACATCCCCATGTAGTCGCATGACTTTCCCCCAAGCATCTTACTATTCCTTATTAAGGTCGATATAATGATCAAGTTTCTTTAATAGATTGTCCATCTTCCGATTAATGTCAGGCTTTAGTAGTTCAGAAGCTACATCATCGACTTCACCGTAAGATTTTAAAATTTTAAAAAGATGTAGAAAAGTTTCTTCTTCTTCAGCTGTGATTTCTTGATTAGTCTTCTTTTCTAATAACACAGCATACTCATCAAGATGAAGATTTAATCGATTTTTAAATACCTCTGTTGATTGTTTGACTATCTCACAAAAGTTATTGAATTTCTCACCATCGCTTGATAGAATATTTCGATCAAATATAAGATTTTTCATTACTAATTTGTCGTCGGCTGAGTCACCAGGAAAGTTTGTTAAAATGATACATGGGAGATCTGGCAAGTGATTGTTAATAAAAGCAACTACCTTCGTTCCGTAAAAATCATACTTAGCAGTCAATTTATGATCAACCAGTAAGCATTCGATCGTGTTGTTTAATACCCAATCTAGAATATCATGCAAGGATAAACAATTATCCACAAAATGCAAATCAATACCTCTACGCGCAAGTCTTTTCTTATAATTCCCGAATTCATCAAAGTCATCATCTACGAAACCAACTCGGCACATTTCTTGCCCCCCTTAATCACTTTCCGTTTAGTACAATACTAATGTAAAATCCATTCTCACTGGATGAATTTTTAGAAAGATCTATAGTCCCATTATATTCATTTACAGTCTTCACAATTACCCACATTCCCATACCAGTACCTATTTGTTCACCGAGTTCGTTTCGTTTGTCAGTTTCAAATGCCTCCAAGATTCGTTCCGGGTTGCTTTTATACGCAGCACTAAGACCAACACCAGTATCATGATAATCTATAATAATCCCATTATTTTCTGCAGATGTTACTTTTATATTGATTTCTTTATTGTTTACCCTAACACTACTAAAGGAGGTGAAACTATTAGTGAGTAGATTATTTAATAGGCTTTCAATTTCATATGGAAAACACTTGAATGTCACTTCTTCCATCTCTAGTCCAATATGGACACCCTTATCCTCTTCCACTTCATTCCATGAAGTTATAAGTTCCTGTATTAATGTTTGAAGATTGACTTCTTTCATAGATCGCTTGTCTCTTCTGACAGATTCAATTGTTACTTTGAACCATGAGTTGAACGAGTTTTTTATTTCATTAGCAGCGTTAATATATTCAATGGCCTCTTCTTTATTATCATCAAATTCTAATGCTTCCTTAGCCATAATAATTTTCATACTCAATTTATGAGTAGAGTCTTTAATTTCATGTATATAGGTATTTGTTACAATCCCTGTAGTGGCCAAAGTTCTTAATAATCTATTTTCATCCTCAAGATCACGAATTTTAATGTCCTTGTTTTCAAGGACTGTCTTTACCTTTGAAACCTCAATATACTCTGGAGCGGATGAATATTTCCCATGCTTTTTTTTCTTGTTTTTTTCTTCTTTACTCGCTTTGTCGTTTATTTCTTTCTCATATTGTTCTGTAAAGTGAGTAGCATCATAGTATTTACTTAATAATCTGCATACATATTGACGATCCTCTTCAAAAAATTTGAGAACTCCTAATAATATCTCTCTTAGGTCAGCAAACTCTTTTGTTTCTACTATACCTTCCCTGTTTGATTGATCAGGTAAAGTTAAATTTGTTCTGGATATATATATCGTTCCTATCATCTGGTCTGAATTGACTCTCCATTTTCCAGTTGTATGAGAGATCGCAGCAGGAGACTTCGTTTTTCTATTTGATAATAGTAACCAATCATAATTTGATGTCTTTGGCTCACCATAAGGACGGACTCTAAAATGATCCCGATACATTTTTATCCCACCAAAAGTATCTCTATAGTCCTTTCTATTAGAAAAATCCTTATAAAAGTACTTTTCTTTTTCATCTAAGGTAGAGGTCTGCTTAGAGAAATACATAACACCAGAGAACTTTCCTATTGTGTTAGGTGTCTCTACATTTTTACTGGGCAGCATTTCGCCAATTGTTCTTTCAAAAATTATTGGATCTCCATTAAAATAATCCCTATCTTTAGAGTTAAATCCTGCTTCAAGCATTATAGTTTCAAATTGTCCTTTAAAATCAAATTCATTACGATATACTTTAGTAATGATTCTTCCATCTAGTTCACATGAAAAGTCCATTTTATAATCATAAGAAAAAAGACCGTTATTCATACTTACTTTTGCCTTTTCTTCCTCTGTATCTTCGCAAAAAAAGTATACTTTGAAAATATTCTCTATTTCCGGAGGGATTAGCGTTGCTAGGTTGTTTTTTATTCTTTCTACTAAAGTATCCGACCATTCGTCTCTTAGTGAGCTGAGTTTAAATACGGTTCCTGTTGATTTAAAGTTCTCTCTTACAAGTTTTTTCAATGAAGTGTTTTTAGTTTTACTAAAAAAATCATTAATAGAATAGGTTACTGGATTTAGATCAGCGTAAACCTCAGTTATAGTCTTGCCGGAATTAAAGTCACTCCAGTTAACATTCCACTCGAGATTAGTACTCCCATTAATAGTAAGCATTTGACATACATCAGAAATCCGATCTAATGCAAATCTACCAATTCCCTTTGCTCCTGTTTGAATTCTTCCACTAGGAGTCATATAGTTATTAACTTTCGAGGAATTCCCTATAGTCATCCAATGAGTACTTATGATTCCTTCTGTCATACCAATTCCATTATCCGCTAGATATAGAGTCTTTGTCGATTTTTCATAATAAAGTACACAAATCGCTGCATCTGCATCATATGTATTTTTTACCAATTCTAGCACTGCGCCTTCTAATTTTGATACATTCTCCCTTCCTATTAGTCGAGCAGTATAAGCATGAACATTAAAAGGTATTTTAGGCATCAGTCTCTCTCCTTTAATTAAATTTAAAAATTTAGAAATTTGTCAAATTATATTTACACAGATTTTAGGCCAATCTTCTTACGATATTTGATTATTAATTTAGCACATTCTAATTTTTGAAAAATCAAATCTAAAGGACTATGTACCTAAAAAAATAATTGATTTTCTTCCTAAAAATTCTATAATTCCCCTTTATTTTTCTCTACTATACCATAGGGTTGGATAGTTTTGGTATGAAAAAAGCCCGCATGATTCCAAGGACCTATCACTATCCACTAATAATCTATTAATTACATTATTTCGATGCAACAAAATCTTACTCGTATCGTCATTTTTAACGTTTCATTATATTGTTTGCACCAACGGTTGACTAAAATGAATTGATATCTATTTTCAGCTCTAGTTCTACTAAATCTCTGTAGACCCTGATGCATCCAATAATCGTGCTAAATATCATTTTCCTATTAGGCGTATAAGCATCCTTGAATAATTCTCGCCAAACTGCGATATAAGTTTGGAGAGCTGAATTCAACTGCTCTATCTCCTTAGAATGAAGTCCTTGTTCCGCAAGTCTAATAACCTCTTTGTTTCTTGATACCTCATCTTCCTTCTCTTTTATCATTTCTATTTAGCATTTCACTATCAAACTGAATTTGTCGAAAAAGACCTTTAAACCCTCTGTTAAGAACTATAATTTACGAGTTCACTTTTCTCTCTAACTTCTGCTGTTTCCGTAAAGCCGTTTCCTCTTCCCCGTTGTTCAATTTGATCTTTCAAATCCACCGTTTCCAGTTGATCCTTGACTGCCATCTTCCCCACTTCTTTATATATCCTATAGGTCCAATTTAGATTCTCGACCAAGCCCAGAAGGGAAGCCTTATACTTCAATAAAACATCATTTTCACCATCATTTCGTGATTATCATATATAAATGGCAAAGTGCTAAATTGCTCGGCTCTCCATAAGTCTCTCTACTCCAAACGTATTAGTATTCTGCCATCTTCCAAGTAGAATGTTGAGTATTTTTGATGACACAACATCGAACATGACAACCAGAAAATTTGGTAAAGTAACCCGCTCCTCCAAATTTTCTAGCAAAAACTCTTAGAGTTAACGATGGCTGTTATTCTAGTCTTTCTATATCTTGTTTGTTATCAACTGTCCTTACCTCCCTTAAGACATTTTCAAAACTATCTCCTTCACTCTTTGTAATGTCGGCAACCTGTCAGATTTCAATATAACCTATATATTTTACAAGTACTTTTGCAGCACCTTGAACCCCTATGTACGTACCAAATGAGTAGCCTATGCATCATCTAATAAGTAAGCTCGTTGCTTATTTAGACTCAAAAAAGTAATATGCTTTCCCGCTCCCCATTGATCAAAATGAACGATCATAAACTCCTTCTCAAGCAAGTCCTAGTACAACCACATTGCTTGTACCTTGTTCACCTTGTTCGCATAAATAAATTGATAAATCTATATATTGGAAGTGGACTATATTATCCGTTAGCGCAATAAGTGTTGGAGGTGTGTATTTTTGAATATTGCGAGAGCCATCAAACTGCTCGGACTTATTGTTGGTGTTGTATTTCTGAACATTGTAGTCCTGTCACCTGGGTTATTAGGGGTGGAAATTGGCGGAGCAAATGTCCTTGAGACAGCTTTCGGCGTAACTTTATTGTTTATTAGTCTCCTTGTTGTACTTTATGGAAGTTATTCTTCACTCTTCAAACTTCCGGTAGTGACGCCTGTCAAAGACATCAAAACGCATGAAGATTATATAGAAGCACTTAGCCATTTCCGAAATGAAAAAGTGTTTAAGAAGGATGTTTCCCTTGCCTTAGATCAGTTAGAGCGAATAGCTAAGAAAAAAGAAACCTTGTTAGATGTCCTTCTTCAAAGATTTGATCCCGCGGAATTAAGCTATAAGAAGTTCATCTCTGTCATTTATGAGGTCGAAAAACTTTTTTACCTGAACATCCGTGGAATCCTTAACAAACTCAGTGTGTTCGATGCATCAGAGTTCTCTACTTTTGCCAGTTCGCAAAGACCTACTCAATTTTCTAAAAAACTGATCCAAGAAAAAACGGATCTTTACAATGAGTACTTAGCCTACGTAGCAGGGTATCTTGGGGCGAATGAAGAGATTTTGCTCAAGTTAGACAAATTGCTGTTGGAGATCTCTCTATTAGGGAGTACAGATTATAAAGATGTTGAAGAGATGCCGTGCATGCAGGAAATTGATGCATTGATCAAACAGACGAAATTCTATAAGCAATGAGAGGAAGATGAATATGGCTAGCAAAGGTAAAGCGTTTGTCGTGTTAGGGTTGATTGCGGTCATCGTTTTTGCACTTGTCTATTTTGGGATTAACTTAACCTCTAATTTTGGCAAATCCAAGACGGAGATCACTTCAGAAGACGCAAGCAAACAACTGGATAAACTCTATAGAAATATTTCCGTAACTACTGCTGAACAAATAAAGGGGCAAATCGACCTTGATCCTGTAGCTGTCGGTGACTCATTACCCGATATCTCGAAGTTCCCTATTTCTGTAACAAATACTACGGACAATTTCGTAGAGATTTTCTCCTCCACAGAGAAATCAGGAACTGGAAATGATGGTTGGTTGAACGAGGTCGCAACAGATTTTAATGCATCCAACTTTGAAATCGATGGGAGACCCGTTTCTGTTAAAATTCGCAATATTCCTTCAGGCACAGCCACAGATTACATAAGGTCCGGGAAGTATGTGCCAGATGCTTTTACGCCGTCCAATGAGTTATGGGGTGAGATGGTGAAGTCACAAGGCATCCAAACTGAACTAGTATCTAAGCGTCTTGTCGGGAATATTGCTGGTGTTGTTACCAATAAGACCAAGTACGATCAGTTAGTAGAAAAATACGGTTCTTTAAACGTCAAGACGATTACAGATGCTATTTCGGATAACGAGTTGGCTATGGGGTACACAGATCCATTCGCTAGTTCCACTGGTTTGAACTTTCTGGTGGCAGCTCTAGGAACTTTTGATAGCTCTGATTTACTCGGAGAAAAAGCGGTTCAAGGGTTTGAGAAATTCCAAGCCAATGTCCCCTTTATTGCCTCCACCACTTTACAAATGCGTGATGCAGCGAAGACCGGAATGCTGGATGCTTTTGTCTTAGAGTATCAAATGTATGTCAATGCGCCAGATCTCAAGAGTGGCTATGTCTTTACTCCGTTTGGCGTAAGGCATGACAGCCCCCTTTATGCTATTGGTGATGTACCTCAAGAAAAGTTAGATATTATTAAGAAGTTTGCAGAGTTTGTTGAACAAGGCAAATATCAAAGTTTGGCTAAGGAAAAAGGGTTTAATGGTCTTGATGATTATAATTCTGAGCTTGCAGAAGTCGATGGATCCCTCTTATCCTCTGCTCAGAAGTTATGGAAGGAAAAGAAAAACGGAAATAAACCGATCGCAGCGGTATTTGTAGCCGACGTATCCGGGAGTATGAATGGTGAACCCATCAATCAATTGAAAAAGTCATTATTAACGGGTCAAAAATACTTGGGTAGGGAAAATAGCATCGGTTTTGTTTCCTATTCGAATAATGTAACGATCAATCTTCCAATTGGGAAGTACGATACAAATCAGCAATCCATGTTTGTTGGATCGATCAACAGCCTTCAAGCTGATGGGGGCACAGCCACATTTGATGGTATCGTCGTAGCCATGAAAATGCTTCAAGATGAGATAGTCCTTCACCCTGATGTCAGACCGATGATCTTTGTGCTAAGTGACGGGGAAACGAATGAAGGGCATTCACTTAATGATATCCGTGGGCTAATTGAGACCTACAAAATCCCTATCTACACAATTGGCTATAACGCAAATATCAAGGCGCTCGAAAGCATTTCAAGTATTAATGAGGCAGCGAATATCAATGCAGATACAGATGATGTTGTATATAAAATTAGTAATTTACTCAATGTGCAAATGTAAATTAGGCTCAAAACCAAAATCAGAGCTTGACAAAATAAATCGGGAAGTAACGTTACGTTTTGAAGGATGTTACCATCGCTGTTAAATGAGAATTTCCTAAATTTACGATTTTAGTGGTTGAAATTCTCATTTAAAGGCGAACGCTTTGCTTGTTCACATTCCTCCAAAACTCCACTGATACGCTGTTCTTGTCAAACACTGATTTCAGGTATGCGCCGTATATTCTCTATCTGAAACTTATGCTGTACCTTCACAAAAACTTAAAAGGGGGATTTTGATGTCTTTTTCAATGGAAGTGGTTAGCCCAGAAAAGCTTAAGTCGGTTATTGAAGAGCAGGTTAAACCTGAACCTGAGGAAGTCAAACAACTCAAAGCGTTGGCAGCAAACAATGTCGGGGCGATCCTAGAGTTAGATATCGAGTCATTAGAGAAACGACAATCGGTATTGCAGTCCATCGATAGCTTCGGGATGAGTTCAATGAAGTCGTCCTCAGATAAAAATTCGCTCTTACAAGTATCTGTAGGCAATTTATCCAAAACAGGTGATGAAGGCGGGCAAGTAGCCAAGGGTTTGACGGAATTGCAGCTACAGTTGAAAGATCTAGACCCGAGTGTAGTAGATTTTGCGAAGAATGGACTTCTAGGTAAGTTCTTTAACCCACTTCGTACTTACTTTGCCAAGTACCAAAAAGCTGATGCTGTCATTTCGGACATTATCATATCCTTGGATAAGGGTAAGTCTGTACTAAAAAATGATAATACAACTTTGGAGTTTGAACAGCAGTCTCTCAGAGATTTGACCAAAAAACTACAAAAAGAAATCCAGCTTGGTATGTTGATGGACGAAGAGATTGAGACACAAATTGAAGCGGCAAAATTACGTAATGAGTCTGAGGATAAAATCCGGTTCATTACAGAAGAAGTGTTGTTCCCTTTGCGTCAACGTGTCATGGACTTACAACAAATGTTAGTCGTTAATCAACAGGGAATCATGGCCATCGAAGTTGTCATCAGAAATAACAAAGAGCTGATCCGTGGCGTAGACCGAGCTAGAAACGTTACCGTTTCCGCCCTCAAAATCTCAGTTACCGTCGCCAGTGCCCTCTACAATCAAAGGATTGTCCTGAAAAAGATCGAACTTCTCAATCAAACCACTGACAGCCTAATCAGCGGCACCTCCAAAATGTTAAAAGATCAAGGCGCAGCGATCCACAAACAATCTCTTGAGACGAGTATCTCAGTTGATACTTTAAAACAAGCTTTCACCGACGTCCTCTCGGCTTTAGATTCTATTAGCACATATAAGCAAGAAGCCCTCCCCAAAATGCGTGAGACCATTAATCAGTTTAGGGAGCTGGCTGAAACCGGGGAACAGCATATCGTGCGGCTGGAGAAGGGGCATCGGTTGGGTTTGTAGTGTATCCCTTAAGTTATCAAACAGAACCCCTCGATCTGACCATCTGACCAAGGGGTTCTATCTGTACAAAATGAATCAAAGCTGTGCTAATTATTTTTCTCGTATTTAAACGTATTTAACGAATCCACATCCATCATTTGGATCTCAGACCCATTAAAGGACTGTATCTCCATTGTCATGCTAGGTCTGACAACATCAACCTCTACTCCACTCGAATATACAGTATCATTTACAATATTCAAGCTGCGTGTAATGTAATCATAAGACCACGTACCTATCATCGCATCGTCTTTGTTGGGGTATTCGTTACTCCCGTACCCCTCATAGGCGCCATCCTCGCGAAAAACGACTATAACGTCGATTGAACCATCTGCTTTCCTCTTACCCCACTCGCCAGCTAACTCTCTACCATCCTTAGAAATATTGTTCAACACTGAATCTCTATCAATCCCTGCTTTTTTATCAAGGGATTTGAGATCATCACTGGTGATTGTCCCATCTCCACCATTCAGTGGTACGTCAGCAACGGATTGGAGCAGAGCATACGCATAATTCCAATAGTCTTGGGCTCTTAATAAATCTGTGTAACTATTTTGCAATGCAGCATTATCTCCTGATGTTAAGGCATCAGCCATAGACGTCAAAGAAGTAGAAAACATATTCGCAGATTCTATGTAGGCTGCATGAATTTGATCCATTTCTTCTGGTGCATTCAACAATGCATACTTTGAAGTTACAGACTTGATTCTATCGATATGCTTAATATTCAAATCAATCCATGCTTTATCGACCTTCTCAGGCATTACAGAAACCTCTCCAAAAGATTAAACTCCTGCTCCATTTCTTTGCTGTAATCATTGAGTTTTTCTATGTACTCGATCTTAGTTAACTGTGGTGTTTCCTTCTCTTCAGCCAAATTCAACGACACCTCCGAATCTTTTGACTTCTGGTTCACTCCTGAATCTTTTGCTATACCAGCACAACCCGCCAACAACACCATTGTCAAAACTACTAAAATCATAACTTTGAATAATATCTTCAATAAACATCCCTCGCTTTTCAGTGACATGTCTTCTATCAATATAAGAGTAGATTACCCCATTATACTTAACATTTAACTTATATACCAAATAGAACATATTTGTCGTAATTTGTAACTTAGATACCCTTCTAACCCTCTAAAACTAAATATATAGACTGGACTTTATTAAACGATCATTGAAACGGCGATTGGACTGCCGCTTTGACATATTTTAATTCTTCCATGATGTCATCAAAGCCGTCACAATCCAATAGCACTTGCCATATGAATAAACCTCCCGTTTTACGGGAGGTTTCAAAGTTGATGATTTCTTAATTATATCGATTCAATATCTCTTCCGCTTCCTGCTGCGTCATATTCCCTTGTTTCACTTGTTGCTCGCAGTAAGGCTCTATCTTAGCAAGAAGCTCTTCCTTCGTGTCATATGGACCAAAGGTAGCAGTCTCACCGTTGTCCAATGTGATATCTAGGCTATAGCTAGTAGCTCTTGATATTTCACCTGGATTATAGATCATCATAAAATCATTATGACCATCCACGGTTTTTGACACCTTCATCCCCTCTTTAATATTCGAAAGAATTTCCTCATACCCAGTAATCGCATCATCTACTCGTTTCTGTGACCATGTGAACCAGCCATCCCCAGAGGTCCATGATTTCTCTCCAATTAATTTCTAAAGTTCTATTGTTTCATTATCCAGCCATGCTTTGTATTCATCATAAGTCCACCATTCTACCTTAGGTACTGGATACATTGCATCTAATTCAGCTTGTGTCATCCACGTTTTCCCTTCGTCGGTCGAGTATTGTGTTGCACCGTTGTCTACTCGGGACATGAGCGAGAGCGTTGAAATCTCAAATGACTGAGACACCTCAGTTGCATTAGCATCGATTGGCATGCTTTGAATTTCCTTCGTCCTCGAATCGAATTCAGTTTGGCTTGCAGGAATTAACCCACTTAACTCACCTTTTGTATATTCCGCATCCAAATCTACTTCACCAGTGAGCTCTGAGAAACCAAGATGTGCAATTTCATCAAAAAACTGACGGACCGTTTTCCCGTTATAGGTGCTTCTCCCCGACTCTTCATCATAGATTAAACCGAATTTTTCATACGGAGCTAATACCTTTTTCATCTCTGACCTTTGCTCTTGTTCACTAAGTGGAGGTTTATTAGTAACGGTTCCTTCAATTGCATAAGCTGTGTCTATATCTTGTTTCAAGCCAGATGACCCCGTTGCGAAGACTGTCGTTGCACCAACAATCAATGCAAGGGCCAGAACAGTAGCTGCCGCAGTCGTTTTTCTCATTTTCATAATAGCAACAATCCTTTCTTCAATTGCATTTTTTGAAAAATGGTTACTCAAAGGCGTGATCCTATTCTTTCGTTCTTCCATCGTGATTAGCGACATGGCATAGCCTCTCTTCGTTGTTTCACCAAATGATCGCACGACCGTTTCATCACAAGAAAGTTCAATATCACGATTCGCAAGCATGTACATGACCCATACTAACGGATTAAACCAATGGATGCAGAGAACTGCCGTTAACAGTAGCTTCGACACCTGGTCGAATCGTCGAATATGTATAAACTCATGCTCAAGGATGTATTGTAACTGTTCGACATTACTCCAATCCATGTTCTTAGGCAAAAGTATGACTGGATGCTTAATCCCGTAGGTTAGGGGTGACCGAATGCGATGCGATTGTCGAATCTGTATTGAACGAGTCAACTTGTGTTCGTCGAGCCATTTCAAAGCTAATGGGTGATGAACAGGCAAAGAGGTTTGAAATTCTCTTCGGCATTTTACATAAGTAATCGTAAAGAACAAGGTACAGATAGCCGCACCAACAATCCAAATGACTACGATAGGTGAAACAAACGCTATTATTTGGTCACTGATCGGTGGTAGCTCTGATGTCGAATCTGGGAGGCTCATTGGTATAGTTAGTTGTGAGGTTATTGGTGGAGATGATTGATTAACGGTAGTTAATTCTTCAGGACGTAAACGATCGATCCAAGTATAGATACTTAGTGGTGACGAGATTGTGAAGGGAAGCAGCAGTCTGCATACGACAATTCCCCATAACATCATGAAGGTCTTCTTGGGAAGCTTGTGGATGAATAGTGCCCTGATGACTACGACGGCCAAGATCATCAACGCTGCCGAAGAACTCATACTAAGAAAGGTGTTCATAAGTCATCATTAAATTCTTCGTTGTTTACAATCTGTTTGAGTTTCTCAATCTGCCCAGTAGACAATTTCTTTCGTCCAAGTAGCGAGGCAAACAGTTTATCAACAGAACCATCGAACACCTTGTCGACTAACTCATCTGTCTCCATTTCTTGTACCTGCACCTTTGCGATTAATGCATGACACATAAAGTTAGGCTCACGGCGCTCTATAGCGCCTTTCGCTATGCATTTTTTGATAACAGTATAGGTCGTGTTCATATTCCAACCAATCTCGTCCTTCAAAATATCGGAAATCTCTTTAGCAGTGATATCTCCTGTCTTCCATAACACTTCCATAACTTTAAGTTCAGAATCAAAAAGCTTAATGGTCATTTAGATTAGCTCCTTACACTATTGCAATAGTTTGTGTTCTGATTTCATACTACTACGGTAGTTTGATGATGTCAACACTACTGCAGTAGTTTGAAGTCTCCCTCCGATTACATAGCGAATAACGATTCAATAGCATAAAAAAAGGAAACTTCTCACTTTCGAGAGAAGTTTCCTTTTTTTAGAACTAGACCAGTATACAAATCTAATATTCTTTTATTACTTAACCTCCTAAGCTTCATTATATAGAGCGGTAGATTCAGACGCCGTGCTCCTGCGTAAGGCAGATTAAGGAAGCTATTCATCCACTCCGTCCGCGCGGATCGAACACCGTATCGCTGCAACGATGCATAATCCCCGCCGTAGCCAGTTTCACTGCCCGATACTGGATTGTGGTGACTGACCTCCGTACTGATTTTTCCTCGTACCCATTATGATGATGGCGATATAGATTACGATGGTAATTGAATCGATTAACGTATCCGTAAGTGCAGAAGCCTCATGAAATGCCGTTACACAAAGAATGACCATCAGTCGGAAGATTAGAATCGACACGATCATCCATACGGAAATAAGAATTTTTGATCGCTCACTTTGCAATGACATAAGAATGAATACGATGCCGAAGACCAGATTCTCTACCGTGATGATGTGCCATACATACGTGAATACCGTCCGGGTCTCCAGAGATATCAACCCTACCTCGAGCGTTGGCAGCACAGCGGATTGCCCATTCCATGCGTGCGTGATAGCAAACAACATCGCAAGAATGCCTGCAATCAGATAATAATAATTCCTAACTTTGATGTTCATTACATTCCTCCCCGCAAATTCCCGATTCATTCTTTCGGATATTCTGGTAAATTTCACGAACGATCCCTGCCAACTGTTGGTCGCTTTCAGAATCAAAGTTCCTTAACGTTTCGGCTGCTACATTGAGCAGCCAACTAACCTTTTCCAGATGGGAAATCTTCTTGCGCGTTTCTGCATTCTTGGCATCGAGGAACGAGGCAACCTCTTCGCAATAAGCGGGGGCTATATTTTCCATCCTGTGGAAACCAAACTTCCCCCTTATTTCGTCAAGTGAAAAGTCCGCATACTGCATGATTTGAATATTCATCAAGTCGACGAGGTCATCCTTCGAATACCTGCGGTACCGATTATCCTCCCGAGACGGCGATACGATTCCAATCCGGTCATAGTACCGTAGCGTATCCTTTGGAATTCCAAGTATCTGCGAAACCTCTTGTATTGAATAAAGTTTTTTCATAAACTCACAATAACATTAGAGTTAACTTCAATGTCAAGACAATTTTATTTGCTATTTTCCTCCGGATATCTTGGAAGGAAAGTCCACATAAAATGAAAAACGCAACCCTTATCAGGTTGCGAAAACTCATATCGAAAAGTTGCAATGAAACCGATGGAACCTACCTGCCAACAAGTATTGTTGTTAGCTTAATCGTCATCATCCGAGTGCCATTGTGACTTACCGAACATCGCTTCTTGTCGTTCCTCATAATGCGTATCAATATCTTCAGCTAGTCGTTTCACTCGTGATTCAGCACCAGTTATTGCTTCTAGACGAGACCATTTCGACTTCAAACGTTCTTTAACGGTAATTTCCTGATCTTCGGTAATCTCTCATATTCATCATCTATGCTCTTCAATTAACTCAAAAATCATTCCATTATTATAGTTATTATTACTTTATTAAAAATACAGATATATTTTTAAATCTATTATTGATATGATCGATTGATCAAGATGAATTTAATTCCATATGAGGTAGGAGGAATGATTCCCTATCAATCAGATATTAATTGTAGATGATGAACTCGAAATTCGTCAGTTAATTCGGATGCATTTAGAACAAGCGGAATTCAAAGTCTTAGAAGCTAGCTCAGGGCGGCAAGCTATTCAATGCTTGCAAGAAAATACTATAGAATTATTGATCCTAGACCTCATGATGGATGATGGCAACGGGTTTGAAGTGCTGCAATATTTACGAGAGACAAATGCTAGATCGTTAGTTATTGCGCTTAGTGCTAGACGAGAAGTTCAAGACAAAACCTTAACGCTCGGATTAGGGGCCGATGATTACGTCACTAAACCTTTTAGCCCAGTGGAATTAGTTGCTCGCGTGCAAGCACAGATAAGAAGACATCGCCCCCTTCCTGTTAAGGTTCTACGTTTAAATAAATTAGAGCTGGATATCGACAATTATGTTCTACGAAATGACGGTAAGTCATTTCCTGTAACCATGGTAGAATGTAGGCTTTTAGAAATGTTCATGCAAAATCCTGACCGCGTTTTAACCAAAGGAGAAATTTACAAGCAGGTGTGGAATCATGAATACTTTGATGATAACAATTTAAGCGTCTTTATAAGTAGACTGCGAAGTATTCTTGAACCCACAGAAGGCTCACCTCCTTACATTAACACCATACGTGGAATCGGTTATCGGTTCTCTGGAGATGGACAATGAGAAATCAAACTAAGCTTTGGCTACTTATGCTCATTAGTGCAATCATCAGTATTTTGCTGTTTATTTCACTTAGCCTCGTTATGGTAGGAAGTAAGGGTTATAATTTGAATGCCTTGAACACCCTCTCGCAAGAAGTCCTTGATACGGTAGCAAAGCAACAAGCTTATGACGCCGCAGACATAACTCCCATCTTGGAAGATGCTCATAGTAAGCATCCTGATATTCGCTATGAATGGATTGCAGCAGATGGATCAACAATATATGATACCTTAGGGGAAAAGAATTACTATGATTTTGGGCAGCTTGCAAATCGCATGCTTAGTATGCCCCAGAACCTTTGGGGGGGCGATGAGCCGATTACGCTCACTTTTTCTATTAACCAAGATGAACAACCCTATTATTTATTGATAAGTTTGTCCAGTGACGCTATGAAACAGGGGCAAGTTTATTTTTTCATCCGCTCCTTTAAAATCTTATTAACTTTTATGTTGCCGTTAATTGTTGCTTTCTTAATTCCATATCTGCTATCTCTGTGGTTTTTCTCTTCCATGAACAAACGCATTAATAAGCTCAATCATGCTATGGGGCAACTTAACTTCCAAAGTGAAATCACCGTACTAGAAGATACGAACAAGGATGAAATTGGCCAACTCACTACGCATTATAATGAGATGGCTCTCCGCCTTCACAATCAGGCTAACCAAATCAAACAGTTTGACAAGAGGCGTACGCTGCTACTGTCTAATCTTTCCCATGATCTACGCACCCCACTAACGATGATTTTAGGATATGCAGAAACGATTCGCGCTGGCTTGTATAAGGATGAGCAAGAACTGCAAACAAGTGCTAAGATTCTGCTGCAGCGCTCTCGTTATATGGACAAGCTGTTAGATCAATTGTTAGATATCACTCAGCAGGATGAGGGGAATTTTGAGCTTCATGTTGAAGTGCATAGTATATCTGAATTGATGCGCAAAATTGCTGCGGAATACCTGATGTTTCTTGAGGGGCAGAACTTCACTTTTGTAGCAAATATCCCTGATGAGGATATCCAAGCTTGGATTGATGCTCCCCTAATCGAACGGGCGCTGCGAAACCTGCTCGACAACGCGATCCGTTACGGATCAGAGGGCAATTATCTTGAGATTGTCCTTACGAAAAAGGATGATACCCTATTCATGATGGTTATTGATAAAGGGCGCGGCATTCCCTTACAGGATCAAGAACAAGTTTTTGAACGGTTCTACCGTGTCGATACCAGCAGAAAAGGCGAAGGGCTTGGCATTGGACTGTCCATTGTCAAAGAAATCATAGCCTTCCATGGCGGATCAATTACCTTGACGAGTGTCCCTTTTGAAAAAACGGTGTTCGAGATCCAACTTCCAAACCGTCAGCTTGAACAATAACGCTAAGTCTTTCCTATTTACAACAAAACGAGGGTTACTCCTCGGCAGTTTCCTACCGCCTTCAGAGTAACCCTCTAATATCGTATGTTATAATAAACAAACCTTTGGAAAATAGCGAATGGACTACGCAGCTAATGTTAAGACGACAACAAGTGAAAGGAAGATCAACCTAAAGTGCAAGAGAATATTCAACTACATAAACAGGATGTTAATATACGTGAGGATAGCTTTTTGCAAGGTGTAAAAGATTGCATTCCAACATTGTTGGGTTACTTAAGCATTGGATTTGCTGCGGGTGTTGTAGGAAATACTTCTGGCTTAAGCATTGTTGAAATCACACTCATGTCATTACTTATCTATGCTGGTTCTGCCCAATTTATCGTTTCTGGAATGATCGCGTCTCATGGATCGCCGGCTTCAATTATTCTCACTGTTTTTATCGTAAATCTTCGGCATCTTTTACTTAGTGCAGCCTTATCACCGTATTTCAGTCGTCTTACTCCAGTTAAAACTTTGCTAATAGGTTCTTTACTTACAGACGAGACATTTGGTGTTGCGATTAATAAGACAACGAACAAAAATCATCTTAGTGAAAAATGGATGCACGGTCTAAATATAACAGCTTATCTAAATTGGATTGTAGCCACTTTAGCCGGAGCATTTTTGGGTCAGTGGATTACAAACCCTGAAAAGTTTGGTTTGGATTTTGCATTGCCCGCTATGTTTATCGGGCTTCTTGTCATCCAGATCGTAAGTCGAGGGAAATTCACTAAAGATATAGTTGTAGCTATAAGTGCCGTAGTCATTGTTTTGGGGACAAGTTTTTTCTTATCTGGAAGTATGGCTATTATCGCTGCTACCGTTATTGCTGCTACATTAGGAATGGTGGTGGAAAAATGGAAATAAGATGGCATATTCTTTTAATAATTATTGGTGCATCAATTGTGACTCTGATCCCAAGAGTGCTTCCACTCATGGTACTCAGTCGCATAAATATACCTGATTGGGCAATGCGATGGTTAAGTTATGTTCCAGTCGCAGTAATGGCAGCCTTGGTGGGAGAAGAGTTATTGTTGGTAGATGGGAAATTTTCCTCTTTTCAAAATCATATCGAGTTAATCGCAGCAGCACCAACCTTTTTGACCGCAATTCTAACTCGAAGCTTATTAGGAACAGTACTGGTAGGCATTGTATCGGTGATGCTGTTGCGTATGTTTTTATAATTGAGACTCTAACAAATGCAACAATGGCAGCATATTAATTCTGTATATATTAGAATAACACGAGGGTTACTCCTAGGCCGTTTATTCCAAATGCCTTAAGAGTAACCCTCCATTTATTATGGCAGAGTAAACACGAGCTACGGGGTGCAGTCCTTGAATGCGTTGGTTTTTTTCCATGTAACCTTCCAGCTACCTACTCGATCTAATATACGTAACGTTACAAACATTCTAATACTTCTAGTCAAGAAAGCAGGTGAACCCTTGCATACAGATCCTATTGTCGTCAAAGCCAAAGCTGGGGACCCTGAAGCATTCATGCAGTTGATGCAAGAGATAGAGTTACCGTTATATAGAACTGCAAGGTCCATCGTCAACAAAGACGAAGATTGTGCAGATGCTCTCCAGGAGACGATGCTTAAAGCCTTTAAGTCCATCCATACACTCAGAGAGCCCGCTTTTTTCAAAACGTGGATCTTCCGGATTCTGATTAATGAATGCAACAAAATGGTCAAAAGCAGCTCAAGAACCCTCCCTTACGGAGAGCTTCCCGACGTCCCTTCCACTTCCAAGGATTATGAGAAAATCGAATTATGGGATGCCGTTCAACATCTTGAGGAGAACCTACGGATTGTCATTCTCCTTCATTACCTACAGGACATGCCGATCAGTCAAATTTCCGACATTCTCGAAATTTCTAAGGTAGCCGTGAAGACCCGTCTGCACCGCGCCCGCAAAAAGCTAAAGCATTCATCTCAAATCAATCATGAAATGGAGTTGCGACATGGTGAACACTAAGTTAGAAGAGCAATTAAAGAACTGCCAGAGCCTACTTCCCGATCAGTTATCTGATATTACCCGCTCCAAGCTAAATGAGACATACCAAATCATCAGGGAAACCGACAATTCCATTCCCCCCATTCAGAGAAAGACAAATGTATCAAGAACTTTTAATAAATGGTGGGTTTCCACTGCAGCCGCTGCATTCCTTGGACTTACCCTCATTGCTTCCGGATTTGTATCACCCGCAATGGCAGATGCACTCAAGCAAATTCCGGTTCTGGGACAAATCTATTCATTATGGGGCGAAAAAAACTTAGATCCCGGTCTTCAACAAGCCGAGGAACTCATCACAAACGTAAACCAAAGCGTGACCCATGGCAATGTGACTATGAACATTCCAACGTTGTTATTTGACGGGACCCGAATTCTTATGAATATAACCACTCCTGGAAACACTCTGGCTTCGGAGCCCAATTCACCTCCTTCCGATGCCAATAAAGGGGCGGTGGATAAGTTTGAGGTTCTCTATAAGGGTCAACCTCTGCTCTGGAGTTACGAACACATGGACGGTGAGGCTGCTTCCAGCATAATGGTTGAGGTTCTTAGTACTTATTATGAGCCGCGCACAACAACACAGACTGTCCAGTTCCCTGATGAGTTTGACTTGACTGTAAATGTAACGTTAAAGGGTTACGATGTCCTGTTCCAATTCGTTCTGCCTATTACAAAATCAACGCCCGTTACCGTTCTAACTTCAGAGGAGACCAAGCATCACGATAACATTAACTTACTGAACAGTAAGCTGGAAATCACCCCAATCACAACGCAGTTATCCGTTGAGTACAAAACCAAACCGGGCCAGAGCATAGAAGAAATGCTCGCTTCTATCCCTTCGAAATATAAGAAATCTAACGAGCATGGAAGCATCATCGCTCTTCAGTATGACATTGTGGATGAACATGGCGTTCAACTGAAGCCCATCGGTGATCACCCCGTTAGCGAGTCTTATAAGATTCGGTTTGAACCCTTCAAGACTCTACCGAGTACCGTAACTATCAAACCGTACTTAGTCGTATCCGAAGGTCAAGCCCCAGCTGGGGTTAAAGGACTGTGGGAAGACAAAAATATGGTCAAGGAATACATCCCTGAGCTAGAGACTGTATTTTCGGTGCAATAGTTCATCTGTAAAAAGGACCTTATTCTCTAGGATTAAAAGGGTATGCAAACCTACTAAAGACGGAGCCATAATTGACTTCGTCTTTTTATTTAAATGACTTTAACCCTTGTCTGGCCTAACTCAAGTCATCTTGCCCCTCTAGTGTTTTGATTTTGGAGCGCTCTAACGAAGGCACCGTGCTCGTTTATGAAGCAGATTCAAGGAAATATCCACATGCAAAACGTCCGCGCTGACTGAACCACTGAGCGCACAAGCGATGCGCTCTCCCAACTAACCTATTAATAATATTCTTGAGCGATACTGTCACATCTCATTTATTCACTTAGAACCATCAATATTCAGCACTCCCCATGTGTGGGTTGCGTAAAATGGACAAACCTGATGTGGCAGTAATCGCTTTCTAATCAAAGTTCTCCGGCTACTTGTCCTCCAACAAGACGATCTCTTCTCCTCGTTCTTGTCTTATTTTAATATTTTCTTTCCCCCAAGAACACATAACGTCCACGATCTTATTGGCTGTAACTCCATATTCCGTGAGGCTATATTCGACCTTTGGCGGCATCTGCTGGTATACGAATCTTTTGACAAGTCCATCCCTCTCAAGTTCACGAAGCTGCTGGATCAGAACCTTTTGTGAAATGCCATGTATACTGCGTTGTAATGCACTTGTTCTTTTGGTTCCAGACATCAATAAGCAAATGATCAAAGATTTCCACTTTCCGCCGATGATTTCTAGTGTTGCCTCTATACCTAGATTATATTGTTTCATAGAATTACACCTCGTTCATACTGATCATTAAGCTTACTCAAAATTTCATTGTTGCATATATTTTTTTCTGCGTCCAGTACACACTTCAAAGTAACCATCTTACTTTATTGTGTGTATTTTCTTTTTTTTAAACCTGCAAGATAATGATGATATTCATAAAAATAAGGCAAAGCATTTTGAGGAAACACGCTTAATATATGCAGCCTGAGAATGGAGATTCATAATGAAAACATTGGTAATTTTGGCGCATCCGGGCCTTGAGAATTCTAGGGTGAACCAGCGCTGGAAAGAAGAACTACTGCAATATCCAAACGATATTACAATTCATGAGATTTATAAAGAGTATCCTGACTGGGATATTGATGTTCCTAGAGAGCAAAATCTAATGGAAGCATATAACCATGTTATCTTTCAATTCCCGTTGTATTGGTACAGTTATCCGCCATTATTGAAAAAGTGGTTTGACGATGTTTTTGCTTACGGATGGGCTTATGGATCAAATGGTGACCAGCTTAAAGGGAAAAAGTTAGGGCTTGCCATGTCCATCGGCGACAAAAAAGAAAATTATCTGCCAGAGGGCTCTGTTTCTTTTACCGTGGATCAAGTGACTACGCCTTTCAAAGCCAGTACAGTACATGTGGGCGCAGTGGAACTACCCTATTTTGCTGTCTTCGGAGCTTCATTTCAAGCTAGCGATGAGGAGATCAATCAAAGTGCAATAGAATATATCAACTATATCTTTAAGTATAACAGTGACCCAAGCTCTTCCGTGTTAGCTGTCCCATCCTAACTTTATGTACATTTTGTATAAAAAAATAACAATAGGGGCGTCCCAAATCTTTATCAATGACTTTAAGGACAGCCCCATATCGATTCCACCAATACATCTCTAACTATTAGTCTTTCCTGACCAACAGTGAGCAAGCTCTGTTAAAAGATTAGTGATGTTGTTTAATTAGTCTCGTAACTATGAGTGTCAACAAGTACCACTTTAGGATGGATATTCAAAAAGAGACAGAGGGTTCTGTCTCTTTAGTATTCTTTAAATGCAACAGTGGCATTATTTACTTAACACTTGAATCATCTAACCGAATTTGAGCAACTTCACCAACGTTAGTACACCAAAATTCTAAGGTTATATCCTGTTCGTGATCAATATAACCGATAATGTCTACTCCTTGCTCATTACTCTTGTAATAGTTGTTTCCATACAAAGAAAGAACTTTTTCTTTTGCATCACCTAATTCGATTCCTTTTGCAGTGTGGAGAGGTTTATCAAATTGGTTCTTATCCGTACCAGTTATTATTAACCGCATTATAGAACCTTTATCTTTACCAGAATGAATAGAAGCTGTTTCTAATCCGCCTTTCCAATAGTAATAATCATATAAGTCATTATCTTCTTTGCTTAAAGGATTGCCATACTGTGTTATAAAACTACTTTTATTTATACTTTCGTGTATTTTCACACCGCCAATAGACTCATTAGAAAGGTTTGTAGATTTCGTCAATTTCTCTGAATATGGTGAAAAATAATTAAAAGCTAAACCTGCAATTAATAAGATTATGAGAATTAAAGTAATTAGTTTTTTGCTCATTTTCCCTCCATCGATCCAAAGTATTCTATGACGACCTCACGGAATTCCAGAGCAGCCTGCGAAATGTACCGGCTCCTATGCCATAATAAAGCTATCTCCCGAACCAATTCGTGATTCTCTACTTGGAGATATTTGATATCTTCCCGTGTATTCCTTGCCGTGCTTGGGATGAAGGCTATGCCAATTTCTGCTTCAACCAGAGCGCTTAGCCTTGCAGGTTCATCTCCCTCATACACATATTTAGGAGCAAAGCCCGCCGATTTGCAAATACTGTCCACTAGATCACGAGTACCGTAGCCTCGCTTAACACCGACAAACCATTCATTCCTTAATTCTGCCAAGGTTACACTGCTTCGGTCTGCCAGCCGATGCCCCTTTGGAACAGCTACAAGGATCGGGTCCACGAACACGATTTCACATTCAATATCATCCCCTTGTAACGGTGGTGAGGACAAGCAGTAATCGACCTCTCCCCTATGTAGCAGCGTACCCATTTCCTTCATGGTGAGCATCTGCACGTGAAATTGGATATCTGGCCGCTTTTTCCGAAACTCCCGAAGGATATTGGGTAACGTGCTAGCAGTAGTCACCGCCAATTCGAGTGTGCCATGCTCCGGGTTAGACAAATCACTAATCTCCTGCTTCCCCTGTTCCAATTCAAACAAAGCTCTTTCTGCACGGCGAAGGAATCTGCTACCGAACTCATTCAATCGTAGCTTCCTGCCTGTTCGATCGAATAAAGGGACCCCTAGATCCTCTTCCAAGCGCTGAATCGTTTTGCTTAGTGACGATTGAGTAACGTGTAGACTTCGTGCAGCTTCGGTCACATGTTCCAAACGAGCTACCGCGAGAAAATATTGCAGTTGAAGAAGTTCCATTTTGCACCCTCCATTCATTCCCTCAAATCAATGAAATCATAACATAAAATGCGTTGGAATCAATAAACGATTTCAAGTACGATGACATTAATACACTATAGGGGGACCAAAGATGAATGTTCGCAGCAGGTGGCTAATGATTTCCATTGGCCTTGGAATACTATTGAACCCTTTAAATTCTTCAATGGTTTCAGTTGCTATTCCAAGGCTGCAAAATGTGTTTCACCTTGACTATACAGGTGTTTCCTGGATTATTTTTTCTTTCTACATTGCAAGTAGCATCGCTCAGCCTATCATGGGAAAAGCCAGTGATCTATTCGGTCGTAGGAAGATATTTCTTACGGGTCTTGTTGTTGCTTTCATTGCATCATTATTAGCTCCACTATCACCAAACTTTACATGGCTCATTGTGTTCCGCATTATGCAAGCCATCGGAACAAGTATGATGGTAGCGGTTGGAATGGCACTTGTGCGAATTCATATTACGGAGAAACAGGCGACTGCGCTGTCCATTTTGTCCATATTCCTATCCGGGGCAGCAGCCATTGGTCCCTTTATTGGTGGAGTCATCATTCACTGGTGGGGCTGGTCAGCTATATTTTTCATCAATATTCCATTCGTGCTAGTTAGCTTTCTATTATCTTGGAGGAATATTCCTAAAGACAAACCATCATCATCCGTTTCACGTGGCTTGTCCTTGCGTAAATGGTTTGATTTGATTGATGCGTCAGGGATTTTGCTCTTCACAGTAGGTCTGGTTGCCCTGCTCGCTTCATTACTCTCAGCAAAATCATCTGGGCATATCTCATTAGGGAATGTTATTGCCTTGTTGATTGGTCTCGCTCTACTGGGAGCATTCATACGACATGAATTAAGAGCGACGTCACCCTTCATTCCTTTACGCACATTCGCCAAATATCCTGCAATGACTTGGGTTAATGTCGAATTCATGCTCGTTAACGTACTTTATTACTCGCTCTTTTTCGGGCTCCCGTCTTACTTACAAATGGTACGTCATGTCAGCGAATTCCAAACAGGGATTCTCATGCTAAGCTTAGGCCTCAGCTCACTAGTTACTTCTCCAATAGCAGGTCGATGGATCGATAAATCAGGACCAGGGCCGGCATTGCTAGTGTCCGCTATTTTGATGACATTTGGATCGGTGTGGCTCGTGACATTGAATCAAACTTCACCGGTTATCAGCGTGTGTTTCGCTTTAGCTGCATTTGGTATTAGCAACGGATTGAACAATGTAGGTATGCAAGCGGCCTTGTTCCAAAGTTCTCCACAAGAAATAATCGGGGTAGCATCCGGATTATTTAATACATCAAGATATCTGGGAACTATTCTCTCTTCCTTGTTGATAGGTATTGTAATGGGAGGTAAGTTCAACTTTGAGGGTTTTCAAGTGCTGGGGATTATCCTCACGGTAATTGCATTGTCTCTGGTATTCATGAGTCGGAGACACCAGAAGTCAGGGCAATCGCATGAGTCGTAGGTTCCACCAAATTCAAATTAGATGGAGTATCGATCATTTCCTACAAGATTTCTTTCTTGAGTCCAATCACGGAAATTGTATTCTCACGGTATTCTTTATCTCCGTAGATTCCTATTATTTTGTCAAACCCGTTTTTATTCCAGAATCGAAGTCAAAGGCTCCCCAAGATCACGTATGATCGCGGGCAGCCTATGTTTCTTATCTATTACATTTCGAGAAGATTAACCGATTCTAGCAAACGTTGGATCATAACAACCGCTTCAGCGCGAGTAGCATGGGTCAATGGACTTAAAGTGGTGGTTGTTTGGCCTGAAATAACACCAGTATACACCGCTTTGGCTACATCATTCTTAGCCCAACTACTGATCTTACTGTGGTCATTGTACTTCTCCAAATATGATGAGGCAGAAGACGGCAATGATACTGTCACCTCTGCTGTAGCTGCCGCACGAGTCATCATGACCGCCATCTCTTGACGTGTAATCAGACTATCAGGCTTGAAGGTTCCGTCTGTGTTCCCCATTACAATACCTGCTTCCGATACAGCACCGATGTAAGCAGCCATTGTAGCACCTGTATTCACGTCCTTAAACTTGGAAGCCGCAGACTTATTACCGGACAGACCTAGGCCCTTCGAGATATAAGTCGCAAACTCGCCTCGGGTCATTGATTGCTCAGGCTCAAACTTTGTCGTGGTTCGGCCTTCAACAATAAACTTACGGGCCAATGCCTGGATAGTAGTCCCTGCCCAATGCTTGCCAATATCAGTATAATTTGCAGAACCTCGTACCAGAGCATAAGCACTATTGCCTTTACTTTTAAAGGTAGCAACCGTCTTGCCCCCTGAAGTGGTGAATAGAGTAGGCACGTACGACAATGCATCAGCTTCCGGATCATACCATACTACAGCAGCAGACTTTGCTTCTATCGACGTTACAGTATCCATAGAGCGAGACACATTACCACTGAAACTTGGTATCTTCTTCTCTGTCGCTTCAAAGGCTGCTACTACCTCAAAGTGAACAGGACCTGCTAGAATAGATGCATTTAAACGATTGATCGCGGACGTCAGTGAGTTTATCAGACCAGTTTCCCCTTGGTCGATCTTGATAAGAAGATCACCCACTACTTCGCTTGATCCAAGTATTCTGGATATTTCGGAATAATTCAAAGACTGGACCGGAATCTCATACGTAATATCGTTATACTGCACTGCAAAGCTTGCTCCTTTGCCAAAGTTGGCGGCGTTCTGAAGGGTGCTAAGAGGTACAGCTACGATTGCAGCCCGCTCGGTATCGGGAACCTTAAATACTACACGCAGTTTATTCATCCCCGCACTTTTTGCCGCTTCATAGGCATTATTGATTGGCAGTGCTGAGATGGAATATTTGTTTGTAGAAGTGCCTGCAGGCGATACAGCTGAAGTCGTTGTAGCTGCGGAAATCTTTAAATCAATTCCACCTCCGACGGCTTCAGTGTATTCCCCCAATAAGGAGTTTAAAGTCGTCTGATTAGCAACTGAAGTGGATGCGAACCCTTCAATTGTCTGCCCGCTTGTCGTGTGAATTCCATTAGCGCTTGGGTAATAGGAAATGTACACGGCTTTACCAATCTTTGGCGAAGAATTTAGTGTCAATGTAACTACAGAACCACTTATGGTGACTTTCTCAACGGAAAGCATTACATTCTGACTCATAATCGAGAAAGAATTAACGGAAGGAATATAGTTCGTATTCAACGTTTCATTAAATGTTAGCGTAAGCGTCTTGCCTATTACAATTGCGCTATTCAAAGAGCTTGTACCTGTGCTGACTGGCGTGTATACCGAATTTGAATTAGACGATGAAGTCGCATTCGCCAAGCTATAACTGCTAAATGCTGCGACATTAACGCCATCTGTATCGGTAATTGGATGCGTGCTTGGCAAATAAGTAATATATGCCGATTGTCTGTCCGTTATTGTACCGTTAAAAGTTAACGTCAGAACTCTGCCGCTTGTATTGAGTGAACTCGCACTATAATAATTTCCAGCTATGTAGACACTGAACTGTTGATACGCGTTACTGCTTGCAGTAGCTAGTTCTTTATTGAACGTCAATGTAATCGTATTTCCAGAGACTGAACCACTTACTAGTGTGGGAGCTATTGGACCCACTAATGGTGTAACATCACGATTAGAAATATCCAGTGCTTGATTTTGCAATAAATCCTGAATACCACCACTCGACGGTTTCGAATAAGAGAGCTTAACTACTTGTCCATTCATTATGGCACTAGACAACGTTACCTTCACTGTCGCGCCCGAGATTGATATCGCTGTTGCGGGACGACTCACGCCATCCACCGTAATATAAAAGCTGCTTACCGCGGGAATAGAGTTTCCATTTAAATCTTCATTAAGTGTCATCGTAATCGTGCTTCCGCTATATTCCAGCTTGGTTACAGTTGGCGGTATAGTATCAACGGCTATCGTTTTAAAAGTCCATTCGTTTTGGTTCTGAATCCCGCTAAATGTATTTCCAGCCAAATTTACAATAGCATCAGAAGCTATCTCTATATAATAATTGGTACTACCTTCTAATCTCACTCCAGTTGGGAGAGTAATATGGACTATAGTTGTATTCGTACCATCGACATAAAAGTTTGTCTTTATATCTTGTGCAGTCTTACTGCCAATAGGTTTTATCCAGATGGAGCCTGCACCTTTTACAACCGTTTCACTAAATTCAGCAGTAAAATCACTATCTGTCAGAACATTAGAAGTATTATTAATTGGATACGTCGATACTATAACTAATGTGGGAGCTATTGGATCCACTAATGGCGTAACATCACGATTAGCAATCTCAAGCGCTTGATTTTGCAATAAATCCTGAATACCACCACTCGACGGTTTCGAATAAGATAGCTTAACGACTTGTCCATTCATTATGACATTAGACAACGTTACCTTCACTGTCACGCCCGAGATTGATATCGCTGTTGCGGGACGATTCACGCCATTCACCGTAATATAAAATCTGCTTACCGCCGGAATAGAGTTTTCATTTAAAGCTTCATTATATGTCATCGTAATCGTGCTTCCGCTATATTCCAGCTTGGTTACAGTTGGTGGCGCTTTCAAAGGAGCGGCAGCTGTCTTGAAACTCCAGCTATAACCAGGATATTTATTGCCTGAACTATCTTGAATAACTCCATTTGGAATCGAAAATGTATAAGTCGTATTTGGATACAATGCTACTGATGGTGTAATCGTAATGGTCTTGGAGCCACTGCCTGTCACCTGATTAGATGTTACCGGGATTTGTCTATTATCTAAGGTAGTAGAGCTTAAGTCCGATACTAAACTAAATTCTCCGCTAGCTACATATACCTCTTCATCAAAAGTCATCGAGACTGATGATGTAATAGGTACATCCAGTGCCCCTAGTGCGGGAGAATGGGCTTGAAGTACCGGTGGAATGCGGTTTACTTGCACTCCCGTCTTAAAGTTCCACTCATAAGTTGATGCAATTCCATTGAAATTCGCGCCGTTAGAAACGTTAGCGAATGCGCCCGGCTCAATATTGACGTAATACTCCGTATTCTCTTGAAAAGGTTTACTTGGTTGGATCGTTACAACTTTTCCTGTCGAATCGATTGTAACTGCTCCGCTGGAGGCAACCACGAAGCTTTCGAACACGGTATTCGTATCATATTCATAGATAGTAATGGTCGCGGATCCATTCACTTTAGTAATGCTCTCATCAAACGTGAAGGTTAGTTTAGCACTTGGTACTACGCTTAGAAAGTCATCTGCCGGACTAGTGCTTACAATGATAGGGCCCTGAGCTGCCGCTTTAATTGGTTGGGATAACGTTAACCACTCTGGCAATGAGATTTGAAGTAATACTACAACAGCCAGAACAAGACTTATCTTTTTAAAATATCGGTTCAATTTATTCACTCCTAAAAATTAGTCATGTGTCCCTTCTGTTGATTGTTCAACAAGCTGACCTTTCAAATTCATGTTAATACTCTTTCCGAGTACAACTTTGTTCAGGACCAGCTCTTACCTCAACATTTCCCACTAATATTTTTCGATATTTTTGCTATAAAAAAACTCTACTAATAGACTACTATACGCAAAAAGACACCCTCGTCATAGTGACCGTTGTCATTAATTTTGTCACATGACAAAATGTATTTTTTTGAGAGTTAGTTGAAATCTACCCGTGATTTTGCATACAAATATTAACGGAATAAGATCCGCAAAAAAAAAAAGACTGCCCCAAATCACGTATGATCTAGTGCAGCCTATACTTATTAACTCTCGATTCATATACCACAACCATCTAATTTTCTTTGTCCTTTTTCACGCGAATAAATACTGCATACATTTGGACAAACAGATAAGCAATAACGAAAGGAATTATTATTTCCATAGAAGCACCCATTAAGGCATATGCCATAAGCAAAGCGCCAAAAACGTAGGTCATAATATCATATCCCTTTGCCTTTGCTGTATTGGCAAGCATAATATTACGCTCGTCTTTTTGATCAATCTCCATTTGTTTAGCCATTTCAGGATTTTTTTTAGCAGCCCATTTACTGAAAATATCCCCAATTCCATGCCCAAACGCTCCACACCCAATACCAATTAAGAGATACGGCAATGCTTTCAAAATACCCTGTGGCTCATCGAAAGATTTCATGAAATAAAAACCAACCGCAAATAACAAAACACCTAGAATACTAATAAAAACACTTTTCATTTTCTTCATACGGACTCCTCCTCATAGATAAAAATTTCCTCAATGTTCATCCCAAAATAACGTGCAATTTTGAATGCTAATATAATCGAGGGATTATATCTGCCATTTTCTAATGAACCAATTGTCTGTCTTGATACTTCTAATGCAGTCGCAAGTTCTTCTTGTTTAATCCCACGTTCTTTGCGTATCTCTTCTAAGCGGTTCTTCAAATTTCCACCCCTCACATGTAAAGCTAGCTTTCCTTAATTTCATTATACAACCATTTAATAGTATGTAAAGTTGACTTTCCATTATTCGACTTATCTATATAAGAAAATCGCAAAAAAACACGTCTGAATTGACGTGTTTCAATTAACGTAGCCACAAAGGCTACGATTAAATGTGATCAAACCCCTTTTGTAGCGCTCTAATTCTTCTCGCTTTATTTTCAAGTACGATCTGGCTGGTTTCTACCATATCGTACCCATGGACAGTCCCTTTCGTGATATTGAGTTCAACAGGAACATCACTATTTTGAAGAGCTTCAGTATAGTTTATTCCTTCATCTCGTAAGCAATCGAACTCGGCTACGTCCACATAAGCATTAGGTAAGTTTGTAAATGAGGTTGCTTCCATAGGGGAGGCATATTCCTTTTTGCCATCCACACTATCTTTAAGATATAAATCCCACATCTTTTTATTAAGTTTAGAATTCCACATGGGAGTATCTGTATATTTATTTATGGACTCTGTGTTCTGTCTTGCATCTGTAACAGGATAAATCAGTAATTGGAAGCAAAATTTCAAATCGTCTCGATCACGTGCCATTAAGGTTACACCTGCAGCTAAAGCGCCACCTACACTATCACCACCCACTGCAATTTTATTTCTATTAATTCCTAGCGTATCAGCATGATTATAGACCCACTTACAAGCAGCATAACCATCTTCAAGGCCCACAGGAAAATGGTTCTTTGGCAACAACCTATAATCAACAAATACAACTTTACAAGGCGTTTGAAGAGCATAATCTATACACAAATTGATGTGATAAGGTGCTTCTTTTAACGCAAATGCTCCTCCATGAAAATAAATTAAACAACGATCATTATCTCCAATATCTTTGGGCTCAAATATTCTAATAGAAATCTTATCACCCTTATATCCATCGATCTGCTTTTTCGTTACTTTTACTTGATCTGGTAATGGTAGTTTATTGTTATTTCTCTCCATTAACTTGTTTAAAACCGGTAATACTATTGGATAAAAAGGTAGTTTTGTTTTTTCTAGTTTTTTAAAATCACTGTTTATCTCATATTTACTCAATTTCGACAACTCCTTATATCAAATAACCTCATAGTTATGTTATCCTACGTTCCAGTCAAGCAATAGTTCTAAAAGAAATGTTAAATACAGAAACAAAGACCCACTAAGGGAAACCGATGATGCTTAGAACCGTTTATTCCAATTTACTGAGTACTACGCATTTGCAACCGCAAGTGGCGCAAACGCAACCTCAATCATATAGCATTGATTCCATTGTTTTTCTATAATTAAGGTCATAAATAGCAAAGGAGAGTAAGCCTATGTCTTTTAGCGAAAAATTGTTGCAACTTAGAAAAGAAAAAAGTTATTCACAGGAAGCACTGGCCGAAAAATTGTGCACAACCAGACAGGCAGTCAGTAAGTGGGAAAACGGACAAGGGTTCCCCGAAACCGAAAAGCTGCTTATGATTGGAAACCTGTTTGAGGTATCCATCGATTATTTGCTGAAGGAGGGCGAGGTGAAGGGCGGCGTTGAAGAGCATGGTTTTTATGTCAGCCAAGAGATGGCGGAAGGGTATTTGAGTCATCAGCAGAAGTCATCCAATCGCATTGCGACAGGCGTGTGCCTGCTAATTATGGCTTGTTTGCCGTATTTGATGCTTCGACAGGAGCCGGTCGTTTATTCCTTTCTTATCATTTTGTTGGCGGCAGGGGGCGTCGTTGCTCTCGTGTCCGCCATACTGAAAGATGAGGAACGGTACCATGTGCTGGGGAAAGAAGCTCTTATGCTAGATCAGGTTTGTGTAAAGCAATTGACGGAACGTTTGAATCGATTGAAGAGTAGGTACGCAGCTATGATCATCGTCAGTGCTGGTATGGTGGCGGTAGGCGGAATGGCTTTTTTGCTAGAGAATAAAGGGATCTCCGAAGGCGCATTGGTCCCTTATTATCCAGTGTGTGTTGTTTTGATCGCGATGGGCGCATATGTAATTATTCGAACTTCTACGCTGTGGTCCTCCTATAGTCTATTGATCTACAATGAGAAGCATATTAATCGGAGGAATGACGGCTTCTGGAGAAAAATCAGGAAAAAGTTGGCCGATAAAAATGCATAACATTTGGAAGAAGTATAATGTTAACAATATTTAGCGATACCTGATTATCGATAAAGAAAACTAGCTAAATCATTACACTACTGGGTCACGATAGTGGAATCATTGAAGCGTCAGACCAGAATTTTATTCTTGGTCTGACGCTTTGTCATTAAATAGTAAACTGTACCCTATCGAGTAGACACTTTTAAAAAAATCTCGATAGGGTACAGCTTATTCGGGAAGGTTTTTTGTTCATTTCAGATAAACTTCAAGGAAATCCCAAAGACCTACTCAGCAATTAACCTAGAGATCACTTGTGCACTTTCCGCACGTGTTGTTTTATCTTTTGGGGCAAATTGATTGTTTGTGAGTCCATTAATCAAACCAAGCGAATGTGCTGCTGCTACAGCATCTTGTGCCCAAGAACTGATATTAGCTTGATCGGCAAAGACTTTTGCAATTTCTGCAGAAACCTTTCCACCATTGCTGTACTCATAAGCGCGTACCAGAACGACAGCCATTTCTTCACGAGTGATGGTGGCGTTCGGATCGAACTTCGAAGCGTTGCGTCCATTTACTATACCAGCTTCACTTGCTGCTGCGATTGCGCTTGAATACCAGTCCGATGCCCCCACATCGCTGAATTGCTTTTGTCCACTCTCCTCGATACCCAGTGCTCGAACAATCAGCGCTGCGAATTCTGCACGCGTAATGAATCTATCAGGTGCAAACTGATTGTCACTTACACCCTCGATAATTTGTTTTGCTACCAATTGCTTAATGACTTGTGAGGCCCAATGCGTCTTCGTCACATCAATGAACGACTTATCATAGCTTAGAACGCCGTACTTACTGAAGTGACTGATCTCGGCACTCATTTTACCATCCACAAGCCTTCCGCTGACATACTCTAATGTGCCATCATCAGCAATGCTGTACATACCCATCAGTTCTTTGTTTGCAACAGCATTTACTTTTAGAGCTATCGTGATTGGCTGTTCAAATTGAGTCAGCTTTATTTCTTTGCCGTCTTTACTAATGATCGATATTGAAAAATTGAAGATTTCACTTGCTGCCGCCACATCAGCTTTGTTCTTAGCTGTTACTCTGCCAAGTAGAGCAGCACGATCCGCAATGGACAGCGGAACCATTTGGAACGAAATTGTTGCTCCTTTCAGCTCATCCGCAGTGAACAAACTCTGAAGGTGCTTGTAGACTTTTCCAGGAATTTGAACCGTAATATCCTCATTCTCAAGCTCTATGATGACCTTATCATCAATCACTGCTAAATTAGCTGAAAAAATTACTTTTGTCACTCCTTTGGCAATTTTGACAACTATTTTACCGTCTTTATCAGCTGCTGGAAGGGCAATCGCTCCGTTGCTTGGAAGTGCGCTTCCACCGCTATTACTTGTGTTACTATTGTTATTGTTATTATTACTGTTACTATCACTGCCTGCTTTGAATGGCTTAGCTTGCTTTTCAGTAGAATTAGCACTTTCGCCAGCTTCATTTCCAGCAGATACAACATAGTAATATGTCGTCCCATTGGTCAGTCCGCTGTCCGTATAACTTGTTCCGCTTGTTACGGCTGCAACAGTCGTATAGGGTCCACTTGAAGTTGTCGACCGTTTCACGTTGTAGTATTTTACACCTGGTACTGCACTCCAAGTTAGCGTGACCTGGCTATCGCCTGCATTCGTCGAAAGTCCGTTAGGGATTGAAGGGATAGGAAGTATCGCTCCAGGCATAGCGGATCTTTCCCTATAGCTGTAGGTTCCTCCGTCACGATCGACGGCAGTAACAATGTAATAGTACGTTGTGTTATTCACTACTTCGGTATCCACATAATTTGATCCATATACTGCTGAGGTTACTGTAGAGAATGAACTACCAGAGGTCGTCGAACGCTCCACGTTATAATATTCAGCATGCGATACCGGCTCCCATTCCAGATTGACCAGACCATCTCCAGCAGTCGCCACCAAACCTTGTGTAAACCTGACATTATCGATAGACAGTCTCCCCGCAAATTCACTCTCAACATCCGCGAAAATAAGAATCATATTACGCAATTCCGTATCATCTTTAATCCCAGTCAGATCTCTTATATTGAAACTTACATTATAGTGATACACTGCGTCAGTTATAGAAGCTGAATCTAGGTCATCGAATTCAATGTTATAACTTCCCGGAATTTGCTGCCAAAATCCCCCAGCAGGCGGCTGAAATACTAGATTAATTGCCATGGCTCCTGAACTTGCCCGCTGAGGCTCGATATACAAATCAAACATCACATAATCGTTATCTCCACGAACTAATCCTTCCTTATATAACTCTAATCGTGGAGCTGAGGCCCATCCATCAGAAGGCTTGACTTCAGGATATGCAAACTCCCAAGAAAGAGCATTTGTACCCTGTATCTCTTCTATTGTAAGAGCATCCTTAACTGACGACTCCGGATTCCAATCCCAACCTTGCCTCGTCTTGTCTTCAAAGTCAGATGGAAGTATGGCTGTTCCCTTAGGATCATGAATAACCGGAATTTCAACCTTTGTACCCGTTACAGTAACATTGTCCAAGGAAATCACATTCGCATCTTCTGTCCCTACGAACAGAATCAGATTCGTCATGATGTTGTTGTCTGTATGCATAGCAATCGTCTCAAGTGATGGAGAGTCATCTGTAGTGATCGTTAGAGTTGCTATAAATTTATCTCCATAAGGAACAAAATCAGTTTCCGTTACCTGAATTGCCCGAGTCGGATTAGCCCATCCTGCTGAGGGCCCTTGCGGGATCGCGGCAATCGATACCGTTGTCTTCGCATCTACGATAACATCCATAGATAGTTGTTCCACACCCAAGATATTAGCCGATTTCCCCCAAGCATCTGCGGAAAGTCGGATATTGGCCCAATAGTTTCCTTCACTAGTGTCATTGCTAATATTTAAGCCTGTTATTTGTAAAGCATTATCTGCGTTACTTAATGTAATACTCTCTTTATTCGGGCTATCTCCATTTACACCAAAACCTTGTGTTGTTCCATCATTGAAATCCCATAAGACTTGGGAATATTTATTCCGATCTATCGGCTCATAAGGGATTCCTTTAATTCTAGCCCTTACATATTCACCCGAAACCGACAATTCTGGTAAAGACCAAACTTGATCACTACCTGGATCTAGACTCGTTGCATCTTGTTTGCCCAACTCTAAAGGCATAAAAGCCGCTGAATTTTCATTCTTATTCGTTAAAGACCAGTTTATCCAGCTAATATTGTTCTCATTTAAGAAATCGAGCCATATATCAGCTTCATCCAAGTAAGGTCCGCCATCACCGCTAGCTTGACTTGTACCCCACTCCGTTGAAAATATGGCAATCCCGTTGTCGAGTGCATATCTTGCGTTGCTCATCACATTGGTTCTATCTGTACTGTCCGAGGCAGGCATATGTGTACCTGTATAAAAATGTACTGTATACATGATGTTATGGGAATCTATTGGTTCATCAACTACTAGGTCTGGCCGTTGACTCCAATTGGGAGTACCAACAATAATAATGTTGTTCTGAGCATTCCCGTTCACAGGATCACGTAACATACTCACGATGGGATCTGCGTATTCTTTGACCGCTAGCCATCCATCTCTATCATTCGTAATGCCCGGTCCATCGTTGTTGTTGGAGCTTGGTTCATTCGCTAATTCATAGATAATGTGTTCGTTATTCGGATATAATCCGGATATCTCCTCAAAGAACTCCTTAGCGCCACTATATATTTCCGCTCTTGGATCACCCGGTGCATGTACATGCCAATCCACAATCACGTACAGATCATTTGCTATCGCATAATCTATTCCTTGAATAACTCTTTTTTTAATTATCGCTTTGTTAGCTTCTGTTCCATATCCATTCTCCCCCACATACATAGCTAGTCGAATGACATTAGCGTACCAGTCATTGGCTAGTGCCGCAAAAGCATTATCATTGATAATTTCCGGAAACCATTGTAAGCCGTGCGTGCTCATTCCACGTAATTGAATAGGATTTCCATTTTGATCACCTAGTGTTTTTTGTCCATTATGATCTATTAATTGTAAGGCACCGCCAATCGACGGTTTAATTGCGGTTTCAACAATTAAGTTAGAGTCTATAGGTTCTGTCGTCGCGCCTGACATGATTGGCATAAGTGAACTTACTAACGTAATCGTCATCATGATTGCAACCATACGTATTTTCAACTTATTTTTCACCTTCTAACCTCCCAAAACTTAGCCATGTTTTTGGAATTAACCACGTAAGGATTACCAGAGAAACGTTTCTCTTTTTAACAAAAACTCATCATCGAAATATAAATGTCAGTTTTATCTTTTCTCTCTCCTCCTTTTTGTCCGTTTTGGTAGAAGAACGCTTCCAATAAAAGCGATTTCAATTCATAAACGCGCGTTTATTTTTGCGTTCCCAGGGTCCTTTCATGTTTATTTCCGCTATACCTGGTTCATATTAGAACCGGATTACAGCCTCTTGCAACAGTGTATGAATCGTATTGTGGAACGAGTCCATATTTCTATATTTTCAGCGCTATATTCATTTCGAAGAAATAATTCAATTCAGTGGTATACTGACACCATACAGCATGTCTTAAAGGAGATCGATGATTTGGTGCAATACCTATTTAAAGAAGTCACTAATAATCAAGAGTTACAAGTTTACGACACGACAAAATTATACGGGGAAACGGGAAACTTTCGCGTCCTGCAGTTTGCAAATGCGGCGATCCAAGGTGCGATGGATTTAAATGATCCGCAGCGCATTTTGTTTGAATATCCTCGGGCCATCATCCACCTTATGGAGTGTAACAACCCGTCTTTCGAAGACGTTTTTATGATTGGTCACGGGATTGGAAGTATTGCTGGTCATTATTTGGATAAAAGATTCAAGATCGCCGAACTCGACGATCAAGTTGTGGAGTTAAGTAGGAAGTATTTTGGATACAGCGAGGATAATGTAATTATTGGGGATGGTCGCAATACACTTAAGGGGGAGCAACCACAAACTTATGACTACATTATTATCGATGCATTCAACGAAAAAGGAACCCCCCAGCATCTGATATCTAAGGAATTCTTCACTCTCACAAAAGAAAAACTACATCCCCATGGTTCGATCATTTTGAACTTGATGGGTAAAGGAAACAACGACAGACTAATGAACGCCATTCATACGACGCTTTGCGAAGAATATGACTATATTCAATCGTTTCAACTACCTTCTGAAAGTGTCTCGGACGTAAAGAACATCATTATTATGGGCTGCAACTCCCCTATCCTATTTCAAGCACAACATATGGCCGGCTTCATTAGGCTCGAACTGGGTCAAGGGCATATCATTAGGGACAGCAAACACTCTGCACTTGTTCCTGACATTCAGACGTAGTTAATTGACGTAAAAAAGAAGGGTTCAACCCCGTATTGCTACGAGGTTGAACCCTTTTTATTCCTTTTTAGTATGGCTCTATATTAGAAGCAGTGCTTGCTAAAAGTATAAGTAGATCGTAGCGGAGAGGACGGAATTGTCCTGAAGAAGCGCAGCGGTCGCCTTTGCCACTGGATTTCAACCGCTTTATGCGGTTTCAAATCAAGAAATCCGGTGGCAACAGCGATCGTAAGGATAATCCGTCCGCGTAGCGGCCATCAATCTACGGTTATATATTTGAAGCACTGATTTTGATATTGAGCTGCTACTATTTTTCAACCTATTCGCTACGTAAAGCCGTAACCGGATCCTTCTTCGCTGCCATCTTAGCAGGAATGAAACCACCAATCATCGTAAGCACTACACTAATAATACCTAGCGATAATGCATGAATCGGATTAAGTTGGGCAACGTTCGAGAGTTCAGTGAGATTATAAAGTATAGCATTCACTGGGAATGTTAACAGATACGTAACACCAATACCAAGTAATCCTGAGCAAGCACCAATAATAAAGGTCTCTGCATTAAATACTCGTGTGATATCCTTCTTCCTTGCACCCAAGGCGC
The DNA here is from genome assembly GCF_003994475.1 of Paenibacillus anaericanus. GTDB lineage: Bacteria > Bacillota > Bacilli > Paenibacillales > Paenibacillaceae > Fontibacillus > Fontibacillus anaericanus. The sequence continues at coordinate 104,940 of NZ_RZNY01000014.1, read as the reverse complement.
GAAGAACACCAATCTCCTTCGTTCTTTCCATAACAGAAATATAAGTGATAATACCAATCATGATCAACGATACCACGAGAGAGATTGCCGCAAATGCCACAAGCACCATGGTAATACCATCCATAATCCCACCAGAAATACGTGTAACAATGGCTGCCATATCTGTGTATACCACTTTGTTCTCTGTTTCTAAGTCTTTATTCCACTCATCCAGATAAGTAGTGATCTTTTCTTTTGCTCCAAAATCAACCGGATATAGTGAAATAGAAGCTGGAATCTCTGTTGCACCCAAGGTAGCTAACATCTCATCTTTGGTTGGAGCGACATTGGAGCCTGCAGACATAGCTGATGCCATTCCACCGGCCGGCATTGCACCTGGACGCATCCCTGCCATTGCACTTCCACCCGTTGCATCCTGAGACAATAACTCTCCAGTAATCACATTATAATCTGCTTCCTGTTGTGCCTTAACGATCTCTGAGTTTTTCGCATCCTCAATAAAATAGGTTGCAAGTTCATCAGAGTATGCAACTCCGGCAGGTAGCGTAGACATCTTGGATTCTTCCTGACCGCGAATAACACCGACGATTTTTAAAGTTGTCGCTTTGTCGCTATTATACATATCAATCAAATTCGAAACATTACCGTTAACGGTAAACTGTTCACCGTTTTTGACGTAATAATCATCATTCTTAATCAGTTTCAATTCATAACCAATCAAATCATTAAAATCTACGCGGTCTGTGTCATGCTTAATACCCAGCGCATCAAGTGAGGCATTGTCCAAACGATTATATTCATCCACTATGAGAACAAGATCCGTCATCTCTGTTGGGAAGCTTCCCTCAAGTAGATCATAGTATTGCTCTAAATAGCTGCCTGCGGCATCCCCATGCTTACTGGGATAGGAAGAAAAGCTTAGATTCCCCTTATTCAATGTTGTTGCCTTGTCTCCGTCCAACTTCAACATATTCATATTCACTGTACGAGTATAAGATATTCCATCGATAAGTGCTGGGTCAATCTTCTCAAGATAATCCATATACTCAGTAGATAATACATTATTGTGAAGAATAGAATTCTCTGTTGGATCGTATGGGAATAGTGCCTTCTCTTCCGTATAAGCAGTAAGGTCAGTACCACCAAATGAAGGATTTTGTGTCATATCAACGTTCATGGCAGTCTGACTAATCGTAATTGGAAAAGTAGAGAGTGCTCCCGTCTCATAAGAACTGATTTGCTTATCAAATCCATTCGATAATGAGAGGATTAACGCAATGCCGATAATACCAATACTAGATGCAAAAGCAGTTAATCCGGTTCTCCACTTCTTAGTTGCTATGTTTTTACCCGATAGTTTTAATGCTGTAAGAAAGCTCATGCTTGTTTTCTTGAGTTTATAATTGGATGTTAACTTTTGATTGGCTAGAGGATTGCTATCCGATACCGCCTTACCATCGGAGAACTTGATTACACGATCCGCATATTGTTCTGCCAATTCAGGATTGTGAGTAACCATAATGACAAGCTTGTCTTCCGCAATCGTCTTAATCAAATCCATGATTTGTTCACTAGTCTCTGAATCTAGCGCACCTGTTGGTTCATCCGCCAGAATAATATCAGGATTGTTCGCAAGAGCACGCGCAATAGCAACACGCTGCATCTGACCACCTGACAACTGGTTTGGTTTCTTGTGTACATGGTCTTTCAAGCCGACCTTTTCAAGCACTTCCATTGCCTTCTTATTCTTCTCCGCTGCGGGAACACCACTAAGTGTCATCCCCATTTCAACGTTATCCACGATACTTAGATGTGAAATCAGGTTATAGCTTTGGAATATAAAGCCTACACTATTATTACGATAAGCATCCCATTCTCCATCTTGAAAGTTTTTGGTGGATTGTCCGTTAATAATTAGCTCTCCACTGTCGTACTGATCAAGACCACCGATCACATTTAATAAGGTCGTCTTACCAGACCCACTCTGTCCGAGGATAGCAACAAATTCGCTCTCCCTGAAATTAAGACTTACCTTGTCCAGGGCAACTTGCGTGAATTCCCCAGTCTTATAACTTTTTGTAATATCTTTTAGCTGTAACATACCGATGTTTCTCCCTCCTGATACTCTTTCTCTCTTTGTTTATAGTACTCAGTATATCAACCATATATAAACTAAACCTAAACTAAGTTAATCTTCTTCAAGTTAAACTTCTTCAAGTTAAACTTCTTCCTTCTTACAACTGCCACACATTAGCGGTTGAGATTTACTTTATATTTATGCGTTATACTAATATTCGTACAAGCCTATAAATGAAATGGCTCAATTTAGAAATCAGTGATTGACTGTACAAGCGAACAGAGCGAAGGGTCGGAGGGATTCTGAAGAAACGGTAGTGTTCGCCTTTAAAGCCCTATTTCAACCGATAATCCTTTTTTATTCAAGAAATAGGGCTTTAACAGCGATTGTAAGAACCCTCCGACCCGCAGCGGCGTCCATTCGATCAAAGGTTGTTCACTGATTTTGGTGTCTAGACATTTCTTTTTGGTGTTGAGACGTTTCATTTACTTTTCATATCACAAATACCTTCGGAGGTACCTTTATGTTTAATATCCTAGTCGTTGAGGATGACAAGAAATTACGTCAGTTATTCTGCACGGTTCTTACCAGAAATGGTTATCGCGCACTATCTGCGGAAGATGGGAAAGATGCACTCTCTATTTTAGATAAGGAATATGTAGATTTGATCATTTCAGATATTATGATGCCGCATATGGACGGTTACGAACTTACCAAAACCCTCAGAGAAGCAAACTTTAATCTTCCCATCTTAATGGTAACGGCAAAGGAAAACTTTGCTGACAAGCAACGAGGGTTTCTCGTTGGAATAGACGATTATATGGTAAAGCCAATTGATGTTAATGAAATGATACTACGAGTCGGAGCACTGCTACGCCGGGCCAAGATTGTGAGTGACCGTAAATTAGAATGTGGGAATACTCTATTGGATTATGATTCGTTAACCGTATCTCAGTATGAAGAAAGCATTCTTCTTCCACAGAAAGAGTTTTATTTATTGTACAAACTATTATCGTATCCGAATAAGACCTTCACCAAGCAGCAGTTGATGGACGAAATATGGGGTATGGATTCTGAATCTGATGAACACACGGTAGTCGTGCATATTAACCGCTTGCGAGAGCGGTTTAAGGGTTGTGCCGATTTTGAGATTATCACCGTAAGAGGTCTGGGTTATAAGGCGGTGAAACCGACATGAAAAAGTCTATCTTCAAAAGTCTTTGGTGGTATTTTGTGTCATTAGTATTTTTAATTATCTTGTCATCCTTACTGATTATGGCACCATTAGCGTTTTTGTACATTCATTTCTCAAATACAACTCAACACGGTAGAGTTCCTTTTTCACCCATACTAGTCATTGTATTGCTCAGTCTTGTTATCGGTAGCATCATTACGATCATGGTAGGGAAAAAAATATTATCCCCGATTACTATTTTCAGCAATGCTGCAAAAGAAATCGCCAAGGGAAACTTTGAAATTGAGTTAAATGAATCCCATCGAATTAATGAAATTAGTGAAATGGCGCATCATTTCAATATTATGGCCCAAGAATTACGCAGCATCGAAACGCTACGCAATGACTTTGTAGTAAATGTATCTCATGAATTTAAGACACCTATTGCTTCCATTGAAGGCTATGCCACATTGTTACAAGATAAGACCATCACAGAAGAAGAACATGATGAATATACAGAGATGATTATAGGTAGTGCGCGGCAATTGTCCATGCTTTCCGGCAATATTCTGAAAATTTCCAAACTCGAAAATCAAGAAGTAATATCCGAGAAAAAGGAATATCGATTAGATGAGCAACTAAGGCAAGCCATATTACTATTAGAGACCCTGTGGGAACCTAAACAAATGACGCTTAATATTGAGCTTGAGAAAGTTCATTATTACGGTAACGAAGAACTTATGATGCAGGTGTGGTTGAATCTATTAGGAAATGCGATTAAATTTACGCAAGCGGGCGGAGAAATATCGGTAAATCTTGTACCACAAAATGACTATATTTCAATCACAATATCCGATAATGGTATCGGCATGGAGAAGAATGTAAGGAAGCACATATTTGAAAAGTTCTATCAAGGAGATCATGCCAGGTCTGGCGAAGGAAACGGACTCGGTCTTTCATTAGTCAGTCGTATTATCAACTTATGTGGGGGTACGATTGAGGTGGAAAGCGAATTTGGCGTAGGTTCAACCTTTACGGTCAAGTTACCTATTGATTAGTACGATCATGTCCTCCCATAATACAAATAACCGCCCGACTAACCTAAGAAGGTTAACCCGGGCGGCTGCTATTTAATTCGCTGATTTCACTTCTGGCTTATATATCGAATCACGATCCCCATCCATTATTAATAATGATTTAGCTGGTATTTTTGAGGCTCCAAACATAAATTCAGTTTCCGAAAAATTGGCTACAACTCTTAAGTCCTCACCATATTTCGTCATTTGAACCAGCCTATCGTCTGATAGAACCTTATAGTCAGTCATTTCTCTAGTTATTGCCTTTTTGCTGAATTCCGACCATACCTTAGAGTGATTTATGATGGTTTCTTTATGCTTTTTCCACTCATCTTTATCTATGTGATATAAAGGCGGGACATTATAAAGTACTTCATACAACATTCTATTTGATATTTCATCTTCAATTTTCAGTGTCCCCCATCCCCACCAATAGGCTGTAACCACTGCATCGTTGTAGACCAGCTTGTACAATGGGATGTTATACGTTTCATCCAAAAATAACTTTTTATAGTTATCTTTTAAAGGTATTTGTTTAGCAAATAATTCAGGAACTCCGCCCGTACTAGAGTAATATCTTCCTACGTAATAATCGCTATTTTTGTTGCTACTCATGTCCTTATCCATCCAGGAAAATGACGGCATTTCTATTCCATGTGCAAAGGCGATACTTTTGTTAGCAAAATCATTCCCGCCCTCCGTACCTACAACCATTCCATGCTCTGCTTGAAGATATTCCATTCTCTCCATTCTTGCCTTGATATCTTCTTCTTCCGTGGTAATATGCGCAGGTGAATAATCATCGAATACCTCACCAGTTCCATCTGTGTCTAAAAACTATGAGTTAAATGGTAATCCCGTATCTAAAATAGAGTTAACCCGCTCTTTTACACTGGGCATTGCCAAAGTCGGATTCAATTTTCTACCTACACCTTGGAATCCTTCAATTTTGTTACCGTCCTTATTGGTTACGGTAGCATCCTCAAATAGCGAAGTATCCGTAAACTTAGCTGTTTCCCACTGCTCTTCACCTGGTTTATGGATCGAATGATAAGAATCATAGGTGCCAATTAGATATCCTTGATCATTTGCTTCTTGTACCAACTCTGGTTTGATAAATCCTTCTTGCCAGTCATCCAAACCGATCCACATTTTGTCTATGCCCGAATCCTTCATAGCCTTTATCACATCAACTGTATTTGCATCTGCCCATTTATCTATGGGGTCAACTAGATTTCCAAGGACGCTTTTAAGAAGCATCTTATTTAATTCAATCAATTCTACAGGATTTAAATTCTCCACACCTTTGTTTAATAATCCTTGAGTTTCTTTGTCTGTATCCGTAAATATTTCCGCGTTATAAAACTCCTTCAACTGTATTACGGAGCTCAAGCTTTTTAAAATTCTGCTTTTGGTATACTTGTCTATATAATCTAAGGAAGTCATGTCATCATACGCTGATCCAAGTTCTGCCCCATCTTCCACCTTAGTATTTAATAAATCTTGAATCCATAATTTCAATTGGACAGGAAATTCGCTCCTAAATTGATCCCATTTAATATTTTCCTCAGAAATCACACTTCTATCCCAAAAATAAACATGCGGAGCGCCATATAGCTTTTCAATATTGCTATTTTTTTTAGCCTTCTCCGCGAGAGTTTTGAACTCTCCCTTTTCAATCAGATAGTTCTTATAAGTCTTTGCAACATTCACCGGATTTTTCTCCGTAAGATATATCCTAAACCCATATTCCTTAGTCTCATTTATCGAAGTGTACTCATGATTAAAAGCAAACTCAATTCCTTGTTCTGTATCAAACGAAATCTCATTATTATAAGGATTTTTAATTATATAAACTAATGAGTATTTACTCTTATCCACTGCAAAAAACTGCATAGAGAAAGACTCAATTACTTTCACTGTTTCTTCGTTTAAATACTCTTTCCAAACTTCATCACCACTCGGAATATACTTCCCTTGGTGCAGCGGAAGCATATATCCCTCTCCTTTTACTAATGGCCATGCGAAGGAATTTCCATCTTTTTTATTCGATTTTATTGTTAAATCTATATATTGCTCCTTTTGTTCAATTTCAACATCGATGTCCTTTTCAGGATACGTCCAGGTCACTTTATCACCATTGTTATTTAAGTCGGATACCTTCATTTCTGTTAATGGCTCAGATACGGTCTCCGTAATACCGCCGGATTCCACCTCAAGCTTAAAGGTTGTAGGATCTACATTAAATTTAAAATCTAGACTTTCTTGCTGTGAATTCACCTCTCTCCCTTTGACATTTTGGTCGTCTGTACATCCTGCGAGCAAGCTTACTACAGTTGCAGTAACTACAACGATCGATAATATTCTTTTCGTTTTCATATTGATTCCCCCCTGACACGTATACTAACTTAGGGGTGTTACGTGAATGTTACAACAAATATTCAACGAATAAAACAACCCATCACGCGGGAAAATAACCAAGGTGTTCAACGCACATTACAATTTTATGTTCAGGAGGTGCACCCTTGGCAAAACCCGACGATCGGTCTGATAATGTTCAGAAACTGAATGAAAGCATTCAGAATACGGTTTCAAATTTCCGCGAAGGCCAAAAATATTTAACCGAATTCTCTGAAGAGCTTTCGAGCGAACAGAAGCATCAAATCGAAAAAAAGAATGCAAAACGCCTTAACGCAATTGATGGCTTTCGAGAAGAAGTAAAAGATGAGCAAGCCGATCAACAATAAGTACAAACAACAAAAACAAGATCTCCTTCATTTGAAGAGAGATCTTGTTTTTGTGTTTTATCCGATCAGGGGGCTTCCCCATTTAATTCACCGAATTCAGCAACTTCTTTAGTGTATCCATATCATGAACCGACACTAATTGCTCAAGATGATCAAATATCTGCTGCTCATCCCAATTCCACCATTGAAGCTTAAGTAAAGCTATAATCGTTTCGTCGTTGAAGCGCTTCTTAATTACCTTTGCAGGGTTACCGCCAACAATGGTATAGGGTTCAATGTCCTTTACAACAGTTGAGTTCGAAGCAACAATCGCCCCGTCACCCATCACTGCCCCTGGCATAATTGTGACATTTTGACCCAACCATACATCATTACCAATCACTGTGTCACCTTTAAAAGGTAACTGCTCTAGTGTTGGAGTGACCTTCTCCCAACCTCCAGCAAAAATATTAAAAGGATATGTTGTAATCCCATCCATCCGATGATTAGCACCATTCATAATAAAAGTAACCCCTTCAGCAATGGCACAAAACTTACCGATTATCAGCTTATCTCCTAAAAATTCATAATGATGCTGAATATGGTCATAGAAATTCTCAGGTGAATTCTTATTGTCGCTGTAATAAGTATAATCACCAATCTCAACGTTTGGCCTACTGGGCAAATTCTTAATGTAACAAACGGTTCTTATATTTTCATTAGGATACAGTTTATTTTTATCTGGTGCTATTGTCATACAATCACTCCTCTCAGCGTTCTCTCATCGCCTTGAATTGGTTCATCATTCCTACAAATGTTTCTCTATAATTTATTATTACCTTTTTTTTTATTGTTTTTTCTTTATTTTCTTCATAAATTCATTTTTCTTTTCGGTAATAGCATGAATTTCATTGATCAACAAACCATCTCTCTTATGTCCCTGCTCAATAAAGAACATGGAAACGGCCCCTAAACCTACATGCGTACCTACGGCCACACCCATTTGCATAATAAAAATTTCACCTGTGAATTCTGTTTCTTGTCTGATCTTATCCAATAGAGTTTCAGCAATTGCTCGCTCTGAAGTGTACCCTATAATAATGAAGTCTGTGATATCCCAGTCATTTCTCAGAGTAAACTCTCTCACATAATGGTTCAGGACTCCCTTAAGTCCTCTTTCCTTTGCTACAATTGCGCCTTTGCCATTTCTCATCGACATGATCGGTTTGATTTTCAGAATCCTACCAATTAAGGCACTAGCATTTGTCAGTCTCCCACTTCTAATTAAGTGATTTAAATCATCCACACAGAGAAAGTGCTTCACATTTCTTTTAAAGGTTTCATTAAAATGAACTAATTCGTCAAAACTAAACCCTTTGTCTCTCAACATAGCCGTTTTCAAAATTAACCATCCACTACCCTGGCTCATCGATCTTGAATCTACTACATGAATTTTAATCGAAGAATCCGGATGATCTTCAAAGAAAGATTCTTTCGCCAATTCAGCAGATTGATAAGATCCACTGGTCCCACTCGACATACAGATACATAATATTTCTGTGCATCCATCTGTAATAGCTTGGTCAATAATTTTCAAATATTCTGAAGGGTTTGGCATCGATGTAGTTGGGCTTTCTTCAAGATTATCAAGAATAGCGTAGAAATCATCCGCTTTAATATCGATTTTATCTCTATTTTCTTTACCATTTATACTTATCGTTAATGGCGCGATCCCAATGTTATATTTCTCAATTATCTCGTCAGTTAAGTCACAAGTTGAATCCGCCATTATTTTAATGATCTTAATTCCCCCAAATATATCGATTTAAGTTCTGGTTAGTCTTCTAAGCTAGCATATATGAGAGGGATTTATAGGTAAAGAAATGTTCACCTAGATTGAACGGAATTTGTCGATTTTTGACTACACGGTCACACAATTATTGATTCTCTGGGGAATTCCCCCAAATGATCTATCATATTTATGAAATCATTTCTTCATCTTAATAAAATCGGACAAAAAAAGAAAACGACGTATGTTCAGCCGTTTTCTTTAGTAATGAGAGTATTTTTAGTTCATTTGAATCAAGATGAAGACTTATCTTGCCCCGGAACGATACAACTACCATCCGTACATAAATCAACATCTGGGTCACCAAGTACGGTAAAAGATGGATGTTCTTCATCCCAAGCTTTCTGCAGTGCACCTAGGAATGTATCGCTTGATTGCGCCCCAGATACAGCATATTTGCGGTTAATAACAAAAAACGGAACACCTCTAACGCCAATCTGCATTGCTTCCTGCTCATCCGCACGCACTTCGTTACTGAATTCCCCACTCTTCAATACTTGGAGAGCTTCAGCACGATCAAGTCCCACCTCAGCAGCCAAATCAGCTAGTGTTTCTTGATTACCAACATGTAGCGTATCGGTAAAATGAGCCTTCAGTAAACGTTCCGTCATCTCTTTAAGCTTCCCTTTGGATGCTGCAAAATGGGATAAGCGATGCGCGTCGAATGTGTTCGTCTGAATTGTACGATCGAAATAATAATCCAGACCCAGCTCTTTTGCCTGCTCCGTAATATTGTTCGTATTGGCGATGGCCTGCTCGCGGCTCATGCCATATTTGGATGCAAGCATTTCATATACATTCGGATTACCATCAACAGGCATATCCGGCGCAAGCTCAAAGCTCTTATAAACAATTTCAATTTCTTCTTTATGTGCAAACTGCTGTAATCCAGCTTCAAACTTACGTTTTCCTATATAGCAGAACGGACACACATAATCGGACCATATTTCAACTTTCATTATTCATACCTCCATGATCTCTAGATGTCTTCATTATAACCCGACTATTATAAAAAAGTAAGTTATTTTACAAAAGATATTAAGTAAGTAAAATAACTTAACTATTAAATCTATTTATCTGTTCCAAAGTACTTATTCGTAGGTAACTCAAAATTCCAAGGACCTCTTATCACCACTTCTGGATCATTTATCGTTAACTTCATCACTTTGCTACCCGGCTTAATATCAAATTGAAGATATTCTAGTGCTTTTGTGTGTTCATTAAATTTGCCCATGTAACTTTGAGCATCAATCTTAAAATTAATCAACGATTCCGTAGCTTCCTCATTAAAGTTAAGGTCTACGTACATTCTAAGCTGATCCTTATCTACAACTTCAAGTTTTGTTATTTTAACGGGGAAACCTGCGATTTCGAATGTTTTGTCACTATCCGCAGTCGTATCGCTTGGAATATCTAAAGAGATCTTGACTTTATCATTATAAGTCACGTTAATCTCAGGGATCGTTAGGTTATAGGTTGGAACATCGCTATCAGATAATTCGAAGTAAAACTCGTTTGCTGGACTTGAAAGCAATGGTTTACTCCGATTTAGTTCAGAGATAGGCGAACTAACATAATGTTCGCTTGCAATGCTTGAAGACACCATAAACTGTTTTATTTCATGCCTATTTCCTTTCTCATCTATAACGTCTATCTTCTGATCCCCGTGTATACCTTGTATACCAAAATTAATAATTTTAATTTCCTGAGGAACTTGTGACACTAAAGAAATTCTAGCAGTCCCCCCAATGCGGCTAGCAATTGCAGTGATGGTCACTCCGTTCTTCGTGTCCGTTTCTCCCATATCTTGATAACTATTATATGTCTCTGCCTTTGTGAGTGTAAGTGGAATGATGATTTCTGGATTATCTTCTATAATAATTTGTACCTTCCCTTTGAGGTCCAACTTCCCCTGTTGCCAAAAGGACCCTCCCCATTGGCCCGACGTACTACTTGTTACGCCAGATTCCAAGTTATACTCTATTCCTTCTTCATTGATTATTTTGATACTTTGAAGCCTAGTTGTATTTTCTCCGGACATCGTAATAACGGTCATTTCGTCTTCAACAACCATACCCGTTATCACAACGAATCCCCCCTCCACTTCCGTAGTAATGGGCTCCTTAAGCACATACCTTTCCTGAGGAATCTCTTCTTCCACAACCATCCCTATTCCAGGGAAATACTGTAGAGCTTTTTGGATTGCCGCTATAACTTGAGTATTAAAAATAGCTGTTGTTATCAGAATGAAGGCTACGACCAGCGCAACTATGGTCTTTCGAGGGGTCCATCGCTTCATGCTTTGTCTGGATTCTACTTGTTCAAGCTTTGCTTGCTTAATCCCCATTTGACTTCTCAGATGGAGTTGTGGTGGGATCTCGATTTTATCGATTTCTTGTTTTATATTATTGTTCATACAAATCACCCTCCTCTGTTAGTCGGCGGAGTTTTTTCAAAGCTCGATATAGAATCGTCTTAACTGACCCCAGTGGAATAGATAAGATTTCCGCAGTCTGCTGAATCGTATAATCGTGATAAAATTTTAAAATGATGACACTCTTCTCATCCTCATCTAACAGATCAATTAGGTCTTTCAATGATAAGGATAGTGGGAGGTTATCATCTTCCCCATCCTTTTTCCCCTCGTAGTATTCCGGCTTTAGCTGAACCACCTTTTTCCGCTGCCTAAGTAAATCGATAGAACAACTAATCGCAATTCTGATAAGCCAGGTTTTAAAATATTTCGATTCTTTTAAGCTCGTAATGGATTTGAACGATCGATATGCGGTTTCTTGAACTACATCCAAAGCATCTTCTTGGTTTTTCAAGTACACATAAGCCGTACGATATATGTCTACTTCAAACTGTTGAAATAACTCCAAATAAGCCGTTTCGTCACCCTGCTGAGCTTTTTTGACCAAATGTATGATGTCCTTCACCTACTTCTCTTGAACTCTATACTAATTAGACGTTGCGATTTCAATTTTGGCTCTAACTATAAGAAAAAACCTCCCGTTGGGAGGCAAGTAGTATGTATTTACTCAAAAAGATGCGCAGAGGTTTGGAAGAGCGCCTCTTCCGAAATGACTTCGATCCCATTTTTTCTGAGCAGAGCCGTAGTAACCCCGCTACCAGCCAACTTTACACCTTTAAATTCGCCATTATAAATCATGGAACTTCCACACGAAGGACTGTTTTCCTTCAGGATCACGATTGAAGCTGAAACTTCACGAGCTATAATAAGCGTTTCGATAGCCCCTTTTATATACATATCTGTGACGTCCGCTCCTGTCTTACTAATGACTTTTGCACGCCCATCGAGCACATCTTCACCATTTCCGCCAACAATCTCGGCTGGTTCCCTAGGAATCGAGAAGCCTCCAAGCAACTCTGGGCACACCATGGTCACCTTATTCTCATCTAACAACCTTTGAATGTTCCCATTCAAGCAATCTGTGCCATTATATCTTACCTTTTGTCCCGCCAGACAAGAACTTACCAATATCACGAAGAACGCCTCCTGGTCCAAGCTTCTGAATAACTATACTATATATTTCGGATTCTCAACACTATAGCTGTTGAATTAGACATTCAACCCTACATATTATACTATAATGGTCATCAATGGATATCTAACATAAACTCGAACAATAGATTTCACCTTGTCCTAGGAGTGGTGCTCATGTGCGGACGATATACAATTACAGTTACAATAGAACAATTAATGATCAGATACATGACAGATGATGTGGCCATGGCCCAATATGGTCCGAGATATAACGTTGCTCCTATGCAATACATTCCGGCAGTGATTAACACTAGTTCAGGCAACAGGATCGGACAGCTTCGCTGGGGATTGGTTCCATCTAGGGCCAAAGACGATAAGCACGCAAGTAAGCTAATTAATGCCCGGGCAGAAACACTGCTGGAGAAGCCGTCGTTCAAGAAGTTGATTAGTACACGTCGCTGCATCATTCCAGCCGATGGATTTTATGAGTGGAAGAAACAGGATGACGGTAAACAACCTATGCGGATTGTGATGTCGGATCGAAGTATTTTTTCAATGGCCGGACTATACGATATTTGGGTGGATGCGGAAGGCAAAAAAACTAGCACCTGTACGATTATCACCACTACCCCAAACCGTCTGATGGAAGATATCTATGATCGGATGCCAGTGATCTTACGTCCTGAAGATGAGGCGGATTGGCTTGGAAGAAACAATAACGATGTCCAATCCTTGTTGGCATTATTGAAACCATATGACGCATCCAAAATGAGCGCGTATCCGGTTTCTTCGGCAGTAGGTAATGTGCGGAATGACTCTAAGGAATTAATCGAGCAACTCTCAATGTGATTAAATCCGTAACACTTCTCATCTTAGGCTACGATCTTATCCACTTTGGTTGGAATCATTATAGCATAGTGATAATAACCAATCGGGCAAGTAGCGTACTGCCTTTTGTTTCAAGCAAGAATGTCTCGGTTAATGGAGGCTATACAAAATTAGCTACAGGAAATGATAACATTCAAATTCGAGAGGAGAGATTGATGATGGAACCGGCTTACAAAGACAGAAGTGTTGAAGTGGAACATCGGGAGGTACAAAAGAAATCTGATTCCAGCGTTGTCGCGTCTACCTTTATTAAATACGCAGCTTATATCATCATATTTTTCGGAGCACTTTACTTCTTGGTCAAATATGTATTCCCTCTGTTCTGATCGTTAAAAAAGAACATTCAACAAGAAATCCATCCCCTTCAACTAGCGGGATGGATTTCTGTTTTCCGATGACTAATGACTCTAATCATCTGACTGAGGTACGCCTATTTGCATTTCTAATTATATGTTACAGCCTTGTTTAATCTGAGAAATAAGCATTTATAAGAATCGCTTTTGAGCAATTGAGTACATACTCTTCGTCGTCAAGTTGTTCTTGAACCTTTGTTCGCCATGTATCTTCGTCTAATAAAGTTGAAACTGTGACACCATACCAACTCTCAACATCCTGACGTGTGACTTGATAGTCTAAATCCATGAAATCAAAATTAATCGTATTAAGGTTGTCAATCAGTGCAAAAGCAGCCGTTGCATTATAGATCAGACTTTGTTCTACCATTGTTCTTCCGATGCCCGATACCGTATCTTTATAATTGATTTGAGCTGTTAATTGATCGGAATAAAGTTGATATGTTCTTTCAATATGGTTCAAAGGTAACGAACTGATCAAATGATCGAAATTAGAGAAATCGCCCATGTATTTACTCTTGAATTTCAAGACATTACCGATGTCGTGTGTACGTGGATCTTGCTGCTCGGTTATATATCGCTGCTCATTTTGTTCCTTTTGAGGGATGATCCAGCCTTGTACCACTGCAAATAAGCCAATCCCAAGAACAAGTAGAACCATGATGATCATATTTCTAGTCTTCATCACGCTCACCTACCTCATATTTTACAATTAGTTTCGACGAAGCTTGAAATAGCAAAGGAATGATGACAGAAACAAACGGAAGTGCATACTTGATTGCTAATACAGCAAATTGATAAGGACCCCCCATTTTAATCTGATGCGAAAACCAGATATTGCTACCAAAATCAATGGCTACATTACCTAGTGTCCACACCGTAATAAATAGACTCCAGATCAACCAAATGGATCTCCGGTACCGCTTCACAACTTCCATATCACATATGAATGTCATATTCACAAACCGATTTGCTTTTATAAATCTTAAGATCAAAAATAGCACTCCAATTACAATAACGGCAATTAAAAGAAGCCCATTTAGCAAAGTTCCCTCACCAACGATTCTAAGTGGTATGGTTAAAATCCACGCAATTAGACAATACAACAAAGCGATTTGTAGTAACTCTGTTACGTATCTGGTGAAATAAATTTTTATGTTCCCCTTATCCAATAAAAAATCGACACTATCGATACTTTCGGTAGCAACTCTTATTGCTTGCTTATGCTCCATACCACCCGATGTGAGGTCAGCCACTTTAGCTTCAAGATTACTTAAAATCTCTGCCTTCAAATCATTTGTTTCTTTATTATCCTTATGTCCTTTAAATAACTGGTCCACGTAACTTTGTAATGGATTCATTCTGATCCCTCCAACAAGATTAATGCACGTCAACTTACCTCGTAGGTATTTAGGTATTCATAGGTATGTACCTAATCCTCTAATAACTTGTCGATTAATTCCCTGGCTATCTTCCAATCGGCGAGATTGCGCTGATATGTCTCCATCCCAGCTGCTGTCACCTTATAATACTTGCGCCTACCCCCTTGGCTTTCATCGCCCCAATAAGACTGGATAAGTTGATTAGACTCTAGCCTTTTTAAGCTTGTGTACAGCGAAGGTTCTTTCAACTCGTATTTACCGTTGCTTTTTTTCGCAATAGCTTTAATAATTTCATAGCCGTAATTGTCTCCGTCAAATAACACCCGAAGAATGATGGTATCGATATTGCCCCGAATTAAATCGCTGCTAATACTGTTTTCCTTCATGATTGTTCACCTCACAGGTGTATCATATAAAATATTACTATGTGTGTCAATGTACTTCGCCATGAATAAAACACTCATTTTTTTGAATACAAAAAAAAGCCCAAGCATGATCTGCTTGAGCATGTGGCTATGCCACCTTTGTCTTAATGTATCTTCTCGTTACAGTAACGACTCTGCCCCATCAATGACGATCCTCGCCCCGGTGATATGTATCGCTTCATTTGAGGCTAGGAATGCCACCAAATCCGCAACATTCTCGGCTTCACCTGGTCCGTCCGCGAGGGGTTGAGCTCCTTCCGGATACTCCACAGGGATAATAATCTCTTTCAAATCTTCACTAACTTCCGTACTGGAGTCAATATTCGTGGCTATCGCACCTGGGCAAATCACATTTACCCGGATCTTATACTTGGCTAACTCTAGCGCCGCCATTTTGGCAAAAGCGACTTGTCCGGCTTTCGTCGTACTGTACGCCGACATCCCAAAACCTGAGAAACGATCATTACCGTTAATGGAACTGGTGATAATGATACTCCCCCCGCCCTGCTTTTTCAGGTAGGGCACTGTATGTTTGACAGTTAGAAAGGTACCGTTCAGATTAATGCTCATCGTCTTCTGCCAATCCTCAATACTAATTTCTTCAATAGGTCCCACGGCACCATTAATACCTGCATTAGCGAACACTATATCGATAGCACCAAAATGTTCAGCTACCTCACGAACAGCCTGTTCTACTCGCACCGGGTCAGACACATCCACATCGAAGGCATGGGACATTCCGGGGTGAATATTGTTAATCTCTGCTTCCGTACTTTGGGTTCGATCATTCAGAAGATCAAAGAGAGCTACCTTAGCTCCTTCCTTAGCAAGCTTAATCGCTGCCGCCTTACCTATTCCAGACCCGGCTCCCGTCACGATGGCACACTTCCCTTGAAATCGCCCACTGTTCACTTGATTTATCGACATGATGTCACACTCTCCTATTTTTTAAAAATTGAGGTTCTTGGATTCGGGACTTCATAATGAGTTCCTGTCTCAAGATTACCCCAAAAGAGGTGTAATTTAATCATCCGCCTACTTATAGATCTCTTTTCATGAAAATTTGCAGTGAAATCCGGTATGAAATGAATAGACAGAGGAGCACACTGCAAAGACCGAACCACCATACGGCCGCTTGATGGGACACCATCCAATTCATAAGTTCAACCGAGTCACTATCATTAATAATCCCTGCAATAGCCGTACTTCCACCCATCACTACGGCCATCATGGCCACATTTAGAATTTGAGCCCCTCTATGCGCTAGCCAGTAGTAGAGTGGTAAATAAATCAAGACTACCAGAATCATACTAAACAACATTCCTGTAACAAATTGTAGATTCCATCCAATCTGCCCATTATTATATAAATCCGACATCCCATTTATAAACATACAAAGCACAAATCCAAGTACGATGAAGATCAGAGAGTTTGTATATTTTGAAATCACCAAAAATCTTCGATTTACCGGAAGGCTAACCAGAAATTGCTGATTAGATATCCGCATATCCAAGCTATTTAATAGAATAAAAATCATACCGGGGAGAAGACCGAATAGCATTTGACTGTCCTTATGAAAAAGTGAGGAAAATACAACAGCATAAATCAAAATTAACCATAAATAACGCTGAATCAACTGAAAATCCTTGCGTAATAAAGTAGCCATACTATGCATGTTGATTCCCTCCTTTTGACGTAAAATACATGATCTCTTCTAAAGTAGGCTGTTGGTACAGGACGCGATCCCCAAACAACTCCATAGCTTTTTTACGTTCTCTAGCCAAGCCCTCAAATCCTACAGCCGTCTCTCTTACGCCAACTAGTTCTTTTCTCACATCTGCATCTAATAAACTACTTGCACCCTTCACGAGCAAATAACGCTCCAGTACATCGTCTTTGGTATCTGATAATACGAGATTTCCCTTATTTAAAAATGTTATATAGTCCGCTACCCTGTCCAGATCGGTTGTCAGATGTGTTGAGAATAGAATACTCTTCTCTTCATCCATGATGTATTCTGAAAGTAAGTCTAGCAATTCTCGCCGGAAGACCGGATCAAGCCCCGCGGTAGGTTCATCCATAATTAACAGAGAAGGATGATACGATAAGGCCATCGCGATGGAGAACTTCATCTTCATTCCCTTGGAACAATCCTTAATCTTCTTACGCTCCGGCAATTCAAACAAAGTCATGTATTTCGTGTAGGCATCCTCATCCCAACGACTATAAAAAGGAGCAATAATCTGCTTCATCCGCCCCATCGTAATACAATCATAAAATATGTTCTCATCAGAAACATACCCAATCTCTTCCTTATAGTCACCACTATGAGGACTTAACACATTTCCCAAGACCGAAATACTACCTTTATCAGGTTGAACCATGCCCATAATCATCTTGATGATCGTACTCTTACCGGCCCCATTAGGGCCAATTAGTCCAGTAATGTAACCCTTGGGTACACCAAACGTCACATCCGACAGTTTATAGTTCTTATAAGTTTTGCTAACCCCTGTCACTTCGATCGCATTACTCATTTACTATCGCCCTCTTTCTCCAGTAGCTTAATCCATTCCACTAATTCTTCCGTGCTCAGCGGAATACTTCTACATTCCTCTAGCACTTCTCGTATTTTATCTTCTAACATCTTAAGCCGCTGTTCCCGAATAAATTCCTGACTCCCGCCAGACACGAACGAACCTTTACCTACAACAGAATCAATAAGTCCTTCCTGCTCTAACTCGTTATATGCCCTTTTTGTTGTGATGACACTAATCTGAAGATCCTTTGCAAGTTGCCGAATGGAAGGAAGCGGTGTACCTGGGGCTAACTCTCCTTGCAGAATGCTAGCCCTGATCTGCCTGACGATCTGCAAATATATTGATTCTCCAGATGATTGGGAGAGTAAAATGTTCATGGTCACCTTCCTTTGTTAATTTGTTGGATTTTAATTTAATGTATATATACAATATATACACTTATCTAAAAATTATCAACTTTTTTTCAACAAAAAAAACCACCCTATTTGAAGTGACCCCCTAAATGGTCAAGACCCCAATTAGTAGACACTGTAAAAACACCTAGGACACAAGCTGGTTCCTGTACTCAACAGGAGTCAGCTTGTTTAATTTTCGTTGTGCTCTATCTTCGTTATAAAAACGAATAAATTCTTCAATTCTTCTTTGTGCCTCATCGGTACTTCGTATATCATAAGGGTAGAGTGCTTCGACTTTAAGATGAGAGAAGAAGCTCTCGATTGAGGCGTTGTCATAACAATTCCCTCGACGTGACATGCTGATTTGGGCTCCAACCTGTGGCAGCATGTCATGGTAAGCATGAGACGTGTACTGGCTTCCTTGATCGCTGTGAACGATCAGCCCGGTCACGTCTTTATGCTTTTCAAACGCCTTTCGAAACGTCTCTAAGACAAGCGGATTGTCATTATTCCTACTAATGTGGTATCCGACGATTTCGTTATTCCACAGATCTTTAATGGCAGATAAGTAAATCTTGTCATCAAAAACACGATATTGCGTAACGTCTGTTGCCCATTTCAGATTAGGCTTATCGGCTTTAAAGTCTCGGTTCAACAAGTTCTCTGCGATCCTTCCATCCGAAACAGCCGCCTCATGACTTGTTCTATGGACGTACTTACGGCGTATAATCGCTTGAATACCTAGCTCCTGCATGAGTCGTAGAACCTTCTTATGATTCACTACAAGACGATATTGGCGATACAATTCATCCTGTATACGACGGTATCCTACAGTCTTGTTACGTTGCTCATAAATGATACGGATCTTAAGCTTCAAATCCTCGTCAATATGCTTATTCTTGCGCTTTAAATAAGCATAGTAACCGCTTCTGCTAATCCCCAAATATACACAGAGCTCCTTTACGGTTTGTTTATGCTTAAGTTCGTCGATGACGACATATCTATCCTGCAACCCTCCCGATTCAAGATTTGTAACCACTTTTTTAGGACATCTACCTCCAACTGCAAACGACGCAACTCACGCTCTTGCTCTGTTTCAGCCTTGTGTGGATCTCCACGTCTATCTTCAAATGCAGCTTGTCCTTCTGTCCGATACTTCCTCACCCAAACCTTAACACGGTTTTTATCGTTTATTTCTAAGTGTTCTGCAATCTTTCTGTAGCACCATCCATCCTCAATAAACAGTCCTACCGCTTCTACTTTAAGAGACTCAGGATAATGCTTAAACTTCTGACCCTTCTTTGCTGGCATAAAAAATGCACCCCCTAGAATTTCATCGGCTAAACCCGGGGGTTTTTCCAATGTCTATTCTAAGGGGTGCACTTCAAAGCGACCGGGTTCTGATTAAACCGTTCTAATTAAGAACGTTTCAAGTTGTAGAAAGATTTCAAGCCGTTGTATTGAGCAAGTTCTCCCAATTGGTCTTCGATGCGAAGCAATTGGTTGTATTTAGCAACACGGTCTGTACGGGAAGGAGCACCCGTTTTGATTTGACCAGCGTTAGTCGCAACTGCAATGTCAGCGATAGTGCTATCTTCGGATTCACCTGAACGGTGAGAGATAACTGCTGTGTAACCAGCGCGTTTAGCCATTTCGATAGCATCGAAAGTTTCAGTCAATGTACCAATTTGGTTAACCTTAACCAAGATGGAGTTACCGATACCTTTTTCGATACCTGTTGCAAGACGCTCAGTGTTTGTAACGAACAAGTCGTCACCAACCAATTGGACTTTGTCGCCCAATTTTTCAGTAAGCAATTTCCAACCATCCCAGTCGTCTTCGGACATACCGTCTTCGATTGTAATGATTGGGTATTTTTCAACCCATGAAGCAAGAAGGTCAACATACTCAGCGGAAGTGTAAGATTTACCTTCGCCAGCAAGTGTGTATTTACCGTCTTTGTAGAACTCAGTGGAAGCAACGTCCATACCCAAGAATACGTCAACACCTGGTTTGTAACCAGCTTTTTCGATAGCCTCGATGATTGTAGTGATTGCTTCTTCATTCGAACCAAGGTTCGGCGCGAAACCACCTTCGTCACCTACAGCTGTGTTCAAACCTTTAGAACTGAGTACGGATTTCAAGTTGTGGAAGATTTCTGCTCCAATACGAAGAGCTTCTTTGAAGCTTGGAGCTCCTACAGGAAGAACCATGAACTCTTGAACGTCGATATTGTTGTCAGCATGCTCACCACCGTTGATGATGTTCATCATTGGTACTGGAAGAACTTTAGCGTTGAATCCGCCAAGGTATACATACAACGGAAGATCCAAAGCGTCTGCAGCTGCGCGAGCTACTGCCATGGACACAGCAAGGATTGCGTTCGCACCCAATTTACCTTTGTTATGTGTACCGTCCAAAGCGATCATCAATTTATCGATGCCCACTTGGTCAAGTGCGTCCATACCAATAACTTCAGGAGCGATTAGCTCATTTACGTTCTCAACAGCTTTAAGTACGCCTTTACCAAGGTAACGGGCTTTATCGCCATCACGAAGTTCAACCGCTTCATGGGCACCGGTAGATGCACCGGAAGGAACGATTGCGCGTCCGATTGCGCCGGACTCCAGATATACTTCAACTTCTACAGTTGGGTTACCGCGAGAGTCAAGGACTTCGCGAGCATATACGTCAGAAATAATTGTCATTTGTATAGTCTCCTTTTATGGTCATTATTTTGTGAGTTAACTTAGCTAAGTTTGTTTGAGTGAAAAGTGTTAAATATTACGCTTTACGGCTGGCAATCATAGATACACCAGTCATTTCAGCGGGTTTTGGTAATCCCATCAAATCAAGAAGTGTTGGAGCCACGTCGGCAAGAATTCCGCTTTCGCGAAGCACAACGTTCTCGTCCGTCAAGATAAATGGAACTGGGTTAGTCGTATGTGCAGTAAATGGACGGCCATTCTCATCGAATACCATGTCAGCATTACCGTGATCAGCGATAATGATAACAACTCCGCCCTTAGCAGTTACAGCGTCTACAACCATACCAACACATTCATCGGTTACTTCAACTGCTTTCATTGTTGGCTCAAGCATACCGGAATGACCTACCATGTCCGGGTTCGCAAAGTTAAGAATGATAGCATCATGGTTATCTGCTTCAATCTCCTTCACGCAAGCTGCAGCCACTTCATAAGCACTCATCTCAGGTTGCAGGTCATACGTAGCAACCTTTGGTGAATTAATCAATATCCGCGTCTCACCCGGAAGCTCGACATCACGTCCACCACTGAAGAAGAAGGTAACGTGTGGATATTTCTCGGTCTCTGCAATCCGAAGCTGCTTTTTGCCATTTTGTACAAGGACTTCACCAAATGTGTTATCCAGGTTCTTAGGCTCGTAAGCTACATAACCATCAACTGTCTCTGCGAATAGAGTCAAGCAGACGAAATGTAAGTTTTGTGGGAATTTAGGTCCACGATCAAAGCCATGGAAGTCTTTATTAGTGAACACGTTCGACAATTGAATAGCACGGTCAGGGCGGAAGTTAAGGAATACCACCGAATCACCAGACTCAACTAAAGCAATCGGTTGATCGTGTCCGTCAACGATAACAGTCGGCATTACAAATTCGTCAAATACCGATTTCTCGTACGATTCCGTAACAGCCACAATTGGATCAGTATATCTAGGGCCTTCGCCGTATACCATCGCGCGGTACGATTTCTCGACGCGCTCCCAACGCTTGTCACGGTCCATAGCATAGTAACGACCTTGTACCGTGGCAATTTGGCCCACACCAACTTCTTCAATCTTGGCAATAAGTCGTTCGATGAATCCCTTTGCACTATCTGGAGCCACGTCGCGGCCATCCAGGAAGGCATGGATATAGACATCGTTCAGTTCTTCCTTCTTCGCCAAATCAAGCATTGCGAACAAGTGCTCAATATGACTGTGAACGCCGCCATCAGACAGCAATCCATACAAATGAAGCTTCTTGCCACTGTTCTTCGCACTACGAACGGCTTCAACGAGAGTTTTGTTCTCGTAGAACTCCCCATCGCGAATCGATTTGGAGATCCGAGTGAGATCCTGATATACGATCCGGCCAGCGCCAATGTTCAAGTGCCCAACTTCGGAGTTACCCATTTGACCTTCTGGAAGACCTACTGCTTCGCCGCAAGCGGTCAAAGTAGTGTTCGGATACTGCTTCAAGTAACGGTCATAGTTCGGCTTGTTGGCCTGTGCTACTGCATTACCTTCCACTGTATTCCGAAGTCCAAAACCGTCCATAATGATCAATGCTACAGGTTTCGGAGTTGCCATCTTACTTTGCCCCCTCAACCAACTGCGTATAGGAAACAGGTTGTAGACTAGCTCCACCAACAAGCGCACCGTCGATGTCGCTTTGTCCCATATACTCTTTCACATTCTCAGGTTTAACACTACCGCCGTATTGAATGCGAACTTTCTCAGCCACATCATTGCCATACAAATCTTTAACGAGACTACGGATATAAGCAATAACTTCATTCGCATCTTGCGAAGTAGAAGATTTACCTGTACCAATTGCCCAGATAGGTTCGTAAGCAATAACTACTTGCGCTGCTTGTTCAGCAGACAAACCTTGAAGAGCCGCTTCAGTTTGTACTTTCACGACATCCTTCGTTTGACCTGCTTCACGTTCTTCGAGCTTCTCACCCACGCATGGGATCGGAGTCAAACCGTGTTTGAATGCAGCATGAACTTTTTTGTTTACAATCTCATCCGTTTCGCCAAAGTAAGCACGACGCTCGGAATGACCAATGATAACATAGTCCACGCCTAGTTCTTTCAGCATTCCCCCGCTAATTTCTCCGGTGAATGCACCTTCATCTTCGAAGTGCAGGTTTTGAGCGCCAATTTTGATCGACGTTCCTTTTGCTGCTTCAACCAAAGCTGGAAGGTTAGTGAATGGTGCGCAAATGACTGCCTCAACGCCGTCAACTTCCGCAGCTCCCTTCACTGCTTCGAAGAAAGCTTTAGCTTCGGAAACGGTTTTGAACATCTTCCAGTTTCCTGCAATAATAGGTGTTCTCATGCGGTACACTCCTTCTAGGTTCACAATAATATTCTTACTTGTCGTTCAAAGCCTCTACGCCTGGAAGTGCCTTACCTTCCATGAATTCCAGAGAAGCTCCTCCGCCTGTGGAAATGTGATCCATTTGATCAGCCAAGTTGAATTTCTCTGCTGCTGCTGCTGAATCGCCGCCGCCGATAATCGTATAACCTTCTGTTGTAGCACAAGCTTTAGCTACTTCAAGAGTACCATTTGCGAAAATATCAATTTCGAATACGCCCATTGGTCCATTCCAAACAACCAATTTCGAATTCTTAATAATTTCTGCATACATAGCACGAGTTTTAGGTCCGATGTCTACGCCTTCCCAATCTGCAGGAATGCTATCTACATCAACTTCTCTGTGATTAGCTTGCGCGCTGAAATCATCGGCAATGACAACGTCAACAGGAAGAACGAAGTTCTTACCCAATTTTTTTGCCTTTTCGATGAATCCAAGAGCTGCATCAAGCTTGGTATCATCAAGCAATGATTGACCGATTTCAAGTCCTTGAGCTTTGTAGAACGTGTAAGCAAGACCTCCACCAATCAACACATTGTCAGCAATGTTAAGCAAGTTGTCGATAACATCGATCTTGTCCTTAACCTTTGAACCACCAATGATAGCAGTGAAAGGACGTTCAGGGGTAGACAAAGCTTTACCAAGAACAGACAATTCTTTCTCCATAAGGAGACCGGATACTGCTGGCAAGTGATGAGCAATACCTTCAGTCGAAGCATGCGCACGGTGAGCGGCGCCAAAGGCATCGTTCACGAACAAGTCAGCTAGTTCTGCGAATTGTTTAGCTAGTTCTGGATCATTTTTCTCTTCACCAGGATAGAAACGTACGTTTTCAAGCACGAGCACATCGCCGTTGTTCAAAGCTGCTACTTTCGCTTTAGCTTCTTCGCCGATTGCTTCGTCAGCTTTAGCTACAGGTTTACCGAGCAATTCGGATAAACGTTCTGCTGCTGGTGTCAAACGCATTGATTCAACAACTGCGCCTTTTGGACGTCCCATGTGGCTCGCTAGAATAACCTTTGCGCCATTTTCGATCAAATACTTGATCGTTGGAAGCGTTTCGCGAATACGGGTATCATCCGTGATTGCTCCATCTTGCATCGGTACATTGAAATCAACGCGGACAAATACGCGTTTTCCGGTTACTTCTACATCACGTACACTCTTCTTGTTCATCCCCACGTTCCTCCTAAAGTGCTATTTATGTTCTCCTAAGCGAAACTTTATCTCTATATATTGAATATTTGTGTGTGTGAATGTCGATTTAAAGCTATTAGAAGCTATTTGTACATCGTTTCAATCATGAACCAAAGAGGAGTCCTTTGGGAAGGTCGCTCCTCTTTGATGATCATGTTTGGTTTGAGAAATATTACTTAGCGATTTTTGCAAACAATTCCAAAGTACGAATCAATTGAGCTGTGTAGGACATTTCATTGTCATACCAAGCAACTGTTTTAACCAATTGTTTGTCGCCAACAGTCAATACTTTAGTTTGAGTTGCATCAAACAGGGAACCAAAAGTGATTCCTTTAATGTCTGAAGATACGATTTCATCTTCAGTGTATCCAAATGTTTCGGAATCAGAAGCGGCTTTCATAGCTGCATTGATTTCATCAACAGTTACATTCTTCTCAAGAACAGTAACCAACTCAGTCAAAGAACCTGTAGCTACAGGAACACGTTGAGCTGCACCGTCAAGTTTGCCTTTCAACTCAGGGATAACAAGACCGATTGCTTTTGCAGCACCAGTAGTGTTAGGAATGATGTTCTCAGCTGCTGCACGAGCACGTCTGAAGTCACCTTTAGCGTGTGGAGCATCCAATGTATTTTGGTCGCCAGTGTAAGCGTGAATTGTTGTCATCAAACCTTCAACGATTCCGAATTGATCTTGAAGAACTTTTGCCATTGGAGCTAGGCAGTTAGTTGTGCAAGAAGCACCGGAGATAACTGTTTCAGTACCATCAAGGATGTCATGGTTGACGTTGTAAACAACAGTCTTCATGTCACCTGTAGCTGGTGCGGAGATAACAACTTTTTTAGCGCCTGCTTTGATGTGTTTCTCAGCAGCTTCTTTAGTTGTGAAGAAACCTGTGCACTCAAGAACGATATCTACACCAAGCTCGCCCCATGGCAATTCTTCAGGATTACGGTTAGCTAGAACTTTTACATCCTTACCGTTTACTTTGAAGAAGCCGTCATGAACTTCAACATCGCCTTGGAATGTGCCTTGAGTTGTATCATATTTCAACAAATGAGCCAACATTTTAGCGTCTGTCAGGTCATTAATAGCTACTACTTCAATACCTTCCACGTTTTGAATACGACGGAAAGCTAGTCGACCAATACGTCCGAAACCGTTAATACCAACTTTAATACTCATTGAATAGTTCCTCCCAATGTTCGTTTTTTTTATTATTCAAGACAGACCGAATAGGCCGCCGTGAGTAAACGGTAGTTATCAAACTCATTACATTATTTAAATGATTCTGTGCTCTTGCTGTCTGTCTTTCTTCTCCAGTTCACATACGATTTCCAACGCCGCCGCCTCATCCGTAACAAGAATACTCTCATTCCCGAACTTCAGCACCGCATGTATGGCTTTCGCTTTACTCTTGCCACCTGCGATTCCAATGACGATGTCAGTCTTCATGATGTCTTCCAAGCGAAGTCCCAAAGTCAGCATTTTGTGAACAACGACGCCTTCTTCGTTAAAATAATAACCGAATGATTCCGCCAAAGCGCCTTCCTTCTGCAACTCTGTGACCATCGGAGGTTCCATCTTACGGCGTCGCGCCATTTCCATAGCGTCTCCCACGCCATGTACCACAATCCGTGCTTTACGAATCATAGCCACAATATCGTGGATATTGGGGTCGTGTACCAGCGACTGATAAGCTTCTTTACCTAATAAATCAGGTACATGCAACAGACTATAACCTGCGCCAAGTCTCTTAGCCATTCCAGAAGCAATCGTGTTGGCCTGAATCTCTAGACTCTCGCCGAGTCCGCCTCTTGCTGGCACGAACCAGCTTTGCTTCAGCACTACATTAGCGGGTGGGGTTAGTTGCTCTGCGACTTCTGCCATTGTAGATCCACCAGTGACCGCAACCACGTCACCATCTTGCATCACACGCAAAAGCGCTTTAGCACCAGCACGTCCAAGCTCCCGTTTCGTGAGCGGAGAAGTCTCACAGTCACCGGGAATAACCACTACTTTCCTCAGTCCATAGACCTTACGGATCTTCTCTTCCAAATTGGCCAGACCAAAGATGTCCTTCACTACTGGCTCCAGATTCTCCAGCAGTATCCTGCCCGAATCGCTGATTCTCATGCCTATATTCTCAATTTCAATCAGGCCCTGAGCCTTCAGGAGATCCGTTTCAGCACGCAACACACGTTCCGTCATGTTCAGTGAGGTTGCCAAGGTTCTACGGCCAATTACGTCGGATAACATGATCTGGTGAAGTATGGTGTACCTTTTCTTGAGAATTTCCATGAGATCAGGAAGAAGCTGCTGTTGCATTTCCAAAATGTTACGCATGCCTTCAACTCCTGCAAGCTTCGTCTTCTCTCGTTTCTCCTTGGTCTCAAAACGTCCCGGGTTAACTTTTTAAGTCCCACTAACATTCTAACCAATTTTTCTCTCTCTTGCAAGTCTGACGTCCGTATAATCTCCAAACTTCTTTCCTCTTATACGCGTGAATAATGCCGGCACCACAAAAGCGTGAATTTCGGCCCTCTGCGGAGGCCTCTTCTCGCGCTGAACTTTTCCCATAACACTTCACTTTTTCTATTTTATTACTATAATTAAGGCACTTCTTGCCTCTATTCGTCTCAAAATTAAAGGTTAAAAATTTTCACGTCTTGCTGGTTTAATTCTACACTTTCTTGCGTCCCCCATCATATAAACATAAATTCAACAATTGAACCATCACTCTGCTCCTAGTCTACTCTGGCAGTTTTGATAGATCTTGCTTGCAATTTTCAATTCAATATCATATAATCATTTTTGCTACTCTAAATGTGCGCCCGTGGTCCAATGGATATGACGCAGGCCTCCGAAGCCTGAGATCGAGGTCCGATTCCTCGCGGGCGCGCCATTATATTTAATAAAACAACCCCGCTGAGGGGATTTTTTTTACAAGTAGTTTGACTATCTTTGACTTTCTGTTTTAATTTGTTTATTATGAGGATAATATCAATCGATTCCGTCTAATATGAGATTGATGTGACTAATTCAATACTTGATGGAGAGTGCTACAGGAGATATTCCGTATTGTAACCGGGCCTGCGATGCTTCATCCAAATTTAAGGAGGTTTTAATCGGTGAGTTATATTCCAATGGTCGTCGAACAAAGTAATCGCGGGGAGCGCGCCTACGACATTTATTCTAGACTGCTTAAAGACCGAATCATATTCCTCGGCTCCCAGGTCAATGACGTCGTCGCTAACTCCATTATCGCTCAGATGTTATTTCTGGATGCAGAAGATCCGGGCAAAGATATTAGTCTCTACATCAACAGTCCAGGTGGATCTATCACATCCGGGATGGCTATCTTTGATACGATGCAGTTCATTAAGTCCGATGTATCCACGATCTGCGTGGGACTCGCCGCTTCCATGGGAGCTTTCTTATTGAATGCAGGAGCACCAGGCAAACGTTATGCGCTACCAAATAGTGAAATTATGATTCACCAGCCACTAGGTGGAGCCGAAGGTCAAGCGTCGGATATCGAAATTCGTGCACGTCGCATCCTTAAGATGCGCGATAAGTTGAATCATATCTTAGCTGAGCGTACAGGACAGCCGCTGGAACGTATCGAGAAGGATACAGATCGCGACTACTTCATGAGTGCTGCTGAAGCGACGGAATACGGACTGGTAGACAAAGTTATCGAGAAGATCACTCCGCCACAAGGCGCATAAGAAACATAATCTAAGGCTGTCTCCCAAACAGGGTCATTACTCTGTTTGAGAGACAGCCTTTTGTTGAATCATAGGGTTTTTAGCGTTATATTATAATATTAAAATACATTTCTACATAAGATGGACTAAACAAAATATCAGTTCAGCTTATCCATAAGGAGCCCTCATACTATGAATGGAAAGAAAAGAAAACCATTATATGACGTCAGCCGAACATTATCTGATGTAGCTACAGGGAAAAGCAAAGCTGATCTCGTTATCAAGAACGGAACGTTAGTCAATGTTTATACAGGTGAGCTACTGAGCCAAATGGACGTAGCGATAGCACAAGGAAGAATTGCTTACGTCGGAGATGCTTCTCACACTATAGGTGATAACACTACCGTCATTGACGCTTCTGGACGCTTCATTAGCCCAGGTCTATTGGACGGACATATGCATGTTGAGAGTACGATGTTAACCGTGACCGAATTCGCCAAAGCAGCGTTAGCCAAGGGTACGACGGGAATATTCATGGACCCACATGAGATCGCTAACGTATTCGGAACAGAGGGTGTCAAATGGATGCACGAAGAAGGACAGGGTCTGCCACTTAAGGTATACACAACATACCCTTCCTGTGTCCCCGCAACGGACGACTTGGAAGATGCAGGTGCCACGCTAGAAGTATCCGATATCGCCGAAGGAATGACATGGGATGGCGTTGAAGGTCTTGGCGAAGTGATGAACTTCCCCGGGGTAGTCTTTGGTGATCCCAAGATGGCTGGAGAAATCGAAGCTACCCTGCGTGCAGGCAAAACCGTAACAGGACACTTCCCAGCTGAAGATGAGCCCATGCTACAAGCTTATATCGCCTCTGGTGCAAGTTCTTGCCACGAAACAGTAACCAAAGAACAAGGCCTACTCAAACTCCGCTTAGGAATGCACCTCATGGTACGCGAGGGATCAGCTTGGAGGGACGTCAAAGAGGTAATTAAAGTCGTGACCGAGGATCATGTACGCACTGATAATATCCTGCTTGTTACAGATGATACCTACCCTCAAACGCTGGTAGAGAAAGGTCATCTCAATCATGTTGTGCGCCGAACAATCGAGGAAGGCGTTGACCCTGTAACTGCTATTCAAATGGGAAGTATCAATACCGCGCGTTATTTCAAGTTAGACGGCGATATTGGCGGCATAGCCCCTGGTAAATGCGCTGATATCTTGTTGATCGACGATCTTCACCGTATGGAGCCATCAACCGTCATCGCAGATGGTACTGTTGTATATGATAGCGGAGAACTCAAAGTCGAATTTCCAGTCTATGACTACCCCGCTAAAGCAAAAAGTTCTGTCCATTTGGCGCGGCCGTTAGAATCGCAAGACTTTCTGCTCACAAGCGTTAGTAGCCTTGACGAGACTACTGTCCAAGTTATTGATGTTATCGAGAACAGTGCTCGCACAGCCAAAACAACCGCTAAGTTACAAGTGTCCAATGGAATCATTCAACCCGACCTTGAGGGTGATGTGATCCAACTTGCCTGTATCGAACGCCATCAAGGAACAGGAGACATCTCGCTAGCCTTCGCTAGAGGCTTCAAGCTTAAGCGGGGAGCCGTTGCCTCCACCGTAGCCCACGATAGTCACAACTTGCTCGTGATGGGTACAAATCCTGATGATATGGCCGTTGCAGCCAATGAATTGGCGAAGCAAGGTGGCGGTATGATCGTCGTCCTTGATGGCGAAGTTCTAGCAGCGGTACCTATGGCTATCGCAGGTCTCATGTCTGATCAACCGCTAGAAACCGTCGTTCAGCAGGTTAGTGAACTCGAAGCGGCTTGGAAAACACTTGGTTGTCCTTTGAATGCACCGTTTATGACCTTCTCGCTGGTTGCTCTTCCGGTCATTCCAGAGATTCGTATATCCAATCGCGGACTCGTTGATGTAACACAGTTCAAACTGATTCCTGTCGAAATTACGGAATAGCGGAATCAAGACAAGAAATTGCCCCATCCATAACAACAAGCCCGGGTTGGTTACCCCGGGCTTGTTTATTTCTATATGATAGTCTGGTCTTATCTAAGATTCAAACATTGTTACCCCTTTAGTCCAGTAGTAGAAATACCCTCAACGAAGTACTTCTGTGCAAAGAAGAACAACAATATGCAAGGTAGTACGCTGACTACAGACATCGCAAGCACCTGGTTCCACGATACTGCCGACGATGCATCGAGCGACAGCCGAAGCCCCAGTGATACGGTAAACTTCTTAACGCTACTGATGTAAATTATAGAGTTAAAAAAGTCATTCCAGGTCCACATGAACTGAAATATCCCCACGGAGAAGAGGGCTGGTTTACACAAGGGGAGCAACACCCGAGTCAACACTGAAAATGAATTACAGCCATCGATGGTTGCAGCTTCATCCAAGTCTACAGGCAGTCCCCGAATAAACTGAATCATCATATAAACGAAGAAGGCGCCAGTTGCAAATGCTGCTGGTATAATAAACGGCAAATACGTATCCAACCAGTTCATTTTGTTAAATAAAATATACCGCGGGATCATGATTGATGCGTTGGGTAACATTAATGTAGCGATCATGATAGAGAACAGAATCGTTTTAAATGGAAAATTGAATCTCGCAAAGCCGTATGCCACTATAACGCTCGAAATAATTGTAAATACAACAGTAGGTATGACCAATTTCAATGTATTAATAAAAAAGTCCTGAAAGCCATACTGTCCTGTCCCTTGCCAACCAAGAACATAAGAATCCCATACATAGGTGCTTGGAAGTAACTTACTCGACCCGAAAATATCTGCATTAGTCTTAAACGATGAAGTAAACAACCAGATGAGCGGGTAGACCATCACAAGGCCGAGAATAATCAGAAAAGCATATCTAAGTAGTGAGTCAGTCTTGCTGTTTGATTCTCTCATGATTTATTATCTCCCGTCCTCATAGTATACCCAGCTATTGGATGTTTTGAAGATGATGGCGGTTACCACCATGATGATGAGGAACAGAATCCATGACAAGGCAGAGGCGTAACCCATTTTGAAGAACGTAAAGGCTTCTTCATATAGCTTCAAAGCGTATAAATAGGTTGATTTCATTGGCCCACCATTTGTAATGACGAACGCCCCGGTAAACTCTTGAAAAGCATTGACCATCTGCATGACCAGATTAAACAATACAATAGGTGTAAGTAACGGCACCGTGATCTTAAAGAACATACGAAATTTAGATGCTCCGTCAATGGAACCAGCTTCGTACAAATCATTAGGAATCTGTTGAATGCCCGCTAAGAACAACACCATAGATGAACCAAATTGCCACACCGTCAGTAGGCCTAACGTATACAGAGCCACATCTGGGCTACCAAGCCAATCAACAGGCCCTATGTTAAGATAGCCCAGCATATTATTGATAACCCCTTCCTTCATAAAGAGGAAGCGCCATAATACAGAAATAGCTACACTTCCTCCAAGAATGGAGGGAAGATAATAGACCGTTCTGAAGAAATTGATTCCCTTCAGTTTCGCACTGAGCAGTACAGCTATGAACAGGGCAAAGGCAAGCTTTACCGGAACCACGAGAAGAACATAAATTCCCGTCACCTTTAGCGACTGGTAGAAGTCAGGATCAGCCGTGAAAATTCTCTTATAATTATCCCAACCTATAAATTTTGCCGAGCTCACCATGTTATAATCCGTAAATGAGTAATACAGTGATGACAGAAACGGATAGAACTGAAAGATTAGCAAACCTATAATCCATGGTGCAATGTATAGCAGTCCGATGTACTGATAGTTTTTCTTAGCTTTTATTTTTTTCTTCATGCTTTTCTGCGTCTTGCCTACTAACGAATGAGATACAGACATAGCGGACTCTCTCCCTTCCTATCACAAGAATCTATTTTTATTTTCTGTCTTTAATTTCTTTAAGCTTGGAAGTTAAGCTGGCTATAAGCTCATCCGCAGCTTCCTCAGGTGTCGATTTCCCATAGCTTACCTTCTGAATGATGTCTTCCAGTACCTTTTGTACTTCAGAATTGTTGGCTACACTATTATCCACGATTCCTGCATGACTGAGACCAAGCTCTACCGCGTTCGTAATCGCAGCATCAATTTTCCCAGCTGCTACAGCCGCCTCTTGTGAAGATTTAACCGGTGGAACGGACCGAACATCACCCAGAATAGCGGCAGCCTCTTTATCATTCATGAACCAACTTAAGAACTTGGAGGCCTCTTCCTGATGCTTGCTTTTATTGCTGATTGCAAAAAGTTGTGAAGGTCTTATCAGCACCCCCGTGTCCTTGGCATCCTTAGCAATGACGGGAAGACTCGTAACTATCTCAACACCATCAGGTAAAACGTTCTTAAGTGAGAGCAACGTACTACTCATCGATGGTGCCATTGGAATTTCCTGATTGATCCACTTCGGATTTTGATCGATCTTACCGAAGAAGAGATCACTTTCACCAATAGGCTGGTAAACCCCTGCTTCCATGGCTTTATGAAGCCACTCAAAGCTTGCTACGGCATCTTCCTTGCTAAATCCAACTGTATAATCTTCATTAACCCATTGTGCACCTGTGCGTTGCTTCAACATGGTTACGATATCCTGGCGTAAAGCTGCGTGGTCCGCGAGCAAAAGATATTTAGAGCTATCTTCCTCATGTAACTTCTTTCCTGCCTCATAAATAGAATCCCAATCCCACTCTACGTCGGTTTGAATTCCCAATTTATCTGCAAGGGTTTTATTTATAATCATGCAATAAGAATTTACCCCAGTAGGTACTGCAACAAGCTGGTCATTGTACACACCGAAATTATTCAGGAAATCCTGATCAAAGCCTGCAGCGTCGAATTCCGAACTGTTGCCTAGATCAAGAAAGAAATCTCCTTTACTTGTTAATTCCTGCAGCCAAGGCAGATCAAGCTGCATTATATCTGCTGAGGTACCACCCGCCAATTGAGTCTTAATTTTCTGTTCGTAGCCATCAAAGCCCTGATACTCCGCTTCAATCGTTACGTTTGGCGCAATCTGCTTATAAGCTTCAATAGCAGCTATGGTGGCAGCATGACGATCCTCTCCACCCCACCAACTAAATCGCAAGGTTATTTTCTCATCTGAACTAACTGTTCCACCGGTCGTGTTATTTTTTCCAGTAGCTTCTTTATTTCCCGTGGAGCAGGCACTAAAAAGTGTAAGAATCAATACAGTCACAAAGAATAATGCCCCTATTTTTCTTCTTTTCATCGTTCATTCTCCTTTGACTACATTTAATGTAAGCGCTTTTAATTATAAGCCCCAATTCCACCGTTTTTAAGGGAGCTAATCTTAGAAAAAGGTATCAAAAAACACGCTTATTCAAGAAAAGGTATCCTATTGTTGTGAAATGAATCATTATTACAGTTGTTCAAGTTATCTGCGAAATAGCTTACTATAGTATTAATTCAATCTGGTATACTCAACATTGTAAGCCTTTACATTACATCAGAGGTGAAATCATGTACAACCTGTTAATTGTTGATGATGAAGTTGAAACGAGAGAAGCCCTCTCCAGTTATTTCCCTTGGGATGAAGTCGGGTTTGATATTATCGGTCAAGTTAGTAATGGACAAGAAGCTCTCCAATTTATCGCTGGAGATGAACGCGTCGATGTTGTTCTTACAGATATAAAGATGCCTGTCATGTCAGGTATTGAACTTGCAGAGAATCTATACAAAAGCAAGCGGAATATCAAAATCGTATTTCTTAGCGGTTACCGTGATTTTGAATATGCTCAGAAAGCACTTCATTACAAAGTTACTAACTATGTGCTTAAGCCCGCCAAATACCACGTTCTTATGGATGTGTTTATCAAGGTTAAAGAAGATATCGAGACTGAGAATACGGTTAACGAGGGACCTCCAAAGCTGGAGATAGATAGGCTTAAAGGGGATGAAAGTCTCATTATCAATAAAATTAAGACTTATGTAAATGAAAATTACAGCGAAGCTTCACTTGAAGAAGTAGCCAAACAGGTTCATATGAATGCCAACTACCTTAGTTTCTTTTTCAAACAAAAAACGGGACAGAACTTCTCAGATTACCTTCTAAAAGTCAAGATGGAGATGGCAGTCCACCTGCTTCAAAATGTCAGCTATAAAACCTATGAAATTAGTGAAATGATCGGTTATAGCAATGCCAAAAATTTCACACGCACATTCAAGGGCTATTATGGGAAGACACCTAGCGAATATAGAAATGGACAAGTCGCTCCATGAGAGAGAAGTACTTTATCAAACAATTAGCCACCTTTCTTATTCCACTACTTATTCCAATCATTATACTTGGTTCTCTCTCTACCATTACGACACAGCATGACATCAAAGCTGATATTAACCAAAACAGCAGTTTCCTGCTACTCCAATCTCAAACACAACTTGAAATGATTTTAAATGAACTAGATACCCTGTATCTAGCCCTTTATGATAATGCGGATATATTTAACGAGCTGTCTATTATACTTAAAAGTCCATATTATACCTATGAGAGTTCGACCTCGAACAGGATCATTTCCAGCTTTTTGAATGCCTTTACAAGCTCAAAACCCTATATTCAATCATTTTATCTCTATGTCGACAACCCGCATAACCGATTTTTATCTTCCGTCGACGGACTGGTAACTTTGGATCATTTTTACGATACGGCATGGTATGACCAGTTTATGAACTATACTGATTCCGCAAAAAAATGGACATCCCGAAGGGATATCCGCTTTTATGAGTTTGAGACAACTCCTACACCTATCGTTACTTTCTATAATGTACTGGTCCCGCAAAAAACAGCAATTATTCTTAATATTCGGCCAAAATACATCGAGAATATTTTAGACGATATTACAACTTATCAAGGTCAGCATTTGTTTGTGTTGGATGAAGAAGACAACATCATCTTCTCCAACCAACATAAAGAGCTCTTTGAGGATAAAGATATTCAGTGGATCGCTGATCACCCTTCAGGATCGTTTGATATGACTACATCACAGGGGAAAGTCAATATCACCAAGGTTGAATCCGAACGTTATAAATGGAAATATGTCTCTGTCATTCCTCATTCCGAGTTGTATAAGACACCTTCTCGTATCCTTTACCTTACGCTTGTATTTGTAGGTATATCCGTAGTGTGTGGATTTTTCCTCACTTATTATTTAGTACGACGAAATTATAAACAGCTAAAGATGATTCGGACGCTCATCAAGTCAGCTGATGACACCCATGTCCTACCAAAGCCACCCGTAAAGGTAAGGGATGAATATACTTATATTATCCAAAATATGATCACCCATTTTATCGAGCATCGGTATATCCGAACACAACTTTTGGAGAAAAAGTATAGATTGCAGGTAATGGAACTATTAGCCCTACAATCCCAGATCAACCCACATTTTCTGTATAATACCTTGCATTCGGTATATTGGGAATCTGTAGCATTGACCGGGAAGCCTAATAAAGTCAGTGAGATGATTGAGAACTTATCCGACTTATTGTCCTACTCCTTCAGCAACCCTACTAAAACCGTAACCTGGAGCGAAGAAATAGCCAATTCCATCAGTTATATCAATATTCAAAAAAAGCGATATAAAGATAAGTTTGACGTGATCTTTGAATACGAGGAGGAAATAACTAAGCTATATACGATGAAACTACTCTTGCAGCCACTTCTGGAAAACAGTCTCTACCACGGAATTAAGGAGAAAGAAGGCCTCGGACTCATCAAAGTCAAGCTAACCCTAAAGGAAGAGCAGCTTTCTATCGTGGTCATTGATAACGGAATTGGGATCGACCCCCTAAGACTAAGTCAAATTCAACAGCGGCTGGAGTCTGATGAGGAACGAACGAAACATGTTGGCTTGTTTAATACCAACAAGAGATTGAAGTTAACTTATAACAATAAATATAATTTCCGCATCCGAAGCAAGCTCGGCTTGGGTACTATGGTTGAAATTGTAATTCCAATACGGCAAGAGCGTTATGAATGATCATAACGCTCAAATTTTACGGTCCTTACACCTTCATCAGGTCGTTATCATTCAGGTCTATTCTGCTTTCGATATTGCAGCGGTGAACGCTTCGTAATCTGTTTAAATACCCTTCCAAAGTGAGCAATGCTATCAAAACCTGTCTGCTCAGCAATTTTCGTAACCTTCCAATTAGTATCCCGCAATAAGGCCTGCGCTTCTCTAATTCGCACATAGTTAATATACTCTATAACCGTAAACCCTGTTGTCTTCTTGAAAATACGGCATAGATACGTTGCACTGATAAAAAAATTCTCCGCGATCCCCTCAAGTGTCAGCTTCTCCGCAAAATAAGTATTCAAGTATTCAATGATGCCATATACCCTTCGTTGCGTTTCATTGTCTTCAGGGAGCACAGGTTCGGGCTTCTCCTCACGTATTCGTCCGAGAATAATCAGAAGTTGAAGAAGCAAGGCCTGCAAATAGGGGGTACTCCAGAGTGAGTCCTCTTGTTGCTCTCGCAGCATCATGTAGAGTAGGTCAACAATCCTTCCTTGCTCATGAACACTAGGCCGAAGCAAAAAACTCTCTCCCTGAAACAAGGGCAACCGATTGACCACCATCTCCACCACGGACTGAATAAATAGATCATCAAAATTGATCAATATCCTTTCATGATTGGAAGTCCCTTTACTAGTTGTACGGTGCAGTTGATTCTTATTAATAAATAGCAAATCACCCACCTGAAGTGCGTAAATACGATTGTTAATGTAATAGTAGCGTTCACCAGCCAGCAAATAATAGATTTCATAAGTTTCATGAAAGTGGTCAGAGTCCATATTAAACTGCCCTGTCCGCTTGATTTGCTCTATTTCAAAAAATGGCACTGCACTCATTAGTCATACCTCATTCTTTGAAAGGATAAAATAGGCATAGTTTTTAGTGAAACGACTAGAAAAAGCTTAGATTTTCACATTTCATATACTATAAGATAGATTCAAATCAAAGTAAATGGAGTGATCACCTTGTCCAAAAAGAAATATGTCATCGTAGGTACCGGAGGTCGAGCCGAATTTTTCTATAGTGAATTAATTACAACTTATAAAGAAACTTCAGAGTTAGTAGCGATATGCGATGTCAATCAGACGAGAATGAATTATGCCAATCAACTTTTAGTGGACAAATACAACTATCATGCTATCGCTACCTATAAAGCTGAGGATTTTGATCGTATGATAGAGGAGCATAAACCTGATTTTGTACTTGTATGTACGATTGATCGTACTCACCATAAATATATCATTCTAGCCATGGAACTAGGCTGTGACGTCATTTCAGAAAAACCTATGACCACAGATGAAGAGAAATGCAAGGAGATATTTGATGCGATCGAACGAACTGGCCAAAATCTTCGTGTAACGTTCAATTACCGCTATGCTCCTCATAATACCAAGATTAGAGAAATTATTATGGATGGAACGATTGGCGAAATTCTCTCAGTGAATTTTGAATGGCTGCTGAATACTGAACATGGAGCTGACTACTTCCGTAGATGGCATCGCGATAAGCGTAATAGCGGGGGATTACTTGTACACAAGTCAACGCATCATTTTGACCTAATGAACTTCTGGTTGGATTCTAAACCGGATACGGTTTTTGCGATGGGCGACCTGAGGTATTACGGTAAGGAAAACGCCGAGAAACGTGGTGTCACTGATTTTTATCAACGTGCATATGGCAGTGAATTTGCCCAGAACGATCCTTTTGCCTTACACCTTGATCAGAATGAGCATTTAAAGAGTATGTATCTAGATGCCGAGCATGAAGATGGGTACCAGCGCGATCAAAGCGTGTTCGGAGATAATATCAGTATTGAAGATACGATGAGCGTAATGGTCAAGTATAAGAACAAAGCAGTAATGAACTATTCACTAAACGCTTATATGCCTTGGGAAGGTTTTATTATTGTTTTCAATGGCACTGAAGGACGTATGGAAGTACGTGTTACAGAGAAGTCCTATGTGAATTCCGGGGGCAAAAAAGAGAATGAAGGCGCGTTGGAAGGAATGAGTATTGTTATTTACCCTCATTTCAAAGAACCATATTCTGTGGAGTTTGAACAAGGGGCTGGTGGCCATGGCGGCGGCGATCCAGTTATGCTTCGTGACATTTTTGAAAAGAAGCAGGAGGATCGTTTCAATCGTGCCGCTTCCCATATAGATGGTGCGCTCTCCATTATGACTGGCATTGCGGCTAACCGCTCCATCCGTACAGGACAACCTGTGAAGATAGACGACCTCTGGCAAAATTAAGAGCCCGTACTGTTGGACATCAAGATCCTAAATTCATACCAAGCCTGGGGTAGCTTCAACTACTTCAGGCTTGTTTTTTAAATAGTTGCGGTTGAGCACCCTATTTCCACAGAACACGCAATACGAATATTCTCAGCCGGACGTTCTCGATGATTGGCCCGCCACAACAGTTGTTCAAAAGCTCTAGCACCAATATCGCTGCCATTCACCCTTACTGAAGTCAAGTGATTCTCCGATTCGGAATCTTCTCCATCGCTCAGCAGATCGAAGCCAGTAACGGATACATCTACTGGTACTCGAATTCCTTGGGACGACACCCATTTGATAACCTGTCTAGCAACTAGATCGTTCGCACATACCAACGCGCTAGGAAGCTTCGGCATTGTACTAAGCGCATCTCCCACTTCCCGGATATCAAAATAATGGCTTGGAACATCCGCGATCGCACAGCACGACTTCTCCAGAGGCAATGCAGCATGAATTAAAGCTCTGGTAAATCCGAACCAACGTTCATTAAAGGACAAGCAGTTTTGGATATTACCGATAAATCCAATGGATGTATGACCTAGTGAGATTAGATGACTTGTAAGTTCGAATACACTTTGTTCACTCTCCATCATAACCGTATCACAAATCATATCCTTCGTTTGAAAGTCCGCATGACAATCGATCAACACGGTAGGGAGACCCCATTCCTTCAAGGCATGAATATAATCCTTTGAGGTCAGCCCCGCTGCAATGACCCCATCGATCTCTCTGTTACTTAATGAATGCGGAATCTTCAACTCTTTACAGTCCTGAGGCGAAATAAAGTGTAGCACCATCGTACAGTCATAATGTCTTGCGGTTTCTTCTACTCCTCTAAGTACATCCACCCAGTATCCTTGCTGCGACATCCCTATACCCGAAGGAATAAGTAGAGCAATGGTTCGCAGCGCTCCAAGTGAGCCGTCTGATGTACCTGATCCAACTGCAGAATTTCTTCCACTGTTACCGGGGGCAGGAGTTATTTCTCGGCCATAATGTTTATAGCCTATCTCAGCTGCCATATTTAACACCCGTTCGCGCGTTGAATCCGGTACCCCTTCATTTCCATTCAAAGCTTTTGAGACCGTCGTCCGCGACAAACCAAGTCGATTCGCAATATCAAGTGAGGTCATTTTCCTCTTCACTGATTTACAACCCCTTATGAATAGTGTTCAATTTGTTAACTAAAAGTATGTTTTTATATAAAAATAGCATTTAAATCTTACTTTATCTACACCAACTTTACATTATGAACAAAATAAACACAAATATAGTTTACGTTAATTTTGGACCATTGTATAATGAGGTCACTTCAAACGAAAACGGAAGGATGAAATGAACCTATGAAACTAATCCTGAATAACTGGAAATTTAAAGCTTGCGACGATACAGAGTGGCTCCCGGCAACTGTACCGGGCTGCGTTCATACTGATTTGCTGGACAATGGAATTATTGCTGATCCCTTCAATGGAACAAATGAACAAAATGTACAGTGGATCGACAAGAAAGATTGGGAATATGTAGCTTTATTTGATGCGGATGAAGCTTTGTTGAATCATCGACATGTGGAGCTTATATTTGAAGGTCTCGATACCTATGCAGATGTAACTTTAAACGGTAAGGCAGTGCTGTCTGCTGATAATATGTTTCGTACTTGGAGTGTAGATGTACATAACTTATTGCACCCCCGTAACAATCAGCTTCATATCACTTTCCGGTCACCGATTGCAGAGGACTTACCTAAGCTTGAGGCTCTAGGGTACGCTTTACCAGCACCAAACGACCAGTCGGAAGGTGGAGGGTTAGCCGATAAAAAGGTCAGCATATTTGCACGTAAAGCCCCTTACCATTACGGCTGGGATTGGGGTCCACGATTTGTCACGAGTGGTATTTGGCGCGAAACCCGTTTAGAAGCTTGGTCTGAAGTGAAGATCACCGATCTGTACATGGAGCAAAAAGAGGTCACTCCTCAGCTTGCGAAATTGACTGCTGTCATCGAAGTGGAGAGCGCTCAGGCCTACTCAGGTTTAATTAAACTGTCTACCAAAAGCTTAGAATGGGAGCTAAATGTGGATCTCACCCCGGGAACCAACCACATCAATCACGAATTCGAAATAACTAACCCTGACCTATGGTGGTCACGTGGGTTAGGAGAGCCACATCTGTACGAATTCAAAGTGGAATTTAATCACGCGGGCAATTCATTAGCAGAACGGACTGTACGAACCGGTCTGAGAACCATCAACCTCATTCGGAAGAAGGATGAGAAGGGTAGTTCTTTTTACTTCGAGTTGAATGGTATTCCTGTCTTTGCTAAAGGTGCTAACCACATTCCAAATGATAGCTTTGCTTCGCGGGTGACCAAAGAAAGATACGAGCACGAAATCGCCAGTGCGGCTATAAGCAACATGAATATGCTTCGCGTATGGGGCGGTGGCATCTATGAGCAAGATGTATTCTATGAATTGTGCGATGAATACGGAATACTCGTGTGGCAAGATTTCATGTTCGCCTGCAGCATGTATCCTGGAGACGAAGCTTTTCTTCACAACGTTCAGATCGAAGCGGAAGAGAATATCAAGCGACTTCGGAACCATCCTTCCATTGCCTTATGGTGCGGTAACAATGAGATGGACTCCGCTTGGGCACATTTTGACGAGCATGCCGGATGGGGCTGGAAGCAAAGTTATAACGAGCAGCAGCGGGAGCAAATTTGGTCTGATTATGAAGCCATTTTCCATCAGTTGCTTCCCGAAGCCGTAGGCAAGTTACATCACAATGTAGCCTACTGGCCTTCCTCACCGCTGCAAGCTTTAACAGAGAATAAAGATCAGCATTCACATGCATTATCTAGCACGGGCGATATTCATTATTGGGGAGTATGGCATGCAGCGGAGCTGTTTGAGAATTACAATGCTAAAGTTGGACGATTCATGAGTGAGTACGGGTTCCAGTCCTTCCCGGAAGAGAAATCCGTATACACCTATGCTGAGCCTTCTGATATGGAGCTGGAATCTGCTGTCATGCTGTGCCACCAACGCAATAATGATGGTAACCGACTAATCAAACAGTATATGGATATGTATTTACCGGAGCCGAAGGATTTCTCCTCCTTCCTCTACATGAGCCAAATCCTTCAGGCAGAAGCCATGAAGACAGCGATCGAAGCCCACCGCCGAAACAAGCCTTATTGCATGGGCTCTCTATACTGGCAAATCAATGATTGCTGGCCGGTAGCTTCTTGGGCGAGTATGGATTACTTCGGCCGCTGGAAAGCTGCCCAATATTATATTAAGAATAGTATGCGTGACATCATGGTCTCCATTGATGGCAGTAGCACCGAGAATTTAGATATTCATGTTGTGTCCGATGTTCTGACCCCATTGGATGGTAAGCTTGTAATAGAATCATTTGATTTGGGTGGTCAATTGCTCAAGACGTTG
The DNA here is from genome assembly GCF_003994475.1 of Paenibacillus anaericanus. Classification (GTDB taxonomy): domain Bacteria; phylum Bacillota; class Bacilli; order Paenibacillales; family Paenibacillaceae; genus Fontibacillus; species Fontibacillus anaericanus. The sequence goes on along the minus strand of NZ_RZNY01000014.1, from coordinate 62,717 downwards.
GAGCAGCAAATAAGTGTGGAACCAAACTCCGCGACGCTAGTTAAGTCTGTAAACAAAGCCGAGTGGATAGGAACCAGCGACAATCAGGAAGTCGTGCTTCGGGCAACCTTGGAGCAGGGCGATCAAGTACTGGATCGCAAAATGTACTTTTTCACAGCGACTCAGGAGAGTAAGCTTCCGGTTGCAAAGATTACATGCAGAACATATGATGAGGCTGCAGGCATCTACACGCTAGAAAGTGATGTTCTAGCCAGAGGAGTATGGTTGTCCACTCAAACTGAAGGCCTCTTTAGCGACAACTTCTTTGACCTAATTCCAGGCCAACCTGTCACTGTACAATTCCAGGCAAGGGGCAAGGAAGGTAAGCCATTCTCTCCTTCAGCAGCGGAAAATCTGACCGTGCGTTCTATGGCAGATTTCATCAAATAAGTTAGATAAGATATGTCCCCATTAAACACAGAAGCTGCCTCCATGTAGAAATTCTACTTAGAGGCAGCTTCTATATTTTTTATCATCGAATAAGTCTCCTAAATGGAAATGATCTGCAGACAATTTTGTATTTCTTTGATCGCTTCTGTCCCGCTCCATTCTTTGCGATATCCTAGGCAGGCGCAGATCATCTCTGTCTCTTGCTCGGTATATCTTTTCCGATAATGGACATGTCCCATAATGCCATAGCGCACCTGATATTTGTGATACAATGTCGCATACTCATTACTTCCCAGGAAGGCGTTAAAATACTGCCACTGCGGGTGATCAATAGGTGCCTTGAAATGCGGATGAGTTAACATATGCGTCACCATAATAATCTTCTTGTTACGGTATTTCTCCAATTCATTCTCCAGATGTTGATAGAAATAGCGGTGGATTTCACGGTTACCCATGCCCCATTTGACATAAATACTATCCTGCCATGTCCGATCCATCGCATGCATCTTCTCGAAATCTTCAAAGCTGTATTTCGGCTCACCCATCGTATAATCGTACCAGCCTGAATTTCCGATTACGACCCAATCGTTGCCCAGCTCAAACGGTTTTTCATTTAGACATCCTTCAAAGGACTGAAACTGTCTGTAAATTTCCCATGTATCCGTCACTCCGTTATCTTTACTCCAATAATCATGATTTCCAGGAACGAACAGCACGGGAATACCCGACACTGCCTGAAGCATATTTAGAACAGCAATACTCCGACTTACATCATTGGAAATATCTCCAGCTATAATAAGATAATCAAGCCTACTTGAACGAACTACTTGCAGCAATATCTCTTCAATCAGTAAATCTTCAGGCTGCTCATTAAGGTCAACATGTAGATCTGATATAACTCCTATTTTCATCGGCTACTTCCGCCTCCTCTTATAAATGACAGCTAACATGATGACTAGAATCATGCGGTTGTAATATTGGCGCCTCCTGCTTACACTTCTCCATTGCAAATGGGCATCTCGGGTGAAATGTACAACCCTTCGGCGGATGAATTGGATTAGGAACATCCCCTTTTAGCAGGACCCGTTCCTTCCTTTCACCTTTCACATTGGGTATAGCTGAAAATAACGCCCGAGTGTATGGATGAAGTGGTTCAGCACCTGACTCGACATCGAATATTTCTACTATTTTTCCCAGGTACATAACGCCTACCCGATCGCTCATATATTGAACGACATTGAGATCATGCGAAATAAAAAGATAGGTTAATCCGCGTTTTTGCTGTAATTCTTTCAGTAGATTCAAAATTTGTGACTGAACCGATACATCCAATGCAGACACCGCTTCATCGATGACGATAAACCTAGGGTTTAAGACCAAGGCGGAGGCAATCCCTACCCTTTGCCTTTGTCCACCACTTAATTCATGAGGGTAGCGTTTGAGATAACTTGGATCCAATCCAACCTGCTCTAACACTTCTGCCACCATTTTTTGCCGCGTTGTCTTGTCGCCAATTTTATGAATAATTAAGGGCTCTTCTAAGAGCCAGCCGATTTGTTTTTTCGGATTTAATGAGGAATAAGGATCCTGGAATACAATTTGCAGTTCCTGACGCAGTGATTTCATCGCTTTTTTCGGAATATCCGTAATATTCCGTTCACCAAAGTAGATGTTCCCCTTCGTGTGCTGCAACAGATGGACCAGCATTTGTCCTGTTGTTGATTTGCCACAGCCACTTTCACCAACTAAGCCAAAGGTCTCCCCTTGACCAATCTCAAAAGAAATGTCGTCCACAGCTCTAACATATTGTTTCTCTTCCAGCAGTCCTTGTCTTGATACCTCGTAATGTTTCGATAAGGACTTTACCCGGACCAAAGGTTCAGTCATATAACTTCACCTACTTCTGAATACAGATGGCAGCGAACACGATGAGTATCCGACACGGGTGCAAGATCAGGAACACTTCGTTCACATGTAGGGGAAGCACTTGAACAACGTCCCACAAATGGACACCCCGTTGACCGCTCGGTAATCGCCGGCACGCGTCCGGATATGGTATACAAGGGCTGACCTCTCTTCTCTATATCAGGGATCGACTGTAGCAATCCGAGGGTATAGGGATGTTTGGGCGCTTCTAATAATTCCGCCACAGGGGCGTCCTCTACGATATATCCGGCATACATCACAATCACTCGATCACATACTTCACGGATGACTCCTAGATCATGGGATATAAATATAATTGCTGTACCTGTCTCTTGGTTCATTTGCCGAAGCAGATCAAGAATCTGTGCCTGAATAGTCACATCCAGCGCTGTTGTTGGCTCGTCGGCAATCAACAGCTGCGGCTCGCAAATGAGCGCCATGGCAATCATGACTCTTTGTCTCATTCCACCGGATAGTTGATGAGGATATTCATGATATAGCTGCTCCACTCTAGAAAGACCCACTTTGGTCATCATTTCGAGGGCCCGCTGCTTGGCCTCCTTTTTCGAGATAGCCGAATGAATCAGAACGGTCTCCTCAATCTGTCTGCCTATGGGTACTAACGGATTCAAGGCTGTCATGGGGTCCTGAAAGATCATCGATATTTGTTTCCCTCTGATCTTGCACCAGGCCTCCGCCGTCAAGTTAGTCACATCCGAGTCACCTAACACAATCTTGCCCTTTGAAATTTTAGCCGCACCAGGTAATAGCCCCATCACTGATAATGAAGTGAGACTTTTTCCACAACCGGATTCACCGACAATACCCAACACTTCTTTTTCCCGAACCTCGAATGAGATGCCCTGCAGAGCAGGATAGTCTTTCTTCCCAACGGAAAATGCCACTTCTATATCCTGCATTGCCAATAGAGCTGGCTCCACTGATCGTCCCCCTAGCCCTTCCTGTCGTAAAGATCGCGAATTCCGTCACCTATTAAATTGAAACCAAGAACCATGATTGTAATGACCATACCTGTAATCAAGACATACCAAGGAGCATTTATCATAAAAGGTTGTGCCTCATTCAGCATTCTGCCCCAGCTTGGATTCGGAGGTTGTACTCCAAGTCCCAAATAGCTTAATCCTGCTTCCGCTAGAATCGATCCCGAGAATCTTAGTGAAGTCGCAACAACGAGAGATGACACCATATTCGGCAGGATATGATAAAAGATAATACGCAGTGCTCCTGCCCCTTTAGCTATAGATGCTTTGACAAAATCAAATTCCTTGTACTGGATAAAGCCGCTACGGGCAATCCGCGAAAATGAAGGGATACTCATAATCCCCAATGCGATAATGGTATTATTAAGCCCGGGGCCAAATACGGATACTAGCATAATCGCCAGCAGTATACCTGGAAATGCTAGCATGGCATCGATGATGCGCATAATAATTTCGTCCAACCAACCGCCAAAATACCCCGCAATCGCACCAATCAATACCCCAAACACTAATCCAATGGCCACGGAACTAAAACCGATAAGAAATGCGGTTTGCGCCCCATTCATGATTCGACTGAAGATATCCCGACCGAAGTTATCGGTCCCGAATAAATGAGTTAGCTGCGGACCCGCCAAACGCATGCTAGGATTCATCTCGTTAGGTCCATAAGGCGTATAGAACAAACTGATAAGCATCAGCATCAGCAATGCTCCAATTAGAGAACTTCCTATCACCAACGGCTTACTTTTGAATAATTGCTTAAAGTTCATATCTTCACCTTTTCAATCGAATACGAGGATCGATGACCTTATAGAGAATATCGATGATAAAGTTAATACTGACGACAATAATTGCAATGTATAGCACCATCGTTTGTACCAGTGGTAAGTCCCTTGTACCTATTGAGGTAACGAGCAAACTCCCGATTCCAGGGAGTGCAAACACGTTTTCAACCACGATACTGCCTCCCAGTGTATCCGCAATTAATAAACCTACAATTGTAATAACCGGAATAAGTGCATTACGTAAAATATGACGATACATGATTCCCTGCTCATGTTGACCCTTACTTCTTGCAGTCCGTACATAGTCCATACGAGATTGATCTAGCAGCGTATTTCTTAAATAGCGAATCACTACGGCAATCCCCGGAATAGCCAGGGCAAGCGAAGGTAAGAACAGCGATTTGATCGCTCCAATCGGATCTTCACTCCAAGGCGTATATCCGTAGGTCGGAAATAGTTTGAGTGTTACGGAAAATAGTAAAATAAGAATAAAAGCTAACCAAAATGAGGGTATAGACACACCAAGCTGAGTAAAAAGTGATAAGAGAAGTGCCGACAATTTACCGTCTTTTCTTGCAATATAGATCCCTAGGGGAAGCCCTACGAGCAGGGTCAACCCCAGGGAAAACAAAGCTAGCGATAGCGTAACCGGAAGGCGCTCCACTAACATGTCGGCTACCGGTCTGTGATAACGAATGGAAGTCCCGAAATCACCCGATAGCGTATCCTTAATCCACGTTAGATAACGTTCTCCCGCTGATCGATCAAGTCCCATAGTTTCACGCAGGGCGGCAATCTGCTGAGGGTCTGCATCCACACCTAGAATGATTTGAGCAGGATCCCCCGGCAAGATTTGAAATACTAGAAAGGTAATAACTGAAACAAGTATCAGTGTCGAAACAAATGCAACCAGCTTTCGAATATAAAATCTCAAGGATCATTTCCCCTACTTTATTATTCTGTGTAGTACATCTCGGCAAAATTGTATTTTTGCACCGGGTACATTTTGAAGCCCTGCAAATTGCCCTTCATCGCTACGGTTCGGCTAGGGTCCATGATATAGACAGCCACTGCCTGTTCAGTTAATACGGTCTGAGCTTGCTTATATAAATCAACTCTTTTGACCTCATCGATTTCTGTCTTTCCTTGATTGACTAACTTATCAAAGTCACTATTACTAAATTTAAAGAAGTTCTTAGCATAGTTTGTTTCATATCTTCCTAATACTTCATGTGGATCAAGCTTGCCCGTTAATCCAACAATCGTAGCTTCGTACTTGGCATTGTTATATACATCCTCTAGCCAGCTACTCCATTCAACTTGCTTAATAGTGACTTTAATACCTACATTCTTCAGCTGATCTGCGATGACTTGGGCCGTATCGACATGAAATTGATAATTTGATGGAACCGTTAGTGTTAAATCAAATCCATTTTCATAGCCTGCTTCCTTTAATAGTTGCTTAGCTTTATCGATACTCGGCGTATAGTAATCTTCTAAGCCATCTTGAAAATACATCTTCATGGCAGGACTCATATTTGAACCTAATTTCGTCCCGTTTCCTTCAGCAACAGTCTGAATAATGACATCCTTATCAATGGCATAGTTAATCGCCTGACGGACCTTCACATCATTTAATGGTTTAACGGAATTATTTAATGCCATGAGTTGCACCATATTTTGTGGCCCAGATACCACTGTATATCCGTCGCCTAATTGAAGTACTCCTTGTGCCGTAATACCTGGAATCATATCGATGTCTCCAGACTGCAAGGCGAGTACGGCTGAATTTGAATCAGGCATAATTTTGAATTCAACTTTATCGAGTACTGGAGCATGCTCTTTATCATAGAAGTTTTCATTTTTCTCTAAGACAAGTTGTTGTCCTGGTTTATATTCAGCAAGCTTATAAGGTCCAGCACCGATCGGTTGTTCACTCTGTTGCTCATAATCCTTGGGTACAATCGCGACGATATTGGCGGCTAGAAAGGCAGCATCCTTATCTTTCAATTGGATAACAACCGTATAATCATCAGGTGTATCTATACTCGCAATTGAAGAAAATTTCGATGATAGCGGCTCTTGGCCATTAAGACCCGATAATTTAGCGTAAGAGTAGTACACATCCTCAGCGGTAAGCTCAGAACCGTCATGGAATACAATGCCTTGTTTCAAGGTAAAGGTATAAGTCAATCCGTCATCTGACACCTGATAGGACGATGCAATGGCTGGAATCAGGTCACTGTTCTCACCCGCTTCAAACAATCCGTCAAATACATTGTCCATCATAGATTGGGTATCCGTCGCAGCGGATAGATAAGGATCAAGATTGTCCGGCTCGGTCGTCATCGCAACACGTACCGCGCCACCCGCCTTAGCCTGGCCAGCCGTATTCTGTGCCTGATCCGTATTGGTTTGACTCTCAGCCGATGCACCATTCGAAGTGTTTGTTGACCCCGTGTTACTACCGCACCCCGAAATGATGATTGCCAGAATAGAAAGCGTTGATATACCAAGAGCAAATTTTTTCCTGAATGTTGTCAAGATTAAGAACCCCTTTCTAAATTAAATAGTCAGTTTCATACCGCAATAAGCTAATTGAATCTGTCTGTCGTAATGGCTAGAGGCTTCAACTACCAGTTGGTTATGGTCTCCATAATGAGGAAGATGCGTTAGTATCAATTGTCCTGTCTGAGCGATAGCAGCAATTTCCCCTGCTTCTCCAGCCGTCAAATGACCATTATTCAGACCCTTTTGGATATTGTAGAAGCTGCTTTCCAGCACTAGTACATCTGAACCTCGTGAAAACTCAACAATGCTCTGGCAATACCCTGTATCACCGGAATAAACAAGACATTTTCCATCCTCGGAATTGACTTTAACCGCACAACTTGGAACATCGTGAACATTTTCAGCAAATGTAATGGTCAATTCCCCGATAGCTACAGTTCGTTGAAGATCAATGGGATGAACATTCACATATTCCGGATAACAAAAATCAAGCTTGGTCAGATCCTGACAATAAACATAGATATCCAGTGGTAAGGCACGCTTTCCTATCTGCATCAGAATCAGGGTGGCAAATTCCAAACTATACATATCTGCAATATGATCTGCGTGCAAATGAGTAATGAATACCGCATCCAAATCCTCAAGCATTACATAATTTTGCAGCCCTGAAAGTACACCACTCCCGCAATCCAACAAAATTTTTCTTCCCTGATGCTCTATTAAATAGCCTGATGTGGCTTCATTTTTCTCGGGGTATGCTCCCCAATGACCGATAACTGTTAACTCCATCGCAATGTCCTTCCCCCTGGATCACTTCGTTCTACTCATCCACTCGAAGCTATCCTGGAACTCCTGAAACATAAGCTCCATCTTTTCAATGTTGTGTTTCACCCGATCTTTTTCCAAATACGAAATTTCGTTGATAATGGCGTTAACTACCGAGAGAGATGCCGTATAGGAATCCAGGAACCCCGTAGATTTGCATTGCGCCAATAGTGTCAGATCAGCTAACTTCGCAAAAGGTGAGAGAATGGAGTCGGTAAGCACGATAACCGTCGCCCCTTGCTCCTTCGCTAATTTGGATACTTTCAATGTTCTAGTACAATATCTTGGGAATCCGCATGCAAACACGACATCATTCTTTTGAATATAAGATGCGTATTCCGCAACCCCTCCTTGAGGGATCAATTCACAGTTCCCTAACATGTATTTCAGAACAAAACTGAAAAAAGAAGTTACGGACAAACCCATTCTCCACCCAGCAACCCATATCCGATCAGCTTGCAGCAGCGACTTGACCACCTGATGAATCTGCGCCTTGTCCACCTGCAGCATCGTTTCACGAATATTCTCAATCTCCTGTGTGAAGTGCTTCTCTAACCACGTTTCCTCTTGCTGACTTGTTGATTGGACAAAATTGTTAACCGCCCGTTGATCCCTAAGGACAAATTGCTGGATATCTTGATGCATTCCAGAAAAGCTTGAGTATGAAAGGGCTTGGGCTAACCGATGAACTGTAGCCTCACTAACACCCGATTTCATCGCGATCTTATGTGCTGATTGCAACGCGACTTCCTGCATATGATTTTGAATATAATGAGCTACTCTTTTTTGCCCTGAACTTAAAGTTTCAAATTGTTCCTGTATCCTATCCTTAATCGTCGCCATCCTGACTGCTCCAAACTATTTAATTTCAAGGGGAACCTGAGAGTGCCCCAAGTAAGAGACCACGTCTTGGATGTTAGGAATTACATGCTGGTAGTCTAGTTCTTCGATACCCTGTTTCTCATAAGGATTAATCAGCAGACAGTTCATACCAACCTTCTGACAACCCCTAACGTCATCGTAATAATTGTCACCTATATACAAGGACTGTTCCGCTGTTACCTTGCCTTTAGCGAAAGCCAATTCAAATATCGCCGAATCAGGCTTCTCAATCCCTACTTCCGAAGAGATAATAATTTCATCGAATTCCTCTAAAAGTCCGTTTCGCGCAAGTACTTCACGTGCTGTATGATTCCAGTTAGAAATCAAACCCAGTTTGTAACCCAGTTCTCTTAAATGTTGAAGCGTTGATTTGGTAAAATCGAAAGCTTGCCACTGTACCGGTTGTTCCTTTGCCACAGCCAGCTGAACCCGGATTACCTCCTCAATTGGTAGCGAAAGCTGTAAGAAGTAATTTAAAGTTCCCGTGTACCAGGGCATAAACACCTTGCTGTCCTTGCCCAGAACTCCTTGATACTCCCTCATAAATAATTTATCTGCCCGATGATATGCCATCGTAATTTCATCCAATGTTCTGATGGCGTCAAACCTTTCCAGCGTCTTCTGATAGACCTCTTCCCGATTTGTCTTGACCAAGGTGTAGCCTAGGTCGAACCATAAGTACTGAATCATAGCTGCGTCCACTTCTCCCATTCGTAGGATTTCCTTCATATTTATCAAAATGTTATTTTCCCTTCACATTCATCTTAGATATAAAATATTTGTCGAAAATTAAATTAATTTATGCTTTTCGTAAAGCTCTTAAAATTCAAAATAAATAAAAAAACACTAAATCTACATGAGATTTAATGTTTGAATATGAATATTCAGTGCGAGAAAGCAACCGTGCATAATAATAAAGAAGCTGCCTCCATGTAGAAAGTCTACTTAGAGCACAGCTTCTGTCGTTTTTATCTACTTGCGTTTTCCGTTAGTAGGATCAGACTTTAAAGTCAAATGGATTAGCCCCTGCGGGTAGCAACTCTGTAAACGGGAAGTAAAATTCAGCGAAACCGTTAACGTAAGGTACATACTCATACAACTGGAAGAAGATGACGACGCCATTGTCCTTCAAGTAGTAAGATGGGTTAGGACCAATCGTGGTGAAGTTGCCAAAATAACCTTCGGTTTGCTCAAACTGTTTCTTAATTGAAGGATCCACGATATTCCGATACTGCGGGTTCGCACGAAGCAGTTCATCCAGTGGCACTAGCTTGCCATCACTCAGACGGAAGTTAAACCCTTCCCGGACGCTATTGCCATGTGCTCCTCCGGTGTAGGCATAAGTCTGCTCCAAAATGCTCAGCATGCCATCTCTATTGTAAGTTACGGTGTAGTTGCCCAGATACTCATACTTGCTCCCATTGGGCGAAGGCTGGCTCGCCTTGGCCTCCTTAAGCGCATTTTCCACAAAAGTGTCCGCCTTAGACTTTAGTAACGTATTTATTCGTTTTTCGGCTGCCTTGTTCCGCAAACCGCTAACCTGCGGATACTGTACATTAATTGTTGCCTCAGGAATTGATTTAATAATCGATACAGTGCTCACCTTAATATCGTTCATACGGTGTGGCACTAAATCCAATGTCTTTGTCGCCGCGTTCCACTGAGAAGTATATCCTAGATGGTCGGTCAGCACCTTAACCGAAACATAGGGCTTGCCGCCAATTTCCTTCCACTCATACGGGAAAATTTGCGTACTTCCGTTGACCGTTGCTTTCGCCCCACCTTCTCCAGGTTGAAGTTGCACGGTTACATTTTGTCTTCTAATCGTATAAGCCTTGTTGTTAGCATCATACTTAACCGGGAGCTTTAATCCTTTATGGATTAACTCCAGCGGAACCAGCACCCCTTCTTCACCTTGAATTCCACGCTGCTTCAGTGGCTTGCCTTTTACAGTGACGTTAACTGTCTGGGTCGCACCAGGCTCCTGCTGCTCCGTTCCCACTGTCGGTGAAGCTCCCGCAGGAATAACTAACAAACTTCCTAGCAACAAAACTGCCATCCAGATCGCTAACAATCTATAGATCATCGTAGTCCTCAACTTCATTCTCTTCGTTGTCCCCCTTCAATTGTATACTCCAATTATTTCCCGTCCTTCATAAAATAATGCCTCCTACAACCGGAAGTGGCAATTCGTAAGCATGTACTCATCAATAAAATCCTTACAACATAAACAAAAAACCGACTTTGCCATCCCTTTAAGGACGGCGAAGCCGGTTCTGTTCAGTGATATATTAAATTACTCTCGACCGCTCTTTAGTTCAGTCCAGAAGCGATCATAGACTTGTAGCATCTCGCCTACATCACCTAGCCATTCGGTGCGAGAAAGTTCCTCTTCCGATAGGTTAATCATCTTGTCATTATTGTATTCTTCAGTGTGAAACGGTGTTGCCTTCGTATTAGGGTCACTGTATCCGATGGATTCATAATTTTTCGCGCTGACTTCAGGGTCAAGCATGTAATTAATGAATTTCTCTGCTAGTTCTTTATGTTTCGAACCTTTAGGAATAGCGTAGTTATCTGACCAGATTGTTCCACCCTCTTTAGGGATCACAAAAGCAACATCAGGGTTGTTCTGGGCTATGACTGAAGCATCCCCGGACCATACCGTAGCAATCCAACCCTCTTCTTGAATCATTTTCTGCTTGATGTTATCTGTATCAAAAGCTAATACACTCGGCAGTAAAGTTTTCAAGTCGTCTACAGCCGCAGTAATTTGTGCCTCATCAGTAGTACTGTTCGACAGTCCTGCTTTTTTAAGCGCCATACCAATCATCTCACGGTTATCATCCAGTAAAATGACTTTGCCCTTATACTCAGGATTCCAGAGATCTGCCCAACTACTGATTTCTTCCTTCACATACTTCGTATTGTAAGCAATTCCTGTCACCCCTGACATGTATACAAGAGAGTATTTATTATCAGGGTCAAAAGAAGGATTCTTATACGTGTCTGAGATATTCGTCCAATTCGGAATATTGTCCTTATTCAGCGGCTCCAGAAGATCCTGCTTAATCATCGTTGCCACCATATAATCGGACGGCTGGATCAAATCATAGCCATTACCTCCGGCTTTGATCTTAGCTAGCAAATCTTCGTTGTTGGCAAATACGTCATAATTAATCTTTACATCAAACTGTTTCTCAAATTCCTTGAGAACTTCCTCGTCAAAGTTATCAGCCCAACTGTAAATATTTAGCGTCTCTTTAGACGATCCACAACCAGACAACAACGTAAGCACCATCATTACTGCTAGCATAAGGCCAGCCCATCTCATTTTTTTCAATTCTTTATCTTCCTCTCTTTCCTAAGCGTGTCCCTTTAAAAAGGAAGCACGGATTGTTTTTTCTGCCCTTTACCTCTATTTAACATAAATTGTGCCAAGAAAATCAAGGTTACGCTAACTAATATTAGGATTGTACACAATGCGTTAATTTCCGGGGAAATACCTCTCTTCACCTGGCCATAAATATAAATTGGCAATGTAGTTGAACTAGGTCCACTTACAAAGAAACTGACCATAAAGTCATCTAACGACAAGGTGAACGCGATGAGTGCCCCAGCAATAATCCCAGGGAATATCTGCGGTAGTGTTACATAGCGAAAAGTCTGCCATGCCCCTGCACCTAAATCACTCGCTGCCTCTTCCAACTGATTGCCCATTCCGATCAACCGAGTGGTGATAACAACGTGCACGTATGACATGCTAAATGTTATATGGGCGATGATAATTGTAATTTTGCCAAGTGGCATTTGAAATTGGTTAAACAATACTAACAAAGACAAACCCATTATAATGTCGGGGATAATAATCGGCAGATATAGCAGACCGCCAAATCCCACCTTCATCTTTTTACCCAATTTTCGTATAGCTAACGCAGAGATCGTACCCAGTACTGTAGAGACTAAGGTCGAAACAACAGCAATGATCAAACTATTGCTAAGCGCCTCCATCACATGTCGATTGCCGAACAAAGAGATATACCAATCGAATGTGAACCCGCTCCAATCAGCAGCAAGCCGAGAACTATTAAAAGAATAGGCGATAATAAAAGCAATCGGTACATAAATGAACACCATCATGATTAAGGAATGAATTCCAAGAAGTGGGTGATTTTTACTCTTCATTACCGCCCCTCCTTTGTTTTCATATGTTTAGATGTCAAAGCCCGATTAAATAAGGCAATCATAATAAGCGACGTAATGACGAAAATCACAGAAAGCGCGGACCCAAACGGCCAGTTCCTCGCTCCTAGAAATTGACTTTGAATAATGTTACTAATCATGGAGGACTTGGATCCGCCCAAAATATCAGTAACAACAAACATACCTGTAGTTGATACATACACCAGTACCGAACCCGTCATAATACCTGACTTGGTTTGGGGGAGTGTAATATGCCAGAACGATTTCCATCTTGACGCTCCAAGGTCGCTTGCTGCCTCGAGCAACTTCTTATCCATCTGATCCAGTGCCACATAAAGAGGCAACACCATAAATGGGATAAAAGTATAGACCATTCCGAGTAGAACTGCGCCCTTCGTATACAACATCTGCAGCGGCTCTTGGATTAGACCAAAGTCGAGTAATACATTGTTCACGACTCCTTGTGTACGTAACAATAGCACCCAAGCATAAGTGCGGATCAGGAAATTGATCCAGAAAGGAATCGTAATCAACACGAGTCCCCATGTTTGCATTTTGGGTCCAGCATTTGCAATGTAATAAGCCAGCGGATAACTGAGTAGAAGACATAGACCCGTCGTTAACACTGACAATACGATAGTATCCCAATAAATACCCAGATACAACGGATCAAAGAACCTGGAATATGATTCCAGATTGAAATCTAACACCACATTGCCGAGGTCGTCACGCCCCATGAAGGAGATTCCCACTACGATTAACATAGGAACGACCAGAAACAGGCACAGCCATAAGATTACCGGCAATACACTCAGGTTCGATTTCTTCATGATCCGATAATCACCTCGTCTTCCGACTTCCAATCCACCCCAACTCTTTCTCCAACTTCCCATGGGCGATTGTCATTGAAGTCAAATAGTATCGAGACCGTCATCGGCTCATTATCGAGTTGTACGACTAACTTATGGACACTTCCTAGGTAATGCACGTCAAGCACTTCACCGGTGCGTTTAGCACCCTCAACATCACGTAGTGCCCGCAGCTTCTCTGGACGAATCGCAAACATCTTACCGTCACGAGAGAAAATATTATTCTCCCCTACAAATGTAGCTGAGAACAGCGTAGTTGGATTTGCGTAGATCTGGCGTGGTGTGCCGATCTGCTCCACTTGTCCGCTATTCATAATTACGATCCGGTCGGATAGCATCATCGCTTCCTCTTGATCATGCGTAACATATACAAAAGTAATACCTAGACTCCGCTGTAATTGCTTCAACTCGGATTGTAAGTTCTTCCGTAATTGCAGATCTAACGCACCAAGCGGCTCATCTAACAGTAAAACCTTAGGTTTATTCGCAATTGCACGAGCAATTGCCACACGTTGTTGTTGTCCACCGGACAATTGGTGTGGGTAACGTTTCGTAAGTGAATTTAACTGTGTCATCGTGACAGCTTCCTGAATACGCTCCTGTTGTTCCTTCACGGGCATCTTCTTCATCTTTAGTCCGAAGGCAATATTATCTTCAACCGTCATATGCGGAAATAAGGCATAATGTTGAAAGACCAAGTTCAGATCCCGACGATTCGGAGGTAGGTCTGTCAAATCTGTACCATCTAGTAGGATTTTTCCATCTGTCGGTTGCTCAAATCCCGCAATCATACGAAGAATCGTAGTCTTGCCGCAGCCGCTTGGACCCAGTAAGGTTAGGAATTCCCCTTCCTTTATGGTAAGTGATAGTGGATGCACAACGACTTGTCCCGCAAATCGCTTCTCAACCTGGACGAGTTCAATCATGTATGCCCCAACTCCTTTGAATGTATTTGATGTGTGTTTTAAAGTATTTATATGAACATCCATACTATGATCTATTTTAAGAAAAAAAAACCATATCCATTGGTATGGCTTTTGCATGTCGTAGGTTTCATTTTTTGCATATTTACTATACCTTGTTTCGGCACGGGTTACAACACTTTTCTAGGTACTTCGACATGAATAGGGAGGTATTTGGACATGATGTGAAATAAAAAACAGAACACTCTCCCATTTTATTCAAATGAGGGTTCTTATTATACATTTTATTCCCCAATTAATCGATTGCGGCCGGAAGCAATACCCGAAATGAGTAAGAAACAGGTTATAACCAGTAATACGATCAGCGGTACATTCCATCCATTACTCAAATCGTGCAAATAACCGAATAATGTAGGACCTAGTGCGGCTAATAGATAACCTACAGATTGGGACATACCCGATAACTCTGCGGCATCACGCGCATTAGAAGTTCGCAGTCCGAATAATGTCATCGCTAGGCTGAATGAACAACCTGCACCGATCCCGATTAAAATCGCCCAAAGAAGAACTAAATGATTTCCCGAAAGCAGCCCAACAATACCAGTAAAAAAGAAAAGCCACGTCACGATCATTAGAGAAACTTGATTTTTCATGCGTGCAGCCACAATAGGCATAATAAAAGTAATAGGAAGTAAAGCGAGTTGCATCAAGGAAAGTATCCAGCCGGAGGAATCCGCGCTTATCCCTTGAGTTTTCAAAATATCCGGAAGCCAAGCAATAACCACATAGAAAATCATTGATTGCAGTCCCATAAATACAGTCACTTGCCAAGCAAGCGGAGACTTCCATAAATTCGTTTGTTTTTCGTTCGAGGTCATGATCTTCGCTTTTTGTTGCTGACCCCTTAGTTGGGGAATCCAAAAGAGAAGGGTTACAAATGCTAAGATCCCCCATATCCCCAAAGAACCCTTCCAACCTAATCCCATTTGGTTAGCAAACGGTACACTGATCCCAGATGCAATAGCACCACTAAGATTCATCGCAACCGAATAAACGCCAATCATTATGCCAATTTTCAAGGGATACTTTGCTTTGATCAGACTAGGCATTAATACATTGCAAATAGATATCGCTAACCCCAAAATAAATGTCCCGAGCAATAATGATCCAATATTCCATGCCGAACGAATCACAATACCTATAATCAACAACACTAACGCTCCAAACAAAACAGGAGACATTCCAAACCGGCGTGCTAATTTGGGGACCAGCGGTGAGAGTAATGCGAATGCGATTAGCGGAATCGTCGTAATCAATCCAGCTAATGTATTCGATATACTTAAGTCAGCCCGAATCGTCTCAATCAGAGGGCCTACTGAAGTCAAAGGGGCTCGTAAATTCGCTGCAATTAAAATAACCCCAATGAGCAGTAGCCATCCTGTAGAAGTTGAAGTTGCTCCTCCTTTAGGCGCAAGCTTATTATATATAGAATTCATTAAACTTCCTCCATCTCAGTTGCTCTTTTCAGCTCATCTATAAAAAACTGTACAACCCTTACTGCCGTATCAGCATCTTGTGCGACTATGGCATCTACTAGCTCATCATGCTGTTTCGGTGGGAGGTTGCCCGCAAATTGCTTCTTTAAAATAGCAGTAATCGAATCCTGCATGGCATCCGTTATATGCTCATATAAGTCAATTAGCATTTGGTTTCTGGTTGATTCAACAATGGTCTGATGCAGCTTAATGTCTGCAGCTACATATCGCTTTAAGTCTCCATTTACGCTAGAAGAATTGCACTCCTGTTGATAAAAGCGAATTCTCTCTACATCCTCTTCCGTCCGCCGTTCAGCAGATAACTTCGCAGCCTCTCGCTCCAGAGCACCCCGAACCTCAAGCGTATCCAACAAGCTTGATTTGCGGGCACGTCGTTGAATAGCCACCCCAAGTGTGCTGTTAGAAGATACATAAGTACCGTCTCCCTGCTTCGTCACTAACACTCCGGCATGACATAACGCCCGTATCCCTTCACGTAATGTATTACGGCTAACTTGCAAATCATTGACTAAATCCGGCTCAGGCGGAATTTTTGCTCCTACCATCCAAGAGCCCGATTCAATCAAAGATTCAATTTGTATGATGACTTGATCAACAAGGCTAAGACGCGTCGTTTTTTGTAACAAGATTTAAACCTCCAAACATAGGATGATTGGTGAGATAGTTATCTTATCATAGTTTATTTAGTTTGGAAACCGTAAGGTATTGGAAGATCTCGCAACATATGCATACAAAAAGACCAAGATCACCGCCATTAAACATGTTAGCGATGTCTCAGTCTCACTTTTGTGCCTATAAGTAGGCTACTTCATTTCATAAGTTACACTTAAAGTCGTATTTACTTTGATTTCGCCTGCCTCAATCTGAGTGCTTGCACCCGCGGTATCCATTGCCATCTCTTTCATCACATAATTCTGATTGTATACCGCCGGTCCACTACTCGATTGAGTCACAGTCAGTACGATACCCACTTGGCGATTTGCAGCCTTGGCAATAGCAGATGCTTTCATATTGGCATTAGCCATCGCTTTCTGAATCACTTGCTCTTCAAACTGATCTGGATTCTCCGTAGCAAACTGTATGTTATTAATCACATTGGCCCCTGCAGTCGATGCGGCGTCAAGCAATTGCCCAATTTTATCGAGATCACGGTAAGAAACTTGAAGTGTATGCTGGGCAGTGTAACCCTTCACCTTCTGTCCTTCCTTTTCGGTATATGTGTAATTTGGCTGCACATAGAATTGTCCTGTTTGAATGTCCTTCGCATTGATTTTCCATGTATCTTTAAGCAATGTGTTCAGCTTAGCGATTTTAGCCGCATTGGCACTTTGTGCTTCCTTTGCAGTTGCAGCTTCTGTCTGTACACCAATGGATAGGTAGGCAATATCAGGTTTAACAGATATCTCTCCGCTTCCTACAACATTAATTACATTCTTCTGTACCTCATCGGCATACACTGCATTGGACAAATTAGACGACCCCATTAGTACTGTTCCTCCAACAAGCATAGTACCTGCAATTAGAACTGCGCCAACAGGCTTTAGCCAGGTTTTCATTGGTCATACCCTCCATTTATTGATAAGTTTAACTTCTAAACGAAAACGCTGGACAAATGTTGCAACACTGGTTCTAAAATTTTAAATAAATTAAAAAGGAATAGCTCCAGTTGATAAATCAACCGGTACTATCCCCTTATAATACCTGCAAAGAGAACGATTATTGGTTCTCCAATTCCTCTTTGCTGACTAAACTTATTAAAGCGTTTGCAGCCTGTTCCGCATCCGCGCCTTCTGCACTGATATAAATTTCAGTTCCAGTGCTAATAGCAAGGCTCATAATTCCCATGATGCTCTTGGCATTAACTTTTTTATCATCTTTCTCAACGAAAATCTCAGATGAGTATTTATTCGCTTCTTGTACGAAAAGCGCCGCCGGCCGGGCGTGAAGTCCCGTCTTTAAACGAACGGTTACCGGGTTTTTAACCATGAAACCTTACCCCCTATTACTAATTCAATGAAATCAAAATTCACATCATAGACACTATTATTTATATCAGTATAACATACACAGACAGTAACACACTAGCAAAAGAGATTAGACGCCGCGAATTTTTTCCGCAAGCTCATCTATTTTGCGTAGTCGGTGATTGACTCCTGACTTACTAACCGTTCCCTTCAGTAGCTCGCCGACTTCCTTGAGATTCATATCAGGATTCGCCAGCCGCACCTCAGCTACCTCTCTGAGTTTATCGGGTAAATTTTGCAGACCCATTTGTTGCTGAAGTAACTTGATGTTGTCAATCTGCCGAACCGCTGCACCGATGGTCTTATTCAGGTTAGCTGTCTCACAGTTAACAATTCGATTCACGGAGTTGCGCATATCACGCATGATTCGTACATCCTCAAACTTAAACAATGCTTGATGGGCTCCGATAATGCTCAGCAACTCAATGATCTTCTCGCCTTCCTTGATATAGAAAATAAAGCCCTTCTTACGCTCAATACAACGAGCATTCAGATGAAATTCATTAGCTAGATCAACTAGAGCCTTACAGTGTTCTTCATACATCGAGGCGATCTCTAAATGATAAGAAGAACCCTCTGGATTATTAACAGACCCCCCCGCCATAAACGCACCCCGAAGATATGCCCGCTTACAACAGTTTCTCCGGGTCATCTCGCTATTAATCCCAGATGTAAAAATAAATCCTTCCGATACGATGTCCAGTTGTTTAAGGATCTCCTGAACACGAACCGGAATCCGCACAATATATACATTATTCTTCTTCAAGCGCATCTTCTTACGGACTAGTAGTTCGGTATGAACCTGAAAATGTTTCTTGAGTAACGAATATATTCGCCTTGCAATCGCGGCATTTTCCGTAGAGATGTCCAAGATAACCTTCTTGTTCGACACTTGAACCGAACCGTTCATCCGAATGAGTGCGGACAACTCGGCTTGCTCACAGCAAGGCTCAGCTTCGACCATGGTTAATTCTTTTTTGGTTTGCGCCGCAAATGACAAGGAACTCACCTCTTTCGTAAAATCCAGTTGTCCACCAATTGAAAAATGTGATGGCTTAGTTTGTCAGCATCATGTCTTAAATACCGACGGAATAGCACTAACGTATCAGCGATAACTTTATAGCCTCGGCTTGTAACCACATCCAAATCATTTTGGACAGGTTTCGCGCCCTTTTCCGCATAAAAATCCTGAACCTGCGGTGGAATTTCGCCATCATTGACGATGACATAATCAAACAAATGATGTCCTACATGATCATAAACCGCCTGCAAGTGATCACTGACGGTATAATCATCTGTCTCTCCCGGCTGGGTCATCACATTACACACAAAAATCTTGATCGCTTCGGTATTCTCTAGAACGGCCTCTGCCAACTTGGGTACCAGCAAATTCGGAATAATACTAGTATACAGGCTACCGGGCCCAATTAGAATCGCATCGGCATCACGAATCGCTTCAACCGCCTCCGGTAAGGGCTCGACTTCCTTCGGTTCTAGAAAGATCCGCTTGATCTTGCCTTGAGCTTCCGGTATTTTTGATTCGCCCGTGATAATACTTCCGTCTTCCATCTCTGCATGTAGCACGACTGCCTGACCTGCAGCTGGGAGGACACGCCCACGAACGGCAAAGACGCGGCTAAGCTCCCGGACTGCCGTGACGAAATCGCCTGAAATATCCGTGATTGCCGCTAAAATTAAATTACCCAAACTGTGTCCTGCTAGTCCAGAACCGGTTGAAAAACGGTAACTTAGCATATCGGACAATAGTGGCTCAACGTCCGCAAGCGCAGTTAGCACGTTGCGGATATCACCAGGAGGCGGCATCTGTAGCTCATTCCGCAGTATCCCAGAACTACCACCATCATCAGCTACTGTGACAATGGCTGTAATATCAAGTGGTTTTTCTTTGAGGCCGCGTAACATGACAGATAGGCCTGTTCCCCCACCCATCACAACAATTCGTGGAATTCTTCCTTCTTTTGTCCGATTCATGAATTAATAATTCACCTCTTAGTGCCGGTCTCGATCGGAATCCCTATGACTTACTCGAACCGTTTCCGTTTCGCTTGTTCCGAGCATCCGGCCTAAATATTCGGCGACCGCTACTGAACGGTGTTTACCTCCCGTACAACCGATCCCAATAATGACCTGGCTTTTACCCTCTTTATGATACTGGGGCAGTAGAAAATGCAGCATGTCGAGTAACTTAATTAAGAATGCCTGTGTCTCTGGACACTTCATAACATATTCATATACATCATTGTCTTGTCCTGTGTTTGGTCTTAGCTGTTCAATATAATGAGGGTTTGGCAAAAACCGGACATCAAACACTAAATCTGCGTCAATGGGAATACCATATTTGAACCCAAAGGAGGTAATATTGACTGATAAAGTGCTGCTCTCCAAATGCGAGAATCGGGAAATGATCTTTTCCTTGAGCTGAGCTGGCTTCATATTACTAGTATCAATCACCTGAGTAGCTGATACCTTAAGCTCATCCAGCAATTTACGCTCCAAAGTGATACCATCCAGCGGCATACCTTCCGGTGCAAGTGGATGCCGACGACGACTCTCCTTGTATCGTTGTACGAGGATCGAATCCATCGCATCAAGAAACAGAATTTCACAGTTAATTGTGAAGTGCTCCTTCACATACCCCAACGACTCCGACAAGGCCGTGAAGAACTCCCGACCGCGCAGATCGATGACCAATGCTACTTTTGCGATTTTCCCTTTGGATTGTTCAATCAGTTCAGCAAATTTAGGAATCAGTACCGGAGGTAGGTTGTCTACGCAAAAAAAACCAAGGTCTTCCAAGCTTCGTACAGCAAGAGATTTACCTGCACCTGACATCCCCGTAATAATAATAAGATTAGATACTGAAGAAACTGTAGTGTCTTCCTTATCCGGCATTCATTTCCCTCCTCGCAAAGTTCTCCTATTCCTATATATATCTATATCCTTCTACGAACGAATAAATAATCCAGCAGCCCCAACCATTCCGGCGTCGTTACCTAACATTGCAGGAACTATCTTCAAGCCCTTAAGAACGGGTTCCGGTGTAAGTTTCGCACACACACTACGGATCTCATCAAACAAGATGTCACCCGCTTTGGAAACCCCGCCACCAATAATGAAAATTTCTGGATTGAGCACGACAGCGACAGCCGCCAGTGACTTGCCGATATAGAATGCCGCACGGTTAACAATACGCACCGCTGCTTCATCGCCAGCTTTGGCTGCATCAAATACATCCTTCGCCATGATGTTCTCTACCTGTGCAAGCGAAGTACGATCACCACGTGCTACAGCGTCTTTGGCCATGCGAATAATACCGGTTGCCGAAGACACGGTCTCTAAACATCCCATTTGGCCACAGCCACATTGGATGGCTTCCAGATCAGGGACAACGGACATATGACCGAGCTCGCCAGCCAAACCAGAGAAACCTTGATATATGCTACCATTTATAATAATACCACCACCAACGCCAGTACCAAGCGTGTAGCACACACAATTGTCGATGCCTTTACCTGCACCACCCCAAGCTTCTCCAAGTGCTGCAACGTTAGCATCATTATCTATTTTGATGGGCTTGCCTAAACGTTCCTCCAGAATCTTACGAATGTGAAGATCTCGCAAACCTACATTCGGCGCTAAGATAATTATCCCTTCGCGTACGTTAGTAAAGCCGGCAACACCAGCACCGACGCCTGCCACTTGCTCCCAATCAAACGGAGATTGTTCCACAATGAGACGGACATATCGCTCGATATTGTTAACGATCGCGTCAGGACCCTTCTCGGTCTCGGTTGGTCCTTCATAGGTATGAAGAAGATGTCCTTCTTCATCACAAATACCGACTTTAATCGCTGTCCCGCCTAGGTCAACGCCAATGTAGATTTTTTCAGACATTTCACAAGCCACCTTTTTCATTAATAATTTGTTTATTCCTACGTACCAACTATAAGCGAACCCTCCCATTCGGTCAATAGAAGACGACAATCAGAAACCCAGTAATCATAAGGCTTTAAGGGAATGATCTAGATCACATATAGGCAAAAAAACACCCCCTAAATCTCGCAAGGAGCGAGCATAAAGGCGGTGTATTCGGTGCTTAAGACATGATCCGTTTCTGTCCTTCTAGTGCGCGAATTGGGGCGATGTTCTGTGTGAATTCCAAGGTCCCCATATATTGGTCGTCTTCACCACGAATAGCAAAATATCGGATATAGATAAATTTATCCCCCATCGCGATCCAGAAGTCTTCCGCATCTTTTTTGCCTGACTTAAAGTCAGCCAGTAGCTCATTGACGATATGCACACTTTGAGGTGGGTGGCAATTCTGAACCGTCCGTCCGATCACCGCTTTAGTACGAGCGAAAATCCGTTCTTTACCATGTGAGAAATACCGAACTACATCATTCTCGTCGATAAACGTCAAATCTATCGGTAGGTGATTCATTATTCCTTCCAACTGCGCTAAGGATAATATTCCCGTATCAAACTTGATGAAGCCTTGGCGTAACTGATCAGCGTCACCCGCTTGTTCTGCTTCCTCTGAGCTCACTGTTCCGAGATCAGGCGAAGAGGCGCGCTCTGGAACCCATTTCGCCTCTGGAGCTGTTAGGCAAAAGCCAATTTCGTCGCTCTCCTCTGCAATCTTTACCCACTCGTCCTCAGTCAATTTACCTAGCGCCATCGGAATTAGAATATTCTCTTCTTTAAAGACCATTTCATTTACTTCCGAAATAATCCGAGTCAAGTCCATACTAAGGGTCTCTTTGTCACCATCATATTTCATTAGTTTACCTTTGACTTCCTTAATCATCGCGCGGATCGCATCATCGACACCCCACATGACCTTCGTCGGACCGTATATACCGTACTTCTCCAAATAAGGGAACAATAAGTTTTCTTTGCGGCTATAGTGTTTGTCGATATCCAATAGTAGATTTAAATCCTCTATCAATTTATACATGATTTCGGCATTATCATCCTCACGGAACTTGTCGCTATGCAGTTCTAGCTTGAAGTTGACCAGTCGCTCAAGCTCACGGTTCTCCAACTTAAATGTGTGCACTGGATGACCCGGTTGTTCCTCCGGCTTCGAAGGGCGATGAATCTCTTCAATCGATCCTTTGAAAATTGCGGTATGCACGGAGCAAAGTCGCTGCACTTCGGATACCGGAATCCCCTCTTCCTCCATCAGCATGTGCTCCATGGCCGATATTTCCTCGACTGTCACATCGCCTACAGCTTCCTGAAACCGCGCCTTCACCTCTTCAACGCTCTTCCCTGCATGCAGATCCTTCATAATTTCCTTCAACATCTCTTGGCGGCGTCCTTGTTCTGGCACCGTATATTCACGGTTATTGATTAATTCGCTCATGATTGTTCCTCCTAAAAGTTTTGTTTGCATAGCATCTATGAATATGGAGCGGACAAAACTTACTTCGTAAGCGTAAACCTAGTTTTGTTAGCGTAACTCATTCCTCTATCTCATACCCTCGCGCGCGAAATATCGATTTGATGTGTTCAAGATTTATTTTTTTAAGCTTAGCTCCTTTGGGAATGGTCATGAAACGTCCAGCGCTCTGCAGCATCCCCGGTTTGGCCAACTGTTCAAAACCCAGCTCCACCATGATGTTCATAATCTCAGGATCGGCTGAACACAGTTCATATACGGTTTTACGCAAATCAATGAGTTTACCCATAGGATCCCACCTGACTTTATTGATAATCTTTCTCAATCAAAAAGTAACACAGACAAGAACACGACCTTGTGATTACAGTCACAAGTATAAGAATGTTTGTAAAAGGGAGTTTATTTTTAGACATAAATTTGCAAGAATGATAGATGTGAAGAATCGGAGGGATCAAATTATGACTAATACAAGTTTGCTATATATTGAAGACGACCTTGAAATCGGTGACTGGGTCTGCAGGAATCTACAGGAACGAGGATACATTGTAACTTGGCTAACCAGTGGGGAACGCGCTTTGGAAGAGGCTTCTTCTAACCAGCTCGTCATCTTAGATGTCATGCTTCCAGGACTTGATGGATTCACTGTAGGGCAGCGACTTAAAAAACAGTATCCTTTGCTTCCCATTCTGATGCTATCCGCCCGAACTTCAATAGATGATAAGTTACAGGGGCTGCAATTCGCAGATGATTATTTAACCAAGCCTTTTCATCCTGATGAATTGATTGCACGCATTGAGGTGTTACTGAGGAGAACAGGATCTCCATCACCTGAACCGCTCAAAATCAAACATCTACTTTTTCATGAGAAGGAGAATAGGATCGTAAATCAAGATACGGGCGAAGAGATCATTTTAACGGGTAAGCAATTTAATATTTTCAACTATCTACTGCGTCATTTGGGACAAATTATGACGAAGGAGCAAATTTACGAGGCAGTATGGGGAGACACTTATCTGGACGGAGACAAAACTTTGATGGTACATATTCGCCATTTGCGAGAAAAGCTTGAACGTGATCCTGCCGTTCCCGAGATAATTGAGACCATCCGCGGTATCGGTTATCGGGTGAGAGCATGAGATTAAGACCATTTCAAAAGTACCGAAGCTCACTGCTAACCAGGTTTATCCTAATTATTGCTGTAGCCCTACTGTTCATACCCGTACTCATTCCGATCAGCCTTATTGCCTCTTGGGGAGTGAATCGTATCCTTTATCCCATGCCCAAGGTCGAAAGAAACCCTGTCTATCAATCCGGGAAAGAATTGGAGTCTCTATGGCACAAGGAAGCCCTAGCGCTCTCCACGTCGACACCTGAAGAAATAAATAAACGGTTAGAAGAACTAAAGACCATGTACCCCGACGCATCTCTCTTCTGGGTCGATCAGACAGGAACAACTCGCCTTCAATTACCACAACAAGAAACGTTACCTTTGAAATGGTCCATATCGGATGCAATCACCTTTATGAAACAACGAGTTGACGCCGATCCATTTACAATCGTGGCCTTTATCGATGGAGAAGAAGAACCTGGGCGAGGGTTCATGGTGTTTGAACTACCTCGTAAGTTTATGAATATAGTTTCTGAGGGACGACCAAGTGATACACGTTTCTTATTTGGTTTCTTCTCGTTAATGCTCATATTCTTCATTCTCTTATCGTACTTCTTCTTCCGGGACATCCGGCACCGACTACTACGACTCGAAGCCGCTATGACACATACCGGAGAGAACGGGGTTCCCGCTCTCATTCAGGAGGGAAAACCGGATGAAATTGGGCGCTTAGAAACTGCATTTAACCACATGGTTGACGAACTGAATGACAGCCAGAAACGGGAGCAAGAGGAAGAAAATCTTCGCAAAAGCTTAATCAGTAATCTATCACATGACCTGCGGACGCCACTTACGGTGCTGGCCAGCCATCTTTATTCCATTTCCAAAGAACCACTTTCAGAGCAGGGACGACACTCTCTCTCCCTCATGGAGACGAAGATTGGAGATCTGGATGGTCTGATCGACCACCTACTTTCCTATAACTTACTCGCCAGTGGCCGATACGCCTTGTCACTAGAGAGGCAAGATATACTGCGAATCGTACGAGAAAGTGCAGCAGCCTGGTATCCTGTATGGGAAAAGGCGGGCATCGAGGCCGATATCAACCTCCCCGATGAACCTCTACATTGGAACGTAGATGAACAAGGACTGCGCCGTGTGCTGGATAACTTGTTTCAGAACCTCGTTCGCCATGCTAGCGGTGGTTGTTATGTCGGAATTAGCTTGACCAAGTGGCGAGGAACAGTAGCACTCGTTATATCCGACCAGGGTCCAGGTATGAGAAGTACTTCCCCTGCTAAGGGCGCTGGGCTGGGGCTTCCCATCGTCGACCTTCTACTGCAGGAGATGGGGCTTATCCGGGACACAGAGTCTTCGAGTGAGGGGACATCGATCTATATTTATCCAGTCTAGCGATTAATAGTTGCCGACGTTCTATTTTGTCTGATTACTCTGTTTTAGAGGGAAAAACTTCCGTTAATTTTTGCGGAACTCTGCTTCCCCCCACTATACCGTGGGATACAAACCAATAAAGTCACGATTACCTACAGTAGAAACCTGCAGGAGTCGTGGCTTTTTTACGATTTGGCAAGATTCGGTACGATTTTCTTACTTCGCACCTACGCTGACATGCTAGAGTTTTTTAAACTAAATTTAAACTTGGGGTACCCTTGTTTTTAAACTTAGGACGATATGATGCTTATCGAGGTGATAAATTGTGAGTGAAATAATCATTCAGACTGAGAATTTAACCAAAAAATATCGCGGACGCGCCGCAGTAAACAATTTGAATCTACAAATCTCCCAAGGTGATATTTATGGATTCCTCGGACCCAACGGAGCTGGTAAAACAACTACTATCCGAATGCTGCTTGGGCTAATCCAACCCACAGAAGGGTCAATACGAATTTTTGGCCGTGAACTGCACAAAGACAAGCTTGAGATCCTTAGAAGAATTGGCTCTCTAGTGGAATACCCTTCGTACTACGGACATCTGAGCGCAATCGACAATTTGGAGGCTATTCGCCGAATTCTGGGTACGCAAAAATCACGAATTGATGAAGTATTAGAGATCGTCTCTTTAAGTAAGGAGGCCCGCCGTCCAGTCAAAGGGTTCTCTCTTGGCATGAAACAGCGGCTAGGCATTGCCGCCTCCCTACTAGGTAATCCAGAACTCCTTATATTGGATGAACCAACAAACGGCCTCGACCCTTCGGGTATTCAAGAAATCCGCGAGCTTATCAAGAGTCTGCCAGGACAACACGGTATCACCGTGTTAATCTCCAGCCACTTACTTGGAGAAATAGAGCAAATGGCAAATACGGTAGGTATTATCTCCGAAGGAGAGATGGTATTCCAAGATACGATTCAGAACCTACTCCTCCAATCCCAACACGATATGGATCTGGTCGTCTCAGAACCGGAATCAGCCCTGTGGTTGGCTCGTGATCTAGGATTCGGAGCTACTGGGACTCTGCGGGCAGGTGCGCTAACCTTCCCTGGTATGCAAGACCCAGAAGTCGCTCTTCTAGTCAAACGGTTGGTAGAGAATGGACATGAAATCTATCGAATCGAGCAAAAGAAGAAATCGCTGGAGGACATCTTCATGCGGGTAATTGGGGAGGGGAAGACGGGATGATGATTCGCTCATTATCAGCGGACTTCCTGAAGATTCGTAGGAAAGGAATTTGGTTCCTAGTCTTTCTAGCCCCACTTGGTCTCGTAGCCATGCAGGCGCTCAATTTCGGAATCCGCTTTGATTATATGAAGAAGCAATATGCTGATGATCTCTGGGGAGGATTAATCGATAATATTTCACTTTTCGTTCCCATCGCTCTTTATCTCGGTTGTACACTCATTGCTTCACTAGTAGCTAATGTAGAGCATCAAATGAGCTCTTGGAAGCAACTGCTTGCCCTGCCGATTTCGCGAAGTGCAGTCTTCAGCGCTAAGTTCACCCTATGCTTTATTCTACTATCTATGTCCTGTATACTCCTGTCGCTTGCAACGATTATACTCGGCCTAGTCTTTGGCTTTGGGTCCTCCTTCCCGCTGACAGATACGATCAAACTGGGTTTCTTCCCTTATTTCGCGGCGCTACCCATGCTAGCCCTACAGCTCTGGCTGTCGCTAAGCTTCCGCAATCAAGCCTTGCCTGTCTCATTAGGAGTAACTGTTGCCCTTGTGTCCCCATTCGCCGGCAACTTGTCTGAATGGTTCCCGCTCAATTGGCCAGTAATGGGTTATGCGAGCCCCGACAAGGCATGGTTTATTTCAGCCGGACTTTGTCTTGGATTCATCATTATGTTAATCGGATTGGTTCACTTCAATCGAAAGGATGTGGATTAAGTTGAGGACTTTTCTAAGAATACTGTCTGCTGAATCGTTGAAAATGTCCAAGTCACATCTTTGGCTCGTGACCATCGTCAGTCCCCTGATCGCTATGTTTGCAGGGTTCCTGCAGGAACAGATGCCCCCCGAAGGGATGGATCCATGGCCGAATCTAGTCGCTAGTATGTCATTCGTCCATGGCATGTTCTTCTTGCCAATTATGGCTGGTTTGTTCTCGGCATTTATTTGCCGTTATGAGCACACGGGTGGAGGTTGGAAGCAACTACTTGTCCTACCCGTCTCACGTACTGCTGTATATTTGGCCAAATTCACCGTTGTCATGACTTTGCTAGCCCTATGCCAACTGTTCCTTCTGATCTGTATGTTATTTGTAAGCTGGTCTTTAGCCATTTCTTATCCGATACCATGGAGCATGATCTCCATTAGTATCATTGGCGGCTGGATCGCCTGTATGCCGCTTGCAGCACTTCAACTTGGTGTCTCACTGGGTTGGGCCAGTTTCGCGGCCCCGTTAGCACTCAATGTTTCGCTAACTATTCCCAATATGCTAATCCTAAACTCAGATAAAATTGGGCCATTCTATCCATGGGCACAGCCCCTTCTTGCGATGTTACCACACGGACAAATGGATTTTGGAGCCTTTAATATTCCACTTGAAAGTCTAACTATCACCATACTTGGCAGCTTTACGCTATTCTTTACCGCGGGTCTCGTTTACTTTCGTCGCAAAGAGATCTAGGACTTCACACTTCATCATGGGAAAAGGAGAGGTCATTCCGGGCTGAATGACCTCACTTATTTCACCTGACCTATGGACAGGCTAACTTTATAATTTCCAAACTGCAGCAAGACGTCTAGAAGTTCGTTTAACCGGGCCAGCGTGTCCACTCGGACTGACATCCAGTAGCACCCTTCCCCACTAACACGGTGTACTTCTGTCACGCTATCTTTGTCGGCGATATAGTCCTGAAATGCTTGATGGGCCAAGCCTGACTTCATGAATACCGTCACAAAAGCACGAACCACTAACCCAAGACGCTCAGGATTCCAACGCAAAGTATATCCTTCAATTACGCCTAGATCCTCCAACTTACGCACACGTGCCCCCACCGCCTGACCCGTCAAGTGAACACCTTGTCCGATTTCTTTATATGAAAGATTTGCATCCTTCAGCAATAACTGCAAAATAGCCAAGTCCGTCTCGTCAATCATGGGATGATTCATCATTTAAGTAATACTCCTTTCATGACGTAAGCAAATCGCCGTTTTTCTTTTCAATAGGTTACTTTAGCCATATTACTATTCTGTTATGATTGTAGCATACAGTTTTTAGGAGAATAGGAGTGTGTATTCAGTGAAATTTCAACTTGTAAGGCACGCTACACTTTGGCTCAATTATGGTGGTTATAATATCCTCGTTGACCCGATGCTCGGAGAAGCCGGAGTATATCCTCCGATCGTAAAAACGCCAAATAATAAACGAAATCCGCTCATCTCACTGCCCTTTCCCATCGATTATTGGTTGAAGCCTGATATTATAATCGTAACTCATCTACATAACGACCATTGGGATCCAGAAGCAGTTGATAAATTACCCAAGTCTACCCCGATCCTATGCCAGCCCGGTAATGAGAAGGAACTTCGAGCTGTTGGATTTCAAAGTGTCACTCCGATTACTGATAAGCTGAAAGTTCATAGTATTCTTCTGACTCGCACTAACGGGAAGCACGGAAAAGGAGTAATCAGGAAGCTCACGGGTAATGTTTCAGGGTTTATTCTACAAGCAGAGGGCGAACCTAAGTTATATATTGCCGGAGACACCGTTTGGTGTAGCGATGTTCGCGAAGCTTTGGATGCCCATCACCCAGACATCACAGTAGTTAACGCTGGTGGTGCACGATTTGTAATGGGTGAGCCCATTACAATGGATGATCATGATGTAGTAACCCTATGTCGTTACGCACCGGACACAAAAGTTATCGCCGGACATATGGATGCCATCAATCACTGTCTTGTCACACGTTCTGATTTGCGTGAGCGCCTTGAAATGGAGAAGCTAGCCGATCAGGTATTCATTCCTGAAGATGGGCAATGGATAGATTTTATGTAAATTGTTATCTGTGAAGAATCCCATACCCCGTATGTGCAGGAATGTTACTGTATATATGGGGGTTATTTCCATGTGCTTTTATGACAGTTGTCACCTTCATTTCATGACAGTCCTTACTAACGTCATACCTTCTATTCATATATCTTTAAGGAAGAGCAAAACACGTTGTTAATAAATGGAGGCGAAACTTCGATGGAAGTCATTGTAGAGATGAACCAGATCAGCAAATCATTCAAGGAAAAAAAAGCTGTAGATCATATCAGTTTCAACATTCATAAAGGCTCGATTGTCGCTATTCTCGGCCCGAACGGAGCCGGTAAAACCACAACCCTGTCCATGATGTTAGGCATGCTGGAACCCACACAAGGCACCGTAAAGATTTTTGGGCAACATCCCAAAGATATAAAGGTAAGAGAAAAGATCGGCGCCATGCTACAACAAGTTAGTGTCATTGATCGCCTCAAGGTACGTGAAGTAATCGAACTGTTTCGCAGCTATTACCCGAATCCCATGGAAATGGAGTTTCTGATCAACCTAACCGGACTGACTCCAAGCGACTTGAACCGCTATGCAGAGAAGTTATCCGGCGGACAGAAGCGTTGTTTAAGCTTTGCACTCGCACTAGCCGGTAACCCTGAATTACTATTCCTCGATGAACCTACGGTTGGCCTAGACACAACTGCACGACGTAAATTCTGGGCGAGCATTCGTGAACTATCCAAACAAGGTAAAACGGTCGTATTCACGACCCACTATTTACAGGAAGCCGATGATGCCGCTGACCGCATTCTTCTAATCAGCCAGGGTGCTCTCGTAGCAGACGGAACACCTGAAGAGATCAAATCCCGCATTGTGAAACGTTCACTGTCATTCCTCTCCGATCAAGATAGCCCTGAATTCCGGCAACGGCTGATCGCTCTACCTTCAATAGCGGAATGTTATGACAAGGACGGTAGAATTTGCGTAACGACGGACAATACGGACTCCGTTCTAGCAGCTATTTTTACCGGAGGATTACCTGTACGCGATGTGAGAATTGATCAGGGACGTCTCGATGAGGCTTTTGAACAATTGACCCAGAACCATGAGGAGGCAGTCTAACTATGAAAAAAAAGGTACTGATGCAATGTAAAGCGGAGTTACTGCGGATATTTCGGAATCCTTACTATGTATTCTGGTCTCTGTTGATGCCGATCATGTTCTACTTTATCTTCACCCGAGTCGTAAATACAGGAGGCGATGATTCCAAGCTATGGGAGGCGCATTACCTGATGTCTATGACTACGTTCAGTGTCATGGGATCATCGATTATGACCTTCGGAATTAGGCTCGTCGAGGAACGGACGCAAGGCTGGGCTACCTTTATGCAGATTACTCCACTACCAGGTCAAATCTATTTTCTAGGTAAAATGTTCGGTCAAACCATGATGCATATCTTCTCGATTACTTTGATATTCCTTGCAGGTTATTTAATGAACGGTGTCTCATTGTCAGCTTCTCAGTGGATATCTTCTGGTCTATGGATCCTCATCGGTTCCCTCCCCTTCCTCGCCATCGGCACGCTCGTTGGAGCGATGAAACGCGTGGATACTGCCAGCGGTGTCAGCAACGCAGTCTATATGGCCTTGGCTGTAGCAGGCGGTATGTGGATGCCCATCGAGGTATTACCAAAAATCATGCAGCATATTAGTAAATGGCTTCCCTCCTACAATTACGGAAATGGAGCATGGCAAATTGTTCGTGGGCATTCCCCAGAATGGAGTAACATCATCATTTCACTGGGCTACCTCGTTATATTTATGATATTATCCACGTATGTCCGGAAAAAACAGGAAGTGGTGTAATATGAGATGACGCGTAAGAGATTTCATCTTTTCCCTAGCAGGTTAGGATTCTACCCTTTCATTTGGTTAGTTTATATTATCCTACCGATCTTTAATATCCGTAGCGAAACCGGGGTTAAGCTATTTCTAGGGTACGCACTCATCGCGCTGTTTGTAGTGACTTACCGTCAGTTGTACTGGGCTACGTCTACTTTCTCGACCTGGCTTGGAATACAAATGCTGATTATCGTCATCATGAGTGTGTTCTATAATCCATATAACTTGTACATGGGATTCTTCACCGCCAATTTTATAGGTTATTTTACGGAGAAACGTAGATTTAATATTGCTATGATCGTATTTGCCGCTGTAGAGCTCTTGCCGCTGGTATTTGTTTGGGACCAAATTAAGGGTCCAGCACTAATTTTCATGCTCCCCTTCCTTATTATTATGATGATTTCCCCATTTGGAATCCGCTCCATGAATCAACGTCAGAATCTAGAGAAGGAACTGGATCAAGCGAATGCCCAGATCAAGGAATTGATCAAGCGAGAAGAACGGATGCGGATTGCCCGGGATCTACACGATACGCTCGGACACACCTTGTCCCTCATCACTTTAAAAAGTCAGCTTGTTGAGAAGCTCGCCCTTAAAGATCCCCAGCGGGCTCAATTTGAAGCAGGGGAAATCCAACGGACCTCAAGAGCGGCACTTCGCCAAGTTCGGGAATTAGTATCCGATATGCGTGCTATTACCGTGGCCGAGGAGCTTGCCGGAGCTGGAGAGATACTAAAATCAGCGGATATCGCTCTTGAAGTAGAAGGGGATGCAAATCTGGAGGGAGTATCCGATCTAACTCAGAATATCCTTAGCTTATGTATCAAGGAAGCCATGACGAATATTGTGAAGCATAGCCAAGCTGAGCATTGTCTGATCCGAATTGGAGTCACCGATGCGGATGTGAGGGTTGATATTGAAGATGATGGCGTTGGACTGAAACATGAGGGAGATGAATCCCTTCAAGGTAACGGACTAAAGGGCATGGCTGAGCGCCTCTCCCTCATTGAGGGCTCCTTAAGATTATCTCCGGGTAAAAAAGGGGGAACCAGGCTCCTTGTTACAGTCCCCCTCATCGTTAAGGAACGGAAGGAAGGTGAGACCGCATGATTCGTATTATCATCGCTGAAGACCAGCGACTCCTACGAGGAGCGCTCGCTTCCCTACTAGATCTGGAAGATGACATTGAGGTCATCGGACAGGCAGCAGACGGAGCAGAAGCTCTCTCTCTAATCGAGCGGATACAGCCGGACGTATGTCTGATGGATATCGAGATGCCTTTGAAGAGCGGGCTAGATGTCGCTGATATTTTAAAAGAGAACTCATGCCCCTGTCGAATCATCATTCTGACAACATTCGCTCGTCCCGGTTATTTCGAGCGTGCCATCAAAACGGGAGTCCATGGTTATCTACTCAAAGACGAATCCAGCGATAAGCTAGCTGAATCGATCCGCCGTGTCATGGCAGGGCACCGAGAAATATCTCCAGAACTTATTTTCGGCAGCATCAAAGAGAACAATCCACTAACGGAGCGGGAGAGAGAAATTCTGAAGCTCGCCGCTGGCGGTCAGACCGCTAATCAGATCGCCGACTCTCTACATCTCTCTTATGGGACGGTCCGCAATTATATTTCGGAAATCATGAACAAACTGGAAGTGAAGAGCCGTATCGAGGCCGTTCGTCTTGCCGAAGGGAAAGGCTGGATTTAGCAGCTTCAATATACATAAAGGCTGTCCCATGGGTCATCTACTTGACCTACTTGGGACAGCCTTTGTTCTAATTCTTGCTCCAATCGTGAACCATGCTACCTTCCAAGAACTTCTCACAATCCATCGCAGCCATGCATCCAGATCCTGCAGCCGTAATCGCCTGACGGTAGCGCGTGTCCTGCACATCTCCACATGCGAAGACACCGGGTATGTTCGTCTCACTTGTTCCAGGCATGACTACAATGTAGCCATGCTTATCGATCTCAATCTGAGTCCCCAAAAATTTCGTGTTCGGCGTATGCCCTATAGCGACAAAGACTCCATCCGCCTCGACTAGTTCTTCCTGATTGCTTACGTTATTACGCACTTTCAAACCTATGACAGCACCTTTTTCATCCGTGGCAACTTCTAGCGGCGTACGCCCCAGTGCCCAGTGTACCTTCTCATTGTTCTTGGCACGTTCCTGCATAATCTTGGATGCCCGTAGCTCTTCCCGCCGATGGACCACCGTCACGCTGGACGCAAAACGCGTCAAGAAGCTAGCTTCCTCCATCGCAGAGTCCCCACCTCCGACTACAATAAGTTTCTTCCCTCGGAAGAAAAACCCATCGCAAGTCGCACAGGTGCTAACCCCTCGTCCAATATTGTCCTGCTCACCAGGGATATCTAGATATTTGGCCAAAGCTCCTGTCGACAGAATGACGGTTTCTGCTTCCAGCTCATCGCCACCTTCAACCTTCACTTTGAAAGGCTGTTTAGTGAAGTCGACTTCTTCAACCCATCCGCTCCTAAATTCAGCACCAAAGCGTTCGGCTTGTTTACGCATATTGTCCATGAGCTCTGGACCCATAATCCCCTGTGGAAACCCAGGGAAATTCTCTACCTCGGTGGTCGTAGTTAATTGTCCCCCCGGCTGAATTCCCTCAATAACGATCGGATTCAGATCAGCCCTTGCTAGATAAATGGCAGCCGTTAAACCTGCTGGACCCGTTCCAATAACAATAGATTTATACATGGATTTAACTTAAACCTCCCGCTTGAAAATAAGAATTGATCACAAAGTAACGCGTGCGCTCGGTACTGAGTAGCCGACTTTTTGAACATACACTTATAACAAGTTTTGCCCAAAAGGGTCCTATCTTACCCTCTTTCAAGCAAAGATGGAGGTTCATGCTCACTTCACGTTATAACCCTAATACTACTGAACTGATGGAAACAAAGACTCCATCTTGTCCTTAACCCCGCACACTTCATTCACACGACCAACGCATCTACGGACAGTAGATACCGAAACACCATATTGTTTGGCTACATCCTCGTACGTGACTGAGCGGTCATGCATTTTCGCTGTTAAATATTCTAACGCCGCAGCCCAGCCTTCAACATGACGTATAACGGGAGTCTCCGGATATAGTCGAGTCAAAAAATCAACCCACAACGTTTCCAGATCATGCCGCTGCTGAAGATCATAGTTTTTTCTCATATTTGATAACGCCAGATCCACAACAGACTGCCACTCACTCTTCCATTCTGGTAACTCAGAGGGCACCTTACTTGGATCGACCATTATCGTTATGCCATCCGATATCATCGGTAATAGTTTCTTAACACCCAAGCTACGGAGTACAAAAAGGGCCATATCCTTCAAATACTGATCCTCTTCCGGCTCAAGTAGAAATGCCTGCAACGCTTCCTCTACTTCCTTATCAGCGATCCGGCCAAAGGCCTGAATAACTTGCAGTTTTGTATTGTAATCGCCATGGCGAAGTGCCCAGAAGAAAGAAGAACGAATCATCGGATTCTCTCCCATATCACTAGGGAGCCATTCCTTCGACTTCTCCCATAACCTGAACTGCTCCTCATATGGAAGATGATAATTATAACTAATCGGTAAAGCCTGCTCTCCGGCTGCTATCCCCTCGATCCGGCTTAAATAGAACATGGGGATAACGGAATCAGGATCAAGTTTCTTCACTTGATGCCACAATCTCTTAGCTTCCGTATAGCGACCTAAATGGTATGCCGCCACTGCAGCATAATGATATAGACAAGGATCATAATTAACTTCCTCATCTTGCAGTAATCTTTTGAAATGAGAGTAAGCTGCCTCATGTTCGCCCAAGATTCCCATAGTCGTTGCTAGTTTAAAAACATGCTCCTGATGGAACGGTACCACTTTACGTAAGCGTCCAGTAAGCTCCTGAAGCAACTCTTCTTGTCCTTCATATTGGTAGAATATCGCGAGGTTACAAAGAGCATGCAAATTACCTGGCTCCTGTTCTAGCACCCCATAGATCGTATCCTTCGACTTCGCGAACCGACCAAGATAATAATATCCCAGTGCCAAATTGTTATGCGCAGCAAGGAAATCAGGATGTTTCTCGGCAACTCCCTCCAGTAGCTTCACCGCTTGGATGAACTTACCTTCTTCTAGCAGTTCCCGAGCCTGATCATGCTCTACAAAACCTTCTCTGGATTTAATACTTTTCAGTTTGGTAGGTCGATCAAGTTCATATTGTAATAGATCCATCATCTCTTCGGCTTCCCCTAGAAACTGACCATTGGGATCTTCCTCCAAATACTTCACCAAAGCCTCTTCAGCCGCTTCAAACAAGTCCATATTCGCATAATTGTTCGCCATATAGAAATAGCATTCCGTCATAGACGGATCGATCTCCTTCAGAACGACAGATAGTGCGGCATTTGAAGCCTCATAATCTCCCATTTCTGACAGGATCCCCGCCATATTGCAATGATTAACCGGGTTCTCTGGTTCATATTCCACTGCTTTGCGAAAATATTTCAATGCCTTGTCATAGTGATAGCGGTCCAATGAAGAGACGGCTCTCTGGAAGAAAAAGCCCGCATCCATGGAGATGGGTAGCACATTAGATCCCGCGCTCTCCGCCGGCTGATTTTTCTCTTTCATGCAAGGCACCTCCTTCATATCTTCTAAGTCTTTAATCCTACCTATCTCTCCAAACAGTATACCATAGTGAAAGCGCTCCTCCCATCCTGTATGCAAGTGGTTATTATCGACATGTAGGGCAATACTTAACTGCTAATTACTAGTTTTATATGATCCTTAATTGCAAGGCTCTATTGGTTGCGGACCCTGAATCCGCTATTCGTGAATTTTGTGTCAGAAAATATCGCAATTCCGCGGGGATTCTGGCGTATAAGGTCTACAATATCTGTAACGTCTCTTCAGAAACATGTTGCGTACAAATACACCTCTTTAACATAAAAACACACACCAAATTGTAAGCGCTATTATCCTAAGATGGTAGGGAAGTCCAAATTATAAAGGAGGTCTCGAGTATGAAACGATTCAGGCCACTTTTTGCGAGCCTGATGTCCCTACTGCTCATCTTGTCAGTCATTCCTTCGTATTCGGCTCAAGCAGCATCTGGAGGTAGTGGTGCGACAAAGATTCCTTCAGGCACCGTAATGATTATGAACAAATGGAAAAACAACTACCTGTACGAAGCCTCAAACGGCACAGTCAGGTACGGCATGACAAATCCACATGACGAATCAGCACATTGGATTGTAGACTCGGCAAATGGATTGTCCCGAATCAAAAACGTCAAAACAGGTAATTACATCACGATTGCGCAGACATCCCAGCGTCATCAAGCACTGACGACTACGTCATCTGGTGACTCTAGCGATGTACAGTGGATCATCGACCAATCCACTCGTGAAGGTTTTATGGTGATTAGTAGTGCAACAATGCCGCAAGGTAACCTAGTCATTCATGAGGAAGATCAGCTTGGTTTTGCCGAAGCCAGCTCGGATATCAACATCACCTTCGAGAGTCCACAATGGGCATTCATTGCGGTCGATGCTACTCCCCCGGTGCGGATTCAAAGTAATATGCGTCCTAATGAAGTCATCTATGAAGATAAAGATACCGGTGCAGTAATGCGCGGCGTTAGAGATGCAGGTGATATGTACTCTCAATGGTATATAGATAGTGTAGAAAACAGTAATCAGATTAGTATACGAAACGCAGCAACAGGTAATCTGATTACACAAAATGAAGAAGAACGATCCTGGGCAGGGATATTTGCCACGAAAAACTCCGACAATTCCGATTTTAGCCATTGGCTACAGGAAGCTGCAGTAAAACAGGGATACGTGGTATTCCAAAATGTAGGTCTCCCTGGAAACTGGATAAATCCACAATACGGAGACGACAACAATATTCGCTCAAATAATTGGGCAGGAGGAGCAGACGGAGTTAATGCACTCTGGAAGATTGTTTCCATTTCTGAGTTACCCTCCGTTCGGATCGGGGCCTATACGGATGGTAAGGTGGCTACCGACTTCTTATATGATGATAACGGAAATATTAAATATGGAGCAATCAGTGAAAACTCCACCAATGACCCCAAATACTCCTGGGTTGTGGAGGACTACGATCTCAGCAAACGTATTCGCAACGTAGGTAGCAATGATTACTTGATGCTCGATGAGGGAGGTTTGCTCAAAGCTGGACCCGCAACCGTTACGGAAGCGACTTACCAATGGTCCTTAACAGAGTCTGATAGCTATGACGGTTACAAGACCATTCAGAACGTGGGTAACCCTGACCTATATATTTCAACAGGAGCGGGAGGTTCCGCAATTGCTTCATCCGATGCAAATAGCCTTGGGGCTCAATGGGAATTAATCGATCCTTCCACTCCTATAGACGGTTCCGATCAATTTATTCGTATCCAGAACAACTGGCAGCCATTTTATTTATATGAGAATCTGGACGGAACGTTGAAATACGGAAATATACGCCAGGAAGATCAGCGCGACCAATGGCTTGTGGTGAAGCATAATGGACGGAAGCTGTTCCAAAACCGTGAAACAGGCCACTATATGAACATTGCCGATATGCCTGACGGCCATATCCAGGTCACTCCAATAGACGATTTAACAAACGTGGATGCGGCATACATCTGGAGCGGTAAAAACCTAGGCGGTAACTTGTATTTGATTAGCAATATAAGCGATAGCGTGCCTGGACAGTTTATTTCACTGCAAAATCTAACTAAGTATGCAGAGTATAGTGTAATAAATCCGAATTGGGGAAGCCCACAGTGGAAGTTCATCCCTGTAACAAAAGATAAAAACCCACTTTATCGATTCAAACTTAAAGGCTCGTCTGATCAATACCTTAACGATGATCGCAACACAGGTGCTATCGGTACAGCAATCTATGGGTCAGCCGATGGGGATTATTCCATTTGGTTCCTCAAGGAAAGTAGCCCTAACGGTCCTGTAACGATGAAGAACCAAGGTAGTGGCAGAACTCTATCCATTGAGAATCTTGCAGGAATCGAAGGAAATGAAGAACCTGCACTAGCCGTAGAAACACGGACTGAAGTGGGTGACGGCTGGGCCAGTATCAAATGGGTGCTTATGAAGCGATCCGCAGCGGAGGAAGTTAACATCAAGAGTGGATGGACGAATGAACATTATATATACGCCACGTTCGATGATCAGGACAGACCTGTCTTTAAAGTAAGTAAGGCGACCGGAGCAGCTGATCGGACAGAATCTATCTTTATAGCAGAATCAGTACAAATTGACCCGCAACCTATTCCGCAGACACCAGTACGAATTAAGAGTGTAACAGGTCCATCCTATCTTTATGAAAATAGCAGCGGAGTCGTGTTGTATGGTGATCTTACGGAGGACAACGGATATGCTCATTGGCTCATTTCAACAGGGCCCGATGGCAAGCAGTTGATCCAGAATCGTGCTACTGGACACTATTTAACATTAACCGAGGACTACACCTTCATAGAAAGTAAGGAAGGACCTCCTGCTGATAGCGGCGCTTCATCCTGGTCCGTCAAACGGGCACTAGATGGAGAAAAGGTAACCTTACGCAGCCAGTATACTGGCTACGATGATGAGTTCATTAACATTCAAAATAATACTGGCTATGCAGAACGCGGCTTATTCCCGGATTCATGGGGTTCTGTGCAATGGGAGCTTCAACCGGCTCCTCAGCTATTCACAACACCAAACATGCAAGAGTATCGGAATTTGAATACAACAACTCCGCTTCAAGATGATACCAACATGGTTGTTATATCCGTTCCAGGTACACAAGATAAAGTACTAGCAGAGCGTGGTGGAAAAATTGTATTAGCTGATGCAAGCGAAAGCAATATTTCTTCTAAGTGGTTAGTAGAGGATTATAATGGACGTTATCTGCTCAAAAATACATCAACCAATCATTACTTGGCTTTAAATGACAAGCTGGAACCAATAGCCTCCAGTTCTAAGGTGGATTTAAGCACTCAATGGACGATGGAGGATAAATTGGGGTATCGTATACTTTCCAATGCCAAGGGATCAAACGGATTATTGTTGCATAAAGCAGCCGGAATCAGCTTCGTTGCACCACCTTCCCTTGAGGAAGCATTATGGAGCTTCAAGCCGGTAACTTCAGATGTTACCTATCCAGCAAAAGATGCATTTAAGAGTGATACGGTCATCCATTTCGCAGTGAATGCGGAAACGGAAGGTGTATATTCAGGGCTGATCCGTTATAGAAATAGCGCTGATGTAGAACAACTATTGCATCTGTCAGTAAACGGATTGCAACAAGATGACCTAACTATTCAGCGCTCATCCAGCTGGGGTACAGCTGAGATAACGCTGAATCTTCGAGCAGGCATGAACTCCGTTTCGTTAAGCGGATCGAGCGAAGCTATGGCTAAGGCGGAAGTTGACAGCCTAACCGTCAAGAGCAGCGTGAACAAGGCTTACCGGGGAGCTACGGTTCCTTATATTAGCTATGAAGCGGAAGACATGAAGACCAACGGAACGCTAATAGGTCCATCCCGCAAATATCGTAGTATCGCTTCCGAGGCTTCCGGCCGCAAGGCTGTAAGCTTGGAAAATAGCGGTGATTATGTGGAATTTACGCTGGCTAAACCAGCAAACTCTCTTGTACTCCGGTACTCGATACCGGATAGCAAGGATGGATTAGGTGCTGATGAGACCCTATCCCTTTATATCGATGGAGTCTTTAAGCAAACACTGAACCTAACATCGAAATATGCATGGGAATACGGAAGCTATCCATGGTCCAACGATCCACGCCAAGGAAGTGGACATCGCTTCTTTGATGAAATCCATACACTGATCGGGGACGTTCCGCAAGGTGCAACCATCCAGTTGAAGAAGGACTCAGGCAATCATTCAGAGTTCTATGTTATCGATTTGGTCGATATGGAACAAGTCGCACCCGCTAATGAGATGCCGGATGGCTTCATCTCGGTGACCGAGTTTGGCGCGGTAGCTAATGATGGAATTGATGATACTGAGGAATTCAATATGGCCCTACAGGCTGCGAATAATCGAGGTGCTGGGGTTTGGTTCCCAGTAGGCACCTTCGACTTCGGCGATGAACTGCTGAATTTGGACAATGCAGTAATCCGTGGTGCCGGCATGTGGTATACAACGCTAAATGGCGCCAAATTCTTTGGTCATGGTGGCCGGATCGAAGTATATGATCTGCTGATTG
The DNA here is from genome assembly GCF_003994475.1 of Paenibacillus anaericanus. Classification (GTDB taxonomy): domain Bacteria; phylum Bacillota; class Bacilli; order Paenibacillales; family Paenibacillaceae; genus Fontibacillus; species Fontibacillus anaericanus. The sequence goes on along the minus strand of NZ_RZNY01000014.1, from coordinate 21,657 downwards.
ACGGAGGGATTAATGAGCGGGACGATGAAGGTTTCACCAATGCTTTTCACGGAGCATTTGGTCCGGAGTCGGTCATTCAACAAGTATGGATTGAGCATACCAAAGCAGGACTATGGTTGACGCAGCCGATTGGTGAGACAGCACGTACTAACGGACTCTATATGATGGGACTGCGTATCCGTAATTTGATGGCTGATGGAATCAATTTTGCCGTTGGTACCCATAACAGCATGATGGAGCAGAGCGATATTCGATACCCAGGTGATGACGGAATCGCCATGTGGTCCTTTACAGATCCGAAGCTTAAGGATGTAAACGGTACGGAAAGAACACCTAGTGTGAATAATACCGCTCGCTTTAACACTGTATCGATTCCGTGGCTTGCGGATAACATTGTCGTATTTGGCGGCAAGGATAACAAAATTCAGGATAATATTGTGAAGGATACGGTAACCAATGGCGCAGGGATTGCAGTTTCAACCCGTTTCAGCGCAGAGCCATTTGAGGGAACTACTGTAGTGGAACGAAACACGCTAACAAGAACTGGCAGTTATGACACTGGATACGGGGTCAGTCTAGGGGCCTTGTGGTTATTTGCCGGAGAAAGCGATATGACAGGCACAATCATAGTGCGTAACAATGTCGCAAATGACAGTACCTACGCCGGGCTCATCGCCCACGGTGACTTTACGATGAAGGATGTTCTTTTGCAAAATATCGTCATCGACGGTACTGGCACGAACGGAATTGACGTGACACCTCAAGTGAAGGGCTCTGCAACAGTAGATAATGTAATCGTTCGCGGAGATCGGATGAAGATGGTGTCCAATCCTGCAGCACAATTCCGTTTCAATGAAATTAACCAAGGTTTTGCCTCTCTCAAGAACCCACCGATTGTCGATCCCGGTGATCCGGGTGAACCAGGTTCGGGTGGAGGCCAAGGAGGTAATGGTAGCGGTGGTTCGTCCGGAACAACCCCATCCAGTTCTCCTACAACCACATTTGATGCTGCGCTGAAGGTAGGGCTTGAAGCTGGCCAGACAACGATTGAGCTTAAGGTTGGCGCTGATGGAAACGTCAATCTAACTGCATCTGCGCTAGTGGCTGCAGCTACTACTAACCCTGATACAATTATTGCAGTTGTCGGCAATGGGGCAGAGTATCTCTTCCCGCTGTCATTGACCGAACAAATATTGAAGCAAGCCGGTGTTATTGATTCTAATAAGGCGGTTATATCTATTCATGTATCGCCAATTACAGAATCAGAGCAAGCCGGGTTAGCGCAACAAGCCAAGAAGCAAGGTGTAGAACTCATTGGCGACGCCAAGAAATTTACTGTAAGCGTGACTGAAGGTAGTAAAACAACTGAGATTACTCATTATGATGGTACAACATACGTTGAACGTCAGATGACTGTAAATCGAAAGGTAGATCCTGCGACTACGGTTGTACTACTCTATGATCCAATATCAGGCACGTTAAGCTATGTACCCGCATTGTTCGAGGTGAATGCTGACGGAACAACGACTGTTACCATCAAGAGCACGACCAATGGGATCTTTACCATTGCTAGCAACCCATTGACTTTCTCCGATATTACCGCTCACTGGGCTAAAAAGGAGATAGAGCAACTAGCTTCTCGTTACATTGTGAGAGGTATGTCTTCCGATCAGTTTGCACCAGGGAAATCGGTAAGTCGGGCCGAGTTTGCAACCATGCTTGTTAGAGCGCTAGACCTCCATAGTAATGGCAACAGTGTTACGTACCAAGATGTGAAGTCCAACGCTTGGTATAGTGAAGCTATTGCAGCGGCAGCCCATTACGGGCTAGTGAATGGCTACCAGGAAGGTACCTTCCATCCAGATGCCCAAATCAGCAGAGAAGAAATGGCTGTGATGACAGCTCGGGCGCTGAAGCTGCTGCAAGTAGCGGTCGCTCAAGAATCTTCTCAGCTTGGCGCGTATAAGGACGCTAACCAAGTGCATGCATGGGCACGTGCAGATGTAGAATTGCTGCTTGCGGTAGGCATCATGAAGGGGCAGAACGAAGCAAGTTTTGCTCCTGGCAGTCATACAACTCGGGCGGAAGCAGCTGTTATCTTATCTAGATTACTTGTATTAGGTAAGTTGCTTAACCCATAGGATTAGACGTACTTTTCAAAAACAGGCTGATCAAGGGCAGGTGTCCGCGATCAGCCTGTTTTTATGATAAACAAAGTAAAAACCGCCCCAGAAGGGCGGCGCTCTATGCTTATGGATTTTACAGTTATCTTTATTATACCTACTCATCGCCAATCCAGATTACAAATCCAGGTTAAATCCCACGGTCCTTAAACAGTGCTGCGATAGATCCGCCCTCCATAATAAACTGCGTAGCCTGTGCCAGCATAGGCGCAACAGACAATACTTTAAATCTGGAGGCATGAATTTCTGGCAGTGCAATGGAGTCCGTAGTGACGACTTCCCGAATATTCGGATGATCCAGTCGCTCAAGTGCATCACCGGAGAATAACCCATGTGTCGCACAGACGAATGAATCTTCTGCTCCCCGCTCTTTGAGCGCCTCGACCACATTGATGATTGTCGATCCCGTATCAATGAGATCTTCAATAATAATCGGTGTATGGCCCTCCACATCCCCAATGACATGCGTGATGGAAGACTCGTTATGAGCAGTACGCTTCTTGATCATGATGGCAAATGGAGAATCCAGACCACTCGCGAGCTTCTCAGCCATAGAGGCCCTTCCTGCGTCGGGTGATACTACTACGGGATTTCTGATATCCTTGGATTTCAAATAATCCGTCATTAAGTCGAGCGCAGTGAGATGATCCACAGGGATATTAAAGAACCCCTGGATGGCCGGAGCATGCAAATCAATCGTTACCACCCGGCTTGCGCCTGCGGTTGTCAGCACATCGGCTAGCAATTTTGCCGAAATGGGCTCCCTTGGAGCAGACTTTCGCTCCTGACGAGCGTATCCGTAATAGGGCATAATAATGTTGACTGTTCGGGCTGAGGCTCGTTTTGCAGCGTCAATCATGACCAGTAGCTCCACAAATAGCTCATTGATCGGATGAGAGAGTGACTGCACAATGAACACATCGGAATTCCGAATGCTTTCCTCATAATGCACGTAAATCTCTCCACTTTTAAAGCGTGACAGCGTAACTTGCCCCGGCTCTACACCTAACGTCCTACAAATTTGCCCTACTAACTTCGGATTCGATGAGCCGGAAAAGATTCGCAGCTTGGATTCCATAACATCCTCCCAGGATTGCATAGTAAGTTTCATTATCAGTTATTTACGAGTGGAATCATAATCCGTTTCCGTCCTTGGAAAGTAGCTAGCTCAGTTACCCCAATTTCAAGCAGCGTTTGGCGAGCTACATCCAAGTTATCACCCAGTTTCAGCGGATCATGGGCATCTGAACCCACGGTAAGTGGGATTCTAAGTTCTAACGCTGATTCGAGGATTCGCCGGCTAGGAAAGGCCTCTGCACAAGGCTTAGACCATCCCGAAGCATTCAGTTCCATCGCTACACCTGCCCCAGCGATCGTCGACAGCACGCCCTGCTCCAACTGAATAACTTCGTTATCCCGCACCGGATCTGGCTTTTGACCGAAACGTTTGATCACATCCAAATGCCCCATAATGTCGTAGAACCCAGTCTTTGCAGCTTTTTGTACGGCATTATAATACCGTTCATACACTGCAAAAATGTCCTGACCTTCCCAATTATGTACTTGGCGGAAGTCAGAAACATCCCATTCTCCCAAGAAATGAACGGATCCGATCACATAATCCCATGGATAGCCTTGTACGATGGCTTCAATTTCAGCTTCCCAGCCCTCGATATAATCGCCTTCCAAACCTAGTCTCACTTCGATTTGGCCACGATACTTCTCCTTCAGTTCCAGAACTTCCTCCACATAGCGTGGTAGTTCCTCTTTGGCCATCGCCATTTCTGGATAATATGTAGCTGGATCGACATGTAGCAATGGCATATGGTCCGACAAGCCGATTTGAGACAAGCCGATCTCTATTCCACGGCGCACATAATCCTCCAGATTGCCCACGGCATGCCCGCAGCGTGCATGGTGAGTATGATAGTCGATTAGCATCGTTTCTTCACCTCGTCCTAATCACGGCGCGGACGTTCATGACGCCGCTCCAGTTCCTGCATGATTTCGTCCAATGATAATCCCCGTTCTCTCAGCAATACAAGCAAGTGATAGATCAAATCACTTACCTCATACCGAAGTTCGTCATTATCCCCATTTTTAGCCGCAATAATGGACTCAGCGGTCTCTTCGCCCACTTTTTTGAGAATCTTATCAAGACCTTTTTCAAATAAATAGGTCGTATAAGCCCCTTCTGGACGACTTTCATAACGCTCTGCAATCAGTTGCTCCAGTTCAGTAAGCACCGCGAAACGGTCGCTTTGACGTGGGGCATCTTCAGTAGTCGAAGTTTGGGCTGACCCTTGCTCACCCGCTGTTGCCACCGTACGAAAAAAACAACTCTCAGCGCCCGTATGACAAGCAGGTCCTTTGCGATCTACTAGGAATAACAGTGTATCTCCATCGCAATCATAACGCATCGAAATGATCTGCTGCGTGTTACCTGAAGTTGCGCCCTTGTTCCAAAGTTCCGCGCGGGATCTGCTCCAGAACCAAGTTTGCCCTGTTTCAACGGATTTGCCCAGCGATTCACGATTCACGTAAGCAAGCGTAAGTACCTCTTTGGTATCCACATCCTGTACTATTGCCGGAACCAGACCGTTCTCATCCCATTTAATACTGTCCGCAAGATCTGCGAGCGGAAGTGATAGCTCTAATGACTGACTCATCGTATCTCCACCCCTTTTAATTTTAAACCTTGTTTCAGGTCGGGTATCGCAATCTCTTTATAATGAAAAATAGTCGCTGCCAAAGCGGCATCTGCCTGACCCTCTGTAAATACGTCGTAAAAGTCTGACGTTTTCCCCGCTCCGCCGGAAGCGATGACTGGAATTCCTATGGTACTGCTTACCGCCTTTGTCAGTGGAAGATCAAAACCATCCTTGGTACCATCGGCGTCCATGCTCGTTAGGAGTATCTCTCCTGCCCCACGGGATTCCGCATCTTTTACCCAAGCGAGAGCACGAATGCCTGTTGGTTTACGACCTCCATGTGTATATACTTCCCATTCGCCCCATATCTCATTGTATTTAGCATCAACGGCTACTACAATGCACTGGGAACCAAACCGACGTGCTCCGTCACTAATCAGATCAGGATTGAGTACAGCAGCCGTGTTAATGCCAATCTTATCTGCTCCTGCACGTAGGATACGTTTCATATCATCCACTTGAGAAATGCCTCCGCCTACTGTGAAGGGAATTGCAATTTCTCCTGCTGTTTGTTTCACAACTTCAATCATCGTCGCACGGCCCTCATTTGAAGCCGAGATGTCGAGAAAGACAAGTTCATCTGCACCTTCTTGGTCATACAGCGCTGCCAGTTCCACCGGATCGCCAGCGTCACGTAGATTGACAAAGTTCACGCCTTTCACAACCCGCCCATCCTTCACATCCAAACAGGGGATAATTCGCTTAGCCAGCACGGTCATCGACTTCCTTTCATCTCTAAAGTAGAGATTTATTATTTATCGCGAGAAGAGCCTGAGCAAGATCAATACTTCCTGTATAAAGGGCTTTGCCCACGATGGCCCCACCTACGCCCTGATCCGCATGCGCTGCTAGACTTAGCAGATCATCTTGAACAGTAACGCCACCAGAGGCGATAACCGTTCTACCTGATGCTTTGGCAAGCGAGACAATGGCCTCCACATTAGGTCCTTGCATCATACCGTCACGAGAAATATCGGTGAAGATAAACGTCTCAGCCCCCTTCGCAGCAAGCTGTTTAGCTAACTCCTCCGCCTGAACCTCGGAGGTCTCGAGCCAACCACGTGTGGCAACGAAGCCGTTCCGGGCATCAATACCTATGGCTACTTTATCGCCGTAAGTACCAAGTACAGCTTCGGTAAACTCGCGGTCTTCAATTGCCGCCGTTCCAATAATAACCCGACTAACGCCGAGAGATAGCAGTCTCTTCACGTCCTCCAGAGTCCGTAAACCACCGCCCACTTGTACAGGAACCTGCACGCTACGGGCAATTTGACCAATTAGTTCATCATTAACAGGATGACCAGCTTTGGCTCCGTCCAGATCAACTAAGTGGATAAAGCTCCCGCCTTGGACTTCCCAGGATTTAGCCACTTCTAGTGGATTTTCATTATAGACCGTCTCACGGCCATAGTCGCCCTGAACAAGACGAACGCATTTTCCTCCCCGGATATCAATTGCAGGGTAGATTACGAATGAAGACATAGTTTGTTTCCTCCGCTCAAATTAATCAAAATTTATCTGTAGATGACCGCTACGCGGACGGATTGTCCTTACGATCGCTGTTGCCTCCAAATTTTTTTGAATACGTCACTGTTAACAGTGAAAATTCGGAGGCAAAGGCGACCGCTTCTCTTCTTCAGGACAATTCCGCCCTCTCCGCTACGATCTGCATATATCTTCTACTGTCAGAAAACACTATTTACTCTTTCAGCTAATCAGCTCCGCTCCTTACGTCCCTCAGCGAGGGAGAGGAAGTTACCGAGCAGCGCCATGCCAAGCTCGCTACTCTTCTCGGGATGGAACTGCATGCCGTACACATTGTCACGGCCTACAATAGCCGTCACCGGATGGCCGTAATCGGTCACGGCCAGCAGATCATCCCCGCGCTCTGGCAGTACATGATAGGAATGGACAAAGTATACGTGTCCTTCCGTAAGCCCTGCCAGAAGCGGACTATCCGGCTGCTTAAACTCCAGCCGGTTCCAGCCCATATGCGGCACCTTATAGTTGCCGCCTTGAAACCGTACTACACGGCCCGGTAGAATACCGAGGCCCGTGTTGCGGCCATGCTCTTCACTCTCGTCGAAGAGCAGCTGCATACCAAGGCAAATGCCAAGCAGCGGCTTGCCACTTGCCGCGGCCTTCCGCACCAACGCGTCCAATCCGGTTTCGCGCAGATGTTCCATCGCATCGCCGAAGGCGCCCACGCCTGGCAATATGACGCCATCCGCCTCCAGAATCACCCGCTCATCGCCAGTCACAATACCTTCAAACCCCAAACGTTCGACGGCTTTGCCAACGCTGTGCAAATTGCCCATTCCGTAATCAACGATGGCTATGCCCACGATCTATAGCACTCCCTTCGTCGACGGCACACCGCTTACACGCGGATCAATACTCGTCGCTTCATCGAGCGCTCTTCCTAGCGCCTTAAATACCGCTTCGACCATGTGATGCGTGTTCTGACCGTAATGTACAATCACATGGAGCGTAATCCGTGCTTCAAGCGCTAACTTCCAGAGGAATTCATGGACAAGCTGTACATCAAAGCTGCCTACCCGGTCCGATGGATATTCTGCACGGTATTCAAAGTGAGGACGGTTACTAACATCTATCACTACCTGAGCCAGCGCTTCATCCATCGGGACAAAGACACTCGCATAACGTTTTATTCCTCTTTTGTCACCCAATGCTTCGCGCAAAGTCTGCCCGAGACAAATCCCGATATCCTCAACTGTATGGTGATCGTCAATTTCTATATCCCCATGCGCCTCAACTGACAGGTCAAATTGGCCATGCTTCGTAAACAGATCAAGCATATGATTCAGAAACGGTACATCCGTTTCGAGTGAAGACTTCCCTGTACCATCTACCGCAAATTGAAGTTTGATATCTGTCTCATTCGTTTTACGGTTAACACTTGCACTACGTCCCTTTACTTCCTCATTACTTGCTGTCATTGCCTATTCCACCTTTCCTTCTTTGCGAAGCCGAATTTCTATTGCTCGGGCGTGACCTTCCAGCCCTTCTTTTCGTGCTAGCTCCATAATGGTCTCACCGTTCTCCAGCAACGCTTGCTTACTGTAATAGATCACACTTGATTTCTTAATGAAATCATCTACATCCACCGGCGATGAGAAACGCGCCGTTCCATTGGTCGGAATAATGTGATTAGGTCCGGCAAAATAATCCCCTACGGGCTCTGAACTATAGGGACCGAGGAATATTGCTCCCGCATTCTGAATCATGCCGAGATAACCCATAGGATTCTCCACAATTAACTCAAAATGCTCTGGTGCCAATCGGTTAATGACATCGATGCCTTCTTCAATCGAATTCACAAGGAGAATAACCCCGTAATTTTCAATCGACGCCCCCGCAATTACCTTCCGCGGTAGCTCCGCCAGTTGTTGTTCCACTTCTCTTTGACAAGCCTTAGCAAAATCCGGTGAGGTTGTTACCAAGATGGCAGATGCCATCTCATCATGTTCTGCTTGGGATAACAGATCCGCTGCCACGTAGGCAGGATCCGCAACATCATCAGCTAAAATAGCAATTTCACTAGGTCCGGCGATACTATCGATGTCCACTACCCCGTATACTTCACGTTTCGCTAGAGCGACGTAGATATTACCTGGACCGCAGATTTTGTCCACGGGAGTAATACTCTCCGTGCCGTAAGCGAGCGCCGCGATGGCTTGCGCCCCGCCGACACGGTAAATCTCATTGACTCCGGCTTCCGCCGCAGCTACTAGTATGTAGGGGTCAATTCCCTCTTGCCCACCTGTTGCTGGTGGTGTCACCATTACAATCTCCGGCACACCAGCTACCTGTGCTGGAATTACATTCATTAGTACAGAGGAAGGATATGCAGCCTTCCCTCCAGGAACATATACACCGACCCGTTTAAGAGGACGAATAATTTGTCCTAGTAAACTGCCGTCAGGTTGCACATCCATCCAAGAATTTCGTTTCTGTCTAGAGTGAAAAGCCCGAATGTTAACCGCTGCAGCCGCTATCGCAGTCACAAATGATGGTTCCACACGTTCATAAGCTGCCTTAAGCTCCTCCTGCGTTACCCGTAGCGCCCCTGCTTCCAGCTTTGTTCCATCAAATTTCTCCGTAAAACGCAGTAGGGCAGCGTCACCCTCTTGCTTCACAGCCGCCACAATATGTTTAACAGCTTCATTCTGCTCAGGAGATCCGTACTCTACTTCCCGACGCAAATCATAATCCTGTGCCGCAACTATTCTCATCCCTGCACGCCTCCTTGAATCACACGGCTTAGTGCATCGCAAACCGCTTGAATTTCTGCGTTCTTCATCCTATAACTTACACGGTTGGCAACCAACCGACTCGTAATTTCAAAAATGCTCTCCATTTCCACTAAACCATTCTCCCGCAGGGTCTGGCCAGTCTCCACCATATCAACGATCCGATCAGCTAATCCAATTAATGGCGCAAGCTCAATGGATCCATTCAGCTTAATAACCTCAACCTGCTGACCTTGTTCGCGAAAATATTGTGAAGCCACATTGGGATACTTCGTCGCCACGCGCTGATGTATGCCGGGCTCCCAATCTGGCAGAGCGATGACTGACATACGACAACGGGCAATTCCCAAGTCAAGCAGTTCATATACATCTCGGTTCTCTTCCATGAGTACGTCTTTACCGACAATGCCGATATCTGCAACTCCATATTCCACATAGGTTGGCACATCGACCGGTTTGGCCATAATAAATTCCATACCAATCTCCGGAAGTGAGATGACCAGTTTACGGGATTCATCGACATCCACTGGAATTTGTAGACCTGCCGCGCGAAATAATTCCGCAGCTTTTTTATAAATACGCCCTTTTGGCATAGCTACTTTAATAATTTCTCCCAAGGTTCAGTCCCCCTCAACAAAACTGACTATCTCGCCGTAAGCTGGTCCCAATGGCCCTTTACGTTTACCCTTACCCGCGGTATCACAGATCAGGTCGTCAGGTCCATCGCTATGCTTCATCACAACACTACGACCTTCACTCCGTAATCTCTTCGCCTCAGCAAAAGCTTCTTTGCGATGGGCAACATCGTATTGCAGAAGAATCGGTAGCGCTGGTTCAACCTGAATTCCATTTACACCGTCTAAGATCCGATTCGTCTTTAGTGAGAAGCCCGTTGCCGGCGCTGGACGCCCGAACTGCTGTAATAATTTATCATAACGACCGCCACTACATACTGGGAAGCCGAGTTCAGCCGCATAACCTTCAAATGTCATTCCTGTATAGTAAGAAAAATCTCCGATCATGGTAAGGTCGATCATTACATGCTGAGCAACGCCGTAATCCTCTAATGCGTCCCAAACTTGACTAAGATGTTCTACCGACGCCTGAGCGAGCGGATTCTGACTTAGTTCTCGCGCTTGAGAGCAGATCTCTTTGCCTCCACGAAGCCTCAGGATCCCTTCCAGTTCATCCCGCTGTTCCGCAGCAAGGGATAGTTGCGCCAGTGTTTCGCGGTAACCCACATAATCGCGATGTAGTAGACCTTCCTTGAGTGCCTCCCGAACATCTTCCCTTCCCGGAACCGCATCTTCCAGAAGCCCATTCAGAAATCCCACATGTCCCAGCGCGATTTTGAATGAAGTCACTCCAGCAGCCTGCAACGAAGCAACGGCAAGTGCTACGACCTCGGCATCCGCCTCTGGTGAATCATCTCCAACAAGCTCCACCCCGGTTTGAAAAAATTCAGCTTCCCGCCCTGCTTCTTCTTCAATGGCCCGAAATACATTCGCATGATAAGACAGGCGAAGTGGTAGTGGCTCCTCCCGCAATAGAGAAGATACAACCCGAGCAATTGGAGTCGTCATATCCGAACGTAGAACCATCGAGGTTCCCCGGTTGTTAAGCAACTTGAACAACTTATGGTCCGATGTAGAGCTTGCCACGCCTACCGTTTCATAATATTCCATTGTTGGGGTCATAATTTGACGGTATCCCCAGCCCGCCATACAATCTAGCACACTGCGCTCAATCGCCCGAAGTTTCTCCACTGCATAAGGAAGATAGTCACGAACGCCGGACGGTTTTTCAAATCCTTTGGGTTTCGACAAGACCTTCACCTCTCAAATTCACTTTATCATATTAAAGTGCTACCATACTACCTAATTAAAGAATATGGGATATCTTATCATACTTTTTCCTGAATCGTCAACGCACCAAAGCTTGCTTGTTACCCATAATATGTACTCAAATAAATCGACTATTTACGATAGTACTATTAGTATAGTGGTAAAATCTGCACATGTCATGAGTGCGTCTTTATTAGTGGAAATTAAGTATGTCATGGTGCTATCCGTATATGGAAAGTATCCATTTCTACGAGAAAAAACCGACTTGATATCCAAGTCGGCGATTAAACGTTACATATTTGCTTGAGCTGGTTGGTTGTGATCTGAATTCTTCCCGGTAGGACTTTCCTTCTTTCTTAAAGAGGCAGGAACACTCCCTAGGAATAGAGATGCGAACGGCAGCCTCTTGAAACAGAACTGTACGAAAATCCATGAGATGATTAGAGCGCAAAGTGATCCACCAACGATAAAGGGTAAATATCGCAAAGACTCACCAGGAAGATAGATATGATTTCTTATCTTACGATAATATAGCAGTACAACTGGATGGAATAAATAAATGGCGAAGGATATCTCACCCATACGAGTAAAAAGTTTAACCCAAAACGCTGGAGCCTTACGGTGAATTATAAAAGCAGCCTTCATGAGCACAATAGCTGAGAACAACGTATGAACGTTCCACAGTAATTCAAACCAGAACGTATTCGGTCTGCTCAGACCCAAACGATAGGAATACCACAACTGAACATGAACGAAAGCAATAATTAACCAACTAGACCACAGAGCTACCGTATACAACTTGTAGCGCTTCGACATCTCTTTCCAATCCGTCTTCAGCCAGCCCTTAATCTGCTCGAAGTAAATAGCAAACGCCGCACCCATCATGTAATAAGCCATATAGGATAAGGCGTAGCTCCCTTTATTCGGAAGATGTAATTGATATTTATTCAAAAATACAAAGCTCCATTGCAGCGCAAGCCCGAGTGGCAGGATAAGGGCCAACAACACTTTATGCTTACGGAATGACTGGAACAACCATAGTAATAACGGAAATAGAATATAGAATTGGATACTAATAAACACGAAATATAGATGGGTATACGCTGTACCCGTTAACAGCTTAAAGCCAAGCGTCTGTAAATGCTCCAGAATCGGTGTTGAGCGTAGAATACCACGTTCATGTGCAAGCACAATATAGTAGCAACAAGAGACTAATATATACGGCAATATGATGTACGTTAGCCGTTTCTTGTAGAATCTGCGAACCAACGCACCATTTACCGGTTGATCGAAATAATTATAGAATAAGACAAAACTACTGAGAAAAATAAAAGAAGGCGTGCCTACCTTAAAGAAAATATTCATCCAATTATAGAAATAAAAAATCGGTGAATTTAACGCCTGCTCCGCAGCCGCAAACGAAGAAGAATGGACCTGAATAACACAAAAGATAGCAAACGCCCGAAACAGGTCTAATTGTGGCAAACGTTCCTTCACAATCCGACTCACTATACCAGCTCCCTGCTGTTAATTTACAACACAAATATTATCTCCTATAAATTGGGGAATTGTCCACCTTAGACCCTACAACTCTTATTCAAAATTGAACGCTATGTGAAAAAAATTAATATTACATAACAATAAAAAACCGTTTGCTTCCCCCCGCCGTCTTTATATGTAAAGAGTGAATAGATTCTACTATGTTGTACTTATCTCGATAATTTGGCGCCAAGTTAGTTACCTTAGAGTTACCTATCAGTTATCTTTTCAACTACGGTTTACACGGAAAGGAGCCCGTACAAATGATAGAGAAAGGATGGGCTGCCGCTGCATGCAGGGGAGACGAAGATGCCTTTTACCAATTGATATCGATACATAAGAGGAAATTGTTTGGCATCGCCTACAGCTATTTAAGAAATGAAGCCGACGCCTTAGAAGTAGTACAAGAGACGGTATGCCGTGCCTGGAGTAAATGTACTCAGCTTAAAGACCCCGATTCCTTTATGCCTTGGCTTATTCGAATTCTTATTAACTGCAGCATAGATGAACAGAAACGTCGTAGAAGAATTACTCCTGAAGTGTCGATGGATACAACAACAGGTACTGCGGAAATGATCAGTGTGGTGCGTATGGACTTAGAAATGGCTCTGGAGCAAATGAAACCGAAGTACCGTCATGTGCTCATGTTGAAATACTATCAGGACATGACACTTACGGATATCGCAAAAGTCCTTGACCGTCCCGAGGGTACCATCAAAACTTGGCTGCATCAAGGGTTGAAGCAAATTCGGAAACAGATGGACTGGGGAGGTGAACGGTATTATGGCTGAGCGTGAAGAAATCGATTTGATCCAGTTATATGAGAACAGTAAACTGGCCGAGAAGCTTGTAGATGTGAGTAAATTGGACATCGCACTACGGAGCGGAATGGAGAGTGGACGAATGAAACGAAGAAGTTCTTCTCTTAGACGAAGATGGGTAATCCCTGCAGGGGCTCTAGCCTGTTGTTTATTGTTGATCCTAGTTTTGCAAATTCGAGGTTCGATACATTCCCAAGATAAAGATGTTCTTGGAAGTCATATGGATATCCCAGACTATGTGACCTCTATGTTTACACCAGAAATGAAGGAAGCCGCAGATCACGGATTATACCAACCTTTGAATCAAACTGTTACACATGGCGCCTTAAAGGTGACCATTGACGGTGTTCTCGCTGATAGCCGGACCATGGTCGTATTCTATACTTCGGAGAATCTACCTGCTAACGTGCCGATTCATACAAACAACGCCAGTTTTGTTGATGCCGAAGGCAACTATTTGGAGGCTGGGATTCAATTCTCGGATCCACTGAAGAATCCCCCTGGAAGTCCAACCAACTTTGAGCACGGTTACTATACACTCGAGTTCTATAATGGCCATACTCCTGAGCAATTCACATTTTCCGGGAAGTGGGGCATGGGCGAGCAATCAGACGACAAACGAGTACAATTTGATATCCCTGTCACGTTAGATTCCAGTCTTTATGCTGACTTAGAACAGACTTCAGAGATAAACCAAAAGGCTTCCATAGGCGACCATGAGATCACGATCACAGAAGCAACGATAAGACCACTTAGCACGGAAATCCAACTGCAGTATAACGAGGTCCCTAATAAAAAAATACAAAACTACTTCGCTCCCCAGCTAAATATAAAGGGTCAAGATGGAGACCGGATTATAGATTCAACAGGCTCAACCACTAGCTCAGTTAACGGGAGAGCCCTTATCTCTTCGATGTATTTTAGAAGCCTATATTACACTAGCTTAGACGAGTTAACTTTTCAATTCTCCGGTATTGAAGAATCCATCGGTAGTAATTTGAAGCTCGTTATCGACACGGAGGCTAAGAAATTAATTAGCGTACCTGATTCCTCGGTGCAATTTGTTGATGTTACCGCAGGCAAAGACTCAACTGAGCTCCAATTAAAAGTATTTCGAGACTCTGAATATGGCTCTTCATTATACTTAAGCTACGAATTTACGGATGCTGATGGGATGACACATACATTTCAAGCTGGACGTTCTGGAATTGGTTTTGCCGGTGACGATTTTGAAACGATAACCTATCGCTTAAAACAAGAAAGCTACCCGCAACCACTAACATTTGATATCACAACGTATCCAGGCAAAATAATTAAAGAGAATGTCAGTATCAAACTTAAGTAACCGGAGAATGTAGTTAACCGCTAAACGTGAAAAAGAACGGATCGTCCACCTCGGAACGATCCGTTCTTCAATTTAATCATTATATTTCATCATAGGCTTTGATAGCTACTGGTAGGCTTTGAATAACTGTATTACCAACCGCGGGAAGTCCCACCAATATAGCGCTGATAATTTCCTCTCGCGTTGCTCCAAGCGACTTGGCGTGTTTCACATGGAAGGAAAGACCACTTTCCATCCTCGTAGCTGCAAGAACAGCTATATAGGCCAGTTCTTCCGTTTTGGGATCGAGTTTGCTGCTCGCACCCAATCTCTTCACAGTTTCCATCCAGATTTGCTGTTGTTCGGGTGCTTCTTTGATAAAGGTATGAAATGCATTACTAACGTTGGACATGTCACTCATTTCAAGGACTCCTTTAATGGATTAATGACTTCAATATTATCATTTCGCTATCAACGCAGGAATCGCCTTCTTAAGTAATACCCTTTATCTCCAAAACCGTCGAACTTCACCTTTTTTATGGAGCACTGCATGAATGGTTTTCTCTCGATTAAAAGACAAAAAGGCCACCTATAAATTAGATGACCTCTCTTCCTGACTGTGGCGCTCCAGAACGCGTAGTGGATTACCACCCACAAACGTACCCGCTGCCACATCCTTATGCACAATAGAGCCTGCTGCGATCACCGCGCCGTCCCCTATCGTTATCCCCGGTAAAATTGTAGTATTGGCTCCAATCATCACTTCCGAGCCAATATTCACTTCGCCAAGCCGATACTCCTTGATCAGATACTCGTGTGCAAGAATCGTTGTATTATAACCAATCACCGAATTACGACCAATCGTAATCAACTCAGGAAAAAATACATCGACCATCACCATCAGGCCGAAGGCGGTATGATCTCCAACCTTCATGCCTAAGATATGACGGTAAATCCAGTTTTTCAGTGACAACACCGGGCAATAACGTGCAATCTGGATAAAGATGAAATTCTTTACACCCTTCCAAGGACTCACTGTACGGTACAATTGCCACAATGCGTTTGGACCCTCAACTGGATAACGCCGCATATTTCTCACTTTTTCTCTGGCTCCCATCCCAACACATCGTATATATCAGTCATGTCATTTAGGATATAATCCGGGTCGTACTTCTGCAGTACTTCCACACCCTTAAGCGACCAAGCCACTGCGACCGACTTCACGCCAGCTGCATTCGCTGATTGTATATCTGCCGCGCTGTCACCTACCATAAGCGTGCGCTGCGGATCAGCCTTCAATCTTTCTAGCGCCGTTAAAACCGGTTCAGGATGAGGCTTCGGATGTTCAACATCATTTACAGTGACAATAGTGTCCATATACTCTAACAACCCGAACATTTCTAACGCCTTCAAAGTAGAAGGTCTAATCTTCGTCGTCACCACGCCGAGCTTGATACCTCGTTCATGCAAAGCTGCTATTACTTCTTTAACATGCGGAAATTCCTTGACCATATTATCATGATGTATAGCGTTATGTGCACGATAGTCAACGACCATTTCCGCGACGTCATCATTCCCCGTAAAAATCTGTAGCTGTTGCTCCAAAGTCATCCCCATATGCGGAATAATCTGTTCCCTAGTGAATGACTGTGACATGTGCTTATCCAGAACATGTTGGAAGCTCGAAATGATTAATTCATTCGTATTAATAATCGTTCCATCAAGATCAAATAACACTGTATCTATCATTTATATCTTTACTCCTTCTTTTCTGTCTCATCTAGATGATCTGCCATCGTACCCTTTGCTGGTGTAGTGCCCTTCTCCTGTGAAGCCGCAGCAGGTAGACTGTCTACCTCACTAATCTTCGTGGAAACAATCGGATCACTGTAATACGGCAGATTCGCAATCAATTTGCGTCTCAGCACCATTGCCACAATTGCTCCAATAACGATTAATATAGGCAATAATTGAGATATTCTTATATTTCCGTAAGATGGATCCAGTGCCCCCTGCTCGAAGCCGAACCAAGTCATTGGAGACCATAACCCATTAATAAATGAGGCTAGCCACGCAGGACCTTGGAACGCCAAGCTGTCTGTACGCAGTGCTTCGATGAAGAAGCGACCGATGGAGTAGAGAATGAAGTAAGAGAAGAATAACTCTCCTGAACGTAGGAATTTAGCTCTTCTAAGAATAAAGAGCAGAATTAGAACTCCCAGACTCCACACAGATTCATACAGGAACGTTGGATGATGGAGAACGCCATCTATATACATCTGATCGATGATAAATGAAGGCAAATGCAATCGATCTCTAAGGAAGGTCAGCGTAGTCTCGCCGCCATAGGCTTCTTGGTTAACAAAGTTACCCCAGCGACCAATCATCTGACCGACGATGAGGCCCGGTGCACAAATATCTGCAATACGCCAGAAATTATATCCCCTACGACGAACTAAGATGACCGCACATATAATCGCACCGATTAAGGCGCCATAAATAGCGATACCACCTTCCCATATTGCAAATACCTTCCATAAATCATTCTTATATTGATCCCATGTAAAGGCAACATAATAAATTCTAGCGGCTACAATTGCGGAAGGAGCACCGAATAGCAGCACATCCATGAAAAACTCCGAAGGAATACCGAAACGTTTCCCCTCACGAATCGCAAGCAGCAATCCTACTAATGCTCCGGCTCCCAGTATCAAACCATACCAACGTACACTCAAACTACCAATTGAGAAAACAATCGGATTTAATAACAAAGTGCCCATTATTCACGCTCCTAATCCAAATCATCTACATCTTCTGCAATTGTCTCCGTCAGCTTCGTAGTAAATTGTAGTGCGGCATTATATCCCATCCGTTTGAGACGGAAATTCATTGCGGCTACTTCGATAATAACAGCAAGGTTTCGTCCAGGACGGACAGGAATCGTTGCTAGTGGCACATCTGTATCAATAATCCGAGTGGTCTCTTCATCAAGTCCAAGGCGGTCATATTGCTTCTCTTGCTGCCATGCTTCAAGCTTCACAACTAGAGAGATCCGTTTGTTGTTACGGATTGCACCTGCCCCAAAGAGTGTCATTACATTTATGATACCGACTCCACGAATTTCTAGCAAATGCCGAATCAACTCCGGCGCTGTACCATGTAACTGGTTGTCCGAAGTCTGGCGAATTTCTACTGCATCATCGGCAATGAGACGATGACTACGCTTAACCAATTCCAGTGCTGTTTCACTTTTCCCGATCCCGCTGGTTCCGGTAATAAGCATACCCACCCCGTACACATCAACTAGTACACCGTGAATGGTCGCCGTAGGAGCCAGTTTCCGCTCCAGGAAGCTCGTAATCCGGCTGGACAGAATCGTGGTTGCCATACTACTGCGTAGAATTGGAATGTTGTTCTTCTTACTGATTTCAATCAGTTCGTCAGGAACCTCCCATGATCTCGTTACAATAATACACGGTGTCTCCTCATTACTACATAAACGCTCCATCCGATCCTTACGTTGATCAGGTGGAAGCATTTCAATGAAGGCAAGCTCCGTCTTCCCTAAGATCTGTACACGTTCAGGTGGATGATACTCAAAGTAACCGGCCATTTCCAGACCTGGTCTATATAGATCATCTACTGTAATCGGCCGTTTCAGGCCCTCTTCTCCAGAGACAACCTCTAGTCCGAATTGGTTAACCATTTCTGACACTTTCACTTTTTTAACCATGATGTTCTCCCTTTCTCATCTGGTCATCCAGATCACGAAGCGACGAATTGAGCTCTCTCGTCCTAGCTCCTGAATGAGCCTGCGAATATTATGTAAATATGTGTTCCATACCCATACTTTAATTCAATGTAATCATCGTAAATGAAAATGCCTCTTAAATCAATCACGGGTGCTATTTCTAATACAAAAAAACCGCCCCGAAGGGCGGTTTCGGATTAATCGTTACCGATTAATTGTAGAATACATTCAATTCAGTCTCTTTATCAAAGACATGGACTTTGTTCATGTCGATAGCTAATTTCACGCTATCACCTTCACGAGTGTTGGAACGTCCATCTACACGAGCGATCAATGGAGTTGCATTGTTCAAGTACAATAGCATTTCATGACCAAGATTTTCAGTCACATCAACAGTTGTTGTGAAGATGCTGTTAGGGGAACCTTCCAAGAAGATTGGCTCTTCATGAATATCTTCAGGGCGAATACCCATGATAACTTCTTTACCACCAAGGTATCCTTTTTCTTTCAGGATAGTAGCTTTGCCTTGTGGGATTTCAACTTTGAAACGATCGGATTGGAAGTAAACCGCTCCGCCTTGTTCTACAATAGAACCAGTTACAAAGTTCATAGTAGGGGATCCAATGAATCCAGCTACGAAAATGTTTTGTGGTTGGTTGTACAACTCTTCAGGAGATGCAACTTGTTGAATAAAGCCATCTTGCATAACAACGATGCGATCACCCATCGTCATAGCTTCTGTTTGGTCATGCGTTACGTAGATACAAGTAGTTTCCAAACGTTTAACCAGCTTCGTGATTTCAGCACGCATTTGTCCACGAAGTTTAGCATCCAAGTTTGAAAGTGGCTCATCCATAAGGAAGACTTGTGGATCGCGGACAATTGCGCGTCCCAAGGCAACACGTTGACGTTGACCACCGGAAAGTGCTTTTGGTTTACGATCAAGCAAGTGAGTGATATCGAGAATTTTCGCAGCATCGCGAACGCGTTGATCGATTTCTTCTTTCTTCACTTTACGTAGTTTCAAACCAAATGCCATGTTTTGATATACGTTCATATGTGGGTACAAAGCGTATGATTGGAATACCATCGCGATGTCACGATCTTTAGGAGCTACATCATTAACGACACGGTCGCCAATGTACAATTTACCTTCAGAAATTTCTTCAAGACCAGCGATCATACGAAGAGTTGTGGATTTACCGCAACCGGAAGGACCAACCAATACTAGAAATTCCTTGTCTTGAATATCAAGATTGATATCTACTACTGTTGCTTTGTCTGATCCTGCATATTTCTTGTAAATGTGTTCTAAGCGTACGCCTGCCATGTGTTTTTCCTCCTAGGAATAATTATTGTAAGTTTCAATGACTTAAATGTAATCGGATACAATTTCTATATTTATATTAACCTATGGAGCCTAAACACCGCCATACACAAACTGCACAAAAAAATTAAGTCCTTTTCGTAACTTTGTACAGCAACAGTCCGAGCTTAACTAAAACCGCATCCTGAAACGTTCTTACATCAAGTCCTGTCTCTTGTTTGAACTTGTCCATCCGATATATTAATGTATTGCGATGAACGTAAAGTCGCTTAGCCGTCTCACTCATATTGCAATCTAGTTGAAAAAAAGCTTCGAGCGTTGTCCGCGTCTCCTCATCCTTCAACACACTTAAGTGAATACCATTCTCTTCAATGAACTGTGAACGTTGGCTTTCCGGAATGCTATATATCAAACGCTCCAATTGCAGTTCCCAAGGCAGATGAATATGCTCTGTCACATAGAACATCCGTCCGAGAAGCAGCGTCTCGCTCAGCGACACAACAGAACCAACAATCAATTCATCACTTGTCACAAGGTCACCCACAGCCAAATAAAAGCCGCCACCGACCCATTCATTCGTTATCAGTTCATACAATCCCTGACACAATTCGCCAAGCATTTCACGTTCTGCCGACATACCTTCCTTACTCTCTTCACGGAGATCCTCCAGCAAATCCTCACTCACCAGGATCAACCAGTCTTCTTTGAGCGGAAGTAACACAATATCTCCACCAAAATAACTGCGAAGTAATTTATTCAACTTCGAGAATTGAATCACAAGTCCCGAGCTTTTCTCTCCACTTAGCAAAAAGGGAAGCATAGGTACTTTCAAAAGAGGCTTTACTGCCATTCTATCTGGAACTGGACATCCCAGTTCCTTACGCTCCACTCGTTCCTGTATCCATTCACCGAGCTCGATACTTCGGAGTTCATCCTCCCGTTTGGAAGGCACCAACGGTTTCGCACCCTCATTTGCCGCAGTAAGCAGCAATTCGATCAGTTGCACTTCCCTATCCGTCAGCTGCGAAACTTCAGACCGAGTCACCTGAACGGCAGAGGAATGTGTCTTCAGTGGTAACGGAGCCCCGATAATATTCTCAACCTGTTGCTTCAGCAAGTTTATATCCATAGCGGGTTGCCTTTCCTTCTAATCAATTTTTGTTGGCTTTAACTTAGCTTATTGTATCACATCAAAGCGATAATTTAATTTTCTCATGTTGCTAAGCCCATCCCTAATAATGAACAATTTGTGATCCAACTACACATCAGACAAGGTTCCGCTCTTTGATAACACAAAAATGCCGTCAATCCTAAGGATTAACGGCATTTGAGATGAGCCATGAAGGACTCGAACCTTCGACACCCTGATTAAAAGTCAGGTGCTCTACCAACTGAGCTAATGGCTCGTACTAAAAATAAAAATGGTGGAGGCTGATGGATTCGAACCACCGAACTCGAAGAGAGCAGATTTACAGTCTGCCGTGTTTAGCCACTTCACTAAGCCTCCAGGTTGTATGCCCAATCAAATCTCAATGATTTGAAAGACATAAAGTGGCTCGGGACGGAATCGAACCGCCGACACGAGGATTTTCAGTCCTCTGCTCTACCGACTGAGCTACCGAGCCATATAAAATTGTCCAAAAAAATAAAGTGGAGCAGTGTTAGCCTTCCCACTTTCTTGTGGAAACATGTGTTTTAATAAAAATGGCGGAGCCGACGGGATTCGAACCCGCGGTCTCCTGCGTGACAGGCAGGCATGTTAGGCCTCTACACCACGGCTCCGCAGTAATACGTGTAGAATGTTGTAAAAAATGGTGCCGGCGAGAGGACTTGAACCCCCAACCTACTGATTACAAGTCAGTTGCTCTACCAGTTGAGCTACA